>NZ_JBFBGU010000001.1:0-283747 GCF_040684855.1 Actinoplanes sp. NPDC089786
CCGCCAGCGTTCGTCCTGAGCCAGGATCAAACTCTCCAACAAAATCTAGAGATATTTCAAATCCCAGCAACAAACAATCTTGTTGCCAAAGGAATCGCGAGGCAAAACAAAACCTCGCCATAAATTGGCACTGGCTTATCAAGCACCCTGTTGAGTTCTCAAAGAACAACCACACACCGAAGATTTGCCGCCTTGGTAAGCGGCCCGCCCTCGGGGCACTCGTTCAACTTTACTGTCTCGTCCTGGCCCTGTCAACCGGTATCTCCCGGTTCGTGCCGTTCCGTTCCAGTACGTCCTTCCAACCCGCAGCGCGCAGCAAAGCCCCGCACCGTGAACTAGGAGGACTGGCAGGACGGCCATCGCGACTTGCGCCGCGCTCTCGCCCGTTCCCCTGCCGAGAGAGAACATTACCCGGTCGTCCGCCCGCACTCCAAATCGGGGACCAGTGTTCCTCATAATCGCAGGTCAGCGCCGGGTTTTCCTAAGGTTCACCGGGTCGCATGCCCACGGTGGCCAGCGGGTACTAGCGCTCCCATGGCGGTCTTACCGGAGCAACTGAGCACTCCCTACGTACGGGAGCGTCGTAACCGCCCGCCTTCCGCAGCCGGCTGGACCACCCCACGCGCCTCCCTGGACCTGCCCTTCGGCGTGGGCGATCTCGCCGGCCTGAGGGCGGCCGTGGCCGCACATGTCTCGGAGCTCGGGCTCGAGTCACAGCGCCTGGAGGACGTGGTCCTCGTCGTCCACGAGCTCTGCGGCAACGCGATCAGGGACGGCGGCGGCGCCGGCCACCTGACCCTTCGACGCGAGGGCGCCCGCCTGATCTGCCAGGTCAGAGACAACGGCCCCGGCATGAGCGAGGCCGCCATGGCCGCCGGCGGTCTGCCATCACCCCGTACCCCCGGTGGTCGAGGTTTGTGGTTGGCCCGACGTTTCGCGACGGTACGCATCTCGACCGGCCCCAGCGGCACGACCGTCACCGCCGACCTGTCCCTGCGCTGACCCGCCCACCGCACAGCGTGTGACCACCGCGGCCGGGACGCCCACCTCGGTGGGGGGTGGGTTGCGCTGCGCGACGCGCCGCCTCCTCCCCCACCCCGGCACTGGGTGGGCCTGAGAGTAGGCCGGAAATCGGGTGGGGAAGTCGGTTATCCACAGGGCCTGGGTGGCTGTGGATAAGTGGTCAGGCCAGGGCGCGCAGGGCGTCGCCCAGGCCCCGGTGGAACGTGGGGTACGCCCAGATTGTGCTGCTCAGCGTCGCGATCGGGACCTCGGCGTGGACGGCGACCGACAGTGCCCCGAGCGTTTCGCCGCCGGCCGGACCCGCGGTGGTTCCGCCGATCAGGACTCCTCGTTCGCGGTCGGCGATCAGCTTGATGAAGCCGTCGTTGCCGGGGCCGTGGATGAAGCCACGGGACGTCGAGGGCAGGGCGGCGTGTCCGACCTTGATGTCCACGCCGGCGGCGCGGGCCTGGGCCTCGGTGGGGCCGACCGCTCCGATCTCGGGGTCGGTGAAGGTCACCCGGGGGCGGGCTCGGTAGTCGGCGTCGGGGCCGCCCTGGTCGAGGATGTCCCGGACGGCGATGTCGGCCTCGTACATGGCCATGTGGGTGAAGGCGCCGTTGCCGGTGACGTCGCCGACCGCCCAGACGCCGGCGGCGGCGCGCATGCGGGAGTCGGTGGTGAGGAACCGGGTGGCGGGGTCGAGGCCGATCGCCTGCAGGCCGAGGCTCTGCAGGCGGGCGGCTCGGCCGGTGGCGATGAGCAGGCGGTCGCCGGTGACCACGGTCTCGTCGGAAAGCGTGACCGTGAAGCCGGACGCGTCATGGTGGACGTGCTTCGCGCGTACCCCGGTCAGGACTTTGACCTGGTCTCGGGTCAACGCCTCCAGAGCCGTCTGGGAGGACTCGGGTTCTTCGGCCGACAGGATGCGCGGCGCGCCCTCGATGATGGTTACGGCGACGCCGAAGCGGGCCATGACCTGCGAGAGTTCGACGCCGATGGCGCCGCCGCCGAGGACGATCATGCGGTCGGGGAGGGTGCTGGCCTCGATGGCCTGGCGGTTGGTCCAGTACGGGGTGCCGGCCAAGCCGTCGATCGGCGGGATGACGGCGGACGTGCCGGTGGCGATCACGATGCCGCGGGCCGCGGTGAACTCCTGGTTGTCGACGCGGACGCGGCCGGGGGCGGTCAGGGTGGCAGTTCCGCGTACGAAATGGCCGCCTTTGCCGGTGAACCGGTCGACCGCGACCTTGTCGTCCCAGCTGTCGGTGGCTTCCTCGCGGATGCGGCGGGCGACCGGCGCCCAGTCGGGTCGCACGGTGGCCGACCCGGCGACCTGGGGGATCCGGCGGGCCTCGGCGAGCGCGTTGCCGGCCCGGATCATCATCTTGCTGGGGATGCACCCCCAGTACGGGCATTCGCCGCCGACCAGCGTGTGTTCGATGCCGACGACGTTGAGGCCGGCTTCGGCGAGCCGCCCGGCCACCTCCTCGCCACCGACGCCGAGCCCGACCACGACAACGTCCGCTTCGCGCACCTCAGCAGCCATGGGGCTCAGGTTAGGTTACGGAGATGTCGATCGGAGGCGCGCTGCGAGAGGCGTTCGACCAGGATCCGCGGGGCGGTTCGGCGCTGGCTGTGGTCAAGGACGGGCAGGTCGTGGTCGATCTGCGCGAGGGGTGGCGGGACTCGGCCCGGACCGTGCCCTGGGACGCGGACACGCTGGTCAACGTCTATTCGGTGGGTAAGCCGGTGATCGCGCTGGCGGTGCTGATGCTGGTGGAGCGGGGGCGGGTCGGCCTCGATGACCCGATCGCCCGGCATTGGCCGTCCTTCAAGACCGAGGCTTCGGTACGCCAGGCGCTGACGCACACCGCGGGCCTGCCGGCGTTCCCGGTGCCGCGGCCGGCCGAGTCGTGGGCCGAGTGGGACGTGCTCTGCGCCGACCTGGCCGCCGCGTCGCCGGAGTGGCCGCCGGGCACGGTCGCCGCCGAGCACGCGCTGACCTACGGCCATCTGCTGGGTGAGCTGGTACGCCGGGTCGACGGCCGGTCGCCGGCCCGGTTCGTGGCCGAGGAGATCGCCGGGCCGTTCGGCGCCGACCTGGCCTTCGGGCTGGGCCCCGCCGATCGGGCGCGGTGCGCCGAGCTGGAGTTCGACGCGCCGGACTGGCCGGAGCGCAACGCCGGTGAGCCGGGTTCGGTGAAGGAGCGGGCGGTCGGGAACCCGGCCGGCGCCCGCGACCTGGCCGTGGTGAACGGTGAGCTGTGGCGGTCGGCGACCGTCCCGGCGGTGAACATGCATGCGACGGCGCTGGGTGTGGCCCGGTTCTACGACGAGCTGATGCGCCGGCGGGTGGGGGCGATGATGGCGACGGGGCAGTTCACCGGCGTCGATCGCTTCATCGGCGGCGACCCGTTGACGTGGGGGCTGGGCGTGCAGCTCGAGGCGGACGGGACCTGGGGCATGGGTGGGCTGGGCGGCAACGCGGGCTGGGCCGACCCGGGGCGTGGGCTGGCGGTCGCGTACGTGACCAGGCGGTTGGGCGACTTCGCGACGGTCGACCGGATCGAGGCGGCGCTCAACTCCTCAACCGACCGGTCCGACATCCGATTCTGAACCTCCGCGGAACGACGGAACACCAAGCGCGGGGGGACGATTCATGCGAGGGCGATGGCGGTCCGGGCTGGTGGCAGCCGTGCTCATGATGGTCGCGGCCGCGCTGGCGGTGCCCGAGGTGTCGACCGCGGGCAAGGTCAGGATGACCGCGATGCCAGCGGCGACGCGCGCGATGTGGCTGTGGGGCGACAACCCGGCCACCGAGGTGGTCACCTGGGCGGCGCAGCAGGGCGTGTCCGAGATCTTCGTCCACGTCTCGCCGTCGGTCCTGGTGAACGGCGACCTGGCCCGGCTGCAGGACATGCGTGCGCAGGCCGGGGCCCAGAAGATCAAGTTGTCCGCGCTGGGCGGCGACACGTCCTGGGTCACCGACCACCGGGCGGCCCTGGCCTGGCAGAAGACGGCGCTGAAGACCGGCCTCTTCGCCGGCGTGCACCTGGATGTGGAGCCGTACCTGCTCACCGCCTGGTCGACCGACCAGCAGGCGACGCTGAAGTCGTTCCTGAGCCTGCTGGACAAGATGCGCGCGGCGACCTCGCTGCCGTTCGAGGCGGACGTGCCGTTCTGGTACGGCGAGTACCAGGTCGGCAACAAGAACTTCGCGGACGAGGTGCTGCGCCGGGTCACCGCGGTGACCGTGATGAGCTACCGCGACTCCGGCACCGGACCGAACTCGATCATGGCGGTCGGCGAGGACTGGCTGGACCGCGGCGCGGTGCAGGCCAAGCGGGTACGGCTGGGCGCCGAGACCGAGACGCTGCCGGACTGCGCGCACTGCACCTTCCACGAGGAGGGCGCGACCGTGCTCGCGGCCGAGCTGGCCAAGGTCGACGCCGCGACCCGGACCGAGCCGGCCTTCGGGGGGATCGCCGTGCACCGCTACGGAACCTGGCGCACCCTGCCGCAGTGACTGGGAGCGTTTCCACGCCGGTCGGGTGGGAAATACAGCGCGGGTCCCGCCGGCCGAACGGACGAACGCAACGTCGGCGGGACCCGCTTCCCGCCGGCGAACCGACGGAAACTACGGACGCAACCAGACCGCCTCGTCGCGGTGGGACTCCAGCGGTTCCGGGTAGTCGAGGGCACGCCGCTGGGCGTCGGGCAGGCGCCACGGCTGATGCACCGCCTTGCCCTCGATCGAGGCGAGTTCGGGTACGTAGCGACGAACGTACACGCCGTCAGGGTCGAAGCGCTCGCCCTGACGGATCGGGTTGAAGCGACGGTACGGCTTGGTGTCATTTCCGGTCCCGGCCACCCACTGCCAGTTGCCCGAGTTGTTCGGCACGTCGCCGTCGTTCAGCCAGCGGAAGAACCACGCCACGCCGGGCCGCCAGTCGAGGCCGAGGTGCTTGGTGAGGAACGACGCGGTGATCAGCCGGGCGCGGTTGTGCATGTAGCCCTCGGCGCGCAGCTGGCGCATCCCGGCGTCCACCACCGGCACCCCGGTCAGCCCGTCCTGCCAGTGTTGCAGGGCGTCCGAGTCGTCCCGCCAGCCATGGGATTCGCCGGTTCTCCGGAGCGCCTCGGTGGACAGCTTCGGGAAGGCGTACGCGACCTGGTAGTAGAAGTCGCGCCAGCAGAGCTGCCGGACAAAAGCGTCCGGACCTGGGCCGTTCTGCTTGCGCACGGCGTGGGCGAGCGCGAGCGGAGAGACACAACCGAAGCGGAGGTACGCCGAGAGCCGCGACGTTCCGTCGGCCGGCATGTCGTTGTGCCGATCGTCGTACGGCTCGGTGTGCTCGAGCCAGGTGGTGGCCCGGCGGCGCCCGGCCGTCTCGCCGCCGGGCAGCGCGTCCGGTGACTCACCCGTCGGGATGGGGGGCAACTGGCCGGTCGTGAGGCCGTCCGGCAGCGTGACGCTGCGCGGGGTGGCTACCTCGTCCCGCCACTTCGCCCCAGCCCAGGCGCGGTGATACGGGGAGAACACTTTGTAGTGGTCGTTGCCGCCGCCGGGCTTCACGTCACCGGGATCAATAACGGTCACGCCGGGGAAGAGCCGCAACGAGATCCGGTGCTGGGCCGCCTCCGCCTCGAACTTGTCCTGGCGGCGCCGCGCGTAGGCGCTGACGTCGGAGGTGAGCGCGATGCCCTCGGCGTGCACCTCGCGGGCCAGCTTGATCGTCTCGGCCACCGGGTCGCCGCGCCGGATCACCAGGTCGCCGCCCTTGCCAAGCAGCGTCTCCCGGAGGTCGGCCAGGCACTCGTGCAGGAAGCGGGTGCGGTTGGGTGAGAGACCCTGGAGCCTGGGGTCGAGCACGTAGAGCGGGACGACCCGGTCGAAGTTGGCGCAGGCCGCGGCGAGCGCCGGGTTGTCGCGTACGCGCAGATCACGGGTGAACAGGACTACCGCGGTCTTCACGCGAGCACCTCCACCGGCGTTCCGGGCCTGGTCAAGATCGAGCGGATCGCGACGCTCGCGCGGCGGGGGTTCGGGACCGTAGCCCGGCGGGTGAAGACGTCGTAGTCGGCCGCGACCACCTCGTCGAGGATGCCGCCGTAGAGCCGGAACGCGGTGCGCATGCACGCCTGGGAGGCCGGTTGCAGCATCGGGATGCCGGGCGCCGCCCGCCGGTAGTGGTCCTTGGCGACGCTCACCTCGTACCGGATGAGGTCTTTGATCTTGGGGGTGGCCACCCGCCGCTGGAGCTCCTCGCGGCTCACGCCGAAACGCGCCAGATGGTCGTCGGGGAGGTAGGTGCGGCCGCGGTCGAGGTCCTCGGCGACGTCCCGGATGAAGTTGGTGAGCTGGAAGGCGAGGCCGAGCTGGCGGGCCGGCTCACGGGCGGCGACCGGGTCGGGCGAGCCGAGGATGGGCAGCATCATCGTGCCGATCACCGCGGCCGAGCCCTCCATGTAACCCAGCAGGTCGTCGTAGGTGTCGTAGGACGTGACGGTCAGATCCATCGCCATGCTGCGCAGGAACGCGTCGAAGTCGGCCAGGTCGAGGTCGAAGACCGCGATGGTGTGCAGGACGGCCGGGAGCAGCGGGTCGTCGATCGGCTCGCCGCGCAGGCCGGCCAGGAAGCGCTCGGACCACTCGTTGAGCCGCGCCGCGCGCTCGGCCGGCGGCAGATCCTCGGTGCGGTCGACGATCTCGTCGGCGTACCGCGTGAATCCGTACAGCGCGTGCACATGACGGCGCTTCCACGTGGGTAGCAGGCGAGTGGCGAGGTAGTAGGTGCGCCCGTGGCGTCGATGCAGCTCACGGCAGCGTTCGTAGGAGGCGGACAGGTCGTCGCTCATGGTGTCCATCCTAACGAAATCGACTCAGCAATCGACGCAACTCAGAGTCTACGGTACTGTCCAGCACGTGGCCAATGACACCCTCACGGGACATGCGATCCCCCACCAGAGTTGTGGGGAGCCCGGTCTGCACGCCCAGGTCGAGAGCACGTTGGCCGACTTCCTGGCCACCCAGATCGCCACCCTCGACGCCGTCGACCCGGCCCTCGGCGCGTTCGCGCGCGCCGGCCGTGACCTGGTGCTCGGCGGCGGCAAGCGGCTGCGGCCGACCTTCGCCTACTGGGGCTGGCGCGGCGTCGCCGACCCGGCCGAGCCGCACGAACCACTCGAGCCGATCGTCCCGGCGCTCGCCGCGCTCGAACTCATGCACACCTTCGCCCTCGTGCACGACGACGTGATGGACGAATCGGCCACCCGGCGTGGCGCACCCACCGCCCACCGCATCTTCGCCGCGCGGCACGACCACGATCAGGGGCGCGGCGACGCCGTCAAGTTCGGCGAAACCTCGGCGATCCTGCTCGGCGACCTCTGCCTGGTCTGGGCCGACCAGCTGATGGCCCGGGCCGCGCTGAGCCCGGCCACGCTCTTCGCCGTACGCGGCCGGTATGACCGGATGCGCGTGGAAACCGTGGCGGGACAATACCTCGACGTGCTCGGCGAGACCCGGCCGGACGACTGGTCGCTGGAACGCGCGCTGCTCGTCGCCCGCTACAAGACGGCCAAGTACACCGTGCAGCGGCCGCTCCAGTTCGGGCTCACCCTGGCCGGGGCCGACTCGCGGTCCGACACCGACGCCGCGTACGCCCGATACGGCTCCCGCGTCGGCGAGGCCTTCCAGCTGCGCGACGACCTGCTCAGCGTGTACGGCGACCCGATGGTCACCGGCAAACCGACCGGCGACGACCTGCGTACCGGAAAACCCACCGCCCTGCTCATGCTGGCCCGCCGGTTCGCGACCCCCGCGCAGCTGGCCGAACTCGCACCCGACCGCACCCTCGCCGCCGACGGGGCCCGGATCGAACGGATGGCCTCGGTCATCCAGGAGACCGGGGCGCCCGAACGCGTCGAGGCGCTGATCCGCCGCCGCGTTGACGAAGGGCTGGCCGCATTGCAAGAGGCACCGATCCACCCCGACGCGTGTGACGCGCTGACCCACCTGGCCGTCGCCGCCGCGAACCGACCGGCATGATGAACGCCGTGCGAACCGTGACGGGACCGACCGATCGAGTCGTCGTGGTCGGGGCCGGCCTGGCCGGGCTCTCCTGCGCGCTCTACCTCGCCGCGGCCGGACGCGAGGTGACCGTGGTCGAGCGCGAACTGGTCCCCGGCGGCCGAGCCGGACGGCTGTCGGTCGACGGGTACGACTTCGACACCGGACCGACCGTGCTCACCATGCCGTCGCTGATCGAGGAGCCGCTGAACGCGGTGGGCGAGAACCTCGCCGACTGGCTCGAGCTGACGCCGCTCGACCCGGCCTACCGCGCCTACTATCCGGACGGGTCCACGCTGGACGTGCGGACCGACACGGTCCGGATGGCGGCCGAGGTCTCCCGGGTCTGCGGGCCGCGCGAGGCGGACGGATACCTGCGGTTCGTCGACTACTCGCGCCGGCTGTGGGAGCTGGAACGCGACCACTTCATCGACAAGAACCTCGACACCCCGCTCGACCTGGTCAACCTCAACCTGCTCAAGCTGCTCGGGATGGGTGGCTTCGGCCGGCTGCAACCGAAGATCGACCAGTTCTTCCGCGATCCGCGTACCCGCCGGATCTTCTCCTTCCAAGCCATGTACGCCGGGCTCGCCCCGCAGGACGCGCTCGCCATCTACGCGGTGATCGCCTACCTCGACTCGGTCGCCGGCGTGTACTACCCCAAGGGCGGCATGCACGCCGTGCCCACCGCGCTCGCCGGGGCCGCCGCCAAACACGGGGTGCGATTCCGGTACGGGACGACGGTCGCGTCCGTCGACGTCGCCGGCCGCCGCGCGACCGGAGTCATCACCACCGACGGCGAACGCATCCCGGCCGACGTGGTCGTCCTCAATCCCGACCTGCCGGTGGCCTTCGCGCTGACCGGATCGGCGTACCCGCGCCGGCTCCGCTACTCGCCGTCCTGTGTGGTGCTGCACGTCGGGTCGAAGGCGTCGTACTCGAAGATCGCCCACCACAACATCCACTTCGGGGGCGCCTGGAAGGGCACCTTCGACGAGGTGATCCGGCGCGGTGAGCTGATGAGCGACCCGTCGCTGCTGGTGACCCACCCCACGCCCGACACCTTCTACGTGCTGGCGCCGACGCCGAACCTCGACACCGCCCCGCTCGACTGGGCCCGGCTCGGCCCGGTCTACGCCGACCAGCTGATGGCCGAGCTGGAACGCCGCGGCTACATCGGTTTCCGGGACGGCGTGGAAGTGCTGCGCATCGTGACGCCCGCCGACTGGGAGGCGCAGGGCATGGCGGCCGGCACCCCGTTCGCGGCGGCGCACTCGTTCACCCAGACCGGGCCTTTCCGGCCCGGCAACCTACATCCGAAGCTGGAGAACGTGGTGTTCACCGGGTCGGGCACGCAACCTGGAGTGGGGGTACCGATGGTGCTGATCTCGGGCAAACTCGCGGCCGCACGGGTGGTCGGCGCGTGAACCGGGAGTCACACCTGGTGGAACTGGTCGACGCGGACGGCGCGGCGATCGGGTCGATGACCGTGGACGAGGCGCACCGCGCGCCCGGCCAGCTGCACCGGGCGTTCTCGGTGCTGCTGCGCGACCCCGACGGGCGGGTGCTGCTCCAGCAGCGGGCGGCGGTGAAGACCCGCTTCCCGTTGCGCTGGGGGAACACCGCCTGCGGACATCCCGGGCCCGGCGAAGACCTGGTCGCCGCGGCGGCCCGGCGCCTCGAGGAAGAGATCGGCATCAGCGGGGTCACGCTGTCGGTGGTCGGCGTGTACCCGTACTACGCGGAAGACCCGGCCAGCGGACGCGTCGAATACGAGTACGACCATGTGCTCATCGGCACCGTCCCCGCCGCCGTTCCCACCGGCCCCGACCCGGCCGAAGTGGCCGCGCTGCGCTGGGCGCCGGCCGACGAGCTGCGCGACCAGGTGGCCGCCGACAGCCGCACCTACGTCCCGTGGCTCCGGGGCGTCCTCGGGGTCGCCGCCGACGCCCCCGCCCCTGATTCCCCCGTCCCTGGCTCCTCCGCCCAGCCCATGTCCTCCGTCCCCTCCGCTCCGCAGGGCATGCGGGGCGGTGATGGATGAGGCGCTGACGGCCGGGGCGGTCGCACGCCGCCTCGGCGTCGCCGTCACCACGTTGCGCACCTGGCACCAGCGGTACGGGCTGGGGCCGAGCCAGCACGCGCCCGGACAGCACCGGCGGTACACCTCCGACGACATGGACCGGCTCCAGGTCATGCGTCGCCTCACCGCACAGGGTGTGGCGCCGGCCGAGGCGGCGGCCTGGGCGAGGCGCATGCCCGTACCCATCGAGAACACCGCGCCGGCCGACCCCGCCTGGACCACCGACCCGCCGGAAACAACCGCCCGCGACGGCGGCGGCCACGCCATCCCCGTCGGACGCGCCGGAGCAACCGCCCGGGGCCTGGCCCGCGCCGCCATCCGCCTCGACGCCGCGGCCCAGCGCGACATCCTCGAGATGACCATCTCCCGCCGCGGCGTCGTCCGCGCCTGGGACGAGGTGATCATGCCGGTGCTGTTCGGCATCGGCGAGCGCTACGCCGCCACCCTCAAGTACATCGAGGTCGAACACCTGCTCTCCCGCACGGTCACGGAAACCCTGGGCGCCGTCTCCCGCCCGCCCGTCGGCGTGACCCCCCGCATCCTGCTGACCGCGGCCAACGAGGAACAGCACACCCTCCCGCTCGAGGCCCTGGCCGCGGCCCTGGCCGAAGCCGGCTTCGCCAGCCGCCTGCTGGGCGCCCGGGTACCCCCCGACGCCCTGGCCGGCGCCGTCGAACGCACCGGCCCCACGGTGGTCGTGATCTGGTCACAGACCCCCGGGACCGCCGACACCGCCCACCTCGACCGCCTGCTGACCGGCCCGCACCGCCCCTTCCTGGTGGCCGCCGCCGGCCCCGGCTGGAACAAGCAGGATCTGCCCGCCGAGGTCCCCCTGCTGGGCGGCCTGACCGAGGCCCTCCAGGTCGTAACCGCCGCAGCCGCCGCATAGCCCCAGGTCACAGCGATATCGGATACCGGTTTGGAGGGGAGCATGAGGATCACGTATGCTTTCCAAGCCTCAAGCGGGGGGCTCGGTTGGGGCAAACAACCGGCACCATTGCGGGTATGCAATGATGGCGCAGTTGCCCTCATCGTCTAGTGGCCCAGGACGCCGCCCTTTCAAGGCGGTAGCACGGGTTCGAATCCCGTTGGGGGTACGGCAACTGAATAGCAAGGTCCTGTGGAGCAGTTGGAGTGCTCGCCGCCCTGTCAAGGCGGAGGTCGCGGGTTCAAGTCCCGTCAGGACCGCCAAGTACCATCACGGCCAGGTAGCTCAGTTGGTACGAGCGTCCGACTGAAAATCGGAAGGTCGGCGGTTCGACCCCGCCCCTGGCCACGAGTCGTCCGGCGGTCTCCTGCTCGCATAGTGCGCGAGCCGGTGGCCGCCTCGTTATTTTGCTCCGGGGGCCGAGCCCCCGGAAGCCCCGCGCTGCAATGGTCGCGCCTGGTGGCATTCCCCCGGTTGATTGATCCCGAATCGGGGCTTCGCCTGTTGTGGTTCCGTCGAGCGGCTACCCAGCCTGCGGCCGACCGTGCCACCCGAGTCCTACATTCGCGTTGCGGCCGTACAGCCAGATGCCCGCGATAGTCAGACTTCGCCGTCCGGCCCTTCGCAACGCCGCGCCGGTTGGTTCAGGACGCGTCGGATTTACTTGCCGGAGGTTTCGTCGAGGAGTTGGAGCAGGTCGTAGGCGGCTCGCTCGACGTCCTTGTGGCGCCACTCGGCTGCTCGGTAGACGCAGGCGATCAGGCCGGAGCGGTGGACCCGGCGGAGGTCGCCGTAGGTGAAGGCGTAGCGGGACTTGGTCTCGTCGGTGGCGCCCTCGGTCAGGCCCAGGAACCACTCGGCGTACTGCGCCCACGAATGGTTCTCGAGGTACTTGTTCTCGTCGTCGGCCCGGGGTTGAGAATCGCCCCAGTCGCTGTCGAGGACGTACTGCTTGGCCTCGATCAGTTTGCGGGCGTGGGCGACGCCGGACGGGTTCAGCTCGTACTTGGCCATGGGAACCACGCTAAACCCGGAGTGACCACGCACGCAGAATGAAGGGTGCGCGGCTCCGTTCTGGCCGCGCCAGCGGCCTGGAGCCTCGCGCCCGGCCTCGGCGGGAGCAGCGGTCAGTGCCACCCGCCCAGCTACGACATCCAGCTCTTGATCTTAAAGAGAGCGCCTCGGCGGGAGCTGCGGTCTGTACCCACCACCCAGGTACGAAATGAAGATCTTGAAGTGGGGGAAACGCTGGCCGGTCGGCGGTGGGGTGCGTCCGTTGGGCCGCTGCCGGGAAGCCCGCGCGCGCGATGGAGTGGGGACGTGAACGACGACAAGCGCGCCGTGTGGCCGTGGCTGGTCCTCGTGATCGCGGTGGTGTTCGCGGCGTCGGGGGGCTGGTTCGCCTACCGCAAGATCGCGGTCAAGGACCCGGGGATCGTGGCGTGTGAGGCGATGGCCGCGGGCGACCGGTCGTACGCCGGTCAGGAGCCGGACACGAAGCTGACCGAGCCGGAGTACCGGAAGGTCCGGAAGGTGTTCGCCGATTCGCGCTACGACGACATCCGCGACCACGGCACGAAGCTGATCGACGTGGTGTGGCAGGCCGGCCAGGCGGGCGAGAACAATCTCGTCTACCTGCAGCCGCTGGCCACCCAGCTGACCGGCCTCCAGTCGGCCTGCGCCGATCAGGGCATCTTCATCAACCTGCGGCCGGTGGCCGCGGCGTCGTCCGAGCCCGCGATCGCCGCCTGCGACGACATGTTCCCGGCGGCGGGCCCGATCACCGCGCCCGCCTCGACGAAGGAATGCAAGGGCGCCGACGGAGTGACGATGCTCGTGACCGCGATGTCGTGCACCGACGGTCGCCGGCTGTTCCAGCTGATCGTGCCCGGTGGGACCCAGGCGACCAGCTATGGCTTCGGAGGCGACAAGCCGCACCCGCTCAGCGACGGCACCTACGCCGCGGCGCTGACCGGATGCTTGGACTGACGGGTCAGACCGCCGGCGGCAACCCGCCGTCGCCGTCGACCACCGCGTCGGGCGTGCCGTCCTGGTCGAGGTCGACCATCGTGATGTCGACCTTGCCGTCGCCGTTGGTGTCGAACTGGAACAGGTCGGGCTTGCCGTCGCCGTCGGTGTCGGCAACCCAGACGTCGGGCTTGCCGTCGCCCGTCGTGTCGGTCGCGATCAGGTCGACGCGGTCGTCGCCACGGGTCTCGACGACTTCTTGCGGCTCGGTCATGGGGCCTCCTAGAACGATTCTCCGTCGAACCATAGGGGGCGGACACCACCTGCGCGACCGGTAGCGTCACGGCCTGTGGATAACTACATCGGCCCGGCCGGGGTGCTCGGCGATCGGATGGGCATCGAGTTCCTCGAGGCGTCGCCCGAACGGGTGGTCGCCACGATGCCGGTGGAGGGGAACACCCAGCCGTACTCGCTGCTGCACGGGGGCGCCTCGTGCGTGCTGGCCGAGTCGCTCGGTTCGGTGGGGGCGGCGCTGCACGGGCAGACCGTCGACCGGCCGGTCTCGCTGGGCGTCGACATCAGTGCGACCCATCACAAAGCGGTACGTTCCGGGCTGGTCACCGGCACGGCGACACCGCTGCACCGGGGCCGGACGGTGGCCACCTACGAGATCGTCATCACCGACGAGGCGGGTGACCGGGTGTGCACGGCCAGGCTGACCTGCCTGCTTCGTGCCGCATGATCGCTGCACACCTTGACGGAACCACGTACGTTCTTTCCGTGACCGATGTACCACAGCATGCGCTCGACGACGCTACGCAGGTGCTCCACTGCGCGCTCAGCGGCGACAGTGATGCCGTGGTCGGCACGTTCGACGCCGTGGTCGACCGCTCCGGGGTGGTGGGCGCCTACGACGTGGCCTGGTGTCTGGCCGCGACCATGGTCGGGCAGAACGTGCCGCTCGGCGGCGCCTGGACGCTCGACTTCCCCGGCATCGACGACGCGCGCTACGACAAGCGCTGGGTGGCACGGTTCGTCAGCGCGTACGTCAACGGCGACGTCTCCACCGGCGAGGCCCTGTTCAGCGCCGCGATCACCGACGGCCAGCTGCCCGAGTGCCTGCTGGCGCTGGCCGGCTCGACGATCGCGACATTGCGACACCGCGCGGCCTAGTCGTCGCCGCCCTTGAGGTAGAGGGCCTTCGCGTACTGGACCGCCGCGGCCTGGTTGTACATGGTGGCCTGGCTCATGTACCACCCGTTGTCGGACAGCGCCTTCTTCGCCGCGGTCATGCCCGACCAGCGGATGTCCGCGTCGACCTGGGACAGCCCGCGCGCCTTGAACTGGCGTCGCATCTGCTGCTTGCCGGCTTGGAACGCCTCGGCCGCCTCTTCGGCCTGCTTCATGCAGGCCATGCCCTTCTCGCTCAGGGCCTCCGCGAACGTGTATGCCGCCTGCTCCGCGCCGTTCTTGAACTTCAGCAACGTCGCTCCTCCCTGGATGCCGACCCCGATGTTCTCTGTTGCGATACGTAACCGGAGTCCCGAGCGACGTCCCTGCGCTGAGGATGCAGAAAAGGGCAATTTACCGGCGGTTTCGCGGCCGGCGAAGGTCCATCCAGCGTGAAGAGGAAACTACAGAGAGTCAAAATCAGGATGTCGTATGTAGGTGGGTGGCGCCGACCGTCGCTCCCGCCGAGGCCGGCCACGCGGCTCCTGGCCGCTGACGCGTCCAAAACAGAGCCGCGCGGCCTTCATTCTGCGTGCGTGGTCACCCTCTCAAGAGCTTTGCCTTCTGCTCGTCGAACTCATCGCGGGTCAACAGCTCGAGCTCGACCAGCCGGGCCAGCTTGGTCAACTCGTCGGCGACCGATCCTTCCTCGGCCGGGCGCCGGCCGATGGCTCCCGCCGCGGCGCCGCGGCGGCCGATCGCTTCCGCCACCGCGTCGCGCAGCGCGGCGAATTGCGGCTCCTGGCGTCGGCTGAACACGATGTCGGCGCCGGTCGGGGGCGTTCCACCGGCCGAACGGAACTTGATGAAGCCACTGAGCAGGGAACCGGCGGGGCGCAGCTCGACGTCGGCGATGGCGCTGACCGGGATTCGCTGGTCGAACGGCGTACCGAGAAGGCGGCTCCGGGTGAGGATGATCTCGGCGCCGTCGAAGGTGACCGTGCCGTTCTGGCCGCGCGCTTCCAGATGATTCATCGCGTTCCTCCCCGTCGATGCGCCTCGCCGGACCCTACCGGTCGAGCTGAGCCTTCGCGGTGCGGAACGCCGCGTCGACGGCCTCGGCCAGCGGCGCCCGCCGATGATCGTCGGAGAGGATCTCGACCCCCCACGGCCCGTGCCAGCCGGCCACGCGCAACGCCGTGATGACGCCGGCCAGGTCGAAGGCTCCTTCACCGCACAGGCGCCGCCGGGTGACGGTGTCTTCGAACAGCGTGCCGACCGGTTCGGCGTCCGCGTCGTTGAGCTCGACACCGACGATGAACCGCACCGGGACGTCGGCCAGCTCGGCCGGCGGCGTGTGCGCCCGCTCGGTGTGCCAGACGTCGATGATCAGACCGCCGGCCGGGTGATCCGCCGCGCCGGCGATGGCCAGCCCGTCGTGCACGGTCTTGACGTTGGACCAGGGCAGAAACTCCAGACCGACCCGGGTCCCGGCATCCGCCGCCTGGCCGGCCAGGGTGGCGAACTCGGCCACCCAGTGGTCCGCCGGGTTTCGCCGATCCTGGATCCGCCGCGCCGGGTTCCGCCGCGCCGGGTTCCGCATCGGCTTCCTCAGTGGGCTCCTCGGCGGGCATGCGCGGCCGCCAGGGCCGCGGCAACCTGCGCGCCGACGGTCACCGCAGTCGGATGCGACAGCTCACCCTCGGCCAGCAGCGAGCCCAGCGACCGCCCCGGCACCAGCTCCATCACCACGAACGGCAGCCCGGCCTCGGTCTCGCCGACGTCATACACCTCGGCGACGAACCGGTCCCGAAGCCGCCCGGCCGCCCGGATCCGATCGAGCAGCCGCGCGCGCTGCGCCACCTCCGGTGACAGCACCTTGACCGCGACCTCACGACCAAGAACGTCGTCATATGCCCGCCACACCATCGACGAGCGACCGACGCCGAGCTGGTCCACCAACCGATACCGATCAGCCACCCTGGTCATCGCCACAATTGTCGATGCCGCGACGGCTGGGCCGGTGAGACTTCAGGCGTTCTTTATGAAGACATGAGGGTCAGCGCAGCGGCGTGACGTCGGTGTCGGCGGCGTGCAGCAGCTCGCCGCAGTGGGAGCAGCGGATCTCGGCGACGGTCGGGTGGGCCGCACGAAGGGGATAGGCGCGCCCGGCTGACCACCGGCGAGGAACCACCTGGTGGCGCCGACCGGCTGCCCGTACGAGAACAGCACTGATCTGGTCGTGCCGGGGGAACTTTCAGCGGGAGAGGTACGCGGGCGGCACGGCGTCGGTCAGCCAGACGCCGTTGGCGCTGCGGTAGAAGATGTGGCCGGCCTCGGTCATGGCGGCGGTGTCGACGCGGAGGATGGCCACGTCGGGCGAGCGGCGGGAACCGACCCGGGTGGCGGTGGACGTGTCGGGTGACAGGTGGACGTGCGTGCGGCTGCGCGGGCGCAGGCCCTCGCGCATGATCGGCTCGAGGTTGGCGCTGGGTGTGCCGTGGTAGAGCACCGGCGGCGGGTCGGCGGGGATCAGGTCGAGGTCGACGTTGACCCGGCGGGAGTGGCCCTGGCTGGCGCGGATGCGGTCGTCCTCGATGGCGAAGCGGGACTTGTCGTTGCCGTCGACCACGGCCTCCAGTTCGGAGCGCGTGATGCCCAGGGCCGCGGTCAGCGTGTCGACCGGCACCCAGCCGTTGCGGTCCAGGGTGATGCCCACCGACTCGGGGCGGTGGCGCAGGACCATCGAGACGCGGCGGCTGAGGCGCACCTGATCGCGGGAGAGCGGGGCGCTCATCCGGTCAGCTCCATGACGGCAAGATAGTAGGGGTGGTCCTTGTCGTCGATCGATTTGAGCCGCCACCGGGTGCCGGCCAGCAGCGGCTCGAGTTCGGCGGGCGAGCAGACCAGGTAGTCGAACCAGTCGGTCGCCAGCAGGCGGTAGCGCAGCCGGAGCCGGAGCTGACCGCCGAGGCGGCCCCGTGACCGGTTGCGTTCGTGGTAGCCGAGGTGCACGGGGTCGGTGGTGCCGTACGGGTCGGTGCCCTGGGCGACGATCCGGGCCCCGGGGTTGGCCAGGGACGCCAGCGCGGCCAGCAGCACCGGCGCCCGGTCGGCGCCCTCGATCAGGCCCAGGTTGTTGCCGAGCAGCAGGAATGTGTCATAGCGGGCGGTCGCGCGGGCGTACTCGTCGACGGTGGTGACGACGGTGTCCCGCAGCCCGCGACGGCGCGCGACGGCGACGGCGCCGGGCGACGTGTCCAATCCGGTGACGGCGACGCCGCGGCGCTGGAGCTCGATGGCCACCCGGCCGGCGCCGCAGCCGATGTCGAGCACGTGGCCACGGCACAGGCGCAGGGCCCGGTGGTCGTGCGGCTGCCACTCGGCCGGCTCGGCCAGGTAGTGGTCGGCCGGCGCGCCGTTGATCAGGCCGTCGTCCCGCTCGATCACCTCGATCACGGGCCGGGGCACGCGTCCACCGGCCAGGGGGCGGGGGCCGATGCCGGTACGGACCGCGTACGCGTCCGTGACCATGTCGCCGAACACGTCGCCGATCGGGGGCTGATCCACTCCGCTTACTCTTTAGCCATGGCGACGCTGGAGCAAATCGGCGCGGCGAAATACGCGCTGCTCACCACGTTCCGCAAGGACGGGAGTGCGGTCGGCACGCCGCTCTGGGTGATGCCGGACGGCGCGGAGATCGCCTTCTGGACGCCGAAGAGCACGCACAAGGTGAAGCGGATCCGCAACAACCCCCGGGTCACCGTGCAGGCGTGCGATTTCCGCGGCAACACCACCGGCGACGTGGTCGAGGGTCAGGCCCGGTTCGGCACCAGGGAGGACCGCAAGCGTGTGTCGGCGGAGCTGGGGCGGAAGTATGGCCTGTTCGGCCGGCTGTCCCTGATCGGGAGCCGGATCCGCCGCGGCGCCGAGGGCACCGTGATCATTCTGGTGCACCCGGGAACGTAGAAGGGGCGATCGCCTTCCCCAGCGTTCGCCCCTTGCAACGATCTTCGTCGACGCGGTGTCAGTCGCCTTGACGCTGCGTGGGAATCTGTCCCTGCAGCAGGGCGCGAACCTCCGACTCCCGATAACGACGGTGGCCGCCCAGCGTTCGAATAGCGCTGAGCTTGCCGGCCTTCGCCCACCGGGTGACGGTCTTCGGGTCGACTCGGAACATCGACGCCACCTCGGCCGGCGTTAGTAGCGGCTCTGGGTCGTGCGTACGCGATGCCATCGGTCACTCCTCCACAGGTACCTAAACGACATCGGCCGGGGTCCCGCCGGCCGGTGCGTCTCTCATGGTCCGGCTAGTCCCCGATGTCCGACATGGCCCGAACGGCTGAACGTCCCTAGATAGACGGTTGAAGCTTGTCCGATTTTTCCGTGTTTTCTACGCCAGATAGTGTGCCGTTTGGTCTGATTATCACGCTTCGGCAGCGGCTGATCACGAAGAGTGTTCGCCTTGGGAGCGTTCCCAGCGTCGTCATTTAGCGCCATTTTGGCTGCTCAATTGCATCGTTCCAGAAGCTGGACGGCCCGCCATCGCGCCACGATCTTCTCGTATGCCTCAGTAGCCGCATCGGCGTCGCCTCGGGACAGGGCAGAAAGTCCGGCTGCTACCAATCCGGGTGAATCGTCCTGGGCCAGATCGTCCTCCGGAAGGAGACTGGTCAAACCGCCATAATCCAGCTCCACGACCGACCGCGGATGGAACTCCTCGAGCCACTTGGTGCCCTCTTCCACCGCCTCGGTGATCGGGGCGTCGCCCAGCGACTTGCGCAGCACCGAGACGGCCCGGTGGGCGCGCCGCCGCGCCTTGGAGATCTCGGTGCGGTAGCGCAGGGTGCGGCGGTTGCCGTCCAGCACGATCTCGCGCTCGTCCAGGTCGACGAAGACGAACCAGCGCAGTGGCACGCCCCAGGTGGCGATCTGCTCGTGCACCCGTGGCACGCCGTGCTCCAGCACCTTGGCGCCGCTGCGCCAGTCATCCACGATCGCCTTGGCCTGGCCGGCCAGCACCGGCGGCACGAACGCGTCGGCCAGCACCGACGGCACACCGTCCCGGGCGTTCAGGGCCGCCTCGGCCACCCGCAGGCGCAGGTTCCAGGGGCAGACCAGCAGGGTGTCCGCCCACTCCAGCACGTACGCCTCGTCGGGCAGGTCGGGCAACCGGGTCCAGCCCGCGCCCAGCGCTTCGAGCACGGCCGTGCGCTGCTTGACCGGTCCTTCGGCCAGGCCCAGGGCGCGACCCTCCCGCGCGTACCGGCGCCAGTAAACCTGCCGGTCGCGGTCGAAGGCGGTCAGCGGCTCGTAAACCCGCAGGTACGACGCGAACAGTGACGGCACGCCGCGATCCTTTCACGCAAACCGCCGCACTGACGAGAGGCGCACAAGGTCATAGAGTCGGTCGTGAGGCCTGCACCACCCCGCGGGGCCGCCAAGCAAGCGACCCCACAAGGGTCCACATCCCGAGGAGCATCACATGGGCGTGTTCCACACCGAGGGCACCGACGCCACCGGTCACGAACAGGTCGTCTTCTGCCAGGACCGGCAATCCGGCCTGAAGGCGGTCATCGGCATCTACTCCACCGCGCTCGGTCCGGCCCTCGGCGGGACCAGGTTCTATCCGTACGCCAGCGAGGACGACGCGGTCGCCGATGTGTTGCAGCTGTCCCGGGCCATGGCCTACAAGAACGCGCTGGCCGGGCTCGACCTCGGCGGCGGCAAGGCGGTCATCTGGGGTGACCCGGCCGAGCTGAAGAGCGAGGCGCTACTGCGGGCGTACGGCCGGTTCGTCGAGTCGCTCAACGGTCGGTACTACACCGCCTGCGACGTCGGCACCTACGTCCCGGACATGGACCTGATCGCCCGCGAGACCCGGTACGTCACCGGCCGCAGCGTCGAGCACGGTGGCGCCGGCGACTCGTCGGTGCTCACCGCGTGGGGCGTCTTCCAGGGCATGCGGGCCGCGGCCGAGCACACCTGGGGCAGCCCGACGCTGGCCGGCCGCCGGGTCGGCATCGCCGGGCTGGGCAAGGTCGGCAAGTATCTGGCCGGTCATCTGATCGAGGACGGCGCCGCGGTGGTGGCCACCGACGTCAGCGAGGCGGCGCAGGAGTGGGCGCGGACGACGTACCCCCAGATCGATCTGATGGCCGACACCACAGCGCTGATCACGTCGGAGATCGACGTGTACGCCCCGTGCGCCCTGGGTGGCGCGCTGGACGACGAGACCGTGCCGCTGCTGCGGGCCGAGGTCGTGACCGGCGGGGCGAACAACCAGCTCGCCCACCCCGGCATCGAGAAGCTGCTCGAGGAGCGCGGCATCCTCTACACGCCGGACTACGTGGTGAACGCCGGCGGTGTGATCCAGGTCGCCGACGAGATCGAGGGCTTCAATTTCGAGCGGGCGAAACTGCGCGCCACCGGCATCTTCCAGACCACGCGCCGCATCCTCGAGCTCGCCCGGAACGAGGGTGTGCCACCGGCCCTGGCCGCGGATCGGCTCGCCGAGCGTCGCATGACCGAGGTCGGCAGGTTGCGCAGCGTCTATCTCCGCTGAGACACGCCGCGACGCGCGGTCGTGTCTCACACAACCCGAGGTGCCGAAGGCGGCATCATCCATGTACCGTAAGACCCACGAGAGATGCCTGACGTCATCGGGGCCCGCCTTCGGGCTGCCCCGAATTCTGTGCGAGGGGGTCGAGCCATGGGGCGCGGCCGTGCTAAGGCCAAGCAGACGAAGGTGGCCCGGGAGTTGAAGTACCACTCCCCGAACACCGACCTCACCGCCTTGCAGCGCGAGTTGGCGGGTGCTGGTGGCAAGTCCGACCATCACCTCGACGACGACAACGACGAGTTCGTTGACGACGACGAGGACCATGATGATGCGGACGACCAGGAAGACCGCTGGTCGCCTTCGAGGCGTTGACGGTTGAACCCGGATCGCACAGACGAGAGCACGCGGCTGACCGCGTGCTCCCCTGTGTGATCGGTCAATCGAGCATCCCGTTCTCCACCGGTAACAGGAAACCCCACGCGGGTCATCTCGCGTGGGGTTCCGGTGCCGCCCTTCAGCGTGGCCGGTTGTTCCAGTTGTAGAACGTGGGGATGTTCTCGAAGTGGTTCCAGGCGCACACTGCCGTGCCGCCATCCTGAGCTTCTTCCTGCGCACTTTCGGCCCGTTGGTGCCGGGCCGCCTCGGCCTCGGCCAGCAGCGCGGTCAGGCCGCTGCCGGCGTCCCGGACGCGGGCCGTCACGGGATCGTCGGCCACGCGGTCGGGCTGCACGCCGTCAGACTGCGGTGGGCTCGTGATCTCGGGCATGGTCCAGGACCCCTTCCAAGAGGCGGATCTTGCTGTTCCGGCAGTGATCGGTTTCCGTCACGTCGAACCGGCCGTGCTCGAAGTAGCGGTTGGCGGCGTGGGCGCCCCCACAGAAGCCGAAGTACGGGCAGGTGCGGCGGCATGCCTCCACCCCCTCCAGGAATTCGGCGATCCACGGCGTGCCCGCCGCGCCGGCCAGAATCTGTGCCAGCGGGGTGGTGAGCACGTTGCCGCTGGTGAAGTCGCCGTACCGAGGGTCGTGGAAGCCGGCCAGCTCGGGCGAGAGCAGCACCACCGAGCCGTCGTGCGCGACCGTCGGGATCGGGTCGAGCCGGCGTGGCAGCACGGCGTCCGCGTTGCCGTCCAGCACGGCCGCGGCGTAGCGCAGCGACCACTCGATCTCGCGCAGGTGGATCCGCGGGTCGCGGCGCCAGGCGGCGACCAGCTCCGACCAGAACGCGGTGACGTCGGCGGCCGGGTGCCGGTTGGTGCGCTCGTTCACGCCCTCCTGCTCCTCGACGTTGATGCCGAGGACCTCGCAGCCCAGGTCGAGGAAGTAGTCGTACAGCTCGGTGGCCAGGCCCGGCTCGGGGCGCCCGACGACGCACAGGGCGGAGAACGGGATGTCGCGCCGGCGCAGTACGCGGATGCCACGCGCGATGCGGTCGTAGGCCGGACGGTGACCGCGGGTGACGCGCTCGCCGTTACGGTGCTCGGGGCCGTCGACGCTGACGCTCACCCGTACGTCATGGGCCTGGAAGAAGTCGCACCAGGCGTCGTCGATCAACGTCGCGTTGGTCTGGATGTGGTGCTCGACCGCCGGACCGAACGGCGCGAACAGCGCGGCCAGGTGGTCCCGGCCCGCGGCCAGCGGCTCACCGCCATGCCAGACGATCGAGAAGCGCTGGGTACGCGACCACGGCGCGACCGCCTCGGCCACGGCGGCCGCGACGGCCACCGGCATCCGCTTGTCGTCCTTGCGGAACGGCAGGTAGCAGTAGGCGCAGTCGAGGTTGCAGAGGGTCGTGGGCTGCATGACGACATAGCTGGGCGTGGCGGAAACGCCCTTCATCCCACTCCACGCCATAGCCCACCCCCGGCAACATCGACCAAGGCCAGGCTAAGTCGCCTCGTCCAGGCAGGGAAGATCGGCGGTACCGACAAATCGACAACCGCAGATCATTTCCCGATCTTTCCGGCGGTGTCCGACCTCACAAGAATCGGATGCGACTAACCGGAGTGACAAGAATCAGCCCCGGGTGTACTGGCCCACCATCTGCACCTGGCCGGTGCCGTCGATGATCTCGCCGACCTGCCACGCCTCGATGCCGCGGCCGGTGAGATAGGCCATCGCGCGGTCGGCGTCGTCGGAGGACACCACGGTGAACATGCCCACGCCCATGTTGAACGTGGCCTCCATCTCGTGGTCCTCGATGCGGCCCTTCGCCTGGATCAGGTCGAAGATCGGCTGCGGGCGCCACGAGGCGCGGTCGACCACCGCGTCCACGTGCTCGGGCAGGACCCGGACCAGGTTGCCCGGGATGCCGCCGCCGGTGACGTGGGAGAACGCGCGTACGTCGGTCTCCTCGATCAGGCCGAGGCAGTCCTTCGCGTAGATCTTGGTCGGGGTCAGCAGTTCCTCGCCGAGCGTGCGCTGCGAGCCGAAGTCGTCGACCACCGAGTCGAGCCGCATCCGGCCGGCGCCCAGCAGCACGTGCCGGACCAGCGAGTAGCCGTTGCTGTGCAGGCCGGACGAGCGCATGGCGATCACCGCGTCGCCGATCTCGACCCGCTCGCGGCCGAGGATCTCGCTCTCTTCCACCACACCGACGCCGGTCGCGGAGACGTCGTACTCATCCGGGCGCAGCACGCCGGGGTGTTCCGCGGTCTCGCCGCCGAGCAGCGCGCAGCCGGCGTACCGGCAGCCGTCCGCGATGCCCGCGCCGATCTCGGCCACCTTGTCCGGCACGACCTCGCCGCAGGCGATGTAGTCGAGCAGGAAAAGCGGCTCGGCGCCGCACGCGACCAGGTCGTCGACCACCATCGCGACCAGGTCGATGCCGATCGTGTCGTGGATGTCGAGCTGCTGGGCGATGACCAGCTTGGTTCCCACGCCGTCGGTCGACGAGGCCAGGATCGGGCTCTTGTACTTGGCGGTGTTCAGCCGGAAGAGGCCGGCGAAGCCACCGAGGTCACCCATCACCTCGGGGCGGGTGGTCCGCTTCACCTTCGACTTGAGCAGCTCGACCGCGCGGTCGCCGGCGTGGATCGAGACGCCGGCGTCCGCGTAGGTCACCGTGCGCTTGCGCCCGCCGCGGCCGGAGTTGGCCGTCCAAGGCGTGTGTTCCGACCCCTCGGCGCCGTTCGAGCCGGCACTGCTGCGCTCGGACACGTGCGTCACGGTAATCCCCTTAAGGCTGTGCTACCTGCTGCTGAAGTTTGAGTGTCTTACGGACGCTGCAGCGCGTCGACCACAGAATCGCGCGGGTCGTACTCGGCCTCGAGCTCGGCGACCGCCGCTTCCTGGTCGTCGGGGATCGAGGCGCGCTTACCGACCCCCTCCAGCACGTGCTTGCCGATCAGGTTGCCGGCCGGCAGCTCGATCGGGTAAACCCCGTCGAAGCAGGCCATGCACAGCCGCGACTTGGGCTGCTCGGTCGACGAGATCAGCGCGTCCAGCGAAACGTAGCCCAGCGAGTCGGCGCCGATCGAGCGCCGGATGCCCTCGAGTTCCAGGCCGTTGGCGATCAGCTCGGCCCGGGTGGCGAAGTCGATGCCGTAGAAACAGGGCCACTTCACCGGCGGGGACGAGATGCGTACGTGCACCTCGAGCGCCCCGGCCTCACGGAGCATACGCACCTGGGCACGCTGAGTGTTGCCGCGCACGATCGAGTCGTCGATCACCACGATCCGCTTGCCGCGGACCACCTCGCGCAGCGGGTTCAGCTTCAGCCGGATGCCTAGCTGGCGGATCGTCTGCGAGGGCTGGATGAAGGTGCGGCCCACGTACGCGTTCTTCATGAAACCCGCGCTGTACGGGATGCCGGACTCCTCGGCGTACCCGATCGCGGCCGGGATGCCCGATTCCGGGACGCCGATCACCACGTCGGCCTCGACCGGATGTTCCCGGAACAGGCGACGGCCCACATCGACGCGGGCCGAGTACATGTTGCGGCCGGCGATCGTGGTGTCGGGACGGGCGAGGTAGACGTACTCGAAAAGACAGCCCTTGGGCTCGGGCGCGGCGAACCGCGACGAGCGCAGGCCGTGCTCGTCGATCGCCAGGATCTCGCCCGGCTCCACCTCGCGGACGAAGCTGGCGCCGACGATGTCGAGTGCCGCGGTCTCGCTGGCGATCGCCCAGCCGCGGTACATCCGGCCCAGGACCAGCGGCCGGACACCCTGCGCGTCGCGGGCGGCGTACAGCGTGCCCTCGTCCATGAAGACGAAGCTGAACGCGCCCCGCAGACGCGGGAGCACCTCCATGGCCGCGGCCTCGACCGAGAGGTCGGGCTTGGCCGCCAGGAGAGCGGTCACCAGAGCGGTGTCGGACGTGTGGCCCGGGTCGAGCTCGATACCGAGGTCGGCCACCTCACGCGCCAGCTCGGCCGTGTTGACCAAGTTGCCGTTGTGGGCCAGCGCGATCGTCGTGCCGGCCGTGGTCGCGCGGATCGTCGGCTGTGCGTTCTCCCAGTTCGACCCGCCGGTCGTGGAGTAACGCGCGTGTCCGATGGCCAGGTGGCCCTTGAGGCTGGCGAGGGTCGGCTCGTCGAAGACCTGCGACACGAGGCCGAGGTCTTTGTACACAACCACACCCGAACCGTCACTCACCGCAATGCCGGCGGCCTCCTGGCCGCGGTGCTGGAGTGCGAAGAGCCCGAAATATGTGAGCTTGGCAACCTCTTCCTCGGGAGCCCAGACCCCGAAGACGCCACAGGCATCTTGCGGGCCACGCTCCTGGGGGTCGAGATCGTTGGTCAATCGGCCGTCGCCTCGGGGCACAGACTTTGCTCCCTCGTGCAGATCCGCTTATTCGCCACTGAGTGTACGCGAGGCGCCAGGGCCCGGCCCGGGTCAGCCGTACCCGTCACCAGCTTCGTCGAAGCCTCGTCACGGCTGTGTCACGGGCTTTCCACCGGCAGGAACTCGCTGAGGTCGGTCCGGATGCCGCTCGCGTGGATCTTGCCGGTGGCGACGGCATCCGCCCAGCTCAGGCGTCCGGTGGCGACGAGCAGCCAGGTCATCGGGTCGGTTTCGACCACATTGGGCGGTGTGCCGCGGGTGTGCCTGGGACCGGGAACACACTGAATCGCGCCGAACGGCGGAACCCGGACCTCGACCGATCGGCCCGGCGCGTCTCGCGCCAGCGCCGCCAGCAGGGCTCGGACGGCGTCGCGCAGCACCGTACGGTCGGGTTGGTCGCCGCGATCCAGCGCGTCCAACGCGCTCCGGACGGACTCGGAATTATTGTGCGCAGGGGACACGTCGGGACGATACGACTCGTAACCGAGAGAAGTCCCGGCGGCCCTGGGTCGCGCAATGTACCCGCGACAGGGCATAGTGGCCGACGGTGTAAATCGTCGCCGGATCTACCGGACCTCAACAGGCGGCCGGAGAACCGTGCGACCGGGAGAGGTGGTGGACGTGACGACGCACCTACGAGGCCGAGCGGCCCAGGCCGGTGCGTTATTGGCGCTGGTCGGCGGCATGATCGCGGCGACCGCCTCACCCGCTCTGGCGGCTGGGCTGGAGGCTCAGATCGACAGCGTCCAGACGGAGGTCGAGTCGGGCAAGCAGGTCCAGCTGCGCTACACCGTGCGCAACACCGATGAGATCGATGTGCCCGGCCAGAACAACCAGGTCCGGGTCACCGTCAACAGCGGCGGCATGCAGTGCGGCGGCTGCTCCAACTCGGTCACCCTCAAGGCGGGTAAGGAAGAGTCGCTCACCTCGACGCTGACCGCACCCGACGTGCCCGCCGGGCAGACCCGCACCTTCCGCGTGCAGATCCTGCTGAACAACCGCGCGTCCGGCGCCGCCGAGGAAATCCAGGTCACCGGGCCCGACAAGCCGCAGAACGTGCGGCAGGTCTCCGGCCGGATCAAGGACGACAAGGGCAAGCGGATCAGCGGCGCCCAGGTGATCATGCAGGACAGCGCCGCTCACCGGTACGAGACCACCAGCAACGGCGACGGCGGGTTCGCCTTCAGCTCGTCCGACAACAAGCCGATCGCGCTGGGCACGATCACCGTCGGGGCCGGCAAGGACGGCTACGACCCGGCCACCGTGAACGTGCAGGGCGGCGCGAACAAGACGGTCACGGTCAACCTGACGCTGCCGATCAAGGCCGGCGCCAGCCCGTCCGCGACGCCGTCGGCCACCGAGGAGGCCAGCGCTCCCGCCGATGACGAGGCCACCGACGAAGCGACCGACGACGCCAGCACGCCCCCGCTGAACGCCGACAAGACGGCCGGCGACGACGGCAACGGATCACTGCTCTTCATCATCCTGGGCGGCCTGCTCGTCGCGGCCGGTGTCGGCGCGATCGTGCTGGTCCTGATGCGCCGCCGGAACAGCGGTGGCGGCGACGACAGCGACCCGGACGGCGTGCCCGGTGGTCCCGGTCCCGGCCCGGCGGGTCGCGGCGGGGCGTACGGCAACGACGCCACCCGCGTGGCGGCGCCGGTCGGCGCCCGGGGCGCGGACGCGACAATGGTGGCCGGCGCCGGCGGGATGGCCGACGCGCCGACCGTGCTCCAGCGCGCGGTGCCGCCGGAGGACGAGTTCCCCGACCCCTACGGTGTGCCCGCTCAGCAGACCGGGTACGCCGGCACCGGCGGCGCGCAGCCGTACGGTTCGCCGACGCAGACCTACGGCGCGGCGGCGGCTCCGGCCCAGGGCGGCGGGTACGACGAGCAGTACTACGACGACGGCCAGGCGGCCGGTGGTGGCGGCTACTACGGTGGCCAGCCGCAGCCGGCGCCGCAGCAGCGCTACGACGAGCCGACCGGCATGTACCAGCCGGCCGACTACGCCGACGACTACCAGCAGGCGCCGCCGGGCGCTGGGGGCGCGGCGTACGGGCCGGGCGGGGCTCCACAGCAGCAGTACGGGTCGTGGGACGACGGGGCCCAGGCCGGTGGCAACTACGGCGCCGCGCCCGGCAACGGGTACGACGCCGGCTACGACAACGGGTACGACCCGCGCGGCGCCGGCGCCAATTACGACGCCGGGTACGACAACGGCTACGACCCGCGTGGCGCGGCTGCTGGTGGCGCTCCGGCCGGCGGCGGCACCTACGGTGGTGCGGGTGGCGGCGGATACCAGCAGCCGCAGCAGCCGCAGCAGGCGTACGACGGCGGCTACGACAACGGGTACGACTCCGGTGGCGGCTACGACCAGCGCGGCGGGTACGACCAGGGCGGTGCCCAGGGTGGTGGCCAGGGCGGCTACTACGGTGCCGACCAAGGACAGGGTGGACGGCGTGGTGGGCCGCCTCGGCAGGGGCCGCCGGCGCCGGAAGAGCCCGCTCGTCCGGGTCAGCGGCGGCTGCCGTGGATGGACGACTGAGCAAGCCTGAGTGACGTGAAGGCCGGATCCCCGGGTTGGGGGTCCGGCCTTTTTGCCGCGCTGAGAATGCTGGAAATGGCGACGCCGCCCTCCGATGGAGGGCGGCGCTTGATTGACCGAAGCGCCGCCCTTTTGTCGCGAAGGGCGGCGCTGTGATCGCTACTTGACGTCGGCGGTGGGGAAGTTGTCCGGCGGGGTGGGTGGCTGGGTCTTGGTCCCCTCGGTGGGGACCTGAGCCGTGCCGGTGGCCACCTCGTCGGTCTCGGCCGGCTGCTCGTCGGCGGCGGAAGAAGGGGCCGCGGCGGGAAGGTCCGACTCGGCGAGAACGCCGGCCGGGTCCTTGGCCGCCTGGGACTCGAAGGTGCTGCCGTCCGCGGACTCCTCGACCAACGTCGGCTCGTCGACCGGAGCCGAGCCGGCGGCCGGGTCGTCGGGAGCGTCATCGCCCGACGTCGAGGCGTCGGACGACACGGCAGCCGGCTGGTCGCCCGCCGGGGCCGAGGATCCTTCCGGGCCCGATGAATCCGCCGGCACCGAATAGTCGGCCCCGGCCGAGGCGTCGGTGGCAGCAGTGGCGGCCGGGACGCCGGCAGCGGTCGTAGCGTCGGTTGCCGCCGGGGCGTCGAGCTCCGGGTGAGCGGCGTGTTCCGGGTCGCCGAGGCGGTTGACCAGTTCGGCCGTGCCGCCGAAGAGCCTGGGCAGCGTCTCGGTGTGGGCGGCGCGCAGCTCGTCGAGCTCGATGGTGAACTGGTCGACGATCTCCAGGACCGGCTCGTTCGAGGTGGCGCCGATCGCGGTACACGGCACCCCGAACTCGCGGGCCGCCGCCACGAACGCCTTGTCGTGACCACGCGGCACCGCCACCAGCACCCGGCCGGCCGACTCGCTGAACAGCCAGACGAACGCCGGGTGTTCCTCGGACAGCGTCACCCGCGCGCCGATGTTGCGGCGCAGGCAGCTCTCGGCCAGGACCTGGGACAGGCCACCGTCGGACAGGTCGTGGGCGGCGCTCACGTGGCCGGCCCGGGACGCCCGCGCCAGCAGCTTGCCGAGCGCCTGCTCGTGGGCCAGGTCGACCTGTGGCGGGCGACCGCCCAGGTGCGAGTGTTCCACCCAGGCCCACTCCGAGCCGCTCAGCTCACAGCGGGTCTCGCCGAGCAGGAAGAGCAGGTCACCCTCGGCGGTCGGCGGCGGCGGGAAGCCCATCGGGGTACGCCGGGCGACGTCGTCGAGGATGCCCAGCACACCGACCACCGGCGTCGGGTGGATGGCGGCCGCGCCGGTCTGGTTGTAGAAGCTGACGTTGCCGCCGGTGACCGGGATGCCCAGCTGGAGGCAGCCGTCGGCCAGGCCGCGGACCGCCTCGGCGAACTGCCACATGACGGCCGGGTCTTCCGGCGAGCCGAAGTTGAGGCAGTCGGTGACCGCGGCCGGCTCGGCGCCGGTGACCACCACGTTGCGGTACGCCTCGGCCAGCGCGA
Source organism: Actinoplanes sp. NPDC089786 (assembly GCF_040684855.1). Lineage (NCBI taxonomy): Bacteria > Bacillati > Actinomycetota > Actinomycetes > Micromonosporales > Micromonosporaceae > Actinoplanes > Actinoplanes sp. NPDC089786. The sequence continues at coordinate 29,603 of NZ_JBFBGU010000001.1, forward strand.
GCTTGGCCCCCTCGTACGGATCGAGCCGGGCGTATCGGCCGTTGCCGTCGACCGACAGGGCCACGCCGAGCCCGGTGCGTTCGTCGATGCGCAGCACGCCGGAGTCTTCCGGCTGGGCCAGCACCGTGTTGCCGAGCACGTAGCGGTCGTACTGTTCGGTGACCCAGGTCTTGTCGCAGAGGTTCGGTGACGCCACCATCCGCAGCACCGTGGCCCGCAGCTCGTCGGCCGTGGTCGGCCGGGGCAGCGTCTCGGCCCGGTCGGCCTGCAGCAGGATCAGGTCGGCGGGTTCGCGGATCGGCCGGGCGTAGACCGGGCCGTCGTCGGCCAGCGAACCGGGCGGGACGTCGACGACCAGGTGATCGTTCCAGGTGATGACCAGCCGGCCGGGTACGCCGTTCTCTTCGCTCGGGGTGACCTCGCCGATCGCGGTGGCCCAGACGCCCCACTTCTCGGCGACCGCCAGCACCCGCTCGAGCATCTCGGGCGCCACGATCAGCAGCATCCGCTCCTGGGACTCGCTGGCCAGGATCTCGGTGGGCGACATGGACGCCTCACGCAGCGGTACCCGCTCGAGGTAGACCCGCATGCCGGTGCCGGCCGCCGCCGCGGTCTCGGTGAGCGCGCAGGTCAGGCCGGCGCCGCCGAGGTCCTGGATGCCGACGACCAGACCGGCGTCGTACAGCTCCAGACAGGACTCGATCAGCAGCTTCTCCATGAACGGGTCGCCCACCTGAACCGACGGGCGACGCGTCTCGGCGCCCTCGTCGAAGGTGGCCGACGCCAGCACGGACACGCCGCCGATGCCGTCGCGGCCGGTTCGCGCGCCGAGCAGCACGACGATGTTGCCGACGCCGGCCGCCTCTTTGTGTTGCAGGCGCTCGACCGGCAGCACGCCGATGCTCAGGGCGTTGACCAGCGGGTTGCCCTGGTACGTCGGGTCGAAGACGATCTCGCCGCCGATGTTGGGCAGGCCCAGGCAGTTGCCGTAGCCGCCGATGCCGCCGACCACGCCGGGCAGCACCCGGGCGGTGTCGGGGTGGTCGGCCGCGCCGAAGCGCAGCGGGTCCATCACCGCGATCGGGCGGGCGCCCATCGCCAGAATGTCCCGGACGATGCCGCCGACGCCGGTGGCCGCACCCTGATAGGGCTCGACGAAGCTGGGGTGGTTGTGCGACTCGACCTTGAAGGTCACCGCGAGCTCGTCGGAGATCTGCACGACGCCGGCGTTCTCGCCGATGCCGGCCAGCATGCGGGTGTTCTTCGGCGTCTTCTCACCGAACTGGCGCAGGTGCACCTTGCTCGACTTGTAGGAGCAGTGCTCGCTCCACATGATCGAGTACATGGCCAGCTCGGAGGCCGTGGGACGGCGGCCGAGGATCTGGCGGATGCGGTCGTACTCGTCGTCCTTGAGACCGAGGTCGGTGTGGGGCTGGAGCTCCTCGGGGGTGTCCCGCGCCCGCTCGACGGTGTCGGGGCCGTCACCGAAGGAGTTGATGAGGACATCGGTGGCGGCGAACCCCGACTGTTGCTGGGTCGTCATCGGTCTTGTCCCCCTGCGAGCTGACCGCCCGCGGTCGCCCCGGCCAGGGCCCGCAGGACGGAGGTGAAGAAGCCGAGGCCGTCCAGGGACGGGCCGGTCAGCGCCTCCACGGCGTGTTCCGGGTGGGGCATGATGCCGACCACGTTGCCGGCCTCGTTGGTGATCGCGGCGATGTCGCGCTGCGAGCCGTTCGGGTTGCCACGGGTGTATCGCGCCACCACGCGGCCGTCCGCCTCGAGCTGGTCGAGGGTGTGCTCGTCGGCGACGTAGCAGCCCTCGCCGTTCTTGACCGGGATCAGGATCTCTTGCCCGGCGGTGAAGGCGTTGGTCCAGGCGGTCGAGGCGGACTCGACGCGCAGGAACTGGTCGCGGTTGCGGAAGTGCAGGTGTTGGTTGCGGGTCAGCGCGCCGGGCAGCAGATGGGCCTCGCAGAGGATCTGGAACCCGTTGCAGATGCCCAGGACCGGTAGGCCGCCGCGGGCGGCGTCGGCCAGCGTCTCCATCACCGGGGCGAACCGGGCGATCGCCCCGCAGCGCAGGGCGTCGCCGTAGGAGAAGCCGCCCGGCAGGACGACCGCGTCGACGCCGTGCAGGCCGGCGTCGCCGTGCCAGAGCCGGACCACCTCGGCGCCGGCGATGCGCGCCGCGCGGGCCGCGTCCCCGTCGTCGAGCGAGCCGGGGAAGGTGACCACACCGATACGCATGGTCACGCGACCTCGGCGGGAGCGGACTCGTCCACGATCGAGATGTGGAAGTCTTCGATCACCGGGTTGGCGAGCAGCTTGTCGGCGATCTCACGGGCGGTGTCGAGGTCGGGTTCCTCGGCGAACTCGATCTCGATCCGGCGACCGATCCGGACTGAGGACACACTGTTGACGCCGAGCCGAGGCAGCGCGTTCGCGACCGCCTGGCCCTGCGGATCCAAGATCTCCGGCTTGAGCATGACGTCGACGACGACGCGAGCCACGGGCACTCCTGACTGTGTAGGTGCGCAGTTTGGGTGTGCCCCTGATAAGGGGCGAGCAGCCGAAAGCCTACCCTGTCGGCCTCGCGGCCGGTCGGTCGGCAGGTGTCGACCAGCCGACCCGAAACGCCCTGACCTGCGCGCTCGCCCGGGACGGCCACGACCGGTGTGATGATCGCCAAATCAGGGCGGTCATCACACCGTGATAGGTGTCAATTGAGTTCTAGGCAGGCTCGTTACTGGCAAGTACGTTCCGAGGGACCCCTACCCCCGAAGAAGGAGCCCCGGAATGCGCCCCCGCATCCTCGTCGCTTCGCTGGCCGCCGCGCTCACCAGCGCGTTCGCCATCCCCTCGGCCGCCATCGCGGCCGTCGACCCGGTCACGCCCCAGATCATCGGGGGCGGCACCGTCGCCTCCGCGCCCTGGGCCGCCGCCGTGTTCAGCAACGGCAGCTTCACCTGCTCCGGCACGATCATCTCGGCCAACTACGTGCTCACCGCCCGGCACTGCATCAGCGGCTCGATGTCGGTCCGGGTCGGCAGCGTGAACCGCGGCTCGGGTGGCGTCACGCGTACGGTCTCCTCCACCTCGACCCGCAGCGACCTGGCCCTGATGCGGCTGAGCAGCTCGATCTCCACCACCTACATGCCGCTGAGCAGCGCGTACCCGCCGGTGGGCTCGACGAACTCGATCTACGGCTGGGGCATGACCTGCTACTCGGGCTGTGATGCGTCGTCGGTGCTGAAGACCGCGAGCGTGCGGGTGACCAGCACCAACCAGTCCGACGCGTACGGCGGCCGGGCGATCGGCAGCACCCGGGTCAACGGCAACGCCTGGCGTGGCGACTCGGGTGGCCCGCAGGTCTACAACGGCGCCCAGGTCGGCGTCGCGAGCACCGCCGACGGCACCGCCAACCAGTACTACGGCAGCGTCGCGTACAACCGGGCCTGGATCACCCAGGTCTCCGGGGTCTAGAAGAAAGCTCCGCCGGGGCAGGGTGTGACCCACGATCCGCCCGGTCCCGGCGGCATCACAGGATCGGCGCCGGCCGGTATTCAGCTGCCGCCGGATGTGCCTCGACGATCGACGCGATCCGGGAGGCGACGGTCTTCACCTGTGCATGCGCCGCACCGGTGAAGGCCGTCCGATCCGCCACCAGCGCGTCGATCTCGTCCCGGGAGAGCTGCAGCCGCCCGTCGTCGGCCAGCCGGTCGAACAGGTCGTTGCCGGCCGCGCCCTTCTCGCGCATGGCCAGCGCCACCGCGACCGCGTGCTGCTTGATCACCTCGTGGGCCGTCTCTCGCCCGACACCCTTGCGCACCGAGCCCACCAGGATCTTGGTGGTGGCCAGGAACGGCAGGAAGCGGTCGAGCTCGCGGGCGATCACCGCGGGGTACGCCCCGAACTCGTCGAGCACGGTCAGGAGGGTCTGGAACAGGCCGTCGGTGGCGAAGAACGCGTCGGGCAGAGCCACCCGGCGAACCACCGAACAGGACACATCGCCCTCGTTCCACTGGTCGCCGGCCAGCTCACCGACCATCGACAGGTAGCCGCGGACGATCACGGCCAGCCCGTTGACCCGTTCCGACGAGCGCGTGTTCATCTTGTGCGGCATCGCCGACGAGCCCACCTGGCCCGGCTTGAAGCCCTCGGTGACCAGTTCCTGCCCGACCATCAGCCGGATCGTGGTGGCCAGCGACGACGGACCGGCCACGACCTGGGCCAGGGCCGACACCACGTCGAAGTCGAGCGAGCGCGGATAGACCTGGCCGACCGAGCTGAGCACCCGCTCGAAGCCCAGGTGCTGCGCGACGCTGGCCTCCAGCGAGGCCAGCGCGGCCGGGTCGCCGTCGAGCAGGTCGAGCTGGTCGGCGGCGGTGCCGACCGGACCCTTCAGGCCGCGGAGGGGGTAACGCGCGATCAGATCATCGAGCCGCTCGTACGCGATGAGCAGCTCTTCGGCCGCCGAGGCGAAACGTTTCCCGAGCGTGGTGGCCTGGGCCGCGACGTTGTGCGACCGGCCGGTGATGATCTGGTCGCGGTGTTCGACGGCCAGCGCGGACAGCCGGGCCAGCGTGGCCACGACCCGCTCGCGGATCAGCTCGAGCGAGGCCCGGATCTGCAGCTGTTCGACGTTCTCGGTCAGGTCGCGGGAGGTCATTCCCTTGTGCACCTGCTCGAAGCCGGCGAGCTCGCTGAACTCTTCGATCCGTGCCTTCACGTCGTGGCGGGTGACCCGCTCGCGCCCCGCGATGCTCGCCAGGTCGACCTGGTCGAGCACCCTCTCGTACGCCTCGATCGCGCCCTCGGGCATCTCGACGCCCAGCTCGCCCTGCGCGCGCAGCACCGCCACCCAGAGCCGGCGCTCCATCCGCACCTTCTCCTCCGGCGACCAGAGGGCGACGAGGTCGGCGGACGCGTACCGGGCGGCGAGCACATCGGGGATGATCACGCGACGGATTCTTTCACGGTGGACGGCCCGGGCTCTCCGAGCGCGTGTTCCAGGTGACGAACGTCGCGGCTGCACAGCATGCCGACCACCGCGAGCAGGGTCAGCGCGCACAGCCCGACCAGAGTGGTCTCGATGCCGAAGGCCTCGGCGAACGGCCCGACCGCGACCTGGCCGATGGGCACCGCGAGCAACGAGCCGAGCATGTCGTAGGAGTAGACCCGGGCCAGTTTGTCGCCCGGCACGTGCTCCTGCATCGTGGTCTCCCAGGCGATCCCGAACTGCTCGATCGTCACCCCGGCGATGAAGCCGGCCGCGAGCATCAGCGGGAACACCGGGTGCACGCCGAGGACGAACATCTGCAGACCGACGAACGCCGTCGCCACCACGCCGAAGTAGAGCAGCCGTCGGACCCGCAGGCGCATGGCGATCACCGCGCCGATGATCATCCCGGCCGTCTCCGCGGCGAGCACGAAGCCCCAGCGCTCGCGCCCGAAGGTGTCGTCGGCGACCGCCGGTCCGAGCACACCGAGGCCGCCGGCCAGGGCCGCGTTCACCACACAGAACCCGGCCACGACGGCCCACAGCCAGGTGCGGGAACGGAACTCGACCCAGCCCGTACGCAGATCGCGGAAGATGTTCTGCCTCTCGGCGACCGGGGCGGGCTCGGCGCGCGGCAGTTTGATCAGCCCGTAGAAGATGGCCGCGAGCAGGAAGGTGAGCGCGTCGACGGCGATGCCCCAGCCCGGGCCGGCCGCGGCGGCGATGATGCCACCGATCGGCGCACCCAGGATGTTGGCGGCGTTGAAGAACAGCCGCCCGACCGCGTTGGCCTGCTGACGGAGTTCGGGCGGGACGAGTTGCGGGACGAGGGCCGAGGAGGTCGGCCAGGAGAGCGCGCCGACCATGCCGTTGAACGCGCTGAGCCCGATCAGCAACGGGATGGTGGCCGTGCCGGTGAGGACCAGCGCGGCCACGATCGCCTGGCTGGCGAACGCGGCCAGCGACGAGCCGACCAGCAGGAGGTTCTTGGGCAGCCGGTCGGCGAGGACGCCGCCGAAGAGGACGAACAGGACGTTGACCAGCGTCCGCGCGCCGACCACGAGACCGAGGTCGCGGGGTGAGCCGCTGATGTCGAGAACGGCGAAGGCCAGGGCGATCGGGGCGATGCTGTTGCCGAACGCGCTGGTCACCCGGCCGCCCAGCCAGGTGCGGTAGCCGGCCAGCTTCAACGGGCCGAGCGACTCCCGGATCATGCTTCGGCCTCCATCTCGAACATCGCCACCGTGGTCGAGGTGCGGATGGTTCCGGGCGCACGCGGTGGCTTCGCCGCGAGATGCAGCTCGATCATCAGCTCGGCGATCGACTCCTTGATGCGCTTCCAGCCGGCCGGGTCGATCCAGAGCTCGGCGTCGGCCATCACCTTGGGGCCGTCCCACTTGGCCGCGGTTGTCCGCCGGCTCAGCTCGTTGGCCGCGGTGGTGAAGAGCATCCGATTGCCGTCCGGCGTCTTCGGCAGGCCGCGGTCCTCGCTGGCGAGGTAGCGGTAGCGCTTGGCCACGCCGCCGCGGATCTTCTCCTCGCCGGCCAGCGCGATCATGCCGCCGGCATGCAGGTTGCGCAGGTGGTAGCTGGCGTTGGCGTGGGTCAGGCCGAGTTCACGGGCGACCTCGGCGGCGGTCAGCGACGCGCCGGTCAGTAAGGACATGATCCGCAGGCGTACGGGATGGGCCATCGCGCGGAGCGCGGCTTTGTCGTCCTCTTCCCCCAAAGACATGTTGGGGAGTGTGGCACAACGGCGGGTCGACTGTCCAACGCTTCTTTGGGGGTCGGCAGACTGCGCGGAAATGGCGCGTTCTCGCTAGGGTTACTGGCGAGTAGCGACAGCGATGATCCCGAAAGGTCCGCAACCATGACTGAGTTCACTCCGGAGTCCCTGGCGGCCCTCGGCCCGAAGGAGTTCGCCACGCTGGTCAAGGCCACCCCGGACGCACAGATCGCCGAGGTGATGGGCGGCGAGAACCGCAACAAGATCCTCGACGAGATCTTCAACCGGATGCCCACGCTCTTCCGCGCCGACCGGGCCGGCAGCACCCAGGCGGTGATCCACTGGATCATCACCGGTGGGGCCGGGGGCAGCAGCGACACCTACGAGACGGTGATCGAGAACGGCGCCTGCACGGTCACCAACCAGCCGGCCCGCGAGCCCAAGCTGGCCATGACCATGGACCCGATGACGTTCCTCAAGGTCGTCTCGGGCGACGGCAACCCGATGATGATGTTCATGACCGGCAAGATCAAGGCGAAGGGTGACCTCGCCCTGGCCGCCCAGGTCGCCAAGCTCTTCGACATCCCCAAGGCCTGACCTCCGCCTTGGTCCGACGGGCGTCCCTGATCAGTTCAGGGGCGCCCGTCGAGCTCGCTCCGGGCGGCTTTCAGGGCGATGTCGGTGCGGTGATGGGAGCCGTCCAGGGTGATGTCGCCGACCAGGGCGTAGGCCGCCGCCCGCGCCTCGGCCAGGTCGCCGCCGGCCGCGGTCACCGACAGGACCCGGCCGCCCGCCGAGATCAGGGCGCCGTCGTCGCGGCGGGCCGTGCCCGCGTGGATCACGCCGGGACGCTCGGCGCCGGTGATCACGTCGCCGGTGCGCGGCGGGCCCGGGTAGTTGTGCGAGGCCACCACGACCGTCACCGCGGCGCCCGGGCGCCACTCCAGCGGCGGGTGCTCGGCCAGCGTGCCGGTGGCCGCGGCGTGCAAGAGGCCGGCCAGCGGCGTCGCCAGCAGGGCCAGGACGACCTGGGTCTCCGGGTCACCGAAGCGGGCGTTGAACTCGATCACCTTCGGGCCGGCCGGGGTCAGGGCCAGGCCGACGTAGAGCAGGCCGGCGAACGGCGTACCCCTCGAACGCATCTCGGCCAGCGTGGGCTCGACCGTCTCGCGCATCACCCGCTCGACCAGGTCGGCCGGCGCCCAGGCCAGCGGGGCGTACGCGCCCATGCCGCCGGTGTTCGGCCCGGCGTCGTCGTCACCGACCCGCTTGAAGTCCTGGGCCGGCATCAGCGGCACCGCCGCCACCCCGTCGGTCACCACGAACAGTGACACCTCGGGGCCGGGCAGGAATTCCTCGACGACCACGCGGCCGCAGTCGCGCGCATGGGCCAGCGCCTCGTCCACCGAGGACGTGACCACGACACCCTTGCCGGCGGCCAGGCCGTCGTTCTTCACCACGTACGGCGGCTCGAACTCGCCAAGCGCGGCCCGCGCCTCGTCGACCGTCGAACACGCCCGGTAACGCGCGGTCGGCACCGAAGCCGCAGCCATCACCGACTTGGCGAACTCCTTCGAACCCTCCAGCCGGGCGGCCGCCCCGGACGGCCCGAAGCAGGCGACGCCCTTGGCCCGCACCGCGTCGGCGACCCCGGCCACCAGCGGCGCTTCCGGTCCGATCACCACCAGGTCGGCGGCCACCTCGACGGCCAGCGCCGCCACGGCGGCCGGGTCGGTCGCGGTCACCGGGCGCAGCGTCGCCAGTGGGGCGATGCCGGGGTTGCCGGGAGCGACGATCAGCTGGTCGACGGAGGGGTCGGCGGCGAGGCTCACCGCGAGGGCGTGCTCCCGCCCACCGGACCCGATCAAAAGGACGCGCACAGCAGAGGATCCTACCGAGGGTAAACTTCGGCAGTACCCGGGCATTCCCGCGTACGAGGTACGCGACGGAAGGCGTTCAGAGCTGTGCCAGTGATCGTGTTGGTCGGCGCCCAGTGGGGCGACGAGGGCAAAGGCAAGGCGACCGACCTGCTGGGCGACCGTATCGACTACGTCGTCAAGTTCAACGGCGGCAACAACGCCGGTCACACCGTCGTGATCAATGGCGAGAAGTACGCGCTCCACCTCCTGCCGAGCGGCATCCTGTCACCGGGCGTCACCCCGGTCATCGGCAACGGCGTGGTCATCGACCTGGCCGTGCTGTTCGACGAGATCGACGGGCTCGAAGCACGCGGCTTCGACACGTCCCGCCTCCGGATCAGCTCGAGCGCCCACGTGATCCCGTCGTACAACCGCTCGCTCGACAAGGTCAGCGAGCGCTACCTGGGCGCCCGCCGGATCGGCACCACCGGCCGGGGCATCGGCCCGACGTACGCCGACAAGATGAACCGGCTCGGCGTGCGCGTGCAGGACCTCTTCGACGAGTCGATCCTGCGGCAGAAGGTCGAGGCCGCGCTCTCCTTCAAGAACCAGGTGCTCACCAAGATCTACAACCGGACGGCTATCAAGCCGGCCGAGGTGATCGACGAGCTGCTGTCCTACGTCGAGCGGCTGCGCCCGATGGTTGGCGACACGGCGCTCGAGCTCAACCAGGCCCTGGACGACGGCAAGGTGGTGCTCTGCGAGGCCGGCCAGGCCACGCTGCTCGACGTCGACCATGGCACCTACCCGTTCGTGACCAGCTCGAACGCGACCGCGGGGGGCGCCTGTACCGGCGCCGGCATCCCGCCCACCCGGGTCGACCGGGTGGTCGCCGTGCTCAAGGCGTTCACCTCCCGGGTCGGCGAGGGCCCGTTCCCGACCGAGCTGCACGACAAGTTCGGCGACTACCTGCGTGAGGTCGGCCACGAGTACGGCACGACGACCGGCCGCCCGCGCCGGATCGGCTGGCTCGACCTGGTCATCGGCCGGTACGCGCAACGGATCAACGGTGTCACCGACTTCGCCCTGACCAAACTCGACAATTACGACGAGCTGGACGAGATTCCGGTCTGTGTGGCGTACGAGGTGAACGGCGTGCGCCACGACGACATGCCGCTCAGCCAGTCCGACTTCCACCACGCGACGCCGATCTTCGAGACGCTGCCCGGCTGGAAGGAGAACATCACCGGCTGCCGGCGCTTCGAGGACCTGCCCAAGGACGCGCAACACTTCGTCGAGTTCGTCGAGTCGAAGATCGGCGCGCGGATCTCCATCGTGGGTGTCGGCCCCGGTCGCGAGGCCGTCATCGAACGACACTCGGTGCTCTGATCAGCGTGTATGACGTCGTGCTGCTCAGTCTGGCCGAGGGTGGCGGGGGTTGCGGATCCTCCTGCGACGGGTGCCAGTCGGCGTGCTCACCTCGTACCCCCGTGTTGGTCTGTGCCGACGAGCTCCGCGAAGCCGGCGCGCGCGTCGAGACCGTGGTCGCCGCCTCGGACGCGGAGATCGACGAGGCGCTCGCGCGTTTCGACGGCCCCGCCCGGCCCGACGGCCTGACCTGGCCCTCCTCGGATTCGAAGCATCGGCTGGTGGTCGCCGCGGCCACCGACGGTCAGTTGCGCGCCGTCGTGCGCCGGCTGGTCCGGCGGTACGCTCCCCCGCCCAGCAAACGGCCTGACGACCTGGCCGCCGACCGCACCGTGCCCGACCTCCCGCCGCTGGCGATCCTGCCGCTGGACGCCGCCGCGACCGGTGATCTCGCCGCCCAGCTCGGGCTCCCGCGCACGCCGCGGCAGGTCGCCGAGGCGGTGCTGGGTGACTCGGTGCGCCGCCTCGACCTGCTGCGCAACGACGGCGGGTCGGTCACCATCGACGGCGCGCTGATCGGCGGCGCCGACGACGACGGGCGCGCGGTGCCGTGGCGGGGCCGCATCGAGGTGGACGACGCGGTGCTCTCCGACGGCACCGATCCCATTCTGGTCTGCGCGATCGGCAACGCGGCCGGGTACGCCGAGTTCGACGGCCTGCGGCTGCTCGCCGACGGCGACCCCACCGACGGGCGGGTCGAGGTGGCGGTGGCGGTTCCGGTGATTGCCCGCAAAAGGTTCCGGCCGACGCGGGTACGGGTAGAGGTGCGTCGCGCCCGCGGACGGGCCGTGGCGGTCCTGCCCCGCGACGGCGAGGTGCAGTTCCTCGACGACGGTGTCGGGGGCTCCACCAGCCGAAAGCGATCATGGTGGATCGAGCCGGGCGCATGGGCGGTGTACGCGGCCGGAGCGCCTGTGCGAGGCTGAAACCCAGTACGGGCACTTGACCGGGGGAGGAAGTATCCGTGGAGGACGAGAACGCCGACCGCGTCTACGTCCCGGGCACGAGCAACAGCGCCACGCCTGACCGGGATGTCGAGCCGTTCTGGCCGCCGGAGGAGCTGGACGCTCCGGTGCACGGCGGGCGGCCGGTGCCGCATGAGACGCCTCCTCCCCGGCCGGTGGGCGCGGCCTCCGTGCCGCCGCCGGTCCCGGCCGTCCCGCCGGTTCCGCCAGTCCCGCCGCAGGCCACGCCTGTTCCGCCGCCGCCCGCGCCGGTCTCCACGCCGTCGCCGGCCCCGGTGTCTCCGCCGTCCACGCCGTGGGCGAATCTGGAGGCCGAGCCGCCGGCCGAGGGCAACGGCGCCGACCGATCGGACGGCAAGCCGGCGTCGGATTCGCCGTGGGCCCAGCCGCCTCAGCAGCGGAGTGCCCCGGCCGATCCCGCGCCCACGCACTCACCTACACCGTCCTCTGAGGCCGCTTCGGCTCCGCATGCTGAGGGGCGCGCCCGGGTTGGCGTGCCGCCGCCCCCACCGCCGCAGCCGGCCCCGCCCGGCCCGCAGCCTCAGCCGCAGCGTCCGTCGGCGGAGAACGGCACCGGACCGGTCTACCGGCCGCCGGGCCCGCAGCCGCAGCACCCTGGCCCGCAGCACCCCGGCCCCCAGCATCACCCCGGCCCGCAGCATCACCCCGGCCCCCAGCCCGGCCCGCAGCAGCCCGGCCCGCCGCCGCACCAGCAGCCCGGACCGCCGCCGCACCAGCCGGGTCCGCCGCCGCCTCAGCCCGGCCCGCAGCAGCGCCCCGGACCGCCGCCTCCGCCGGTTCCGCACCAGCAGCAGCGGCCCGGCCCGTACCCGCCTCAGGTCGACCAGCGTCAGCCCCACCAGCCGCCGCCCGAGGACCCGTACCAGCAGGTCCCGTGGGGCACCGACGGCACGCCGACCGCCGAGGAGTTCGCCCGCCGCCGCCTGGCCAAGCCGGCCGAGCCGACCGCGACCATGGGCCCGCGCGCGCTGCTCCAGAAGGGCACGATGGGCCTGGTCCGGATGGCCCCCGGCAAGTACGAGCGGGAGTACAAACAGGACGTCGAGATGGTCCGCCGGAACTTCGGCGGGCTGCGCCAGGTGACCGTGGTCAACCCGAAGGGCGGCGCCGGCAAGACCGTGGCCGTGCTGCTGCTCGCCATGACCTTCGGCCAGAAGCGCGGCGGGTACGTGCTGGCCTGGGACAACAACGAGACCCAGGGCACCCTGGGCATGCGGGCCCAGCAGGACTTCCACGCCCGTACGGTCCGCGACATGATGCGCGACCTGCACCTGTTCCGCGGCTCGCACGGCCGGGTCGGCGACCTGTCCCAGTACGTGCGCGCCCAGGGCGAGGGCATGTTCGACGTGCTCGCCTCGGACGAGTCCGCGACGGCCGGCGAGATGCTCACGGCCAGCGCCTTCGCCGAGATCCGCGAGATCGTCAGCCGCTTCTACAAGCTGATCTTCGTGGACACCGGCAACAACGTCCGGGCGCAGAACTGGCAGGCGTCGATGGACGCCACCGACCAGCTGGTGATCACCATGTCGGCCCGGAACGACTCGGCCGAGACCGCGGCCCGGATGCTCGACCACCTCGAACAGACCGGCCGCCAGCGCCTGGTCCGCCAGGCGATCAGCGTGGTGACCATGCCGACCACCCGCAAGGACATTGACCTGCCGGCCATCCAGCGCCACTTCGCCGCCCGCACCAGGGCGGTCCTGCTGGCGCCGTACGAGAAGGTGATCGACTCCGGCGAGCCGATCCGCTACGGCGCTCTCTCCACCGGCACCAAGGACGCCTGGCTCAAGATCGCCGCCGCGGTCGCCGAGGGCCTCTAGAGAAGGCCCGGCCGGATCGCAGCGGCCGGCAGGTCGAGGCCGGCCCGAGGTGCGTGAGGGCGCTGACCACGCCTAACTCGGGCCGAGGTGGGCGAGGGCGTTGATCATGCGGTCGGCGAGTTCGGGCGGCCAGGGCCAGACGGCCGAGACGCTGCGCTGGTGGGCCAGGCCGTGCAGGCCCAGCCACAGGGCGACGGCGTCGGCGGCCGGGGCGGTGCTGGTGGAGTGGCCCGCGGTCACGCAGGCCTCGAGGATCTCGGCGAGCAGGCCCAGGGTGGCGTCGCCCAGCGCGGCCAGGTCGTCGGCGGTCACCGAGGACTCGCCCAGCGCCGGCTTCCACAGGCCGCCGAACACGCTGCGGTAGCGCTCGGGATGCTTCTCGGCGAAGCCCAGGTAGGCGTGGCTCACGGCGTACAACTGCCGGCGGGGGTCGTCGCCGGCCGCGGCCATCGCGGCCCTCAGCTCGCCCTCCAGCTCGGTCAGCGCCTGCTGCACGACGGCCAGCATGATGGCCGGCTGGTCGGGGAAGTGCCGGTAGATCGACGGGGCGGCGATGCCGACGCGGCGCGCGACCGAGCGCAGGGTGATCGCGCTCTGGTCGCCGGTCTCGTCGAGCAGGTCGACCGCCGCGCCCACGATCTCGTCCCGCAGGCGGGCGCCCTCGCCGCGGCGGTTGCGCGTACGCGCCGTCTCGATGTCTGCCATGCCGTCAGCTTACACATGCAAACTTATCTCCGTTAACCCTTGCATCGGCCGTCCTACGGTCGTATGTTTACGACTGTAAGCATACGAGCGAACAGCGAGGAGTCGAGAGCCATGCAGACCAACGAGATCGTGATGCCGGGCAAGGTCGAGCCGAGCGGCTTCGAGGTCCGGGTCCGCGACCTGCCGGCGCCGGCCCAGGGCCAGGTCACGCTGCGGATGGACGCGACCGGCGTCTCGTTCGCCGAGCAGCAGATGCGCCGCGGCAAGTACTACGACCAGCCGGCGTTCCCGTTCGTGCCGGGCTACGACGTGGTCGGCACCGTCACCGCCGTCGGCCCTGGCGTGGACCCCGCGCTGGTCGGGCGCCGGTTCGCCGCGGTCATCAAGACCGGCGGCTGGGCCAGCCACCTGCAGCTCGACGCGGCCGACCTGGTGCCGGTGCCCGACCAGGTGTCGGCGGCGGCCGCCGAGACCGTGGCGGTCAACGGCGTCACGGCCTGGCAGATGCTCCACCGCAGCGCCCGGGTGCGGCGCGGCGGGACGATCGTCGTGCTGGGCGCCAACGGCGGGGTCGGCTCCACCCTCGTCCAGTTGGCCCGGCACGCCGGGATGACCGTGATCGGCACGGCGTCCGAGCGTCACCACGAGACCCTGCGCCGGCTGGGCGCCATCCCGGTCGACTACCGCGATCCCGAGAAGATGTACCGGCAGATCCGCGAGCTGGCGCCGGACGGGGTGGACGCGGTGTTCGACCACGTCGGCGGGCCCGCCCTGGTCGACTCGTGGGCGCTGCTGCGGCGCGGCGGGACGCTGGTGTCGTACGGCACCGCGGCGACCAAGGACGAGGAGGGCAACGCGCAGCTGCCGGTGCTCAAGTCCTACGGGCGGCTGCTGCTCTGGAACTACCTGCCCAACGGCAAGCGGGCCAACTTCTACAGCTTCTGGGCGGGCCTGCGCTTCCGCGCCTCGTTCCGCCGCCGGCTGGCCGCCGACCTGACCCAGGTGCTCAAGCTGGTGGCCGAGGGGGTCGTCACGCCGCAGATCGCCGCCGAGTTCCCGCTCGCCGACGCCGCGGCCGCCCTGAGCCTGGCCGAGTCCCGCACGGTCTCCGGCAAGGTCGTCATCGTCCCGTGAGAACCCGGCGCGCGCCGTCCGGCCGGGCCCAGACTCCCGTGAGAACCCCGGTGCGCGGCCGGTGGCCGGGTGCCAGACTCCCGCGGGTGGGAGACGAGCAGCGGGACATGCCGGTGACCTCGGCCGACGGAACGCGGCTGGCGGTCCGGCGACGCGGGCGGGGACCGGCGGTGGTGCTGGTGCACGGGTCGGCCGGCGGGCTCGACTCGTGGGACCCGGTCGTGCCCCACCTCGACGAGGACTACGAGCTCTGGGTCTACGCGCGGCGCGGCTACCAGCCCAGCGACCCGGGCCGGCGCTCCAAGACGTACGCGGACGATGTGTCTGATCTCGAAGCCGTCATCGCCGCGACCGGCGGGCCCGCCCACGTGGTCGGCGGATCCTACGGCGCCGTGGTCACCCTGCACGCGGCGCTCCGGCTCGAGACCATGAACAAGATCGCGCTGTTCGAGCCGCCGTTGTTCACCAGCGGCACCGACGCGCTGAAGCCCTACCGGGACCTGCTCGACGCGGGCGACGTGCCCGGGGCGATCCGGCTGTTCGCGGAGCGGGTCGCGCGGGTGCCGGCCGAGATCCTCGCGGCCTTCGACGGTCAGGGTGATCCGGCCGAGGCCGCCGGCAGCCTCCACGACCTCGAGGCGATGGCCGCCGACCGCCCCGACCTCGGGCGCTGGGCCGACGTGAGCCTCCCCACCCTGATCATCCAGGGCGGGGAGACGTGGGCGCCGATGCCGGCCACGATGGACGCGCTGGCCGAGGCGATGCCGAAGGCGACCCGGGTGGTGCTGCCGGGCCAGTCCCACTTCGCCACCCACACCGCCCCGCAGCAGTTCGCCGCCGAAGTGCGGAGGTTCCTGGCCTGAGGACTTAAGGCCTGTTCATGACCCTGCCCTAGGAGAGGGCGTCGGCCGCGGCCGGGTCGCTGTCGCGAAGGAACTGAGCGCAGCGGGCCGCCTCGTCGGCCTCGCCGATCGCGTCGGCCGCCTGGGACAACGCGTGCAGGCAGCGCAGGAAGCCCTGGTTGGGCTCGTGCTTCCAGGGCACCGGGCCCTGGCCCTTCCACCCGTTGCGGCGCAGGGCGTCGAGGCCGCGGTGATATCCGGTGCGGGCGTACGCGTAGGCGGTCACCGGCTGGCCGGCGGTCAGCGCCAGCTCGGCCAGCGCGGCCCAGGCGCCACTGAACGCCGGGAAGCGGGCGGCCACCGCGGCGTACGCCTCCGCGGTGCCGACGGCGCGGGCCTCGGCCAGCGCGGAATCGGCGTCGGCCTGGGCCGGCAGCAGCGTGGCGGGCGGCTCGGGGAGAAGGTTGTGCATGACTCAGTAACCTACCGGCATGCCCGGTGACCCCCTGCAGCCAGTCTTAGGCGGAAATCTTCCGTTCGACGCGACCGCCGACGAGATCGAGTCGCGCGCCGAGTTCGACACCCACCACGCCAAGCGGTCCCTGGCCGGCCTGGTCGTGCTGGGCCTGCGGCTGGACGTCGACCCGCCGGACTTCACCGACGTGGACGTGCGCGAGACGCTGTTCCTGGGCTGCCACATGGCGTCCGACGAGGTGGAGGTCGATCTTACCCGGCGGGGCGCGCATGTGGTGCCGCCGTTCGAGACGCGGCCGTACCCGACGCACCCGGCCCTGCTCTACACGCCTGAGGATCTTGCCGCCGGGTTCACCCAGAACGGCTTCGCCGGCATGTACGACACGAGCGTCTACCAGCACTTCCTCGACCACGGTGGGGCAACGCCGGACATCCGGGAGGCGATCGCGCAGCGGCTGCACGACGCCGGGATCGACAACGCGCTGGGCAAGGCGCTGGCCGGCTGGGCCCGGACGCACGACGCCGAGGCGCCCCGGCCGGTCGGGATCATGGGCGGGCACGCCGAGCCTCGCGGGTCGGCCGCCTATCGGATGGCGGCCGAGTTGTCGTGGCGCCTGGCCGGCGCCGGCCGGTTGATCGTGACCGGCGGCGGGCCGGGGGTGATGGAGGCGGCGAACCTGGGCGCCTACTTCTCCCAGCGCGGTCGGCCGGAGCTGAACGCCGCGATCGACGACCTGAGCAGGGCGCCGGACTTCCACGATCACGACCCGTTCACGGCGGCGGCGATCGCCGTACGGGCGGCGTACCCGGCGGAAGCGGGCCTGACCAACGGCGGCCTCGCCCTGCCCACCTGGCTCTACGGTCACGAGCCGGCGAACCTCTTCGCCGGCCAGATCGGCAAGTATTTCTCCAACGCGGTACGGGAAGACTCGATCCTGCGGCTGTCGCGGGGCGGGATCGTGTTCGCGCCGGGCTGGGCGGGCACGGTCCAGGAGATCTTCCAGGCCGCGACCAAGACCTTCTACCGTACGGATGGTCCGTCCGGCGCCTTCGTCTTCCTGGGCGTCGACCATTGGGCCCAGCTGCCGGTCGAGGCCCTGCTCCGCCCCCTGCTGGCCCGCTCGCCGCACGGCGACCAGTCCGGCCTGATCGTGGTCACCGACTCCTTGGACGAGGCGGTCGCCGCGCTCGCATAGAGAGGCGCGTTCGCGTATAGAGACGCGCTCGCTTAGAGAGGCGCGCTCGCTCAGAGAGGCGCGTGGCCATCAGGCGATGTGGACGCGGCGGTAGGTGTTGGCCACCGGCAGGTCCGAGGCCGGCACGTCGGTCAGCCCGTTCTCGTCCATCGCGTTGTAGATCGCCAGGCGGGCGCCGTCGAAGAGGAACTCGACCGCGTGCAGGATGCGCGGCCGCCACTCGGCCGTCGTCACCAGCTCGATGACGTTGACCGCGCGCAGCACCTTGCCGCGGGCGTTGCGGAGGGCGGCGTGCGGGTCGGGGCGCCAGTCGAAGTGTTCGTACCAGTCGATCGGGACGCGCATGTCGATCTGGTTCCAGGTGATCGCGCACTCGTCGAACTTACGGTGGGTTACCTCGACATGCGTCTTGCCGAACTGCAGGACGACCGGGCCGTCGGCGAACCAGCCGCGCTCGGCGATGTCCCACATCAGCCAGCCGGACTGCAGCGGACGGCCGATGAGCTTGGTGAACCGGTGTCGATGCACGGCGGCGAGGGCCTCGGCGTCGTGGTGCCAGACAGGTTCATAACCTTCGATACCGAGCACGGTCACCTCCATCCATCGGAGACGGAGGACGATCGTACCCATACCCGTGCGTAACCGTGCAACACAGGAATGGCCGGCCTCCCGCGAAGGAGACCGGCCGTGACGGTGCGATTACTTCGAGAGAGTGGTTCCGGTCGAGCGAAGGTTCTCGCACGCCTCGACGACGCGCTGGGCCAGACCGGCCTCGGCCAGCTTGCCCCAGGCCCGCGGGTCGTACGCCTTCTTGTTGCCGACCTCACCGTCGATCTTGAGGACGCCGTCGTAGTTCTTGAACATGTGGTCGGCGACCGGGCGGGTGAACGCGTACTGGGTGTCGGTGTCGACGTTCATCTTCACCACGCCGTAGTCCAGGGCGCCGTGGATCTCCGACAACAGCGAGCCGGACCCACCGTGGAAGACCAGGTCGAACGGCTTCTCCTTGCCGTACTTGGCGCCGACCGCCTCCTGGATCTCCTTCAGGATCTCGGGGCGCAGCTTGACGTTGCCCGGCTTGTAGACGCCGTGCACGTTGCCGAAGGTCAGGGCGGTCATGTACACGCCCTTCTCACCCAGGCCGAGGGCGGCGGCGGTGGCCAGGCCGTCCTCGACGGTCGAGTACAGCTTGTCGTCGATCGCGGCCGAGACGCCGTCTTCCTCGCCGCCGACGACGCCGACCTCGATCTCCAGGATGATGTGGGCCTTCGCACACTCGGCCAGCAGTTCCTCGGCGATCCGCAGGTTCTCGTCGACCGGCACGGCCGAGCCGTCCCACATGTGCGACTGGAACAGCGGCGCCTGACCCCGGTTGACCCGCTCCTGGGAGACGGTCAGCAGCGGGCGGACGTACTTGTCGAGCTTGTCCTTGGGGCAGTGGTCGGTGTGCAGCGCGATGTTGACCGGGTAGTTCTTGGCCACCTCGGTGGCGAACTCGGCCAGCGCGACCGCGCCGGTGACCATGTTCTTGACGGTCGGGCCGGAGACGTACTCGGCGCCGCCGGTGGAGATCTGGACGATGCCGTCGCTGCCGGCCTCGGTGAACCCCTGCAGGGCGGCGTTGAGGGTCTGCGAGGAAGTCACATTGATCGCGGGGTACGCGAACGCGCCGGCCTTGGCGCGGTCGAGCATCTCGCGGTAGACCTCTGGGGACGCGATGGGCATCGGAATTACTCCTTAGATCTTCGCCTGCGGCAGAGGGCAGGACCGCGTCATGGCCGAGCGAAGCGGGGTCATGATCGCGCGTACCGGCTCTTCACTGAGTAGGCACTGTCCTCCAGCCTCGCAGTATTCCGCAGCGATTACGCGGATCGGAAATCGGGGATGGGCTAAAACCGGTCGGCGCGGGGGACGCCACGCTGGGATCATGTCCCGGTGCTACTGACCCTGACCACCACGCACCGCCCGGCCACCGACCTCGGTTACCTGCTGGTGAAGCACCCCGACAAGGTGCATACCGCCGACCTGCCCACCGGTACGGCCTACGTGCTGTACCCGGAGGCGACCGAGGAACGGTGCACGGCGGCGTTGCTGCTGGATGTCGACCCGCAGCGGCTGCGGGGACGGGCCGACGCGTTCGCCCTGGGTCAGTTCGTCAACGACCGGCCGTACGCCGCCTCCAGCCTGCTGGCCGGCGCCCTGAACAAGGTGTTCCGGTCGGCGCTGCGCGGCCGCTCGAAGGACCGGCCCGAGCTGGCCGAGCGGGCGCTGCCGCTGGAACTGCGGGTGCCCGTGCTGCGCGGCACGCCGGAGCTGGCCGAACGGCTGTTCACGCCGCTCGGCTGGCGGGTGGTGGCCACGCCCATCCCGCTGGACGACGTCCCCGAGACACATCCGCTGGCCGGGCCCAGCCCGTACATCGATCTGGTCCTGACCGGGACCATCCGCGTCGCCGACGCGCTGAACCACCTCTATGTCCTGCTCCCGGTCCTGGACGACGCCAAGCACTACTGGGTGGCGCCGGACGAGATCGACAAGCTGCTGCGCTCCGGCGAGGGCTGGCTGGCCGGGCACCCCGAGAAGGTGCTGATCACCCGGCGTTACCTGGCCCACCGGAAATCGATGGCGGCGAGCGCGCTGGAACAGCTCGACCAGGCCGACCCGGACAGCGTGGACGCGCCGGCCGACACGGCCACCGACGAGGAGGCCGAGCTGCCGGTCGCCCGCCGGCAGTCGCTGGCCGAGCAGCGGCGGGACGCGATCGTGGCCGCCCTGCGCGAGGCCGGCGCGGCCCGGGTGCTCGATCTCGGGTGCGGCGGCGGCGCCCTGCTCGGCGCGCTCCTGAAAGACTCGCACTTCGCCGAGATCGTCGGGGTCGACGTCTCGTCGCGGGCGCTCGACCTGGCCGAACGCCGGCTGCGGCTGGACCGGATGCCGGAGCGCAAGCGGGCCCGGCTCAAGCTCTTCCAGTCGGCGCTCACCTACCGTGACGACCGGCTGCGGGGCTACGACGCGGCGGTGCTGATGGAGGTCATCGAACACCTCGATCCGCCCCGGCTGCCCGCGCTGGCGGCGAGCGTCCTCGGCCACGCCCAGCCGGCCACGGTCGTCGTGACCACGCCCAACGCCGAGTACAACGTCCGCTACGAGGGCCTGACCGGCCTGCGCCACTCGGACCACCGCTTCGAGTGGACCCGCGCCGAATTCGGCGAGTGGGCCCGTGCCACCGCCGAGGCCTATGGCTATGCGGTCGAGATGCGCGGCGTCGGCGAGATCGATGAGGCCTTGGGTGCGCCCACCCAGATGGCCATTTTCCGAAAGGCGTCATGACCGAGCGAAGCGAGCGTCATGATCGCGGTCTTTCCTCCTTGATTGGATCGGCACAGACAGTGACCCAGATCGACATCCCTGAGCTCGCCCTCGTGGCGCTGGTCGGCATCTCCGGGTCGGGCAAGTCCACGTTCGCGCGCAAGCACTTCAAGCCGACCCAGGTGCTGTCCTCCGACTACTTCCGCGGCCTGGTCGCCGACGACGAGAACGACCAGTCCGCCTCGTCCGACGCCTTCGAGGCGCTGCACTACATCGCGGGCAAGCGGCTGGCCGCGGGCCGGCTCACCGTGGTCGACGCCACCAACGTGCAGCAGCACGGCCGGGCCGAGCTGGTCAAGGTGGCCAAGGAGCACGACGTGCTGCCGGTCGCGATCGTCCTCGACGTGCCCGAGAAGCTGGCCTGGGAACGCACCGAGGCCCGGCCCGACCGGAACTTCGGCCCGCAGGTGATCAGCCGGATGTCCCGCGACCTGCGGCGCTCGCTCGGCCGGCTGGCCCGCGAGGGCTTCCGCAAGGTGCACGTGCTGCGCGGGCCGGACGAGATCGAGAACGCCACCATCCGGTACGAGAAGCTGTTCAACGACCGGCGTGAGCTGACCGGCCCGTTCGACATCATCGGCGACGTGCACGGCTGCCGGGCCGAGCTCGACCTGCTCCTGGCCAAGCTCGGGTACGTCGTCCAGGACGACCGGGCCCGCCACCCCGAGGGCCGCACCGCGGTCTTCGTCGGCGACCTGGTCGACCGCGGACCCGACTCCCCCGGCGTGCTGCGCCTGGTGATGAACATGGTGGCCGACGGTGACGCGCTCTGCGTCTCGGGCAACCACGAGCAGAAGCTGGCCCGCAAGCTCAACGGCCGCAACGTCCAGCTCACCCACGGCCTGCCCGAGACCCTCGCGCAGCTTGAACTCACCGACGACTCCTTCGTGACCGAGGTGCGTCGCTTCATCGACGGCCTGATCAGCCATTACGTGCTGGACGGCGGCAACCTGGTGGTCGCGCACGCCGGGCTCAAGGAGGCCTACCACGGCCGGGCCTCCGGCCGCGTCCGCTCGTTCGCGCTCTACGGCGAGACCACCGGCGAGACCGACGAGTACGGCCTGCCGGTGCGCTACCCCTGGGCCCGTGACTACCGTGGCCAAGCCGCCGTCGTGTACGGGCACACGCCCACCCCGGTGCCGGAGTGGATCAACAACACCATCTGCCTCGACACCGGCTGCGTCTTCGGCGGCACCCTGACCGCGCTGCGCTGGCCGTCCCGCGAGATCGTGGCGGTGCCGGCCGAGCGCGAGTACTACGCGCCCGCCCGCCCGCTGGTCGCCCCGTCGCGCCCGGCCGACGAACTGGACATCGCCGACGTGACCGGACGCCGGCACATCGACTACGGGTACGGCCGCACGACCATCCCGGCCGAGAACGCGGCGGCCGCGCTGGAGGTGATGGGCCGGTTCGCGATCAACCCGGCCGACCTGGTGTGGCTGCCGCCGACCATGGCGCCCTGCTCGACGTCGACGCTCGACGGTTACCTCGAACACCCGGCGTCGGCCTTCGGCGACCTGCGGGCGGCCGGGGCCAGCCGGGTCGTGTGCGAGGAGAAGCACATGGGCTCGCGGGCCGTGGTCCGGGTGTCCCGTTCCGGCGGTGCGATCTGGACCCGGACCGGGCGGCCGTTCTTCCCCGACTCGACCGAGCTCCTGGGCCGGATCCGGGCCGCCGCCACCCCGCTCTTCGACGAGCTGAACACCGACTGGCTGCTGCTCGACTGTGAGCTGCTGCCCTGGTCGGCCAAGGCCGCGTCGCTGATCCGCACCCGTTACGCCGGGGTCGGCGCGGCTGGGCGTGCGGCCCTGCCCGCCGCGCTGTCGGTGGTCTCGGCCGCTTCCGGGCGCGGGCTCGACGTCGGTGAGCTGCGAGACCGGCTGGCGCTGCGGTCGGCCGAGATCGACGGCTACTCGGCGGCGTACCGGACGTACGCGACCGACGAGCCGGTGACCCTGGCGCCGTTCGCGGTGCTGGCCGGCCAGGGCGTCTCGTACGCCGATCGCGACCACGGCTGGCACCTGGCCATGGCCGACCGGCTCGTCGCCGCCGACCCCGCGCTGTTCACGCCGACCCGGCGGATCGTGGTCGACCTGGGCGACGAGGCGTCGGAGGCGGCCGCGACCGAGTGGTGGCTCGCGCTCACCGAGGCGGGTGGTGAGGGGATGGTCGTCAAGCCGTACGCCGGCCTGAAGGTCACCGACCACCAGGGCCGGCTCGTGCAGCCCGGGGTGAAGTGCCGCGGCCGGGAGTACCTGCGGATCATCTACGGCCCCGAGTACACCCGGCCGGACCAGCTGGGCGGGCTGCGTCGGCGGTCGCTGGGACGTAAGCGCAACCTGGCCCTGCGTGAGCACGGGCTCGGCCTGGCGGCGCTGGACCGGCTGGCCGAAGGGGCCGCCACCTGGCGCATCCATGAGCTGGTCTTCGCCGTTCTGGCCTGCGAGTCCGAGCCGGTCGACCCGAGGTTGTGAACGCTCAGGCCGTACACAGGGAAGTGCCAGATATCTGCCGGTACCCTGGCTCCCCGTGGACTTCCGTGCGTTGGACGAGCAGCTCGCCCTGAACCCCCTCGACCCGAAGGATCTGTTGCAGACCTTCGGGCTCTACGGGGTCTGGGCGATCCTGTTCGCGGAGACCGGCCTGCTGGTCGGCTTCTTCTTCCCCGGCGACTCGCTGCTGTTCCTGGCCGGGGTCGCGGCGTCGCCGGTGGCCGACGCGATGTTCGGCGACGGCACCAAGATCTCCATCGTCGGACTGCTGATCGGCGCCCCGATCTGCGCGATCCTCGGCGCCCAGCTCGGCCATCTCCTCGGCCGCAAGTACGGCCGCAAGATGTTCGAGCGCCCCGACTCGCGGCTGTTCAAGCGCGAGTACGTGGAGAAGGCCGAGTACTACTTCGAGAAGTTCGGCCCGGCCAAGGCCGTGGTGCTCGCCCGCTTCATCCCGATCGTGCGGACGTTCCTCAACCCGGTGGCCGGCACCCTCGGCATGCCGGCCCGGCAGTTCCTGATGTGGAACATCGTCGGCGCCGTCCTCTGGACCGACGGCATCCTGCTGATCGGCTACCTGCTGGCCGGCTCGATCTACAAGGTCGTCGGTGCCCACATCGACCGGTACATCCTGCCCGTGGTCGCGCTGATCGTGCTGATCTCGGTGCTGCCGATCGCGCTCGAGATGCTCCGCGAGCGAAAGGCGAAGAAGCGCCAGGCGGCCGAGGGTGATCCGGAAGCGGTGGCCGGCCCGGCGACCGCGATCGGCGTGGTCGCGGCGGCCACCGTGGTGGGCATCGCCGACTCGATCCACGACGAGATCGAGGAGCACCGGCCACACCCGCCGCACCACGGCGGCGGCGTCTACGGCCAGCGGTCAGATGGTGACGGGGGCGGCCGCCTGTAGGCGGTCGAGAAACTCCTCCGGACACTCCCGCAGGCCGTCCAGGCGGCCGGCGGTCAAGGCGCGGTAGGTCAGCTGCGCGGCCTCGTCCAGGTTGCGGGCACGCTTGTGGGCCAGCTCGACGGTCTCCGCCATCACGACGCACCCGTGCTGGCTGAGCATCAGGCAGTCGGTGCCGTCGGCGGCCATCGCCGCGGTCAGCGCGGCCAGTTCGATGGTGCCGGGGAGCCGGAACGGAACCGTCGAGACCCGGCGCAGGTAGAACGCGTGGTCGGTGGTGACGATCCGGATGTGCTCGCCCAGCGCGTCCAGCAGCAGCGCCGTCTGCGGGTGCAGGTGGACGATCGCCTGAACGTCTTCCCGGGCGCGGTACAGCGCCAGGTGGAGCGCGAGCTCGCTGGTCGGCTCGAGGTGTTGCCGGCCGGACGTTCCGGGCACGAGCCCGACCGTCGCCGGCTCACCGTCCGAGACCCGCACCGCCGTGAAGTCGGTGCGGCTGAGGCGGTCGAGCCAGGCGCCGCTCGCGGTGACCCAGCAGGCGTCCTCGTCCGGGATACGAGCCGACAGGTTGCCGCCCGATCCACAGACCAGGCCGGCCTGGACCACGTCATATCCCACAAACGCGAGCTGATCGCGCAGATCGCCGGGGACGTAGTTCACCCGAATAACTCCTGAGTCCTCGAGCCTGGCGTCACGCCAACGACGTGGTGACGCCAGGCAGAACGCTGCCCTTGTCGGTCAGCTTGGTGCTCAGCGCGCCTTCTTCGTCGCCCGCTTACGCGGCGGGGTCAGCAGATCGGCGATGGTCGCGATCGCGGTCGGGACCAGCCGGTAGTACGCCCACACGCCACGCTTCTCACGCTCGAGCAGCCCTGCCTCGGTGAGGATCCGCAGGTGGTGGCTAACAGTGGGCTGCGAGAGGCCAAGCGGGGCCGTAAGGTCGCAGACGCACGCCTCGCCGTCCGTTGCGGACTGGATGAGGCTGAGCAGCCGCAGCCGTGCGGGGTCGGCGAGTGCTTTGAGCACTCCCGCCAGACGCTCGGCGTCGGCACGTTCAATCGGCTCGCCCGCGAGGGGCGAGATCTGAGGCATTGTCATTTCCGCCAACGCAGTTCCCACGATCTCCATCCTTCCACCAACTGCATCGATTCTCCTGCATGGATGCAGGAACGAACCGGCTGACTTTCAGGCCGTAAGGCCGACATCGAGCACCGGGTTGGTCTATCTGTTCGACTTCCCGTCGCCCCTGCGGGTTCCGTTGGTCGCCCATTCCTCGGCACCGACTTCGGACTCTGCCTCCTGCAACGCCTCAGCAGCCGTCTGGTCGCTGCCCAACGCCGTCAAGCTCTCGATCCCCCACCTCGGAGTGAGACGCTTCACATTGTCGATTCGTCGATCCGTCTGGCCACGTTGCCGTCGGCGGCCCTCCGCCACCCGCGACGTGAAGCTCGGCCGGGTGCTGCGCCGGCACCTTTTGCCGTCCCCTTGCTTCACGACCCGATGAAAGCACGCCACAACACTGTGCAACGACCCTTTAGTCGATGAATTTACGCAGGTCGTAGCGCCCTTCCCTACATCTGAGAGTACTGGCTGCCGGAAACCGGACCGTTCCGCCCCGCCGGGGCGGAAAGGAACAATTGACCCTCGCCAGTACGGCGGGTCTATTGGAAATATTGTTTACTGAATGACCGTCGATTTAGGGCGATCCGTAAGGGATCGACGCTGCTCAAAGCACCTATCCGCGGCTCAGGAGCGAGATCTAACCCTGAACGTCGCTGGGGCGGCAGCGTTCAACGCGCGATAACACCTTTAGCCGTACGTCAGAAAACACCCGCCGATAAGGCCGGTGTGAGGCTGGCCGGACGGCCGTGACCCACCCATCCTCGGTGGTCAACGGTACCCGTTCGGGTGACACACAACCATCAATGTCCCGACACGCAAGGGTGACCGTGCACACCCGGCTTCACCTCGGCGAACGCACAGCCGATTCTCAGCCGGCAACGCTGAGTAACCACTCTCACGGCCGGTCGGCACCGGTTCCGGTCAGTACTCATCGGATTCTGGCCAATCTCACAATCGCGCGGTATGCAGGCAATGGCGCTGGTCGATGGCCTATCCCGCCACTAGATCCGTTAAGGCCTATGCGGTGTGACCGATGTCACGTCCGTTTGCACCCTCGGCGTTTCACTCTTTGACGTCATTGCCGGCGCCGGACGACCCCGACGGACGGTCGGGTTCGTCGTAGGGCGGCGCCACCGGGGTCGGCGAGGCGGCCGCGGGCGGGATCGGCGCGGCCTGGTCGGACCGGGCCGCCTCCTCGGACGCGAGGCGGCCGCCCGGTGCGGCGCCGGCGTCGGCGGGCGCATCGGCCGGGGTGGGCTGAGCGGGGTGCGGCGCGGACGGGGCCGCACCCGGTGTGGGCTGGGCCGATGCGGGGGCGGCGGCCGCTGGGCGGGACCAGAAAGCGTGGTCCTCGGCCGTGGGCACCGCACCGGGCGGGACCACGGCCGGCTGAGGCGGGCCGTAGGGCGGCTGGACGACTGGTGGCGCCGCCGGGAAGGCCGCGGCCGGGTGGGCGGAACCAGCCGGGTGAGCGGTCGTGGCCGGGAAGGTGGGCGACGCCGGGAACGCGGCCGTCGGGTGGTGACCGGGCGCGCCGGACACCGGCTGAGGCTGACCGGCCATCGGCTGAGGCTGACCGGGATAGGCGTTCGCCGATCCGTATGTCGGCAATGCGACATAGGACTGGGAGCGCTGGGCCGGGTCGCCGGCCGGGCGGAAGTAGCCCCGGCTGACCACGAGCAGCAGCGCGACGATCAGGTAGCCGACGATCTGCGCGACCAGCAGGGTCACGTTCAGGCCGATCCAGGACCCCGGATACGCCTCGGTCAGCGCGGAACCGAGCGTTCCCGGCGTACCGTCACCGGCTCGTTGCGCGCCCACCGCGATGGCCGAGCCGCACCCGACGAGCACGCCCAGCGCGCAGACCACCCAGGTCGCGATCCGCGAGCCGTTGCTGCCGCGGCGCAGCCCGAGCGCCAGCACGATGTAGAGCGCGAACAGCACCACCGCCAGCACCGTGCCGAGGGCGGCGAACGTCCACACCACCGTCACGTACCCGTCGACGTCGGCGCTCGCCGCGCTGCCGGCGTCGGCGCGGAAACGGTCGATCACGCCGGGCGTCACGATCAGCGTGACCACCGCGTAGGCGAGGCCGACGAACGCCATCACCAGCAGCAGCACCGCCGCCAGTTGGGTCGCGACCGGCCGGCGCGGCGGATCCGCGGCCGGCGGAGGCGCCTGAGGGGGATACGTGGCGGCGTAGGACATGAGGGGAACCTACCCGGATGATCGTCCGGTCAGGGCTGCGCGGTCGGATCGGACGGCGGCCGCTGATCGCCCTCGGGCCGGGCCCACGGGTCGGACGCGTCCGACGAGGGCGGCGGAGGCGGCTGGGCGGGCGGCTGGGGCTGGGCCGGAGGCTGCGGCTGGGCCGGAGGCTGACCGGTCGGTTGCTGCGGCGGGTAGGTCGGGTACTGCGGCTGCTGCGGCTGTTGTTGCTGCGGCGGGCCCGACGTCGGGTACTGCGGGTACGGCGGCTGGCCACCGGGGTACGCCGGGTACGGCACCGACGGGTCGAAGCCCCGGGCCGGCGCGCGGAAGTACGCGTTCGAGGCGGGCAGCGCCAGCAGGATCAGCGCGGCCAGCGTGGCCAGCGTCCACAGCACGTTCAGGGTGAGCACCGACGGCTGGTACCAGGACGGCAGCGCGCTGTCGAGCGCCGCCTGGATCTCCGAGCTGGTCGGCCCGCCGGTCGAGTTGGCCGATTCGAGGCTGCTCAGCGGCCCGGTGGCCGCCTGGCCGAGCAGGCCGAAGCCGCCGCAGCACACCATCAGACCGCCGATCACCCAGGTGGTGATGCGGGCGCCGTTGCGGCCACGGTTGTTGAAGATGGCCAGGATCGCGAAGGTGGCCGCGAGCAGGACGTAGAGCACCGCACCGCCGACCACCGAGATGACCAGGAACGACTCGATGCCCTCGGCCGCGCTGCCCTCGTAGAGATCGGTGGTCACGCGCGTGGTCGTGCTGACCATCGAGAGCGACAGGATGCTCTGCAACAGCACTAAGGCCGCGGCGGCCCAGAGCAGATAGGTGGAGACGCTGACGGTGACCGGGCGCTGCCCCGGGTGCGTCGGATTGGTCACGATCCCCCCTCGTAGATTCGTTCACGGTATCGGGCGGGCGCCATCCCCGCACAACGGCACACGGCCCTGGCCTCTGTGGCAACATCGCCCGAGATGGTGGTTTTTATCCCACGGATGTCGGCCCTTCAGGGGACGACACCGGCCGATCCGGGCACCTACACTTCGACCTCGTGGCGCCCAGCTGGCAGGAGAGACCCCCAGCGGCCCACCGTGCCCGTCCGAGTCGCCGACCGCGCACCTATGACGCCGGGGAGCAGGCAGACCGGATCCGGGCACCCACCCGATTGCGTCGGCCGCGTGACCACACCGCGGCCGCCCCAGACCCGCAAAGGACCGGTGAGTCCCATGCCACACGCCGACACCCTGACCGTCGTTCACCATGACGACACGAGGACCCGTTACAAGGACGTGCGCTACCAGCTCGTCCGGGGCGGGATCAGGATCTGGTCCGACGAGGGCGAGCATGCCTTCGAAGACATCCTGATGACCCACGCCTACCGGCAACGGGTGGCGCGCGACTGAGAAAAAGCCCCGGGCAACGGCGCCCGGGGCTTTTTCGTGTCCTGCTCCTACGCGCTGCGTACGGCCAGGGTGTCCTTGTCGTCACCCAGGTCGACCAGCACCGTGTCGCCGTCGGTGATCTCCCCGGCCAGCAGGGCCCGGGCCAGCGAGTCGCCGATCGCCGACTGCACCAGGCGCCGCAGCGGCCGGGCGCCGTAGATCGGGTCGTACCCGCGCTCACCCAGCCACAGCAGTGCGGCCTCGCTGACCTCGAGGTTGAGCCGCCGGTCGCCGAGCCGCTTGCGCAGCCGGCCGAGCTGGAGCTCGACGATCGCCGCGAGGTCACGCGCGGTCAGCGAGTGGAACACCACGATGTCGTCGAGCCGGTTGACGAACTCGGGCTTGAAGTGCGAGCGGACGGTGGCCATGACCTCTTCGCGGCGCGCGTCCTCGCTGAGCGTGAAGTCGGAGATGACCGACGAGCCCAGGTTGGAGGTCAGCACCAGGATGGCGTTGCGGAAGTCGACCGTACGGCCCTGTCCGTCGGTGAGCCGGCCGTCGTCGAGCACCGCGAGCAGCACGTCGAAGACGTCGGGGTGGGCCTTCTCGACCTCGTCGAGCAGCACCACGCTGTACGGACGGCGGCGCACCGCCTCGGTCAGCTGACCACCCTCCTCGTAGCCGACGTACCCGGGCGGGGCGCCGACCAGGCGGGCGACCGAGTGCTTCTCGCCGTACTCACTCATGTCGATCCGGACCATCGCCCGCTCGTCGTCGAACAGGAACTCGGCCAGCGCCTTGGCCAGCTCGGTCTTGCCGACGCCGGTGGGGCCGAGGAAGAGGAAGCTGCCGGTCGGGCGGTCGGGGTCGGCGACACCGGCCCGGGCGCGGCGGACGGCGCCGGCCACCGCGGCCACCGCCTCGGCCTGGCCGACCACCTTGGCCCGCAGCGACTCCTCCATGCGGAGCAGCTTCTCGGTCTCGCCCTCGAGCATCCGGCCGGCCGGGATGCCGGTCCACGACGAGATCACCTCGGCGATGTCGTCGGCGCCGACCTCTTCCTTGACCATCGGCGGCTCGGCGGGCGCGTCGGTCTCGGCCGCGGCGGCCGCCTCGATGTCCTTCTTCAGCGCGGGGATGACCTCGTAGAGCAGGCGGGACGCCTTCTCGAGGTCGCCGTCACGCTGGGCCCGCTCCTGCTCGGCGGTGGTCTCGTCGAGCCGCTTCTTGAGCTCGCCGACCAGGTTGAGGCCGCCCCGCTCGCGCTCCCAGCGGGCGGTCAGCGCGGTCAGCTCCTCCTCGCGGTCGGCCAGGTCACGTTCCAGCTTCTCGAGCCGGGCCCGGGACGCGGGGTCGGTCTCCTTGGTCAGCGCGAGCTTCTCCACCCGCATCCGGTCGACCTGACGCTGGAGCTGGTCGAGGGCGACCGGACGGGAGTCGATCTCCATGCGCAGCCGGGACGCGGCCTCGTCGATCAGGTCGATGGCCTTGTCGGGCAGGAACCGCTCGGTGATGTAGCGGTCGGACAGCGCGGCCGCGGCGACCAGCGCGCCGTCGGTGATCTGCACCCGGTGGTGGGCTTCGTACCGGCCCTTGAGGCCGCGCAGGATGCCGATGGTGTCCTCGACGCTCGGCTCGCCGACCACGACCGGCTGGAAGCGCCGCTCGAGCGCCGGGTCCTTCTCGATGTGCTCGCGGTATTCGTCGAGGGTGGTCGCGCCGACCATCCGCAGCTCGCCGCGGGCCAGCATCGGCTTGAGCATGTTGCCGGCGTCCATCGACCCCTCGGCCTTGCCGGCGCCGACGACCGTGTGCAGCTCGTCGAGGAAGGTGACGACCTTGCCGTTGGAGTTGCGGATCTCTTCGAGCACCGATTTGAGCCGCTCCTCGAACTGGCCGCGGTATTGCGCCCCGGCCACCATCGCGCCGAGGTCGAGCGAGACCAGGCGCTTGTCGCGCAACGACTCGGGCACGTCGCCCGCGACGATGCGCTGGGCCAGGCCCTCGACGATCGCCGTCTTGCCGACGCCGGGCTCGCCGATCAGGACCGGGTTGTTCTTGGTACGGCGGGAAAGCACCTGGACCACGCGGCGGATCTCGGCGTCCCGGCCGATCACCGGGTCGATCTTGCCCTCGCGGGCCAGCGCGGTCAGGTCGATGCTGTATTTCTCGAGCGCCTTGTAGCTCTCCTCGGGCTCCTCCGAGGTCACCCGGCGATCGCCGCCACGCACCTCGGGGAAGGCCGCGACCAGCGATTCCTCGGTGGCGCCGACGTCGCGCAGGGCCTTGCCGACACCACCGCCGACCCGGGCCAGGCCGGCCAGCAGGTGTTCGGTCGAGACGTACTCGTCGCCGAGCGGCTTGGCCAGCAGCTCGGCCTCGCCGATCGCGTTGACGAACTCGCGGGACAGGCTCGGCTCGCCGATGCTCGACCCACGGGCGGAGGGCATCTGCTCCAGCGTGCGGACGGCGGCCCGCCGGATGTCGATCGGATTGGCGCCGACCGCGCGTAGCAGGCCGGGGGCGGTTGACCCGCCGGTGTCCAATAGAGCCAGCAGCATGTGCCACGGCTCGACGGTCGCGTGGCCACGCTGACCGGCGTCGGCGGCGGCCGCCTTGATGACGTCACGGCTCTTGGTCGTGAGGCGTTCGGCGTTCATGAGCTCCCCTGAAGACAAACACGGACTCGCAGAGTTGAGCCTAGTCCGCTCAACCCTAATCGTCGACTCGGCAAGGCTTATTCGCGACGGTGGAGACCAAAGTCGTCACGAACGCCGTGCGAGGGTCGAGGTAGGTCGCGAACAACCCTTGTTGTCATAGGTGCGCCGTAACGTCTGAGGAATGCCGACCCTCACGACCCGTCGTGGCCTGGCACGCACCTTCCTGCCGCTCGGCCTGGTCTTCCTCACCGTCGGCGTCTCGATCGCCCTGGTGGTGCCGTTCCTCTCGCTCTTCCTCAACACCGAGGTCGAGGCCAACCCGATCCAGGTCACCGTGATCCTGATCGCCGGGCCGCTCTCCGGCGTGGTGGCGGGCACGCTGATCGGCCGGCTCTCCGACCGCCACCCGATCCGGCGCCGGCTGCTGATCGGCGCGGCGCTGTTCGGCCTGGTCGGGGCCGGGCTGCTCACGGTCGTCCGGGACTACTGGGCGGTCTTCGGCATCCAGGTCACCCTGCTGGCCATCGCCGGCTCGCTCTTCCCCCAATCCTTCGCGTACGCCCGCGAGGTGCTGGAACGGGTGGTGCCGGGCCGGTCGGCGATGGGCATCACCAGCCTGCGCACGGTCTTCTCGATCGCCTGGGTGGCCGGGCCGCCACTGGCCGCGGTGATGATCGAGGCGGGTGGCTTCCGGCTGGTCTACGGCGTCGCCGCGGCGCTGTACGCGCTGGCCGCCCTGCTGTCCGCGGTCACCCTGCCCGACGTCGGCCCGGTCGAGCCGGTCACCGGCGACGTGACCCCGGCCGGCCCGACGCCGGGACCGGGCCGCGGCACGCTGATCCTGGTCACGGTGATCTTCACGGCGCTGCAGTGCCCGCTCACGCTGGGCGTGCAGGCGCTGCCGCTGCACATCAGCCGCAACCTCGGCGGCGAGGTGTCCGACGCCGGGCTGGTGCTCGGGCTGTGCGCGCTGCTCGAGATCCCGCTGCTGCTCGCGCTGGGCTGGCTGGCCACCCGGGTGCCGGTGCGCGCGGTGATCGTCGGCGGCGCGGCCTGCGGTATCGCCTACTTCCTGATCGTGTTCTCGGCCGGCGAGGTCTGGATGCTGCTCGCCGCCCAGCTGATGAACGCGCTGTTCATCGCCGCGGTCTCCGGTCCGTCGATCACCTTCGTGCAAGACCTGCTGCCGGCCGAACCGGGCCGGGCGACCACCCTGTTCACCAACACCTTCCCGATCGGGGCGATGCTCGCCGGTCCGCTGTTCGGGGTGGCTCAGCGGTTCGACTACCGGCTGGCGTACGTGTTCTGCGCCGCCCTCTGCGCCGTGGGCCTGGTGTTGCTCCTGGTGCTGCGGGTCGGAAAGACCAGACCGCGCCTGTCCGTGAGTTAGCGTTGAGAACGTGCGCGCACGGGTAGAACAGACTCCGCTGCCGGGAATCGGCGTCCGGCACGACCTGATCACCTCCTCCGGCCGTACGGTCGGGGTGGTCTCACACCGCAACGGCCGGCGCGACCTGGTCCTTTACGACGTGGACGACCCGGACGCCTGCCTCGCCTCCATCCCGCTCACCGACGACGAGGCCGAGGCCCTGGCCGACGTCCTCGGCGCCTCCCTGATGCTGGGCCAGCTCGCCGGGCTGCGCCAGCAGGCCGCCGGGCTGCTCACCGAACAGGTCGCGCTGCCGGCCGGCTCGCCGTTCGTGGGCCGGCGGCTGGGTGACACTCGGGCCCGCACCCGCACCAGCGCCTCGATCGTCGCCGTCCTGCGCGACCGCGAGGTGATCGCCTCCCCCGGCCCGTCGTTCCAGTTCGAGGCCAACGATGTGGTGGTGGCGGTCGGCACCCGTGAGGGCCTGAACGGCGTGACGGCGATCCTGGCCGGCGAAACCGACGACTGAGCCGTGCACGAGACGACGATCCTCCTCATCGAGGTCGGCGCCCTCCTCTTCGCGCTCGGCATGCTGGGCCGGCTGGGCCGCCGGATCGGGCTCTCGCCCATCCCGCTCTATCTGCTGGCCGGGCTGGCCTTCGGGCACGGCGGGTTGCTGCCGCTCTCGGCCAGCGAGGAGTTCATCGAAGTCGGCGCCGAGATCGGCGTGATCCTGCTGCTGGTCATGCTCGGCCTCGAGTACTCGGCGACCGAACTGGTCGGCAACCTGCGCGCCTCGGCGCCCGCCGGCGTGTTCGACATGCTGCTCAACGCGCTGCCCGGTGCCGCCTTCGCGTTCCTGCTGGGCTGGGGCTGGGATGCGGCGCTGGTGCTGGCCGGCATCACCTGGGTGTCGTCCTCGGGCGTGATCGCCAAGGTGCTCGGCGACCTGGGCCGGCTCGGCAACCGGGAGACCCCGGTGATCCTGTCCGTGCTGGTCATCGAGGACCTGGCGATGGCCTTCTACCTGCCGCTGGTCACCGCGGTGCTGGCCGGGATGGGCCTGATCGGCGGGCTCGAGGCGCTGGCCGTCGCGGTGGTCACGGTGGTCGCGGTGCTGGTGGTGGCCATCCGGTACGGCGGGGCGATCTCCCGGTTCATGTCCGTCCGCGACCCGGAGGCGCTGCTGCTCAGCGTGCTCGGCCTCACCCTGTTCGTCGCGGGCGTGGCGGCCGAGCTCAACGTGTCCGCCGCGGTCGGCGCGTTCCTGGTCGGCATCGCGCTCTCCGGCGCGGTGGCGCACCGCGCGACCGAGATGCTGTCCCCGCTCCGCGACCTGTTCGCGGCGGTGTTCTTCGTGTTCTTCGGGCTGTCCACCAACCCGGCCGACATGCCGCCGGTCCTGCTGCCAGCGCTGGGCCTGGCCGTGCTGACCATGCTGACCAAGGTCGCCACCGGCTACGTCGCGGCCGGCCGGGTCGGCATCGCGCTGCCGGGCCGGGTGCGGGCCGGGCTGGCGCTGATGCCGCGCGGCGAGTTCTCGGTTGTCATCGCCGGCCTCGCGGTGGCCTCCGGCGTCGAGCCGGAACTGGCCCCGCTGGCCACCGCCTACGTCCTGATCACGGTGGTGAGCGGACCGATGTTGGCGCGTTTGACGGATTACGTGTGGTTCAAGGCATTCATCCGTCGGCGTGTCGCCGCGTCCCGCGCCGCGACACCCGTGGTGACACCCGACTGACCAGGGTTATCTCGTGGTGCTGCAGAAAGCTACTGATCAGTACCAGAATGTGAACGAGTAGACCTTTCGCTCGGCGGCCGGTGCGCGCTAGCGTTCCGCTGACAGTTTCGTGCTCAGAGACACACAGGCGGCGAACGTGAGCTTGCGTGAATCGACATTCATTGGATTCGCGAACCCGGTCGACCCGAGTCCGGACGAGCTTCAGGCGTGGGCATACCACCCCGAGGCCGTGCCGCTCGACTCCATGCCTCCGGACTGGGACCTGCTGATCGCCGGCGACGTCCTCGGCCCCACCCTGTTCGAGCTGGCGATGGACCGGCAGTGCCCGGCGCGTCGGTTCGCGCTGCACTGCATGTACATCTACGCCGCCGACGGTGTCCGCCCCAACGCGTCCTCACAGCGCAAGCGCCGGCTGAAGAAGTATGTCGAGCGCGCCGAAGAGGTCGGCGACGAGCCGATGCAGATCTGGGCCCACAACTGCCGCGTGCTGATGACCCGGCCCGAGCTCTTCGACTACGAGGAGTGGATCGAGGGCGGCCTGGTGCGGCACCCGCGCCGGCTGGGGCTCTTCCACCGCCGCTGACGCCACCGCCGCTGACACACAGGGGTCTGTTCACCGATAGGCGAGCAGACCCCTGCGTTCCGAACCGCTGCTTCAGGGCTTGCGCGGCCGCCAGACCACCAACGCGGTGGACGGGCGGCTCTGGCGCACCAGGTCACGACCCGGATAGGCGGCCATCGCCTCGGCCTCGGCCAGCCGCGCGTACGTCTCGTTGAGCTCGGCCTCCAACTCGGCCACCCGCTGTTGCAGGTCGCCGACCAGCTGCTCGAGCCCGATGATGCGCTTGATGCCGGCCAGGTTGACGCCGTCGTCCTGGCTGAGCTTCTGCACCTCGCGGAGCAGCGCCACATCGCGCTCGCTGTATCGCCGGCCGCCGCCCCCGGCCCGGCCGGCCTGCACCAGGCCGAGCCGGTCGTACTGCCGAAGCGTCTGCGGGTGCATGCCGGCCAGCCGGGCGGCCACGGAGATGATCAGGACCTTCGCGTCGGAGGCCTGCTCCATCGAGATGTGGATCTCTTCATACATGTGCCACCTCCTCTAACGATCGACCCTCATCACGGAACCTACCCAAGTCTCCGCAGTCGCGCGTCGATGCGATCGCGCCCGGCCGCGGGCGTGAGCTTGGCGAACTGCTCCAGGGCGTCCCGTGCCTCGTCCGACACCTGAGCCGGCACCTGCACGTCCACGGTGACGATCAGGTCGCCCGCCTCACCGTTGCGGCGCTGCACGCCCTTGCCCCGGGCCCGCAGCTTGCGGCCGCTCGGGGTGCCCGGCGGCACCCGCAGCGTGACCGGGGTGTCCATGGTCGGCACCCGCAGGTCGGTGCCGAGCACGGCCTCGGCCATGGTGATCGGCACAGTCAGCGTCAGGTCGTCGCCACTGCGCCCGAACAGGTCGTCGGGCCGGACCTTGACCTGCACGTACAGATCGCCGGCGGGCCCGCCGCGCTCACCCGGCTCACCGCGGCCGCTCAACCGGATGCGTTGCCCGTCGCCGACGCCGGCCGGGAACCGCACGTTGATCGTGCGGTTCTTGGTGACGCCACCGGTGCCACGGCACTCCGGGCACTTCTGATCGACGATGCTCCCCGCGCCCTGGCACTCGCGGCACGGCTCGGAGAAGCTGAACGACCCCTGGTTGCGGGAGATCAGCCCGGTGCCGGCGCACTGCGGACAGGTCCTGGGCACGGTCCCCGGCTTGGCGCCGTTGCCGTGACAGGTGTCGCAGACGCCGGGTGACCGCAGGGTCAGCGGCAGGGTCGTGCCCTGGACCGCGTGCACGAAGTCGAGGGTGACCTCGGCCTCGACGTCGCGGCCCCGCTGTGGCCCGCTGCGCCGCGGCCCGGCGGTGTTGCCTCCGCCCGAGAAGATCGAGCTGAATATGTCGGAAAAACCGGCGCCACCGAACCGCTTGTCGCCGGGCGCGCCCGCCTGACCCGCGCCGGTGAAACCACCGAACAGGTCGGACGGGTCGAACCCGCTGCCGGACCGCGCGCCCCGGCGGAACGCGCCCGAACCGAACAGCGAGCGCATCTCGTCGTACTCTTTGCGCTTCTTGTCGTCCGACAGCACGTCGTACGCCTCGGACGCGGCCTTGAACTTGTCCTCCGACTCCTGGTTGCCCGGGTTCCGGTCGGGGTGAAGCTCACGCGCCAGCTTGCGGTAGGCCTTCTTGATCTCGTCGGCGGAGGCGGACTTGCTCACCCCGAGGACGGCATAGAAGTCCTTCTCCAGCCAGTCCTTCGAACTCAACTCATCCACCTCCTCTGCGTCGCCACCCCACCCGCCGGCCGACCGGCGGGTGGGGTCATCTGCCGAATCACTCCGGGTCGGCGACCGCGACGAGGGCGGGCCGCAGCAGCCGCTCGCCCAGCGTGTAACCCCGGCGCATGACCTCGACGCAGGTCGGCTCCTTGACATCCGGGGACGTCAGGTGGGCCACCGCCTCGTGCCGGGTCGGGTCGAACGGATCACCCTTCTCACCGAACGCGACCAGGCCGAACTTCCCGGTGGCCGCGGTCAGCACTTCGGCCACCGTCGCGAACGGACCCTTGAGATCGTCGTGCTCGCGGGCACGATCGATGTCGTCGAGCACCGGCAGCAGCGTGGTGAGCACCGCGCCGGTGGTCTGCTCGGCGGCCGCGCCCCGGTCACGGTCGACCCGCTTGCGGTAGTTGGCGTACTCCGCCGTCACCCGCTGCAGGTCACGCGTCCGCTCCTCGAGGTCATGACGCAACGCCTCGAGCTCCGCGCCCAGAGCCGGGGGCGGGGGCGGGGCCGGCGGGGACGGCGACGGCGACTCCGGCGCCGCGGCCGGCTTCTCGGCCACGACCTCGGCGCCCTCCTCCGGGTCGGCGGCGCGGTGTGCGCCGCCGCTGGCCCGCTTGGACTCCTTCGCCTTCGTCTCCTTGGCGTCGCTCACGGATTCCCCTGCCGACTTTCCGTTCGGGTTGATCTTGCGCCGGTCGCGGATGACGACCCGCTCGGTCGCCTGACCGTCGTTCTCGTCCTCCGCGCGGCTCACTTCTTGTCGTCCTCGACGATCTCGGCGTCGACCACGTCGTCCTGCTGACCGCCGGCCGGGCCGCCGGTCGTCGCGCCACCGGCCGCACCCGCGCCACCGGACGCCTGGGCGCCGTCGGGGCCGGGGGCGTCCTGCGGAGCGTCGGCCTGCTGCTGCGCGTAGAGCAGCGAACCGGCCTCCTGGGACACCTTCGCAAGGTTTTCGTGCGCCGTCTTGATCTTGTCCATGTCGTTGCCGCCGAGCGCGCCACGCAGCTCGCTCAGCGCCTCGGAGATCTTGGTGCGGCTGTCCTCGGGGAGCTTGTCACCGCTCTCGGCCAGGAACTTCTCGGTCTGCCACTGAAGCTGCTCGGCCAGGTTGCGGGTCTCCGCGTCCTCCTTGCGCTTCTTGTCGTCGTCGGCGTGGTCCTGAGCGTCGCGCATCATCCGCTCGATGTCGTCCTTCGGCAGCGCGGAGCCGCCGGTGATCGTCATCTTCTGCTCCTTGCCGGTGCCCATGTCCTTGGCGGCCACGTGCACGATGCCGTTCGCGTCGATGTCGAAGGTGACCTCGATCTGGGGCACGTTGCGCGGCGCCGGCGGAAGACCGGTCAGCTCGAAGGTGCCGAGCTTCTTGTTGTACGCCGCGATCTCGCGCTCGCCCTGGAAGACCTGGATCAGCACGGACGGCTGGTTGTCGTCGGCCGTGGTGAAGACCTCGGAACGCTTGGTCGGGATCGTGGTGTTGCGCTCGATCAGCTTGGTGAAGATGCCGCCCTTGGTCTCGATGCCCAGCGACAGCGGGGTCACGTCGAGCAGCAGGACGTCCTTGACCTCGCCCTTGAGCACGCCGGCCTGGAGCGCGGCGCCGACCGCCACGACCTCGTCCGGGTTCACGCCCTTGTTCGGCTCGCGGCCGGTCAGGCTCTTGACCAGCTCGGAGACGGCGGGCATGCGGGTCGAGCCGCCGACCAGGATCACGTGGTCGACATCCGACACCTTGACGCCGGCGTCCTTGATGGCCTGCTCGAACGGCGCCTTGGTGCGGTCGAGCAGGTCTTGGGTCATGCGCTGGAACTCGGCCCGGCTCAGGCTCATGTCGAGGTGCAGCGGGCCGTCCGGCCCGGCCGTGATGTAGGGCAGGTTGATGCTGGTGGTGTTGGCCGCGGACAGCTCGATCTTCGCCTTCTCGGCGGCCTCACGCAGACGCTGGAGCGCCATCTTGTCCTGGCTCAGGTCGATGCCGTTGGCGCCGCGGAAGGTCTTGACCAGGTGGTCGATGACCCGCTGGTCCCAGTCGTCGCCACCGAGGTGGTTGTCACCCGAGGTCGACTTGACCTCGATGACGCCCTCACCGAGCTCGAGCAGCGAGACGTCGAACGTGCCGCCGCCGAGGTCGAAGACCAGAACGGTCTGCTCCTTGGTGCCCTTGTCGAGCCCGTAGGCCAGAGCGGCGCCGGTCGGCTCGTTGACGATCCGCAGGACGTTGAAGCCCGCGATCTCGCCGGCCTCCTTGGTCGCCTGGCGCTGCGCGTCGTTGAAGTAGGCCGGGACGGTGATCACCGCGTCGGTGACCGTCTCGCCCAGGTAGGCCTCGCTGTCGCGCTTGAGCTTCATCAGCACCCGCGCGGAGATCTCCTGCGGGGTGTACTTCTTGCCGTCGATGTCGACGGACCAGTTGGTGCCCACCTCACGCTTCACCGAACGGATGGTCCGGTCGGGGTTGGTCACCGCCTGGCGCTTGGCGACCTCGCCGACCAGCACCTCCCCGTTACGCGCGAAGGCGACGATGGACGGGGTCGTCCGGGAGCCCTCCGCGTTGGCGATGACGGTGGGCTCGCCCCCTTCCAGAACGCTGACGCAGGAGTTCGTGGTGCCGAGGTCGATGCCGACCGCACGTGCCATGTTGGGAATCCTCGCTTCTTGTCTACGTCTTGTCGGGCCGCAAGTTGAGCGGACCGGACTCAATCATGCCACGGGCCCGCACGTCGTCAAGTCGAAGTTGAGCGGATGCGACGCAAGTCCCGTCCGGTACATTCCTGTCCGGTCACGGCACACGGGTACCTGTTGTCTGTGTCGTATAGATCGGGCACGCTTTACGCGTGACGACGCAGGGTGACGCGGCAGGTCCGGCGGCCTCCGCCGCGCCCGGCTCCCCGACGTCCGAATCCAAGGGGCAAAAATCAACTTCTCAGAGCGATAAACCATTGGATACGCGGACAGAACAGTCCCGTCAGGTCGAGCAGACAGCAGCTGCCGGCGACGCGCCGTTGCCAACCGCCGGGCGTGGTGGTGGGTCAAGCCTCGAGCCGGACGATGAACCCACCGTGGCCGCCGCGCCGGCCGGGTCATCGGCCGCCGCCCAAACGGAGCCGGCCGACCCGGCCGACCCGGCCGACCCGGACGACCCGGCCGACCCGGCCGACCCGGCCGACCCGGACGACCCGGCCGACCCGGACGACCCGGACGACCCGGACGACCCGGACGACCCGGACGACCCGGACGACCCGGACGACCCGGACGACCCGGCCGACCCGGCCGACCCGGACGACCCGGACGACCCGGACGACCCGGTCGACCCCGCTGACCCGGTCGCTGAGGTCGCCGTCGACGAGTCCACCCTGGTGGAGACCCCGGACGACGGGGCCACGGCCGACGTGGCCGAGTCGGAGGAGCCGACCGCGCCCGTCGCCGACGCCAAACCGGCAACGGAGCCGACCACCGAACCGATCGCCGAAACCGCGAAGACCGAACCGGTGCTGACGCCCGACCCGACGCTGCAGGAGCCGCTGGCGCTGGCGCTCGCGCCGCGGAACGCCCCGGCACCCGCGGCGCCGGCCGTCCCCACGACCGCGGCGCCGCCGGTCCCCACGGCGCCGCCGGCCGAGGCGTCACCGGCCGTCGGCGAGCTGGCCGAGGCCCTGTCCCACCTGCGCGCGGCGATCGGCGCCGCGGCGTACCCGATGGTGATGCCCTCGGCCGACCAAGCGCGACGGATCGGCAAAGCCCTGGTCTCGCAGGTGGACGACTACCTGCTGCCGCGCCTCGCCCGGCTCGACGCGCCGCTGCTCGTGGTTGTCGGCGGATCGACCGGCGCGGGCAAGTCGACGCTGGTCAACAGCCTGGTCCGGGCGCCGGTGAGCGCGTCCGGGGTGCTGCGGCCGACCACCCGCTCGCCGGTGCTGGTCGGGCACCCGGACGACATGCCCTGGTTCCGCAAGGGCGAGCTGCTGCCGGGGCTGGTGCGGACCACGGTGTCCAGTTCCGACCCGCGCACGCTCCAGCTGGTCACCGCGCCGGCCATGGGGCCCGGCCTGGCCTTCCTGGACGCCCCGGACATCGACTCGGTGGTCGAGGGCAACCGCAAACTGGCCGCGCAGCTGCTGGCCGCGGCCGACCTGTGGCTGTTCGTGACCACCGCCGCGCGCTACGCCGACGCGGTGCCGTGGGAGCTGCTGACCACCGCCCGCCTGCGCGGCACCGTGATCGCGCTGGTGCTCGACCGGGTGCCGCCCGACGCCGCCGGCGAGATCTCCGCCCACCTGGGCGAGATGCTGGCCCAGCACGACATGGCCGCGGCGCCGCTGTTCGTGCTGCCCGAGGTGGCCCTGGGCGGGCAGGCGCTGCTGCCGGAAGACGTGACCCGGCCGCTGCACGACTGGTTCGAGACGCTGGCCGCCGACGCCAACGCCCGCTCCGCCGTGGTCCGGCAGACGCTGGACGGCGCGCTGTCCGCGCTCGGCCCGGCCGTCGAGGGGCTGGCGGACGCGGCCGACGACCAGGCGCTGGCGGCGTCCGCGCTGGACGAGCGGGTGACCGCCGCCTACCGGAACGCCAAGCGGACGGTCGACGACGGGCTCCAGGATGGCCGGCTGCTGCGCGGCGAGGTGCTGGCCCGCTGGCAGGAGTTCGTCGGGACCGGCGAGTTCCTGCGGGCACTGGAGTCGCGGGTCGGCCAGCTGCGGGACAAGGTCATCTCGGTGCTCACCGGGCGGCCCTCGCCGGGGCGCAACCTGCAGGCGGCACTGGAGTCGCAGCTGGTCACGCTGCTGCGCGGGGTGTCGTCGGACGCGGCCGAGCAGGCCTACGGGGCGTGGCAGGCCCATCCGTCCGGTGCCGCGCTGCTCGAGCCGGCCATGGTCAAGCCGTCGGCCGACCTGCCGCAGCGGGCCGACCGGCTGGTCCGGGACTGGCAGCACTGGGTGCTGGAGCTGGTCCGGGAAGAGGCCGGTGACAAGCGGTTCGTGGCGCGCGCCGGCGCGTACGCGGTCAACGGTGTCGGTCTTGCCGTGATGATCGCGGTCTTCACCTCGACGGCGTTCATACCCACCGGCGCCGAGGTCGCGGTCGGCGCGGGCACCACGCTCGCCGCGCAGAAGCTGCTCGAGGCGATCTTCGGAGATCAGGCGATTCGTACGCTCGCCACCCGCGCCCGCGAGAACCTGCTGTCCCGCGTGGACGAACTGCTCGACGCCGAGGCGGCCCGGTTCACCGACCGTACCGCCGCGGTGAATCTCGAACTGGAGCCGGCGGCCACGCTGCGTCAGGCGGCCGCCGAGGTGGAACGCGCGCGGGGCGAACTCGCGTTGACCGCGGTCGGTGAAAGATGAGTCTGGTGGAGAAGGTGCGCGGATCCCTGACCCGTGACGACGGCCGGATCGACGCCGATCGGCTGGTCGGCCGGTTCGAGTCGCTGTCCCGCTTCCTGCGGGTGACCGACCCGCACCTGCCCGACGGTGACCTGGTCGCCGCGCACACGCTGGTCGAGCGGGCCGGGACCCGGCTCAAGCTGTCCCAGGACCACACCGTGGTCGCGCTCGCCGGGTCCACCGGCAGCGGCAAGTCCAGCCTGTTCAACGCGCTGGCCCGGCTCAAGCTGTCACCGGTCGGTGTCCGCCGGCCGACCACCGGCGTGGCGCACGCCTGCGTGTGGGGCCCCCTGGAGCAGGCGAACCGGCTGCTCGACTGGGTCGGCGTGCTGCCACGGCAGCGCTACGTGCGGGAGAGCGCGCTGGACGGCGACGACGAGGCCGCGCTGCGCGGGCTGGTGCTGCTCGACCTGCCCGACTTCGACTCGGTCGACCGCGGGCACCGGCTCGAGGTCGACCGGCTGCTCGGCCTGGTCGACCAGGTGATCTGGGTGGTCGACCCGCAGAAGTACGGCGACCGGATCCTGCACAACGCCTACCTGCGCCAGTTCCGGCAGATCGGCGAAGTCACGATCGTCGTGCTCAACCAGGCCGACCGGCTGTCCTCGGCCGACACCGAGCTGGTGCTGGCCGACCTGCGCCGGCTGCTGGACGAGGACGGGCTCGCGTCCGCACCGGTGCTGGCCACCTCGGCCAAGCAGCCGGGCATGCTGACCGAGCTGCGCGAGACGCTCGAGAAGACGGTCGCCGAACGGCAGTCGGCGCTGCGCCGGCTGGCCGGTGACCTCGACGCGGTGAGCGAGCAGCTGGCCGAGATGATCGGTCCGCCGGCCGCCGAGGACGAGGTCGACCGGGCCACCGTGCGGCAGCTGTCCGAGGCGCTGGCCGCGTCGGCCGGGGTGCCCGCGGTGGCGTCGGCGACCGGCTCGGCCTACCGGCAGCGGGCGGCCGCCGCGACCGGCTGGCCGCTGGTCCGCGGCCTGAACAAGCTCCGGCCCGACCCCCTGAAGCGGCTGCACCTCACGGCCGCGGACACCGACGTCGTGTCGCGGACCTCGGTGCCACCCGCCACCGCCGCCCAGAAGTCCGCGGTCGGGCTCAGCGTGCGGGCGGTCGCCGCCCGTGCCGCCGCGCCGATCCCCGCGGTCTGGTCCCCGGCGCTGAACACCGCGTCCCGGTCCCGCTCGGACGACCTGCCGGACGCCCTCGACCGGGCCGTCGGGTCCACCGATCTGGGTATGCGGCGTACGCCGATCTGGTGGCGACTCGTCGGCGGCCTCCAGTGGCTGCTGCTCGTCGCCGCCGTCGGCGGGCTGGGCTGGCTGGTGGCCGGCGCCTTCGACCTGGCCCCCCTTGACGTCATCAAGATCGCCGGGTTCGCGCTGCCGCTGGTGCTCCTGGTCGGCGGCCTGGTGCTCGGGATCCTGCTCTGGCTGCTGCTGAAACCCCTGATCAACTGGGCCGCCCGGCGAACACAGCGACGCGCCGAGCAGCGGCTGCGGAGCGCGGTCACCGGGGTGGCCCGCGAGCACGTGGTGGCGCCGGTCCGCGAAGTGCTGAACGCGTACGCACAGGCGCGTGAAGCCTTGGCCGCCGTCCGTTCTGAGTAGTTCCAGCAGGCCCGGGGACGAGTACGCTCGCGGCATGGCGGCCCCTCAGACACCGTACGAAGCGGTCCTGCACGCGGCCCGTGACGTGGCAAAGCTCGACTGCGCGCTGGACGCCGAGATGCTCGCGACCGCGCTGCTCGGAAGCGTCTACGCGGTGGCGGAACACGATCGCGCCGCGGCGGTGCAAGACTTCGTCGGCAACTTCCTCGGCGCGACCACCCGCCGCCGCACGGCATCGGCCACCGCGATCCGCTCGGTGTTCGCCCGGCTGGTGCCCGAGGCGGCCGGCGCGGGCGAGGTGCGGCCCGGTTCGCAGGCGCCGGCCTGGACCGACCAGGTGGGGCGGGTCCGGGCCACCGGTTGCTACGCCTACGGCGACGTGTACGGCGACCAGACGTCCTACCTGGTCACCTTCGCGTACGAGGACAGCACCGACGGCGGCGCCGACCACGCCCTGGTGGCCCTGGTCGACCACAACATCGGCATCGCCAAGGACCTGTACGTGGGCAGTCCCGCCTCGCGCATCCTCGGCCAGGTCCGCGAGATGTGCGCGGCCGACGAGCTGACCTGGTTCCGCGAGGAAGACCCGGCCCGCCTCCGGCACGAGGTCGACCGCCACCTGGAGATCACCGACGGGCTGACCGACCTCCCGTCCGAAGGCTCGCTGGCCACCGACCGCGCCCTGGCCGTGTCCCGCCTGCAGACCCTGCCCGCCTCGACGGTGCCGCGGCTGCCCGAGCCGCCCACCCGCAGCGTGCCCGAGCTGATGCGCGACTTCATGTCGTCACCCGAGGCGACCCGGTTCGGCCTCGACGAGCTGCGCAACGACGACGAGCTGGCCAGCCTGCACTTCTGCCTGAGCCTGATCAC
Source organism: Actinoplanes sp. NPDC089786 (assembly GCF_040684855.1). Lineage (NCBI taxonomy): Bacteria > Bacillati > Actinomycetota > Actinomycetes > Micromonosporales > Micromonosporaceae > Actinoplanes > Actinoplanes sp. NPDC089786. The sequence continues at coordinate 74,202 of NZ_JBFBGU010000001.1, forward strand.
CGACCACGCGAGCAGCCTGCCCGACGCCGACCCGCTGCGCTGGAGCCCCGCGGTGGCCGGGCTGTTCCTGCTCGACTGGGTGCACCGGCGCGCCGTCCTCGACATGGACGACGCCGCGATGCTGCCGAGGGTCACCCGGGCCTGGAGCTCGTACGCGGTCCGCATGCGCGGCCTGCCCATGGCCGCCGGCGAACAGATCGACGACGTGGTCGAGGAGATGATCCCCGAGTTCGCCCGCCTCTACGCCACCGGCGAACGGCGAAGCCCCGCCACCGCGGCCGTGGCCCAGCTCATCTCCGAGGGCGTCGACCCCAACGACGCCGACGCCATCGACGCCTGGATCGACCAGAACCGCCACCGCCTCAACGGCGACTGACCCGCCCTGACGCGTCGGGTCGTCTCCGTGCGCCCAGGCGACTGACCTGCACTGATGCGCAGGATCGTTTTGCGGCGCCCAGGCGACTGACCTGCCCTGGTGCCTATAGGTGCGCAGAGCTGCTCTGCGCACCTATAGGCACCACTCACTGGTGGCGGGTTTGCCCGGCGTGGTGGCGGCCGTGGTGGCTGACCGCCCAGGATTCGTCCGCGCGGTGCTGGCCGTCGACGCCGTGCCGGCTCTCGGCGCGGTGGTGTCCGCGGTAGGAACGGCCACCCGACTGCGGCTCATCCGGGCGCGTCTCGGCGGCGTGGTGGTAGCGCCGGCTGTTGTGGGTGCGCTCGGCGGAACGGGCGGGTCGGACGTTGTGCGGGCGCTCGGCCACGGAAGACCTCCGGGTGGATTCGGACCGGTCGGGCGACCGGCGGGCGACGATCGAGCTCACGAACTTCTGCAACTTCCCGCGCTTGGCGACGCTGTCCTTTTTGTCCAGTCCGCCGTCGTGGTGCCCTCCGCGGGCGTCCCTCTCACCGCGGTCCCCGTCACCGCGGTCCCCGTCACCACGGCCCGCGTCACCACGGCCCCCGCCGACTCGATCCGCGTCGCGGTCGCTGGTGGGATTCGCTTTGGCGCGACTGCTGGCCCGGTCTGCTGCACGACCGGTGTTGGCCTCGGCTTCATCGCGTCCGTGGTGACGATCCGCGGCGCGGCTCTTGACCGGCCTCGCTGGACCGCGGGCGTCGCTGGCCTGCCTGCCGCGGCGGCCGGCACGATCGGAGTCCGCTTTGTCGCGGGCGGCGCGCTGGGGAGCGGCCTGCCAGTCAGTGGGCTGCTCGCGGATGGTCCGGCGCTTGCCGTGGCGGCCGGTGGGCTCGACGCGGACGGTGATCTCGTTGTCGTCGCCGTCCTGGTGGTGCGACCAGTGGGACCGGTGCGAGGCGTCGTCGCAGTGTTTGTGGTTCGACCAGTCGGGGCGGTGGTGATGCGACGGCCGTGACCCGCATTTGCCCCGGTCGTGGCAGGGCGGCTGTGCTGGGCGGAACGGCGGTTCATCGGGCCGGGTCGGCGTTCCCGGCGGCTGGTGCACCGGCTTCATCGGGAACCCCGGCGAGGCGGGCTCGTCGTCGCTTTGATCATCTCCACCGGGCACCGGCTCATCCGGAGTCCACGGCCAACCATCGCCAGGCTGCGACGGCTCATCGGGCTCCGACGGTTCATGCGGTGCGCCCGACCCACCAGGCTCGTCGCCGCCGGGCTCCCCCGAACCAGGCTCGTCGGAACCAGGTTCGCCAGAGCCAGGCTCACCGGAGCCAGGTGCCAAGCCGCCGGGCTTCCCAGAACCGGGTTTCTCAGAACCGGGCGCGGACCCACCAGGCTTCCCGGACCCACCAGGCTTGCCCGAGCCGCCGGGCTTGCCGGAGCCGGTCCCGGACCCGCCGGGCTTCCCGGAGCCGCCGGGCTTCGAAGATCCACCGGGCTTCGAAGATCCGCCGCCCGGCTTGCCGGACCCACCGGCCGGCAGCCAGCCCCACTCGTCCTGATGATCTTGTGGCTTGGCCGATGAGGTGGGACGGTGAGGTGCCGGGTGGGACGCCGACCCGCCCGGGCGCCCCGGCGGAGTGCTCTGGGCGTACCCCAGCGGGGGTTTTTGAGGTTTGGGTTTCTCGGGCCCAGCGGCGGACGGCCCGGGGGCGAAAGGCCCAGCGGACGGCCTAGCAAAGGGCCCGACGGACGGCCCAACAGAGGGCCCAGCGGACGGCCCGGCAAAGGGCCCAGCGGAGGACGGTGGTGGAGTGGCGGGCTCGGCCGACGGGTCCAGCGGCGGGTCGGGAAGGATCGGGATCACCGGCCCGGATGACGGCAGCGGCAGGAACGGGACGTCCATGGCGCCCGTGCGGCCGTCGTCGAGTTCGTTCGAGCCGGCCGTGATGGCCGCCAGGGTGGGCAGTGACGCCAGGCCGACCAGCAGCGCCACCATGAGGACGTACCGACGGGTCGGTCCGCGGAACCCGTCGGCGCGGTATACCCCGTTCAGGCGCCGGCGGAGCACCTTGATCGGGGGCACCAGCCCGTCGTCGCCAGGTTCCTGCACCACTCGCCGCTCCCCCAGAGAAAGATCAACACCGATCTGCCTGCTGGTGGGGTGAACGACGGGGGAGCTAGGAGGCAGCGGCGGCCAAGAGCGTTTCGCGCGGAAGGCCGAGCCCAAAAGCGGCGTACCCGGACAAAGCGCCGCTGCGAGGTAACAGCAGAATTTCGTTAGTGTGATCGACCCGACCTGTAACGGGGCTCACGTTCTCTGCCAGGATGGGGACCAGACGGCACCGCCGCCGTCGCATTCGCCGACCAGCGAGGCGAGGGTGCGGGCCGTCACTCCCCGGCAGGGGGCGTGACTCCTGCCGCCGAGCCGCGCGGCAGCCTCACCAGGGTCAGGCGCGGCACCCCAGCGGTTCCGCCGCGCGGACGGGCTACCCCCGCCGTGGGCACGAGATGAACAGGGAGACACAGATGGCGAACGGCGATAGCGAGGCCGGTGCGGACGCTCCGGCCGGCGGCTTCGTCCAGCTGCTCACCCCGGACGGCGAACGCGTCGACAGCGTCACCACCGACGACGGCGTGACCTACACCGTCGACTTCACCGACGACGAGTACCGCGGCCTCTACCGCGACCTGGTCACGGTGCGCCGGCTCGACGCCGAGGCGGTCGCCCTGCAGCGTCAGGGCGAGCTCGGGCTCTGGGCCAGCCTCCTCGGCCAGGAAGCGGCTCAGGTGGGCTCGGGCCGGGCGATGCGCACGAACGACATGGCGTTCCCGACCTACCGCGAGCACGGCGTGCTCTACACCCGTGGCGTCGACCCGATCATGCCGTTCGGCCTGTTCCGCGGCGTCGACCAGGGCGGCTGGGACCCGCTGGAGTTCCGCATCAACACCTACACGATCGTGATCGGCGCGCAGTGCCTGCACGCCACCGGTTATGCCATGGGCATCACGATGGACGGCAAGACCGGCACCCCGGACGGCGAGGCCGCGATCGCCTACTTCGGCGACGGCGCGACCAGCCAGGGCGACGTGCACGAGGCGTTCGTCTGGTCGAGTGTCTTCCACGCCCCGATCGTGTTCTTCTGCCAGAACAACCAGTACGCGATCTCCGAGCCGCTGGAGCGGCAGACCCGGGTGCCGCTGTACCGGCGGGCGATGGGCTACGGCTTCCCGGGCGTCCGGGTCGACGGCAACGACGTGCTGGCCAGCTACGCGGTCACCAAGACGGCGCTCGACCAGGCGCGCACCGGCCAGGGGCCGACGCTGATCGAGGCGTACACGTACCGAATGGGCGCGCACACCACCTCCGACGACCCGTCGCGCTACCGGATCGCCAGCGAGATGGAGTCCTGGAAGGCCAAGGATCCGATCGCGCGGATGCGGGCGTTCCTCACCAAGCAGCAGATCGCCGGCGACGACTTCTTCGCCGAGGTGGACGAGACGGCCAAGACGCTCGCCCTCGACCTGCGCGAGCGGGTGCTGGAGATGCCCGACCCGCAGCCGATCTCGATGTTCGACAACGTCTACCCGACCGGTTCGGCCACGATCGACCGGCAGCGGGCCGAGTTCACCGCCTACCACGCCTCGTTCGAGGGAAGTGCGCACTGATGGCCGAGACTCTGAGCATGGGCAAGGCGCTCAACCACGGGCTTCGCCGCGCCATGGAGCGTGACCCCAAGGTCATCGTGATGGGCGAGGACGTCGGCAAGCTGGGCGGCGTCTTCCGGATCACCGACGGGCTGCAGAAGGACTTCGGCGAGGAGCGGGTGATCGACACCCCGCTGGCCGAGTCCGGCATCATCGGCACCGCGATCGGCCTGGCCATCCGCGGCTACCGGCCGGTCTGCGAGATCCAGTTCGACGGCTTCGTCTTCCCCGCCTTCGACCAGATCGTGACCCAGGTCGCGAAGATGTTCTACCGGTCCAACGGCAACGTGGCGCTGCCGATCGTGATCCGGATCCCGTACGGCGGCGGCATCGGCGCGGTCGAGCACCACTCCGAGTCACCCGAGGCGCTGTTCTCGCACACGCCCGGCCTCAAGGTGGTGACCTGCTCGAACCCGGCCGAGGCGTACCAGATGATCCAGCAGTCGATCGCCTCGGACGACCCGATCGTGTTCTTCGAGCCGAAGCGCCGCTACTGGGAGAAGGGCCAGGTCGAGCTCGAGGCCGCGGCCGACTTCCCGCTGCACGCGTCGCGGCTGGTCCGCGAGGGGTCGGACGCCACGATCGTCGCCTACGGGCCGATGGTCCGCACGGTTCTGGACGCGGCCGAGGCGGCGACCGAGGACGGCCGGCAGCTCGAGGTGATCGACCTGCGTACCCTCTCGCCCCTCGATCTTGATCCGGTCTTCGCCTCGGTCCGGAAGACCGGGCGCTGCATCGTGGTGCACGAGGCGCCGGGCAACCTGGGCCTGGGCGCCGAGATCGCGGCCCGGGTCAGCGAGGAGTGCTTCTACTCTCTGGAGTCGCCGGTGCTGCGCGTGACCGGCTACGACATCCCCTATCCGGCCGCCCGCGTCGAGGAGGAGTACCTGCCTGATCTCGACCGGGTGCTGGACGCCGTCGACCGCGCGTTCGGGTGGTGACCCCGATGTCGCGGATCAAGGAGTTCAACCTGCCCGACCTCGGCGAGGGTCTGACCGAGGGCGAGATCCTGTCCTGGCTGGTCAAGGTGGGCGACCTGATCGAGCTGAACCAGCCGATCGTCGAGGTCGAGACGGCCAAGGCGGCGGTCGAGATCCCGGCGAAGTGGGGCGGCCGGGTCGCCAAGATCTACGTCGAGGCCGGCACGACGGTCGAGGTCGGCTCGCCGATCGTGGCGATCGACACGGATCCGTCCGCGGGTCCGGCGCCGTCACCCGAGACGCTGGCCGAGGTGCAGGTCGCCCCCGAGGAGGGGATGGTCGAGCCCGGCCTGATCGGTGGTGCGGCGCCCGGCGGGCGGACCGCGGTGCTGGTGGGTTACGGCCCGAAAACCACAACCGCGAAGAGACGAACCAGATTGGGTACGCCCACAGCGCCTGCTCGTCCTCTCACCGCGCCCAGCCCCTCGCCCGTCACGCCGCCCCGCGACGTCCCGGTTACGACCACCGCGGCCCCGGCTCCCGCCGCGCCCGCCAACGGCCGCGTCCTGGCCAAGCCGCCGGTGCGCAAGCTGGCCCGTGACCTGGGCGTCGACCTGTCGGGGCTGGTCGGCACCGGCCCGTCCGGCTCGGTGACCCGTGAGGACGTGCACGCCGCTGTCCAACCGGTCGCGGCTCCGGAAGCCGGCTCTCGCGAACAGCGCATCCCGATCAAGGGTGTCCGAAAGCTGACCGCTCAGAACATGGTGGCCTCGGCGTTCACCGCGCCGCACGTCACCGAGTGGCTCACGGTCGACGTCACCCGTTCAATGAGGGCGCTCGACCGGCTCAAGGACCGCCGCGAGTTCCGCGACCTGCGGGTCTCGCCGCTGCTGCTGGTGGCCAAGGCGGTGCTGGTCGCGGTCAAGCGGCACCCGATGGTCAACTCGACCTGGTCCGGCGACACCGGCGAGATCATCGTCAAGGACTACGTGAACCTGGGCATCGCCGCGGCCACCGAGCGCGGGCTGATCGTGCCGAACGTCAAGGACGCCGGCGCGCTCACCCTCCGCGAGCTCGCCGAGGCGCTGAACTCCCTGGTCCAGGTGGCGAAGACCGGGAAGACGCCACCGTCCGACATGGCCGGTGGCACGTTGTCGATCACCAACGTCGGGGTCTTCGGGGTCGACGCCGGCACGCCGATCCTGCCGCCCGGCGAGGCGGCGATCCTCTGCTTCGGCGTGATCCGCCCCACCCCGTGGGTGCACAAGGGCAAGATCAAGATCCGTCAGGTGACCACGCTCGCGCTGTCCTTCGACCACCGGATCATCGACGGTGAGCTGGGCAGCAAGTTCCTCCGCGACATCGGCCGGTTCCTCGAAGACCCCGAGGAAGCTTTGCTCTCCTGGACCTAATACCTACGATTCTTAGGCGGGTGCTCGGCGTCACCCTCTAATCGTTTGGCAACTCGTCTTCCGGCGAGCCACACTCGTGGTGTACCGGAAGACGAGGAGCAAACACCGTGAGCATGATCGACCGCATCCGCCGCCGCCGCGTTATCTCCCGTGAGAACCGCGCTCTCCAGCGCGCGTGGCAGTCGGCTCCGACCCAGACCATGCGTGATGAGATCGCGATCTTCACGCAGCGGCACTTCTCCTAGACCGAACCCCAGTTCCACATTCGCCACCAGCGCAAGCGCCCCGGAAGCGAACGTGGAACCAGGCGCTTTCCCCCATCGCTGCCCCCCAGCGGCGATCATGGCCCGCCCGGCTCAGCCCGGGCGGGCCATCTTTTTCCGGCCTTCCGATAGGTACGGAATGTGACGCCTACGGACGTACACCGGAGTTCCGACCGGCCGCAACGCCCGGTACGGTTGGGCACGGTCGCCAGCCCGGTCGGAGGGTTCCGCCGGGGGCCGCGACCGGGATCCGGCGTCCGCTCCCCACGGCCGGCGGTCCCGCACGGCCAGGCCGGTCGATGGGCACGGCCGCCGAGGGTGCGCACCCCGGCGGGCGGGTTTCCTTCCGCGATGCCGTCCGGCCGAGAAGCGATGGAGGAGGCGGATATGACGTCCGAGGGGCACCACGCCGGTCGGCAACCGGCCGAGGCCACGTCGGGCAACGGCGCTCCGGGTGGGGAGGGCTTCCCGCCGGACTCCGACGGCGAGCACGAACCACACACGTACGGCCCGCCACCGCAGAGCACCCCGAACGGCGGCTCGCCCTTCGTGGTGCCGGCCGTTCCGCCGCCTCCGGGCCGCCAGTTCCCCGACGCGCCCGGCACCCGCTACGGCGCTGACCTCCCCGGCGCTCTTCCCGGCGCGGCCGGTCCTTCCGGTCCTGGCGCGGCCGGTCCTTCCGGTCCTGGCGCCGGCCCTTCCGGCGCTCCCGGCGACGAGCCGGACGAACACCCCTACCGGTCGGGCGCCCGCACCGGCGACTACACCGGCTTCGCCGCCGGTTCACCCACCCGTGGCCAGCGGCCCTTCGGCGACCAGCAGTCCCGGGTGCCCGGCGCGACACTGACCAGCGGCCCCGGCTTCCCTCCCCCGGGTGACCAGGGCATGCCCCAGCGCCAGCCCGGCTCCGGCCTGAGCAACGGCCACCCCGGCGAACTGCCGATCCGCCAGCCCTCGGCCGACTCGTCCTTCGGCGGCGCCCCCCAGCACCCCCAGTCTCCTGGCGACGCACCCTTCGGTGGCGCCCCGCAACGCCCCCAGTCCAGTGGCGACTCGCCCTTCGGCAGCGCCCCCCAACGCCCCCAGTCCAGTGGCGACTCGCCCTTCGGCCAGCCGGCCCAGCGCCCGACCTCCCTCGACGGGGCCGCCCCGCGCGCGGAGGCCGCCGATGGTCTCCCGCAGCGCTCTTCCTCTCTGGGCGACGCCGCGCCGCCGGCCGGCGAGTCGCCGTTCGGCTCGCTGCCGCAGCGCCCGTCGCCGGAGCAGCCGTCGGTCTCCCAGGGCGGCGGCCCGCTCCCTCAGCGCCAGCCGTCCACCCCCGCGAGCGTCTCGTCGTTCTCCGGTTTCACGAGCGTCCGTCCCGCCGCCGAGCCACCCCAGGGCGGAAGTGTGTTCGGCCTCACTCGCCGTGGCGAACCGCTATCACCCGACCAAGCTCTGCCCCCTCCGTCCGCTACGCCGAGTGACCAGCCCTCGGCCGGCGGATCAGTCTTCGGCAAGCCGAGCGGCTCGGTCTTCGGCCAGCCCACCGACGACGACGGACCGTTCGGTCCGCGCGCCGGCAACGCCCCCGGCGCCGGCGCACTCTTCGGCCAGCGCCCCGGCGACGAGCCCGACCCGTCCTTCGGGCCGCCGTCCGGCCAGTCGCCCTTCGGATCCCGCCCCGACGACCAGCCCGCGGCCGGCGGCCCACCGTTCGGCGCCCGCCTGCCCGCCGACGACCAGGCCGTCCCCGGAGGACCGGTGTTCGGCTCCCGCCCCGACGACCAGGCCGCCGCCGGTGGGCCACCGTTCGGCGCCCGCCCTGGGGAGCAGCCCGCGGCCGGCACCCCGTTCGGCCCGCGCAACGACCCGTCGGCCGGTTCCCCGTTCGGCCCGCCGCCCGGCGCCGAGGCCGCCTCCGCTTCACCGTTCGGCTCACGTCCCGGCGACGAGCCCCCGTTCGGCTCCCGCTCTGACGACGAGCCCCCGTTCGGCTCCCGTTCCAGCGACGAGCCCCCGTTCGGCTCCCGCTCTCGCGACGAACCTCCGTTCGGCTCCCGTTCCGGCGACGAGCCCGCCTCGGGATCGCCCTTCGGCTCACGCCCCGGCGCGGAGCCGCCGTTCGGCTCACGCCCAGGCGACCCCGCGTCCGGCGGCCCCTTCGGTGGTCACCCCGGTTCTGACCCCGGCCCGTTCGGCGGTCGTCCGGGCTCTGACGCAGCGGTCGGCCAGTTCGGATCGCGCCCTGGTGACGAGTCCGCCTCGGGCAACCCGTTCGACGGCTCGGACGCGGCAGCCGGCCAGTTCGGCTCCCGCCCCGGCGACGACCTGGCCTCGGACAACCCGTTCCGCGGTCACCCGGGCGCCAATGGCGCGTCGGCCGGCTCCTACGGCTCCCGCCCCGGCGACGACCCGGCGTCGGGCAACCCGTTCGACGACGATGCGGCATCCGCGAGCCCGTTCGGCCCGCGCCCCGGCGACGAGCCCGCCTCCGGCCCGTTCGGCGCCCGCCCCGGCACCGACCCGTCCTCAGGCGGAACCTTCGGCGCTCGCCCGGGAACCGACCCGTCCTCAGGCGGACCTTTCGGCAGCCGACCGGGCAACGACCCCTACGGCTCCCGGCCCGGCGACGAAGCCGCCTCGACCTACGGCAGCCGCCCCGGCACCGACCCGTCCTCGGGTGGGCCCTTCGGCGCCCGGCCTGGCGACGAAGCGGCATCACCCTTCGGCAGCCACCCCGGTGCCGACCAGCCGGGCAGCCCGTTCGGCGCGCGGCCCGGCGAGGAAGCCGCCTCAACCTACGGCAGCCGCCCCGGCACCGACCCGTCCTCAGGCAGCCCGTTCGCCAGCCGCCCCGGAGACGAAGCCTTCGGCGGCCAGCCATCCTCGGGCGGCCCGTTCGGCGGTCGGCCCGGCGACGGCAACCGGCCCGGCGACGAGGCCGGACACGGCTTCGGCCGGCCCGGGAATGAGGCCGGACAGCCCTTCGGCCGGCCCGGGGACGAGGCCGGACAACCCTTCGGCCGGCCCGGGGACGAGGCCGGACAACCCTTCGGCCGGCCCGGGGACGAGGCCGCGTCGCCGTTCGGCGACCAGGGTGGCAACGCTTTCGGTGCTCAGCGCGTACCCGGAGCGTCGTTTGCCACCAGCGGGACCCCCGCGCAGCCGAGCGGACCCGACGAGAACGACCCCGACGGACCCTTCGGCGCGGCTTTCCCGCCCGCGCCGACCTCCGGCGAGGCCCGCGGCGTCCCGCAGCCGCGCGACCCCAGCGACCAGGGCGGCCCGGCCAAGGGCACCGCACGCCCGGTCTCGGCCAGCGCCTCCGTGCCGATGGGCGGCCGCGGCGTCTCCCGCGACGAGGTCCCGGCGGCCCCGACACCCCAGGCCCGCGTCTACGGCAGGCCGGCCGGGCCGACGCCGCCGGACGACCAGCCCGAGGACGACGGCGCCTGGCCGTGGGACAAGAAGGCCAGGTCCGAGGCGGACGAACCCGGACCGGGCGGGCCGCAGGACCACGCCCTGTACCAGCGCCCGGGTGGCGGACCCCCGCCGGCCGCGCCGCAATCACCAGGACAGGCGAGGCCGGGCGCGAGCGCCCGGGTCAACCCGCCGGACGCGCCGCCGAGCGGCCCGCCGTTCTCGGAGCTGACCACCGACGTGGCCGGCCGCAGCCGGCCGGCCGGACCGCCGCCGCCGGGTATGCCGCCGATGCCGGTGGGCCCGGTCGGTCCGCCGCCCGGCTCGAACGATCACTACGGCGAGCACACGACCGACATCTCCGGTCGCGGCCGTCCGGACCCGTACGTGCCGCCGGGCGCGCTGCCCCAGATGCACGCCGCACCGCCGCATGTGGACGGTTTCCCGCCGCCCGTCGCCCAGCCGCCCCCGCCGGGGATGGAGGGCGAGCGCCCGCGGATGGGTGGCGTCTACCCGGGCGCGCCGGGCACGGTCAGCCCGCCCGGCCCGGATGCCACCACGAACTGGGCGCCCCCGGTGCCCGACGACCAGAGCCGGTTCGAGCAGTTCCGGCCCGAGTCCGAGGCCCCGCCGGCCAAGGTGGAGACCCCGCCGAACAAGGTGCGGATGTTCCCGATCGTGCTGATCGTGGTGCTGGTCTGCGTACTCGGTCTCGGCCTGGTGTTCGGGCTGGTCTACCTGTTCTCGGGTGGTGACGACAGCGGTGCCGCCGGGTTCGAGGTGACGGCCGGCGAGTGCGTGAAGCGGGACGGTGACGAGGCGGTCAAGTCGGTCTGCACCGAGCCGGGCGCCTTTGAGGTGGTGTCGGTGACCGACGCCAAGGAGAAGTGCGCCGACCCGGGCCAGCCGTACGTGCTGAATCCCACCAGCGACGGCCGCACGCAGGTGCTCTGCCTCAAGCCGCGCCCCTGATGGCCGACATCGCGAAGGGCCCGCGGGTGCGGGCCCCGGAGTTGCGTGGCCGCGCCTGGCTGAACACCGGCGGGGCGGCGGTCACTCTGGCCGACCTGCGCGGCAAGATCGTGCTGCTCGACTTCTGGACCTTCTGCTGCATCAACTGCCTGCACGTGCTGGACGAGTTGCGGCCGTTGGAGCAGAAGTACGGCGATGTGCTGGTCGTGATCGGCGTGCACTCGCCGAAGTTCGAGCACGAGCGTGACCCGGCGGCGCTGGCCGCGGCGGTGGAGCGCTACGGCGTGCACCACCCGGTGCTGGACGACGTCGACATGACGATGTGGCAGCAGTACGCGGCCAAGGCGTGGCCCACCCTCGCGGTGATCGACCAGCACGGCTACCTGGTCGCGTCGATGGCCGGCGAGGGGCACGCCGAGGGGCTGTCCCGGCTGATCGACGAGCTGGTCGGGCAGGGTGGCCTGCGGGTCGGTGATTCGCCGTACGTGCCGCCGGCGCCCGCCGAGACGATGCTGCGCTTCCCGGGCAAGGCGATCGAGCTGCCCGGCGGCAATCTGCTGGTGTCCGACTCGGCCCGGCATGCGGTCGTTTCCCTGGATCCCACCGGTCAGACGGAGATCCGCCGCTTCGAAGGTGGCTTCGCCGAACCCCAGGGTCTGTTGCTGCTGCCGGAGAAGACCGCCGAGATCGCCGGGTACGACGTGATCGTCGCGGACACCGTCAACCACCTGCTGCGCGGGCTCAAGCTCGACACCGGCGAGGTGACCACGGTGGCGGGCAGCGGCCGGCCGTGGCGCTCCACGGTGGACGATCACGCGCACGACGCGCTGGCCGCCGACCTCTCCTCGCCGTGGGACCTGGCCTGGTTCGACGACAAGGTGATCATCGCGATGGCCGGCATCCACCAGTTGTGGTGGTTCGACCCGGTTCGCCGTACGGTCGGGGTCTATGCCGGCACCACCGTCGAGTCCCTCCGCGACGGACCGATCCCCGACGTCTGGATGGCGCAGCCGTCCGGCCTGTCCGCGGCCGGCGACCGGCTGTGGATCGCCGACAGCGAGACGTCCGCGCTGCGCTGGATCGAGAACGGCGAGATGCACACCGCGGTCGGGCAGGGCCTGTTCGACTTCGGGCACGTGGACGGCCCGGCGGCCGAGGCGCTGCTCCAGCATCCGCTCGGGGTGGCCGCCCTCCCGGACGGCGACGTGCTGATCGCGGACACCTACAACGGGGCGATCCGCCGCTACGACCCGGCCACGCGGACCGTGTCGACCATCGACTCCGGCCTGGCCGAGCCGAGCGACGTCCTGGTCACCGGCGCCGGCGAGGTGCTGGTCGTCGAGTCCGGGGCCCATCGTGTCGTGCGGCTGGCCCCCGGCGCGGTGAGCAGCACGGTCAGCGGCGAGCGGCAGCGGACCGAGCGCCCGCCGTCGCTCCTGGCCGCCGGCGAGGTGACGCTCGATGTGATCTTCACGCCGGCGCCGGGTCAGAAGCTGGACGAGCAGTTCGGCCCGTCCACCCGGCTGACCGTTTCCGCCTCGCCGCCCGGCCTGCTGGTCGAGGGTGGCGGCGTGACGACCCAGTTGAGCCGCCGCCTCGTTCTCGCCGAGGGCACCGGCGTGCTTCAGGTGGTGGCCCAGGCCGCCACCTGCGACGCCGACGTGGAACATGCGGCCTGTCACCTCACGAGACAGGACTGGGGCGTACCCATCGTGGTCGGTTCTGACGGCGATGTCCGGTTGCCACTGGTCCTGCGGGGCCTTGACGCGTGACTATGCGACTTAACCCTACTTGCAGGTAACCTACGGTGTCGTAACCTGGAGAGCGTGACGACTCAGACGCCCTTCCGGATGAAGCCTGCCGACCTCGGCAAGCCGCGCATGCGCGGCCGGCTGCACCAGTTCGCGTTCTTCGTCGCGCTCGCCTGCGGAGCGGTCCTCTGCTCGATCGCGGCGAGCCGGCCGGGCCTCGCCCCGTTCTTCGCCTGCCTCGTCTACAGCGTGACGGTGCTGGGCCTGTTCGGCATCAGCGCGCTCTACCACCGCCGGGTGTGGTCCGAACGCGGCTACCAGATCATGCGCCGCATGGACCACTCGATGATCTTCATCTTCATCGCCGGCACGTACACCCCGTTCTGCGTCCTGCTCCTCCCGTCGTCCCAGGCGCTCCTCACCCTGACCCTGATCTGGGTCGGCGCCCTGGGCGGGGTGGCCCTGAAGATGATCTGGCCGCACCTGCCCCGCTGGGTGAGCGCCCCGCTCTACCTGGCCCTGGGCTGGGGCGCCGTGGCGATCATGCCGCAGGTCCTGGCCAACGGCGGCGTGGCCGCCCTGGTCCTGCTCTGCGCCGGCGGTGTCGCCTACAGCGCCGGCGCGGTCTTCTACGCCCTGCGCCGCCCCAACCCCTGGCCGACGGTCTTCGGCCACCACGAGTTCTTCCACGCCTGCACGCTGGTCGCGGCCCTCTGCCACCACATCGCCATCTATTTCGCCCTGTTCGCCTAGGCGTCCTTTCTGTCGTACCCGCGTCCTAGGGTCGTCGGCATGGACGATCTGGACTTCTACCGGCGGCAGAGCCCCACCACCGATCCGGGCGGCCCGGCCTTCGACGGCCTGCCACCCGACGTCGCGACGCTGACGCAGGTCATCGGCGGCCTGGTGGTCCATCGCGACCTCACCGCGGCGTTCGGTTTCGACCTGCCGCCGGCCCGCCGGTCCGAGGCCGACACCCGCGACGTGGCGGCGATCCTGGCCCACCTGGGCGGGCTCGACCCGAAGCCGCCGTCCGAGCGTCTCGCCGGAACCTGCCGCGACTTCGCCGTCCTGCTCGTGTCCATGCTCCGCGCGCAGGGCCGCCCGGCCCGCGCCCGGGTCGGGTTCGCCGGGTACTTCGCCGAGGGCTGGTTCGACGATCACTGGGTGGCCGAGGTCTGGGACGACGACGGCTGGCGCCTGATCGACGCCCAGGTGGCGAGCGCCGACCCCGGCACCTACACCAAGCTCGAGGTCGACCCGCTCGACGTGCCGAGAGACGGCTTCCTGGTCGGCGGCCAGGCCTGGCAGGAGTGTCGCGCCGGCCACCGCGACCCGGCCACGCTGGGCGTTCATTCGGCCGGGCTGAGCGGCATGTGGGAGGTGCAGGGCAATGTGATCCGCGACCTGGCCGCCCTCAACGCCGTCGAGACCCTGCCCTGGGACAACTGGGGCCTGATCCCGATCCACTACGACCAGCTCCCGCCGGCCGACGTCGCCCTCCTCGACGAGCTGGCGGCGGTGAGCGCGGCCGGCGGCCCGCTGTCGACGGCTCGTGAGGTCTACCTCAGCGATCCCCGGATCCGCCGCTCGTGAAAGCGGGTTGAGGATCGACGGCGGGGCGGGCGCGGGCGGCCGGGCGGGACGGCCACCAGAAGGTGTCGCCGAGCAGCAGGGCCAGCGCCGGCACCACGATCGTGCGCACCAGCGGCGGGGCATGTCGGGCGTACCCGCGACCCCAGGGACCGCCGCCGGGTGACGGTCACCATGCACGAGCCGGCCCGTCAGATGGCCGGCGAGTTCTTCACCCCGCTGGGCGTCCGGATGCGCGCGGCCACGGCCGACGTCGACGCCGAAGACCTGGCCCGCACCACCGCGGTCGTCCGCCGGATGATCGCCGCGGTGACCGCCACCCGCAAGAATCAGGCCGCGTCGTAGGCCATCCGGGCCGCCTGCACGTCGTCGATATGCGTCGTGGCCCACGTCTCGAGCGCGCCCACCAGCCCGAGCAGGCTCTCGCCCAGCGGCGTGAGCGCATAGTCGACCCGCGGCGGCACCACGGCGTGCACCGTACGCGTCAGCAGACCGTCACGTTCCAGCCCGCGCAGCGTCTGGGTGAGCATCTTGGGACTGATGCCCTCGATCTGGCGTTGCAGCGTGGTGTACCGCTGCGGCCCGTCCTTGAGCAGACTCACGACGAGCACGCTCCAGGTGTCGCCGATCCGGTCGAGCACCTGGCGGCTGGGGCAGTTCTTCGAATACACATCGGCGTCCACCTGCACACTATCCCTCAGGTACGTACGGCACTTCAAGGTGCCCACTCTCTGTTGGGAAGTGATCCTCCACCTGCTCGGTTGTCTCCCGGTGACAGTCATCCGCCGTTCAATCGCAGGAGAATCAGATGACCATCGTCGTCACCGGAGCCACCGGCCCGTTCGGCCGCCACGCCGTCGAATCGCTGCTGGCGCGGGGTGTGCCGGCCGACCAGATCGTCGCCACGGGTCGCCGGATCGAGAAGATCAAAGACTTGGGGGTACGCACGGAGCACGCCGACTACGAAGACCCGGCGGCCCTGCGAGCGGCCTTCGACGGCGCCGAGAAGGTGCTCTTCGTCTCGGGCAGCGAGCCCGGCAAGCGCATCCCGCAGCACCGCAACGTGGTCGACGCGGCCAAGGCGGCCGGGGTGTCCCTGCTGCTCTACACGAGCATCGCCCACGCCGACACGTCCGACCTGATCCTGGCCGGCGAACACCAGGCCACCGAGCAGATGATCCGCGAGTCCGGCCTGCCGCACGTCTTCCTGCGCAACAGCTGGTACTACGAGAACTACGACTTCCGCGGCGCCGTCGAGAACGGCCTGTTCGGCGCGTCCGGCGACGGGCGGATCAGCGCCGCCGCGCGGCCCGACCTGGCCGAGGCCGCCGCCGCCGCGCTGATCAAGGGCGAGGCCCGGGTGTACGAGCTGGGCGGACCCGGCTTCACCATGCCCGAGCTGGCCGCCACGATCACCGAGCTGTCGGGCAAGCCGGTGACCTACACCGACCTGTCACCGGAGAAGTACGCCGAGTTCCTGATCGGCGTCGGCCTGCCCGAGGGCGGTGCCGCCGTGATCTCCGACGCCGACCGCGGCGCGGCGAACGGCGCCCTCGAGACCGGCCCGGCCGACCTCGAGGAACTGCTCGGCCGCCCGGCGACGCCGATCACCGACGCCATCCGAGCGGCCCTGTAACCGCCTGTTGCCTATCCGCGCCTGTTTCGCCTTTACGCGCCTGTTGCCTATACGCGCTCAGAGCTGCTCTGAGCGCGTATAGGCAACACCTGTTCTTCGCTCAGGCGCCGTAGCCGGGGGGCGGCGGCGGGTCCTCGCGGCGGACGGTGCGGACCTCGTCCACCACCCGGCCGTCGGTGCGGACGATCGGCGTCCGCTCCTGCACGACGGTGCGCCGCCGGCTGTTCCAGAACCAGACGGTGACGATCAAGCCGACCAGCCCGGCCAGCATGAGGACATAGCCGACGACGTTGATGTCCAGTCCGCTGATGTCCGCGTTCACGGCGAACGCCAGAATGGCGCCCAACGCGAGTAGGAAAATGCTTCCGCCGATGCCCATCGGGCCCTCCTAGCTGGATGCCGCCGGGGTGGTGGCAACGGTGTTCCACGGTCGTACGTCGATGCCGTGTTTACCCCGGCGGCCGAATCCTCAATCAGGCAAGCTGATCAGATGACGGAAAAGCGGACGCTCGTGCTGCTACGCCATGCCAAGGCGGAGACTCCCGGCGATCATCTGGACTTCGACCGGCGGCTCACCGAGAAGGGGGCGGCCGACGCCGACGCCGCGGGAGCCTGGCTGGCCGACGAGGGGCTGGCCCCGGGCCTGGTCATCTGCTCGCCCGCCGCGCGCACCCGGCAGACCTGGCACGCGGCCGCGGTCGCGCTGGCCCAGGCGGCACCGTCCGCGCCGTCGCCCGAGGTGCACTACGAGAACGGGCTCTACGAGGGCGGCCGGACCGAGGTCATCGACCTGCTGCGGCGGGTGCCGGACGACGTGGCCACGGTGCTGATCGTCGGGCACAACCCCACGATGTCCGATGTGTCTGTTCTATTGCGATCGGACCGGGAGGATCCGGACTTCACCGGGCTCAAGACGTGCGGCTTGGCCATACACCACTCGGGGTTGTTGTGGTCCGACACCGAACCGGGCTCGATGGACCTGCTGAAACGGCACACGGCCCGCGGATAGGTATCCGCGGGCCGTGGGTGGAATCGGAGACTAAAACGCCTCTTCGGGCAGGTCCATCAGGTCGAGCGTGGTGTTCTCGATGATCCGGCGGTCGGAGCCGATCCGCGGGAGCACCTCGCGGGCGAAGAACCGCGCCGCGGCGACCTTGCCGTCGTAGAAGTGCTTGTCGGCCGGCTTGAGCTCGCCACCGAGCGCCTTCAGGGCCACCTCGGCCTGGCGCAGCAGCAGCCACGACACGATGACGTCACCCAGCGCGAGCAGGATGCGACGCGACGTCAGCCCGACCCGGTACAGCTCGCGGGTGTCGCCACCCTGCGCGCCGGCCAGCCAGGTCATCGTCACGCCGAGGATGGTGTTGAGCTCGCCCAGCGCCCGGCCCAGCGCCAGCCGCTCCTCCTTGAGCTGCCCGTTGCCCGCCTCGGTCTCGATGAAGCCCTGCATCTCGGTGGCGATCGAGGCCAGCGACTGACCCTGGTCCCGGACGATCTTCCGGAAGATCAGGTCGAGGCTCTGGATCGCGGTCGTGCCCTCGTACAGCGTGTCGATCTTGGCGTCCCGGACGTACTGCTCGAGCGGGTAGTCCTGGAGGAACCCGGAACCGCCGAAGGTCTGCAGCGACTCGGCGCCCAGCAACTCGTACGCCCGCTCCGACCCGACGCCCTTGACCAGCGGCAGCAGCAGGTCGTTGACCCGGCTCGCGGCCTTGGCGGTCTCGGTGTCGCCGGCCGCCTCGGCGATGGCGACCCGGTCCTGCCAGGTGGCGGTGTAGATGACCAGGGCGCGCAGGCCCTCCGCGTACGACTTCTGGAGCATCAGCGATCGGCGTACGTCGGGGTGGTGGACGATCGTGACCCGCGGCGCGGCCTTGTTGCTGTTCTCGGTCAGGTCGGCGCCCTGGACCCGGTTCTTCGCGTACTCGAGCGCGTTGAGGTAACCGGTGGACAGGGTGGCGATCGCCTTCGTGCCGACCATCATGCGGGCGTACTCGATGATCATGA
Organism: Actinoplanes sp. NPDC089786; assembly: GCF_040684855.1. NCBI lineage: Bacteria > Bacillati > Actinomycetota > Actinomycetes > Micromonosporales > Micromonosporaceae > Actinoplanes > Actinoplanes sp. NPDC089786. The sequence continues at coordinate 92,221 of NZ_JBFBGU010000001.1, forward strand.
ACATCTGGCGGATGCCCTGGTGGACGTCGCCCAGCAGCCAGCCCTTGGCCGGGGTGCCGTGCTCGCCGAAGGTCATCTCGCAGGTGTTGCTGGCCTTGAGGCCCATCTTGTGCTCGACGTTGGTGGCGTAGACGCCGTTGCGCTCACCCAGCTCACCGGTCTCGGCGTCGAAGTGGAACTTCGGCACCAGGAACAACGACAGGCCCTTGGTGCCCGGGCCGCCGACACCCTCGACGCCGACCGGGCGGGCCAGCACGTAGTGGATGATGTTGTCGGTGAGGTCGTGCTCACCCGAGGTGATGAAGCGCTTGACGCCCTCGATGTGCCAGGAGCCGTCCGGCTGCGGGATCGCCCGGGTACGCCCGGCGCCCACGTCCGAGCCGGCGTCCGGCTCGGTGAGCACCATGGTGGCGCCCCACTCCTTCTCGACGAAGAGCTCGGCCCATTTCTGCTGCTCGGCGGTGCCCTCGTTCTTCAGCACGTGGGCGAAGGAGGGGCCGTTGGCGTACATCCAGACCGGGGCATTGGCGCCGAGCACGTTCTCGGCGATGGCCCACCACAGCGCCCGCGGGGCGAGCGTGCCGCCGATCGAGCTGGGCAGGTCGAGCCGCCAGAAGCCGGACGCCATGAACTTGGCGTACGCCTCCTTGAACTCGATCGGAAGCGGCGCGGTGTGCGTCTCGGGGTCGAAAACCGGAGGGTTACGGTCGGCGGCCGCGTAGCCGGCCGACAGATCCTCCCGCGCCATCCGGTTGACCTCGCGGAGGATGTCACGTGCGGTGTCCGCGTCGATCTCGTCATAAGGCGCCTGCCCGAACGCCTTGTCGGCCCCGAACACCTCGAAGAGGTTGAACTCGAGGTCGCGCAGGTTGCTCAAGTAGTGCGTCATGTGGCCCTGCCCCGTCTCCCGGAACGTGAGTTACCCGTCAGTAACAGCCACTGTATTACCGATGGGTAAGGGTCGACAAGCCGCTGGTCGATCTGTGACATCACACGCCCTGGGGGACGGTGTCCGTCGATCCGCGCCTCAAACGTCTCCGATCGGGTGGGAAGTGGGACAACCGTTCGGCCATTTGCAAGTCGCCGCGCCGAATGCGACGTATCGACGGCCGGACCGGCTCGTTGCTCCGGGTGTACGTGAGGGACGTATACCCACGGCCAGGAGGTCACAGTGTTCGCCACGATCAAGAGCCTGATTCCGGAACCTCGCCAGGCCGCCCAGCCCCGCAAGTACGTGGGGAAGCACCGTCAGCCCGAACCCGTTCCCGCGCCCGACCCGACGCCCGAGCCCACCGCGGAGACCCAACCGGCGGTCGCCTAGAACGACTCCGGCTGAGCATGTCTCAAGACCCGGCGGCCCCGACCTCCCAGCTCGGCATCGGCTGAGCCGGATCGGCGCCCGGGCCGGCGTACTCCATCAGCACCAGGGCGATGTCGTCGTCCAGGTGACCATGCACCCAGTCGACCAGCGCGGTCTCCAGCGAGGCGAGGCCATCACCCACGGTCCCGTGACCGAGCAGCCGCCACGCGCGGTCGGCGGTCGGGAAGAACTCGCCCTCCCGGCGGGCCTCACCGAGCCCGTCGGTGAACATCAACAGCCGGTCGCCCGGTTCGAGCCGCTCGACCCGCGGCTGGGCGACCGGCATGAAGCCCAGCGGCGGGGCCGGAGCGGGCGGGTCGAGGGGAATCACCCGACCGCGACGCAGCAGCAGCGGCGACGGATGTCCACAGTTGACAATGGTCAGCGTGCCGCCGCGCTCCTCGACCAGAGCCGCGGTCACGAAGTCCTCGTCGCCGACACCGCGAGCCACCGCCCGGTCCAGATCGGTCACGATCGCGCGCAGATCGGCTCGCTCGTACGCGACATGCCGGTACGACCCCAGCACGATGCTGGCCAGCCGGACCGCGTCCAGGCCCTTACCGCGTACGTCGCCGATGATGATCCGGACCCCGTACGGCGTGTCCAGCGCCTCGTAGAGGTCTCCACCGATGTCCGCCGCGGCCGTCGCCGAGATGTACCGGCCGGCCACCGCGAGGGCGCCCACCTGCGGGCCGAGCTGGCGTAGCACCGCCTGTTGAGCGACCGCGGCGAGCCGCTGCAACTCGACGATCTGCTCGGCCTGCCGCTGCCGGATGGTCGCGACCGCCGAGGCGATGCCGGTGGCCAGCATGATGCCGACCACGTTGACCAGGCCGGAGACGCTGTACTCGTGGTCGGTGCTGGCGAACACCATGCCCACCACGGTCGCCAGCGCGCCTACACCCAGCGTGGTCTGCCAGCCGGCGAACACGGCGGCCAGGAACGGCACGGCCGCGAACAGCCCGACGAAGCTGGCCCGGGTGGTGTCGATCAGCTCCACGGCGGACACGGCCACGAGCAGCACAAGGGCCGCGCCGAGTCCGGCGCGGGATCCTGGGCTCAGCGGGCGACGGCCCGACGCAAAGAAATTAGCCATGGGTACGCGCACAGCATGCCTGATCGAGCACGGCAACCGCACCAACTTGACCCGTAGTCTGATGAGGTTCTGACCACCTGGTAGATCCGCCTCGTTCGGTCGGCGGCGACACCCCCACGCGGGCGATGTCAGGATGTGCCGGTGACATCCGATCTCCGTGACCGACTGATCGCCGCGTTCCGGTGGACCGACCCCGGCCCCGACAGTGAGGTACTGGTCAGTGACCGCTCGGGTTGGTGGCGAGATCCCCACATTCTGGACGGTCTCGGCTTGGCGCTGGGCAGCCTGTTCGCCCACGAAAGTCCGACCGTGGTCGTCTCGCCCGAGGTGACCGGATTCCTGGTGGGCCCGCTGGTCGCCCGGGCGCTGGGCATCGGCTTCGTCGAGGCCTACCGCGAGGGCGCCCGCCGGCCCATCGCCGAGCCGATGACCTGGGCCGACGTGCCCGCCGACCACCGCGGCGACCCACAACGCCTGGGCGTGCGGTCACGCCTGATCGGCCCCGAGGACCGGGTGCTGGTCGTCGACGACTGGGCCACCACCGGCTCCCAGTCCCGCGCCCTCTACCAGCTGGTGTCCGAGCTGGGCGCCATCCCCGTGGGCACCGCCGTGATCATCGACGAATGCCCGCGCAACGTGAGCATCCGGGGCCTGCTTACCGGCGACGACCTCAACTCCTAGGTGGACCTTCCCTTGTCGACACCGGCCGCGAGCAGGCATTCTGTTGCTCGTGGGTGTCGACGAGAAGCGGGAGCAGCGGCTCCGTGACCTGGCCTTGCTCCGCCGGGTCCGCGACCGCATAGACCGCGAGTACGCCCAGCCCCTGGACGTGGACGCCCTGGCCCGGGGCGTGCACATGTCGTCCGGCCACCTGTCCCGCGAGTTCCGTTCCGCCTTCGGCGAGTCCCCCTACAGCTACCTGATGACCAGACGCATAGAGCGGGCGATGGCCCTGCTCCGCCGGGGCGACCTGTCCGTCACCGATGTCTGCTTCACCGTCGGTTGCCAGTCCTTGGGCACCTTCAGCACCCGCTTCTCCGAGTTGGTCGGCATGTCCCCCAGTGCCTACCGCAAACTGGCCACCACCCAGACCGAGGGCATCCCCGCCTGCGTGGCCAAGCAGGTCACCAGACCGATCAGGATTCGAGAAGCACCCGCTCCCGGCCAGCCCTAACGTGGTTCGCATGAGCCTGATCATCGCGAACACCCTGCTGCCGGCCACCGACCCCGACGAGTCCCTGACCTTCTGGCGCGACGCCTTGGGCTGGGAAATCCGCAACGACGTCGGGTACGGCGGCATGCGCTGGATCACCCTGGGTTCCCCCGACCAGCCCCACACCTCGATCGTCCTGTATCCCCCCAAGGCCGACCCGGGCGTAACCGAGTCCGAGCAACAGACCATCGCCGAGCTGATGGCCAAGGGCAGCTACGCCACGGTGGTCCTGGCCAGCAACGACGTGGACAAGACCTTCGACCAGATCCAGTCCACCGGCGCCGAGGTCGTCCAGGAGCCAACCGACCAGCCCTACGGCATCCGGGACTGCGCCTTCCGAGACCCCAGCGGCACCATGGTCCGCATCAACCAACTCCCCACCACCTGACCCGCACCAACCTTCGGTCTGGGGACTTCCTGTCGTTCGTCGAGGCGTAGTGGTGGCTGACCGAGCGGTTCCGTCCGTCAGAGGTTGCTTGACAGGCAGTTGAGCCTTCAGCCACCGAGAGGTCCCCAGGCCATGACCCAGTCTCCGCCCTACGCCCCGGTATCGCCCATCGCCCCACGCTCGGCCAGGAGTCCGCTCTGGGCGCTCGGCCTCGGCATCGCCGCTCTCCTGCTCTCCTGGGTGCCGGTTCTCGGGCTGCTCCTCGGTCTGGTGGCCGTCATCATCGGCGCCGTCGCCCTGGCCAAGGCGGTGCGCAGGACCCAGTCCGCCGTCGGCCTCGGGCTTGGCGGAGTGGCCTTGATCATCGGCATCATCGTGCTGGCGGCGTTGGGCTCGATCGCCTCGAACGGCGTGAACGCCGCGGCGACGGTGTCAGCCACGAGCCCCGCCGCGGACCTGGCCGGCGAGCCCAGCATCGCCGCCACCACAGAGCCGACGACGAAACCCACCGTGACGCCCACCAAGAAGGCGGCTCCCACGGTCAACAAGCCCACCACCATGGCCCCCGCCGCCGAGCCGGTGTCGTTGGAGCAGCAGAACGCCATCAGGTCGGCCCAGAGCTACCTTCAGTTCGGCGCGTTCTCGCGAAAGGGCCTCATCCGGCAGCTGTCCTCAGACGCCGGCGATGGCTACCCGCTGAAGGTGGCGACCAGAGCGGTCGACTCCCTGCACATCAACTTCAACGAGCAGGCCGCCAAGTCGGCCAAGAGCTACCTGGAGTTCAGCTCGTTCTCTCGGAAGGGCCTCATCCAGCAGCTGGAGTCGGACGCCGGCGATGGCTACACCCACTCGCAAGCCGTGTATGGCGTCACCAAGGCGGGGCTCTGACCCACCTCCAGGAGGATGTTGCGCCTCCTGGCTGCCGCAATTTAGGGCAGCGTCGACCTGCCGAACGAGCTACGTCGTTCGCCCACTCGTCGCGGCCGCTACATGCTCGACGCTCGTACGACGGCACAGGCCGCCGAATGTCCAAGCACCCGTGCCTGACCTTGGTAAGAGCAAACCACCCTGCCGTCGCTCGGCCTCGCTTCCGAGCTTCGCCGTTGCTGCTCCCGTGGGATCAACTAGAAGAAGGCTGATGCGTCATGCAGACCAAATCGATCATGGTGGAAACCGCAATTCCCCTAGCCGAAGTGGCAGCGATGCTCAACACGGCGCTGAACGGCCACAAGGCCATTGTCGAACCATTGACGGTCAGCAACAACCCACTTGATCAGTTCGACACTCAGCCCGCCGTGGCCTTGCTGGCCTCTCATAAGGGCGCGATGGGCGCGTGGGGTGTGCGGGTTTATCTGATGGATCACGACGAACGTCGCGAGGTCCACTTGGAGGCGCTCGGCGACGGTGGGTTCTCACGCGCCTTCCACGGCATCAAGAACACGTTCTCCATGTCCAGGAGCTTCGCAAAGGCCGAAGCGCTGGCCGCCGTCATCGCTAATTCCGACGCAACCGCAGTTGTTCGGTAGCACCGTCGCCGCTTGCTCGGGATGGGCCCCCAAGAGCCAAGGAGATGGCAGGTTCTTTCCTCAGCCCACAGAACGCCGTAATGGCGCGGACCGCTCCTGACGCTCCCCAGAGCGCCCACCGCACCGTGGGGGTCTGGGGGGTCGCCCCCAGGCTGGCATGCGAAAAGCCCCCGTCCGCGCACTCTGCGGACAGGGGCAACCCAGCTTTGAGCGGGTGACGGGAATCGAACCCGCACTGTCAGCTTGGGAAGCTGATGTTCTGCCATTGAACTACACCCGCGTGGCACAGCCCCGTCACTGTACCCGATCAGGTTGCGACCAGCGAGAGCCCTAAGTGGCCGGCCGGGTCATGCCACTTCTGGGTGATCGGAGGCACCCGGGTGGCGAACGGCAGGGCGCCGGCCGTGCCGTGGCGGCGGAGCATGGCGGTGTCGACGGACAGCTCGAACAGCCGCCAATCGATCACCGGCGACGCGTGGAGGGCGCCGGCCAGGCGGTCGATGACGAGCGGGTCGTCGACCGGGGTGGCGACGCCGCTGATCATGGCTTCGTCGTCGTTCTCCTCGGGCGGGTAGGAGTGCAGCGCGTACCGACCGTCGCGCTGGAGGTCGCGGCGTTTCGGCGAGTCGACGACGAAGCAGTAGAGCCCGTCGTCGGTGATCACCGGTGACACCGGGTGGACGCGGGGCGCCCCGTCGGGTCGCACGGTGGCGAGGTAGCCGAGGCCGGGACCGTACTGTTGCAGCAGCATGCGCACGCCGGCGGCCAGGGCGGGCGCGGCCGCGGCGAAGGTGGACCAGGTTGCCATCGCCCGATCATATCGAACACACGTACGAAAGAACCACCGAAGTATGGTGTTGCGATGCTGCTCTCCGACCGTGACCTGGTCTCTGAGATCAAGTCGGACAATCTCTCGCTCGAGCCGTTCGCGCCGGAGCTGATGCAGCCGTCCAGCATCGACGTGCGCCTGGACCGCTTCTTCCGGGTCTTCAACAACCACCTCTACACGCACATCGACCCGTCCGTGCAGCAGGACGACCTGACCGCGCTGGTCGAGGTCGGCGACGGCGAGCCGTTCGTGCTGCATCCGGGCGAGTTCGTGCTGGCGTCCACGCTCGAGGTCATCACGCTGGGCGACCAGCTGGCCGGCCGCCTGGAGGGCAAGAGCAGCCTGGGCCGCCTGGGCCTGCTCACGCACAGCACCGCCGGCTTCATCGACCCCGGCTTCTCCGGCCACGTCACGCTGGAGCTGTCCAACGTGGCCACCCTGCCGATCAAGCTGTGGCCCGGCATGAAGATCGGCCAGCTCTGCATCTTCCGCCTGTCGAGCCCCGCCGAGCATCCTTACGGCTCGGCCGTCTACGGCAGCCGCTATCAGGGCCAACGCGGCCCCACCCCCAGCCGCTCGGCGCAGAAGTTCCGCACCTGGCCGACCAGCTGAAAGATCAAGACCCTGATGTCGTAGCCGGGCGGGTGGTGCAGACCGTCGCTCCCGCCGAGGCCGGGCGCGCGGCTCCAAGGCCGTGACCGGCCAGAACAGAGCCGCGCCCCCTTCATTCTGCGTAAGTGGTCACCCTTCAAGATGAACCCAGACGCCTCTGGCAAGACCTCGACGCCTGACGTCTCCCCCTACGACAAATGCCGCTCGCCCGCATCCGTAGGACGCGGGCGAGCGGGTCTAGGTGTCGATGGGCGCGCCGTCGGTGGCGTACGGGAAGCCGCTGAGACCGGCCGGCTCGGCCAGGGAGGAGCCCCAGCCGCCGTGCGGGGCGTCGTTGTGGTTGGTGACCGTGACCGGGACCGTGGCCGAGTAGGTGCCGTCGTCCTGGCGGGTCAGGGTGACCGCGTCGGGCGCGGCGATGGTCAGGCTCTGGGCCGCGGCGGGTGTGTAGGCGACCGGCTTGCTCACCGAGCCGGTCGACGACCGGAACAGGGCCGTGAACTCGGTGGTCACGCCGGCGATGGAGACGCTGCCGGAGGTGGCCGACTGGCGGGCGAACGGCTTCGGCGCGGCCGGCGACTCGAAGGTGATCGTGACCCGGCGGGTGGCGCCCGGCGGGATCGCGCGGTCGAGGCCACAGCCGACCTCGTAGCGCCGGTCGGGCAGCGTGTTGATGCCGCAGACCCCGTTGCCGACGTCGCGGACCGTGCGGGCCAGCGGCTCGACCACGGTGATGCCGTCGTCGTACGGCTGGTCGGTGTTGTTGGTGATGGTCACCCGGAGCGCGCCGGCGTAGCCGTGGTCGGCGGGGCTGAGGATCAGGCGGTTGAGCGTGAAGGTCACGCCGGCGGCGGTCGGTGCGGCCTGGGCCGCGACCCCGCCGGTGAGCAGGAGGGAACTGGCGGCGAGCGCGATCGCGCCCGCGCGCATCAGGGTGCGCATGGGTTGGTGGTTCCTCTCATCGATTCCCCGTACGGCCGGAGCAAGCCGCCCCGGCCCATCGATTGCGATCACCATCCTAGCCCGAGGGCGCCGTCAAGGCGTTACCTGGTAACGGTTTCGGCCCGCGGCGGCGGCCAGCAGAACGACCGGCGGCACGCCGATGACGACCAGTCTGAGCACCATCGCGGGGAGGCTCGTCCAGCCGTCCGCCATATACACCAGACCCACGAACAGGGTGTCGAGACAGTACAGTCCCACGGCCATGGACACGCGCTCGTCCACCGCCAGCCACAGCAGCGCGCCCATGACCACCCCGACGTTCGCACCGCCCTGCAGGATGCCGCTGACCGCCGGGAACACCTCGGAAAAGAGCTGGTTGCCGAGAACCAGGACGACCGGGAGCAGCGGCAGATACCTCAGGACGCCGGATGCCCGGCCGGGCCGGAACCATCGCAACGGGATCAGCAGCAGGATCGCGAACGGGTAGCCCCACAGTCCCCAGAGCGCGATGCCGAAGGCCGGCCAGAAGGCGGAGGCCGCCAGCGTGAGCAGCGCCCCGAGAGCGGACAGCAGATAGCGGCCGCGAAGGGCACACGCCAGCGCGGCCAGCCCGAGGGCCGCCACGGCCAGGTTGCCGGCTGTCTCGGCCGACGACAGGAACGGTTGGACGACGTAGACGGCCCGGCTGACGACGCCGGCGGCCAGGAGCATCAGGGCGGCCGCGCGGACGGCGGTGAGCCAGTCCTGCCGCGGGGACACGTCGTCGTGCGCGGCATGCGCCCGGAGCGCGCCGAGGAGCAGGGCACGAACCTCGCGCAGGCGGAACGGGGATTGGAGCAGCGCGTCGAGCATCTCGGGGCCACGGGCGGCCCGGTGGGCGGCGGGGTAGAGGCGGATCAGCCGGGCGTACCGTCGCTCGATCTTGCTCATGCCGGCCGCACGCGGAACTCGGTGACCACGCGCGCCGCCGACGCCAGCTGCGACGCCTCAGCCTGCAGGGCCGCGCGGCCGGTCGGGGTGAGCGCGTAGTAGCGCCGCGCCCGCCCGTTGACGGTCTCCTCCTTGACCACCTGGAGGTACGCCTCGGTGGTGAGCCGGTCGAGCGCCGTGTAGAGCGTGCCGGTCGCCAGCCGCACCCGCCCGCGGGACAGCAGTTCGGCCTGCTTGATGATCGCGTAGCCATGCCGTGGCTCGTCCTGGAGCGCGGCGAGGATGAAGTACGTCGGTTCCCGCATGCCCCGACTATATATGTCGGTCAACTACCTATCTAGCGAGAACCGCGCCGAGTTGGCGGGGTACGCGCCACAGCCGGCGAATCGCCCCAGTTCGTCCACAGTGGCCACGGCGCCCGGCAGCCACCCCGCGACCGCCCACGCCCACGGATAACCGAGCGCCGGCTCACCCACGGCCACCGGCACCGGGATCGACAGCGGCAGATGCGGCGCCAGCCGGGGCAGCCACTCCATCTCCTTGCGGGCCTGCCCGATCGCCCCGGTGTGCCGCGGGAAGCGCACCGACAGCTCATCACCCAGCCGGTAGATCACGTGGTCCGAGCCGGCCTGCTCCCAGCGCCTCAGCGGCCGGCCCGCCCACGCCGGGAACTGGTTGTCCACAAGCTGCCGGGCCAGGTGGGGCTCAACCTCTAGGGTGGCGTCATGGGCGCGCTGAGACCGTGGCATCTCCTCATCATGCTGTTCTGCCTGATCGTCGTCGCCGGCGGTGCGACCGCGCTGGTGGCGATCATCCGGGCCACCAACAAGAAGAAAGACCGTTAGGCGCTGATCGTCAGGAAGACGTTGTCGATGCGGCCGGCGAACTGGTCGTTGCCACGGTTGGCGCCCTTGCCACCGATGCGCAGCGGTTCCGCGTTGGCGATCGAGAGATTCGCGGGCACGGGTACGGCGGCGCGCTCGGCGCCGTCCACGATGATGGCGAGCCGCTCCCGGCTGCGGGCACAGGTGAGCTGGTGCCAGGTGCCGTCCGCGACGTCGAGTGACGGCTCGGCCCGGTAGATCCGCGAGCGGCTGGCGATCACGCAGCTCGGATGCCCCTGCCGGTGGTCGACCTGGAGCTTGAACTGGCTGACTCCGCCGACCGAATAGCCCTTCTGGACGACGTTCGCGCCGTCGGCCAGGTCGGCGTGCGTCATCAGCACCGACGCTCCGTACTCGAGCGGCCTGGTCCCGGGGTTGAGCGTGTCGTCCCGGTCGCCTTCGAGGATGGCGCGCGGACAGTCCCGTTCCCGCGGCATCGTGCAGCGGTCCGGATATTCGACGGCCAGGCCGAGACCCTGCGGCACCAGGCTGAGCCGGCCGCCGTTCTGGGCGACCGCCCGCAGCTCGTGGCCGCCGTGCGCGTCCAGGATCGGCTTGTCGACGCCGCCGTCGAAGGTGTAGCGCACACCGACCGGCTGATCGGCGACCATGACCCGGCCGTCGTCCTTGGGCTCGGAGAGGATCGTGCTCGGGGTGATCACGCCGGCCGAAGGTGGCGGCATCAGGGCCTGCATGGGCGCGGGGTCGCGCAGCGGCATCGCCTCGGCGCGGGACAGGTGCACGGCGCCGATCACGCCCGCTCCGAGAACCAGCGCTGCGATGACCGCGCCGGCCAGGCGGCGGGTGTGAGACATGCGGTTATTGTCCGGATCGCCGAATTCGTCCTTCACGCAGGGTCCGATTTAGTGAGCGGAACGAAACCGGCGCCTCCGGCGTTGCCGATTGTCGTGACCCTCGCCTTCGCTGTCCTCGGCGACTCCATCGCCTACGGTCTGGGCGCGTCGCGCACGGCCGACACGGTCGGCGCACGCCTCGCCGCCCAGCTGACCGAGGCCGGCATCCTCGTCGACACCCGGGTGTTCGCCGTGTCCGGCGCCGACAGCCGAGGCCTGGCCGCCCAGGTCAAGCAGGCGACGGCCTGGCGCCCCGGCCTCGCGCTGATCATCATCGGCGCCAACGACCTCACCCACTTCGTCCCCGCCCAGCAGGCGGCCCTCTTGCTCGGCAACGCCGTGCGAACCCTGCGCAAGGCCGGCGCCGAGGTGGTCGTGGCCCCCGCACCCGACCTCAGCGTGGTCCCCTGGTGCCCGCCGCAGATGCGCCCGACCGTCCAGGCCGCGAGCCACCTCCTCCGCCAGGAGCAGGCCAGCGCCGCGACCGCGGCCGGCGCCCGCATCGCCGACATCACCGCCACCTCGGCCACAGCCTTCACCACCGACCCGACAGCCATGTTCAGCGCCGACCGCTTCCACCCGTCCAGCGCCGGCTACGCCGTCATCACGGCCGCCCTGTCAGCCACCATCCACGAGGCCGCGTCAGCCGCGAACACCGACCGCTAAGACCCGTTCCGGCCGGGTTGCGCCAGCAGATTCCTCCAGTGGGACGTCACGATGACCTGTGCGCCAGCTCGGATCGCGGCAGGCCAAAGGCGTCGTTGACCGACTACAACGGCCACCCGTTCAGTCCAGAACCATGTCTTGATTCAGGCGGCGATCTCTCCGGCGTCGAGCAGGCCGATCAGGCCGGGACGTGACACGTTCACGAGGCCGGCGGCCTGCTGAGTGGTGAGTTCGGCCTTCGACGGAACCACGAAGACGCTCTGACCGCCGGCCATGTGCGCCGGGATGCGGGCAAGGAGTTGTGGTCCGTCAGGACCCGAGAAAAGCGGGTCAGGCGGCGGGCGTTGTCGCGTGGGCGGGTTCGCCGACCACGGCGTGCAGGACGTCGTCGAGGGTCACCACGCCCAAGGGGCGGCGGCCGTCGCTGACCAGGAGGATGTGGCGGCGGTCGCGGCGCATGGTGAGGAGGAGGTCGGCCAGGGTTCGGTCCGGTGGGATCACGGCCAGGGGACGGATGATCTCGGCCGGGATCGGGAGGGCGCGCTGGCTGTCGGCGTACCCGAGGATGTCTTTGATGTGGACGAAGCCGAGCACGCGCCTCGTCTCGTGCTGGACCACCGGGAAGCGGGAGCGGCCGCTGTTGGTGGCGACCGTCTCGAGCTCGGCCGGTGTCACGGCGTCGGTGACCGTGGTGACGCGGGCCCACGGGCGGAGGGTGTCGGCGGCGGTGCGGTCGTTGAGGCCCAGCGCGGCGTGGATGCGTGCGTACTGTTCGGTGCCGAGCAGGCCCTCGGTGCGGGCCTGGGTGACCATGCCGGCGAGTTCCTCGGCCGTGAAGACCGTCTTGACCGCGTCGGTGGCCTCGATCTTCCACAGGCTGAGCACGTGCCGGGCCAGCCAGCGCATCGCGGTCAGGACCGGCTTGGTGGCGATGCAGAAGGCCAGCATGAACGGGCCGAGGACGAGCGCCGAGCGTTCCGGGCCGGCCAGCGTGATGTTCTTCGGGACCATCTCGCCGACCACGGTGTGCAGGAACACCACCACGCCCAGCGCGAGCACGAAGGCGACCGGGTGCACGAACCGGGAGGACAGGCCGGCCGCCTCGAACGGGCCCTCGATCAGATGCGCCAGGGCCGGCTCGGAGATGGCGCCCAGGCCGAGCGAGCAGATCGTGATGCCGAGCTGGGCGCCGGCGATCATCAGCGGGATCTGGTTCATCGCGGCCAGGGCCCATTGGGCGCGCTTGGCCGGGAGCAGCGGTTCGAGGGCGGTACGCCGGGACGCGATCAGCGCGAACTCGCCGCCGACGAACAGCGCGTTGCCCAGCAGCAGAAGGACGGTGACCAGCAGCTCAAGCATCGATCGGCTCCACCGGGGCGACCATCCGGACCTGTTCGATGCGGTGCCGGTCGACCTGCGTCACGGTGAACTCCCAGCCGTCCTCGGTGAGCGACTCCCCCGGCACCGGGATGTGGCCGAGGCGGGCCAGCAGAAAACCCGCGAGCGTCTCGTACGGGCCCTCGGGCAGCGCGAACCCGGTCAGCTCCAGCAGCTCGTCCTCGCGCAGCAGCCCGTCGACCAGGAACGTCTTCTCGCCACTGGGCGCGGTCAGCACCTGGGTGGCCGTCTCGGGCAGGTCCAGGTCGTACTCGTCGGAGATCTCCCCGACCAGCTCCTCGATCAGGTCCTCGACGGTGACCACGCCGTCCGTGCCGCCGTACTCGTCGACCACGATGGCCAGATCGGCGTCGGCCGCGCGCAGGGCGGCGAGCACCTTGTCCAGGTCGAGGCTCTCCGGCACGTAGACCGGTTCCCGGGCGATCGACGAGACGGCCGTAGTGGCCCGCCGGGCCGGTTCGACGCCGAGCGCCTCCGGCACCGCCGCCACCCCGGTGACCAGGTCGAGCGTGCTCTCGTACACCGGAAAGCGGGTGTGGCCGGTCTCGCGCGAGAGCGCGAGCAGGTCGGCGACGCTGGCCGTCACCTTGAGCCCGACCACGTCGACGCGCGGGGTCATGGCCCGGGCCGCGCGCTTCTCGCCGAACCGGATGGTCCGGCGCAGCAGCGTAGCCGTCTCGGTCGGCAGGGCGCCGGCCCGGGCGCTGATCGCGGCGAGCAGGCCCAGTTCCTCGGGGCTGCGGGCGCTGGCCAGCTCTTCCTGAGGTTCGATGCCGAGGCGGCGGACCAACCAGTTCGCCGAGCCGTTGAGCGCGGCGATCGGCAGCCGGAAGAGACGCGCGAAGGCTCGCAGCGGCATCACCGCGACGAGCGCGGCCCGCATCGGGCGGGCCAGCGCCGCGTTCTTGGGTACGAGTTCCCCGAACAGCATCGAGACCAGCGTGGCCAGCACCAGGGACAGCACATGGGTCACGGTCTCGGTGGCGCCCCCGGTGATCGGCTCGATCACCGGCCGGAAGACCCGGGACAGCGCCGGCTCGGCCAGGTAGCCGGTGAGCACCGTCGTGATGGTGATGCCGAGCTGCGCGCCGGACAACTGGAACGACAATTCGTGCAGAGCGTGACGGACCGTACGCGCGCGGCGGTCGCCGGCGTTGGCCCGCTTCTCGATCTCGGCCCGGTCCACCGTGACCAGGCCGAACTCGGCGACCACGAAGAACGCATTGCCCGCCGTGAGCAGCACAAACGCCGCCAAGGGGAGCACCGCGGTCAGGAGCAGGCCGTCCATGATCGGTTCACCTCGGCCCTCATTGTGCCGGACCGCGGCAGCACACCGAAGGGTCGCGTCCCGGCAGGTGATCTGGCCCTGGCCGGGAGGCGCCTCCTGATCGTTCAGCGAGGGCGGCGCTCCCGAGCCCTCCGGCGCAGCGCCATGCCGCCCATGACCAGCCCGCCGCCGATCGCGATCAGCAGGGAGACCGCGGCGCCGGTGATCGGCAGCTGCCCGCCACCACCACCCGCGACCGGGGCCGGCGACGCCATCCCGAGTGGCGTGGCCGCCACGGGCTCCGCGGTGGCCATGCCGCCGGTGGTCATCGTGCTCACGAAGACCAGATACTCGGCGTCGTTGGTCAGGCTGCTGATCGTGCAGCCGGTGCTCGTCGAGTCGCCCGGCGAGCAGGAGCCGAACCCACCCTCCTCGGTGAACGCGACGGCCTGGCTGCCGCGCACCGGCCCGAGTCCGAGCTCGTCCGACGAGGTCCAGTCGACGCCGATCTCCGCGTCCCGCGCCTGAGTGTCCACGTCGCGCGGCGCACCGGGCCTCAGCAGCGTCGCGGTCGGTCGGAGCCGGTCGGTCGTGGTGCCGTCGCCGAGCTGACCGCCCGCGTTGTCACCCCAGCAGTACGCGTTCCCCGCGACGTCCATGCCGCAGGCGTGGCGCTCGCCCATCGAGATCCCGAAGAGCAGCCCGCCGGTCGCGCCGAAGACGTATTCGTAGAGGCTGGAGCCGGTGAGCCCGCTCTGGTCGAGCTTGGCCGGTTCGGCCCGGTCGGTGTGGTCACCGGTCCCGAGCTGGCCCTCGGTGTTGTCACCCCAGCACCACCCCTGACCGTCCTCGATCACCGCGCAGGTGCTGTCGCCGCCGGCGGTGACCATCCACGCGGCCTCCAGCCCGGTGTCGACCGGCAGGTTCTGGGCTGCCTGCGCGGGATCGTCACCGAGCTGGCCGTGCCCGTCCGCGCCCCAGCACCAGACGCGCTCGTCATACGTCACCGCGCAGGTGTGCCGGGCGCCGACCTCGATCTGGCCCAGCTCGTCGTCGGAGCCGAGCGGAGCGGTGTCCACCGAGGTCGGCGTGGCCACCGGGGTCGCGCCCGCGGTGCCGTCGCCGACCTGGCCGTCGGAGTTGGAGCCCCAGCACCACGCCGCCCCCGCGTCGTCGAGGGCGCAGGTGGTGTCGCCGCCCGCGGCGACGTCGGCCAGGTCATCCAGACCGGGCACGGCCTGCGGCGTCGTCACCGGCACACCGGCGGCGCCCTGGCCGAGCTGACCGGCGTCGTCCCGTCCCCAGCAGACCAGGCTCCGGTCGACCAGGATCGCGCAGGTGTGGTCGGCGCCGGCCGCCACCTGGAGCACGCCGCCGCGCACCTTGACCGGCGCCGGACGCGCGGTCGTGGTGCCGTCGCCGACCTGCCCGTAGGTGTTGTCGCCCCAGCAGTAGAGGTCACCGCCGACGTCGCTGTCGTCGAACAACTCCAGCACGCACTGATGCGCGCCCCCGGCCGTTACCGGGCCGGCCGAGTTCGCCAGCGCGTTGGTCGGCGCCTCGGGCTCGGCGTTCCCGGCGCCCCAGCACCACAGCTCCAGGAAGCCCGCGGCGCAGGACACGTCGCCGCCGGCCGCGATCGGCTGGCCACCGGGGTCGCCGTCGTCGAAGTCGGCGACGCCGGCCTTCTTCGTCTTGTACAGCTGCTGCTGCAACGTCAGCGCCTTGGCCAGGATCGACGGGTCGTCCGGCGGAGCGGCGTGTACGGGTGCGGCTGTGGCCGGTACGAGGAGCGCGATCGCCGCCGCGGCAACGATCCGCCACCGGCGGCTGGTCGTGAGCATCAGCATCAGGCAAGCACACGCGTCACCCCTCGGGGGGCGGTTTCGGCAGACTGCAGGGGTGTCTGACGTGCGGGAAGAGCTCGACCGGCTGTGGCGGAGTGAGGCCGGCGGCGTGCTCGGCGTGCTGGCCCGCCGGCTCGGCGACCTGGACCGGCCCGAGGAGGCTCTGCAGGACGCGGTGGCCGAGGCGCTGCGGCGGTGGCCGGCGGACGCCGATGGGACATCTCGCTGGTCAAGTCCGCGCTGTCCCGGCTGGCCCGGGCCGCCGCGCTCGACCAGCCCGGTCCGTACCAGCTCGAAGCGGCCATCGCGGCACAGCACTCGCTGGCGCCGTCCTACCAGGCGACCGACTGGGCCGCGGTGCGCCGGCTCTACGACGCCCTCATGATCATGAAGCCGTCACCGGTCGCGCGGCTGAGCCGGGCCGTGGCGACCAGCCACGTCGACGGGCCGGAGGCCGCGCTGGCCGAGGTGGACGGGCTCGAGAAGGACCTGTCCGGATATCGGCTGTGGCACGCGACCCGGGCCGACCTGCTGAGCCGGCTCGGGCGCGATCCCACGGCCAACCTGCGGCGGGCGCTCGCGCTGGCCACCGACCCAGCCGAACGCGAGCTCCTGGCCCGAAGGCTGGCTAGCGTTCCATGACCGGGCGGACCTCGATCTTGTCGCCCACCCGGATGCCCGGCCAGCCACCGGCCACGGCCACCGCCTCGTCGATGTCGTCGGCCACGATGTGGATGAAGCCGCCGACGACCTCCTTGATCTCCAGGTAGGGGCCGTCGGTCACGGTCGGGGTGCCGTCAGCGCCGGTGGCGGACGTACCGCATGATGTGGATCCTCCGGTCTTGACGTGTGTTTGACCGAATGACGATCGGCGTGGGCGGCGACTCGACGCCCGGCTCACACTTCTTGCTTCAGCGACCTCAGCAGCACGGTGGCCACGTCCACCACCTCGACATTCTCCTGCTCACCCTTGCCGGTGACCCCGTCGCCGATCATCGTGTAGCAGAACGGGCAGCCGACCGCGATGGTCTTGGCCCCGGTGGCCAGGGCCTCCTCGGTGCGCTCGACGTTGATCCGCTTGCCGATCTTCTCCTCCATCCACATGCGGGCACCGCCGGCGCCGCAGCAGAAGGAGCGTTCCTTGGTGCGGGGCATCTCGATCACCTCGGCCGCCGCGCCCAGAACCTCGCGGGGGGCGTCGAAGACCCGGTTGTGCCGGCCCAGGTAGCAGGGGTCGTGGTAGGTGACGTCGCCCGCGATCGGCTGGACCGGGGTGAGCTTGCCCTCCTTGACCAGGTGGGCGAGCAACTGGGTGTGGTGCACGACCTCGACCTTCAGGCCGAGTTGCTCGTACTCGTTGCCCAGGGTGTTGAAACAGTGCGGGCAGGTGGCGACGATCTTCTTGACGTTCGCCTCCTGCAGCGTCTCGACGTTCTGCTGGGCGAGCATCTGGAAGACGAACTCGTTGCCGATGCGGCGCGCCGGGTCGCCCGTACACGTCTCGCCCTCGCCGAGGATCGCGTAGTTGACGCCGGCCTCGTGCAGCAGCGTGGCCACCGCCCGGGTGGTCTTCTTGGCCCGGTCCTCGAAGGCGCCCGCGCAGCCGACCCAGAACAGGTAGTCGAAGTCCTCGGTCTCGCCGACCCGCGGCACCTCGAAGTCCAGACCCTTGGTCCAGTCTTCCCGGGTGTTCTGCGGCGCGCCCCACGGGTTGCCCTTGTTCTCCAGGTTGCGCAGCATGACGCCGGCCTCGGCCGGGAAGCTCGACTCGATCAGCACCTGGTAGCGGCGCATGTCCACGATGTGGTCGACGTGCTCGATGTCGACCGGGCACTGCTCGACGCAGGCGCCGCAGGTGGTGCACGACCAGAGCACGTCGGGGTCGATGACGCCCTGCTCGTCCTCGGTGCCGATCAGCGGGCGGTTGCCCTCGGCCAGCGCCAGCACGTCCATGTGGGCGAACTGGGCCTCGGTCGCCTTCTCCTCGCCGGTGAGGTCTTTGCCGCCACCGGCCAGAAGATAGGGCGCTTTCGCGTACGCGTGATCTCGCAAGCTCGTGATCAACAGTTTCGGCGACAGCGGCTTGGCCGTGTTCCAGGCCGGACACTGCGACTGGCAGCGGCCACACTCGGTGCAGGTGGAGAAGTCGAGCAGGCCCTTCCAGGTGAACTGCTCGACCTGGGCCACGCCGAACTGGTCCTTCTCGGGGTCGGCCTCCTCGAAGTCGAGTGGCTTGCCCTCGCTCATCATCGGCCGCAGCGCGCCCAGGCCGGAGCCGGCGGGCTTCTCGGGCGCACGCTTGAAGAAGATGTTGAAGAAGGCCAGGAACCGGTGCCAGGCCACGCCCATCGTCACGTTCAACGCGATCGTGATCAGCCAGGCCATCGAGATGTAGATCTTGACCAGCGCGACCCAGGTGGCGCCGTTCTCCCAGTTCGGCAGCGCGGCGCCGATGGCGTGGCTGACCGGGGCGGCCCAGACCGGGTATTCGAAATGTCCGGTGGCCACCTTGAAACCGCGGATCAGGAACCCACAGACGAGTACGGCCACAATGATCGCCTCGACGAAGTAGCCCTGCCACATCGCCGAACCGGTGAACCGGCTCCGCTTCTTGGCCCGGTCGGCCTGCCGCCGGTAGATCAGGTAGAGGATGCCGACCATGCCGAGGACGCCGATCCACTCGGTGACCAGGCCGAACACCGTCCAGTGCCCGATGATCGGCAGCCCCCGGTCGGGGTCGGCCACCTCGAAGTACGCCTCGAGCACCAGCAGCGACAGCACGACGAACGCCACCATCACGAACCAGTGCGCCGCCCCGACCGCGCCCCACTTGAGCATGCGGGTGTGGCCGGCGATCTCCACCAGCATCGTCCTGGTGCGGGTGCCCTTGTCGGTGGTGCGGGCCGGGTCGGGTTTACCGAGCCGGATCACCGACGTCATCTGCAGGACGGCCCGCACGGCGAGGACGACGGCGACCACGGTGACCGCGGCGGCCAGCACGGAGGCGATGATCTGAGCAGTGCCCATGGCGATATGTTACCCGTCAGTAAGGTTCGCGCATCCCTGGGGTTCCCACGATAAACGCACCCCTAGTGCAAAAACACCGGGGTGCGTTTCCGATCTTGTGGACGTTAAAGGTCGCTTAGCGCCAACGGGCCAGGATCGCCAGCGACGCCACCATCGCGCCGAAGCCCACCGCGAGGTTCCAGTAGCGCCAGGCCTCGACCGGGTACTGCTGCTCGGAGAGGTAATACACCACCAGCCACGCGATGCCGACCACGATCAGCGTGACCGCGGTAGCCGGCAGCCACACCGGGCTCGGCTTCTTGTTGTTGGCATTGACCGCCGGACGAACATCCGTCGGCGGCGTGTAGACCTTCTTCTTGCGAACCTGTGACTTCGGCACGGTGCTCTCCTGAGGGCAACAAGTGGTGAACAACCCACCGCTGAGCGGCTCCGGGGAACCCGATGCTGCCGGTGGCGAATACTGTTCGACAGCTAGCGTAGTCAAGGCGGCACGCAGACCGGCACCCACCGGGGTAACTTTCGTTCCGCTTGGACCATTTACGACGTCGGAGGGTAGCGCGTGGAGTACACCACCGGCGCCCCCTCGTGGCGCCTCGTGCTGCGTCGCGCGCTCGGTGGCCTGCGGCCCCGCGTGCGTCATCAGAAGCAACGAGGATGGTCGATCGGGGTTCCGCTGATCGCCCTGGCCGCGGGTTTGCTGTTCACCACCTCGGCGACCACGGCCGGGGGTACGGCGCTCCGGGACGACCGGCGGCCTCAGGTGACCCAGCTGATCACCGACAAGCGGGCGAGGCTGGACGATCGCGGGGCACGGGCGGCTCAGTTGCGTACCCAGGTCGACCAGGACACCGAGCGCCTGGCCGAGGTCGACGCACCGGTCCGGGAGGCCCGGAAACGGGCCGACCGCATGCAGGCGGCGGCCGGCTTCACCGCCCTCCAGGGCCCCGGTCTGACCGTCGTCCTGAACGACTCACCGCGCCGCGTCGGCGACGGCAGCCCGAACAACCCGAGGAACGATGACCTGGTCGTTCACCAGGGCGATGTGCAGGCCGTGGTGAACGCGCTGTGGGCCGGCGGCGCCGAGGCGATGACGATCATGGATGTCCGCGTCATCTCGACCAGCGCGGTAAGATGCGTCGGCAACACCCTTCTTCTGCACGGCCAGGTCTTCTCGCCGCCGTTCAAGATCACGGCGATCGGCGAACCCACAGCACTGCATCGCGCGTTGGAGTCCGCGGAGGGCGTCCGGCAGTTCCGAGATGCGGTCGCCGACTTCGGCCTCGGGTATTCCGAAACCACCGAGAGGAACGTGACAGTGCGGGCGTACGACGGGTCGAGTGACCTCCGATCCGCGCGGGCCGGCCAGTGACGGAACCGCCGAACTCGGGGCGCCACCGGGCAACGTCCTCGTCCTCTTCGGACCCCGCTGCCTCCTCGGACCCCGCTGTGTCGGCCGCGCGCGACAAACGGCCGAAGCCCAGCATCGGCGAGTGGGTGAGCGGCCTCGGCGACGAGGCGATGCCCCACCCCGCGCTCGGGCCGACCCAGATTCCCGGCGGCTGGATCGGCGCCACTGTCCGCGATGGCGCCAAAACTCCTGGTCACGACGGTCCTGGTGTCGGTGATACGACAGATTTTCCGGACGCCGATCGGCCTTCCCCGCCCGCTGCCGCACCGCCTTCGCCGCCCGCTGCCGCACCGCCTAGCACGACCGCTGAGCAGGCAGATGTCGGTGTCCAAGATCCACAGCGGAATCCCGGCGAACCGGTACCGGCAGGCATCGATCGAGGTTCGGACCAAACGGACGAAGATCTTCATCGCGACCGTCCCGCCCTCCAACGTGACGGGGTTATCCACATCGCGCCCCCCACTGCGGACACCGGCGGTGCAGGATGGGTCGGCGCGGACGATCTCCGCGCGCCCGGCAACCGGCCCGAGGGAGTGGATCAAGAGATGTCGTCCGGAGTGAACGGCGGCGGCACGCCGGCCGGTCGCGGCTGGGCCGATGACCCTGCCCCCGATGGTGGCTGGGTGTCCGACGACGCCCCTTGGACCAGCCGTGACGACCGCCCGGCCGCGGGTCAGGCCTGGTCTGACTCCTCGGCTGGCTTTGACTCCTCGGCTGGCTTTGACTCCTCGGCTGGCTTTGACTCCTCGGCCGGCTATGGCGAGTTTCCGGTCGCCGGGCGCGCTGCCGGTGCGGTTGAGCCTGGCGGTGCCGACATGAACTGGCCGGCCCAGTCTGGCGCCGGGCAGATGGATTGGTCCTCCGAGCCCGCCGGCGGCCCGGCAGATCGGTCCTCCGAGCCCGCTTTCGGCCGGCCGGATTGGTCTCCCGAGCCCACTGCTGGCCAGGCGGATTGGTCGGCCAAGCCGGCTTTCAGCCCGCCGAATCAGCCCGCCAAGCCTGCATTCGGCCCGCCGAATCAGCCCGCCAAGCCCGCTTTCGGCCAGCCGGATCGGTCGGCCGAGCCCGCTGCTGGCCAGGCGGATCGGACTGCCGAGCCCGCTTTCGGCCAGCCGGATCGGACTGCCGAGCCCGCTGCTGGCCAGGCGGATCGGACTGCCGAGCCCGCTTTCGGCCAGCCGGATCGGACTGCCGAGCCTGCTGCTGTCGAGGCGGTTTCGGCCGCTGCGGCAGCCGCCCCGCAGCGCGCCCGCCAGACCCGTGCCGTCGACGACGGAGCGTGGCGCGACGAGCCTGCTTGGGCTACTGAGGCGGCCGCTCAACCCCCCTTTGCCGGCGCGAGTCAGCCGCCGGCCGGCACGGCTCAAGTCCCGGCGGGTTCCGTTCCGTCGCGCGGCGCCGGTGTGGCCCAGTCATCTGCCGCCGCTCCCCGAGCCGACCATGACGATGCTCCCTGGGTGACCCAGCCCAATGTGGGGTCCGTGCCGCGCGGCGACGCCGCCGTCCAACTGGCCGTCTCCGGTGACAACGGGCAGTCCGGGGTGAGCGACTGGCCGACCGCGACCGATACACCGGCACCCCGCCGCGACCTTCCCGCAGCCGGCGACGGCTGGGCACCGGCCCTCGACGGCGCGGGCCATTCAGAGTCTGCCGCGAGCTCGCAGTTCGGCGATCAAGCTGCCGGTTGGGGCGCCTCCAACGGCGTTGCGGCGCGCCACCCGGAAGACACCACCGGTTGGGATGATCGACCCGCCTCGCGTCATGTCGTCCAGCCGGAGGACAACACGTGGGCTCCGCAGCCCGCCGACGGCGGTGACCCTTCGAACGTCGCGCCCGACCAGAACGGCCGAGCCGGCCGCCGGGCCCACCACCTAGACACCGATGTCCGCGATGGCCAGGCCGCCGAGGTGGGCACCTGGGCGCCGGACGGTGCCGCGGGCGGCCACGCCGTCCCGCAGCGCAGTGCGACAACCGACGAGACGGTCGCCGACGGCTGGACCGCCGAGCAATACCCCGAGACGCAGCCCGGTCAGCCAGGTGACCCTCGCGGTGGCTGGGAGGCCGAGGGGATCCATGGCCAGGCGCTCGGCGGCCGACGAGCAGCCCGACCGGAATGGCCGGTGCCCGGCGACGGCCAGGACACCCAGTGGTCGGCCGAGGGCGGCGTGGCCGGCGGTCCCCTCAGCGAGGGCGACGACTGGCACAACCCTGCCCCCTCCGACACCGGCGTCGCCTTCGGCCGGCGAGGCCAGGACCCGCTGGTCCGTTCCGCGGTCCCGTCGATCGACCCCACCCAGCCCCGCGCCGCAGCCGCCATGCCCTTCGCCCAGAACGGGTTCAACGCCGCCGCGACGCCGCAAGCGGCCGCCCCGAACCCCGCTCAAAGCCTGGACCCGGCCGCCACCGCCCCGAACCTCCCCGCCCCCACCCTGAACGGGCCGGCCTTCGCCCCCGCGCCAAACTCGGCCCGGCCCGCTTCAGCACCGGGCGTCGCAGTCTCCCGGCAGAACGGAACCGCATCGGTGCCGGGCCAGGCCCCCGCTCCCGGATTCCCGTCGGCCCGACCGGCCGCCATCCCCGGCGCCGCACCCGTCGTTCAAGGTGGCACCCCTTTCACTCCCGGCGCGGCACCCTCCGCACCGATGGCGTCCAGCGACGCGCCTTTCGCCCCCAGCGGGACGGCCTCTGTCCACGGCGGCATCCCAGTCGTCCCCGGCGGCACACCTTTCGCCCCCGGCACGACGACCTCCGCAGCGAGCAGCGCGGCCGATGATCCGCCATTCGTGGCGGGTTCCGGCCTAGGCATCGCCAACGGCCCGCGTAGCCAGCACCTTGGCGACTCCGACGGGCTGGTGGGCGATCGTCGAGGCTCCACCAGGTTCTTCACCGGCCCGGACGACGAGCCCGACCGAACCACCGGCCAACCGGCCACGAACGGCGAGTTCCGACGCCCTGGTGATCCGAACGGCACTGCTGCCGACCGGTCCGGCTTCGCGCCGAACGACCACCGTGAGCAGCGCGGATATGGCTCAGCAGTCGACGGCTTGCAGGCAGCCGGTTGGGGACGGGCCACCTCCGCTCCGGCGGACACCTGGGCGAACGGTCAGGTGTCCGGCCCGACCCAACCCGGTCGAGCCGCGCCGAGCGCCGTCCATCCCGCCCTGACGAACGGTCATGCAGCCGCTCAGGCCCAGCCCTACCCCGACCAGTCCGGTCTTCCGAACGGCCGGCCGGCCGGCAACGTGCAGCCACACCCCGATCAGACCGGTCTGGCGAACGGCTGGACCGGCCAGGCTCGTGACCTGCACTCCGGTCAGACCGAGCAGGGCGCGGCCGCGGTCGGTTGGCAGCACGCAGGCAGCGAGGACGCCGACTCCGAGATCCGCGGTCGTAACGGTGCCGCTGGGTTGACCGGCTGGCAGCCGTCCGAGGACCAGCGGCCAGAAGGCGGGCGACGCGGCCGGGCCGAGACCAACGGCTCTGCGGCTTGGCCGGCGTCCGACGGCCAGCCAGCAGGGCGGCGCAGCGACGACGCCACGGCGAATGGCGCCTGGTCGACCGACCACGCCCAGCAGCCTGACGACCAGAACGCCACCACCACCGCCAACGGCTGGCAGACCGACGGCGGCCGGAACGCCACCACGACGGCCAACGGCTGGCAGAGCGATAGCGAGCCTCGGACCAGCCAAGGCCGCACTGACGCTGGCGCTGCGATGAGTGGACGGCAGCGCGCCGACGAGCAGCAATCCGGTGGCCGGCGGCGCCGGCGGGAAGACACCACGGCCAACGGCTGGCCGACCGCGGATGATCAGCAGCCGGGCAGCGGCCGGCCCGACAACGTAGCCGCTGCCAACGCCGACTGGCAATCCGCGGGCAGCAGCCAGCAGCTTGGTGGCGGCCGGCACGACAGCGCAGCGGCCGCTAACAGCGACCGGCAAGCAAGGGGCAGCAGTCAGCTTGGTGGTGGCAGGCATGACAACGGAGCCGCCACGAACACCGAGTGGAAGGCCGCGGGTGGCGAGCAGCTGGGCGCTGGACGGCACGGCGCCAACGCCGACTGGCAGGCTGCGGGCAGCCAGCAATCGGGCGTCGGGCGGCGCCGGCGGGAAGACTCCACGGCCAACGGGTGGCCGAACCCGAATGAGCAGCAGCCCGGTGGCGGACAGCACGCCAACGGGACAGCAGGGGCCAACGGCTGGCAGACCCCTAACGGCCAGGACCCGGTCGGCGGACAGCGCGGCGACGCTGCCCCCGGCACCAACGGCTGGCCCGCCGACGGGCAGCAGCCTCCGGGCGGACGACGCGCCCGGCCGAACACGCCCAACGGCCGGCCGGACGAGCAGCAGCCGGGCAACGGCCATGCGGCCCGCACGACCAGCGGCTGGCCAGGCGCTGACGGGTCGCAACCCGGGCTGGCGGGCTACGAAGCCCCAGCGGCCGAGGACGGCGGCGGCGGGCGGGGGCGAGATGCTGCGACAGCGATAGCAGGCGACCAGCGAGCCAGGCGCGGTCAGCACGGCGCGCCCGAGGCCGACAGCTGGGATGCGGGCGCCGGTGACTGGCGTGAGCAGGCTGACGACGCGGGTGACGACTGGCTGGGGGCGTTGCGTGGCGGCGCTGACGGTGGTCAGGGGCGGCGCGGTGCTCTTGGGCACGGCGAGCAGCGCGGCATGGGTGCGGGGCTGGATGAGGCCCGGGTCGACGCCCGGGATGAGTGGCGGGCCGCCTCGGGTGCGTACCCGCAGGTGGCGGAGTCGGACGCCGCGCGTACGGCGATCATCAACACCGCTGACGCGCCCACCGGGCTTCTGCCTATTGTGCCTTTAGCGGGTGAGCGGGGCGCCAAACCGGCCCGGGAGACCGTGGGCGACGGTGCCAAGGGGGCCGCCAATGTGGCCGAGGCGGCCGCGAAGGCGGCCGCTGCCCCGCCCGAGGAGAACCAAGACGCTGATGACACCGCGCCGAAACGGGGCGAAAAGGTCGTCAAGTTGCGTCCTGAGCAGACGAGTGACGGTTACAAGAGCGTGTACTCCGAACTGACCCGCCCCTCGATGGGCTCCCGCGTGCGCGCGGGTGTCCGCGGCACCGGCGAGATGATGATCACTCTCGGGTTGATCGTGCTGTTGTTCGCCGGGTACGAGGTGTTCGGCAACACCGCGGCGGTGAATGACGAGCAGTCGACGCTGGACGACGCGCTGGCGCAGGAGTGGAACGCGCCGGTCGTGGGCCCGTCGAGCCCGGCTCCGATCGGGCCGGACGCACCGGGCAAGGGGCTGGTCGGCCGGCTCTACATCCCGAAGCTGAACAAGAAGTGGGTCGTCGTCGACGGCGTGCGCGCGCAGGACATCAGGCTCGGGCCGGGGCACTACCCGGACACCGCGCTGCCGGGCAAGGTCGGCAACTTCTCGGTGGCGGGTCACCGGATCCGGTCGATCTTCTGGCGTCTCGACGAGATGCGCGACGGTGACATCATCGGCGTGGAGACCCGGAACAACTGGTTCATCTACAAGGTGTCCAGCACCGAGGTCGTGCTGCCGACAGCGGTCGAGGTGGTCGCGGCGGTGCCGGGCAAGCCCAAGGCCAAGCCGACCACGGCGATGCTGACGCTGACCACCTGCAACCCGAAGTTCAACAACTACGAACGACTCATCGTGCATGCGAAGCTGACCGATACCATCACCCGCGACCAGACCCTTCCGGACGCCGGGATCCCCGCTGCGCTCGCGAAGATCAAGTCGTAGGAGATTTCATGTACGCCTGGATCTGGCGCAAGCTGCCCTTCGGTCTGCCCGGGAAGCTGACCGGGTCCGTCGTGATCGCCGGTGCGATCGTGGCGGTGCTCTGGTTCTTCGTGTTCCCCTGGGCGACGCCGCTGCTGCCCTTCGACGACGTGCAGGTGGGAACCGGCACCCAGCAGGACCAAGGACCGGCCCAGCAGAACCCGAACGCGGTGCATCCGAGCGAGGAGTCCGCGCCGGACGAGATCCCGTACAGCACCGAGTCGAACGCCCCGCACCCGTCGTCGATCCCGGGCGGGTGATCTCGTGCGCATCCTGGTGATCGACAACTACGACTCGTTCGTCTTCAACATCGTCCAGTACCTCGGCCAGCTCGGCGCCGAGTGCGAGGTGCGGCGGAACGACGAGATTTCGGTCGCCGACGTCGCCGGATTCGGGGCCGCGGGTGTGCTGCTGTCGCCGGGCCCGGGCACGCCGGAACGGGCCGGGATCATGATGGACGTGATCCGGGAGTACGCCGGAAAGCTGCCGCTGTTCGGCGTCTGCCTGGGACACCAGGCGATCGGGGCGGCCTTCGGCGGCACTGTCGAGCGGGCGCCCGAGCTGCTGCACGGCAAGACGTCCGAGGTGCACCACAAGGGCACCGGGGTGCTGGCCGGCCTGCCCGACCCGTTCACCGCGACCCGCTACCACTCGCTCGCCGTGCTGCCCGAGACGCTGCCGGACGAGCTCGAGGTCACCGGACAGACCGAAAACGGCATCGTGATGGCCATGCGCCACCGCGAACTGCCGGTCGAGGGCGTCCAGTTCCACCCCGAGTCGGTCCTGACCGAGGGCGGTCACA
The DNA here is from genome assembly GCF_040684855.1 of Actinoplanes sp. NPDC089786. Lineage (NCBI taxonomy): Bacteria > Bacillati > Actinomycetota > Actinomycetes > Micromonosporales > Micromonosporaceae > Actinoplanes > Actinoplanes sp. NPDC089786. The sequence goes on from NZ_JBFBGU010000001.1 coordinate 119,050, forward strand.
CCATGCTCGCCAACTGGCTCGCCGTGTGCGGCCTGCCTTCCGCCCTCGACCGCGCCCCCGCTCTGGCCGCCGAGGTCGAGTCCCGCCGCCGCGCCGCCTTCGCCTCAGCCTGAGCAGCGGCAGAAGCAAAGCGCAAACGAAAGCGGCGCGACCCGAAGGCCGCGCCGCGTGAAGCACAAGAGCTAGAAGATCCCGCCACCCGGATCGGTGATACCGCCACCGTTGCCCGGGTCGGGGTTCGTCGGCGACTCGGTGCCCGTCGGATCGGGATCCGGGTCGGGCTGCGCCACCACGTTGATCGTCACTGAGCTGCCCCGCTTCGCCTTCGACTTGCCCTTCGGGGTCTGACTGGCCACCGTGCCCGGCTCGCCCCCGGTCGGGACCTCCTTGACGGTGACGTTGAAGCCCTCGAGCAGCGCCTTGGCGGTGTCCTCGCTGCGGCCGGTCACATCCGGCACCTCGACCAGGTTGCCCCGCGAGACCTGCACCTCGATGGTGGTGCCCGGGTCGACCTGGTCGCCCGACTTCTCCACCTTGATGACCTGGCCCTCTTCGCGGGTGTCGTCGACCTCGCGAATCTTCGGGTCGAGCTTGAGCTTCTTCAGCGCGTCGATGGCCGCGTCCTCGGTGCTGCCGACCAGGTTGGTCGGGACCTGCACCTTGTCGGGCGCCTTGCACAGCGTGTAGGTGACCGGCTTGTCCACCGCGATCTGGGTGTTCTGCTCCGGCGTTTGCTTCGCCACTGTGGGCGTGTCGGGGCACTTGTCGGTGGTTTCCGGCTCGGTCGCCGAGAAGCTGGTGAACTTGGCGTCGGTGAGCTTCTTGGTCGCCTCGTCCTCGGTCAGGCCGGTCAGTTTCGGCATGGCCACCACGGCCGTGGCCGGGGTCTCGGGCTTCTTGTCGCCGCGGGACAACGCCAGGCCGACACCGAGCGCCACCACGGCGAGCACACCGAGGGCGGCCAGCACCGCCATCACCCAGGTCGACGACTTGCGCGGCGGCGGCCCCGGAGGCGGCACGGCGCCGGGCACCGGCCGGTGGATCTGGGTGGCGCCGGCCGGCGTACGCGCCGGTCCGGTCATTGCCATCGTCTCGGCCTCGGACATCACCGGGGTGGCCAGGACGGGACGGCCGGAGACGGCCCGGAGGGCGTCGGCGCGCATCTCCTGCGCGCTCTGGTAGCGGTTGATCGGGTTCTTCGCGAGCGCCTTGAGCACGATCGCGTCGATCTCCGGCGGCACCTCACGGTTGATCGAGCTCGGCGCCCGCGGGTCTTCGCGTACGTGCTGGTAGGCCACGCTGACCGGGCTGTCGCCGACGAACGGCGGATGACCGACCACCAGTTCGAAGAGCACACAGCCGGCGGCGTACACGTCGGAGCGCGCGTCCACCGACTCGCCCCGAGCCTGCTCGGGCGACAGGTATTGGGCCGTGCCGATCACCGCGCTGGTCTGCGTCATGGTGGTGGCGCCGCTGGCCAGGGCCCGGGCGATACCGAAGTCCATCACCTTGACCTGGCCGTTCGGGGTGACCATCACGTTGCCGGGCTTGATGTCCCGGTGGATGATCCCGTGCCGGTGGCTGAACTCCAGCGCGGCACAGATGTCGGCGATCATTTCCAGGGCGCGGCGCGGCTGGATCCGCTGCTCCTGGGCGAGCACCTCTTTCAGCGTGCTTCCGTTCACGTACTCCATGACGATGAACGGGAGTTTCTCGCCGGTGGAGGAGATCTCTTCGCCGGTGTCGTAGACGGCCACGATGGCGGGGTGGTTCAGCGCGGCGGAGTTCTGCGCCTCACGGCGGAACCGCTCTTGGAACGTCGCGTCGCGGGCCAGGTCGGTACGCAACATCTTGATGGCCACGTCGCGGCCGAGCCGGAGGTCACGTCCCTTGTGCACCTCGGCCATGCCGCCGTAGCCCAGCAGTTCGCCGACCTGATACCTGCCACCGAGCAGGCGGGCCTGCGCCGTCATAGCGTTCGTCGTCCTTCGCTCGCGCTCGTCGGCGCCCGCGGATCGGACGCCTGCTCTCTAAGACGGTACGACGTCGCCGGCGTTCCCTCGCCGGCCACGCCCGTGCGGACGACCGCGGCATTTCCCCCGGAATCGCCCAGGGCAGTCGTGTCACCCTGTTTCAGCAGGAAAGAGATAACACCTGCGCACAACAACACCAGCAGTGCGAGCACCACGGCCAACACGATCAGAACCTGTCGGCCGCCGGAACCCTCCGCCTTCTGCGCCATCGGTTGCTGATGGGGCTGCATCGGCGGTGCCGACGGGTGACGATACGGCTGTTGCGCCGGGGGCACGGAAGCGGCCCCCCGCGCCTGGGCGCCGGAGACCGGTCGGGGCACCGGCGGGTAGGGCGGACGTGCAGGTCCGCCCATTGGCGGGTGCATGGCGGGCGCCGACGGGCCGCCCGAGTGTGGCCGGTTGACCATCGGGCTGCCGGACTGCGGGCGGTTCATCGCCGGGCCGGCCGACCCGTTCACGGCCGGTTGGTGGGTGGCGGTGGTCAGCGACGAGGCGGACTGCCGGGCGACGCCGGCCATCGCGGCCGCGGTGGGCCAGCGGGCCGACGGGTCCTTCGCCATCGCGCGCTCGACGATCGCCCGCACCTCGGGCGGGATGTCCGACGGCAGCGGCCGGGCACTGTCCCGTACGTGCTTCATAGCGATCTCGATCGGGGTCGACCCGTCGAAGGGGCGATGACCCGAGAGGCATTGGTACGCGACCACGCCGAGCGCGTACACATCGGAGGCGGCCGTGGCCACCGCACCGGACGCCTGCTCGGGCGAGATGTAGGAGGCGGTGCCGAGCACCGACCCGGCCACGGTCAACTGGCCGACCATGGCCGACCGGGCGATGCCGAAGTCGGTCAGCACGAGCGTGCCGTTCGGGCGTACCAGAAGATTGCCGGGCTTGACGTCGCGGTGGACGATCCCGTTGGCGTGGGCGGCCTGCAGCGCGTCGGCGGCCTGGGCCACCAGCGCCATCGTGCGGGCCGGGGTCAGCCGTCCCACCCGGCTCAGCGTGCGGGACAGCGCGTCGCCCTCGACGTACTCCATGACCAGGAACGCGAGCTGCTGATCGCTGCCGTAGTCGTAGACGTCGACCACGCCGGGGTGGTTGATCGTGGCCATCGTGCGGGCCTCGCCGCGGAACCGCTCGGCGAACCCGGGCTCGTCCAGCAGGGCGGGCAGCAGGATCTTGACGGCGACCGTACGGCCCAGCACCTCGTCGGTGCCGCGCCAGACGTCGCCCATCCCGCCGCCGGCGATGCGCTCGTCCAGGCGATAGCGGCCGCCGAGGGTGACTCCAGGGCTGATCATCTCAGTCCCCTCCCCGTCCGGCCGCGGCCCGCATCATGAGCGCGGCGATCCGGGCCGCCTCGGCGCTGGCACCGCCGCCGGGCACGTTCTCCAGCATGACGCACGACGCCGAGATCGCCTCACCCTTCTCGTTGTAGGCGAACCCGATGAACCAGCCGTGGTTGCCGGCGCCCTCGGCGTTCTGGGCGGTGCCGGTCTTGCCGCCGACCTTGAAGCCGTTGATCCGGGCCTTCTTGGCGGTGCCGTTCTCGACGACGCTGACCATCATCTCGCGCAGGTCCTTGGCCACATCGCCGTTGATCGGCGTACGCAGAACCTGGGGGCTGGCCGTGTAGAGCGGGCGGCGCTCCGAGCTGAGCTGCTGCTGCACCAGGTAGGGCTTCATCTGCTTGCCGTCGTTGGCGACCGTGGCGGCGATCAGCGCGCCCTCCAGCACGGTCATCCGCACGTCGCGCTGCCCGATCGAGGACTGCGCCAGCGCGGCCTGGTCGGTGCTGCCGTCCGCGTTGGCCATGTCGCCGGTCTCGCTGGACGCGACGGCCAGGCCGCTGCCGTCCAGGTTGCCCACGGTCAGGTCTTTCTGGCCGAACCCGAACGCCTGCGCGGTCTTCTTCACGCGGTCGGCGCCGAGCTCGACGCCCAGCCGGGCGAAGCCGGTGTTGCAGCTGTCGGTGAGGGCTTCCTTCAGGGTGACCCGGGCGCCGGCGCAGGTCTCGTCGGCAGCGTTGCGGATGTCGGCGCCGCTGCCCGGTGGCCGGTAGACCTCGCCGGCCTGGATCTCGCTCTCCTGGGTCTTGCCGGCCTGGAGCGCGGCCGCCGAGATGATCACCTTCATCGCGGAGCCGGGCGGCTTGTTGTCGGCGATGGCCCGGTTGAGCAGCGGCTTCTGCTTGTCGCCGTTCAGCTCCTTGAAGGTCGCCGTGAACGTCTTCGCCTCGTGGCTGGCCAGCGGGTTCGGGTCGTAGCTGGGCATCGACACCATGGCCTGGACGGCGCCGGTCCGCGGGTCGATCGCGATCGCCGCGCCCCGCTTGACGTCCTTCTTGTTCTCGGTGAGTTCCTTGTAGGCGGTCTCCTGGGCCCGGGTGTTCAGGGTCAGCACGATGTTGCCGCCGCCGGTGTTGTCGCCGGTGAACATGTCACCGATCCGGTCGGCGATCAGCTTGTCGCTGGTCCCGGCGAGGAACTCGTTCTCGCTGCGCTCGATGCCGGTCTCCGCGTTGTCCACCGGCTTGTAGCCGATGACCGGCGCGTAGATCTCCTTCTTCGGGTAGATCCGCTGGAACTTGAGCACGCCGTCGGTGGCCTTGTTGGAGGCCAGGGGCTGACCGTCGGCCTCGATGATGCCGCGGGGCCGTTCGTACTCGGCCACGGTGACCCGGCGGTTGTAGTCGTTGGTGCGGTACTCGTCGGCCTTGTAGCCCTGCACCCAGTTGAGGTTGGCGAAGAGCAGCCCGAACAGCACCAGGACGACCACACCGGCCTTGCGCAGTGGTGCGTTCACGGCTTGATCACCTCCGTCATGGCGCCGTGCAGCTGAGCCGGCGGCGCCTTCGGCCCGCCCGGCCGTTCCTGGGGGCCACCCGCCGCCGGCCTGCGCCCCGCGTCCGAGATCCGGAGCAGCATGGCGACGAGAAGCCAGTTCGCCATGAGTGAGGAGCCTCCGGAGGACAGGAACGGGGTGGTCTGACCGGTCAACGGGATCAACCCGGTGATGCCACCCACGATGACGAAGACCTGCAAGCCCAAGGTGAACGCCAGGCCACCGGCGACCAGCTTGCCGAAGGAGTCGCGGACCGCGATGGCGGCGCGCAGGCCACGCTCGACGATCAGCAGATAGGTCACCAGCAGCGCGGACAGGCCGAACAGCCCGATCTCCTCGCCCATGCCGGCGAAGATGAAGTCGTTACGAACCTCGGGGATGTATCCGGGCGAACCGGCGCCCGGTCCGGTGCCGAACAGCCCGCCCGTCCCCAGGCCGAGGAGGCCCTGGACCAGCTGATAACTGCCGCCGACCCGTTCGTACTGCTCGGTGTTGAACGGGTCGAGCCAGACCTGCGCGCGGTCGTAGAAGTTGGCGAACGGGCCGCCCACCGACGCGCCGAGCAAGTAGGCCACGTAGACGCCGCCGAAGAACATCAGCAGACCGATGATCAGCCAGCTGGCCCGTTCGGTGGCGACGTAGAGCGTCACGATGAACAGGCCGAAGTACATCAGCGCCGTGCCCAGGTCTTTCTCGAAGACCAGGACCAGGAGGCTGAGCAGCCAGACGGTGACGACCGGGCCGAGGTCGCGGCCGCGCGGGAAGTCGATGCCGAGGAACCGCTTGCTGGCCAGCGACAGCACCTCGCGCTTGCGGACCAGGTAGTACGCGAAGAACGAGACCAGCGCCAGCTTGGCGAACTCACCCGGCTGGAGGGAGAACCCGCCGATCCGGATCCACAGCTTGGCCCCGTTGATCTCGGAGATGCTGCCCGGCAGGACGGCCGGGATCATCACCAGGACGATGCCGACCAGGCCCAGCGTGTAGGCATATTTCGATACCTGTTTGTGATCTCGGATCACCAGGAGCAGCACCGCGGCCAGGATCAGCGAGGCCAGCGTCCAGGCGAGCTGACGACCGCCGAACCCGCTGAACAGTCCCGGCTCGGGCAGCTTCCGATCGAGCGCCCGGGCGATGTCGAGCCGCCGCAGGAACCCCACGCCGAGCCCGTTGATCAGCGCGACCGTCGGCAGCAGCACCGGGTCGGCGTACGGCGCGGTGAACCTGATCACCACGTGCAGGCTCAGGAACAGGATGCTCAGCAGCGCGGCCGGAACCCAGAACGTCGGGGTGAGCTTGTCGTACTGGTTCGCCTCCACCGTGGCCCCGTACACCGCGACCAGGATCATCGCGAAGGCGAGGAGACCCAGCTCGGCGTTCCGGTGGGTCTTCAACCCCGGGATACGCGGCATCTCACCCGTCGTCGCGGGTGTGGGAGCCGGTACTGCGGGCGCGGTCAAGAAGCAGTCCCCAGACGTGGTGAGCGGAAGCTCAGTCCACCGGGCGGCAACCGACCGGTGGGATGACCGGCGGCGCAGCGTCGGAGGGCGAAGCGTCCGGCGTGGTGACGGGCGCGGAGGCCGGCGCCGAGGTGGCGTTCACCCGGCCCGGTGCGGAGGTTTCTCCGGCCGCGGAGGGCGCGACAGGTGGGGTCGAAGGCGTGACCGACGGCGCGGAGGCCGACGCGCTCGGGCCGCCGGCCGGCGCACAGACCGGCTTCAGGTTCGGGTTGGACGGCTCGTTGGCGGTCAGCTCGGCCAGCCGGCGCTCGGCGTCCGGGCGGTTGTCCGCCTGGATGCCCTCCTTGACCCGGTCCTGCGCGGTCGTGGTCAGGTCGTCCAGCCGCGCGTTGCTGGTCTGGTTGACGCTCGACAGGTCGAGCCCCGCCACCTCACCCGGCACGCCGCGGAAGATCGCCAGCTGTCCGGAATCGGTCGCGCCCACGTAGTACTGATCTTGCGTGTAGCGCCAGCCCAGGAACAGGCCGCCGCCGAGCATCGCGAGAAGCAGAAGCAGAAGCAGACCGGTACGGACGGGATGCCGCTTGGGCTCCGGCTCCGGCGCCTCGTACGCCCCGGCGTCCGGTTGGGCCGGGCGCGGTGGTTGCTGCAGAGCGGCCGCCCGGGCGGCAGCGGTGGACGCGTCGGCCACCGTCGAGTTGCCGCGGTCACGGGCGGCGGCGCCACCCACGATCGGCGCCTGCTCCATGATGTCGGCGTCGGTCGCGTCGGCGATCACCACGGTGATGTTGTCGGGCCCGCCGCCGCGCAGCGCCAGCTGCACGAGACGCTCGACACAGGCCTGCGGGTCGTGGATGTCCCGCATGCTGTCGCCGATGGTCTCGGCGCTCACCACGCCGGACAGGCCGTCGCTGCAGATCAGGTAGCGGTCGCCCTTGAGGACCTGGCGTACCGAGTATTCGGGGTCGATGTCCCGCCCGTCCAAGGCCCGGGTCAGCAGCGACCGCTGCGGGTGGCTGCTCGCCTCCTCAGGGCTGATCCGGCCCTCGTCGACCAGCATCTGGACGTACGTGTCGTCCTTGGTGATCTGGGCGAACTCACCCTGCCGGAGCATGTAGGCGCGGCTGTCGCCGATGTGCACCATGCCCAGCTTGCTGCCGGTGAACAGCACGGCGGTCAGCGTCGTACCCATGCCCTCGAGGCTCGGATTGGCGTCGACCGTGTCACGGAGCGTCTGGTTGGCGTTGCCGACGGCGTGACGCAGGGCGTCCACCAGGGCATCGCCGGGGACATCCTCGTCCAGCGGGGCCATCGCGGCTATCACGATGTTGCTGGCGACGTCGCCGGCGGCCATCCCGCCCATGCCGTCGGCGACAGCAAGCAGCCGCGGTCCGGCGTAGACGGAATCTTGGTTTCCGTCTCGGATCAGACCGCGGTCGCTTTGAGCGGCATAGCGCAGGGTCAGAGTCATGGCCGTAACTCGAGTGATGTGCGGCCGATCCGGATCGGCACGCCGAGGGGGACGGGGGTAGGTCCGGAGACCTTACCGCGATCAAGATAGGTGCCGTTCGTCGAGCCGAGATCCTCGACGAACCACTGCCCATCGCGGGGCACCAGGCGAGCATGGCGGGCCGAGGCGAAGTCGTCGGTGATGACGAGGGTGGAATCCTCGGCACGCCCGATCGTGATCTGCGCCTCCCCGAGAGTGATCCGGGTCCCGGCCAGCTGACCGGCGGTCACCACGAGTTGCCGAGCCGCCTTACCGCGCTTGGCCTTCGCCGGCGGCGGCCCGCCGAGCACCGCGCCACCCACCCCGCGTGGGCTGGCGACGATGCTCTTGGACCGCGAACTGCCGAAGAGGTCCCGGCGGATGACCCCGACCACGGTGAACACAAAGATCCACAGCAGGATGAGGAAGCCGAACCGGGCAACGGTGAGGACGAATTCGGGCAAGGTGACTAGCCGTCCACTCGGAACGTGAGGGTGGTCGTGCCCAACTGGATCATGTCGCCCGGGTTGAGCGCCACCGCGGACACGCGCTGACCGTTGACCATGGTCCCGTTGGTCGAGCCCAGGTCGGTCAGCACAACCTGACTGCCGTCGTAGTCGAGCCGGGCGTGCCGGCGCGAGATACCCACGTCAGGCAGGCGCAGGTTCGCCTGGTCACCACGGCCGATCACGGTCGAGCCCATCTGAAGCGGATAGGTACGCCCGTCGCCGGACACCAGGCCCACGTTGCGCCCGTTGTGCCCGCCGCCACCGCCGTGCTGCTGATAGCCACCACCCTGCTGGTCGTAGGGCGAGTACTGCGGCCCAGCGTCGTACGCCGGTTGCTGCACCGGGGCGACCTCGCCACCGGTGTAGACCTCGGCCGTGACCCGGAACATGCCCGTGTCCAGCCCGTCCCCACGCTCGATCTCGACTATCACGTCGCCATACACGGTCCAGGCCTGCTCACCGATGAACTCGGCCTGAGACTGCGCGAGTTCCTGAGCCAACGCAGCGGCGTACGGCGCCAACCGACTGTGATCGTAAGGTGACAGATCAATCACATAACGGTTCGGCACCAGCGTACGGCCGCCGGCGAGGATCGCCTTGTGCGCCTCTGCCTCCCGCTGCATGGCGTTAAGAATCTCCACCGGGTGCACGACACCCTTGAACACCTTCGCGAAGGCCCCCTCGACCAGGCCTTCCAACCGCTTCTCGAAGCGCTGCAGCACGCTCACCGGCTCCTCCTCGGGTTCCGAGGACATGATGGTATCCGGCCGCCGCTTCCGCGTCCCTGTGAAGAGCGACCGGCACTTCTGACCCTCGTATAACGCCCCCGGACGCCGTGCTAACCTTCTCGGCGTCGCAAGGGCTTGTATGCTCTCGCGGTAACTGGGACAGCGTAATCTGTCGCAGCTAGCAACGCGTCACGGGGATGTGGCGGAATGGCAGACGCGCACGGTTCAGGTCCGTGTGTCCGAAAGGACGTGGGGGTTCAACTCCCCCCATCCCCACGAGTGAGGGCTGAGGGCCCTGTGCGAGCAGAAAGCGCTCGCGCAGGGCCCTCACTCGTATGCCAGCTCCGGGGGCCGAGCCCCCGGAAACCCCGCGCTGTAGGCGCAAGCTGGAGCGAGATGCTCACCCCCGGGTGAAAAAACCCTGCACGCGCTGCGCGCGGAAGCGGCCAGGCTGCCCTGAGGGCTGAGGGGCTATGCTCGCGGCTGGTTTCGGACGGGCTGGAGGGGTTTCTGTGGGTGTTGCGCTGGTTACCGGTTCCGGGGGCCTGATCGGCTCCGAGGCGGTGCGGCACTTCGCTGGGCTGGGGCTGGATGTCGTCGGGATCGACAACGACATGCGCCAGGAGTTCTTCGGCTCGGAGGCGTCCACCGCCTGGAACGTCGAGCGCCTCCAGCAGGACCTCGGTAGTAAGTACAGCCACCACGGCATCGACATCCGCGACCGCGACGGCCTGGCCGCCATCTTCAAGAAGTACGGCCAAGACCTCTCCGTGGTGATCCACACCGCGGCGCAGCCCTCGCACGACTGGGCGGTGCGTGACCCGTTCACCGACTTCGACGTGAACGCCACCGGCACGCTCAACGTCCTGCAGAACGTTCGCGAGCACGCCATCGAGGCGCCGGTGATCCACTGCTCGACCAACAAGGTCTACGGCGACACGCCGAACCGGCTGCCGCTGGTCGAGCAGGAGACTCGGTGGGAGCTCGACCCGGCCCACCCCTGGGCGGCCGAGGGCATCACCGAGGAGATGTCCATCGACCACACGCTTCACTCGGTCTTCGGCGCCTCCAAGGTCGCCGCCGACGTGATGGTGCAGGAATACGGTCGCTACTTCGGCATGAAGACCGCGGTCTTCCGCGGCGGCACGCTGACCGGCCCGGCGCACTCCGCCACTGAACTGCACGGCTTCCTGGGCTACGTGATGCGGGCCAACATGGAACGCCGGAAGTACACGATCTTCGGGTACAAGGGCAAGCAGGTCCGCGACGCCATCCACAGCCACGACGTGCTCAGCGCGTTCGAGGCGTTCTTCCGCAACCCCCGCTCGGGCGCCGTCTACAACCTGGGCGGCGGCCGGCACTCGAACATCTCCAACCTCGAGGCGTTCGCACTGGCCGAGAAGATCAGCGGCACCGAGATGATCACCGAGTACGCCGACCAGAACCGGGTCGGCGACCACATCTGGTGGATCGGCTCGATGGCCCGGTTCCAGGCCGACTACCCGGAGTGGAAGCAGGTCTACGACGTGCCGATGATCCTCCAGGAGATCTACCAGGCCAACGTCGGCAAGTGGGTGCCCCAGGGATGATCGACAAGGGCAAGGGAAACGTGCTGGGGGTCCTGGTCGACATGGTCGACTACGAGGCCGCCACCGCGAAGATCCTGGAGGCCGCGCGGGATCGCCGGCCGTACGCGGTGACCGCTCTGGCCGTGCACGGCGTGATGACCGGCGTGCAGGACCCGGCCCACAATGCCCGGCTCAACTCGTTCGACCTGGTGACGCCGGACGGCCAGCCGGTCCGCGGCGCGCTCAACCTGCTTCATCACGCCGGTCTCGCCGACCGCGTCTACGGCCCCGAGCTGACCCTGCGGGTGTTGCGCCAGGCCGCGGCCGAAGGGCTGCCGGTCTACTTGTACGGCTCCACGCAGCCGACGCTGGACCGGTTGATCCCGGCGCTGGAGGTGATGTTCCCGGCCCTGAAGATCGCCGGGGTCGAGGCCTCCAAGTTCCGCACGTCGCACCCCGGCGAGCCGGCCGAGATCGCCGAGCGCATCAAGGCCTCCGGGGCCCGGATCGTGCTGGTCGGCCTGGGCTGTCCGCGCCAGGAGGTCTTCACGTACGCGATGCGCCCGCTGCTCGACATGCCGCTGCTGGCCGTCGGCGCCGCCTTCGACTATCACGCCGGTCTGCTGAAGAACCCGCCGCCGTGGATGCAGAAGTACGCCCTGGAGTGGCTGTGGCGGCTCGGCCTCGAGCCGAAGCGGCTGTGGAAGCGCTACGTCCTGCTCAACCCGAACTTCGTCGCCCGGCTCAGCGCACAGCGGTCGGGCGCCTGGAAGGCCACGCCACCGCCGGCGACGGACGCGCCCGTCGAGTCGTTCGCGGTCTAGGACAGTGCCGGGACCCCCGTGCCGGCGGGTCCCGGCCGACCTCCCCAGGTCGAGTCCGTGAGTCGACACTAGGACGCACATCACCGCCACGCCAGGGTGATTGTCCACTTCGCCCGGACGAATGATGGCTCTGCGTAAATCTTTCCGGACCATCCGTGACGGCCGCACCCCTTAGGGGTCACCGTCCGGTGATCTCCCGGTTTCGCGGGTTGCGCGGTGGGTGAAGTCTGTCGATGTGGACACCGTCGCGGACATCACCCTGATCGCCGGCCTCGCCGTGCTCTGGCTCACCGCCGGCCTGATCGCCGACGGGCTGCCCGGTTCGGCCACGGCCGCGATCCTGCGCCGCCGCGCGGTCCTGCTCGCGGCGGTGGCCGGGGCGGGCACAGCGATGCTGGTGGCGGTTCCGCTCATCAACCTGGGCCGGCCGGGCCCGGAGACCGCGGGTACGGCCGCCGTGCTGGTCTGCGTACCCGTCGCTGTCGTGCTGACGATCAGCCTGCGCCGCCTCACCCAGGTCCGGCACGGTGCGGCCGCGCTGAGCACCGCACCGCAGGCGCCGGTCCCACCCGGTCTGATCGCCGCCGCCGCGCACCCGCTGGTCGTGGTGCCGATGCAGGTGGCCGGGCTGGCCGCGATCGCCGGGCTGCCGATCGCCGCGGGCGTGATCGACGTCCCCACGGCGCTGCTGGTCGCGGTCGTCTGCGGCGCCGCCGGCCTGGTCGCGGTGGCCATCGCGATCCGGCACGGCCTGCGGCACAGCCGCTTGAGCGTCGGCGCCATCGCCCCTATCAAGCGCCTGCCCAAGCGGTGGGCCCAGTAGCTACTTGTTGCGAGCTTCCTGCACGTAGAGCAGCTCGAGGATGGACCGGGCGGCCTCGAACCAGCGGTCCAGCCACTCCGACGGCGGCAGGCTGCCACGGGCCGGCAGTTCGAGCAGCAGACCCCGCAGCAGCGGGTGGTCGGCCATCGAGCTCGAGGTGATCTGCGGCGCGTCCGACCAGTTCCCCGGCGAGAACACCGGCTCGGTCAGACCCTGCATGTCGAGGGACGGCAGCTTGGGGGCCCGGTCCAGCGCGCTGGAGGGCTCCAGTCCCTGGCTGCTCAGCCCGGGCGAGCGAGTCGGCAACGGGTTGCTGTCACGACGGGTGACCAGCTCACCGTCGGTGTCGGCGGTCTCGCGGCGGCTCTGCCGGTACGCGCTGACGCCGCCGCTGAACCGGTCCTGCGCGGTCGCGGAACCGTTGCTGAGGTTCTCGTTCATCGTCTCGCCTCGCTGATGTGATCAAACCGCGGTCCGGCCCGCGCTTAGGTCGTTCAACGAGGTTGGCCCGTTCGGGCGACGGCAAATGGGACATTTGGACATACCCTCAAACGCCCGGCCGGCATTCTGGCCGACCCTCCGCCAGGCGGCCGGAGGGCCGGCCGGCGCAGCTCAGAGGTCGAACTCGCCGTCCTTGGCCCCACCGACGAACGCGTCCCATTCGGCGGCGGTGAAGATCAATGCCGGGCCGGACGGGTTCTTCGAGTCACGGACCGCGATCGCGTGCTCGACGAACGCGACCTCGACGCAGTTGTCGCAGTTGGGGCCGCTCCTGGTGCTCTTGAACCAGGCCGCGCGGCCTAGGTCGAGCCTGAATCCCTTGGTCGTGATCTCCACAATGGCTCCTCTACCAGCGACTCGATCAACTTTGTCGACTCATCCGGGCTCAGGGCGATCGAGCGGATGAGGTCGAAGATCGAGTGGTACTTCCGCAGCTCGTCTTCCTTCTCAAGGAAAAGCCCACCGGTGGCGTTCTCGACGTACACCACGTCCGGATCAACCTGATCGGGGAAATCCAGGATCGCGAAGGCGCCGTCCATGCCCGCATGCGCGCCGGCCGCGAACGGCAGCACCTGGAGAGTCACGTTGGGCAACTCCTGCGCCTCGAGCAGATGACGCAGCTGTTCCCGCATGACCTCCTCGCCACCGACCGGCCGGCTGAGCACCGCCTCGTCGAGCACCGCCCAGAGATAGATGGGATCTTCCTGGGTCAGCAACGACTGCCGGGCGAGCCGGACATGCACCCTGCGATCAATGTCCTTCGGCGTATCACTCGTTCGGGCGTCGCGGATCAGCGCCAGCGCGTACTCCTCGCTCTGCAGCAGACCGGGGATGACCAGCTGCTCGTACGCGCGGATCCCGCGGGCCGCGGCTTCGAGGCCGACGTACGCGCCGACGAGCACCGCGCTGTACGGATGCCACCACCCTTTTTGCCGCGCCTCGCGAGCGATCTGCACCAATTCCTCGGCTTCGCGAGTTCCCACGCGATAAATGTCCAACATGTCGGCAACATCGCGGGGAGTTGCACTGTTATGTCCGGTTTCAATGCGGGACACTTTTGAGGGAGAACAGCCGATCCGCTCCGCCACCACCTCTATCGTGACTCCGGCTGCCTCGCGATATCGTCGCAGTTCCGCGCCCAGTCGGCGGCGGCGGATCGTCGGGCTTCGGCGGGGATTCACACGCCCAGTCTCGCGAATGATCGTCCGCCGATTCAACATCGTTTCGTGATCAAACAATCACGGACGGCTGACATGCAACTTGCATCGATACTGCGAGTAGTGCAATCTTCTGGGTATGGCCCAAGTCACTAAATGTTCTTGAGTGATCAGGTCACGCAAGCCCATGATCCCCTCATGGATTCGAATGTCCACCATGGAGTGATACGACTTTGCGACAGGTTGGTGCACCGAGAGGATGATTGACCTCCGGCAGGCTTGCAAAGGTGTACGAGCCGGGCACACTGGAGCATCGCCGGTCACCATGTGCGGCTGATCAATTCCACCCCGCAGACGAGATTCAGGACAGGAGAAGACGTGCTACCTCGGTCCGGCGATGTCATACACGTGACGAAGGCGGCGAGTGTCCAGTTCACGGCGCCGATGCTGTTCCGCGTGATTCGGGTGCACGATTGGCCGACGTACGACGGCTGGATCTGGCTGGACGGCTACGAGCTGAACTCGACCGGCGAAGCGGTGGAACGGCGCTCGATCTTCGTGCAGGTCAACGGATTGCGACAGGTGGGAAAGGCCCCTGATCCGCGTACCCGTAACGGCCGGCGTCCCGGGCAGAACACCGGAACGATCCGGGTCCGCTCCACCAACTGACCTGCCCCTCAGTTCTGGCCCCGCGTGCCGCCGATGCTCGGCGGAGCCTGCTGCGGCGCCGCGATGACCAGCGTGACCACGGTGTCCGGCGGGACCTCCTGGCCCTCCGCCGGATCGCTGTCGATCACCGTGCCGGCCGGGTTCTCGCTCGGCCGCACGATCGACCGGAACTTGAGACCACGCCTGGTCAGCGCCTCCTGCGCCTCCTGTTGGGACAGTCCGAGCAGCGCCGGCACGGTGATCTCGGTCGGGCCGGTCGGCTCGGTCGTGGTGGGCTCGGTGGTCGGCGGTGTCGTGGTCGGCTGATTAGTGGTGGTCGTGGTCGTGGTCCGCGGCGTCTGAACGCCCGGCGCCGAGATCTGTGGCACGGCCGGCGAATCGGAGGGCTCGTCGGAGTTCGTCGCGATCAGGTAGACACCCCAGCCCAGCGCGCCGAGCAGCACCAGGCCGACGATGCCGACCACGATCGGCAACCACCACTTGCCGCGCGGCTCGCGGGGTGAGCTGGTGGCCCAGTCGTCGGCGGAGGTCCAGTCCTCACGGGTCGGTCGCGGCGGACGCACCGTCGCCCGGCCGGCCCACGCGCCGTCATCCTTCACCGGCTCGCCGACCCTGGTCGCGTCCACGCTCGCCGACGAGTTGACCCTGGTCTCGTCCGCGCTCGCCGGCGCGTTCACTCTGGTCGCGTCCGCGCTCGCCGACGGGTTCACGGTGGTCTCGTCCGGGTGACCCGGCCGCACCCGTGTCCGATCATCATCATCGCCGTCATCGTCGAAGGGCGAGAACTGCCGTGTCTGGTCGGACATCGCCGCTCCCTCTCTCGCACACCCGGCGCCCGGGTCAACGTATCGAATCTTGCCGCCGTCGTGTGGCACCCGCGCGACAATGACGAACTCGCAGCCATCGGCACGTGCCGCTACAGTGCCCGCCATGGCCGCGAAGGGTTGGACGACACAGGTGGCCGCCGCGACCGGGGTGGCCGCCGCGACGGGCGCCGCACAGCTGGGCCTCGGCTACGGGCTCGGCGTAGTGGTGTGGCCGGTGACCCCCGGCGCCGACGACAGCATCTGGCTGGGCAGTCTCGGCTGGGCGACATGGATCGCCGCGAGCTCGACGGTGTTCGGCGCGATCATCGCCGCCGCGCTACGAGGCACTCGGCCCTCCGGGCCCTTGCGCGCCGGTCTGGCCTTCGCCGCCGGGATCGGTGCGCTGCTGACGGTCGCGCTGGTCGCGTTGCCGGCCCGCCTTGCTTCGGTACGCGCGGACGGCTTGAACCCCGAACAGACGGCAGCGCTGTACGCCGTGATCGGCATCGTCCTGGGCGTGCTCATCGCGTACTGGGCGGTGATCTCCGGTCCGGTCGCGGCCAACCTGATCGCCACCTCGGCCTACCTCTGGGCCCTGGCGGCGACCGCGATCGTGGTCGAGCTGACCGCCGGCCGCCCCGCCGCCACCTACCTGACCAGCTGGCAGTTCGCCAGCATCGCCGAAGATTCCCGGTACGGCGCGATCTACTGGCCCAGCGCCCTGATTACCCTGGGCGCGGCGTTCCTGCTCGGCGTACTCGCCGCGTGGCCAGCCGCCCGCCGGGGAAACCACGGCGTGGGTACGGCCGCATCCGGCGCCGTCGGCCCCACCCTGGTCGGCGCCGCCTTCCTCTTGCTGGCGCCCCAGCTCACGGGCGCGATCGGACAGCTCCAGTCGGCGTACCTGATCGCCCCCTACGCCGTCCTGGCCGGCCTCGCCGGCTCCGCCGTGGTGACCACCGCGGCCCACCGCCGAGCCGCCACCTCCCCTCCCGGCACTTCCCCTCCCGCCGCCCCGCCCACCGCCGGCGCACCCACGGATTACGACGATGACGACTGGTCCGAGGCCATCGGCCAACGCCCACCGTCCCGCACGAAGCGCACCCGCCCCGCCGCCGAGCCCACCCGCCAGGCCTCCGTGGGCTCCACCACCCGCCCGCCGCGCGAGTCCGTCCCAGGCCCCGCCGCCCGCCAGCCGTCCGCGAGCCCCGCGCCCCGGCAGTCGTCCCCGGCCTCCCCGCTCCGGCAGGCCCCCTCGAGCTCCTCGACCCGCGAGTCGTCCTCGACCCGCGAGTCGTCCTCGACCCGCGAGTCGTCCTCGACCCGCGAGTCGTCCTCGAGCCGCGAGTCGTCCTCGACCCGCGAGTCGTCCTCGAGCCCCGCCGCGCGTCAACCCGCCGCAGGCCCCACGCCCCGCGAGTCCTCCACGAGCTCCGCCAGGCGCCAGCCCTCCGCGAGCCCCGCGAGTTCGGACCCGGAGCCGGCGGGCGGAGCCGATGCTCCAGGCCGCCGGCAACCCGCCCCGCCTCCCGGGCAAGCACCTCCCGCCAGCGAAAAGCCTTCTCGCCGAGGCGGCCTCTTCGGCCGGCGCAAGCAGGACACCCCCGACGACGAGCCCGCCCTCGACCTCAAGCCGCCGACCTCGCCGCCTCCCGCGGAGAAGCCCTCCCGAGGCGGCCTCTTCGGCCGGCGCAGGCAGTCTTCCGCCGACGCCGACGCCGCTGGCGCTGGCGCTGGCGACGAGCCCACCGCCGACCTGGGCCGATCCAAGAACCCGTCGCCCACCCAGCTCGACCCATCAGCCCGGCAGTCAGGCCCGACGAAGCCTCCGGGTGCGCCGACGGCTCCGGGTACGACAGCCACCGCTCCGGGTGCGCCAACCGCCACTCCGGGCACGCCGACCGCCACTCCGTCAGCGCCCAAAACCGCGACAACAGCGCCCCCCAGCACTTCAGCGGAGCCCACCAGCGTGACAGGAGCGCCGACCAGGTCACCCGCGGCGTCGCCAAAGGCCCCGAACACCGCAGCACCGTCATCCCCGGCGCGAGCAGCGACCGAACCCGGCCCCGCCACCAAGCCTCCAGCACCCGCAGCCGACCCCTTCAAGCCGAGCGCGGTGAGCCGCCCTCGCAAGGGAACGTCGACCCGGAAGCAGACCACCCCACCCGCAGAGTCCCGGAACACCGACGAGCCGAAGGCCGACAATCCGCGCCCGGCCGATCCCGCACCGCGCAAGTCAACAGTCGCCGCCCCACCGGCAAGCCCTCCGATCGCCAAGATCAACCCGCCGCGAGAGCCTGACTGACCACAGCGCGCCAGCCCGACAGCACGCCAGCCCGACAGCGCACGAGCCGACAACGCGTGAGCCCAACAGCGCGCGCCCGCCGCCCGGCTCAGAGATCGAAGTTTTTCGATTGAGCGCGCCGCCACCTCCCCCACCCCGTCACTGGGTGGGCCGCCGACCGTAGCCTGCGAAAATGACGGTCTGACGACAATCCACAAAGCACAAGCGCCGCCCCCGACGAGCGGAGGCGGCGCCTGTGTAAGAACCAGAGGGTCAGGCCTGACGGATGGCCTCGCCCTCGATCTCGATCTTGATCTTCTTGCTGACCATGACGCCGCCGGACTCGAGGGCCATGTTCCAGGTCAGGCCCCAGTCCTCGCGGTCGATCTCGGTGGTGGCGCTGAAACCGAAGACGTCGAAGCCGTAGGGGCTCTTGCCGGCGCCCTCGAACTCGACCTTCAGCTCGACCGGCTTGGTGATGTCCTTGATCGTGAGCTCGCCGTTGAGGACGAACTCGCCGTTGTCCCAGGACTTGAGGCCGGTGCTGCGGAAGTCGATGGTCGGGTACTTCTCGGAGTCGAAGAAGTCGCCGCTGCGCAGGTGGTTGTCGCGGTCGGCGGCGTTGGTGTTGATGCTCGCGGTCTGGATCGACGCGGTGACGGAGGACTGCAGCGGGTCCTCGCCGACGACGATCGTGGCCTCGGCGGTCTCGAAGTTGCCACGCACCTTGCTGACCATCAGGTGTCGTGCCACGAAGCCGACGCGCTTGTGGTTGGCGTCGAGCAGGTAGGTGCCGGCGGCCGGGACCTGGAGGCCCTGGAACTCGCGCGGACCGGTGGCGACAGACTCGGTCATGACTGGATCTCCTTGAAGCGACGATGAGGGAAGGATGTTTGCGTGACGTAGCAACTATATCTCGCGCAATATTCCCCCTGTCAAGTGTCTGTTACAGTTGACAGGGTGAACGTCGACCTGTCAGACCCCCGCTTCACGGCCATCGGCTTGCTGACCGAGGCCTTCACCGGCCTGCGCGGCCACTTCGAGGCCCAACTCGACCAGCACCGGCTGTCGATCGTCGAGTTCGAGGTGCTGATGCGACTGGCCCGCACGCCCAGCCACCGGCTGCGGATGACCGACCTGGCCGGCCAGACCTCCCTGTCCACCAGCGGGGTGACCCGGGTGGTCGACCGGATGGACCGTGACGGCCTGATTCGTCGCGAGGCGTGCTCGGCCGACCGGCGCAGTTCGTACGCGGTGATCACCGACGCCGGCCTGGAACGGCTCGACGCCCTGCTGCCCGAGCACCTGGAGATCATTCAGCGCTGGCTGGTCGACCCGCTCTCGCCCGGGCAACTGGACGCGCTGCTCGAGGGACTGCGCAAGATTCGCGATGCGGTCAACCCGTGCGCGACGGCGGGAACCGGCGAACCGGCAGAACTACCGGCAGAACCCGCCAGCGCCTAGGGCATACGGGGCGAATCGCCCGAATCCGGCTACTGATCGCCGCTAGGGTGATCACCGCAAGGGGGATGCGGCGGACCGAGGTCGGTTTGGCGGGGCGACGGGGGAGCCATCGTTTTCGCCGCGTACCGGTGGGGCGTTGTGACGGCCGGCGCTGTGGGGGGCCACAGAGAGCGCCGGCCGTCTCACGCCAGGGCCTCACTCCAGCCGGGCTCTCTCATGCGGCAGCAACACGATGCCGCCCGCAGTGCAGATCTCGTCGAGGCGTGACAACGCCGCCTCCCGCTGATCGGGGTCGGGCGTCGTCGCGGCCAGCCCGACCAGCGCCTCGACCACATCCCGAGGATCCACATCTCCGGCGTACGCGTCGGCGGCGCGGGCGTAGCACTCAGCCGCACGCTTCTGATCGCCGGTGGCCATGGCGATCGCCGCCTCGACCATGGCGGCCGGCCCGTCCAGGAAGCCGCCCCCAGGGCCGTCCGAGGAAAGCGGGCCGTCCGAGGGAGAAGGGCCGTCGGACGCCGGGCTCAGCTCGGCCAGCATCGCCTCGGCCTCGTCGACCCGCCCCCACTCGGCCAGCGCCAGCCCGATCCGGCCGATCACCCGCCGACGGTGCATCGGGTCGCCGAGCACCTCGAGCTCGGCCACCGCCTGGCGGCCGAGCATCTCCGCCTCGCCGAACTCGCGGTCGAGCCGGGCCACCTCGGCCAGGTTGGCCCGGGCCAGGGCCTGCAGCCGGTGTTCGCCGCAGCGGGCGGCCAGCCGGTCGACGGCGGCCAGCCGCTCGCGGGCCGCGGCCAGGTCGCCGATCCGGATTTCGTGCCAGGTCAGGTTGTTCTCGGCGACGGCCATGTCGCGCACCCGGCCGGTCTCGCGGGCCAGTTCGAGCGCCGCGACGCCGTGCCGGCGGGCCTGGTCGAAGCCGTCCTTGGCCATCCACAGTGCCGCCAGCTGGGTGTGTGCGGCGAGCTGACCCTCGATCACGCCCAGCCGCTCGAAGTCGGCCAGCGCCTCGGCGGCCGAGACGATCTCGTCGCCGTCCGGGCTCGGCCGCGCGGCCAGCTGGGCCAGGCCGATCTTGGCCCAGGCGCGGACCACCGGGTCGGCGGAGGCGGTACGCGGATCGTCCAGCAACCGCCGGAGCCACTGCCGGCCGGTCACGTCCCGGCCCCGGAACCGCCACCAGCGCGGCAGGGCGGCGGCCAGCCGCAGGGCAGTGCGTGGATCTTCGGACGCCGCGAAGGCCAGGGCGGCGCCGACGTCACCGGCGACGTCGTCGAGCCGGTTCGCCGCCTCGGCCAGGTGAGGGCCGACGAGCTGCGGCGCGATGCCCTCGGCCAGGTCGGCGATCACCTCGGCATGGCGCTGCCGGCCACCGGGCAGCTCGCCCTCGGCCGCCGCCTGCTCGGCCGCGTAGTCGCGCACCACGTCGAGCAGCCGGAACCGGAATACCCCGCTCCCCCGGACGCTGAGCAGTCCCAGCTCCAGGAGGCGGTCGAGCAGGTGGACGACGTCGGTGTCGCCGGCGCGGCCGGGCTCGATCATCTGCTCGGCCAGCGACACCGACCAGCGGTGCCGGAACAGGCCGAGGCGGCGCAGGGCGTACTGCTCCTCGGTGGCGAGCAGGTGGTAGCTGGCGGCGACCGCGTCGCGCAACGACACCGCGTCGTCGCCGGGCCGGCCGGTCAGGTCGAGGAGACGGTCGCCGTAGCGGTGCAGGATCTCGGCCACGGTCAGCACCCGGCCGTGCGCGGCGGCCAGTTCGATCGCCATCGGCAGGCCGCCCAGCCGGCGGACCAGGGTGGCCAGGGGCTCCACCTCGTCGGGCGTGACCGGCTCACGGCGTACCCGGGCCAGGCGGTCGAGGAACAACGCGACCGCGGGAAAGTCGCTGACCTCGGCCAGCGTGCGGGCCGACTCGGGCGGCGCGACGAGAGGCGCGAGCGACCAGACCCGTTCGGCCGGCAGCCCGATCGGGTGGCGGCCGGTGGTGATGAAACGCAGCGTGGGCACGCGTTCGAGCAGCTTGGACAGCGCCTCGGCGACGGCCTCGGGCGATCGCTCGACCGCGTCGATGAGCAGCACCCCGGAGGTGCCGGCGAAGCGGGCCGACAGGTCTTCGAAGCGGCCGACGCCGAAGACCGCGGCGACCGTGCTCAGGATGTCGCCGGTCGCGAAGCCGTCGGTGACGACCAGGCCGGCCACGCCGCCCGAGTGCGCGTCGACCACGCGGTGGCAGACGGAGAGGGCGAGCGCGGTCTTGCCGACGCCGGCCAGACCGACCAGGGTGACCACGCGCGGGTGCCGGACCGGGCCGGTGAGCAGGTCGGCGAGTTCGGCGGCGTCGGCGTCGCGGCCGATCAGCTCGGCCGAGGGCGGCAGCCGGACGTAGCGCTGGGCCGGGATCGGATCGGCGCTCTGGCCGCGCGCGGCGAGCAGGAACGCGTGCCGATCGGCCCCGGTCAGGGCGAGGGCGTTGGCCAGCAGTTCGACGGTGGTGCGTTGGGGCCGGGAGGCGCGGCCGCGCTCCAGGTCACGGACCGTACGCACGCCGACGCCGGCCCGCTGGGCGAGTTCGTCCTGGGTCAGCCGGGCCTGTCGGCGATGACCGCCCAGCATGGCCCCGAATCCCGGACCGTCGACACGGTCCGCCCCGTGATCAGATGCCATGCCCATGAACCTAGGCATGTCGATCGATGCATGTCGCCCGCTATCAGGCTAGTTGTCCGGGAACGCACCCACTTGGGTCGGAATACCGACAGGAAACTTACGCTCCCCGTGCACCTTAACGATCGCTCAGAGTCCCAGGTCGCGTGCGATGAGCATCCGTTGTACCTCGGACGTGCCTTCCCCGACCTCAAGGATCTTGGCGTCCCGGTAGAACCGGCCGACCGCCGACTCGTTCATGAAGCCGTACCCGCCGTGCACCTGGGTGGCGTACCGGGCGTTCTCCATGGCCGCGTTGCTGGCGTGCAGCTTGGCCACCGCCGCCTTGGCCTTGAAGTCCTGACCGGCGATCATCCGGGCGGCCGCGTCGTAGTAGGCCAGCCGCGCCGTGTGTGCCCGCAGCTCCATGTCGGCGATCATGAACTTCACGGCCTGGAAGTTGCCGATGGTCCGGCCGAAGGCCTCACGCTGGTTCGCGTACGCCACGGACTCGTCCACGCAGCCCTGGGCGAGCCCGACCGACAGCGCCGCGATCGCGATCCGTCCCTCGTCGAGGATCCGCAGGAACTGGGCGAAGCCGCGGCCGCGCTCGCCGAGCAGGTTCGCGGCCGGCACCCGGACGTCGTCGAAGGACAGCTCGTGGGTGTCCGAGGCACACCAGCCGACCTTGTCGTACGCCGGCGCGACGGTGAAGCCGGGCGTACCCGAGGGCACGATGATGGTGGACAGCTCCTTGCTGCCGTCCGGGTTGACGCCGGTCACCGCCGCCACCGTGACCAGGACCGTGATGTCGGTGCCCGAGTTGGTGATGAACGCCTTGGTGCCGTTGATCACCCACTCGCCGGTTGCCTCGTCGAGCCGCGCCCGGGTGGTGGTGCCGCCGGCGTCCGAGCCGAAGCCCGGCTCGGTGAGACCGAAGGCCGCCAGGGCCTCGCCCGAGCACAGTTGCGGCAGCCAGCGGGACCGCTGTTCCGGCGTACCGAAGCGGTAGATCGGCATCGCGCCCAGCGAGACCGCCGCCTCCAGGGTGACCGCGACGGAGCTGTCGATCCGGGCCAGTTCCTCGAGGGCGAGGCAGAGCGCGAAGTAGTCGCCGCCCATGCCACCGTGCTCCTCGGGGAAGGGCAGGCCGAACAGGCCCATCTTGGCCATCTGCCGGACCAGGTCGTACGGGAACGTGTGTTGCGCGTAGTGCTCGGCGATGACCGGCGCGACCTGTTCACGTGCGAACTCCCGCACGCTCTCACGCAGCGCCTCCTGCTCCTCGCTGAGCCGGAAGTCGACCATGACTGCTCCCTTACACCGGTGTGACGCCGTGCCGGCGCCGAGAGAAGAAACGTTCCTTGCCACGCGCGGCCGCGAACCGGCGGATCAACTCGGTCCGCAGGTCGGCGGGCGCCACGATGGCGTCGATGACCAGCTCGGAGGCCAGCCGCACGATGTCGATGTCGCGCTCGTACTCGGCGCGCCTGGTGGCGACGAACTCGGCCCGCTCGGCCTCGTCCTCGATCGCCGCGATCTTGTTGGCGTACACCGCGTTGACGGCCGCGTCCGCGCCCATCACGGCGATCTTGGCGGTGGGCAGGGCGATGGTCGCGTCCGGCTCGAAACCGGGGCCGGCCATCGCGTACAGCCCGGCGCCATAGGCCTTGCGGACCACGACGCAGATCTTGGGTACGGTCGCCTCGCTGATCGCCGTGATCATCTTGGCGCCGTGCCGGATGATGCCCTGCTTCTCGACCGCCGTGCCGACCATGAACCCGGGCACGTCGGACAGGAAGAGCAGCGGGACGTTGAACGCGTCGCACAACTGCACGAAGCGGCTGGCCTTGTCGGCCGAGTCGACGAAGAGCACGCCGCCCTTGAACATCGAGTTGTTGCCGACGACGCCGACGACCTCGCCGTTCAGCCGCGCGAAGCCGATCGTCAGCTCACGGGCCCAGAGCGCCTGGATCTCGAAGAACGACCCCTCGTCGACGATCCCCTTGACGTACTTGCGCATGTCGAAGGCCTGCCGCTCGCTGACCGGGACCAACGCTTCGAGGTCCACAGTGGCCGGCTCGGCCGCCGACGCCGACGGCGGCTTGCCCTGCCAGTTGCCGGGCAGGTAGGAAAGGTAGTTCCGGACCACGTCGAGCGCGTCCTGCTCGGTCTTGCAGAGGAAGTGGCCGACGCCGGACTCGGCGCAGTGCACCCGGGCGCCGCCCATCGCCTCCAGCGTCGTCTTCTCGCCGGTGACCATCTCGACCATGCGGTCCGAGCCGAGGTACATGCTCGCGTTGCCCTCGACCATGGCCACCACGTCGCAGAACGCCGGGATGTAGGCCCCGCCGGCCGCGGACGGCCCGAACAGCGCGCAGACCTGAGGGATCGAGCCGGACGCCTTGACCTGGTTGTGGAAGATCTTGCCGGCGCCGCGACGGCCGGGGAAGAGGTCGACCTGGTCGGTGATGCGCGCGCCGGCCGAGTCGACGAGATAGACCATGGGTACGCCGTCCGCGTACGCCCGCTCGATGACCCGGATGATCTTCTCGACCGTCCGGGCGCCCCACGAGCCCGCCTTGACCGTCGAGTCGTTGGCCATCACGCCCACCGGCCGGCCGTCGATCTTCGCGGTTCCGGTGATCACGCCGTCGGCGGGCAGGCCCTCGGCCAGACTGTTGGCGTAGAGCCCGTCCTCGACGAACGAACCCTCATCGGTGAGCAGCCTGATCCGCTCCCGGGCGAAGAGTTTGCCCTTCGCCGCGTTGGCCGCGTGATAGCGCTCGGCGCCACCCGCCTCGACCCGCTTGCGGGTCTGCGCCAACGCCTCGTACTCGGCTGTCACTGTGCCCCCTGACGTCGTAACCTGAACGATCGTTAGGGTAGCGTAGCGCGCCCAGCACCGGAAGGGAGCCTCCGCCGGCTGCGGAGGCTCCCTTCCGTTTTATTGGTCACCGGCGCTGTGGAGGAGCACCGGCTTCATCCGACGCCGCGAGGCGCCGGCTCGGGTCGCACCCGGGACCGGTGCGACCCGCGCCTTTCAGGGTGTTACCGGGTGAGCGTCAGCCCAGGCCGCCGAGCAGACCGTTGGTCAGGCCCGCGACGTTGGCGTTGTTGCCGCCCAGGCCGCCGGTCACGCTGTCGACCGCGGAACCCTCGGTCGCCGCCGACTTGGCGTGCGCCTTGCCGGCCTTGCGCGGCGCGTCGCCGTACTTGTCGCCGTTGTTGCCGGCGTAGTCGTCGTCGCCGTTGTTGCCACCGTTGTTGCCACCGTTGTTGCCACCGTGGTGGTGGTGACCATCGTCGTCACCGTCGTGGTCGGCGTCGTAGTCGTCGTCGTTGCCGTTGTCGCCACCGTTGCCACCGCCCTGGTGACCACCGTTGCCGCCGTTGCCACCGAAGTCGTTGCCGCAGTCGGCAGCGGCGTTGGCCGCACCCAGCACGCCCAGCGCGTTGCCGCACAGGTTCAGGCCGAGGTCGACCGGCGCGGCGATCTGGGCGCCGTTCGCGATGCCGACGTTGTTGTGCGAGTCCTGCTTGATGTCGTCGTTGCCACCGCTCTCGACGTTCTTCGAGGCGCCGGCGGCGTGCGAGGCGCCGGCCACGGACACGGCGTTGCCGGTCACGTTGGCGAAGCCGTTGATCGGGGCGGCGAGCTGCAGGCCGTTGAGGGCACCGAAGTTGTCGTAGGTGACCTGCTCGATGCCGCTCTCCTGCTTGCCCTTGCCCTTGCCCTGCCCGCCGAAGAGGTTCCAGCAGGCGGCCTGGCCGTTGGCGAAGCCGAGCACGGAGGCCGAGTTGCCGCAGACGTTCGCGCCGAGGTTGATCGGAGCGTAGATCTGGGCGCCGTTGAGCAGCCCGTAGTTGCTGTGCGAGAGCTGGGTCGGGTCGCCCCCGCCCTTCTTCTCGGTGGTGGCGCTCTCCTTGGACTTGCCCTTGGAGTGGCCACCGAAGCTGTTCACGCCGGTGCCGGCCGCCTGGGCCCCGCCGGCCGCCGCGACGGCGTTGCCGACGACGTTCACGCCGCCGTCGACCGGGATGAGGACCTGCGCGCCGTTCAGGGCGCCGTAGTTCTTGGTCGACTTCTGCTTGTAGGAGCCGCCCTCGAACACGTTGCCGCAGGCGGCCTGGCCACTGGCCCAGCCGAGCGCGGAGATGGCGTTGCCGCAGACGTTCGCGCCCAGGTCGATCGGCGCGGCGGCCTGGATGCCGTTGCCGATGCCGTAGTTCCAGGACGTGTCCTGCGAGACCTTGTCGTCCGCGTGCGCGGCGTTGGCCGAGGTGAACAGCAGGGCGCCCGCGGCCAGGACACCGACGCTCAGAGTCTTGCGAACCCAAGTCTTCATGAGAAAATAGTGCCTTTCAGAATGTAAGCAGAATGTGATTGCACATATTCAGTTGGCGTTTCGCGGAACGGTGCATAGGGGCGCAGCGGTGCCCGGCATCAATTGCTGGAACCTGACTCCGCTTGTCGACGTGCGCCCAACAGCGGTGGAATGTGACGTGAACCGGCCGGAATGTGATTCGCCGTTTGTGCGCAAACGGTCAGGGAATCGAGGCGGCGGTCACTCAGTCAGGTGAGACGGTCGGTGCCTCGGCGTCGTGCCGCCGGACCTCGACATCGGTCGCCTGGAGCAGCCGGTGGGAAGCCACCGAACCGCTCGCGACCGCGGCCGGGAGGAAGGCCGCTGAGCCACCCTCCGTCGGAGCACCCGACGCGTTGGTCGAGATGCCGCTGAGTGCCCCGAACTGCACCTGCGGGGATGCGGGGAGATCGCCACCACCGGGCGTGCGGCCCGGCTCGGCCGCCGTGATGGCGTGCCTGGTGATCGCGTGCCGCGTGCCTGCGGACGCCTTCGGTGCCGCGGCGTCGTGCGGCCCGGCCGGCTGGCTCGGGGACACGACGTGCGCGGGCGGTGCTGGGTCCGCGATCCGGGTCGCCACCGCGTCGGTCACCGGCGACTCGGCCGGTGCCGGGCGCCGCGACTCGGTCTCGTCCGCCTCAGGGGCGGCCGGAAGGGCCTGGGCCGATCCGGGAACCGGGTCCGGTGTCCGGGTGAGCGGTGCCGCCACCGGGGCGATCTGCTCGGGATCCGTGGCGCCGTCGGTGAGACGGCTGGGGCCGGTCAGATCCCGGACGACGTGATCGGCCGTGCTGAGCACGGGCGCCGCGTCGTCCTTGGCGTGTGCCACCGCGCCGACGACCTTGAGCGGCTCGTCGAGGACGGCGGTGACACGCCGGTCTTTCCTGGTCGCCGGGCGGTCCGTGTCCAGCGGCCGGGCGGCCGCCTGCAGGACCCGGTCAACCGGCGTCTCGGTGCTGCTGCCGGTCAGGACCGTGCCGACCAGCGACGACACCTCGGTCGCCGGGTCGTGGTCCGCGGCCTGAGCGGCGGCTCCGGTGAGCAGCCAGGCAGCGCCGGCGAGGCCACCGATGACAAACGCACGCAGTGCCCAACGCCGTCCGCGCCGCTCCGCCCCCTGGCTGTGGGGCGGCATGGGCGTGGTCGGGGCGCTGGTGGGCGCGACGGACGACGCGAGCGTCCCGAGCGGCGTGCGCTCGATCACCCACCCCGTCATGTCCCACCCCTTTGTCGTCGGTCCCCTGCCGAACGGCCCATATCGGCCACTCGGTATGGGTAACGAAACGACAGAGGCGGGGTCACGCCGACAAATAGTAAAAATAATCGGGCCGGGAATTACACCGTTCGCGTCCGCGGTCCGGCCCGGAGAACACCGGACGGCAGTTGTTTGCCCAACAGTTTCTCGGCCAACTCGGCGACCTCGATCAGAGCGTCCAGGTCGATTCCGGTGTCCAGGCCCATGTCGTGCAGCATGTGGACCACCTCTTCCGTGGCCACGTTGCCGGAGGCGCCCGGCGCGTACGGGCAGCCGCCGATCCCGCCGACGCTGGCGTCGAACTCGGTCACGCCCAGGTCGAGCGCGGTGAGGATGTTGGCCAGCCCGGTACCCCGGGTGTTGTGGAAGTGCAGCAGGTCCGGGCGTACCGCGGACAGCAGGTCGCGCACCCGTCGCGGGGTGGCCATCCCGGTGGTGTCGCCGAACGCGATCCGGTCGGCGCCGTCGGCCCGCACCCGGGCCACGATGCCGGCCACCCGGTCGGGGTCGATGTCGCCCTCGAACGGGCACCCGAAGCTGGTCGCCACGATCACCTCGAGCGTGGCGCCGGCCTCGTGCACCAGCGGGATCAGGGCGGTGATGTCGTCCAGCGACTCGGCGGTGGAGCGGTTGAGGTTGCGGCGGTTGTGCGTGTCGCTGGCCGAGACGACGACCTCGATCTCACCGAAGCCGGCCGCGAGGGCCCGCTGGGCGCCCCGCGTGTTGGGGATCAGCGCCGACCAGCGGATCTCGGGACGCTTCGCGACCCGAGCCCACACCTCGTCGGCGTCGGCCATCTGCGGGATCGCCTTGGGATGCACGAACGACACCGCCTCGATCCGGCGTACGCCCGTGCCGCCCAGCGCGTCGATGAGCCGCACCTTGCTGTCGGTCGAGATGGGCTCCTCGTTCTGGAGCCCGTCCCGGGGTGCCACCTCACGGATCGAGATCATCACGATCACCTCATCCTGGCGACGATGCCCGTGTCGTAGTCGCCGCTGGTGAACTCGGGGTTGTCCAGCAGCTCGGTGAAGAACGGCAGGTTGTTCTTGGGACCGGCGATCTGGAAGCCGGCCACCGCGGTCCGGGCCCGGGCGATCGCCTCGGCGCGGTCGGCGGCGTACACGATCAGCTTGGCCATCAGCGAGTCGTAGTGGGGCGTGACGGTCAGGTCGGGCGCGTACCCGGAGTCGACCCGGACGCCCTCACCGGTCGGCTCGACCCAGGTGGTGATGTGGCCGGGGCCGGGGAAGAACCGCTTCGGGTCCTCGGCGTTCACCCGCAGCTCGATGGCGTGGCCGCTGGTGGTCAGCGCGTCCGGGTCGAAGGTGGGCGGCAGGCCGCTCGCGATCCGCAGCTGCTCCTCGACCAGGTCGATGCCGTGGATCAGCTCGGTGATCGGGTGTTCGACCTGAAGCCGGGTGTTCATCTCGAGGAAGAAGAACTCGCCGGTGGCCGGGTCGAGCAGGCACTCGACCGTGCCCGCGTTGCGGTAGCCCACCGCCTCGCCGGCCAGCACCGCGGCGGCCAGGAAGCGTTTCCGCAGCTCGGGGCTCACCGCCGGGGACGGCGCCTCTTCCACCAGCTTCTGGTTACGCCGCTGCACCGAGCATTCGCGCTCGCTCAGGGCGATCACCCGGCCGTCGGCCAGGCCGAGGATCTGCACCTCGACGTGGCGTACCCGGGGGAAATAGCGCTCCAGCAACACCGAGCCGTCGCCGAAGGTCCGCTCCGCGAACGCGGAGACCTGGTCGAACGCCTTGCGCAACCCGGCCTCGTCCTCGGCCACCGCCATGCCCATGCCGCCGCCGCCGGCCGACGCCTTGACCATGACCGGGTAGCCGATGCCGGCGGCGACCGCGTCGTCGGCCGAACCGGCGGGATCCTGGGTGCCGGGCGCGACCGGGACCCCGGCAGCGGCCATCAGATTGCGCGCGTTGATCTTGTCACCCATCGCGGTGATCGCGTCGGCGCCCGGCCCGACCCAGACCAGGCCGCCGGCCTCGACGGCGCGGGCAAAAGCCGCGTTTTCGCTCAGGAAGCCGTAGCCGGGGTGGATCGCCTGGGCGCCGGTGGACGCGGCGGCGGCCAGGATCGCCTCGGCGTTGCGGTAGCTCTGAGCCGGCGCCGCCGGGCCGATCGCGACCGACTCGTCGGCCTCCAGCACGAACGGCAGGCCGGCGTCGGGCTCCGAATGGACCGCGACGGTGCGGATGCCGAGGCGCTTCGCGGTGCGGATGATCCGCCGCGCGATCTCGCCGCGGTTGGCCACCAGCAGGGATTCGATCACTCCTGGGCCCGTCCTTCGAGGGCGCAGGCCGCCGCCGTACGCAGCAGAGCCGCCGCACGCTGCCGCTCGACCTCGTCGCCGAGGAACGGCGTGGAGTTCATCAGGCCGAACGCGGCGTGGGCGAGCACCCGGGCCTCGCCACCGTTCAGCTCGGGCCGCAGGGTCGCCAGCACGCCCACCCACTCCTCGACGTACTGACGCTGGAGGCGGCGGATCTGCCGGCGCGGCTCCTCGGGCAGCCGGTCGAGCTCGTGCAGGTGCAGCGCGATCACCGCCGGATTGGCCAGCGCGAACTCGACGTGGAAGGCGATCAGGTCGGTCAGCGCGGCGTGCGCGTCGTCGGGGTGGCGGGTCACCCGCTCGCGGCCGCCGTGGAGCAGGCCCTCGCTCACCGGGATCAGGGCGGCGACCAGCATCGCCTCCTTGCCGGCGAAGTGGTGGTAGAGCGCCGGCCCGGTGACCCCGGCGGCCGAACCGATGTCGTCCATCGAGACGCCGTGGTAGCCCTTGGCGGCGAAAAGGCCGACCGCGATGTCGAGGATCTCGTCGCGCCGCGACCGCCGGCGTGGTGCGGGCGGGCCCGGCCGCTGCTGCTGATCTACCGTCACCGGAAAACAATAACCCGCCGTCAAGTTCCTTACTTAACGCTCGTTCAGTGAGATGGCCCTCGTCGTGTACGGCTCGGCCGTCAGCACCCGCTCGACCGCGGCCGACCGGGCCGGCGTGCCGTTGCGGGCGTCGAACCGGGTGCCCAGCTCACGGGACGTACGGGACATCTCGGCCGCCAGCTCGGCGGCCGGAACGGTCTCCTCGCCCCGGCGGACCGGCGCGTCGCCGTGACCCAGCTCGGTCAGCCGGCGCAGCAGCAGCCCACCGGACGCGGTGAAACTCATCACCGCCGCCGGCGACGGCGCCTTCGGCAGCCAGCTCAGGTGCCGTTCGAGCAGCTCCAGGCCGCGGTGCTCGTTGCCCGTACGCGCGCAGAACTCGATGTGGTCGGCCACCGCGCCCATCTCACCGAGCTTGTCCTTGGCCCCGCGGTACGACCGCCGGAACGCGTCCGCCGCCTCGTCCGAGCGCCCGGTCCGGAGGTAGGGGAACATCAGCGCGCCGAGCACCGACTGCGGCTGCTTCTCGCAGTCCAGCTTCTGGGCCAGCGCCGCCTCGCCGACCGCGATCGCCTCGGCGTCCCGGCCGGTCGTGGCCAGGTACGCCATCCGGCTGTCCGGGTCACAGCCCGCGCAGTCGGACAGGTCGTCGCGCGGCGCGGTGACCCAGCGCTCGTACCACCGGGCCGCCGCGTCGTCGTCGCCGATGTGCCGGGCCACCAGGTGGCGGTAGTGGTAGACGGCCTGCGTCTTCTCGCCGGCCTCGCGGTAGCGGCGTTCCATGTCGTCCAGCACCGCGTACGTCCGGTCCAGCGGCACCTCGGGGAACTTCAGCAGCCCGCTCACCGCGAACTTGAAGTACCAGAGCAGCTCCCAGCTCCAGGCCTCGTGGTGGTCGAGACCCGGGTCGGCGTCGTACTCGGCCAGGCAGCGGGAGAACGTCACGAACGACTTCGCCGGCTCGCCGCTCATCACGTACGACTGGGTCAGGATCATCCGGGTCTGGAAGGCCAGCTCGGTCTCGCCGGCCGCGTCGGTGTGCCGGAGCACCTGCTCGAGCGCGGCGACCTGGCCCGGCCCGTACGGCAGATCGGTGGCCTGACCAAGCATCTGCCACAGCTCGTTGTATGAGTAGGCCATCACGCGCCACCCTCGACGGCGTGGCCCAGCAGGCCCAGGAACGAGCTGTTCAGCAGGTCGGCGTCGGCCGGCCGGATCGGGTGGTAGCCGAGCAGCAGCGCCTGGCCGTAGAGCGCGTCCACGGCCAGACCGGCCAGCTCGGGGTCGGCCAGCCCGCAGATCCGGCGGACCAGCGGATTGTTGTGGTTCAACACCAGCTGAGGCCGGTCGACCGGCACCGCGGCGGCCACCGCGCCGAGCACGTCAGCCCACAGGTCGTCGACCTTGTCGCGGGTCGCGCTCAGCTCGCGGCCGAACGCGGCGCTGCGGCTGACCAGGTAGAGCGCGGGCAGCCGGCTCGGCTCGAACGCCCGCAGCAGCACCTCGCAGCCCAGCCGGTCGAGCCGGCGCTGGGCCGCGGCCAGGAACGGGCGCAACGCCAGCTCGGCGTCCCGCTCCACCGACTCGAACCGGGTGGCCAGGTCGGACGGGTCCATCCGCTGAACACCGGGCAGCCGGGACAGGATGTCGGTGTCGTACGCGTACCCGGCGTTCACCAGCACCATGTCCTGCGCCGCGGCCACCGCCGCGAGCTGCCGGAACTGGTCGACATCGTCGACGTAGCGCACCACGCCGTGCCGCTCGCGCAGCTCGGCCAGCGTGGCCCGGCCGGCGTTCGTCTCCATCGGCAGCCACTGCTCGACCAGGCGCAGCATCTCGTCGTCGTGCAGGGCCAGCGCCTTGACGCCGAGGTGGTGCACGCGCAGGAAGTCGCCCAGCCGGCCCGGGTCCACTGTGGCCAGCCGCACCAGCCAGCCGCGGAGCTGGTCGGCGATCGCGTCCCGGGTGTCGGCCAGCAGCGAGTCGTCGTACAGGGCCTCGCGGCTGGCGGTCGGGCGCAGTTCGGTGCTGTCGACCACGCAGCGGACGAAGAACGCCCACTCGGGCAGCAGCTCGTCGACCGACTCGGCCAGCAGCATCCGCTTGAGGTAGACCCGGTGCCCGCCGCGCGTCGCCGGGTTGGCCGGGGTGGGCAGCACGAACGCCGCCCCGGACAGGCCCGCTTCGGGTACGGACAACGGGATCACGTCGAACGGCGTGAACCCGAGCGTCTCGGCGCCGTACCGCAGCATGTCGGCCCGGCTGCCGGCCCACGGAAGCGTCCCGGTCGTGGTGCGCCGGTCGTCGACCGTGACCTCGACCGGCAGCAGCGAGCCGTAGAGCGTGGCCAGGTGGACGACCGTGTCGTGGGTGCGGAACTCGTCGGTGCCCCGCCGCGGCAGCAGCGTGACCTCGGTGCCGGGCTCGCGGTCCTCGGCCGGCCGCACCTCGTAACGCCCGTCGGAGAACCCGATCCACCGCACCGCCGGCTGCCCGGCCTGCTGGGTGTGCACCCGGATCTCGTCGGCGACCAGGAAGCAGGAGAGCAGGCCGATGCCGAACTGGCCGAGGAACTCGTGCCGGGCGAAGCCCAGCTCGTCCCGCTTCGAGCTGCGGCCGATGGTGGCCAGCAGCTCGTGGACCTGCGCCTCGGTCAGGCCGATCCCGTTGTCCACGACCCGGATCAGGTCGTCGGTGGTGGTGATCCGCACCCGCCCCGCGTGGTCGGCGCCCACGGCGGTGATCGCGTCCACCGCGTTCTGCAGCAGCTCACGGACGTAGACGCGAGGGCTCGCGTACAGGTGATGGCTGAGCAGATCGACGATGCCGCGCAGGTCGACCTGAAACGTGTTACGCACGCAGAGAAGGTAGCGATCTCGGCGCGTTTTGGGCGTCCCGTTTTAGGGCTGGTCGCCTTTGGCGATGGGCGCGCGGACCAGGTTGCCCCACTCGGTCCAGGAGCCGTCGTAGTTGCGGACCCGCGGGAAACCGAGCAGGTGGGTGAGGACGAACCAGGTGTGGCTGGACCGCTCACCGATCCGGCAGTACGCGATCACGTCGTCGGACGGCGAAAGGCCCAGCCCGGCGCGGTAGATCGCGGTGAGCTCGTCGGCGCTCTTGAACGTGCCGTCCTCGTTGGCCGCCGACTTCCATGGCTTGCTCAGCGCGCCCGGGATGTGACCGCCGCGCAGGGCGCCCTCCTGCGGGTACGCCGCCATGTGGGTCAGCTCACCGGAGTATTCCTGCGGCGACCGCACGTCGACCAGCGGGCGCCCGGCCGTGCTGTGCTCGGCCACCTCTTCCCGGAAGGCGCGGATGGCCGCGTCGTCACGAACCGGCACCGGGTAGTCGGCACGCTCGCGGACCGTCTTCTCGCGGGTCAGCTCGCGCCCCTCGTCGGCCCACTTCTGCCGGCCGCCGTCGAGCAGCCGCACGTCGGCATGGCCGAACAGACTGAAGACCCACAGCGCGTACGCCGCCCACCAGTTGAAGTTGTCGCCGTAGAACACGATCGTGTCGCCGCGCCCGATGCCCTTGGCCGCGCACATCTCGGCGAACGCCGCCGGGTCGAGGTAGTCGCGGGTGACCTGGTCGTTGAGCTCGAGGTGCCAGTCGACCTTGACGGCGCCCGGGATGTGCCCGGTGTCGTAGAGCAGCACGTCTTCGTCGGACTCGACCACGACCAGGCCGGGCTCGCCCAGATGGGCGGCCAGCCACTCGGTGGTGACCAGGCGCTCGGGGTGCGCGTACGCCTGAAGTTCGGTGTTGTCGTCCAGCTCCACAGCCATGCCTCGAACCTATCCCCTATTCGACCGGACCGAGGGTGGGTCGCTTCGCGGTGACCAGATCGCCCGAGGACCGGCCCTGGAGGCGGCGCTTGATCCACGGCGCCAGGTGTTGACCGGCCCAGCGCAGGTCGGCGCCGCGGGCCAGCAGCCACGGCGTCGGGGCGGGGGCCGGCGGGATCAGCAACCACTCCTCGTCCACGCCGACGCCGAGCTCGGTCAGCACCCGGGCGGCCACCCGGCGGTGTCCGGCCGGGGAGAGGTGGATCCGGTCGGTCGACCACATGACCGGGTTGTTGCGGAAGGCGTCGTCGGCGAACAGGTCGATCAGGTGGGCGCCGTGCCGGTCGGCGATCTCACCGACGCCGCGGTTGAGCACGGCCACCCGAGGGCCGTAGATGCGCTGGCCGGGCAGGTGGGTCGAGACGTCGGCGAAGCGGAACATGACGACGTCGGCGCCGGTCGCGCGAATCTGCTCGATCACGCCGTCGAGCCGGGCGATCAGCGCTTCCGGATCGGCCTTGCGGCGCAGCGCGTCGTTGCCACCGGCGGCGAAGCTGACCAGGTCGGGGCGCATGGCCAGGGTCGGTTCGAGCTGCTCGGCGATGACCGCGTTCAGCAGCCGGCCGCGGATGGCCAGGTTGGCGTACCCGAAATCGGGGCCAACCTCGACCGCCAGCCGGGCCGCGACCAGGTCGGCCCAGCCCCGGAAGGTGCCATCCGGGTACGGATCGTCCATCCCCTCGGTGAAGCTGTCACCCATCGCCACATAGCTGCGCCAGGTCATCGTCCGCCCCGTTCTATGTCCTTTACAGCTATCTAGCTAAGCACTCGTTCACGGCGAAAAGCAGCGTGACGCTGCTGACACCCGTTACCTACACTCGCGGCCATGCTCCTGCGGATGTCCACGATGCTGCTCAAGACCCTGCGCGAGGACCCGGCCGAGGCGGAGGTGCCGAGCCATCGGCTGCTGCTGCGCGCCGGCTACATCCGTCGCGCCGCGCCGGGCGGCTACACCTACCTGCCGCTGGGCAAGCTGGTGCTGGACAACGTGGCCCGGGTGGTCCGGGAGGAGATGGCCGCGGCCGGCGCCCAGGAGGTGTCGTTCCCGGCGCTGCTGCCGCGTGATCCGTACGAGACGAGCGGCCGCTGGACCGACTACGGCGACGAGATCTTCACGCTCAAGGATCGGCGGGACACCGAATACCTGCTCGCACCCACCCACGAGGAGATGTTCGCGCTGCTGGTGCAAGATCTGACCAGCTCCTACCGGGACTTCCCGATGATCCTGTTCCAGGTGCAGACGAAGTACCGGGACGAGGCCCGCCCCCGGGCCGGCCTGCTGCGCGGGCGCGAGTTCCTGATGAAGGACGCGTACTCCTTCGACCTCACCGACGAGGGCCTGGCCGACGCGTACGGCGTGATGCGCGTCGCGTACCAGAAGATCTTCGCCCGGCTGGGTCTGGAGCACACGATCGTGTCGGCCATGGCGGGCGCGATGGGCGGCTCGGCCTCGGAGGAGTTCCTGGCCCTGGCCGACGTGGGCGAGGACACCTTCGTCGGGTGTGCCAAGTGCGACTACGCGGCGAACACCGAGGCCGTCGTCACGCCCGCGCCGCCGGCCCCCGAGGGCACACCCGGCCCGCTGACCGTGCACGACACCCCGGACACCCCGACCATCGCCTCGCTGGTCGCCCTGGCCAACGAGCGCGCGCTGGACGGCCGGACCGACTGGACCGCCGCCGACACGCTGAAGAACGTCGTGGTCACGGTGCACCACCCGGGCGGCGAGCCGGAACTGCTGGCGATCGGTGTGCCCGGCGACCGCGAGATCGACCTCAAGCGTCTCGACGCCGCGCTGGCGCCCGCCACGGCCGAGCTGTTCGACGACTTCGCGTCCCGGCCCGACCTGGTCAAGGGCTACATCGGGCCGCAGGGCAGCAAGATCCGCTACCTGGCCGACCCGCGGGTGGTGGCCGGCACGGCCTGGCTGACCGGCGCCAACCAGCCCGGCAAGCACGCCACCTCGGTGGTGGCCGGCCGCGACTTCACACCGGACGGGACCATCGAGGCGGCCGAGGTACACGCCGGCGACCCCTGCCCGCGGTGTTCGGAGGGGGAACTCACCATCCGCCGGGGCATCGAGATCGGGCACATCTTCCAGCTCGGCCGGCGCTACACCGACGCGTTCAAGCTCGACGTGCTCGGGCCGGACGGCAAGCCGGTGCGGCCGACCATGGGCTCGTACGGCGTCGGCGTGTCCCGGGCGGTGGCCGCGGTCGCCGAGCAGCACCACGACGAGCGCGGCCTGGTCTGGCCGGCCGAGATCGCCCCGGCCGACGTGCACGTGGTCGCCGCCGGCAAGGACGGGCAGGTGGAGGCCGCGTTGCGGCTGGCCGGCGAGCTCGTGGCGGCCGGGCTGCGGGTGCTGGTCGACGATCGCCCGGGTGTGTCGGCCGGGGTGAAGTTCACCGACGCCGAGCTGATCGGCATCCCGCACACCGTCGTGGTCGGACGCCGTCTGGGTGACGGGTACGGCGAACTGCGTGACCGCCGAACGGGTGGCCGTGACGAGGTTCTCATGTCGGACATGGTCGCGGCCCTGACCAGCGTGTAACGATGGCGGTCTCAAGCGACGGGAGGTGCGGACATGGCCAGGACTTCGGTCGCCGAGGTGATGACGCGACGGGTCATCTACCTCTCGGGTGACACGATGCTCGACGAAGCGGCACAGGCGATGCGCGACCAGGCGATCGGTGACGTGGTGGTGACCCACGGGCCGACCATGGCCGGGCTGGTCACCGACCGCGACATCGTGGTGCGCGCGATCGCCGAGGGGCTGCCGCCGAAGACCACCACGCTGGAGACCATCGCCACCCGCGAGATGATCATGGTGGAGCAGTCGGCGTCGGTCGAGGAGGCGGTCCGGGCGATGCGCGAGCGTGGCGTACGCCGCCTCATCGTTTGTGACAACGACCGCAAGGTGGTCGGCATCGTCTCGCTCAGCGACCTGGCACTGCTGCCCACGGCCGCCTAACGCTTCTCGTAGAGCCGCCGCACGGCCGCGATCAGCTCGTCCAGGCCGGTGGGCGGGCTGTCCGCGCGCCAGGCTCGCCGGGCACGAGTGGCTGGGCATCGCGATGGTGATCGCGGTCAACGCCGGGTCGGTCTTGACAGGCCTTCCGGGCCGGGCCGAGACTCGCTCCAGGGCCGACGCGGCCCGCCGCTCGCGCCCCTCCCGGGGTCTGGTGAACGCGTCCACGCCACCCTGATTGATTCGCTTCCTCCGCTCGGCGAACCAGTCGGCAATGCGAGCACCGGCCACGACGTTCGCCGTGGAGAGGGATCAGCCATGCGGACCTTCCGCGACGCCAAGATCATGGCCAAGACGCTGCGCAGCGAGGTTCTCGCGCGTACGCAGGCCGACCTGCCACACAGCGCGGCGCTCGAGATCGTCGCCCGCCAGTTCGGTTTCGACGACTGGAACGTGCTCGCCGCCCGGATCGCGGCCGCATCCGCCTCGCGCATCGTGCCCGCTGTGGAGACGTCCGGGCCCGAGGTGACCGACCCGCGCCGGGCCACCACGAGCACGATCCCGGTCCTGCGGATCTTCGCCGAGGAGCGGGCGCTCGAGTTCTACGTCGAATTCCTCGGGTTCACGCTCGACTTCGGCGGGCCGGCCGGCGGGCCCGGTACGTCGTTCTACGGCCAGATCATCCGGGGCGCGACGACGTTCCAGCTGAGCGAGCAGCCGTACGACCCCGGGGCGGGCGCCACGGTGGTGATCAACATCGACGGCCTCGACGAGCTGCGGGACGAGCTGCGCCTGCGCTACAGCGCGATGGGCAGCCGGGTCTGGGGACCGGCCGTGTGGGTGCCCGAGGTGCAGGAGATGCCCTGGCAGACGCGGGTGATGACGATCTCCGATCCGTTCGGCAACCACCTGCGGTTCAGCGAGCCGCTCGACCCGGCGGCGCGGGCCGGCCTGCCACGCTGGGCGCCTGGCATCACCATCGATCGAAGGTCGCGGTAGAATCACTCCGCACGCCCACGAAGTCCCTGGTCAGAGCGCTTTAGGCTGAGGTCGAACGAATCGCTTGGCGAGCCCGCCGGTCCTGGTCCGGTCACCGCAGGCCGACACGCGTGAAAGAAGCATCAGCCGTTCGGTTGTTGCATCAGGTGGGTGACAGACGCCACTATTCGATCCGTGGGCGATCTCCTGACGACCGGGCAAGCGGCCATCATGCTGCGTTCGTCGCGTGCGCATGTGGTCGACCTCTGCCTGCGCGGGCTGCTGCCGTACGTCCGGGTCGGTGGCCAGCGCCGCATCCGCCGGGCCGACGTCGAAGCGTTGA
The DNA here is from genome assembly GCF_040684855.1 of Actinoplanes sp. NPDC089786. Classification (NCBI taxonomy): domain Bacteria; kingdom Bacillati; phylum Actinomycetota; class Actinomycetes; order Micromonosporales; family Micromonosporaceae; genus Actinoplanes; species Actinoplanes sp. NPDC089786. Next base: position 157,509 of record NZ_JBFBGU010000001.1, read on the forward strand.
TCCAGCCGGGCCTCAGCCGCGACGAGACCGAGTCACTGTGGCTGCACCGCGCGGTGGCCGGCAAGGTCGTCGCCAATCCGCCGGCCCTGCTCGCGGCCGCGGCGATCAACCTGCGCCGGCTCCGGCGGCTGCACCCGTCCGGCGAGAACTGGGAGTGGCTCGACCGCTGGGACGCGCTGCTCGACGACGGCGTGGAGGCGGTCCTCGACGCGCTCACCTCCAATTCCGAGCACGCGGTCGGCCTGCGCCGCGCCTCCCCGTTCGCGGGCGTGCTCAGCGAGGTGGAGCGCAGGACCATTCTTCTCGCGTACGCCGAGAGCCGACGCGGCCACGCCCGCCGGATGCGGGCCGACCAGCTGGAACGCGTACTCAGATCGGTCTGAGGACGATTCGGCCCGCCGGGGGCGGCTATGGATCGGGCGGACCCGAACGCAACGCGGCTACCGGTGGAGCCAGACCAGCAGGTCCGGGGGCGCCAGCTCGGCCGCCCGGGCCAGGTAACGCTCGTGCTCCGCGTCGGTCAGCAGCTCGCGGCCCGACCCGGAACCGCCGCGGCGGAAGAACGCCGTCCGGTCCTTCATGATCCCGGCCGGGTCCGGCGCCAGGTCGGTGGCCCGCTCCCGCATGCGCTGGAAGCCGGCGGCGTCGACCAGATCCTGATCGGGTACGGGCAACCCGAGGCGTTCCCCGATCCGGCGCATCTCGGCGCCCAGGTCGGCGGCGAGGTCGGCGTAGTGCACCAGCAGGACGTTCGGTTGCCGGGCGGCTCGTTGCCACGCGTCGCTGAGGTGCCACATGACGCCCGGGAGCGAGTCCAGGTCGTCGGCCGGCTCGGCGTCCCGCTCGATCCAGCGCAGCAGCGACGGCTTGATCGGCGGGCTCGGGGCGGCCTCCACGACCGGGCCGCCGGTCAGCTCGGCGATCCGCGCGCGGTTGAGGTTGTCGCCCTGGTGGAAGAGGGACACCGCCATGTCGAGCGGGTGCCGCGCCACCACGATGTAGGTCGCCCGCGGGTCGAGCGGGATCCCGTCCAGCGGAGTGTGGGTCTTGATGAAGCGGCGGTGCGTCTGGGCGTCCAGCCGGGCGAAGACCTCGTCGCGCGGCACGATCAGCCAGTCCAGCCACGGCGACAACGTCGGTAACGAGGCCGGCAGGTCGGGGCGCCGGAAGATCAGCAGGGCGCAGATCATCTGCATCCACGTGGTGCCGCTCTTGGACCGGGTGCTGATCACGATGTCGCCGTCCCGGAACGGGAATCCGTCCCAGCGACTGCTGTCCTCGTCGTCGGACTTATAGGAAGGGCGATCGCGCATCTGGCCGACCCTATTGATCGACCGGCTCCGGTGTCTTCTCGATTATCGCCAGGCTGGTGACCGTGCGACGACGTTCGACAACGAAGTACGCGCAGCTCAGGGCGTACCCGAGGGAAAGCACGAGCCCAACGGCCCGGACCGTGCCGGGAGCGACGGCCAGGACGGTCGTGATCAGCGCGCCCGCCGCCCAGCTCGCGAGCAGCACCGCGTTGACCGTGTCGTGGGCGGCCCAGCCGGCCATCGAGCGGCGCGCCTGCCGCCGGATCTCCTCCATCAGCGCGTGGCCCATGCCGACCGCGAGCATGCCGAGCAGGATCGTGGCGAAGATCGAATGCGCGCCGCCGGCCACGGCCGCGATGGCCGTACCGCCGCTGAGCAGGGCGAGGCCACTGACCGTGCCTACCCTCGCGCTACGTCTCTCCTCCACACCCACTGACAGTCGGCAAGATCACCCGCCGCCTGAGGTTGTCACGTTCCCGGCGCGTGCCGCGTCCTGTTTTCATGACGACAATCCTGGTGACCGGCGCGAGCGGCAACCTGGGGTCGGCCCTGCTGCCGCGGCTGACCCCGACCTACGACGTGCGGCCGATGAGCCGCCGGTCCCGGCCCGGGTGGGTCGCCGCCGACCTGGCCACGGGTAAGGGCGTGAGCGAGGCGGTCCGAGGCGCCGACGTGGTCGTCCACCTGGCGTCCTCGCCCACCAGGACCGTCGCCTGGTCTTCCAGCCGGTCGCGGTCGAGGACGTGGCCGGTCGTATCGCCGAGCTGATCGCCGGGCCGCCGGTCCAGGGCATCGTCGAGTTCGGCGGTCCGCGGCGGCTGACCCTGGACGAGCTCGCGACCGCCTGGAAGCGCGGTTCCCGTCGTCCCACCTGGCCCATCCACATCCCGGGCCGCTTCGGCCGCGAGCTCCGCGCCGGCGCGCTGACCACCTCGGCCGAGCCGCGGGGCACCCGCACGTGGGAGGACTATCTGTCCCGACTATCTGCGGAGGCCGGTCGTGGGCGAGGATGACGGGCGTGATGGCAAGCCTGACGCTAGAACCCGCCCTGTCCCGGCTCGACCTGCTGGCCGAGCCGGTGGCCGCGGCCCTCGAGGTGTGGCCCGCCGAGGCGCCGGTCGACGGCGATCAGGTGCTGGTCGCGTCGATCGATCCGACGCTGGCCGACACGGCGGCGTTCTGCGAGGCGTACGGCGTCCGCATGGAGGAGTCGGCCAACTGCGTCATCGTGGCCGGCAAACGCGAGGGCATCACCCGGTACGCGGCTTGTCTCGTGCTGGCCACCACCCGTGCCGACGTCAACGGCGTGGTGCGTCGCCAGCTCGACGTCCGCAAGGCCAGCTTCGCCCCGATCGACGAGGCGGTCCGGCTGACCGGCATGGAGTACGGCGGGATCACCCCGATCGGCCTGCCCAAGGACTGGCCGATCCTGGTCGACTCCCGGATCGGCGCCGAGCCCCACGTGATCATCGGCTCGGGCGTACGCCACAGCAAGATCGCCATCCCCGGCCCGGCCCTCGGCGCCCTGCCCAACGCCACGGTCATCGACGGGCTTGCCCGTTTCACGTGAAACGATCGGTTCAGCCGGCGTCGACGGCCTCGCGGCGGTTGATCTCGGCGAACGCGTCCTTCAGCACCTGGACCTCCTGGGCGCCCTGGATCGCGTACTTGTTGTCGATCACGAACGTCGGCACGCTCGTGATGCCGAAATCGCGGGCCGCCATGATGTCGGCCCGGACCGCGTTCACGCCATCGGTCGAGGCCAGATAGGCGAGCGCCGCCGACTCGTCCAGCCCGATGGTCCGGGCGACCCGGGCCAGCGCCGGCTTCGACCCGATGTCGACGCCGTCGGCGAAGTGCGCGATCTGCAACGCGTCCAGCATCGCCGCCTGCCGGCCCTGCTCGGCCGCCCAGGCGATCAGCCGGTGGGCGTCGAAGGTGTTCGCCGCCACGGCCCGCTCGAAGTTCAGCTCCAGGCCGTCGCCGGCGGCGAACGCCCGTACGTGATCCCAGGCCTCCTGGACCCGCTCAGGCCCGCCGAACTTCGGCGCCAGCGCCACGCCCAGCGGCACCGGCTGGGGAACCGGCGTCGCGTCAAGCTGATAGGCCCGATAGGTGACCGTGGTCGTGGAGTCGCCCCGCAGCGCGGTCTCGAGCCGGGTCTTGCCGATGTAGCACCACGGGCACACCACGTCGGACCACACCTGGATGTCCATGCTCACCCCTGGTTTCCCGTCTGTTCCCGGACCTGGCGCTTCAACCGGCCCAGGATCGCCGTGCCGCCGCGGATGCGGAGCGGGCTGATCGCCTGGCCCAGGCCCATCTGGGCGTACAGGTCGTCGGGCACCGCCAGGATCTCGTCGACGGTCGCGCCCACCAGACCCTCGGCCAGGATCCCGGCGAACGCCCGCGTCGTCGGCGCCTCGGGCGGGCAGTCGAACCAGGCCTCCACGGTCTGGTCCGGCCGCACCGAGGCCTTGAGGAAGAACGCCGTCTGGCATTCCGGGACCTGTTCCATGCCCTCGTGCGCCGCCATGCCCGCCGGCAGTGCCGGCACCGCGTCGGAGAACTCGAGCAGCATCTCCAGCACCACGTCACGCGGGGCGGAGGCGAACTCCTCGACGATCTCGGCGAGCTTCGGCGGCATGTCGGTCACGATCCGACCCTACTGCGGCCGCGCAGCCCCGGTGATCTCGACGTAGTGCGGGTTGTACATCACACCGAGCACGTTGCCGAACGGGTCGACCACCGACGCGGTCACGAAGCCCTGGTCGCCCTGCGGCGTGATCGGCATGTGCTGCTTGGCCCCCAGCGCGAGCAGCCGCTCGACCGTGCCCGCCAGGTCGTCGACGTGCCAGTGCATGACCGCGCCGCCCGGCTCGGTGCCGCCGCCCGGGGCCCACCGCCGGTCGATGATGCCCAGCTCGGCCTCGAAGTCCCCGACCCGGAACTCGGCGTAGGCGAGCTTCCCGTCCGGTCCGTTGCGGTGGAAGTAGGCCTCGGTCCCGAGGAATTCGGCGTACCAGGCCTCGGCCGCGGCCACGTCGTCGGCCCAGATGTTCAGCGTGGCGAATCCGCGAAGTGTCATGGGACGAGCCTAGAGACACTTGTGGAACGTATGGTTCCGCATGTGCTGGACACTTCGGTCCGTCTCCTGCGCCTGCTGACCCTGCTCCAGATCCGCCGCGACTGGTCCGGCGCCGACCTGGCCGGCCGACTGAGCGTGACCACGCGCACGATCCGCAACGACATCGAAAGACTGCGGATCATGGGGTACGAGGTGAGCTCCAGCACCGGCATCACCGGCGGCTACCGGCTGGCCGCCGGGACGGCCATGCCACCCCTGGTCCTCGACGACGACGAGGCGATAGCCGTGGCGCTGGGCCTCCGGGTGGCCGCCGCCGGCACGGTCGCCGGCCTGGAGGAGACCTCCCTGCGGGCCCTGACCAAGCTCGAACAGACGTTGCCGTCCCGGCTGCGCCCCCGCCTGGACGCCCTGCGCCACGCGATGGTGACCGCCCCCGGCGGCAGCCCCCAGGTCGATCCCCAGATCCTGACCACCGTCGCCGCCGCCTGCCGCGACCACCAGCAACTCCGCTTCGACTACACCCCGCCGGCCCGCTCCGGCCACACCGACTCCCCCGACCCCACCGTGCGTCGCGTGGAACCCCATCGCGTGGTCTACACCGGCCGCCGCTGGTACCTCCTGGCCTGGGACCTGGACCGGGCCGCCTGGCGCACCTTCCGAGCCGACCGCATCGTCCCGCGCCACCCCACCGGCCCACACTTCACGCCGCGCGAGCCCCCCGAGGACGCCGCCCGCCACGTGGTCCGGGGCACCGGTTCGCTGGCCTGGCCCCACCAGGCCCGCGTCCGTCTGCACGCACCCATGGCCACCATGGCCGAGACCCTCCCGCCGGCGGCCGGCCTCCTGACCGAGATCGACGCCGGCACCTGCCTGTTCGAAACCGGCACCAACTCCCTGCACGACCTGGTCAAGTTCCTGACCAGCCTGAACGTCGACTTCACGGTCGACGACCCACCCGAACTGCGCACGATCCTCCGCGACCTGGCCGCCCGTTACTCCGCCGCCGCGGGTTAGTCCACAGTGGGCGCGAGCATTGATGCGACGTCCCACTGGGATTCGATGACGCTGCGCGCGAACAGGTATCGGCGCACCCGCAACGCGTCCAGGTCGCACAGCGAGGCCATGCGGTTGGCGAAGCCGGCCGGGTCGCGGGCCAGCCGGTCGGGAAAGTTCAGCATGTGCTGGATCGGGTCGTAGGCCGGATCGCCCACGTACGGCTTCGGGTCGACGACCAGCCACGGCTCCCGTTCGGCGGCCAGCACGTTGTCCGGGTGCAGGTCGGTGCAGAGCAGCACGCTGGTGGTGGCCGACGCCGGCAGGGTTCGCCACAGGTCGAGGCCGGCTCGCGCCAAACCCTGATCATGGGGTACGGACGGAGCGAACCCGGCCGCCCACATCTCACACATGCCGGCCAGGGTGCGGAACGGATGCCCCGGCGGCGGGGTGATCCACAGGCGCTTGAGGAGCCCGGCCACCACGTCGTCGCGTTCCACCGGAGGCAGCGCCGCCGACAGCATCGTGCCCGGCCGACATTCCTCGAGCAACAGAGCCGTCGTCTCCTCGTACACCAGGCTCCGCAGAACCCGGACCACCCCGCGCCCGGACCAGAACCGCAGGCCGGCCGCCTCGTCGCGGGCCTCGTCGTGCCGCAGGCCGACCTTGAGCACCGCGCGCGAGCCGTCGTCGCGGGTCACCGGCGCGACCCAGGCCGACGAACCGCCCGGCTGATAGGCCGGGCCGAGCCGCAGCGACCAGCGTTCGGCCAGCCCGGCGACCCGCGCGGGCAGGCCGGCGATCCAGGCCCGCTCGGAATCGCCGGCCGTGGCCATCCAACGCAGGTTGACCGGAAGCGGGGCATCGATCATGCCGTCACGCTAGATCAGGTCATCACCGCCCCGGCCGGTCCCGGCGCAGGATGGTCAGGACGGCCGGGCCTCGGTCAACAGCAGCCTTCAGCGGGCCCGGGCCGCCCTGCGGACGGCCGGTCCCGTGCTCGAGGACATGCGCGAACCGGCCGGCCCCGAGGAGCGGGCGGTGGTCGAGCGCTACCTGGTGGCCTTCGAGGCGGCCGACGTGCCCGCGCTCACCCGGCTGCTGGCCGACGACGTGGCCCTGGAGATGCCGCCGGTCGACCTGTGGCTGGCCGGTCGCGATCACTACCGGGAGTTCATCGAGCGCGTCTTCGCCATGCGGGGCACCGGCTGGCGCCTCCGGCTGGTGCACGCCAACGGCAGTCCCGCGCTGGCGGCGTACGCCGCCGAGCCGGCTACGGGCGTACTCCGGGCGCATTCGCTTCAGGTCTTCGACGTGCGCGGCGGCCTGATCCGGCGCTGCGTGGCCTTCGTCGACCCCGCGCTGTTCCGGCTCTTCGGCCTCCCCGGCCAGATCGACCCGCCCGCCGGCCAAACCAACCCGCTTTCGAGTCTCCCCGGCCAAACCAACCCGTAAGGTCCGACGCCGGTCTGCCGACCGTGGGAGGCCGTGACCTACACCCCTGGCGGCGGTTACCAGACCGACCCCTACTCGCAGCCGTTCCCTGGCCCGGCCTTCCCGTCGCAGTCCGGGTATCCGCCGATGCCCCCGCCGCCCCAGCCGCCGGCGCACCGCCGGGGCCTCACCATCGCCCTGGCCGCGATCGGCGCGGTGGCGATCGCCGGCACGGCCGTGGTGGCAACCCTGGTCGCCACCACGAAACGCCCCGAGCCCAGCGGCACGGTCACCGGCACGACGGTCAACACGGCCCAGTCGGCCGCACCCACCACCATGATCGTCACCGGCACGATGACCTTGAAGGACGACGACCTCCTCGTGTACGAGGGAGGCTGCGCGGGCGACGGCGGCTACAGCGACATCTCCGACGGCGCCTCGGTGACCGTCACCGACGCGGCCGGCGCGATCGTCGGCCTGGGCCACCTGACCGGCTCCGAGACGTCCGGCTACGACGAGTGCGTCTTCTCGTTCGTGGTCAGCGACGTCCCCACCGGCAAGGGTTTCTACGGCGTCGAGGTCACCCACCGCGGGGCGGTCAAGTATGGCGAGTCAGACCTGGCCACCCCGGTCCACGTGAGCCTGGGCACCTGACCGCCCGGCCCAGTCGAGGACCCGGAGCGCCCGCAGGGTGTTCCATCGGCTGGGCCGCCCGTCGCCATCCTCCAGCACGAAGGGCACCGCGCCCGGGTGCGTGTTCTCCAGCAGCCAGGTGCCGTCCGGCGGCCGCTTGGCCGCGACCAGGTCGAGCGCCTCGTCCATCCGCGGGTCGTACCGGTCGGCGAGCCGGAAGTAGTCCAGGGCCCGCAGCACGTCGTAGTGCCAGCGGGCCGGGAAGGAGAACTGGGTGAAGGCCGGCGCCGCCGGTTCGCCGGTGCTGCGACGCCGGAACAACCGCCGGTCGAGCAGGAACTCCTCGGCCTCGCGCCGGGCCGCCGTGATCTCGGCCGAGCCACCGGTCGCCCGTTCGTAGGCGAGCAGCCCTTCGAGCACGTCGAGGGTGCTGGCGAACGACGACACCGTCGCCCCGGTCCAGGTCCAGCAGTTCCAGCCGCCGTCACCGAGCCGGTCGGCGAGCAGCCGCCCGACCACTCCGCCGGCCTCCGCGACATGCCCGAACCAGACCCCGAGCACCACGGTCATCCCGTTGATGCAGGGCTCCACCTCGCCGTCGAAGAACGGCCGCCCGTCCGCCTCCCAGCGCACGTTCCGGGCCACCTGGGTCACGGCCGCGTGCACCCGCGGGTCAGCCGGATCCACCCCGAACTGGCAGAGCTGCTGCAGAACGAACGCGGTGGCCGTCCACGGCTGCCGGTCCTCGTGACCCTCGTCCGGGTTCGGCACCGGGAAGTACGCGCCGCCACCCCAGCTGCCGTCCGGCTCCTGCGACCGCAGCAGTCGCGCGCCCCACCCCTCGCGGGCAACCCGGGCACGCTTTCGAGCCACCTCATCGGCCGGCGCCGCGACCAGATCTCGCAGGACCTGCCAGCGCACCGCCGGATCGGAGTCGAGCAGCCACGCGATCACGTCCATCGCCCGAGATTACGAGCGCTCCGGCGTCATCGTCACGATCGGCGGGAAGGCGGTCACCGCGGAGGGCCGGTATTGGTGGGCCGGAGGCAACACCATGCGAACCAACCGGCGACAATCGCGGGCGACCCCGTTGCCGCTGCGCTGCGCAGGCAAGCCGGTGAATGGAGGACTGAATGTATCGCCGCGTCGCCGGCCAGGACTTGATTAACCGTCAGCCATGACCGGGGCCTGGAACCGGATCTGGACGCTGCTGCCGGTGCCGCTCCGCGTCGTAGCCGTAGGATCTGCCCAGGCAGCGGGAAAGGATAATGGTCTCAGTGGTCACGTGCCACGCGATCAGGTCAAGTCGCAGCTGGGTGTGTACGTCGAGGCTGCACTGGCCCGCATCACGTCCTGGCGGGTGAGACCTCGACCGTTGGCCGGCGGGGAGCGCAGATCTCGGCAAGGCAGGCCCAGGCACCTGGCACATCGAGCGCGCGGGCGGCGTACGCGATGTCGAGCAATTCCGCGCTGAGGTACCGGTCGTACTTCTCGTGGGCCTTGGCCCGTACGGTTGCGGCCAACCACACCGGATCGGGCGGGGGCGCGGCGACGAGCGCACGGACCAGGTCGCGCAGTTCCGCTGGTGTGCAGTCGCCGACCGTGATGGCGAGCCCGTCCTGCCCGACCCGGCGGCCCAGACCGGCGAGCACGACCGCGATCGTGTTCATGATCCGGTCACCGCGCCACGGGAAGAGCACAGCGTCCGACCCGGACGCGAAGATGCCCGAGGTGGCGTGTCCGGTCTCGTGGAACGCCGTACGGCCCTCGGCCAGCATGGTCCGGGCGGCCGCGTCGAGATAGCGGGGCGTCTCGGTCGAACGGTACAGCCGGCGCATGGTGCGCCGTACCTCGTCGGCGATCTCGCCTCCGGTGCCGGGAAAGACGGGAGGGCGGCCAGCTTCCGCGGCTGTCAATTCGATGACCCGCAACGCGACATCGACGCTCAGCACCCGCCACCGCGCTCCGCTGAAGATGAGCATGGTACCGGGCAGGATGGGACGGTCGACCGGCAGCGAGCCGAGCGTGTAGCCGTCCGCGACGAGCCGGTAGTGCTCCGAGGTGCGAAACGACGCGTAGAAGCTGTAGTGGTTGACCAGGCGGTCGCCCGCACCGCCCGGCAGCAGCCGACCGTCGTCCTGCTGCTGGAGCAGATCGTGCCGGCCCATGTCGCGCAGCAGGGTCGCGAAGGCGGCTCGGTTCGCCCAGACGAAGGGCCCGCGTGCGCAGAGCACGTCGAAGAGCTGCCCGGCCGTCGCGCCGCCATGCTGCGCGGCGATCGACAGGACCTGCTGAATGAGCGTCGACACGTGCAGACCCGTGTCGTCCGGGGACTCGTACCAGCCGGCGAGCAGCAGCTCGACCATCGCCACGCTCTGGAAGAGCTCGGCGCGTAGCGCGTCCGTCGGGTTGCTGCCCTGGCCTCGCTCGCGCTCCGTGACATAGATTCGCAGGATCGCCGGCCGACCGGGCCTGCGGCCTGAGCGGCCGAGACGCTGGCGCAGGGCGTTCACCGTCGGCGGGGCGCCGACCTGGGCGACGGAGTCCACCGAACCGACATCGATGCCCAGCTCCAAGGTCGACGTGCAGATCGCGGTCACCGGTATGGCCGGGTCCTTGAGTCGCTCCTCGACGTGCTCGCGGATCTCCTTGGACAGGCTGCCGTGGTGAGCGAGGAACTCGGCGCGCGTGCCGGCGTACGCGGCTCGACGGCTGATCATGTCGGCGTAGGTTTCCACCGCGGCACGGGAGTTCGCGAAGACCAGATTGTCGGTGGCGCGCATCGTCTGGAACAAGTGGTCCGCGATCGCCGCCCGATCGGCCGGCTCGGCGTTGGCGGGCGGTTCGGTGATCGGGGCGAGGTAACCGCGGATCTGCAGCCTGATCTCGCCGCCGGGCTCCGCCGACGTCACCATCGCCACCTCGGTGCCGTATCCCGGTCGCAGGAATTCCGCCGCCGTGTCGAGGTCGCCGAGGGTGGCAGACAGCGCGATTCGCGGAACCCGCCGACCGGATGCCAAATCGACGCGGTGCAGCAGGGACTGCAGTTGCGCACCCCGTTCGGTGCCGATGAAGCTGTGCAATTCGTCAACGATCAAGTAGCGCAGGCCGCCGAAGATCCGCCGTACCCGATCACCGCGCCGGACGAACAGGGCCTCCAATGATTCCGGGGTGATCAGCAGGAGCCCGGCGGGGGAACGCAGGACACGAGCTTTTCCCGACGCGAGGGCGTCGCCGTGCCAGCGGTGCACGGGGAGGTCCAGGCATCCACAGAGGTCCAGAATCCGGTCATACTGGTCGTTGATCAGGGCTTTCAACGGGCTGATGTAGAGCGCCCCGAGGCCGGTGACGGCCTCGGGCTCCCCTGCGAGCGCCGAGCAGATGGGCAGCAACGCCGCCTCGGTCTTCCCGCTCGCCGTGGCCGACGAGATGATCACATCGCGGGCGCCGTCGATGACCACGTCCGCGGCGCGCTCCTGGACGTCGCGCAGCCGAGCCCAGCCCTGGTCGTAGACCCAGCGCTGAACCTGGGGGTGATACCGGGCGAAGGCCCGTGACGGCGTCCCGGCCGGCGGGTCAGAGCCGGAAGGAGGTGAGTTCGTCATCGTCGGCCGGCGTGGGCAGGTCGGCCTGGTCGGGCCGTACCGTGAGATCGACTGCCCCGACCAGCGTCGTCCAGGTCAGGTCCGGGTGCTGGTCAAGCATGGCGAGCAGGTCGAGGAAGCCACGAATGGTCTCGCGCGGCGTACGGAAATAAGCATCCCCGATCCGATCCGCGCAATGCTTCATGTACGCGGTGAGCGCCTCGTCCGGCACGAGGTAGGCAGCGGGGTCGCCACCCGCGTACACGTGCCGCAGCTTGGTCAACAATACGAACATGTCTTCCGGCGTGAGGTTGCCCAGCCGCAGCACCGGGCCGGACCGGTCGATCCGGTCGTCCGCGGTGAAGCTGTTCGCAGCCAACCGGGAGGCCAGCGCGGGGTACGAGAACAGGCCGCGCCGGGTGTCCATCAGGAACTCCGGCGTGCCGCCGAACAGGAACCCGAGGCCTTGGGCGTCGCCCTGCAGGCTGTCGTTGAGAATGCGCAACACCTGCTCGTAGTTGGCGTTGCGGGCCGCGGAGCTGGGCAGCTTGTACAGGTTGACCATCTCGTCGATGCCGACCAGCAGCCCGCTGAACCCGGCCAACCGGACGAACCGGCCCATCAACTTGAGATGATCGTAGAAGCTCGCGTCGTCGACGATCGTGCGGACACCGAGGGCGGCCCGCGCGTCGACGCGGCTGGTGAATTCACCCCGAAGCCACCGTACGGCGTCGTTGCGCAGCCGCTCGTCGCCGCCGTCGTAGCCCCGCCAGTACGCGCCGATCACGGCGGCGAAGTCGTAGCCGCCGGTCGACTCGGACAGACTCGCCAACCGCGCGGCGATGACGTCGGCCGGCCGGTCACCGTTGGCGTTGGCTTCGTTCAGCGCCATGGTGACGAACCGTTCGACCACGCTGGCCAGCGCACCGCCGTCCGGCCGGGCACGGGTGGCCACGTTGTGCATCAGCTCTGCGTACAGCCCGCGGGCCTGCCCGGATGCCGCGTGCAGCCGTCGGTCGGGCGACAGATCGGCGTGGACGGTCACGAGCCGCTTCTCCAGCGCGATCGACCGGATCAGATGCAGGAAGAAGGTCTTGCCCGAGCCGTACTCGCCGATGACGAACCGGCAGGCGGCGCCACCGTCGGCGACCCGTTCCACGTCGTGTAGCACGGCCTCGATCTCGGCGGCCCGGCCGACCTGGATGTGGTGCTGGCCGCTGCGGGGCACGACCCCGGCCCGCAACGACGCCACGACGGCGTCCCGCTCGCGCGGGCGGATCCGGCCGGCCCGCGCCGGCGTGGTGGAATGCGTCAACGGAGCAACTCCTGCAGTACGTCGTCGTCTACCGCGAGGGTAGCGCCGTCGCAGACGACCGGTTCCCCGGCGGTGTCGATCGCCACCTCGTTGAGTACGTCCAGTGCCCCGTCCGGGAGCACGCCATGGGCGCCGGCGAGCACCACGAACTCCGCCCGCGTCCAGGACGGCCGCTCGGCGAGCGCGCGCAGCAGCCCGCTGTGTGCCGGGTCGAGGCCGACGATCGTCGCCACCTCCTCGACCGTGTTCACCGGCGTGGTCAGGGCAGCCGAATCGACGTCGGCGTCGGCGTCGGCGTCGAAGATCGTGGCGAGCAATGTGGCCACCGCCGCGCTTTCGGCGGTCTTCCGGCTGATGGCCGCCGGGTCCAGCCGCACCTCGCTGCCGGGCTGCTCCGCGCCCGGGGTTGAGGCGCCTGGGGTTGCGGCGCCCGCCGACCACGGCAGCGCGAAACCGCCGCTGTGCGGCTCGGCCGTCCGGACCACCACCGGTTCGTCGTAGCCGTCAACGGACGGCAGCGAGCTCGTCACACCGACCTCGTGCAGCCGGCGGAACAGCAGGTCGGGCTCCAGGCCGAGGATCCGGTAGACGCGGCTCAGCGCCGAGACGGCGGCCGGTGGAAACCCCGGTGCGACCGCCGCGGCCACCGAGATCAACCAGCGGCCGGCGACCTCCCGTTCCGCGGTGGTCAGCCGGGTGACCTGTCGGGGCAGCCGGTCGACCTCCACCCCAGTGGCGATCAGCCAGCCCAGCCGGGCCGCGAGGCGCGACCGTTGCACGGCTGGGACCCGGCACGCCGCGGCCAGCACGGCGACGGTGTCCAACGTCCGTACCCAGGCCGTGCCGTGCGGCGCGATCGGCCCGGCGGCGGCCACGACGGCCGTCGCGCACCGGGCGATGGCGGCCGCGGCGGCGAACCCCGGGCCTGGCCGATCGGCCTGCGTACCACCGGATCGGCCGGCCGATCCGGCCGGCCGTCGCCACACCGGTGCGCCGGAGCGGAACAGCACCACCGGTCCGGGACCGAGCGCGGGAGCGCCGAACCGGACATCCGGCTCGACTCCCACCCCGAGCAGCGCGAGCACCTCGATGAAGGCCGCAGCCTCGTCGCGGGCCATCCGACCAGGTGAGGCCGTCGACCAGAACGCCGCGAACTCCGCCCCCTCGACGACAGCCAGGTCGCGCCCGTCGAAGCGGGCCTCCGTCCACACCCGCAGGGCACCGAAGCGCCCGCGGTCCGCATCGAGCAGATCCGCGGGCAGCAACGCCGTCGCGGCGAGCGAACCCCGGCTCTGCGGAAACCGCGTCACCATCCGGCGGTACGGATCAAGCGCGCCGGCGACCTCGTCGATCAACGCACCGAGCGCCCGTCCGCTCCGCGGGTCGGCCAGCACGTCGGGCAGGTCCTCGCGGCACACCAGGGTGGTGCTCAGCTCAGGGTTGGCCGGCTGGTATCGGATTCGTAGGCCGGGCCGGTCGTCGGGTGGTACCAGCCCCGGCCCGAACGTGTGGCGGTAGCGCAGCGCGAACAGTCGGCCGAACTCGTCCGGGCACTGGGCCGGCACGCTGCGTGGTACCAGCAGCGGGTGGTGCCGCACCCACATTTCCGCCCACTCTGCCGGTACCGGCGTGCCGGCGGCGGAGAATCCGGCCAACGCCACGCGCAACGCCGCGGGCCCGGTCGGATCGGGCCCGCCGGTGGGCGCCCCGCGCGGCGCGGCCAGCACGTCCAGCAGCTCCAGCAGGCTCTCGAGGCGGCTCGCCAGGTCGGGGTTGTCCGGCCCGTACCGGTCACCCAAACGGAGTACCTCGGCGGTGATCATCCGGAACTCGTCGCGCGCGATCGGATGGTGTCCGGCATCGTGCAGTACCCGGCGTTCCAGTCCGAAACAGAACAACAGCACGAAGCCGGCCGGCACGGGGGCGCGGCGACCGCCCGCATGCCAGCCGAGGTAGGCGCCCCGGGCGGACGGCGTTAACAGGTGGTACGCCGGCGGCGACCCAAGATCATCCACGGTCGGAACGCGCGCGTCCGACACGACCGGCAGCTCAGGATCGAGCAACGCCGGCTCGGTCCGCCCGGTCACGCCGTCGAGGTGGCCGCCGACGTAGACAAGGCCGCCGGGGATAGCATGTCCGGCGACGTCCACACATTGGCCGTACGGCACCCAACGTCCCTCGGTCGAGGTGGGGTGAGACGGCTGCACCACGGGCCACACTGTATCCGTCGACCGGCATCGGCGCCTTCATCGGAATGGGGTTCACGACGCGGTGACTGAAACATCCATCGATGAGATGACCACAGGAACATCCGCCCCGGACGTCGAGGGGTCGCCCGGGGCGTCGTCGTTCGAGGCGATGCTGAGTACGGCCGAGCGGGACATTGATGCGGCCCTCCGTGGGGCGAACGGGACCGTCCGTGAGCTGAAGAAGGCCCTCGCCGCTGCCCGTACCGGACAGATCCGCGATCTTCGCAAGGCGCTGGCCGCGGCCGGAACGACGGCCGCCGCGCTCGCCGCCGACACCGAGGCGCTGGGCGGCGGCCTCGACCTCGACGAGCAGGAATACCTGGCCTCCGGCGCGTACGTCAAGGAACTGCTCGCCGCGGCCGAGGCGCAAGGCGTGACCATCGTGGAGGAGGACAGCCTCCTGCTGTGCTATCCATCGTTGTTGAAGGTGCTGCCGACGGATGCCGCCATCGAGATCGACAAGGTACGTGAGCGCCGGTTGCGCCCTTCCGTCCTGGTCGCGGCGCTGGCGCGGGCTCAGGAGCGGGACGTGCGCTTCAAGGCGGAGGCCTTCCTCGACAGCCTGCGGTCCGCGTACGAGCTGCTCGCCGCCGGCGAGGGCAAGCGGCCGGACGGCGTGGTGCGGCTGCTCGACATCTGGGCGGTCCTCACCATGTTGCCCGGCCAGCGAGCGCAGTACAGCAAACAGGAGTTCGCCCGAGACCTGTATCTGCTCGATCGCAGCGGGGTCACCAGCACGCCCAGGAGCCCGCGAAGCCTGCGGTGGTCGGCGAGCACCGGCACCAAGGGAGCGGGCACCCTGGTCACCGTCGCGCCCAGTGGCCAGCAGCAACGGTACTGGGGAGTGTCGTTCACGGTCGCCGAGGCGGAGCAACCATGACGGAGACCGCCATCGGCGCCGGCGAGTACGTCGACTTCCTCAACCGCGAGTACCTCACCGGTTACATCGACGGCGGTGGCGCGGCCGTCAAACTGCTGGCCATCGGTGACGACGCTGCCCGCGCGCAGCTGACCAGCGGACTCAACGAGTTCGGCGGGGGGTTCGCGGTCGTCACCGTGGATGCCGCGGACACCCGCATCCACCTGGTCGACCAGCTCTTCACGGCGATCGCCCGCCAACTGGACTGGGTGGTGCTGGCCGCTGCGGTGGTGCGGTCCGCGTTGGAGCGTGCCGCCTTCCCGGCGCCCGACGACGACGCCGACATCGACCTGGGCGCGATCGCTCGGCACCACGACGTGGACGCCGCGGAGTTGTATCGCAGCGTGCGCCGGGCGCTGGAGCAGATCGTGCTACGGGACACCGAGCTCAGTCACGAGTTCCGGGTCGCCATGCTGCGGCTGTGCCAGGAGCGTCTCGGCCGCGGCGACGTCAGTCTCGACGAGCGCGAGACCGTTGTCGGCTGGCTGTGCGGCGAACGCCTGCCCGCGGCCGCGCTGCGCAGGGTGTCGTTGCAGGCCAAGGTGGCCCGGCACAATGCCCGGCCGCTGCTGGTGTCGCTGACCCGGTGGTTGCGGCTCGCCGGGCGCCGTGGCCTGGTCCTGCACCTCGATCTCGATCGGCTCGCCGTGGTCCGGCGACCGCCGCCCGGCCTGCGCGACGGGCACTACTACTCGAAGGCGGCGACGCTGGACGCGTACGAGATGGTGCGTCAGTTGATCGACGCGACGGACGAGTTCGACGGGCTCTTCGTGGCGGCCACGCTGCCGACCACGCTGATCCAGGACGATGTCCGCGGGCTGCCGGCGTACACCGCACTGCAGTTGCGGGTCATTGACGAGGTTCGCGACCGGCGGCGGGCCAACCCGTACGCCACGTTGGTCCGGATCGGTGGCCGACCGGAGGAGGGCACCGCATGACTGACACGGATCACGACCTGGCCACGCGGGTGTCGCGGCGCCGGGCTATCGAAGCGCTGCGGGCCGGAGTTCCCAGCCGCGACGCCGTCGCCGCACTGGGGAGCGGACAGTCGGCGATCGAGGACCGAGTCGTCGCGCTTCGCGAGGCCGCCGCGGGCGGCACGGCGGGTGGCCTCCTGCTCGGCGGCGGATTCGGGTCCGGCAAGAGTCACCTGCTCGAGCACCTGGCCCGGCTCGCGCTCGACGCCGGCTGCACGGTCAGCCGGGTCGTCATCAGCAAGGAGACCCCGCTGCACGACCCGGCCAAGGTGTTCCGCGCCGCCGCCGACTCCGCGGAGCGGACCGGCCAGGCACGCCCGGCGATCATCGAGGCGGCCGCCGCGGTGGACCCCGACGGCCGGGCGTACGCCGAATTGCTACGGTGGGCCTCGTCGAGCGGTGCCGAGCTCAACGAACGGTTTCCGGCCACCCTCGCGTTGTTCGCGCACGTCCGCGACCGGGATGCCGTGTTCGCCGACATGATCCTTCGGTTCTGGTCCGGCGACCCGATACCCGTACCCGAACTGCGTCGACGCCTGCGTGACCTGGGCGAACAACGGCCGACCCTGCCACCGGTAGCAGCGGCCGAGCTGGGCCGGCAACGCCTGCGGTTCGCGTCCCGGTTGCTCAGCGCCGCCGGTTCGCCCGCCTGGGTGATTCTCTTCGACGAGGTCGAGCTCATCGGACGGTACTCGCTGCAGCAGCGGGCGAAGTCCTACGCGGAGTTGGCCCGCTGGATGCGCGGCGAGCACGGCGGCGCGGCTCCCATCGCTGCGGTGTTCGCGATGACCGACGATTTCGAGGCCGCCGTCATCACTGGCCGCAACGACCGCGAGCTGATACCGGCGAAACTGAGGGCGAAGGACACCCCGGAGGCGACCGCGTTGGCCGCTGCGGCACAGGCCGGCATGCGGATTATCGACCGGGAGACGCATCTGCTCACCCCGCCGGACGATCTCGAGCTCAAACATGCGTACGGCCGCGTACGCGAACTGCACGGCGCCGCCTTCGACTGGCAACCGCCGGACGTGGCCGGCCTCGAGCGCCTCGGCGCCACCCGGATGCGCCAGTACGTGCGAGCCTGGATCAACGAGTGGGACCTGGTGCGGCTCGACCCCGAGTACCAGCCGGAGACCGAGATGGTCGACCTGCCGAGCGACTACCGCGAAGACCCGGACCTGGAACGCACAACCGCTGATTAGCCCGCCAGCCGGTCTAAGCAAAGCCGACCCCGTTCCTCGTATCCGGCCGCCGGGCTCGTCGGGAACCCTGAGGCCGGCCGCCGACGCATCGCCGATGCGGTCCACGCCGCGTTTCGGTAGCCGGCCGGCGACACCGCGCGAACCGCGACCTGGATCGGGTGGTCCGGCGATTCGCGACGGCGGCCGAGTCGGCTGCCCGCCTCACGGTTGCGTAGGCGCACGTTCTTTCAGCTCACGCACGGGACGCTGCGGGCGCTTCGCCCTCCCCGCCGGCCGGGCGACCACGACTCTTCGGCACACCCCAGTGCACCACACCGAATGCACCACTCGCGTCACGGGTGTGATCCCGCACCGACCGCGACTCCCGGGCTGAACGCCTGCGCCTGCGCCGTCGCCGGCAAGTCCAGCCTCGCGCGACATCTTGCTCCGTGGCGGGACCGATGAGCTGCCGCTGGGCGCTGTCGTCCCGATCCAGTCCCGCAGCCAACCGGCGCGCAGACCCCCGGGACTGTCCCACCCGACCGTCGATGACCACTGCGCCAGGCACAGAGATCACCATCCGGGATCGGGATATCGACGCGACCGGCCGCAACGAACCGGTCGACCGGGACACCGATCAGGCAACGGCATCCTTGACCTGCGGATATCCGAACCCCGGAGCGGGGCCACCCGTTCGCGACCCCTCCGTTTGGATATCCGTTTCGGGTGGAGCCACGGGGACTCGAACCCCGAACCCCTGCCTTGCAAAGGCAGTGCTCTGCCAGTTGAGCTATGGCCCCCGGGCCGGCCGGCCTCAGCGACGAGCCAAGACCGTCCGAATTGACCTCAGCGCAGGTCGGGCGTCGTGGTGGCCTCGTGCCACAGGGCACGCTCGTCGTTGGACGCCTTGACCCGCTTGAAGACCAGAGCCGCGACGCCGACGACGCCGGCGACGATCAGGAGCTTCTTCAGCATGGCTGTCTCCTTGCGATCTGCGACTGCCTGAGAGGGAGTTGACGGTGGGGCTAGATGGAATCGAACCATCGACCTCAGAGTTATCAGCTCTGCGCTCTAACCGACTGAGCTATAGCCCCGCAACGACACCGAAGGTTAGCGTATCGCGCCGCGCCACCCAAAATCGGGGGCAGCACTTCGGCTGCCCCCGAGGTCGGGTGCGTCAGTCGCGCTCGGCGAGGGTGAGCTCGACGCCGCCGACGAGGTCGGCGCAGACGTTGTAGATGAACGCGCCGAGGGTGGCCAGCGCGGTGAAGAGCACCACGTTGACCGCGCCGACCAGCATCGAGGTGCCGATGACGCCCCAGGCGGTGACCCGGAAGCCGCCGTTGGCGGCACCGCCGCTGGCGTTGACCAGGTCGCCGAGGCTGGAGTTGACCGTGGTCCACACGCCCATCGCGTCGAGGGCGAGGTAGAGCACCGAGGTGGCCACGACGACCACGATGAACAGCACGACGGACACGGCGAACGAGAACTTCATGACCGACCAGGGGTCGATGCGCTTGAGGTTCAGCCGGGCCCGGCGCGGGCCGCGGGCGGCCGCGGAGGCGACCGTCTGACGGGCCGCCCGGACGGTCTCGGAGACCCGGGCCGCGCCGACCGCGGCCGCGCCCTGAGGCGCGGCCGGCTTGCCGGAGGTCGGGGCGCTGCCGGGACGCGGCGGCGCCGACTGGGGCACGACGCTGGACCGTCCGGTCGGTGCGGCGGGCTGGCCGCCGCCTCCCCCACCGGACGCACCACTCTTAGTGACGATCGGCACAGTCGCGGATCCCTTCGCCGCGCCGGGGCCACCCGGACGCATCCCCTCGTCCTTGGCGCCGGAGCCCGGGTCGCTGGGCGGCGGGGCCATGCCGGGAGCCCGGGTGAACTTCGGGGCGGACGACGAGCTGTCGGCGGGCACCGACGCGCGGCCGGCGGAATCCCGCCCGGCGGCCTCGCGTCCGGCCTGATCAGCGCCCTTGTTGCCGGACGCCTGGTCAGCCGGTGACGTCGAGGTCCCCGAGCTCCCCGACTTCGCCGTTGTCTCCGTCATCAACTGTCCTGTTCGTCAGGCTCGTCCGCCTCGTCGGCATTACGAGCAAGCGCCACGATGGTTACACCTTCTGGGAGGTCCATCAGTTTGACCCCCATTGTGTTCCGATCCCGCGTACGCCGTACAGGCTTCACGGGAGTCCGGATGACACCACCATTGCTGGTGATGGCAAACAGCTCATCTTCCGGGTCGATCACGAGCGCACCGACCAGGCCGCCACGGCGCTCCGTGATCTTGGCCGTCAGCACACCCTTGCCACCCCGTCCCTGAACTGGGTACTCCTCGATCGGCGTTCGCTTGGCATACCCGCCGTTGGTGGCGACCAAAACGTCCATGCCATCACGAACCACCTCCATCGCGAGGAGTTCGTCGTTGTCACCGAAGCGCATGCCGATCACACCGGAGGTCGCCCGCCCCATCGGCCGCAGCGCCTCGTCCGTGGCGTTGAACCGAATGGCCTGTGCCTTCTTCGACACCAGTAGCAGATCGTTCCCCGGCGCGGCCAGCGCGGCGCCCACCAACTCGTCATCCTCCCGCAGGTTGATGGCGATGATGCCACCGCTGCGGTTGGAGTCAAATTCCTCCAACCGGGTCTTCTTCACCAGACCATTCTTGGTGGCGAGCACAAGGTAGGGCTCTACCTGGTAATTCGGGATTTGGATGACCTGGGCGATGTGCTCGTCGGGCAGGAACGCCAGAAGGTTGGCGACGTGCTGACCCTTGGCCACCCGGTTCGCCTCGGGGAGCTCGTAGGCCTTCGCCCGGTACACCCGGCCCTTGTTCGTGAAGAACAGAATCCACGCATGTGTGCTGATCACGAAGAAGTGGCTGACGATGTCGTCCTGCCGCAGCGAGGCGCCGCTCACACCCTTGCCACCACGGTGCTGTGACCGATACATGTCGACCTTGGTGCGCTTTGCGTAACCGGTACGTGTGATCGTCACCACAACGTCCTCGCGAGCGATGAGGTCCTCCATGGAGACCTCGCCATCGAACGGGATGATCTGCGTCTTCCGGTCATCTCCGTACTTCGCGACGATCTCCCCCAATTCCTCCCGGACGATGGCCCGCTGCCGCTCCGGCTTGGCCAGGATGTCCTTGAGGTCGGCGATCTCGATCTCGATCTTGGCAAGCTCGTCGATGATCTTCTGGCGCTCGAGGGCGGCCAGCCGGCGCAGCTGCATGTCCAGGATCGCGGTGGCCTGGATCTCGTCGATGTCGAGCAGCGCGATCAGGCCGCCGCGGGCCTCGTCGACGGTGGGCGAGCGCCGGATCAGGGCGATCACCTCGTCGAGCGCGTCCAGCGCCTTGACCAGGCCGCGCAGGATGTGCGCGCGCTCCTCGGCCTTACGCAGGCGGTACGCGGTGCGCCGGCGGATGACCTCGATCTGGTGGTCGACGTAGTAACGGATGAACTGGGCCAGGTTCAGCGTCCGCGGCACGCCGTCGACCAGCGCGAGCATGTTCGCGCCGAAGGTCTCCTGCAGCTGGGTGTGCTTGTACAGGTTGTTCAGCACGACCTTGGCGACCGCGTCGCGCTTCAGGACCAGGATCAACCTCATACCGGTACGCCCGGAGCTCTCGTCCCGGATGTCGGCGATCCCGGTGAGCTTGCCCTCCTTGACGAGTTCCGCCACCCGCTCGGCAAGATTGTCCGGATTCACCTGGTACGGCAGCTCGGTCACGATCAGCGCCGGACGCCCGCGCGCGTCTTCCTCGACCTCGACCACCGCGCGCATCCGGATCGAGCCGCGACCGGTGCGGTAGGCGTCCTGGATCGCCTGCTGCCCGACGATCAGACCCCGGGTGGGGAAGTCGGGACCCTTGACGAACTCCAGCGCCGCTTCGAGCGTCGTGGCCTCGTCGGCCTCCGGGTTCTCCAGGTACCACTGCACGGCCGCCGCGACCTCGCGCAGGTTGTGCGGCGGGATCTTGGTGGCCATCCCGACCGCGATGCCCTCGGAGCCGTTGACCAGCAGGTTCGGGAACCGGGCGGGCAGGATCGTCGGTTCCTTGGTGCGCCCGTCGTAGTTGTCCTGCATGTCGACGGTGTCCTCGTCGATGTCCCGCAGCATCTCCATGGCGAGCGGAGCGAGCTTCGACTCGGTGTACCGCATGGCGGCCGGCGGGTCGTTACCGGCCGAGCCGAAGTTGCCGTTGCCGTCGATCAGCGGGTAGCGCAGCGACCACGGCTGGCCCATCCGGACCAGGGCGTCGTAGATCGACGAGTCGCCGTGCGGGTGGTAGTTGCCCATCACGTCGCCGACCACGCGCGCACACTTCACGTACCCGCGGTCCGGCCGGAAGCCGGCGTCGTACATCGCGTACAGGATCTTGCGGTGCACGGGCTTGAGACCGTCGCGGACGTCGGGCAGCGCGCGACCCACGATGACGCTCATCGCGTAGTCGAGGTACGACCGCTGCATCTCGACCTCGAGCCCGACCGGCTCGACCCGCTGCGCCAGGTTGGCGCCGGTTTCGGCCTGGGGCTGTTCGGCGGCGGCGTCCGGGGTCTCGGGAGTGTCTGTCACTGTTAACCCTTACTGAAGGTAAAACCAGACATTAAGGTCTGGACTACGCATATCGCTGTGGATAACACTGTGGATTGGCGCCAAAGCTGTGCATAACCCTGGGTGAGCGGTACCGGTTTCGGCACCGCTCACGCATGTCAGATGTCCAGGAATCGCACGTCTTTGGCGTTGCGCTGGATGAACGAACGCCGGGCCTCGACGTCTTCGCCCATCAGGACGCTGAACAGCTCGTCGGCGGTCGCCGCGTCGTCCAGCGTCACCTGGCGTAGCGTCCGGGTCGACGGGTCCATCGTGGTGTCCCACAGCTCGTGGAAGTTCATCTCGCCCAGACCCTTGAACCGCTGGATGTCGTTCGGCTTGGCGTTGGCCTTCTTCTGCTGGCGCAGCGCGATCAGGCCGTCCCGCTCCCGGTCCGAGTACGCGTACTGCGCGTCGTCGCCCTTGGCGTTCCACTTGATCTTGTACAGCGGCGGCGCCGCCAGGTAGACGTGGCCGACCTCGACCAGCGGCCGCATGAAGCGGAACAGCAGGGTCAGCAGCAGCGTCTGGATGTGCTGGCCGTCGACATCCGCGTCGGCCATCAGCACCACTTTGTGGTAGCGCAGCTTGGCGATGTCGAACTCTTCGTGGATGCCGGTGCCCAGGGCGGTGATCAGCGCCTGGACCTCGTTGTTCTTCAGCACCCGGTCGATCCGGGCCTTCTCCACGTTGAGGATCTTGCCGCGGATCGGCAGGATCGCCTGGATCTGGCTGTTGCGGCCCTGCTTGGCCGAGCCGCCGGCCGAGTCGCCCTCGACGATGAACAGCTCGGACACCGTCGGGTCGGTCGACTGGCAGTCGGCCAGCTTGCCGGGCATCGAGCCGGACTCCAGCAGCGACTTGCGCCGGGCCAGCTTGCGGGCCTGCTGGGCGGCGATCCGGGCGCGGGACGCCTGGGACGCCTTGGTGATGATCGTCTTGGCGTCGGCCGGGTTGCGCTCCAGCCAGTCGGCCAGCTGGTCGTTGACGACCTTCTGGACGAAGCCCTTCATGTCGGTGTTGCCGAGCTTCGTCTTGGTCTGACCCTCGAACTGCGGGTTGGTCAGCTTGACCGAGATGATCGCGGCCAGACCCTCACGCACGTCTTCGCCGGAGAGCTTCTCGTCGCCCTTGAGGAACTTCTTCTCGGCCCCGTAGCGGTTGATCAGGCTGGTCAGCGCGGCCCGGAAGCCCTCCTCGTGTGTCCCGCCCTCGTGCGTGTTGATCGTGTTGGCGAAGGTGTAGACCGACTCGCCGTACGACTCGTTCCACTGCATGGCGACCTCGACCGCCATGCCGGCGGCCTCGTCCTCCGAGATGAACTCGATCACCGTCTTGTGGATGGCGCTCTTGGTGGCGTTCAGGTGCCGGACGAAGTCGGCGATGCCGTCGTCGTACTTGAAGTTGACCTGACGCGGCTTGCCGTCGTCGTCGACCTGGTCGGGCCGCTTGTCGATCAGGTTGATGGCCAGGCCCCGGTTGAGGAAGGCCATCTCCTGCAGGCGCCGGTAGATGGTCTGGAAGTCGAACTCGACGGTCTCGAAGATCGTCGGGTCGGGCCAGAACTGGACGGTGGAGCCGGTCTTCGAGGTCTCCTCGCCCTTCTCCAGCGGGCCGGGCTTCGACGCGTTGTAGTGCTGCCGGTAGACGTTGCCGGACTTGTGGATCTCGACGAACATCCTGGTGGACAGCGCGTTCACGACCGAGACGCCGACGCCGTGCAGACCGCCGGAGACCTTGTAGGCCATGCCCTCGAACTTGCCGCCGGCGTGCAGGACGGTCAGGGCGACCTCGACGCCGGGCTTCTTCAGCTTCGGGTGGAGGTCGACCGGGAAGCCACGGCCGTTGTCGGTGACCGAGACACCGCCGTCGGCCATCAGCACCACGTCGATCGTGTCGCAGAACCCGGCCATGGCCTCGTCCACGGCGTTGTCCACAACCTCCTGGACGAGGTGGTGAAGGCCGCGCTCGCCGGTGGATCCGATGTACATGCCGGGACGCTTACGGACCGCCTCGAGCCCCTCGAGCACGGTGATCGAATCCGCGCCGTACTCCTGCTTGTTCTCTGCCACCCTCGGCCACTTTCTCGCGCCGCGGCCTCGACGGCCCCGACACGTGGTTGGCGGGGCCCCGGCGAACCACGCGCAGGCGCCACCGACGACAACCCGCGAGGATGAGGCGGACCACCGGTGGAACCGAACGCGCCGGTCGCCGCGGTTCACCCGCGGATCGTGATCGGCTGGAAAACCGCGTAGCGTGACGTCAGACAACTCTCAGCGACGACTCGCGGGGCGGTATCCCGGTCTCCTGGAATTCTACTCCGCCGAGGCGAGATATAGAGGGTTCGGCACCCCGTCCGGGTGCCTCAGATTGCCGTAGCGCCGTCGACCCTGCCTCCCACGCGTCCCCCCACACGGGCCGCGACCACATCGCGACGGCGAATGATACGGACGGGATCCCCCGCGCGCGCCTGCCGGGCCCGGCGGCCACGCGCTGCGACACTGCCTCACGACGCCACACGGCGGTGCTTTAATCTTCGCCGCGATGGAACCACGGCCACGGTTGGAGAGGTGGGCCTGATGGCGCTGGACAAGGGCCTGGACAACGTCGCGGTCCACTGGCCGCGTACGAACCAGTACTACGACCCGGTCGCGCCCGCCGACTTCGTCGACTTCGGCGAGATCGCCGACCGGCCCGAGATCGCGGCGCCCACCGGCGCCCTGGCGCTGCACATCGCCAAGACCGGCACGGTGCGCGCCACGGCGTACACCGAACTGGTGGATCTTCTGCTCGGACTGCAAGGTGTGTTGTACGCCACTGAGGCCGCCGCCGAGGATGAAGACCCGGTGATCGACCCGGACGGCTGCGCCTGGATCGCCGGCGGGCTGGAACGGTTCGTGGAGGGTCACCACGACTACGGCGACCTGGTCACGTTCGACAGCGTGGCCGCGGTGATGCGGGCGGCGATCTCGGCCGGACGGCTGGCCGAGCAGCAGATGCGCTGGCTCGACTCGCGGCTCGAGGCGATGCGCGACGAGTCGGGCAACGCGCCGCACTGGACGTTCGCCCGCACCGAACTGGTCGTTCTGGCCGGCTTCTACCGTCGCTGCGCCGAGCGGGGCTTCGCGGTCTTCGCCGACTACTGAGCCCGGCTGTCCTCCCGCCCCGGCTCCGGGCGGCCTAGCCGTAGGTGTCGCGGGGGCCCCGGCCCTGCACCCGCCGCGGGCCCTTGGACCACGACGGCGCGGTCGGACCGTGGATGTTCATCCTGGTCACGATGTTGTGGCCGACCTCGGCGGCGATGCTCTTGAGCAGCTTCCCGGCCAGCATCCGCAACTGGGTGGCCCAGGCCGTCGACTCGGCCTCCACGGTCAGCACGCCGTCGTCCAGCTTGATCGGCCGGCAGTGCTTGGCGATGTCCTCGCCGACGACCTTCTCCCAGGCGCCGAAGACGGTCGCCTCGGCCTTCGGCTTCTCCCACCCGCGCTGGCGCATCAGCCGGTCGAGCATGGCGCCGAAGGGCTGGGGATCGCGCGGGTCGGGCCCGGGACCGGAGTAGCCGCGCAGCCGCCGCTCCGGGTCGGCCGCGCCGTACCGGCGTTGCTTCTTCGGCGCGGCCCGCCGCTTGGCGAACGCCGCCTCGATGACGGCACGGGCCAGCTCGGGGCCCTTCTTCGGCTCCTCCGGCTCCTGGGGCTGGTCAGACATGCGTCACCGTCCCGGGTGCGATCTCGAAGCGGGCGCCGGACAGAGCGGTCGGTACGTCTTCCGGCACCGCGCACGTGACGATCAACTGTGCCGCATCCGACACCAGGGCGGCCAGCCGATCACGCCGGCCACCGTCCAACTCGGCGAAGACGTCGTCGAGGACCAGCACCGGCTCGATGCCGTCGGCCCGCAGCAGGTCGTAGGCGGCCAGCCGGAGGGCCAGCGCGAACGACCACGACTCGCCGTGGCTGGCGTACCCCTTGGCCGGCAGCTCGCCCAGCGCCAGCGTGAGATCGTCGCGGTGCGGGCCGACCAGCGTGGTCCCGCGTTCGATCTCGGCCGTCCGCCGCTCGGCAAGCGAGGCCAGCAGCGCCTCCTCGAGCGCCGCGCGGTCCGGCGACAACCCCTCACCCAGCTTCGACGCGTACGCGATGGAGGCCGCCGCCCGGCCCGCGGCGACCGCGTCGTACGCCTTCGTGACATGCGGCGACAACGCCGTGACCAGCTCGATCCGGCCGGCCAGCAACTCGGCGCCGTGCTGGGCCAGGTGGTGGTCCCAGACCGCGAGGGTGGACAGATCCTGGCCCTTCGAGCCGCCCACCTTGCGGGTCAGGTAGGCCGTCCGGAGCAGGGCGTTGCGCTGTTTGATCACCCGGTCGTAGTCGGCCCGGACGCCGGCGTAGCGCGGCTGGCGGGCCACCAGCAGGTCGTCGAGGTAGCGGCGGCGCTCGGACGGGTCGCCGCGGATCAGTTCCAGGTCTTCCGGGGCGAACAGCACCATCCGCAGCGCGCCCAGAACCTCACGCGCCCGGCGTACCGGAGAACGGTTGAGTCTTGCCCGATTTGCCTTGCCTGGCACGATTTCCAGCTCGACCAGCAGCTCGCGTCCGTCATGGACGATCGCGCACCGGATCACGGCCGCGGCGGCGCCCGCCCGGACCAGCGGAGCATCGGTGGCGACCCGGTGACTGTCCAGGGTGGCCACGTAACCCAGGGCCTCGACCAGGTTGGTCTTGCCGACCCCGTTCGGGCCGACCAGCACGGTCACGCCGGGTTCGAGCTCAAGCGCCACCCGCTCGTAGCTGCGGAAATCGGTGAGCTCGACCCGGCGAACGTGCATACCTGTGACGCGCCGTCAGCTGACGACCGCGTGACCACCGAACTGCTGGCGCAGCGCGGCGACGGCCTTCATCGCGGGCGAATCGGGCTGACGGGACTCGAAGCGGGCGAACAACGACGACGCGATGACATGCAGCGGGACGGCCAGGCGGACCGCCTCGTCGACCGTCCAGCGGCCCTCGCCGGTGTCTTCGGCATAGCCCTTGAGCTGGGCCAGCTTGGGGTCACCGTCGAGCGCCAGGTCGAACAGGTCGAGCAGCCAGGACTTGACCACGCTGCCCTCGCGCCAGCTCTTGATGATGCCGGGGACGTCGTCGACGTACTCCGACGCCGCCAGCAGCTCGTAGCCCTCGGCGAAGGCCTGCATCATGCCGTACTCGATGCCGTTGTGGACCATCTTGGCGTAGTGACCGGCCCCGGTCGGGCCGGCGTGCACAAAACCGTACGGGCCGGCCGGCTTGAGCGCCTCGAAGATCGGCATCGCCATCTCGACGCTCGACGCCTCGCCCCCGACCATCAGGGCGTAGCCGTTCTTGTGTCCCCAGACGCCGCCGGAGACGCCGGCGTCCATGTAGTGGATGCCCTTCGGCGCCAGCCGCTCGGCCCGGGGCTTGTCGTCGGTGAACTTGGAGTTGCCGCCGTCGATGATCAGGTCACCCGGCGACAGCAGGTCGGCGAGCTGGTCGATGGTGCCCTCGGTGATCGCCCCGGCCGGGACCATGGTCCAGACCACCCGCGGCGCCTGAAGCTTCTCGACCAGTTCGGCGAGACTGGCGACGTCGGCGATGTCGGGGTTGCGGTCGTACCCGACGACCTCGTGCCCCGCCTCCCGAATCCGCTCCCGCATGTTGCCACCCATTCGGCCGAGACCGACAAGGCCGAGCTGCATGGTGTCCCCCTAGATGTGTGGTTCTCTCAGCCCAAGTATCAGCGGGTTACCCGGATCGGCATGATCAGATAGCGGTAACCCGGCACGATTTCCCCGTCGTCGGAGGCCGGCGAGAGCACAGCCGGCTTGAACGCGTCGACAAACGCGAGCTGGGCCGTCGGCGAACCCAGGTTCTGCAGGCCGTCGATGAGGTATTGCGGGTTGAACCCGATGGTCAGCGGCTCGCCGGTGAAGGTGGCGTCCATCGCCTCGCTGGCCCGCGCCTCTTCCGTACCACCGGCCTCGACAACCAGGCCGTCCTCACCGAAGCTCAGCAGCACCGGGGTGGTCCGCTCGGCCACCAGGGCCACCCGGCGGACCACCTCGATCAGCGAGGCCACGGAGACCCGGGCCTCGGCATTGTGGCTGGCCGGGAAGAGCGAGCGCACCGGCGGGTAGTTGGCGCCGTCAAGCAGCCGGCTGGTGGTGCGCCGGGTGCCGCCCGCGAAGCCGATCATGCCCTCGCCGGCGCTGCCCTGGGCCAGGGCGATCGTCACGTCGCCGCCCACGGTGCCCAGCGTCTTGGCCGTGTCGTTCAGCGTCTTCGCCGGGACCAGGGCGTTCAGGCTGATCTCGGGGTCGTCCGGGTTCCACTCCATCTCGCGCATGGCCAGCCGGTAACGGTCGGTGGCCAGCATCGCCAGATTGCGGCCGTTCAGCTCCACCCGGACACCGGTCATCATCGGCAGGGTCTCGTCACGCCCCGCGGCGATCGCCACCTGCTGGACCGCGGCGGCGAAGGACGACGCGTCGACCGTGCCCGCGCTGGACGGCATGTCGGGCAGCGTCGGGTAGTCCTCGACGGGCATCGTCGGCAACGTGAACCGGGCGCTCCCGCAGACCAGCTCCAGGTGGGCGCCGACCGCGGCGATGTCGACCGGCTTGGCCGGCAGGGCCTTGGTGATCTCGGCGAGCAGCCGGCCGGAGACCAGTGCGGCGCCCTCGGCGTCGGCCTGCACCTCGACGCTGACCTGGCTGGAGACCTCGTAGTCGAAGCCGGAGACGTGCAGCCGGCCCTCTTCGGCTCGCAGCATGACGCCGGCGAGGACCGGCACCGACGGGCGGCTGGGCAGGCTCTTGGCCGTCCACGCCACAGCGTCGGCGAGTGCGTCTCGCTCCACCCGGAACTTCATGCTGTCCTCCGCGACTTCCTCGTACGCGTACGTCTGCTGTCTGGCTGCTACTAGGGGCTGCTACTTGGGGGCCTGCTACTTCGGGATGGAACCAGAACTCTATGGCACCGCTCGACCGGCCTCGGTGCTGGGAAGCCCTTCTCCTCGCAAAGCGGCTTGTCCACACCCAGCCCAACGCCGGTGATTGGTTTTTGTTTTCTTAGAAGAGATAACTCGTCATAACCATCGGTCCTGTGCACACTGTGGAGAACTCCCGTTTGCGCTGGTCAGAAGGTTATCCACCGGTGTGTTGCCTGTGGGTAACCGGGGTATAAACCCGGGTCCGCGTCCACAGTCCCCGCCGCGGCGGCGGTTGTCCACCGTTGTCCACCGGCTATCCACCGGATATCCACCGGGTTTGTGCCCAGGCCTGGGGATAACGCCGGGACGCTACCGGCTCGTCGTCCCCAGAACCTTCAACAGGAAATCCACAGCCGTCCACAGGCGGTGGACAAAGATGTGACGCTGAGTGCTTGTCCACATCGATTTCCCCAGGAGTTGTCCACATCTGTGGGTAACTCGTGCGGGAGTTATCCACCGCTGGGGACAAACCCCTGGGGACGAACGGTGGATAACAATGGCACGTTCACCAGGGCAAAGTCGGTTCACGGTCGTGGCCTGGCGGGGCCACGGCTGTTTTGCTTCCGGCCTTCTTGGTACGGGCGCCGTTCCGACCTCTCGGCGGCCTGGGTGCGGGGCCGTTTCCCGGCGTCCGGGCGGTGAGGGGTTGGCCGCGGCCGACGCTTGGGGCGCTGTGGATGCCGCGGGTGCGCTGGGGTGCTGGGTCCGGGTTACTTCGGAGAGCACCATGCCGGCGGGCTGCCCGCTCACCCTGGTTGCCGCCGGGCGCGGCGCGTTGCGTGGTTGCGGTTACTTCAGGAGCACCATGCCGCCGGGGCTGCCCACTCACCCTGGTTGCCGCCGGGTCGAGGTTGAGCTGGCTTGCGCTACCACGCTTCGTGGGGTGGTAGCTGGGCGCGCAATTCGGGCTTCCGATGCCGTCTTGGCCTACCACCCGGCTTGATGGTGGTAGGGCAGAGCGGTAGTCCCGCATGCTGCATCGAGGGGATTCGCGCGACCTGCGGCAACCAGGGTGAGTGGCAGCCCCGCCGGCATGGTGCTCCTGAATTAGCCCGGACCGGGCCGACTGCCGCAACCGACGTCGCAACCGCCGGGCCGGATGGCGGGGGACGGTCTGGAGTTGCAGTGAGGCCGCCGAGAGGGCGGGACTTGTCAGTCGGGCGTACCCATCAGGTGTTTTGTTTGATCCTGTTGGTCAGCTCGGCGATCTGGTTGTAGAGCGAGCGGCGCTCGGCCATGTGTTGGCGGATCTTGCGGTCGGCGTGCATGACCGTGGTGTGGTCGCGGCCGCCGAAGGCCTGGCCGATTCGGGGGAGGGAGAGGTCGGTCAGTTCGCGGCAGAGGTACATGGCGACCTGGCGGGCGTTGACCAGGACGCGGCTGCGGGAGTGGCCGCGCAGGTCCTCGAGGCTGACGCCGAAGTAGTCGGCGGTGGAGACCATGATCTGGTCGGCGGTGATCTCGGGGCCGGCGCCGTCCGGCATGAAGTCGCGCAGGACCTCCTCGGCCAGGCTGAGCTGCACCGAGCTGCGGGTCAGGCTGGCGAACGCGGTCACCCGGATGAGGGCGCCCTCGAGTTCGCGGATGGAGTTCGAGACGCGTGACGCGATGAACTCGAGCACGTCGTCGGGAGCGAACATGCGCTCCTGCGCGGCCTTCTTCTGCAAGATCGCGATGCGGGTCTCGAGGTCGGGCGGCTGGATGTCGGCGAGCAGGCCCCACTCGAAGCGGGTGCGCATGCGGTCCTCGAGGGTGGCCAGCTGGCGCGGGGAGCGGTCCGAGCTGATCACGATCTGCTTGTTCGCGTTGTGCAGCGTGTTGAACGTGTGGAAGAACTCTTCCTGGGTGCGCTCGCGGTTCTCCAGGAACTGGATGTCGTCGATCAGCAGGATGTCGACGTCGCGGTAGCGCCGCTGGAAGGCCTGCGTCTTGTCGTCGCGCAGGCTGTTGATGAAGTCGTTGGTGAATTCCTCTGTGGACACGTAGCGGACCGAGCGCGCGTGACCCAGCGTCGTCGCGTAGTGGCCGATCGCGTGCAGCAGGTGGGTCTTACCCAGCCCGGAGCTGCCGTAGATGAACAGCGGGTTGTACGCCTTCGCGGGCGACTCGGCGACCGCGACGGAGGCGGCGTGGGCGAAACGGTTCGACGAACCGATGACGAACGTCTCGAACATGTACTTCGGGTTGAGCCGGTTGCCGTCGTTGCCACCGGGGCGGCGGTCGGCGCCGGACGTGTTGCGCATCGGGCCGGAGTCGCCGCCCTGCGTCATGCGCAAGGTGTCGTCGCGGCGGTCGTCCACGTAGCCGAGGTTGTCGCGCAGCTGCGCCTGCTCGGTCGCCATCCGCCGGCTCGTGTCGTTGGGCAGCTTCTTCTCGACGGCCGCGGCCGGCAGGGCGGCGGGCGGCTGCGGCGCCAGGACCGGCACCGGCGGGTCGGTCCGGAAGAGTGGTTCTTGCGCTTCGCGGGCGGTCGGAACAGACCTCGAGTACGGCTGGGAATGCGACGAATGCTGGGCCGAACCGGTCGGCTCGGCGTAATGAGCCGGCGGTGGCGGCGGCTGGACCGGCGGCGGCGTTCCGTAGACGGTGCCGGGCATACCGGTGCCGTCCTCGGGCGGGCGGACCGTGACAGCGACCTGTATCGCACGGCCCAGCCGGCGCGACAGCGCGTCGGTGATGGCCGGCCGCAGCCGGGACTCGATCACGTCACGGGTGAACGCGTCGGGCACAGAGAGTAGAGCGGTGTCTTCCACTATCGCCCGCAGGCGAGTGAGGCGAAGGTACGCCCGCTGCTGCGCCGACACGATCTCGTCAGCGAGCTCGGCCACCGCCGCGTCCCACACCCCGCTCAGGTCGCCTGAATCGGCCACCGCCGCGCCACCCCCATCACCACCGACCCCCGGCGGCATTGTCCGGCCGTCCGTCCCTGCCTCGACCGAATCCCCCAACTCTCGTCCACCGGCTATCCACAGGTTATCCACAAGCTGTGGGCGCGTCGGCAGTCGCTCACCCCTGGAGCCTGCGCTGGCGCGGGTTGACAGGCTCACCGTGCCGAACGATTCACCGCACCGCCCGGTTCCGCCCCCGGACCGAGCCGCTCGGCTCCCGACGCCGGAGACCAGCAAACGGGCACGCTAACAGCGCTGCCACCGCCGCTTCAACCGGCGTCCCACCCTGCTGTGCGTCCGGGCAGGCGGAGATTCACTTCCGGCGCAGAAAGACGTGCATCTGTGCCGTCCTAAGATCGACCTGGAGATCATCCGCGGCGTGCCACGGCCGGTATCGTTGACCACCACCCGCGGCCTGCGTAGGGTCGAGCGGTTGCCTTGCCGCACCCCTGCTAGAGTGGTCGTCTGGCAGCGATGCCCCTTGTCTTTGTAATGCACGGATTCGGAGTCCTGACGTGAGCAAGCGCACCTTCCAGCCGAACAACCGCCGTCGTGCGAAGACCCACGGCTTCCGGCTGCGCATGCGCACCCGGGCCGGCCGCGCGATCCTCGCCAACCGCCGTTCCAAGGGCCGCGGCAAGCTGTCGGCCTAGCCGACAGCTCGCCCGCCCGGGAATGCCCAGGTAGCCGTGCTGGCCGCAGCGCAGCGACTGCGGAAGAGCAGCGACTTCACCGCAGCGTTTCGTGGTGGCCGCCGAGTCGGCCGCGGCACCCTGGTCGTCCACCTTCAGATCGATGAGCCGGCGCTCGCCCCCGCGGCACGCGCCGGCTTTGTCGTGTCCAAGGCGGTCGGGAACGCGGTGGTGCGGAACCGGGTGCGGCGGCGGCTGCGTCATCTCGTACGCCCGAGGCTGGCCGACCTCCCGGCCGGCGCGACGCTCGTGGTGCGCGCCCTGCCCGCGGCGGCGACCGCGACCGCCGAGACGCTCGGCACCGACCTCGACGCCGCGCTCACCGCGGCCCGGACCGCGCGGCGGCGGCGATGACCGGGCCTGCCCGACTGCTCGCCTGGCCGATCGTCGCGTACCGTCGATACCTGAGCCCGGCTCTGCCGGCCCGCTGTCGGTTCTACCCCTCGTGCAGCGCTTATGCCCTCGAAGCACTGGAGCGGCACGGCGTTCTGAGGGGCACGGCGCTGGCGGTCTGGCGGATCCTGCGCTGTCATCCGTTCCACCCCGGCGGGTACGACCCGGTGCCCGAACCCATCCGTCACCGACCGGCCGATGTGACTGGAGCATGAATTGAGTCTCGACTGGATCTACTACGCCATCTCGTGGATCCTCCTGAAATGGCACGCTCTGTGGTCATTCATCGTGCCCGACGGTCCTGTCCTGGGTACCAACTGGGCGTGGATCCTCTCGATCATTTTCCTCGTGGTCACGCTCCGCGTGGTGCTGTTCCCGGTCTTCGTGAAGCAGATCAAGTCCCAGCGGGCGATGCAGGCTCTCCAGCCCAAGGTCAAGGAGCTTCAGGCGAAGCACAAGGGCGACCGGGAGACGCTCCAGAAAGAAATGATGGAGCTCTACAAGACGGAGAAGGCCAACCCGCTGATGGGTTGCCTTCCAATGTTCTTGCAGGTGCCGGTCTTCCTGGGCCTCTTCCACGTGCTGCGGCGGCTGTCGCCCGAGAACCAGGGCAAGACGCTGTACGGATGGACCGTCGAGCAGTTCGAGAGCGCGACGCACGCGGCCCTGTTCACGGTGCCGCTGCCCGCCAAGTTCGGGTCGACCCCGGCCGAGTTGAACGCCCTCGGCACCAACAACACCACGACCGTGAAGGTCGTCGCCGCCATCCTGGTCCTGATCATGATGGCCACGACGTACCTCACCAGCCGTCAGATGATCCTCAAGACCGGCTGGGCCGAAGACCCGCAGCAGAAGATGATCCAGCGCCTGATGCTGTACGGCATCCCGCTGTCGCTTCTGGTTTCCGGCTCGCTGTTCCCCATCGGTGTGGTCATCTACTGGGTGACGAACAACCTCTTCACGCTGGGTCAGCAGCAGTGGGTGCTGCGGAAGTTCCCGCCGCCACAGATGAACAAGTCGGACTCGGGCAGCAAGGCCGGCCCGGCCAAGACTGGCCCGTCGGCCAAGAAGAACGGCAACAAGGCGAGCGGTCCGGTGCAGCCGGCGCGTACCGGCGGAGGTCTCTTCGGTCGCAACAAGCCCACCGAGCCCGAGCCGCAGAGCCCGGTTGTCGACGCGAAATCGCGCGCGCCTAAGCCAGGGGCCAAGCCGACAGTTCCCAAGAAGGGCGCCCGACCGGCGAACAAGCCGCGGAGCTGACCCACGCAAACCTCCCCATGCCCGGCTCCTACGGCATGGGAACAGCGGACCGAACCAGGTCCGGACCGATTAGTACGGAGATGACACCGTGACCGACACCAGCACTCCCGATTCATCGGTCTCCGAAGCGGCGGAGACCGACTCCCCGGAGGCCGCACCCGAGGAGACCAAGAAGTCGGAGAGCGTGGCTTCCGACAGCGAGCTGTTCCGGCAGAGCGAGATCGCTGCCGACTACGTCGAAGGACTGCTGGACATCCTGGACTACGACGGCGACATCGACGAGCTGGTGTCGGCCGGCCGTCCGATGGTCGAGGTCGTGGGCGGTCGCTTGCAGGCCCTGGTCGGCCAGCGCGGTGCCACGCTGGAAGCGATGCAGGAGCTGACCCGCCTGGCGATCTTCCGGGCGACCGGCACGCCGAGCCGGCTGTTGCTCGACATCGGCGGCTACCGCGCCAACCGGCGCAAGGAGCTGGCAGCCGTCGCCCGCAACGCCGTCGAGAAGGTGAAGGAGCACGGTGACGCCGTGCGCCTGGAGCCGATGTCGGCGTTCGAGCGCAAGTGCGTCCACGACGTCGTCAACGCGATCCCGGGCGTGGAGAGCGAGTCGGAGGGCGTCGAGCCCAACCGGCGGATTGTCGTGAGTGCGGTGGACTGATGAGTGACCCGCTTCTCAGCGGGGATGACCTTGGCCCGGGCGTCGTTTCGCCCGGGCCTTCGTCTTCCTCGATCTTCGGCTCGCGGCTCCCGCTGGCCGTTGAGTACGCCTCCTTGCTGGTGACGGAAGGCGTGACACGGGGACTGATCGGCCCACGCGAGGCTCCGCGCATCTGGGAGCGCCACCTCGACAACTGCGCCGTGATGTCCGAAAAGATAGGTATCGGCGCTTCGGTGGTTGACGTGGGCTCTGGTGCCGGTTTGCCCGGTATCGTGCTCGCAGTGGTTCGGCCCGATCTGCGCATCACCCTGGTCGAACCACTGGCACGACGAACCGCCTTCCTGTCCGAGGCGGTGAGCCACCTCGGCCTCACCTCGACCGTCACGGTCGTCCGGGGCCGGGCGGAAGAGGTCCGGCTGGACCCCGCCGACGTGGTCACCGCGCGGGCGGTGGCGCCACTGGACCGGCTGGTTCGGTGGTGCCTGCCGTTGGCCGCCGTTGGTGGCCGGGTGCTGGCGTTGAAGGGGTCGACGGCGGCTGAGGAGGCCACCTCGCACGCGGCGGAGGTCGCTCGGCTCGGCGGGTCGGCGCCGGTGGTTCTGCGGTGCGGGGTCGGGGTGATCGAGCCGCCTACGACTGTGGTGGAGGTAGTTCGGGAGCGGGCTGTGGGGCCCTCCCGGTCGTCACGGTCGTCGGGGTCGGGGCGAAGGAGATCGCGAAAGGGATAGGTACGGATGGGTGGCGGCAGGCGCGACGCACGCAGGCGAGTGGGGCGATCGCCGGGGTCGGCCGGCCGCCCGTCGCCTTCTTCCGCTCCGTCACCTTCGGGGGCCTCGCCTGGGTTTTCGTCGTCGGCCTCTTCTCTGCCGCCTTCCTCAGCCTTTCTGCCGCCGGCTTCCTCGGCGGGTTCGGCCATCTCGGATTCTGGAGCCTCCGTGGGTGATGGCCTTGCCTCGCATCGGTCGTCTCCGCCGGGTTCGTCGCCGATCTCGTCTTTGCCTTCGCCTTCGCCCTCGTCCTCGGGTTCGCCTTCGCCTCCTCTTGAGGTGGGCTCGTCTTTCTGGGTTCCTCAGCCAGAGCATTGGCTTGGTGCCGTTAGCGCTGATCCGGCCGTGGGGGTCGACCTTTGGGCGGTACGCGGGCCGGCGGCCCGGTCGAACTCGCCGCGTCTATCGAGCTCGCCGCGGACATCGAACCTGCCGCGACCGTTGAACTCGCCTCGGCCGTCGCCGCGGCGTCCTCGCCCCTTGGCGTCCTCGCCGAATGCCAATCCCTCTGCTGCTTTCTCGCCGACGCCTGGGCTGAGCTCTTCGCCTTGGCGGGTGAGTGGGGTCGCGCCCGGTGAGCGGCGCCCTGCTCCTGCCGAGCGGGAGGGACGATCGCAGGACCGCTTCGAGCTCGCGGGCCTGTCGCCGTCCCACTCCGACCCGCTGCCGTCGCCCGCTTCTGTTTCCCCCGCGATGCCGCTGGTCTCGTCGGGATCCGTCCGGGCGCCTGTCTCGGCGGATCTCCTGTCGTCGGCTTCAGCAGCCGATTCCCTGGAGTCGGCGTTGCCTGCGTTGTCAGTTGCGTCGGCCATGTTGGCGGCGTTGCCTTCGCGGACCGCGTTGCCACCTGCGTCGTCTGCATCGACGGCGGCCTTACCACCAGAGCCGTCCCCGTCGCTCGCCCCCTCTGTTGGACTTCCGCTCGCGGCATCGGCATCGGCCTCGCCCACGGCGTCGGTCTTCTCCCCAGAGTCGGTGTCCTCACCGGTCTCGGAGTCGGTGTCCTCGCCTGGCTTGCCGGGGTCGCGTATCTCGTCGCCGGCGTCGACCAGGCCGTCCGACGCGTCGCCTGGCTTGCCCGAGTCGCCTACCGCGGCGGCGGCGCCCGATTCGGCTGACGTGTCGCCTGCCTCGCTGGTTGCGTCGCGGCGTTCGCGTGACGCGTCGCCTACTCCGACGGCGGCGCCTGGATCGGCTGACGTGTCGCCTGCCTCGCTGGCTGCGTCGCGGCGTTCGCGGTTGTCGCCGCGGCCTCGGCGGGCGCGGCGGGCCTTTTCGGACACGGGATGGCCCGCTCGACCTGGGCCGGTTTTCGGTGCGCGGCTGGCGCTCGTACCCGGCTTCATGGTTTTTGAGACCGACAACACACCGCGGCCGCCGCACCTGGCCGGCGGGGCCGCCGAGGCCGGCGTATTCCCCGTCCTGCAAGGGATCCGTCAGTTTTCCACAGGTCCGGGTTTGGGTCTTGCTGGCGACGATGGTTCGGATCTAGCCTGGTCAACCTCGGCGTCACCGGCGCCGGCTCAGACTCTTCCCATGCATCACTCGGTCGATGTGTCAACGCGATCCGACGACACTTACTCGGCCGGTCACACTCACAGCGCTTCAGTGACGAATGTGGCTCGTGGCACGTCGCCCTATCAGGCGGACAGGCGTGGCACGCACCGCCCGGCAGCCGTAGGCTGGCCGCGCGTCGATAGTGTGGACCGGTTGGCGGGCGCACCCGGTGCACCGCCTCTTGCCCCACCTCTTGCGTCGCCCGACGGTGCCGAGGTGGGCACTCGCGGTGCCGACCCATTCCAAGCAGGCAGGGACAAGACGGTGCATGAGTACGGCAGTGGCCTCGACGGTTTTTCACCGAACGGACACGGTGTTTCACGTGAAACCACCTCGTTCGCTGGTGTAGATAACTCAGCGTCCGCTTCTCCGTACGCCGGGGAATCTTGGGGTAGGTCGACATCGGCCACCATCGGCTTCTCGCTGAAGGGGAATGCCGACGGTGGGTCGAGCATGTCTCAGCCGCGAACCGGTACCGGCCACGCCAGCGCTCAAGGGTCCAGCGGTCAGGTCTACGGCACTCCGGTCGGACCGCAGTCATCGCCGCCGGGGAACGAGGCCGACGGGCAAGGTGGTGGTCAATCCGGCGACAATGGGTACGGCCACGAACCGCACGCGCCAGCCCCCGAGCCGCGGAGTGGGCTGACGGCACCAACGTCGGCGCCAGTGTCTGGCTCTACGCCAACGGCCGATGCGGCAACCACCGCGCCGCCGATGGAGCAGAGTGACCGTCGTCCGGACGAGCATGTTTCACGTGAAACGCCGGGCGGGGATGAGGACGATCCGCCTCTGGCCATGGAAGCGTTGCGTGCTGTGCAGATCCTCAATCCCAGCGGTGAAATCACGATGCCGCGGCCCGATCATCCGAGGGTTCTCTGCGTCGCGAACCAGAAGGGCGGCGTCGGCAAGACCACGACGACGGTGAACCTGGCAGTGGCGCTCGCGCTACATGGCAACCGTGTGCTCGTGGTCGACCTGGATCCGCAGGGCAACGCGTCCACCGGACTCAACGTTCCGCACCACGCCGGCGTACCCGACGTCTATGACTGTCTGATCGACAACGTGCCGCTCAGCGAGGTGGCGCAGGCCGTCGAGGGCATTCCGAACCTGTTCTGCGTGCCCGCCACCATCGACCTGGCCGGCGCCGAGATTGAGCTGGTCTCCGTCGTGGCGCGCGAGTCCCGCCTCGCCCGGGCCATCTCCGCGCACCCCGAGAAGTTCGACTACGTCTTCATCGACTGCCCGCCGTCGCTGGGCCTGCTGACGGTGAACGCACTCTGCGCCGCTCAGGAAGTGCTGATCCCGATTCAGTGCGAGTACTACGCGCTTGAGGGCCTCAACCAGTTGATCAATAACATCAACCTGGTGCGCCAACACCTGAACCCGACGCTGGACGTCTCGACGATCCTGCTGACGATGTACGACCGCCGCACTCGTTTGGCGGACGCGGTCGAGCAGGATGTACGGAACCACTTCGGCGACAAGGTTCTGCACGCGGTGATCCCGCGCAACGTCCGGGTGTCGGAGGCGCCGAGCTACGGCCAGTCCGTCATGACGTACGACCCGGGCTCGCGTGGTGCCACCAGTTACTTCGAGGCCGCTCTGGAGATCGCGATGCGTGGGGTCAGTAACGGAGGCACCGCATGAAGAACCGTCCACGGGGAGGCCTCGGCCGGGGCCTGGGCGCT
Source organism: Actinoplanes sp. NPDC089786 (assembly GCF_040684855.1). Classification (NCBI taxonomy): domain Bacteria; kingdom Bacillati; phylum Actinomycetota; class Actinomycetes; order Micromonosporales; family Micromonosporaceae; genus Actinoplanes; species Actinoplanes sp. NPDC089786. Next base: position 196,699 of record NZ_JBFBGU010000001.1, read on the forward strand.
CTGATTCCGACCGCACCGACCGCCGCCGTCGCGACCGAGGAGCCCAGTCCTCCCCCGGCGCCGAGTCCCGCGCCTACCCAGTTCGCCGCACCGGCCGAGCCCGAGCCCGTACCCGAGCCGCCGGCGAGTGACCCGTCCAGCGAGCTGGCCCCGGTGCCGGGCGCCCGGTTCGCCGAGTTGCCGGTCACGTCGATCCAGCCGAACGCGAAGCAGCCCCGGCACGTCTTCGACGAGGACGCACTCGAGGAACTGAAGGTCTCCATCCAGGAGGTCGGCTTCCTGCAGCCGATCGTCGTCCGCGACCTCGGCAACGACACCTACGAACTGGTCATGGGCGAGCGCCGCTGGCGTGCCGCCCAAGCGGTCGGCAAGGAGACCATCCCGGCGATCGTCCGCGACACCCGCGACGACGCCATGCTCCGCGACGCACTGCTCGAGAACATCCACCGCGCCAACCTCAACCCTCTGGAAGAGGCGGCCGCCTACCAGCAGCTGCTGGAGGAGTTCGGCGCCACGCACGAGGAACTGGCGAAGCGCATAGGGCGCAGCCGCCCCCAGATCTCGAACACCATCCGCCTCCTGAACCTCCCGGCGAAGGTCCAGCGCCGCGTCGCAGCCGGCGTCCTGTCGGCCGGCCACGCCCGGGCGCTCCTGAGCTTGGACGACAGCGACGCCCAGGACGCCCTGGCGCTTCGCATCGTTGAGGAAGGTCTGTCCGTCCGGTCGACCGAGGAACTGGTGTCGCTGGCCCTGGCCGACGGCAGCCCGGCCAAGAAGGCAGCACCGTCCCGCCGCCCCAAGGTTCACGCCCCCGCCCTGAACGACTTGGCCGAACGCCTCTCCGACCGCTTCGACACGCGGGTCAAGGTCGACATAGGACGGAACAAGGGCAAGATCACTATCGAGTTCGCGACGGTGGACGATCTAGAGCGCATCGTCGGCATGATCGGCGTCGAGGAAGAGGGCTCCGACAACCCGGAGAGCTGAACCTCTCCTCCGCGGTCTCGAGGGGAACGCAAGGCACGTGATCTTGTGGATTACGTGCCTTCTTCATGTCTCGACTCGCGCGACCGCCTACCCTCTGACCAGGGGCGGAGCGAGACTAAAACTATAAGATTCAACAAATTTTCCCAGGCTGATTCTCCTGAGATTTCTAGTCGGACGCCGAACTACTCCCGTGTGATTCAAACCCAAGATCACTTCGCTTTCGCCCCGCGGCCGGGCTGGATCGACCTCAACCCGGATTTACCTCGTTTTCCGTTGGGTTGTAGGGGCGGTCAGATCTGATTTCGTCCGCCACGACTTGGCTTCCTTCGTGACTTCGACTCATTGCTTAGGTCAGGCTCGGACAGATCAGGGGCGGCCGCTGGAGAAGCGGCCGTTGACTGGTGGTGACCTCGCGGGGTGTGACCTCAAATGGCGTGGCATGGTGAGACCTAATCCGCCTGGCCCGCCTGCTCCCGGTCGACGCCGAATCGGGCGGCCTCGTTGTCGCCAAACTGGCAGCTCGGATTGACCGGCGAGCGGGCCGAGGTTGCCGGCTAACGCAGCGACCGACCGAGGCGAAGGCGGTCGCCTTACGAGCGGTAGTAGTGCACCTTCGGCATAGAGGCGGCGTGACCCATATCGACGCCAAAGCCGAGCCAGAGCAGGTCCGCGCGAGTTCACGCCAATCTCCGCGGCGAGCAGCTCCCGGCCCTGGGCGACGGAGGGGCGACGGTTCGGGCAAGAGCCGCGCGAGGCCTGCCGTGGCACCGGCCGCGTCTTCGCCCAGTGGTTTGTGCCAGCGATCCCCTTTCCCGACGAATCGCGTATCCGCGCCGCAGCCAAGTCTTCACGAGGGCTCGTAAAAGGGCGTGTCATCTCGTTGGGAGGTCTGGCGGCGAGTTAGCGATCCTCGGCCCTGAAGTCGGTCTGGTATTCCCTCGCGTCGAACCGGCAGAGTGTGCTGGACCTGCCACCCAAGGCCGCCGCGACTCTTGCTGAGTTGCGGCGGCCAACTTGTAGCCTCAGAGGTTCGCCGATCGTTGGCTTTGGAAGGCACGCCGCTCGTTTCACGTGAAACGTGACGCGGGGAGCCTCCCGTCGAGGCCACAGCACTGAGAACACGACAGAGCGCGATGCCGCTGTCCGGGAGACTCCGTCCTAGTCACGTGGTCCGGCGCACGGTCGCGTTGGGGGCGATCGCTTGCCTGGTGCTCCAGCGCCGGCCCACAGGAGTGGCCTCGGGATCGCCGCAGTCTCGATCGCTGTCCGAAACCTCTAGCCCCTATCCACGTGCTCAGGGGCATCAGACGTGGGGGATCCATCTCGCCATGCAGGTCTCGCTGGCGGCGGTGCCAAGAGGTTCTAGGTCGCGCGAGTCATCTCGGCTGGCCCGCGCCTGTTGTTTCACGTGAAACAAGGCCGGCGCCTCCCTGCCGAGATGGCTGGAGTCGTTGGCCGCTGGTCGACGGATCCGGCCAGCGTTCGCAACCTAGGTTGCTGAAATGTCGTCGGCCATTCCGGCCGCCGAGGTTGCCGGCGGATCGGTGCCGCTAGTCCTTCCTGAGGATCACGCCCAGACGATAGAGGCACGTCTGACGACCGCCCGGACTGGATCACGCCAACCTCCATGAGCGCCGGATCGAGACCCGCTCTTGATGAGCAGACGCCTACTCGTCGTCATGAGGCCTCGCAGCGCCTCGCAGCGCCTCGCAGCGCCTCGCAGCGCTCGTCATCGAGTGCAGGCGACAGCTTGGGCGGCGACGGTGCGTGGCCCGGCCCGAGGACTGCATTGGTTACTCCCCCAATGTCGTCGGTTCGGCGCACTCCTCGGGTGGAAGTGGTAGCCGGCATGGCCAGAGTGGCTCAGTGAGGCTGGTGTCCTTGGCGCGGGCTGGGCGGTCGGCTGGCTAGCACGACGCGCGCGGCAGTCGAGTTGGGTATAGGGACGCAGCTGGTGTCCGCCGGGGTCCATTTAACCCGCCGACGCCGTACCAGCCCGGTCCTCATAAAACCCACCTCCGGCATGCATTTGACCATCGACCGGTGCTCAGCGCGCCCCTGTTCCACGTGAAACCAGCCTCCCGTCGGACGCCTGGAGCGGCGGGCGTAGACAGTCAGAAAGCGGGCCGTTTCACGTGAAACAGCGGAGTTTTCCGCCGCCGCCGCCGCCGCCGCCGCCGGCGGCGGCGCCGGCGACGGCGACGGCGAACGCCGAGTTGCCGCCGGCCTCCGGCTGCCGTGGTGCGGGTCAATCGAGACCCAGTCACCTGCAATGGCCTCGAGCTAACACCTCGACGCCATGGCGGTGAACGCGGCCGATACGTGCCCACGTGGGCGGTCGGGCATCAGGCCATCCACGAGGCAGGACGGTGGACAGCGCGCAACGGCAGTCGCCGGCTGGGGTCGAAGGACCTGAATTGCGGTCACCGCGCGAGGTGACCGCAGTGTGGGTAGTGGCATGTCTGACGGGGTGTTGTCGGCGGGGCCATCACGACAGGGGCGCCCGATCGAGTGGTCCGGCTGGCCCCGACATAGAGCCATGGTCGACGTAGGTCGTACAGAGCCGATGAAGCCGCTCGGCTCAGCTGCCAGCAGCAGCCGCGGAACCTCGCCGCTCGCTTGGCCGGCGAGCCACGACGGATCTGTGTGTCGGCCGTCTAGCGCTGTCTCCCGCTCCGCCTCGTACCAGCGGCTCCTGCTGGGGCGTCCTGACGATCGCGCGCGAGACGGAGTTGCGCCCAACGGAACGCGCCATGGAGATGAGGTGAGTGTCGTGCCAACCGCAGCTTCGAGGTCGTCGGCCTCGGCCGAGGCCGAGCCGGTGCGGGCCACCTCGCCTATGCCTGGGTTCTACCCATGAGTGCGGGGTAGCGAGGAAAGTCGGCTAGCGGGCCATCGACCCACGGAGTGGCCCGGCACTCCCTCTGGCCGACTGCTGAACCATGCGGCACAGATGACCGAGTACGAGCCCTCGGGCGCCTACACGGGCTGGGATGCGCCGCGCAGCTCTTCTCCCGAGCCCAACTACGGCTTCAGACTGGGCGGTGGCTGGCGAGGTCGGCCGAACACAGAGCACCGAACGGCTGGGTCGACGTTTGTACCGGTGGTCCACCACACGGAGCTCCTGGCCCCACCGGCAGCCGTAGCTGGCTCATCGCCTGTAATCGAGCCGGCAACAGATCCGAAGCGTCGGACCAGAGGATCGGCGTTACGCGTCCGAGGGATTGGACGGATGGCGTCGTTGGGAATCGCTGGGTCGGGAATCCGCGCGAGGCTGACCTATTGAGCGTTGGGCGCCCTCGGCTGGATTGGCCACGACCACCTCGACCTGGGCCTGACCATCCGCACCGCCGCGGCCGACGGCGACCGCGTGCACGTCTGGCCGGCAGCGGTCATGGCGAGCACCGCGTCGGGAGCCCCTTCCCTCGAGCCAACTGGACCGGTGGACATTTCCGCGAAGCAGGAGTGCGCGTCCAGCGGAGGAGGATCAGCCCGGCCGTGATGGCTTGGCATGGACATACGTGGGACCTCATTGGCTGGTGGGCTGGCACCGCGTGGTCGGATTGCGGGATGCAAAACACGATCTTCGGTCTCCCTCCACGGTGGGTCGCCACCCGGCGTCGACCCGGCGCAAGCCCAGGAAGTGCTAGAGCCGCTGGGCATAGTGGCTGAGGTCTTAGCCCCGTGGGGGCGGCGTGGTTGGGCCGGTTCGCGGACCCTGGACAGGAAAAGCGCCCCGAGTGGAGCGGCGGCAGCTCGCTCGGCCGATCGCTCAGGCTCGGCCGATCGCTTAGGCCCGCCTCATCGCTCACGCCCAGCCGATCACTCAGGCCCGCCTCATCGCTCACGCCCAGCCGATCACTCAGGCCCGCCTCATCGCTCACGTCCAGCCGATCGCTCAGCCCGGCTTATCGTTCAGGCCCGGCTCATCGCTCAGGCCCGGCTGATTGTCCCGGCCCGGCCGTCGCCTAGGGCCAGCCCATCGCCTAGGGCCGCCCGGCCCGTCGCAGCTATCGGTATGTGACCAGACGAGCGGCTGCTAGACCACGGTTCCTGCGGAGAAGTCGCGGGGTGTTCTGGTTGGCTCTTCGATCACGCCGCCGGGGCTCTTCGACGTTGGCCGAGATCAGCGCTTCTCGGCATCGGTCTTGCCAGACGTGGCCAGCTGATCTTGGTTGGGCTGGCGGGTCGGAGCCGGTGGCCTGCGGCGTGGCTTGAGGCCCGATCGAGCTAGAGACATGTATCGAAATAGTCGTGGTCGTGGTGGTGGATGCCAGGTGACAAGGGCTTGAACGAGGGATTGAAGGAGGTTGCCTGATGCATCGGAGAAGGACGTTATCCACAGGCTGTGAGTTGGGTTGTTGAGGAGCGTGGTTAGGGGGCCGTTTCACGTGAAACGGGGGCGTGGGTAGGGGTTGTCCACGTGGGTATCCACAGGGTGCGCAAGCGTTCTACGTCGCGTTTCACGTGAAACGGCGTGGCCTGTGGATAACTTCTGTGGATAACTTTGGGCGTGGTTTAGTGCCCACGGATAGTGATCGACTTGCACGTGTCGGCGGGCTTCACGGGGTCAAGGCGGTGAGCGCGGGGGTTGCGGAGAAATTGACCCGGGACAGTGCCCCGTGGCCTGCACTAAGGTCAGGCTCGTGCCCGAGAATGCCGCCCCCCTGCCGGACTTCACCCGCTGGCCGTCGTTCCCCTTCGAGGGCGACATGCGCATCAAGCCGCTCGCCGCGCCCGTGGCGGTGGAGCCTCCGCGGAGCGGTGAGGACGCCGCCGAGTGCGTGGCCTGCAATACGCCTGACGATGCGTACATCTGGTTTAGCGAACGCTGGCGTGTCCGGGCGATGGACCGGCCCACCGGGCTGCCGATGGTTCTGATTCTGGAATGCCGCTCGCATCTTGACCTCGGCGATCTACCGAACCTGCTGGCCGCCGAGCTTGGCGTCATGACCGTCCGGCTCGAGCGCGCGGTTCGCTCGCTCGACGGGGTGGCGCGGGTTCACGTGAATCGGTGGGGCGATGGCTCGGCGCACCTTCACATGTGGTTCCTGGCGCGGCCGTACGGCCAGCTGCAGCTCCGCGGCACCTTCCTCTCGCTGTGGGACGACATCCTGCCGACGATCCCCGAGCACCAGTGGCGCGAGAACCTGGCCATGGTGGCGGCCTGGCTCGCCGAGTTCGGGGGCGAGGCCAACGCCGAACCGCCGCACATCCAGTGGGAATCGCCGGGAACTTTCAGCACCTCCCCGACGGCCGAGTCGCAGACCACGGCGGCCGCGAGCGCGTCGGTGGGTGGCCCGACCGCGGGCACCACGTCGGTGGCTGGTGAAGGTGTGCCGGCTCCCGCCGGTCCCTGGGGTACGCAGACAGAGGAATCAAACGCGGACAGCTCGGCGGGCATGTTTCCCGTGAAACCAGCAGCCGGCTCACCCGAGGCCGAGCCGGCCGACGGCGACGACCACTCGCCCTCAGCAGACGACAGTCACGACGCGTCGAACACGCCGAACGGACCCAAGGTCCCGCGCCAGGCCGCAGGGGAAACGTCCAGCCGGGTGTAGCCGCGCGGAGCGGAAGCGCCGTGGGCAACCACCGCGTGGGCGCGGAAGCGTCGGCCTAGCGTCGTCGGCAACCATCGCCGAGCACATGCGCGACCTGACTACCGGGCCGCTCTGGACGCAGCTCGCACGACCAACGACTTCAGGATGACGCCGAAGTTCAGGGAGGCGGCCTGCACGGCCAGGGGAAGCAGGGACGTCTCCGTCATGCCAGGGGAGACGTTGACGCCCAGGACCTGTGGGTTGTTGTCCGAGTCGACCACGAGGTCTACGCGGGAGAGGTCTCGCAGGCTCAGGGCCCGGTAGGTCGACAGCGCGGTTTCCGCTACCAGGGCGGCCACCTCTTCATCCAGGCGGGCGGGGGCGTGCCATGTTGTCAGGCCGGCGGTATAGCGGGCGGCGTAGTCGTAGACGCCGTTGCGCGGGACGATTTCTACCGCGGGTAGGGCCTGCGGGCCGTCGCCCAGGTCGACGATCGAGACGGCGACGGCGGTGCCCGGGATGAAGCGTTCGACGAGTGCCGTCGAGTCGTACCCGAAACAGCCCACCATCGCGGCGGGCAGCGCCGACGCCTCACGGACCACCGTCGCGCCGAGCCCTGAGCCGCCCTGGGCCGGCTTGATCATCAGCGGCAAGCCCAGGCGCGAGGCAACGCGGTCGAGGACGGCAGCGGCGCCCAGCTCCGAGAAGCGGTCCTGCGGCAGCACCACCCAGTCCGGGGTCGGGATGCCCGCTTCGCGCAGCAGCGACTTCGCCGAAGGCTTGTCCCAGGCCAGGCGGGCGGCGTGGGCGTCACAGCCGACGTACGGCACGCCGCACAGGTCGAGCACCCCGCGCAGCGAGCCGTCCTCCCCGGTGGCCCCGTGCAGCGCGATGACGACGGCGTGCGGTGGGTCCGCCTCGAGGTAGGGCAGCAGCGCGGCATCGGCGTCGCGGATCTCGGCGGACACACCGGCGCCGCGAAGAGCGTCGAGAACCCGCCGGCCGGACCGCAGGGAGACGTCGCGCTCATAGGACAGGCCACCGGCCAGTACGAGCACCTGGAGGTCGGCGGGGTCGAAATGGCCGGCGCGGTCCGCGGTGGGCAACCTGCGCGCGTCGGTGATGCCGGTGGTCGCTGACTGACCGGTCGGTGCGGCGGCGCTCGGGGCGGACGGATCAGGGGCGCTGGTCATCGAGAATCCTTCGGCGCGCTGCTGGCGATGAGGTGAGTAGAGCCTCTGACGTGAGAGGTGCGCCGCGTCTGGCTACAGCAGCGTTGGCAGGGCGGTAGCCGCACGCCACTGGGGGATCGTCGGTGATCAGCCGCACGACACGCGGGTCGTGCGGCCGGTCCGGGGTCGGCCCCCTCCACCAGATCGGTCCGAGTCGGTAGGTGACGCACGGAGGGCCGCCCGGACGTATAGAGGGGACGACGGCCGGAGGACGCCCAAGGCCGCTGGTTGCCGGCAGTGCCGGATGTGTGTCGAGATGGCGCCGCCATGATGCGGCTTGACGTCGCTCTCGTCGGCAGGGGGATCAGGGCGGAACCTGGACTGGCAGGCGACGTGCGTCCTCGGTTGCGTAGTTGCCCTGGCTCGGTGGCAAGCTCTCGACGACCCGTTGCAGGAGTTGCCTGTGGGAAACGAGACGACGTTCGGGCGTCTCGCCGACCAGGCCGGCACCGTCGTAGCCAGAGGGGCCGAGCATCAACGGTCGATTCCGACTTGGACGGACGCCTCCCTAAGGGCACAAGCGTCAAATCAATTCGTCCTATTTGTCCAATCGGTACTTGCTCGTACGACAAGAGATCGGCGCCCGCAAGGAAGATCCACCATGGACGCGGAGACCCGAAACAGTCCAAGCGCGAGCCGTGCAGCACCCCTTCTGTCGGCGAAAGGGGCTGTCCCGCTATCAGCTGCCTGGCGCATGACGGCCCATGCCGAGACAGCTTGCGGTCAGAGCGCAGATGCACCCGCGACCGCAGCTCGTGACGGCGGCGACGCGCCACCCGCCCAACAAACATGAGCGGGAGCGCATCGCCACGCAACAGCGGCCGCGCCAAAACCAACCCGACGCCTGTTTCACGTGAAACCGAATCACATGACGGCCGGGGCATGCCCATGATCATGCCAAGTCAGGGCCAGGAGTATCCGCTGCCGCAGCGCCTCGGCGGCCGCGCCGGGCATGGGACTCGTCCAGCGTGCCGAACATCGACCGCATCGCGAGATCCTGTTCCATCACGCCGGCCAGCCGGCGGACACCCTCGCGGAGGCGGCCCGGCGACGAGAACGAGAAGTTCAAGCGCATGTTCTGCCTGCCCGTGCCGTCCGCGTAGAAGCCGGTGCCAGGAACGTAGGCCACCCGCGCGGCGATGGCCCGGGGCATCATCGCCTTCGAGTCCAGGCCCTCGGGCAGGGTTGCCCAGACGAACAGGCCGCCGGCCGGGTTCGTCCAGGAGGTGCCCGCCGGCATCAGGTCGGACAGCGCCATCAGCAGGGCGTCGCGGCGCTCGCGGTACACCTCGCGGTAGACCTTGATCTGCTGCCGCCACGGCATGGTCGCCAGGTATTGCGTCACGGCGCCCTGGGCGAACGCGCTGGGACACAGGATCGACGCCTCGGAGATCATCACCAGCTTCTCGCGTACCGCATGGGGTGCCAACAACCATCCCACCCGCAGCCCAGGCGCGAAGGTCTTGGAGAACGTGCTCAGGTAGATGACCCCGTCGCGCCGGCGCGCGCGTAGTGGGAGCGGCGCGTCCTCCTCGAACGAGAGCATCCCGTAGGGATCGTCCTCGACCACGAGCAGGTTGTGTTCCGCGCAGATGTTCAGGATCTCCTCGCGGCGGGCCTCGGAGAGGGTCACGCCGGCCGGGTTCTGGTACGTCGGGATCGTGTAGAGGAACTTCGCGCGGCCGCCCGAGGCAGCGAGTGCCTCGACCAGTGCGGCGGGGATCAGGCCGTCTGCGTCCATTGCCACGTGCCGCACCTGTGCCTGGGCGGCCTGGAACGCGCCGAGTGCGCCGACGTAGGTCGGCCCCTCGGCGAGCACCACGTCGCCCGGGTCGAGGAACAGCCGCGAGATCAGGTCGAGCGCCTGCTGTCCGCCGACCGTCACCACCACGTCGTCCGGCGACGCGTCGTTGATGCCGGACAGGGCCATCACCTCGCAGATGTGTTCGCGAAGCTCGACCGTGCCCTGGCCGATGCCGTACTGGAGCGCTGTCGTCCCGTGCTCGGTCGCGAGCCGGCCGAGCATCTCGCCCACCGCGTCGAGCGGGAGCGCGGCGATGTACGGCGACCCGCCGGCCAGCGACACCACCTCGGGCCGGCTGGCCACGGCGAACAACGCGCGGATCTCGGAAGTGGACATCCCCCGGACCCGCCGCGCATAGCGGTCGGTGTAATCGTCCTGTGTGGTGCCGGACATGCGTGTCACCCCTCAGCAAAGAAACGGAGCAGGAATCGAGCCACAAAGGCCCCATGCTAACCACGGATATCACTCGCAAGCCTGGTCATTCTCGGGCCGATCAAGGAGTGAGAAGCGTAGGATCCCGTTCCGGGGGCGCGGAGGGCGTCCGCATGTCCGCCGATGATGAGGGGTCTCGCCCATGTCGCGACGCCTGGTCAGCCTGACTCTCGACACGCTCGAGGATCTGCCACGACCATGCAGACAGTGCGTCTACTGGGAGCTCGACCCGGTGTCGGCCGAGCGGGCGTGCGCGTCCGGCGACCCGGGGCTCGAGAAGGAAGCCTGGGTCTCCCAGACGCTGCTCGAGTGGGGCTCCTGCGGCAAGCTGGCCTACGTCGACGGCATGCCGGCCGGATTCGTGATGTACGCGCCGCCGGCCTACGTGCCGCGAGCGATGGCGTTCCCGACCAGCCCGGTCAGCGCCGACGCCGTCCTGCTGATGACCTCACACGTGGTGGCCGCGTTCGCCGGCGGCGGGCTCGGCCGGATGCTCGTCCAGGGCGTCGCGCGCGACCTCACCAAGCGCGGGGTCAAGGCGATCGAAGCGTTCGGCGACGCCAAGTTCGGCGAGGCGGGCGAGGGCGAAGAGGGCTGCGTCGCGCCGGTCGATTTCTTCCTCTCGGTGGGATTCAAGACGGTACGCCCGCATCCGCGCTATCCGCGTCTACGCCTCGAGCTGCGCACCGCTCTGTCCTGGAAGTCGGACGTCGAGTACGCGTTGGAGAAGCTGCTCGGCTCGATGAGCCCGGAGACGCTGCTGCGCCCCGTGCGCCCGGCCACCGCCACGCGCAGCGGCCAGAGCTGACACGCGCAGCGGTAGAGCTGAACGGGCCGCGACGCCGAAATGTGAAATCGCGCCCGCCACCCGCCCCCCACCCGATCACAGGGTGGGGTGTCACCGTAGCCGCCGGATTTTACGAAGTTGTTAGCTGTCCACAGGGCTACGAGCGGCGGGACGCGATTGCCATCCGCAGCTGGCGGACGTCGATCGAGCCGGTCGGCACGTCGTTCTCGACCGGGTAGTACATCCGCTGCACCGCCGCCAGGATCGCCTCGACGACCTGCTCGCGGAACAGCGGGTTCACCAGCCGGTCGCGGTCCTTCGGCGACGTCAGATAACCCAGATCCACGCGTACGGCGGGCATCCGCGTCAGCCGCAGCAACTCCCACGTCTTCGCGTGCACCCGGCAGCTCTCCAGGCCGGTCCGGACCACGATCTCCCGTTGCACCAGGTTGGCGAGCCGCTCCCCCACGGTCGACGTGAGCCCGTTGCCCGTACCGAAGTGGTAGGTGGCAACGCCTTCCGCGTCGGCGTTGGTGTTCTCGTCCAGGTGCAGCGAGATCAGCAGGTCGGCGCCCAGCCCGTTGGCCAGTTCGGCGCGCTGTGCCCCGCTCATCGGCTGGGCCGGCTTCGGACCACGGGTCAGGTGGACCCGCATCCCGGCCGCGGCCAGCCGGCCTTCGAGGCGCGACGCCACGTCGTACACCAGGTCGGCCTCGGTCCAGCGCAGCGGACCGTCGGGCACCACCACGCCGGAATCGTCCCCGCCGCCGTGACCGGGGTCGATAACGATTGTCTTGCCGACCAGGTTGGGGCCGGACTGCCGGAACGCCTCGGCCTCGCGCAGCCACTGCGGGCGGCCGCCGACCACCTTGCGGCCGAGCCGGCGCAGCGCCTTCATGGTCTGCGGGCCGCACGAGCCGTCGCCGGTGAGACCGACCTCACGCTGGAACTGGGCCACCGCCCGGGCCGTCCGCGCGCCGTAGATGCCGTCCGCCCGGCCGGTGTCGAAGCCCATCTCCAGCAGCCGCTCCTGCAACGCGCTGACGTCTTCACCGACGAGAGCGTTAGGTACGGAGTGGAAGAGCGTCCGCGATCCGAGCTTCCACCGGGCGCCGTCGAGGGCGGCCCAGGTCTCTACCCCGACGAGGCCGTCCGCCCCGATGCCCCGGCTCTGCTGAAAGGCCCGGACCGCGGTCTCGGTTTCGGCGTCGAAGTCATCCAGAGCCGAGGAAGCCGCCGAAGCGGGAGCCGACGAAGCCCCGGAAGCAGGAGCCCCGGAAGCGGGAGCCGCGGAAGCAGGAGCCGACGAAGACCCGGAATCAGGAGCCGAGGAGGACGCGGAAGCAGAAGAAGCGGCGCCCGGCAGGAAATCGAGCTGAACCAGGATCGAACGGATCTCCGCGACCGCCGGTCCGGTGTCTCCACGTCGGATCGCACGCACGAGGGCGACTCCTCTAGCTCGAAGGGGGCAACCGTCCGGAGCGTACTACCCAATCGCAGCCGCCCCGATCACCCCACAGGGCACCAAAACAACACCCCGCGCTCGATCAGAGCGCGGGGTGCGTAGAACAACAATCAGAGAGCCGACTCGATCAGGTTGATCAGCGCGCCCTTGGGCTTGGCGCCGGCCACGGAGTTGACCGCTTCGCCGCCCTTGAACATGGTCAGCGTGGGCACCGACATCACCCGGTAGGCGCGAGCCGTCTCGGGGTTCTCATCGATGTTGACCTTGACGATCTCAACCTTGTCGCCCATCTCCGTGGCGATCTCCGCCAGCAGTGGCTCGACCTTGCGGCACGGCGCGCACCACTCGGCCCAGAAGTCGACAAGCACCGGCTTGTCGGACTGAAGTACGTCACTGGCGAACGTAGCGTCGGTGACCGCCTTGGTTGCTCCCACGGGATGGACCTCCTGATTTACAGCTCGACGAATGAAGCGATGAAGCGCTCGGCGTCCAGCGCGGCGGCACAGCCCGTGCCGGACGCGGTGATGGCCTGCCGGTACGTGTGGTCGACCAGGTCACCCGCGGCGAACACGCCGGGGATGTTGGTTCGGGTGCTCGGGGCGTCGACCTTGACGTACCCCTCGTCATCCAGCTCGATCTGGCCCTTGAACAGCTCGCTGCGCGGGTCGTGGCCGATCGCGACGAACACGCCGGTCACGTCGAGGACCTTGGTCTCGTCGGTCGACGTGTTGCGGACCCGGGCGCCGACGACCTTGCCGTCGTCACCGAGGATCTCTTCGACGACCGAGTTCCACTCGACCTTGATCTTCGGGTTGTTCAGCGCGCGGGCGGCCATCACCTTGCTGGCCCGGAACGAGTCGCGGCGGTGCACGATCGTCACGGTCTCGGCGAAGCGGGTGAGGAAGGTCGCCTCTTCCATCGCGGAGTCGCCGCCGCCCACCACGACGATGTGCTGGTTGCGGAAGAAGAAGCCGTCACAGGTCGCACACGACGACACGCCGTGGCCGAGCAGCTCCTGCTCGCCGGGGATGCCCAGCGGCCGCCACGCGGAACCGGTGGCCAGGATCACCGCCCGGGCGAAATATTCGGTCTCGCCCACATACACGGTCTTGAGGCCCTCGGCCCCCGGCTCGGTGACCTTCTCGCCGAGCTCGACCCGGGTCGCGTCGTCGGTGAGGAACTCCGCACCGAAGCGCTCGGCCTGCTTGCGCATGTTGTCCATGAGCTCGGGGCCCATGACACCGTCGGGGTGCCCGGGGAAGTTCTCCACCTCGGTGGTGGTCATCAGCGCGCCACCGGACTGGACGCCCTCGATGACCAGCGGCTTGAGGTTGGCACGAGCCGCGTACAACGCCGCGGTGTAGCCGGACGGCCCCGATCCGATGATGATCAGGTTCCGGATCTCGTCCACAGCCGACTCCTAAAGTCTGTCGCCGCCGGGGCACTCGCTCCGGCGATTCCGCACCCTAGAACGTCAGAGTAGAGACGCGCCATTCCCGTACGGAACACGCCCGTGTCGGGCGTCACGAACTGGGAAATCCAGGGTCTCTCAGCCTACCTGCACGGCCTTGCGCACCTGCGCGCCGCGACCGGACGCGCCGCAGTCGGGGCCGGTCGCCCACGACTGCGTGACCCCCTCGGCGGTGAACCGCACGATGAGGGCGGGAGCGGCGTTGAATCGGGCGTAGTCGATCGACTGCACGGTGATGCGGCCGGCGCCGTTCTGGTTGGCGATCGCCTCGAGACAGGCCCTCAGCGCGTCACTCGAGCCGAGCCGGCTCAGCCCGGGATCGGCCGGCAGCACGGGCATCGCCCCGCCGGTCCGGGCCTGTTCCTGCGCCGGGGGCGCCGACAGCGGACCGTCGTCGGCGGTCTTCGGGGCCGCGTTGTTGAACGGGACGGTGTTGCGCAGCGACCGCTCCGAGTAGTTGGTTCCGGTGGCGCTGACCTGGCCGGCGAACGGCCCGTCGACCAGCCCGGACGCGCCGCCGGCGGAGGCGATCTCGGGGGCGTTCTGCGGCATGTCGGCCGCACCGGCCGCACTCGACGTGGCGTTGTCCTGGGAGCTCTTGCTGTTGCTCAGGTAGGCGGCGCCGAAACCGGCGAAGGCGACGACCCCCGCGGCCGCGGCGATGGGTGCGGCCCAGCGAAGGCGGCGCCGGCGCGACGTGTTCTTGCGCTCAGACCGTTCGGTGGGTACGGAAACTTCGGTGGGCGCGGAAACTTCGGTGGGTACGGAAACCAGGTGGCGGTCGGCGCGAACCGGCTCGAGATGGGGCTCGGCGGGCGTGGCGAGATCGGCCGGAATCGTCGAGGGGTCGGCGATGGGCGATCGGAACGCGTCGTCCAGGCGTACCCAAAGATCGTCGGGCATTTGCTCGGGAGCGGAACCCATCGCACTCAGCTCGGCCGAGACCGAGTCCATTCCCGGGGACAGCAGGGCGTAAGCCGAACGCCACTCGGGGTCGTCGGCGACCAGGCGCGCGACACGCTCGTGATCGGGCCCGTCGAGGGCGTCACCGATGTAGTCGGCCAGCAGGTCGACATCGACCGTGCCGAACTCGTCCGCGGTCATCGGCTTTTCCTCCCCTCGGACCTCGCCTGCACCGACCCGGATGGGACGCTGCCGGTCGGCTGGTGGTTCCCGTGACCATCGTCTCCCTTGCGGAGATGGCCGAGCCGCAGAGCCATCCGTGCCCGGCCGCGCGCGCATCTGCTCTTGATCGTGCCCTCGGCCACCCCGAGGATCTCGGCGGCCTCGGCCACCGGGTAGCCCTGGACGTCGACCAGCACCAGCGCGGCCCGCTGCTCGGCCGGCAGCTCGGTCAGCGCCTGCCGGACCACCAGCGCGGTCTCGTGGTCGCGGACCGGTGCGGCCGGCTCGGGACCGGTCGCGGCGGCGCCGTCGTCGGTGTGCCGGCCGTCCGGCAGCGGCACGGTCGGGTGGGCCTGGCGCTTGCGGACGCGGTCGAGGCAGGCGTTCACCACGATGCGGTGCAGCCAGGTCGTGACCTGGGCGTCGCCCCGGAACCGGGCGGCCGCGCGGTGGGCCGACAGCAGCGCGTCCTGCACCGCGTCGGCGGCCTCTTCCCGGTCGCCGACCGTTCGCAGGGCCACCGCCCACAGCCGGTCGCGGTGGCGCCGGACCAGCTCGGCGAACGCCTCGGGGTCACCCTCGACATGGGCGTGCAACAGCTCGGCGTCGGTCACGCCCTCGGTTGCACCGCCGGTGGTCACGCTGAGAATCTAGTCGACACCGGCGAGTCGCCGGGACCCGGTCAGTAGCCCCACAGCTCGAGGTTGTTCATCGTCAGCTTGTACTTGCCGCTGCCGTCGTCGGCCTTCGGCAGGTCGGTGATGAACACCAGGATGTACTGGTATTTCTGGTCGGGGTCGAAGACCGGGAAGATCTCCTTGGTCCCGTCGGTCTTGCTGGTGTCGGCCTCGCCGAGCTTCTTGTAGCTCTCGACGATCTTCTTGTCGCCCTGCGAGCTGTCGCCCGGGTCGCTCGTGCCGACCCGGATGTCCATGGCCACACCGGCCGTGGTGGTCTCGACCCGGACATCGGCGATCGATCGCGGCGACGGGAGGTGGATCAGCACGCCCATGCCCGGCTTGTTGTTGCCGAAGTTGGACTGGTTGTAGCGCTGGGTCTCCCAGCCGGATTCCTTGTCGTCGTCGACCGTGAACTCGGACTCGCCCTTGTCGCTCCGGCTGCCCTTGGGCGGGTCGACGATGCGGACCATGTCGGCGGTCAGCGGGATCTTCGCCGGCGGCGGCGCTTCGGCCTGGCCGCCCGGGGTCTGCTCGCCGCCGTCCTGCCCGGCCGGCGCGGTGCCGGCCTGGTTGGTCTGCGTCGGGTCGGGCTTGCCCGAGTTGCTGATCGCCCGGATGCCGAAGATCAGGCCGACCAGCGCGATCACGACCAGCGCGCCGACCCCGAAGACGATCTTGCGGGTGCTGCGGACCGGTTCGGTCGCCGTGCTGTTCTGGGCGAACCGCAGCGGGCCGACATCTTCGTAGTCGTCGTCGGCCGCGTCGAGCCGGTCGAGTTCGGCCGCCAGGGCGTCGGCATCGGGCGCCGCGACCCGCTTGTCGAGCAGGTCCATGGTCAGGTCGTCGAGGTAGGCCGGCACGCCCGCGCGGATGGTCCGCGGCGAGGGCAGCACACCGCTCGCGTCACGGTCGGCGTCGGGCAGCGCGGACTGGCCGAGCTCGGCATGGGGCCACGTGCCGGTGAGCGCGTAGTAGAGAAGGCCACCGACCGCCCGCACGTCGCCCTCGGTGGAATCGGCCGAGTCGGCGCGCGCGTCGGCCAGCACGACCCGGCCGTCGTCGCCGATCAGGGTCGTTCCCGGGTGCACGTTGCCGTGCACCATGCCGGTGGCATGCACCGCGGCCAGGGCGTCGGCGATCGAATGAGCGATCGCGGTGGCCCGGGCCGGCTCGAGCGGGCCGTTGGCGGCGATCAGGTCACGCAATGCCTCGCCGTCGACCCACTCGCGCACCACATAGGCCCGCGCACTCTCGTCGATCGCGTCGTACACGCCGCAGAGGTTGGGATGAATCACCCGGCTCGCGGCGACCGCGGCCTGAAGCATCTCGGTGGCCGAGTCGCCACCCGGATAGCGCAGCACAACCGCAACTGGGCGGCGGAGGATCACATCAATACCGCGCCAGACCTGACGGCCGGCGCTGTCGTTGTTGACGTGTTCCTCTAGCTGGTAGCGCTCCGCCAGGATCTCACCGACGGTGGGTGCACCGAAGGTCATGACCGGACCGGACTCATCGGCCGTGGTCTCCTGGCCTTCGCCGACCTGGGTCACCCGTCCTCCCTCGGTGGTGCACACGTGTCCAGAGCGACCTTACCCGCCCGCCGCCACCGGCCCACAGGTCATCCCCCTGGCGCGGCAGCGCCAAACAAAGCCCTGGCTGGGGTGGTTCGTCCGAATGGCGGAGCCGAACTGTCTGATCAGAAAGTTATCCACAGCTTGTGCATAGTCGTCAACGTCCAAGTTTGCGGCGGACCGTCCCGACGACCTGGCTGATCTCGGACACCCGCAGCAGAGCGGCCACCCCGAGGTAGGCCACGAGGATCACCGCACCACCCGCCACCAGCTGCAGCAGCGCGTCGAGGCGGTCCGGTTGGCCACCACCGGGCAGCAGCCGCACCACCAGCCAACCCAGCACACCGGCCACCGCCGCGGCCACGAAGACCTTGAGCACTGCGGCGACCAGGGAGCCGAGGTTGAGCCGGCCGATCCGACGCCGCAGCACCGACAGCGAGATCACCGCGGAGAGAGCGTACGAGATGGCGTTGGCCGCCGTCATCCCGGCCGCGGCCATCGACTCGGACAGCACCCGGGCGAGCACCAGGTACCCGGTGACGCGCAGCGCGACCACCGGGATGTTGATCAGCGCGACCGTCTTGTTGCCCTGCAGCGAGTAGAACGCGTACGTGCACAGGTAGCTGATCGACAGCGGGATGACGACCAGCGAACCGGTGACCAAAACCGTGCCGGTGGCGTGCGCGGCATCGAGGCTGAAGTTGCCACCCTGGAAGAGCGTGACCGCGATCGGCACACCGAGCACCGCGTAGACCGCCGCGATCGGGGCCAGGGCCGTCGTGACCAGCCGGATGCCGCGGCGCAGATCTTCGCTGACGTCGGCGAACCGGCCCTCGGCCGCGGCCGCGCTCATCTTCGGCAGCAGGGCGGTCATCACCGACACCCCGATGATCCCGTGCGCCATCATGGTCAGCAGGTAGACGTAGTTGTAGGCCAGCGTGCTCGCGTTGTCGTTGCCGGAGACGCCGCTCAGCTGCCGGACCACGATGAAGACCCCGACCTGGTTGGCCACCACGTAGCAGAGCATCCAGCCGGCCAGCCGCCCGATCTCGCCGAGCCCGAGGCCGCGCGGGTCCCACCGCCAGCTCCACCGGAAACCGACCTTGTGCAGGGCCGGCAGCAACCCGAGCGCCTGGACGATCATGCCGAGCAGGGTGCCGCCGCCGATCACCGCGACCCGGGCCGGCGTCATGTCGGCGATCGTCAGGCCGTCGGGGCTGTTGAGGAACAGCAGGAAGACGCCGCAGGCCGCGATCACCACGACGCTGTTCAGGATCGGCGCCCACATCGGTGCGGTGAAGTGCCCGCGGACGTTGAGCACGGCGCCGATCAGCGCGGACAGAGCGGTGAAGAAGATGATCGGCAACATCAGGTACGCGAACATCGTGACCAGGTCGCGATACTCGGGCGTGGTGCTGCCGCCGGACTGGATCCAGGTGATGACCGGCGCGGCCAGGACCACCAGGACCGTCGCGATGCCCAGGCTGACCATGGCAAAGGTCAGGAGCTTCTGGGTGTACGCCTGACCGCCGTCCGGATCGGCCTTCCGGCGGCGCACCAGCAACGGGATCAGGACGCTGGTCAGGATGCCGCCGAGCAGCAGCTCGTAGATCTGGTTCGGCAGGAACTGGGCGCTGGTGTACGCGTCGCCGACCGCCGAACCCAGCGTCATGCCGACCAGGGCGTTGCGGACGAAGCCGATGACCCGGCTGACGAAGCTCCAGACGGCCATGATGGCGCTCTGCCGCGTGGTGCCGGGCACGGGCTGCTCGGGCGGGAGCGCCTCCTCGGCCGCCACCACACCGGGCGTGGGCCCCTCGGACGGGATGACGCCGCTGTCCTCGGGACGTGGCTGGTGGTCGTCGTCCGGCCCGCCATCCTCCGGATGGACGGTCTCGGGCGCCTCCGGCTCGTCGAGGTCGCTCGGGCTGACGTCGGTGGCCCCGGGCGCGCCGCCCTGGTGTTCGGCGTGCGAACTGCGGTACAGGCCGCCGGTCACGCTGTTCTCCCCTGCTCGTCTTTCGCAGCGAAGCCTAAAGCCGTGGCGTGTGAGCGCGCCCACCGCACCGCCCCCGATGCAACTTTCCAGCCGTCTTGTGCGTCTCGCGCGCGCGTGCGCGCGCGCACGAGCGCGAGGACCGCCACCGCCCCCGCCCTCTGGGTGGGCGGGAACGTAGCGCGGGCGGCGGGATGGGCCTGGGCGTCATCCACAGGACGGGAGTGTTCCGGCGTCATCCACAGGCCGGGGCGGTGCGCGAGGAGACGTGCTAGACGCAGCGGCGCAGCAGGGTGCCGGGTGCGGCGCCGGCCAGGGTCTCGACCATCCAGCAGGCCTCGGCCGGCACCAGGGGCTCGCTGAGGGCGTCCAGCACGGTCGGGTGGTCGCAGCCGGCCTCGGTCAGCACGTGCACCAGCTCGGACACGTGGGAGAGGTCGCCGCTCTCGGTGATTTGGCGGGCGGACGGGCGTACCCGCGCGAAAAGGGGGTTGTCGGCGAGCTCGGCCAGCCGCCGGTCGGCCAGCCGGAGCATGCGGTCGAGGTCGGCCCGGGGGAAACGGTGACCGGAGCGGACCTCGGCGTGGGGCTGGTCGGCGGTCAGGTACCGGGTGATCGTGGCGTCGTCGAGCACCCGGGGGGACGGCCACCAGGCGGCGTCGGTGAACAGGGGCAACGGTGGCTCGCGGCGCGGGTCGGGCGGTTCGTCGCCGGGCGGCGGGCGCAGCAGGGAGCGGTAGGCGGCCGTGCGGACCTGGGTGATCTCGTGCCCGTTGTCCTCGGGCAGCGCCGGCGCGAACGGTGAGAGCAGGGCCACCACCAGGCCGGGGTGCGGGAGGGTCGGATCTTCCAGGGCGATCACCCGGGCGCAGAGATCGAGTTCCCACCAGCGCAACGCGGCCGGCAGCGGCAGACCGGGCGCGGTCCAGCCGAGCTGGATCGGCTCCAGGCTGGCCGGGCTGCGCAGACCGAGGGCGCGCTCGCCGCCGCCGAGATCGGCCTCGAGGACCAGGGCGTAGCCGCCGACGACCGGGAAGGAGAGGTGCAGCGTCGGCCGGCTCTCGGTGAAGCGGTCACCGGTCAGGACGCTGGCCCAGAACGCGGGATCTTGGCTGAG
The DNA here is from genome assembly GCF_040684855.1 of Actinoplanes sp. NPDC089786. Lineage (NCBI taxonomy): Bacteria > Bacillati > Actinomycetota > Actinomycetes > Micromonosporales > Micromonosporaceae > Actinoplanes > Actinoplanes sp. NPDC089786. The sequence goes on from NZ_JBFBGU010000001.1 coordinate 216,906, forward strand.
GCGGCTCAGCGCCTCAGAAACGGGCACGACGCCCATCCTGCCCGCTTCCGCCGGTCGCCGCCACGACCGATACGCTGGTCGTCCCATGTCTGTACTGAACTCGGCGCAGCGCAACGCCGTTGCGGAGCTGCTGCGCGTCTCTCCGATCTCCGACGAGTTGGGTCGCCGCTTCGCCGACGCCGGCCACGAACTCCATCTCGTGGGCGGGTCGGTTCGCGACGCGTTGCTCGGGCGGCTCGGCGACGACCTCGACTACTGCACCGACGCGCGGCCGGAACAGACGCTCGCGGTGGTCAAGGGCTGGGCCGACGCGATCTGGGAGACGGGGCGCGAGTTCGGCACGATCGGCGTGCAGAAGGACGGCCTGCGGATCGAGATCACGACGTTCCGGGCCGAGGCGTACGACGGCGTCACCCGGAACCCGATCGTCACGTACGGCGATAATCTGCTCGACGACCTGCAGCGGCGCGACTTCACGATCAACGCCATGGCCGTCTCGGTGCCGGGGCACCAGTTCACTGATCCGTACGGTGGCCTGCAAGATCTCGCGGCCGGCCTGATTCGTACCCCGGCCGCTCCTTCCCTCTCCTTCGGTGATGATCCACTTCGGATGCTGCGGGCCGCCCGGTTCGCCTCGAAGCTCCGGTTCAAGGTTGACGAATCGGTCCTCTCGGTCATGCGGGACATGGCCGCCGACCTCGACCGGATCACCGCCGAGCGGATCCGGGACGAGTTCACCAAGCTGCTCAGTGGCGCCGACCCGGTCACCGGCCTGCGGCTGCTCGTCGACACCGGGCTGGCTGACCGCTTCCTGCCCGAGCTGTCCGGCCTCAAGCTCGAGATCGACGAGCACGCCCAGCACAAGGACGTGTACGAGCACACGCTGATCGTGGTCGAGAACGCGATCCGCCTCGAGGGCGACACCGGGCCCGACTTCACCCTGCGGATGGCCGCGCTGATGCACGACGTCGGCAAGCCGGCCACCAAGGACGTCGGCCGCGACGGGCGGGTCAGCTTCCACCACCACGAGGTGGTCGGCGCGCGGATGACCAAGCAGCGCATGAAGGCGATGCGCTATCCCAAGGACGTGACCTCCGACGTGGTCGAGCTGGTCGCTCTTCACCTGCGCTTCTACGGGTACGGCCGGGGCGAGTGGACCGATTCGGCGGTACGCCGCTACGTCACCGACGCCGGACCGCTGCTGTCCCGGCTGCACAAGCTGACCCGGTCCGACGTGACGACCCGGAACCGGCGCAAGGCGGCGCAGCTGGCCGCCGACTACGACGCGCTGGAAGAACGGATCAGCCGGCTGGCGGCCGAGGAAGACCTGGCCCGGGTACGCCCCGATCTCGACGGCAACGCGATCATGGAGCTGCTCGGCGTCCCGCCCGGCCCGATCGTCGGCAAGGCCTGGAAGCACCTCCGGGAACTGCGCCTGGACCGCGGCCCGCTCGACCGTGACGAGGCCGAGGCCGAACTGCTGAAGTGGGCCCGGGACCAGAACTTGTCGTAGGGCCCGAGCAGAATCGTCGCCATGCATGTGGTGGTGGAGTCGCCGATCGGTCCGCTGGGAGTCTCGCTCGACGGTGCGACCGTCGTCGGGGTGCGGTTCGCCGCGTCCGGGCCGGTCGAGGGCGCCGGGCCGGTGGCCGATCAGCTGCGTTCCTATTTCGCCGGGCGGCTGACCGAGTTCACGCTGCCGGTGGAGATGCGCGGCGGGTCCGAGTTCGAGCGGTCGGTGTGGGCCGAGATCGCCAAGATTCCGTACGGCGAGATGGTCACCTATGGCGAGATCGCCACCGCGCTGGGTGATGTCGGGTTGTCCCGGGCCGTCGGCACGGCGTGCAACCACAACCCGGTGCCGGTCATCGTGCCGTGCCATCGGGTGGTCGGGGCCGGGGGCAAGATGGTCGGTTTCGGTGGTGGGCTGGAGCGCAAACGGAAGCTGCTCGAGCTGGAGGCGCGGGTCGCGCTGGAGCGCTCCTGGGGCGCATAACTAGATGACAGATGTCCTGTTGACTCATGACTATAGGCAAGAGTAAAAATGCGGCATGGACTCAGGAGGAGCTGCTCACGAAGAGGCAATCGCGCATCTTGGGAAGCTGTTCGAAAGGCTGAGGTCGATCAAGGCGATCGCCAACGAAACGGAGGCGCAGGTCTACGACCAGTGGTGCGCACTCAGCAGCGCCTTCGCCACCGAGATGATGATCAAGTTCCGAAAGGAGACCACCCACTGCCCCACGACAGTTGCGCCGGCAGTGACGTCGTTCTTGGCCGAGGCGACCGACATAGATCGCTTTGCTGAGGAGGCGCGCGACCGCGGGGATGTCGATGAGGAGGTGAGATGGCGCGCGCTCGCCGATAAGACGCGAGACCGCGTCGCGCGGCTTGAGAAATTGATCGCCTGACGATCGGCTCAGCGACGACACGGTGAGGGCGCCACCGGGCCGCTGGGGCCGACCGGGATCTCGCCGTCGGGGAGGCGGGCGAGCATCGAGTTCGGCAGGCACGGGCGCGCGCTCGGCGAGACCTGCTCGATGAAGGCGGAGACCTGCATCGTGGCCTGGCCGGTGGCGGCGCCGCTGATGGTGACCTGGACCGTGGTGTTGCCGGGGACCGGGGCCTGCGGCGGGGTGTTGCCGGGGCGGGCGCACGCGGCCACCAACGACACCAGTAATACAGCGCTGCCGAGCGTACCCATCAGAAGGTTGGTGGGGTGACGGGTCGGGTTGGCCGGCGTGGGTGGAACGGCCGACCGGATGACACGAGGGGCCGAGCCATCGGCTCGACCCCCCGGGGACGTCACGCGACGAGTTTAGCGCTCGATCTCGCCCTTGATGAAGGCCTCGACCGCCGCCTTGGCGTCGTGGTCGTTGTACTGCTCCGGCGGCGACTTCATGAAGTACGAGCTGGCGCTCAGGATCGGGCCGCCGATGCCGCGGTCCTTGGCGATCTTGGCCGCGCGGACGGCGTCGATGATCACGCCGGCCGAGTTGGGCGAGTCCCACACCTCGAGCTTGAGCTCGGCCATCAGCGGGGTGTCGCCGAAGCTGCGGCCCTCGAGCCGGATGTAGGCCCACTTGCGGTCGTCGAGCCACGGCACGTGGTCGGACGGGCCGATGTGCACGTCGCTCTTCACCATCTCGTGCGGGATCTGGCTGGTCACCGACTGGGTCTTGGAGATCTTCTTGGACACCAGGCGGGTGCGCTCCAGCATGTTCATGAAGTCCATGTTCCCGCCGAAGTTCAGCTGGTACGTACGCAGCAGCTCGACGCCGCGGTCCTCGAACAGCTTGGCCAGCGCGCGGTGCACGATGGTGGCGCCGACCTGGCTCTTGATGTCGTCGCCGACGATCGGGAGGCCGGCGTCGGTGAACTTCTGGGCCCACACGGGGTCGGAGGCGATGAACACCGGCAGGGCGTTGACGAACGCGCAGCCGGCGTCGATGGCGGCCTGGGCGTAGAACTTGTCGGCCTGCTCCGAGCCCACCGGCAGGTACGACACCACGACGTCGACCTGGGCGTCACGCAGCGCCTGGACGACGTCCACCGGCTCGGCCGACGACTCGTCGATGATCTCCCGGTAGTACTGCCCCAGGCCGTCGAAGGTCGGTCCACGCTGGACGGTCACCCCGGTCGGGGGCACGTCACACAGCTTGATGGTGTTGTTCTCGCTGGCGACGATCGCCTCGGCCAGGTCCATGCCGACCTTCTTGGCGTCCACATCGAACGCTGCGACGAAGGTCACATCGCCGACGTGGTAGTCGCCGAAGGTCACGTGCATGAGACCGGGGACACGGTCGGTCGGGTCGGCGTTGCGGTAGTACTCGACGCCCTGGATCAGGGACGAGGCGCAGTTACCCACACCGACGATGGCGACGCGGACGGAGCCCATCGCGTTTGCCTCCTTGGTCATGATGACCGGTCCTCAGGCGGGCCCGGATCTGCGGGGGATGTCTCCCCTTCCGTCGTACGCGCGGAAGGGGAACGGCCGGAGCGCTCATTCGTGATCAGCTCCTCCAGCCAGCGGACCTCGCGCTCGCAGGCGTCCAGTCCGTGTCGTTGCAGCTCGAGGGTGTAGGCGTCGAGCCGGTCCGAGGCCCGCGCGAGCACGTCGCGCAGCCCCTCCCGACGCTCCTCGACCCGGCGGCGGCGACCCTCGAGGATCCGCAGCCGGGTGGCCCGGTCGGTCCGGGCGAAGAACGCGAAGTGCACGCCGAAGCCGGCGTCGTCGTACGTCTCGGGACCCGCCTGGGCGAGCATCGCGGCGAACCGCTCCTTGCCCTCGGCGGTGATCTTGTAGACGACCCGGCCGCGCTTGCTGGTCAGCGGAGGGGCCTCGGCCACGTCGGCATTGCCCGCCGTGGTGATCCAGCCGCCGGTCTGCAGGCGCTTGAGCGTGGGGTAGAGCGTTCCGTAGCTGATCGCGGCGCGCAGCGTGCCGAGTTTGGTGGCGAGTTCCTTGCGGAGCTCGTACCCATGCATCGGGGCTTCTTGCAGGAGGCCGAGGATGGCCAACTCGATCATCCCGATCCCCCCTCTCCGATGTATCGCCCCGATACATCGCAACCGTAGAGCGGGTCGGAACAAACGGCAACCAGATCATGCGTACGCGACCACGGCGCCACCCTGCGTGATGACTGTCGCCGGGACCGGGGTGACCGCGTACTCTCTACGCCGTGCGGACGCAGCGGCAGGTGGTGGACTACTCGCTTCAGAAGCGAGCGCTGCTGCGTGACCTGCACAAGGGGCTTGTCGGGACCCTCGAGGTCTGCGATGCGTCGCCGTACCTGAAGAACGCGGCCAGATTTCACGGTGAACCCACCGAGGACCGCTGCCCGGTCTGCCGTCTGGACAACTTGACCCTGGTGCACTACATCTACGGCGACGAGCTCAAGCAGTCCGCCGGGCAGGCCCGCAAACTCGCGGAACTTCCGGTCCTGGCGATGACACTGCGTGAGTTCCAGGTGTTCGTCGTCGAGGTGTGCCAGTCCTGTTCCTGGAACCACCTGACCGAGCAGTTCCTGCTCGGGCGGGATGCGTTGGACGCCGGCGAGCCGGGCCGGGACGCGGCGGCAGCGGGGTCGACGTCACACCGATGGGAGGGTCGTCGATGAACCGATCCGCCCTCGCTAACGTGGACACGTTTGAGACCGGTACGGGCATCCAGCCCCGCAATCGGTCATTCTGGACATCCGACAGGGCGGCTGTGACCGAGCAGCCCATGACGTCAGTCTGTGACGCCGCCTGTGGCAGCCCCTCCAGGGCTACCCGGGCGCGGCACCTCGACCGGTAGGTGTGACCGATGAACTCGTACGGCGATCCGCAGTCTGCGCGCGCCCGGGCCAACGTGCCCGGGTCCGGGCCTGCTCCTACGCCTGACGCCTATCGGCGTGGCTCCGCCCCTGGCGGCCGTGCCGGCGTGAGTGGCTCGGCCTCCGTGGGCGGAACCAGCGGCCGTGTGCCCGTGGGCGGACGTGCCTCGGTCGGCGGCCCCCCGATGGGCAACGCCCCCGTGGGCTCGGCCCGGGTCGGTGGTCGCGCGTCGGTCGGCTCCGCGTCGGTCGGCTCCGCCTCCGTGGCCCGTGCCGCGGTGCGTCCCGGCCCGTCCTACGACCAGCTCGAGGGCCCCGGCGGCGGCGGACCGGGCGGACCCAAGGGCAAGGACCTGACCAAGTCGGCCAAGAAGCGCCGCCGGGCGAACATCCTCACCGCGGCCGCGGCGATCGTGGTGATCCTGCTTGGCGGCGGCGTGGTGGCCGGCACGTGGTTCTTCGACGACGTGCAGCTCACCGAGCCCAAGGCCGAGGACCAGGTCACCCAGCTGTTCGCGTCGAACGACAAGACGCTGCTGGCCACGGTCGGCGACACGAACCGGTCGCTGGTGCCGTACCAGACCATCAACCCCGTCATCAGCGAGGCGGTGATGGCGGCGGAGGACAAGAACTTCAAGGACCATCACGGCATCGACATGCTCGGCATCATGCGGGCCGCGTGGAACAACTTCACCGGCGGCGACACGCAGGGCGCCTCGACGATCACCCAGCAGTACGCCCGGCACGCGGCGGAGCTGAAGGAGATCAGCTACAACCGCAAGCTGCGTGAGGCGGTCATCGCCCGCAAGATGGAGGACCACTACTCCAAGGAAGAGATCCTCGGCCGCTACCTCAACTCGGTGTACTTCGGCCGGGGCGCGTACGGCATCGAGGCCGCCGTGAAGGCGTACTTCGGCAACAACCGCTCGTCGATCACCCAGCCCGGCGCCAAGGGCGCGATCACGCCGGCCGAGGCCGCGGTCATCGCGTCGGTGATCAAGCAGCCCGAGCCGTCCGCCACGCACCAGGGCTACGACCCGCAGAACAGCCTCCAGAACGCCAAGGAGCGCTGGCAGTACACGCTGAACAACATGGTCGAGAAGGGCTGGCTCAAGCCCGCCGACATGCCGGCCAAGTTCCCCACGGTGCAGAAGTTCGACCCGAACAAGTGCCGCACCGACTGCGGCAGCCAGCAGGCCACGGGCAAGATCGTCAAGTACGTCAAGAACGAGCTGCGGGCGATGGGCATCTCCTCCGAGGAGCAGTCGAAGGGTGGTCTGCGGATCACCACGACGATCGACCCGGCGGTGCAGAAGGCGGCCGAGACCGCGGCCAACCGGGCCAACGAAGAATCGCCGCTGCACGACTTCGAGGCGACGTACAAGACGGCGCTGACGGCGGTCGACCCAGGCACCGGGCGGGTGCTCGCCTACTACGGCGGCCCGAAGGGCACCGGCTGGGACTACGCCGGGCCGAACTACAACGACTCGGGCGACTTCATCGGCGGCGGCCGGCCCCCGGGCTCGTCGTTCAAGATCTATACGTTGCTCGCGGCGCTGAGCGACGGCTACGGCTTCGACACCACCTGGGACGCCGAGGTGAAGAAGATCGGCGGCGACGCGATCAACAACGCCAGCCGGGAGAACCTCCAGTGTGACAAGCGGCGCTGCTCGCTCGAGACGTGCACGATCCAGTCGTACAACTTCTGCTTCTACCACCTGGCCGCCAAGCTCGGATCGGACAAGGTGGCCGAGGCCGCCCGCAAGGCCGGCGTCAACTTCATCACCGGGCAGCAAGGCCGCATCGACCTGAACAAGGTCACCGATGAGGCCAAGCTCAAGGCCCAGCTCGGCAACGAGATCGGGTACGGGCAGTACCCGATCACCCCGCTCGACCACGCGAGCGGGGTGGCCACCCTGGCCAACGACGGCGTCTACAACAAGGCCCACTTCGTGAAGACGGTCATGAAGCGGGACGCCGCGGGCAAGTTCCAGGCGTACAAGAAGGAGAAGAAGACCGACAAGCAGGTCTTCGAGAAGAACGTCGTGGCGGCGATCGACCACGTGCTGCAGAAGATCCCGGGCAAGAACGACAAGACGCTGAAGGACGGCTACAAGGCCATCGGCAAGTCCGGCACCTGGGAGTTCAAGGACGGCAGCACCAGCCAGAACGGTGACGCCTGGTTCGTCGGCGGGACGAGACACATCGCGGCCACGGTCTGGATCGGCCGTGAGAAGGAAGTCAAGAAGAAGATGGTGCCGCAGCCGATCTTCAAGACTCCGAACAGCAAGAGCGGCATGAGCGGTGGTTCGGTGCCGGGCGAGGTCTGGAAGACCTTCCTCGACCTCGCCAACAAGGCGATGGACTACCCGAAGGACGACTTCCTGCCGGACGAGAAGGTCGGCGACCCGAACAAGAAGGGCAACGGCCTCCCCCCCGAGAAGCCCGAGAACCCGGCGTGTGACCTGCTCGCCCAGTTGTGCCAGGACGGTCAGAACCCGCAGAACCCGCCGAACCCGGGTGGCATCAACATCCCGGGTCTGCCCGGCAACAACAACGGCGGCCAGAACAACGGCGGCCAGAACAACGGTGGGCAGAACAACGGCGGCCAGAACAACGGTGGCGAGAACGGCGGCGAGAACGGCGGCGGCCAGAACGACGGTGACCCCACCCAACCGGGCGATAACACCGATCAGGGCGGCGGTCAGAACGCCGAGCCGAATTAGCGGCGCTCACCGGTTAGCTGATGGCGCTCGTCCCCGCACCGCCGGGGGCGAGCGCCGTTTTCGTGTGGTTCATGAGGCATGATGCCAAGTCATGAGCACCGAGCCTGATCACCTCGAGAAGCCCGCAGCGTCGGACGCCTTCGTCCGCGGTCTGTCCGAGGCGATCGGTGGCCCGCTCGGCACACACGCGGTCAACCCGAGCTCGCGGCCCGGCCGGTTCTGGACCGCCGCCCGCATCGTGCTGGCGCTCTGCTGCCTGACGCTCGCCCTGCACTGGGTGCAGAAGTCGCCCTGCCGGGACGGCGACTGGCAGAACAACATGCAGTACACGCGGTTCTGCTACACCGACGTGCTGGCGCTCTACTACGCCGAGGGCCTCAACGAGGGCAAGGTGCCCTACCGCGACCACGCGGTGGAGTACCCGGTGGTCACCGGCCTCTTCATGGGCGCCGTCGGCCTGCCGGTGCACGCGATCGGCAAGAACAACCCGGCCATCAACCAGGGAACCTGGTTCTACGACGGCACCGCGCTGCTGCTCGGCGTCCTGGCGGTGGCCACGGCCGGCGTGATGCTCGCCCTGCGCCGGCGACGACCATGGGACGTCGCGCTCTTCGCCCTGTCCCCGATCCTGCTGCTCGTCACGACCGTGAACTGGGACTTCCTCGCGATCGGCCTGTACGCGTTCGGCCTCTACGCCTGGACCAGGCGACATCCGGCGCTGGCCGGCATCCTGATCGGGCTCGGCGGCGCGGCCAAGCTGTGGCCATTGTTCATCCTCGGCCCGCTGCTGATCCTGAGCCTGCGCTCCAAACGGGTGCTGGAGTGGGGCTACGCGTTCGCGGCGGCCCTCGGTGTCTGGGTGGTGGTGAACGCGCCGGTGCTGCTGCTCTGGCGCGACTCCTGGATGCGGTTCTTCGACCTGAACACGACCAGGCCGATCGACTGGGGCACGATCTGGTACATCGGCCGCTTCCTGGACACCAAGTGGAACACCGGGGTGGTCGGCGACCAGGGCCCGTTCCAGTGGCTGAGTGACCACATCCCGGTGCTGAACTGGGTCAGCTACGGCCTGTTCTTCCTCGCCTGCGGCGGGATCGCGCTGCTCACCCTGCTCGCCCCGCGCCGCCCCCGGCTCGGCCAGGTCGCCTTCCTGGTGGTCGCCGCGTTCCTGATCTTCAGCAAGGTGTGGTCGCAGCAGTACGTGCTCTGGCTGTTGCCGCTGATCGTGCTGGCCCGGCCGAAGTGGGGCGCCATCCTGGCCTGGACGGTCGCCGAGATCGGGTACTTCGCGGCGTTCTACGCGGAGCTGCTCGGCGCGGGCGGAAAACCGGTGATTCCCGAGGGTACGTTCGTGCTGGCGTCGGGTCTGCGCCTGGTCACCGTCCTGATCCTGTGCGGGCTGGTGATCCGCGAGATCTGGCGACCCGAGCTCGACGCGGTCCGCGAGTCGTACGCCGACGACCCGGACGGCGGCATCCTGGACGCCGCTCCGGACGCCCCGTGGATACCCCGGTTCCAGCAACGCTTCCGGCGTACCAAGGTCGAGGCCGTTTCCAGCTAGTTCAGTTTCCAGCTAGCTCAGGCTCCAGCTAGCTCAGGCTCCAGCTAGCTCAGGCTCCAGCTAGTTCAGGCGGAAGACCACGGTGTCCTCGTCGACGTCCTCGCGGCGGATGCCGAAGGTGTCGACCGGGACGTCGCCGGCCTCCTCCCACGCGGTGCCGGCCACCCGCGACCGGACCAGGATCACCGTCTGGACGCCGGCCCGGCGCAGGTAGTCGATGCTGGCCTGGTCGGGGAACGAGGCCACCGACTGGCGCAACTCGGCCTGCCCAGCCGCGGCGAAGCCACCGGACCCGTTGGCCAACGGCTGGAACCGGGTCGTCGACCACAGCATCGCGATCTGGTCGCCCTGTGCGGCGGTCGGCAGGACCAGCGTCGCCGAGCTGTCGCCGCGCATGGTCGACGGCTGGTCGGGCTGCACCGGATGGGGCGTCGCGTTGATCGTCTCGGCCAGCACGAGCAGCAGCGGCACGAACGTGGCCAGCCGCAGCCACGGGCCGGGGAACGGGGGAATGCGGTGGGACGCCCACTGCTCGGCCCGGCGAACGATCTCGGCCGCCGCCCCGGCGGCCAGGATCGCCAGCAGCAGCGTCACCCAGAGCATCAGCCGGCCCGGGATGCGCGTGCCGAACGACGCCGGGTAGTGCCCGAACAGCGGCAGGTAGGTCCACTTGCCGCCGAGGAACGAGGTGCCCATCGTCAGGATCACGCTGACCGCGAGCCCGGCGACCAGGATCAGCCGCTGCCACCAGCGCCACACCGAGAAGACCAGTCCGGCCAGCGCCAGGGCGTAGAGCGCGAAGCCGGGCAGCAGGGTCATCTCGGCCGGCCAGCCCAGCGCCGCCCGTGGCACCTCGTGCGCGCCGCCCCAGACGCGTGACTCGGCCGGGGCGATCAGCAGGCTGCGCCACGGCGCCGAGAAGAAGCCGATCTCGTCGCCGGCCGGCCCGCCCGCCGGCACCCGGATGTACGGAATCGCGATCAGCGCGCCGATGCACGCCACGATCATCACGCCGAGCAGGTCGGCGATCCACACCCGCCAGCCGAGCACCGGCCGCTTCAGCTTCCGCCGGCGCTGCCGCCACCACCGCAGCGGGACGCCGAGCACGATCAGCAGGACCACCCCGACCAGGACGTACGCGAACGGGATGCCCAGCGAGAACCCGAGGCTGACCTGCCACGCCGCCACCAGCCAGCCGGCCGCGACCCAGCCCGAGTGGCGTCGGGCCGGCCGGAATCCCCACCGGATCGTCCAGCCGTGCCCGCGGGCCAGCATCGCCAGGGCCAGCGGGATCCCGCCGGCTGACACGATGTCCAGGTGGCCCTCCTGGGCGAGGCGCCAGGGCGCGAACGCGAAGGCGACCGCCGCCACCGTGGCCCCGGTTTTGCCGGCGCCGAGCTGCCGGACCAGCGCGTACCCGCCGATGAACAGCAGCGCGTGGGCCAGGACGAAGAGAATGTTGTAACGCAGCAGCGCCGCGGCCGGGCCGTCGCCGAGCAGGCCCGCGGGCGCGTAGCCGAGCAGGCTGTCTCCGAAGGCGAAGCTGTTGTGTTCCGGGTAGAAGGCGTTGGACTGCCACAGCTGCGCCGGGTCGGTGAGCAGCGCGTGTCCGGTCCAGGCGATCTGCCAGGCCTGCCGGGCCGGGTCGAAGAGCTCGTGCGGGGTGGTGTGCAGCGGATATTGCAGGGCGGGCCAGGTCAGGGCCACGGCGAGCAGCAGGCCGGCGTAGATGACCAGGGCGTACTCGCTGCGGAAGGCCCGGCCGACGCGGCGCAGGGCGCGGCGGAGCCGGCCGGGGGCGCGCTCGGTGGTGGCGGCGAAGGCCGACCACGGGTCGGGCGGCGCATCCGCGGGGCGCTCGTCGGGCAGCGCCTTCTTCTGCCTCTTACGCCTCTTCTCCCCCGCGACCTTCTTGCCGGCGTCGTCCGCCTTCTTCGCCTGGTCGGCGGAGTCCTTATCGGTCTGCTTGTCGGGCTCGACGTCGAGGCCGGCCGCCGCGCGCTCGACCTCGCTCACCGCCGGCCCGGTGGGTGGCGCCCCGATCCGGGAGGATCCGGCCGGACCGGCGGGGGTGACCCCAGCGCCCTTGATCTTCCCGGTGAAGGCCGTCGGTCCTTCGCTCCCTTGAGGACCGGCGGGCGCCTGCCCGGCTCCCCGGATCAACCGCCGGGCGAGCCCGCCGAGCCGCCGCCGGCCGGAACCCGCCGGAACCGGCTCGAGGTCTGTTTTCGTCTCACCGACCGATTTCTGACCGGCCTCGGCCGGCTTGGTGGTCGCCGCCGCCGGCGGCTCGACGCCCGGCGGTGGGGACTGCTCAGGGATGGCCGCCTCGCTGGGCGAGGGCTGGTCCGTCGTCATCCGTCTCCCCCGGAAGGCCGCCTGCTCAGCTGCCCGCGCGCTCGCGCAGCAGGGCGATGTCGGCCGACTGGCCCTCGACGCCGCCCGGAGTCTCCACGATGACCGGTGCGCCGGCGGCACGGACCACGGCCACCACCAATTCCGGGTCGATCTTGCCACTGCCGAGGTTGTCGTGGCGGTCGCGCCCGCTGTCGAACGCGTCCTTCGAGTCGTTGGCGTGGATCAGGTCGATGCGGCCGGTGATGGCCTTGACCCGGTCGACGATGCCGAGCAGTTCTTCCCCGCCGGCGTGGGCATGGCAGGTGTCCAGGCAGAAGCCCGCCCCGAAGCCGCCGACCGCGTCCCACAGCCGGGCCAGGTTGTCGAACGTGCGGGCGATCGCGTTGTCGCCGCCCGCGGTGTTCTCGATCAGCACCGGCAGCGGCAGGCCACCATCCTTCTCGGCGTACTCGAAAGCCTTGCGCCAATTGTCGAAACCGGCGGTCAGGTCGTTGTCGGCGCCGACGTGGCCACCATGCACGATCAGGCCTTTCGCGCCGAGTTCGGCGGCCGCCTTGGCATGCGCCATCATCAGCTTGCGGCTGGGGATGCGGATGCGGTTGTTGAGGGTCGCGACATTCACGATGTACGGCGCGTGGATGTAGACGTCCACCTCGGACGCTCGGAGCGCCTCGGCGTCGGACCGCGGCTGGGGCGTCTTGTAACCCTGCGGATCGGTCAGGAAGAACTGAACCGCGTCCGCCTTGCGGTCGGCGGCCGCGGCGAGGGGATCGGCCGGGTCGACGTGAGCTCCGATGCGCATGGGACGAGCCTACGACGCCGGTACGACAACGCGACCCGGCGTCACCGCGCTACGCAACGTCTCGTTAACGGATTGATCACGAAAAACGGCCGTAGCTGGGAGAGACGCATGTCCAAGGTCCGACACCGGGTGACCGCGCTGACCCTCGGAGGGCTCCTTCTCGGTGTGCCGTTGCTGACCAACGGCACCGCGAGCGCGGAGCAGGTCGAGGCGGGCGGCCGCCAGGTCGTCTTCGACGGCGGCAGCATGCTCGGGCTCTCCTGCCGCTCGACGCCGGATGTGAGCTCGCTGACGATTCCGGCCGAGTCGACGGTGCGGGTGGTGAACCGGACCGGTCATCCGGCCCGGCTCCGGCTGGGCGACACCGTCAAGGGCACGGTGCCGGACGACGGCTCGGCCGCGGTGGTCTTCCGGCGCGGCACGACCGCGGTGCAGCTCACGCCGTCCTGCGCGCTGGGTGCGGAGTCGACGCCGCTGCTGGTTACCGCGACCCCTGAGCCGACCGGTCTGCCCGGCGAGGAGCTCGAGCCGACCCCTGACGACACCACGGACGACGTGGAGAGCCCGACCGCGGCGCCGTCCGACTCGGGGACGCCGGCCGCGCCGGGTTCCGCGCTGCCCGACACGCCCGCGACGACCGGCCGCCCGACGCGCACCGCGACGTCGACCACGCGTCCGGCCAAGACGCAGCCGGTCGGCGAGCGCACGGTGACGCCGGCCGCGGCGGTGGCGATCCCGACCATGCCTCAGGGCGGCGCGGCGACGACCAAGGTCAGGACCAAGGTTCTGCGGGGTACGGCGGGGAGCACGCCGACGTTCGCCGGGATGCCACCGGGTGAGCAGAAGACGATCGTGTCCGACGTACCCACGCTTGATCTTCCGACCATGTCCGAAGCCGCGGCCATGACGCCCGCCGCGCCCCCCTCGGAGATCGCGGCGGCGGAGCCGGTCGCGGAGATGCGGCCGATGCCGGAGAAGCAACCGGTCGGTCTGCTCGCGGTGGTCGCGGGGGTGTGCGCGCTCGGCGTTGCGTTTGCCGCTATTCGGTCATTTGTGTCGCAACGTGCATCTCGGTCAAACATCGCGTAAGCTACCGCTAGCAAGCTCCGCGGGGCGGCTGTGTCCAACCTCATCGGTGTGGTCGTTCCTCCCCAGGTCCCACCCAACGAATGCGGACCGGACGCCCCGCGGCTCCCTCGGACGGGCCCTGTCGCATCGGCGACGGGGCCCGATTCCGTTTCCGGGGGCCGACCTGGCTACACTTGACCGTCCGCCAGGTGCTCCATGCGCCTCGCGTGGCTGACCAAGACCTCCTGCCACGGAAAGACCGTGGCCGCCAAGCCCACAGGAGGTGAGATTGTCTTGCGTCATTACGAACTGATGGTGATCCTCGACGCGAGTCTCGAGGAGCGCACCGTCGCCCCGTCGCTCGACCAGTACCTGAACGTCATCCGGACCGCGGGCGGCTCGATCGAGAAGCTCGATGTCTGGGGCCGGCGCCGGCTCTCGTACGAGATCAACAAAAAGGCCGAAGGCATCTATGCCGTCGTTGACCTGCAGGCGACCCCCGAGGCCGTCGCTGAGCTGGACCGTCAGCTCCGGCTGAACGAGAGCATCCTGCGCACCAAGGTCATCCGGCCCGAGACCCGCTGACGCTCGTTTTTGTCGGGGGGCTCTGAGAGCCTTCTGCGAGAACGACGGAAAGCGGCGAGGAGAAAGATCATGGCAGGAGAAACCACCATCACGGTCGTCGGCAATCTGACCGACGACCCCGAGCTCCGCTTCACCCCTTCGGGTGCGGCGGTCGCCAAGTTCCGCATCGCTTCGACGCCGCGGACCTTGGACCGGCAGTCCGGGGAGTGGAAGGACGGCGAGCCACTCTTCCTCGCGTGCAACATCTGGCGTGACGCCGCCGAGCACGTCGCCGAGTCGCTGACCCGCGGCTCACGGGTGATCGTGCAAGGGCGTCTGCGCCAGCGGTCTTACGAGACCCGCGAGGGCGAGAAGCGCACCGTCTACGAGCTCGAGGTCGACGAGATCGGCCCGTCGCTCCGCTACGCCACGGCGAAGGTGCAGAAGATGAGCCGCTCCAGCGGGAGTGGCGGAGGCTTCGGTGGCGGTGGTGGCAACCGGCCGGCGGCCGGCGGTGGCAGCAACACCAGCGGTGGCGGCGGAGGTAACAACTTCGACGACCCGTGGGCCACGGCGGCGCCTGCCCCCGCCAGTGGAGGAGGCGGCGGTGGTCGCAGCTCCTCGTCCTTCGATGAAGAGCCACCTTTCTAAGGTCTGACACGTTCAGGAGTAAGAGCAATGCCTAAGGCTGCTGCGCTTCGCAAGCCGAAGAAGAAGGTGAACCCGCTCGACAAGGACGGGATCACCTACATCGACTACAAAGACACCGCGCTGCTGCGGAAGTTCATCTCCGACCGCGGCAAGATCCGCGCTCGGCGGGTCACCGGCGTGACCTCCCAGCAGCAGCGGCAGATCGCCCGCGCGGTCAAGAACGCCCGTGAGATGGCGCTCCTGCCGTACACGGCGACGGCGCGCTGAGGGGAGGCCAGGACATGAAGATCATCCTCACCCAGGAGGTCAGTGGCCTCGGCGGCCCCGGCGACGTCGTCGAGGTCAAGGACGGCTACGGCCGCAACTACCTGCTCCCGCAGGGTTTCGCCATGCGCTGGACCAAGGGCGCGGAAAAGCAGGTCACGGTCATCAAGCGGGCCCGCGAGGCCCGTGAGATCCGCGACCTGGGCCACGCCAACGAGGTCAAGGACCAGCTGTCTGGTCTCAAGATCTCGCTGTCGGCGCGCTCCGGCAACGGTGGCCGGCTGTTCGGCTCGATCACCCCGGCCGAGATCGTCGACGCGGTCAAGGCCGCCGGTGGTCCGGCTCTCGACCGTCGCCGCCTCGAGCTGCCCGGTCAGATCAAGACGACCGGCCAGCACAACGTCAAGATCCGGCTGCACCCCGAGGTGACCGCCACGTTCCCCGTGACCGTGAGCGGCGCCAAGTAGTTGGTTCCAGATTCGAGACGGCGTCCCAGGCTTCGGCCGGGGCGCCGTTTTCGTTGCGGCCCCAGGCGTCCGGGCGTTTCTAGCTCAGGCTGTTGCCGGTGATGGCCGAGGTCAGGACGGTGGCGAGGCCGCCACCCATGACCGCCGCGGCCAGGCCGACGCTGACCGCCTTCCAGGAGCCGCTGGCCCACCGCAGGCCGACCGCGACACCCATGCTGAGCACCAGCGACAGGCCGAACTGCGGCGCGGCGCCGGCGAGCGTGTCCAGGGCGTGCGCCTTCTCGTCGCCGTTCAGCACGACCAGGTAGTAGAGCAGGAACAGCACCACGGGCACGCCGTACCAGACGGCCGTGTAACCGACCGCGGCGAGCGGGCCGCCGGTGTCCTCCTCGATCTCGTCCTCGTCCGGTTCGAGGAGGTTGTTCGGGCGGACCGCGGTGGCCAGACCACCGGTGACCGGCCGGCGCTCGTACGAGCCGGTGGTCGACGGGCTCGGCACGCTCTCGGCGCGACGCGGCGGCCATTCCTCACCGGCCGGCCGGCGCTGGGCCGGCGGCGGCATCGCCTCGACGTTCGGTGACACCGGGGCGGCCGACACCGATCCGGCGCCGCCCGGCTTGAACGGCACGAAGTCCTGCGTGTTGTACCGCCTCGACTCCCCGTCGGCCAGGCCGCTCTCCGGGTCGAGTTCCCGGCGCCAGTCCGTGCCGGTGGTGCCCTCGCGGTAGATGGCCGTGGTCCGCCCCGAGCCCTCCCGCTCGGCCTGCAGCCAGTCCGGCTCGACCCGGCGGATCTCGGTGACCGCGTCACCGACGAACGCCTCCGACTCCGCGCGCAGCTCATCCCGCCAGTCGGCGTCGCGCGGCTCGTCCGGCCAGTTGCCGTTCCCGTTCGTCCGGCCGCCCGGCTCGCGCCCCCACAGCTCCGGCCCGACCGGTGCGTCGCCCCGGCTCATCCGGGTTCCGGTGACGTCCGGCCCGTCGCCGTCCATCCGCCGGCGGTTCGGGTTCAACGGCCGAGCACGACCAACGGCTTGGGGGGTACGCCCACCGCCCGCGCCGCCGCGCGTCGAGGTGTCGCCCGGTCCTGGCGTCCACGAATCGTCCGGCGGGTCGCGGTCCTCGCCCCGCCAGCCGATCGCCCGAGCCCCGCCGGATGGCTCGTCATCGTCGCGGCCACGTCGTCGCGGCGCGTCGACATCGTCCCGGCGCCACGTCTGGGTGACATCGTCATCGTCCCGGCGCCCGCGCATCTCGGAACGCCAGTCCGGCCGGCCGTCAGCGGCCCGTCCCGGCGCGTCCGGTCCTTCGATCGCGGAGCGGGCCTCGATCGCGGCGCGACTCTCGATGGCACGCGTCTCTATGGCACGGGGCGGCTCGCCGCTACGCCAATCCTCTGGCTCGATCCGGCGGCGGCCGCCCTCAGAAGGGGGGCCGTCGCGCCAATCCCCCGGCCGGCCCCGCCGACCGTCGTCCCGCCTGCCGTCGGGGTCGGCCGCCGGTCCCGCTCGTTGAGCGTCACGCCAGCTGCCGGTGTCACCCGGGTTCCCGCTTCGGGGGTCGCGGAAGCTGCCGGTCTCAC
The DNA here is from genome assembly GCF_040684855.1 of Actinoplanes sp. NPDC089786. Taxonomy (NCBI): domain Bacteria; kingdom Bacillati; phylum Actinomycetota; class Actinomycetes; order Micromonosporales; family Micromonosporaceae; genus Actinoplanes; species Actinoplanes sp. NPDC089786. Next base: position 234,263 of record NZ_JBFBGU010000001.1, read on the forward strand.
CGGGATTGCCGCTTCGGGGGTCGCGGAAGCTGCCGGTCTCACCCGGGTTTCCGCCGCGCGGGTCGCGGAAGGTGCCGGTGTCGCCCGGGTTCCCACCTCGCGGGTCGCGGGTGCTTCCCGTCTCGCTCGGGCTCGTGCGGCGCATGATGCTCTCGGCGACGGCCTCGTTGCGGTACCACTGGCCGCTGTCCGGGTCGCGCCGCCAGCCGCCGGTGACCGGGTCGCCGCCGCTCGCGCCGTTGGCCGTCGGGTCGGTCGGGACCAGGTCCTGCCGCCACGAGTCGTCGCCGCGCCGGGTGGGCGGGCCGCTGCGGGGAGCGGGCGCGCCCTCGATGGCCCGCCGTTGTGGTGGGCCGGGCTCGTCGCCGCGGCGCCAGCTGCCGGTGTCGCTCGGGCTGGTGCGCTGGCCGTTGTCGCGCCAGTTCTCGGTCGGCGGCTCGTCGCGGCGCCAGCTCCCCGTGTCGGAGGGGCTGGTCCGCTGGCCGTTGTCACGCCGGCCGCCGGGCTCGCCGCGCTGCGGGTCCTGCCAGCTCGCCGGGCTGCCGGGAGGTGCGCCGCCGGGTTTTCCGCGCTGCGGGTCCTGCCAGCTGGCAGGGCTGCCGGGGGCCGGGCCGGCGGGGGCGGCTCGCTGAGGATCGCGCCAGCTGCCCGTGTCGCCTGGGTTACCGCGCTGCGGGTCGCGGAAGGTGCCGGCGTCGGCCGGGTTGCCGCGTTGGCCGTTGTCGCGCCAGCTGCCGGTGTCGCCGGGGCTGCCGCCTCGCGGATCGCGGAAGCTACCCGTGTCGCTCGGGCTGGTGCGTTGGCCGTCGCGCCAGCTTCCGGTGTCGCTAGGGGCGCCGCGTTGGGGGTCGCGCCAGCTCGGGACCTCGCCCGGGCTCGCGTCGGGCGGGGCGGGGGCGGCTCGCTGGGCGTCGCGCCAGCTTCCGGTGTCGGCCGGGTTGGCGCGCTGGGGGTCGCGCCAGCTTCCCGTGTCGCTGGGGTTGGCGCGTTGGGGGTCGCGCCAGCTGCCGGTGTCGGTGGGGCTCGCGCGTTGGGGGTCGCGCCAGCTCTCGGTGGGAGGTTCCTCGGGCCGCGAGCCGATCGCGCGGGGGCCGCCGCCCGGAGGCTGGTCGCGAAGGCGGTCGTCGTCGCGCTGCCGGCCTGATGCGCCGTTGGACCTGGGCGAGTCGGCCGGGTCGCGGCGCCAGCTCGGACCCTCATCGTCGGCGGCGCGGCGACGAGCCGCGTCAGCGTTCCACGAGGCGGGGCTGCCGCTCGGGGCGCCGCTCCAGGAGGCCGGTGCGCCCGGGGATCCGGCAGGGCCGCCCGGGGTGCCGTTCCAGGACGCCGGGGCGCCTGACGAGCCTGCGGGGCCACCCTGGGCGCCGTTCCAGGAACCGGGGCCACCCGGCGAACCGATCGGACCACCCGGCGAACCGATGGGGCCGCCGGGCGAACCGATGGGGCCGTCCTGCGCGCCGTCCCACGATGTCCGACCGCTTCGTGCGCCGTTCGGGCTGCTGTCCCAGCCGGGCCGGCCGCTCTGCGGATCGGTGGTGCCTCGGTCTCCGTTCCACGATGTCGAACTGCCGTCGGGTCCGCTCGGCGAGGTGTTCCAGCTCGGCCGGCCCCTCTGGGGGTCGGTGGGGTCCTGGGCGCCGTTCCACGATGTCCGGCCGCCGGGCGCGCCGTCCGAGCCGCTTCGCGCTCCGTTCCAGGACGTCGGGCCGCTGGGCGAGTCGGTGGTGCCGCTTCGCGCTCCGTTCCAGGTCGGGCTGCCGGGTGTGCCGTCCGTGCCGTTCCAGGACGTGGGGCTGCCCGGCGTGCCGTCCGGGCCGCTTCGCGTGCCGTTCCAGGTTGCCGCGCTGCCGGGTGTGCCGTCCGTGCCGTTCCAGGTCGTCGGGCTGCCGGGCGGGTCGGTGGGGCCGCTCTGCGACCTGTTCCAGGATGTGGGGCTGCCAGGGGCGCCGCTCCATGCGGTCGGGGCGCTGCCCGCGCCACTCCATGGGGCCGAGCCGTTGTCGGCGCCGCCACGCGGGGCTGCGCCGTACTCCGAGCCGTTGCGCGCGGGGGAGCCAAAGTCGGAGCCGCCGCGGGGGTCAGCGCCGTTCTCCGAGCTGCCTCGCCGGCCCGCGCCGTACGGGGAGTCGCGGTCGCCGGTCGGACCGGTCGGGTCGGGGCGGTCGTCGGGCTCGGTGGTCCAGGCCGGCGCGGCGGAGACGTGTCGCGGGGCGCCGGGATCGGTGCGCCAGGACGGTGGTGACGTGGAGTTGCGGGCGCCGTCCGGATCGTCACGCCAGGAGCCGCGGGACGGGTCGCCGTCGGGGCGGGTGCGCCAGTCCTGGTCGGGTGAGCGCCAGCTCGGGGCGTCGCTGGGGGCGCTCAGAGCGGCCGCGTCGAACATCTGCATGCTGCCGGTGTCGGCGTGACCGGCCCAGTTGTCGGCGTCGGAACGAGTGCTCCACCCCGTACCCGAGCCTGTTCTTGAACCTGGGTCGGCGGCGCGGCGACGACCGCCGGAGCGGGACTCGTCGGCCCCGTACTCGCGGCGCCAGCGATCGCGGTCGTCCTCGCGGACCAGGTGGCGGCCCTCGTCGAAGGGTGCTGAGCGGGCGCCGTGGTCGGGGACGGTGGTGCCGTTGATGGTGGGCACCGGGCCGGTGGTGTTCCAGGACGGACGACCCTCATCGGGCTGGTCGACGAGGCTCTGCCAGGACGGTGACGGGGTCGCGCTGGGGCGGTCGGTGGACTGCCAGGACGGCGCGCTCTGCTGCCACGGGGTGGCCGGGCCGCTCGACTGCCAGGGCGCCGCGGGGCCGCTCGGCTGCCAGGGGGCGGCGGACGACGGCGGCTCGGTGAACTGCTGCCAGGCCGGTCGGGCCTCGGTGCCCGGCTCGGGCGGCGGCGTGCCGGTCACCCGGTGCCACGACGTGTTGCCGGCGCCGTCGGAGTCTTGCCACGAGCGGGTGCCGTCGGCGTCCGGCCGGCTCGGGTACGCGGTGTCGGAGATGGCCAGCGGCTGCCGGGAGCCGGCCGGCGGCTCGACCGGGGGCGTGAAGCCCTCCGCGCCGGCGCCGGTCTGCCACGCTTCGGTAGTCGTGCGGTAGCCGTGCGTACCCGTGGTCGAACGCCACTCGGTGGTCTGCCGCCAGCGCGCGCTCTGGTCGGTCGCGCGCCACTCCGCGGTCTCGGTACGCCAGCCCACACCGTCGGCCGGGAACGCCGGGCGTCCCTCGGCCGCGGAGTCGGACCAACGACTTAATTCTTGCCCGCGACCGCCATTTTCATCCGGACGAGTCGCCCAGGCGTCGGCGCGTTCGGCCCAGGCAACCGCCTCCGGAATGGGCTGCATACTCCCCGTATCGGCGGGGGAGCCGTAAGTATTGGCGATATCGGGACTTTCCGGACCATTTTGGGGTGAGCGAGGCTCCGGCGCGCGGCCTTCGCGCGGCAGGCGGGCGCCGTAGTCCCAATCCCGTTGGTCCACCCGAAAAGCGTGACCGGTGAAAACGCGAACCGCAACGCCCAGAAGCGATGGTTTGGTCACGCGGGGCAGTTTTTGCTCGTCCACACGCTGAGGACAGCGAAATGCCAGTTCAAGAAGGCATACCGAAATTCGTCCCCAGCGGTTATCCCCAGGCTGTGCACAGGGGTGTGCACAGCCACGGGGGAGATGTCCACAGGTTGTCCCAAGGCTCATCCACCGGCCAACTTGGGCAGCTCAGCGCAGCTTCGTATGGTTACCCCGCCGCGAACGCACGCATCCCACCGGCGTGGTGGGTGGTCCTGGCCACAGGATCAGCCGAAAGTGTCGTACCCGGGTTGTTTGATCTCAGGGTGGCCGGGTGCGAGACCGGCTACCGCGTGAGCGGTCGTGGCGGAGGGGGAACACCGAGTGTCGATCACCGACGACGCCCGACCACAGTCCGCACCGCGCCCATCCGGGGGCAGCGGTGGCGGCGGTTTCGACAAGTCGCCGCCACAGGACATCGCGGCCGAACAGAGCGTGCTCGGCGGCATGCTGCTGTCCAAGGACGCGATCGCCGATGTCGTGGAGATCCTCAAGACAACCGACTTCTACCGTCCCGTCCACGCCACGGTCTTCGACACCATCCTTGACCTGTACGGGCGGGGCGAGCCGGCCGACGGCGTGACGGTCGCGGCCGCCCTCTCCGACTCGGGTGATCTCCAGCGCATCGGCGGCGTGCCCTACCTCCACACGCTGATCGAGAGCGTGCCGACCGCCGCCAACGCGTCCTACTACGCCCGCATCGTGTCCGAGCGCGCCGTGCTGCGCCGCCTGGTCGAGGCCGGCACGAAGATCGTTCAGCTGGGGTACGGCACCGGCGGCATGGGCGGCCGTGACGTCGACGACGTCGTCGACCTGGCCCAGCAGGCCGTGTACGACGTGACCGAGAAACGGGTCAGCGAAGACTTCGCGATACTCGCCGACATGCTCCAGCCGACCCTCGACGAGATCGAGGCGGTCGGGGCCACCAACGGCATGATGACCGGCGTACCGACCGGTTTCTCCGACCTCGACCGCCTGCTCAGCGGGCTGCACCCCGGCCAGCTGATCATCGTGGCCGGCCGCCCCGGTCTCGGTAAGTCGACCGCGAGCATGGACTTCGCCCGCAACGCCGCGATCCGCGCCAACTGCGCCAGCGCCATCTTCAGCCTGGAAATGAGCAAGATCGAGATTGTCATGCGCCTGCTGTCGGCCGAGGCCCGCGTGCCCCTGCACGTGCTGCGTTCCGGTCAGCTCTCCGACGACGACTGGACCAAACTGGCCCGCCGCATGGGCGAGATCAGCGAGGCCCCGATCTTCGTCGACGACACCCCGAGCATGAACCTGATGGAGATCCGGGCCAAGGCAAGACGCCTCAAGCAGCGCCACGACCTCAAGCTCATCGTCGTCGACTACCTCCAGCTGATGACCAGCCCGAAACGCACCGAGAGCCGCCAGCAAGAGGTCGCCGACCTGTCCCGAGGTCTGAAGCTCCTGGCCAAAGAGGTCGAGTGCCCCGTGATCGCGGTGAGCCAGCTGAACCGTGGCCCCGAACAACGCACCGACAAGCGTCCCCAGCTCTCCGACCTGCGAGAGTCAGGCTCCATCGAGCAGGACGCCGACGTCGTGATCCTGCTTCACCGAGACGACTACTACGACAAGGAGTCCCCGCGGGCCGGCGAGGCCGACTTCATCGTCGCCAAACACCGAAACGGCCCCACCGACACCGTCACGGTGGCCGCCCAGCTCCACCTTTCCCGCTTCGTCGACATGGCCGTCGTCTAGCGACTCTCCTCGCTGGCTGCGGTGGCGACGATCTGCCGCAGCTCATCCTCGCTGGGAACAGCGGTGCCCAGATCTTCACGTGCGATGCGTTCAGCCTCGGTGCGATCGACCATCTGAGTACGGTCTTCCTGTTCAGGATCGAAGTGGAAGAAGGCAATCGACGAAGGCCGGTATACCCACTTACGTTCTCGGGCACTCCAAAGAACTCCGCGGAGCGGCTCATCCAGTGACTGTGTATAGGCGGCCAGGCTTGTAACACGGCTCAGACCTGAGTCGAGAATTGCTATGTACTCGAAGGTGGCATTGTCAGTCAAGGTCCTGTGCCTCTCCACACGGCATCACATCGTCGCGTGTCAGATTATGCTGCGCCAGAACGAAGTCGAGTGTCAGTCCCTCAGACTCCAACGCGCGAACGTAGCTCGCCCATTGGATGGAATTCTTACTCAACCACCTCTTGAAGGAGGTGTCGACCGTTTTGTTCACAGGCAGGAGCTCAAGACCTGATGGCTGCCGGTCGTTGATTCCTAGTTCCTTGTTGACCCGGAGGATGTTGAAGAATGCTTCGACTCGTTCCCGGAATGAGAACTCCGCCTCTTGGCGCACAACCTCATAGTCGCCGTGGGTTTGTTCGCCAACGTCGTAGGAGAGCTTCGTCGGGAACTGTATTTCCATTCGGTTATTGGTGGGATCGGTCAAGCCGACATTAAGTCCATTGTGCCGACCGCTGTACCCCCAGAAACTTTCGACTTCGTCTACCGCGAAACCCTGATCCTGGAGTTTTGTGAGGATCTGGTTCACTGTTGGCCCGTATCCGCTCTCCGGTGTCTGGATCGAGAATCGAACCCGATCCTTCATTTCGGCCAAGAATTCCGGCAAGGTCTTTTCCTCACCATCCGTCTTGGTGATATACGAACGTGCAATCGACCCCTGCGTCTTGACGCGACTTTCGGTCTTGATCAACGACGGGCCGGTGGGATCCGCGCTGGGATTGATTTCGCCGACGATGCCTCGCAGGACCGATAACGTGCGGTCAGCTACGTATTGGCTGTGCTCCTGCGCTTCAGCGAGAGCCCTCCGATTATCCTCGCCAAGAGCGGCGAGCGTCTCAAGTTCCGCTTCGCGAGCCCTGCGCTCAGCCTCCTCGCCCAAGGGGTCGGGCAGGTGGGCGGGGGTAGGCGAGAGGTGGGCTGGGATGGTTGAGTACTCGCCGCTCGGGTTGGTCAGCAAGGCGCTCACTGCGACCACATTGGACGGGTTTGGGTGGCCGGTGTGGGTGTAGAGCGGCTTGTCTTCGGCGATTTTGCCTGTTTGAGGGTCTAGGAAGAGGACGGTTCCGCCGTGGTTTATTGCTGCCCAGGCGTGGGCGTCGCCGGCCTCGGACTGGGTGACGATGAAGGCGAAGGCGCCGTGCTCCAAGGACAGGAGTTGGCGGGACAGGTTGGTCAGAGCCTGGTCCACCGCGCGCTTCGGGTTGGGGTCCGGTGGGGTCAGGTTGACGAAACCGCCGCGGGCTGTGGCCTCTATGCGGGACAAGCCACCGGATTCGGGGTTCAGGGGTCTTGTCGGTTCGCCCTGGGCGTACGAGTCGAATGTCCTTGGGGCTGACACCCTCGGGCGGCCGTGGACGTAGGTGTCGAACAGCGACAGGACGCCGTCGACGCAGTTGATTCCCCGGGTGGCGTCGGCCCGGGGGCCGCCGTCGTTGGCCAGGCCGAACCAATGGCCCTCGCGCGGGTCGGGGTTGCGGAGAGGGCGACCGCGGTGGTCCTTCGGGACGGCTCGCTCCAGGTCTTTCTGATGTACGGCCAGAGGACGCCGCAGGCCGCCCGGCTCGTCGTAGTTCCGGCTTTTCTCCACCGGCGCCGGGATGTCGTCGTCGGTGACCCTTGACCGGTCGTCCGTGTCTACGCCTCCGGGGGCGAGGATGCCCACGTCGTTGTTGAGGCGGTCCCATGCGTCGAATTCGACGTCGGTGCGCGGTGGGCGGACCAGGTTCGCTGCGACCAGGTCCGCTTCGGCGGACAGCACCACGGACCGGCGCTCGGCCTCCCGTGCGGCGGCGCTCAGCTCGCCGGCCCGCAACGTGAACCCCCGCGCCCGCGCGTCGGCGGCCTCGTTGGCCAGCCGGCCGGCCGAACCGGCCCAGCTTTCCGACTCGTTGTTCAGCGCCCGGGCGTCACGTTCCCGCCGGTCCGTCTCGAAGGCTTGGCGGGAGTCCCGCAGATACCCGAGGTAGGCGTCGATCTGCTGCTGATCGTCCGGCGCCCGAACTGGTGCCCGATCCCGCATTGGCGCAGCCGGCGCGCCCGGCCCCAACGCGGCGGCGATCAGATCCAGATCCGACCGTGGCCGATCCGCCGGCGTCCCGTCCTGCGGGTCCTGGTCATCGGGTCGGCCCGGCCGATCCCGTGGAGGCACAACGTCCGGAGAAGGCCGAACCGGCGACATCGTGTCCGAGGGCGGCGGCCCGGCGTGAGGCGGTGCGACGCCGGCGCGGGCGTCCGGTGAGCTGGGCCGGTTCGGGGCGTCATCGACCGATGGGCCGACGATGCCTGGCGTCGGGTTGTCGCGCGGGGGTGCGGTGTCTGCGGCGGGTGGCCCGGCCGCTGTGGGTGGGTGAGTCGGCGACGGCCTGGTCTGCGGAGATGCGATGTCGACAGCGGGTGTGGCGGCGGCCGCTCGGGGGCCGGTGAGGTCGACGTGGCCGGGCGGGGTGTCCCACGGGCCGGTGCGTGGCAGCTTGCCGGGATCGGGGACAGGGCGGTGCGAGGGATGGGTGATCCCTGAGTCCATCGTGGACCGGCTCAGGTCGGGCGCACCAGTTGGCTCCGGCGAAGGCCGATTCAGTGGCGCAGTCGTGGAGGGGACGGTCGGTGTCGGTGTGCGGCCGCCTGTCTGAGATGTCGCAGGTGGCAGGGGGGAGTCGGTGTTCGACGTCGGAGGAGTGCCGAGAATGCCGGTCGGAGAAGGCTCCAGGCCGACGGCCGGAGTTGGCGTGGGGCTGGGAGACGGAATGGTCGGCGTTGGTGAGTTCGGGCTGGTTGCCGAGGCCGGGTCAGTGCTTGTCGGAGCAGCCGTCGGCGCCTGCGCGGTGACGACGTCCGCGGTGACCGGCCCGGGGGCGACACCCACGCTGGGTGTAGCAGTAGGTCTGGTGGGATTGTCGGTCGAATCGCTACTCGGGCCAGGAATGTCGCTGGTGGGGGCTCGGCCACCATCTCGCGTAGCTGAGGATTCACCGGGGCCTCCGGCGACGTGGTCGACCCGGTCGTCGGCGAGATCTGATGCCGCAGCCGTGATGTCAGGGCGGATGACGTCGGTCACAGAGCTGTCGGACTTCGAGTGGCTGGTCTCTAAAGGTGCATGCGGCGGAGCAGTGACGTCGGGCGCCGGCGCGGAAAGCGGAGAGGTAGGAGATGCCGACGAGGCGGATGACGGGGTGGGGGTGTCGCCCGCCAGCGCCGACAGGGTGCCCGGGCCCGCGGTGTCCAGGGAGGAGATGTCCAGGCCGCCGGTCTTGAGACCGTGACCGCCGGACATTGCCGAGCCGACGGCGCCCGAGGATGCCGACTTGGCCATGCCCTCGAGGTCGGGCAGGTCGCCGGTGACCGCGGCGCCGCCGAACTCGCCGAGGACCTCGCCGGCCGCGCCCCGGACCACCCCGTGCTGGCCGTGGCCGGCGCCGACGTGGGCCCCGCCCGCGGCGAAACCCCCGCCGAACCCGGCCGCCGCCGACAGGCCCAGGTCGGCGGCGTCCACACCGTCACGACGGCCGGTGGTGTTCTGGTAGCCCTGGATCAGCGCGTTGGTCGCGAACTCCTCCCGCGCCTCGTCCAAGCCCTCGTGCAGCGCCCCGCGGGCCAGCGCCATCCGCCCGGCCCGGGTCGACAACTGCTTGACCGCCCGCGATCCGGCCTGCCGTAGCGCCTTGCGGCTCAGCTGTTCGACCAGGCGGCGGAAGATCTGCTGGATGATGAGCCGGGTCGCGGCGATCAGCCCGCCCGCCGCGGGGGATGCCGCGCCCAGGGTGGCCGCGACCGCCACCGCCATGCCGATCAGCTCGATGACGAAGAGGCCGAGCTCGATCCACGCCTCGATCTTGGCGCCTTCGATGTCGCAGCCGCATTCCTCGACCATCTGGCCGAGTTCCTGGGCCACCTCGATCAAGGCTTCGAGGGGTACGCCCTGCCAGGCCTCCTCGAACGCGTCCGCGCCCGCCCCAGAATAGCCGGCCAGGATGTCACCGGCCGCCGCCGCGGCGTCGTCCCGTGGGTCGGTCAGCGCGCCGGCCAGCGCATACCACCGGTCGGCGACATCCCAGGTGGCGACCTCGTTGCCGGACGGCCAGTCGAAGCCCACCACCCATTCGAGTGCTTCGTACACCCACCCGGGCATCTCCCACGGGCTGAACTCGAGCGGATGGGGGATCGGGCTCGGCAGCACGCTCACGTGGGCTCCTGATAGGAGCGCTCCACCCGTACCCCAGCGGTCTGATCGGTGGCTTGAAGCTCGGCCACGACGGCCTGGACCTGCTCGCCCAGCGCCCGCACCTGCCTTGCCATCGCCTCGAAGGCGGCGAGAACCTCCTGCTCGGCGGGCCGGTAGCCGTCGTCGAAGGCGTGCCCGATCTCGTCGGTGCCCCACGGATGGGCCGCGGTCGCGGGGATCAGCGTCGTACGCGTGTCGGCCAGCAGCTCGCCCAACGCCTGGCCGGCGGCGAACAACGCGGCGCCACCAGCGGCGACGGCGACCGGGTCGAGCGAGACGTGGTCACTCATCGGGGTTCCGCCACAGGGACCGCAGGTCGCCGTCCGCCATGTATCGCATCGCGCCGGAGGACGGGGGCAGGAGTGAACCCATCATGTCGCGGACCTGACGCTGAGCCGACGCCTCGGCCGCCTGGACCGTGGAGACAATGATCGACGCCGATGGGTTCTTGCGCAGGGCGAGGTCGACCAGGTGTCCGCGCGCATCGACGGTTGCCGTTACGTTGCCGTCGCGCGAGGTTGCGCTCACTCGCAGCGCCGCGATCTGTTCCTGCAGGTCACCAAGGCCGGAGCGGAGTCGGCGCACCTGGACCGCAACCTCGTCGAAGCGCGCCCGCAACGCGTGGTTGACGTCGCGGTCAGCCTGATCCGCCACCCGGCCCTCCCCTGCCGTTCCAGCGAGCACAGTACCGCTCCCCGCAACCTTGCGTGGTCCGGTAATTTCACACCGCGAAGGTCACCCGGGGAGGAGCTCCATGATCACGTTGGCCCAGGCCGAGGAGATCGCTGCCGGGTGGGCGCGGCTCGAGACCGCGAGGCGGGGGTACGAGTGCAGCGCCGTCGTGGTCGAGTTCGATCTCGGGTACGCGGTGTGGACGCGCCGTGCCGACGCCGCGACCGCCGAGCCGGGTGACGGCGGGCGTACGGTCATCGATCGTGACCTGGGCCTGGTGACCACCTGGCCGGCCGTGCCGGTGGAGACGCTGGCCGAGCTCTACCGTGCGCAGCACCCCGCCCTGTCGGCCCAGCGCCGCACGGTGCAGCCGTCGGTCGAGCTGCTGCGCGGCGTGCGGCGCAAGCACAGTCCGACCACGGCCGCACACCTGACTGTGGACGGACACGTGTTCCGGGCCCGCGGCGCCAAGGGCGACCAGGAGATCGACCACCACCCGCTGATCGCCGGCATGTTCCGGGCCGCGGCGCCGCATGGTGAGCTGGTCCGCGGCTGCGAGCGCCACGCCGAGCTGATCGTGCTCTCCGACGCGCTGCACGAGGTGGAACGCGCGCGCTCCGAGCCGCTCACCCTGGAGACCGCGCGCGAGGCGATGCGTGACTCGATCTTCGAGGCGTTCTATGTACGCGAACCGGGCGACCCGCTGGCCGGCGCCCCCGCGGCACCCTGCGACACCTGCGCGACGGGGCTGGCCGGCTTCGGCGTGAAGTCCTGGGAGGAGGTGCCGGTGTGGGGCCCGCCCTGGTACGACGACCAGCCCGCCGAGCCGGACCGCTTCCCCGACGAGGTCGCCCGGCGGCTGGCCGGTTGCGGGTGGAAGCCGCTGATCGGGCTGATCGGCCGTGAGGCGCTGGCCGACCAGAAGATCACGATGGCGCAGCAGCACGGCCATCAGACGTTCCCGGCGGCGCGGCGCCTGCTGGTCGACTTCCCGGTGATGGTCGCGAAGAGACGGATGCCCGGGGTACGCCACCGGGTGCGCCTGTTCCAGTTCGACATGCGCGTCGCCCTGCACACGGCGGGCGTTCTGGCCGACTTCGCCGAGGTGATCGGGGTGCCGCTGTTCCCGTTCGGCACCGAGGAGGACGGCGACTCGATCCTGGCCGTGGACGAACGCGGCCGAGTCTTCGCCCTGGACCAGGGCGGCGAGTGGCTCATCGGCGAAACCACCGACGAGGCGATGACTGACCTCGTGATGGGCGACGGCCCCGCGGCCCGGGTCCAGGACGACGGCACGTGGTGATGCGGTTGTCGGGCCGGTCTCAGTCGAACAGTTCGCCGAGGAAGCCCTTGCGGCGCTTGTAGTGACCGTGGTGACCGCGCTGGCGGTAGTGGCCGTGGTAGCCGCCGCCGTGTGCCGCCTGTCCGTAGGCGGGCTGGCCGTAACCCGGGGCCGGCGCCGGCGGGTAGCCGTGAACCGGTGGGGGCGGCGGCGCCGCGTAACCGCCACCGTGGGCGGGCGGCGGGGGCGGTGGACTGTACGCGCCACCCGGGGCCGGCGCCTGCTGCGGCCGGGGCGGGCCACCGGCGCTCTGACGCTGTTGCCAGTTCGCCTCGGCCTCGAAGAGCTTTTCCAGCTCACCGCGGTCAAGGAAGATGCCGCGACACTCCGTGCACTGATCGATGGTCACGCCGCTGCGCTCGTAGTTCCGCATCTCGCCGTGACACTTGGGGCAGGTCATCTGCATTCACTGACGGTACAAGGCCGTGTCTCTTCGCGGGGCCGATGTTGCTGTGGGTCTGCTGAGTGCCGTCGCCCAGACGAGGAACGCGATCGGGTACAGCAGGTAGCCGAACCGCGTCGTCGGCATCAGCAGGATCGCGGTCAGCAGGCCGTACCCGCAGAAGAGGGCGGCCGAGGCGGCGGTACGCGGCGGGCGGCGCAGGAGCAGCGCGGCGATCGTGAGTCCGGCCAGGACCAGCAGGCCGAGCGCCACGTACCGCCCGCCCGGCACGGACGACGCGATCAGGTAGCCGGGGAACGGTGACTGCGCGGGGCTGCTCACCAGGCCGTGCCCGAGCGGGAACCGGACCACGTTCTCGACGTACGCGTCCGCGTTCACCAGCAACGCCGGCACCAGGGCCAGCACCGGCAGGCCGACCGCACCGGGCAGGAAGCGCCGCCACGGGCGGCCGGCGTCCGGGCTGTTCCTGGGCGGGCGGGTCGCGAAGGCCAGCACCGCCAGCACGATCACCACCGGGAAGGCGAAGGGCTTGAGCGCCGCCGCCGCGCCGACCGCGAGCCCGGCCGCGCCGAAGCGATGTCGGGCGCAGAACGCGATCGACAGCAGACAGAGCGCCAGCACCGGCATGTCGTCGCCGCCGGTGGCGAGGGTGAGCGCGCAGACCGGAAAGATCGTCGCCGCCTGGAGGGCCCGCACCTCCAAGCCGGTCGTCAGGAGAAATCGTGTCGCCCAGGCCACCGCGCCGACCATGACGACGGCGAACCACACGCGCGAGTCGGTCCACCAGAAGTCCCCGAACCACGCCCGCGGCAGCCCGAAGACCGCCATTCCGGGCTGATAGGGGTGATACGCGTCGAGTTGATCCTGAGCGGGAAGAGCGGCGATGTCAGCGCGCGAGAGATAGGGCGACCCGGTCGACGCCAGCCCGTGACCCATCTCCTCGACGACCGAGACCTCTTCCTGGGCGCGGTCGAGACGCCCACCAGCCCGTTGCACCGCCTGGATGACCAGCGGCAGCAGCGACACCGCGGCGAACGTCGCCCAGGTGAGGAGCAGGCGATGGACGAACGGCGTGAGCAGCAGCGCCGCCAGGTAACCCCAGGCCGCCACCGAACCCCACGCCCGATGGGGTAACAGGGTCGACGACAGCGTCGTGACCAGCGCGAACAACCCGGAGAGGGCGTAGAGCGCCGCGTCCAGGATCCGCCCGCCCGCGGCCTGGTCGGCGCGGGTGAGCAGTCGGGCGATCACGCGGGCAAGTGTGGCAGAGACGATCGGTGGGGGCCGGGAGGCCGGCGGCGTGGCAGCCGCACCACGGAGCCGACGTCGTGCAGGGCGCCGGCCAGCACACCCGGCCGGCCGCCGGTGCCACGCTGCAACGCCGCCAGCAGCCGGCCGCCGCGCATCGGGCGGGCGAAGAGGTGGCCCTGGCCGGCCACGCAGCCGAGTTCCCACAGCGCCGCGCGCTGGGGTTCGCTCTCCACCCCGTCGGCGATGACCGTGAGGTGCATGCTGCGGGCCAGGTCCACGGTGGACCGGATGACCGCCGCCGCCTCGGTGGAGGTCTCCACCGCGGCCACGAACTCGCGCCCGATCTTCAGCTGGTGCACCGGAATCCGGCTGAGCACGGACAGCGGCGACACGCCGGCGCCGAAATCGTCGAGCACCAGGCGTACCCCAGCGTCGCGCAACTCGACGAGCGCGCGCTCGACCACCTCGAGCTGACTGATGGTCAGCGTCTCGGCCAGTTCGAGCACCAGCCGGTCGGACGGGACGCCGTGGTTGCTGAGCCGGGACCGGACCGCCTCGGGGAAGTCGGGGTCGAGCAGGCTGCGGGGCGACACGTTGACCGCGACCGGGATGTCGAAGCCGGCCTCGCGCCACGCGTCGGCGGCGGCCAGCGACTGTTCGAGGACGGCGTCGGCGAAGGCGGGCAGCTGCCCGGACCGCTCGATGGTCTCGAGGAACTGCATCGGGGTCAGGTCGCCGTGTTCGGGGTGGTGCCAGCGGGCCAGCGCCTCGGCCGCGACCACCTCGCCGCTGCCCAGGTCGACGATGGGCTGGAAGTCGACGGAGAACTCCAGCTCGGCGACCGCCCGGCGGACCTCGCCGCCGAGCATGAGCCGGCCGACGTCGGCGGTGTCGCGCGAGTGTGCATAGTCGGCGGTTCGGGTGCCGGAGCGTTTAGCCTGGTACATGGCCACGTCCGCGCGGCGCAGCAGCTCGGTGACGCCGCCCGAGCCGGGGGCCAGGGCGATGCCGCCGCACGCCTCCACGGTCAGGCGCATGCCGTCCACGTCGATCGTGTGGTCGAGGGCGGCGAGCAGGGTCTCGGCCCGGTGCCGGGCCATCGCCGGGGACGGCAGGCCGGTGAGCAGCACCGCGAACTCGTCCCCGCCGAGCCGGGCCACCAGGTCGGCCGGCCGGGCGGCGCTCTGCAGCCGGACCGCCACCTCGCGCAGCACCTCGTCACCGGCCGCGTGTCCGAGCGTGTCGTTGACCTCCTTGAAGTGGTTGAGGTCGATCAGCAGCAGCGCCAGCATGCCCTCGTCGGGGCGTTCGGTGAACATCCGGCCGGCCTGGTCGAGCAGCTCGCGGCGGTTGGCCAGGCCGGTCAGCGGGTCGTGCGCGGCGTCGTACGCGTGCTCGGCCGAGATGCGTTCCAGTTCGGCGTACGCCGCGGCGTTGCGGATGGCCGTGTAGAGCGCCGAGGCGAACGTCTGAAGCTTGTAGTTCTCCGACCCGGAGAGTTTGACCGAGCGGCTCAGCCGCAGCCGCAGCTCGCCCATCGGGTTGCTGCCGTCGTGCCCGGCGAGCCGCCGGACGATCTCGGCGCCGTCGCGGGCCGGCGCGGCGGCGGTCGGCCCGTCGTACCGGAGGCCGTCGGAGCTGCCGCGGACCAGCCGTTTCGTGTCGCCCAGGAGCAGCTCGATGTCGACCTCGTCGACCGAGAAGAGCTGGGCCGTGCGGGTCACCCCGGCGGCCAGCACGGCGGTCAGGTCGGTGACGTTGAGCTCGTCGGTCGCCTCGGCCAGCCGCTGCCAGGAGCGCCGCTCCTCACGGTTGCGGATCTGTGCGGTCTGCCAGAGGTGCATGCACATGACCAGGGGCACGACCAGCAGCAGGAGGCGGGCGTCGCCGCCGAGCGACAGAATGCCGATGACCAGGGCGGCGACCACGTAGCGGGCGACCGTGCCGATCAGCCGCATGTCCCAGTTGGCCCGTAGCGACTGCCGCAGGCTGACCCGGGTGGCCAGCGCGATGACCGGCACCACCAGTGATTCGTCGACCAGCCACATGGCCAGCGTGGCCAGGGCCAGCGCGCCGGCCCGCAGCTGGGGGTCATCGACGTTGTGCGGCACCTCGAGCGCCGCGAAGACCAACGCGGCCGCCGTCGCGCCGAGAACGTCGTGCCCGACCCCGAAGAACGCCTTCTGAAGGGTGAGGCCGGCGGTGAACTTCGCGATCGCGATGGCCGCGCAGGTGCAGATGATCACCCAGACGGGCGGCATGACCGCGAGCCCGACCAGGACGCCGACCTCGGGCCAGGAGATGCCCCGGCCGTGCGACAGGATGCGGATCCGCCACTGAGTGCGGCTGCCGACCGCGATGGCGGCGATGATGCCGGCCGAGACCAGGAACGTCGGGCGGCCCTCGGGGGCCAGCCAGGCGGTGCCCAGTGACGTCACCACGGCGATTCCACCCGCAACGACGACGAGACTGACCAGCAGCGCGAGCCGCTTGTCAGTCACGTCGTCGTTGGAGCTTGTCTCGTGAGTCACAGGCCCTCCGCGGCGAGCGGCCGGACGAGCTGCCGGCCAAGGCTCAGCGTATTGCGACGGACGGGCCCGGCGCATCTAGCTCAGGTCCACTCAGATCCACGCATGGCGCTCTCCTTAACCCCCTGGGTCCTCGGTGGGCCTTCGCGAGCCCTTCCGAAGTCCTTGTCGATGTAGACCGTGTCGCGACATGAGGAACGTTATGTGATCCGTTGCCACATTGGTAGGCATTCATGTCGGTATGCGCAGAAAGCGAGAATCCGACGCACCGGCGTCACAGAATGTTTCGAATCAAGAACTCACGGCAATGTAGACGGTGGGTTTGGCCGGAGTATCCGAATAGCGGACAGTGTTTTTCTGCTAACCCAAAGGATTGACAATCAATATCCACTGATGTGTAGTTATCAACGGACCGGCATGCCGCTGACCAGCGGAGAGGTGCCGTAATTTGTCGTAGTGGAATTGTGCGTCCTCTGGCCCGGATATGCGAATCCGATTTTTTGTCGAGGTCGTTAAACTCCCGTTATGCCCGACGAATCCCAGCTGACTCACGTCGACGAGACGGGCGCGGCCCGCATGGTTGACGTGTCGGCCAAGTCTGTGAGTGCCCGCCGCGCGGTCGCGGCCGGCCGTCTCGTCACCACGCCCGAGGTCGTCGCCCTGCTCCGAGGCGACGGTCTGCCCAAGGGAGATGCGCTGGCCGTGGCCCGGATCGCCGGGATCATGGGCGCCAAGCGCACCCCCGACCTGGTCCCGCTCTGCCACCCGATCGCGCTGACCGGCGTGACCGTCGATCTCGAGCTCACCGACGGCGGCGTCGAGATCATCGCGGCCACGAAGACCGCCGACCGCACCGGCGTCGAGATGGAGGCGCTGACCGCGGTCGCCGTCGCCGGTCTGACGCTGATCGACATGGTCAAGGCGGTCGACCCCGCGGCCAGCGTCGAGGCGGTGCGGGTGCTGCGCAAAGAGGGCGGCAAGACCGGCGATTGGGTACGCCCGGAGCACCGCGGATGAGGGCCCGGGTGATCGTCGCGTCCAACCGCGCCTCGGCCGGCGTCTACGCCGACACCAGCGGCCCCCTGCTCGTGGCCGGCCTGCGCGACCTGGGCTGTGAGGTGCCCGGCGAGCCGGTCGTGGTGCCCGACGGCGACCCGGTCGCCGAGGCGCTGCGCGCGGCCGTGGCCGAGGACTTCGACGTGGTGCTGACCAGCGGCGGCACCGGCGTCACGCCGACCGACCGCACCCCCGAGGCGACCCGCGGCGTGCTCGACTTCGAGATCCCGGGCATCGCCGAGGCGATCCGGGCGCACAGCCGCGACAAGGTGCCGGCCGCCGCCCTGTCCCGCGGCCTGGCCGGGGTGGCCGGGCGCACGCTGATCGTCAACCTGCCCGGCTCCACCGGCGGCGCGAAGGACGGCCTGGCGGTCCTCGGCCCCCTCCTGAAACACACGACCGACCAGATCCGAGGCGGCGACCACTGAGGGAACGCGAGGGCAGCCAGACCCGGGCGCGGTCACCGACGCAGTAGGGTCGAGGACGTGAGCGCTGTGGATTGGGTGACCGCCCGGCGGCTGGCCTACGAGGCGGGTCGCGCGGCGGCGGGCCCGGCCGAGGTCGTCCGGCTCGACGCGGCCGACGGGCGTACCCTCGCCGAGCCCCTGCTCGCCCTCACCGACCTGCCCGCCTTCCCCACCTCCAGCATCGACGGCTGGGCCGTGCGGGGCCCTGGGCCGTGGCGACCGACCGGCCGCGTGCTGGCCGGCCACACCCCCGAGGCGCTGACCGAGCCGGGCACCTGCGTCGAGATCGCCACCGGCGCGATGGTCCCGGCCGGCGCCGAGGCGCTGATCCGCGTCGAGGAGTCCACCCAGGACGCCGAGGGCCGGGTCGGCGGAACGCCCCGCCCGGCGCCCGAGTGGCGCCTGCCCGGCGAGGAGGCGACCAAGGGCGAAGAGCTGATCCCGGCCGGCACCGCGATCGACCCGGCGGTGATCGGCGTCGCCGCCACCTGCGGTTACGAATCGCTCACGGTCAGCGCTCGGGCCCGGGCCGCGCTCCGGATCTTCGGCGACGAGCTGCTGACCAGCGGCCCGCCCGGCGACGGCCGGGTTCGCGACTCGCTCGGCCCGCAGATGCCCGCCTGGCTGCGGCGCTGTGGCGCCGAGATCACCTCGGCCCAGGTGGCCGGCCCGGTCGAGGACACCCTCGAGGCCCATCTGGCCGCCATCCGTGAGGCGTTCGAGACCGCCGACCTGGTCTGCACGACCGGCGGCACCATGCACGGCCCGGTCGACCACCTGCACCCGGCGCTGGCCGAGCTGAACGCCGAATACGTGGTCAACACGGTCGGGGTGCGTCCCGGCTTCCCGATGCTGCTGGCCCGGGCCCAGGGCGCCGACGGCCGTGACCGCTTCCTGGCCGGGCTGCCCGGCAACCCCCAGTCCGCGGTGATCGCCCTGGTCACGCTGGTGCAGCCGCTGCTCGACGGGCTGGCCGGGCGCCCCGAGCCGACGCTGCCGGTGGTGGTCACGACCGCCCCGGTGAAGGGTCGCGGCAACGACACCCACCTGGCGCTGGCCCGGCTCGACGCCTGCGGCCGGTCGGCCACCCCGGTCGGGCACGTCGGCTCGGCCATGCTGCGCGGGCTGGCCAACGCGCACGGTTTCCTGCTGGTCGACCCCGGCACCGAGGCGGCCGCCGGCGACCTGCTCCCGTTCCTGCCCCTGCCCCTCCAAGCCGGAGAACGCCGATGACCGTGGTGATCGTGCAGGTCGGCGACGTGCCGCTCGATCTCGCCGCGCACGAGGCGGCGGTCAACGATCCGCGGGCCGGCGCGGTCGTCTCGTTCCAGGGCGTCGTGCGTGACCACGACGGCGGTCGCGGGGTCACCCTGCTCGACTACGAGGGTCACCCGACCGCCGAGGCCGTGCTCCGCGAGGTGGCCGACGAGATCGCCGCCGACCCGGACGTCTTCGCGGTGGCCGTCTCCCATCGCGTCGGTTCCCTCAAGATCGGCGATGTCGCCCTGGTCGCGGCGGTGAGCACGGCCCATCGCGCGGCCGCCTTCGCCGCCTGCGCCCGGCTGGTCGACGAGGCCAAGGCCCGGCTGCCGATCTGGAAGCGTCAGCTCTTCACCGACGGCACCGAGGAATGGGTCAACTGTCCCTGAGCCTCGACCGCTGCGTCACCCAGCGGTCGATCGGGAAGGCCGGCGCCGTGCCCGAGTTCCAGGGCAGCGCGTTGACGATCACGATCAGGGCGATGGCGTACGCGTTGCGGACCAGCACGTCGTCGACGGTCCAGATCGGCGCGGCCACGAACAGCAGGTAGCCGCCCCCGGCGGCGGCGAACCAGCCCAGCCCCGGGAACCGCCCGAGCACGCCGGGCCGCGGCCGGACCGCCTCCCACCGCGCCCGCGCCCCGGCCGCGGCCAGCAGCAGCACGGCCGGCAGCACCCAGATCAGCTCGCCGGTGAGCGTCACCGGCCCGATGATCGCCCCGGTCAGCCCGACCAGGGTGAACGCGGTGACCTCGTCGCCCTCCAGGTGGGCCGACCGGGCCCGGATGAAACCCACGGCGACCAGCAGCAGCGCGAACGACGCCCAGAGCAGGATCGGCGTGGTGGCCGAGTCGTACAGCCGGGCCAGCACGCCGGCCAGCGACTGGTTGCCGGTCTGGTCGACGCCGCCGGTGCGGTCGAGTCGCCACAGCACCTCGCCGAACCACGCCGACTTCGTGCCCGGCGCCGCCAGCAGGGTGGCCGCGGCCAGGGTCGCCGCGGTGCCCAGCGCGATCAGGGCGGCCCGCCACTGCCGGGTGATCGCCAGGTAGAGGATGAACAGCGCCGGGCCGACGGCGATCGCGGTGGCCAGCCCGATCCCGGCGCCCGCCCACGCCCCGGTGGCCCAGAACCGCCCCAGCGGCCCGCGTGGCGCCGTCGAGCGGCGGCCCGGCCACCAGATCGCCCGGCTGCGGGCCCACGCGCTCCGGCGCAGCCCGATCAGGTCGGCCACGATCAGGCCGAACAGCACGAGGTCCCAGCGACCCAGCCCGAGCACGGCCCGCACCGGCTCGGTGGCCAGCGCGAGCAGAAGAGCGACGAGCACGATGGGGTACGCCGGACGGCGGTGCCGCCGCGCGATCGGGCCGGCCAGCGCGACCAGCGCCAGCGTCAGCGCGGCCAGGCCGGCCAGGGCCAGCAGCCACCCGCCCAGGTTCAGCGGGAGCAGCGCGAGCGGCACCATCGCGAAGGCGCCCGGGGGCGAGATCGCGGTGCCGAGCATCGTCGCCGGATCATGGTAGGAATACAACCCGTCACCGGCCAGCCAGCCCCGGATCGCCGCCCGATCGACGGCCAGCGTGCTCAGGGCGTACCGCTGCATCATGATCGTGACCGCAACGAGCGCGGCGGCCGCACCCACAGTGACCACGATGGACCGTCGCGGGGGCCTCAGCCCGCGCACTCGCCCAGCCATCGTCCGCACGGCACCCCCGCTTCGCACGCCGGGGCCAGCTTAGAACGCTCGGACCAATTTCACGGCCCCCTGAGCGTTCAACGCCGATGGTGCTCCGGAGGTCACCCGAGCTTGCGACCCGCGGCGGCGGACATCGTGGCGATCTTCGCCTCGCGGCGTGCCGTGCGCACGGCCCGCTTCAATCCGCGCTGGGAGCGATCCACCGCGTGCGTCGTGCGGTACGCCAGCCCGGGCCGCCCCTCGGTGTCGGCCGCGGCGAGCAGCAGGCCGCCGAGCAGACCGAGGTTCTTCAGGAATTGGGTACGCTGCGCCGCCCGCTGTTCGGCCGGAACCGCCCAGAACGCGTGGCCGGCGACCGTGGTCGGCACCAGACCGGCGGCCAGCACCCCGGCGGCCGGGCGGGTCAGGTGTCCCGAGGCGAGCAGGGCCCCGGCAACGACGTCGGCGACCCCCTTGATGCGGATCAGCGTGCGGGTGTCAGTGGGCAGGCGCGGGTCGACCTTCTCCAGCCACGGCCCCACCCGGCCGGTGACCCGGCCGGCGGACTCGGCCCGGCTGTCCGGGTCGAGCAGCACCTTGATGCCGCTGGACACGAAGATCGCCGAGAGCATGACGCGAGCAACAGTGCGTACGGGCTTCATGAACCCCTGTATACCCGCGGATCAGGGTTGCGTACGCAGGTAGCGGCCGAAATGTGGAACCGTGAAGGCGACCGTGCCGCGCTCGCCCGAGTAGATCAGCCCCTTCTTGATCAGGGCGTCCCGGGCCGGAGACAGACTGGCCGGTTTGCGGCCGAGCGCGTTGGCGATGTCCGAGGTCGGCACCGAGTGGTCCATGTCGTCCGCGGCCTCCCCGCCGAGCTGGGCCATCGCCCGCATGTACTCCCGCTCGGCCGGCGTGGCCCGCTCGAACCGCGACCCGAAGAAGCCGACCGCCAGCTCGGCCTCGGCCTCGGGCGCGGCCACCCGGACGTCCGCGTCGGAGACCGGCGACTGCGGGGCGTGGTCCCAGGTGGCCTTCCCGTACGCCTGCACGAAGTAGGGGTAGCCGCCGGACTTCTCGTACAGCAGATCGAGGGCCTTGGGTTCGTAGGCCACGTCCTCCCGGGCGGCCGGCGCGCCCAGGGCCAGGTCGGCGGCGATCCGGTCGAGCCGGTCGATGCGCTGGTAGCGGAACAGGCGTTCGGAGTACGACTTGGCCGCCGAGAGCACGGCCGGCAGGTGGGGCAGCCCGGCGCCGACCACGATCAGCGGCGCCCCGAGCTGGGAGAGCTCATGGCAGGCGGCGCACAGCGCGGAGACGTCGGCCGGGCCCAGGTCCTGCATCTCGTCGATGAACAGGGCGATGCCGGTGCCCACGTCGGTGGCCAGCGAGGCGGCGTCGGTGAACAGCTCGACCAGGTCGATCTCGATGTCGCCGGAGTCGGCCCGGCCCCGCGCCGGTGGCACGTCGATGCCCGGTGACCAGCGGTCCCGCAGCTTGGCGTCGGGGTGGTTGGCCCGCAGCGCGAACGCCTTGAGCACGCCCAGCACCTCGTCGACCCGGTCGGGATCGCGGTGATGCGGGGCGAGTTCGCGGATCGCCATGTGCAGCGCGGCGCTGACCGGACGGCGCAGCGACTGGTCGGGTCGGGCCTCGATCTTGCCGGTGCCCCAGAGCCGGCCGATCGCCGCCGAGCGCAGGGTGTTGAGCAGAACGGTCTTGCCGACGCCGCGGAGGCCGGTGAGGACCAGGCTGCGCTCGGGGCGGCCGCGGGCCACCCGCTCGAGCACGACGTCGAAGGCGTCCAGTTCGCGATCGCGGCCGGCCAGCTCGGGAGGCCGCTGACCTGCGCCGGGAGCGTACGGGTTCCGTACCGGGTCCATGCCGTAGGACAGTATCGGGGCATCTAGCGTTTTCGCTAGAGCTGGCTATACCCGCTTATGCGGCTCTCTTAGCTCGTCTAGCGATATTGCTAGACGGACGTAGAGCGACCTAGCGCTCCTTGAGGCAGAGCACGAAGTCGAGGCTGTCCAGCTCGCTGTCATAGAAGTACCACTTGGTGTACCCCGGCACCTTGCTGCACTTCTGCTCGGCGTCGGACTCGCCGGTGGTCCGCCCGTCGACCCGCTTGAGCACCTCGAACGTGCCGCTCGCGCAGGCGACGATCTTCATCTCGGGGTTGTCGGCGTTGCCCTCGTTGCGGACGCACTGACCCTTGGTGACGAACCGCGCGTCCTCGCTGCTGCGCGGCTGGGGGTCGGTGACCTGGTTGGTCGTGGCCGAGGCGGTCGGGTCGGCGGTCGAGCCGCGCGCGTCGTCGTCCCGGCCCGAGAGCAGCCAGGCCGTCGTGCCCAGGCCGCCGCAGATCAGCAGGCCGAGCACGATCACCAGGGCGACGATCGGGGTGTTCCGCTTCCGCGGCTGTTGTGGCTGTGGCTGATGCCCCCAGACCGGCGGGGGCGGGCTCGCGTAGTTCGGCTGCGGCGCGATGGTCGAATGGCCGGTGTCGGTGGCCGGCGGCACCGAGGCCTGGTGGTGGCCCCAGTTCGGGCTCGACGCGCTCTCCGTCGGGTGGTCACCCCACGGGTCGGCCGGTTCGGTGTACGGCTCGTCCGACGAGCCCTGGTTGTTGTTCCACGGCTGCGACGGCGGGCCGGGGTACGGACCGTTCTGCGTCATCAGCGTTTCCTCCAGGGCGCGTCTTCGCTGTACGCCACCGTAGCGTGCACTTTCCGCGGCGTGACTCCCGAAATCGCGCCGACCAGGCAACACTTGAGCGACAAGCGCCCCAAATCAGCCTGTGTGTCGCCTAATTGACCGAGGGCGCCGGGGCGGTTGTCCACAGGGTCCAACGGGGCACGCTCGCGCCTCGCTACGGTCTCGGCCGTGCCCCTTCTTCCCGCGCTGGTCGTCGGCGTGCTCCTGGCGCGGGCCGACCTGCGCTCCGGCCGGCTGCCCGACCCACTGGTGTTCCTGCTGGCCATGGCCGTGGTGCTGCCGGTTCTCGACCGGCCGGCGGTTGCTCTGGCGCGCGGGCTCGCGGCGTCCATTCTGGTGTTTTCCTTGTATTTTGGGGTGGCTCTGCTGCCTGGCGAGGGGCTGGGATTCGGGGACGTGAAGCTTGGCGCGGTGCTGGCCTTCGGGCTCGGTGTTCAGGGCTGGCACACCGTACTCCTGGGCCTGGCTCTGCCGCCGTTGATCGTCGGGCCGACCGCATTCGCGCTGGTGGCCACGCGGCGGCTCGGTCGGCGTGACCCACTGCCGTTCGGTCCGGCGCTGCTCGGCGGGGCGCTCGCGACACTGCTCATCTGACGCTGGTTATATGAGGCGCAGCTGGCGGTCCTTCGGGCGGGCCGGGAGCGTGTCGCCGAGGCGCTCGAACAGGCCGGCGTCGATCGCGTCCAGGAACGGTGTCGGCGACTGCTCGCGCTCGGTGCCATGCCGGAACCGCCGCGCCGCGTGGCTCAGATAGAGCCGGTCCTGGGCCCGGGTCAGCCCGACGAAGAACAACCGGCGCTCCTCGGCGACATCCTCCTCGTCCGGCGACGCGCCCGGCCAGCGCAGCGGGAGCAGCCCGTCCTCACAGCCGACCAGGAAGACGACCGGGAACTCCAGGCCCTTGGACGCGTGCAGGGTCAGCAGGTTCACCGCCTCGGCCCGCGGGTCGAGGGCGTCGACCTCGGCGCCGGTCGCGATCTCCTGCAGGAACCGGGGCAGGTCGTCGCCGATCCGGTGGGCCAGCGGCATCAGCAGCTCGGCCGCGGCCCAGATGTCGTCCGGCGCCAGGTGCTCGGCGTCCAGGGTCGGCGCGGCGTACCGCTGGGCCAGCACCTGGGCGGCCAGCTTGACCCGCGTGGCCGGCGAACCGGCCGGGCCGTCGGCGTGCCGCAACTCGCGCGCGATCACCTGCACGCCGGCCCGGTCCCGCAGCCGGTTGTGTGACCGCTTCTGCACCGGAATGCCGGCCCGGGACAACGCCTCGACGATCGGCCCGGACTGGGCGTCGGCGCGGTACAGCACCGCGATGTCCGAAAAGGACAGCGTGCCCGGTGAGATCGCCCGGCCGTCCACCCGCCCGCTGTCCAGCGATCGGTGCGAAAGGCCCCCGACCAGTTCGTCCACGGTACGCACGACGAAGTCGGCCTCGTCGGCGACGCTCCGGGCGTGGTACCGCCCGACCAGCGGCGACTCCGGGTCGAGCCGGGCCGGATCGAGCCGCCGGCCGCTGACCAGCGACGACGGGGCGATCGCCTGCACCGCCGCGGCCAGGATCGGCGCCGCCGACCGGTAGTTACGGGTCAACCGGACCAGCCGGGCGTCGGTGAAGTCCTCGTTGAAGCGCAGGAAGTACTTCACGTCGGCGCCCCGGAAGCTGTAGATCGCCTGGTCCGGGTCGCCGATCGCGCACAGGTTGCCGTCGGCCGGGCTGAGCAGCCGGAGCAGCTCGTACTGCAGCTCGTCGACGTCCTGGTACTCGTCCACGAACAGCCACTGCCAGCGCCGGCGGTACTTCTCCACCAGGGCCGGCTCGTCGCCGAGCAGCTTCACCGGCATCGCGATCAGGTCGTCCAGGTCGACCAGGTCCTGCTGGCGGAGCAGTTTCCGGTAGGCCAGGTCGTCGTCGCCGGACTGCTCCCGGGCCTGGGCGCGCTCGGCGTCGTCGGCGACCCGCCACTTCGCGGGCAGGCCGGCCAGCTTCGCGTTCTCCTTGAGGATGGTCAGGCCGACCGAGTGGAACGTGCCCACGGTGATGTCCTCGGCCACGTCGCCGAGCAGGGCGTCCAGGCGCTCGCGCAGCTCCTCGGCGGCCCGGCGGGTGAACGTGATGGCCAGGCAGCGCTCGGGGAAGACGCCCAGCTCGGCGCAAAGGTAGGCGATGCGGTGGGTGAGCGTACGGGTCTTGCCGGTGCCCGGGCCGGCCACGATCAGCAGCGGGCCGCCCGGCGCGGAGGCGGCCACCCGCTGCATCGCGTCGAGGCGGTCCAGCAGGCCGGTGCCGACCTCCTCCATGCCGGCCAGCATCGGCTCGAACGGCTCGTGCGGGGACGGCGGCGGGGCGATCGGCCGGGCCTTCTTCTTGGGCTCCTTGACCTTGGGTACGGGCGCCTTGACCTTGGGCGGCTCCGCTTTGCGCTGCTGCGGCACGGCGGGCATGTCGAAGAGCGTCTCCAGCTGAGGCTCGCCGGTCCGCAGCTCACCCGGCTCGAACAGGGTGATCACGCCGTACTCCCCGTCGTACCCCGGAACCCGGCGGACCCGGCCGGCGCGCAACCGGGTGATCGCCTCCCGCAGGTTCTCGCCGCCGGCCTGGCCGATCGCGTCCAGCGGCGCCCTGCGCAGGATGTCCAGCTCCGAGCCGAGCGTGGCGACCAGGTGGGTGAGCTGGCCGTCCACGGTCTTCGACTTGGGGCCGACGCCGTTGATCTCACCGAGGATCTCGTGCAGCTGGATCAAATGCTCGGGTTGGTACGGGCGGATCTTGGGCTCGTCACGGTCGGCCAGATCCTCGACCCGGCTCAGCACGCCGACGGTCAGCGGTTTGCCGCATTCCGGGCATCGGCCGGCGTTCTCCCGGGTCTTCTGCGGCTCCCAGTTCACGCCGCACGTGCGGTGGCCGTCGGCGTGGTACTTGCCCTCCTCGGGGAAGAACTCGAGGGTGCCCTTCAAGGTCCGGTTCGTTCGGATGGCGTCGTAGTCCGGTTCGCCGGTGTACAGCGTCGCCTCGCGGGCCAGCGCCGGCGGCGAGTGAGCGTCCGAGTTGGACACCAGGGCGTAGCGGTCCAGGCTGGAGACGCGCCAGTTCATCTCCGGGTCGGAGGAGAGGCCGGTCTCCACGGCGGTGATGTGGCCGGCCAGGTCGGCGTAGCAGTCGGCGATCGCGTCGAAGCCCGACTTGGAGCCGAGCGCCGAGAACCACGGCGTCCAGATGTGCGCCGGCACGAGATAGCCGTCCGGGCTCGACTCGAGCACGATCTCGAGCAGGTCGCGCGAGTCGAGGCCGAGGATGGGGCGGCCGTCGGCGGTGAGGTTCCCGATCCGGCCCAGGGCGGTGTTGAAACGCGCGGCGGCCTCGAAGTCGGGCAGGTAGATCAGGTGATGGACCTTACGCGTACGGTCGTCGCGCTTGTAGATCGTGGAGATCTCGACGCTGAGCATGAATCGCGCTGGGCGGGAAGCCTGCAGCGAGCCCGGCAGCCGCTTGGTGACCTCGTCCTCGGCCGCGTACCGGTAGAGCCCGTGGCCCGCCGGCTCGAGATTCTCCTTGAGATGGTCGAGCCAGGCGGGGTGGGTGAAGTCACCGGTGCCGAGCAGCGCGATGCCCTTGCGGCGGGCCCACCAGGCGAGATTGGGCAGCGTCAGGTCGCGGCTGCACGCTCGCGAAAATCGCGAGTGGATGTGCAGGTCCGCTACGTATTCCTCGCTGTCCGAGGGCACGCGCTGCATCCTGTCACGTCGGCTCTCGGCCCGGCGCGCCGCCACGCTCAAAGCCAGTTATGGATCTTGATGGCCCGGATCAGGGCGCCTTGAGCTCGATCAGCGTGACCTGCGGAGGGGCGCCGACCCGGACCGGCGGCCCCCAGAAGCCGGCGCCGTTGGTCACGTAGACCGGCACGCCATCGACCTCGCCGTAGCCGGAAACCACCGGTTGCTGGAGTTTGACCAGGTAGTTGAACGGAGCCATCTGGCCACCGTGAGTGTGCCCCGACACCTGGAGATCGACGCCGAAGCGCGCGGCGTCACGGGCGACCACCGGCTGGTGGGCCATCAGCACCACGGGCTTGGCGCCGTCCCGGTTGCCCAGCGCGGCGTCGAAGTTCGGCCCGTCGCCGACCGCGGTCCCACCGAGATCGTTGACTCCCGCCAGGTCGAAGGCACCCCCACGGGTGACGATCTCCAGCCGCTCATTGCGCAGCGGCCGCACCCCGAGCCGGTCGACCTCGTCGATCCACTGCTCGAAGCCCGAGTAGTACTCGTGATTCCCGGTGACGAAGTAGGCCCCTTGCTTGGACCGGACATCCGCCAGCGGCGCCGCGAACCGCCCGAGCTCCGCAACGGACCCGTCAACCAGGTCCCCCACGATGCACACCACATCGGCGTCCACCGAGTTGATCATCTCCACGATCCGACCCATGTGCCGGGCCCCCGTCAGCGGCCCGAGGTGAATATCCGAGACCACGGCGAGCCGGGTGCCGTCCATGGCCCGAGGCAGTTTGGCCATCGGAATCTGCACGCGATCAAGCCGAGGCCCGCCCAGCGCGGTCTTGACGCCATACCCGGTGACCGACGCGGCCGTCAGCCCAGCGAAGATCGCAGCGCCACGCGCCAGCAGCAGCCGTCGCCCGATCCCCGCCTTGTCGTCTGCCGCTTTCTCGTCTGCCGCATTGCCACCTGGCGCCGATCCCTTGGCCGTGCCGGCCGGCGACGCCGTGCCGCCACCTGCTGCGGCCTTGCTCCTACTCGCGCCTTCACCGTTGTCTGTTGCCACGTCGTTCTTCGCGGTGGCGTCGTCCTCGGCGAGCGGGTCGGCGTTGTCGCTGGTCGTGGGGTTGCTGGTGCCGCCACCCAGACCGGTGGAGCGAGCGGCGTGAAGGCTGGCCGGTTCTCGGTCACGGCGCCCGACCGCCCGCCACACCAGGTTGACGACAAGCCGCGGAATCTCCAGCAGAACCAGCGCAACCAGCAGATAGAACATCAGGGCCAGCCAGAGATACCCCGGCCAGGCAAGCCACTGCACGTACCCGTTACGAACGAAGATCAACGTCGCCGGAATGAGCAGCGCCACCAGAAGCATCGCGAACCCGGCGACCTTCCGCCCCGCCCCCGGCCGCATGGTGTCCCGAACCAGGCGCTTCCACAGGTAGAGATGAATCCCCACCACCAGAACCAACGCAAACCCGATGAACCCGAGCACCCATCACTCCTACGACGCCAGGCGCGCTACCAGCCACGCCGCAGCCCTGGCTGACCATCAACCGACCAAGCCAGGCCACCCTCGAAGAGGGCATTCGCTCCATCTTCCAGCAGCCCAGCCCCATCCGACCCCCGGCCTCAGGATCTTCACAGCGATCCGAGTCCCACCCGCCCCTAATCCCACCCACCGCAACACGGTCGATCCGCCCCGCCAGCCCCGGCGCCGTCTATCCGATTCCGACGGTCAGACCGGGGCCGTGGAGGGCGGTGAAGCCGGACGACCTCCACCGCCCACCTTCCCGGGCGCCGTGACCAGCGTGCTCGGCCCCCTTGCTCTGAGCGCATATAGGCAACACGTCCCACTCCTCGCTCCGAGCAGCAGTCGTGGAGGTGATCGTGCGGCCCCGAGCGGACAGGCCGGAAGCGTGAGGAGATCGCGGAGCGCACATAGGTGACCGCCGACGCTGGACCCTTTGCCCGTCACCCACCAGGAGGCGCTCCGGCCACGCGGACAGCGCCTCGGGCCGCCCCGTCAAGCGGCGGGAAGGTTGAGCGGGGTGGCTCAGCCGCCGGCGAAGGGCGGAAGGATGTCGACCGTCGCCTCCGAGGGGAGTGCCGCGTCGGGGTTGTGGCAGCTCAGGCCGTCGACCAGGAAGCTCGCGGCCTTGAGGACGACTGCCAGGCGTTCGCCGTGGCGGGCGGTCAGCACGGAGATCACATCGTTCAGCGTGGCGGCGGAGACCTGCTCGGCGGGCAGCCCGCCCGCAGCCGCGCGAGCGCCGGCGAAATAGCGGACCGTCAGCATCGCCACGCCCTCCCGGAAAGCTCGTGTCGCGTCACCATCGCACAGCCGCACCCGGGCGCCGGCCAAGCGTGTGGGGAAAGACGCATGCGAGTCAGCCGCCGATCGCGGACATGGGGCGGGTCGGCTGGAGGAAGGCGGGGTTGTCGATGCCGTGGCCGGGGCGCTTGGGGAGCGTGGCCTTCTGCCAGGCGATGGCGATGGCCTCGTCGGTTGCGCCGGATCGCAGCAGGTGGCGCAGGTCGGACTCGTCGGTGGCGAAGAGGCAGTTGCGGATCTGGCCGTCGGCGGTCAGGCGGGTACGGTCGCAGTCGCCGCAGAATGGCCTGGTCACGCTGGCGATGACGCCGACGCGGGCGGGGCCGCCGTCGAGGGCCTGGTAGCCGGGGACGATCCACGTTTCGGCGGGCGCCGTTCCACGTGAAACCTCATCGGGCCGCAGATCGAACTCGGCCAGGGACGTCAGGATGTCTTCGGCGGTGACCATGGTGTGGCGGTCCCACTGGTGTTGGGCGTCGAGTGGCATCTGTTCGATGAACCGCAGCTCGTACCCGTGATCGAGCGCGAAGCGCAGCAGCGCCGGCGCCTCGTCGTCGTTCACGCCGCGCATGAGCACCGAGTTGATCTTCACCGGAGTGAGCCCGGCCCGCGCCGCCGCGGCGAGGCCGGCGAGCACGTCGCCATGGCGGTTTCGCCTGGTCAGCTCGTCGAAACGGACCGGATCGAGCGTGTCCAGGGAGACGTTGACGCGGTCGAGCCCAGCCTCATGCAGCGCCCCGGCCAGCCGCTCCAGCCCGATGCCGTTCGTGGTGACCGACAGCCGTGGCCGTGGCCGCATCGCCACCGTTTCGCGCACGATCTCGACCAGACCACGCCGGATCAGCGGCTCGCCACCGGTGAAGCGCACGTCGGTGATGCCGAGCCGCTCGACCGCGACCCGCACCAGCCGGATCACCTCGGCGTCGGTGAGCTGCTCGTCCTTCGGCATCCAGGCCAGCCCCTCGGCCGGCATGCAATAGGTGCACCGCAGGTTGCACCGGTCGGTGAGCGACACCCGGAGATCGGTGGCCACCCGCCCGAACCGGTCGACCAGCCCGCCGGGGCGCACACCGCCGCCACCGCGCACGATGACCTCGGGCACATCCAGCCGTTCGCGAAGCTCGCTCACGCGATCAAAACTAGCCCGCCCGGCCCGGCTCCCGCGAAGCCTGATCCATCCTGTGGATAACCATTCCACCGTGATTGACGACACCTATGGGACGACGCCCGCGGGGACGTCCGAGCGCAGGTGATAGCTCAGGACGGAAGACGAGCTGGCACTTGCCAGTCTCAGAGGCGAGAAGCCTCGCGCACCGCAGAGGCATAGGACGCCCCGAACGCCGCAGTGTGCACAAGAAGCAGGTGCAACTGATGCAGCGGTACGCGGGCCTCCCAACCGTCGGCCAACGGGTATTCGTCCCGGTAGGCGCCGAGGATCGTGTCGAGGTGGGGAGCGCCGCCGAACAGGGCCAGGGTCGCCAGGTCGGTCTCGCGGTGGCCGCCGTGGGCCGCCGGGTCGATCAGCCAGGCCTGGCCGTCGGCCGACCACAGCACGTTGCCGGGCCACAGGTCGCCGTGGATGCGCGCGGCGGGCTCGCTGTCCTCGTACCCCTCGATGAACGTGATCGCCTGCTCCACCGCCTGGACGTCGGCGGGGGACAGGGCGCCGCGATCAACCGACAAGCGCAGGTACGGGCGGAGCCGGCGCTCGGCGAACCACGGCCCCCATGGACCGGCTGACACCGTGTTGTCCAGCGGCAACGGGCCGATGAAGCCGCCCCACGACGCCCCGAAGCCGGGAGCGCCGGAACGGTGCAACGCGGCAAGCGCGCGCCCGAAGGCGGCCGCCGCGGCCCGGGACGGGGTGCCGGGCTCGATCCACTCCAGGGCGATCATCGACGGCAGCGCGGCCAGCACCGACGGCACCGGGATCACGCCGGGTGACGCCAGCCAGGACAGACCGGCCGCCTCGGCCTCGAAGAAGCCGGCGGGCGGCGTACCCGTCGGCCAGGTCTTGGTGAACAGGGAAGCGCCGTCGTCGAGGGTGAGGCGGGACGCGCGGGACACGTCGCCACCGGGCACCGGCGTCTCTCGGATGCGCTGGTGCTCCAGAAATGTCGGGAGGTGCTGGGGGTGCGTGCGGAGGTACGCCAGATCCACCGCTCTATCTTCCACTTCGGGTTACGGACGTCACGAATCGGAGTCAAACTGTCCGCATGAACCCTGTCACGGTGCGTTCGTACCGGCCGACGGACCACAGCGCCGGCCGCCGACTCTGGTCGGAACTGACCAATCAGCACAACGCGATGTACGGCGAAGCGGGCGACGACGCCGGTGCCGGGTTCGAGGAGTACCTCACCCGTCTCGATCTGGGCGGAATCTGGGTGGCCGAGCACGCCGACGACGGGGTGATCGGGATGGTCGGTCTGGTGATGCGCGGCCGTGGTGGCGAGGTGGAGCCGGTCGTGGTGACCACGTCGCACCGGCACAAGGGCGTGGGGCGCAAGCTTCTGCGGCACGTGGCCGCCGAGGCCAAGAAGCGCAGCATGACCTCGCTGACCATCTCGCCGTCGTCACGGAACGTGGACGCCATCCGGAGCCTGCACGCGGCCGGGTACGACGTGGTGTCGTCGATCGAGCTGACGATGGACCTGGATCGGGTTGAGCACGCATGGCAGCAGGATGGTCTCGAGCTGCACGAGCTGCAATTCCGTTCGTGACGCCTGTGGACAACGGGGTTGTCCACAGGGGCTGAGCAACCGCCGGCCGGCCGGGCCAGGATTGCCGCCATGCCCCCGAACCTCATCGTCCGCGGTGTCGGCGACCTCCTGGCCGTCGTCCCGTACCTGCTCGGCTACCACCCGCACGACGGGCTGGTCCTGGTCGCGACCCGCCGGCACAAGATCCTCTGCGTGTTGTGCGGCGACGACCCGGCCCTGCTCGCCGCCGTGGCCGCCGAGCACGGCCCGGACGGCACCTTCCTCATCGAGTACGGGCCCGGCAGCGCCGGCGTGAACCACGAGGTCGACGTCCGCGTCCACGACGGCCACTACTGGCGACCCGGCGACCCGGACCAGAAACGCCGGGTGCCCACCGGGTCGGTGGCCGCCGCGACCGCCACCTTCCACGGCCTGCGGGCCCGGCCCAGCCGCGCCGCGATGCTCGCCGAGCTGGCCGCGGTGACCGGCCCCGAGCGCGAGGCGATGACCGCCGCCATCCGGCGGGCCGAGACCCGGATGGTCGAGCTCGACCGGACCGTGCCCGACGAGGAGAGGTTCACGCGGCTGGTGCGCCGGGCCGGCACGGCCGCGGTCCGCGCGGCCGAGCGCCGCCACCGCGCCCGGGGCCGCCTCACCGACGACGCCACGGCCTGGCTCACGGTCCTGCTGGTCAGTCCGGCCGTCTTCGCGTACGCCTGGGAGCGCCTCGGCGACGACCAGCAGGCCCTCTGGACCGACCTGGTCCGCCGCGCCGACCCGCGGTATGTCGCCGCCCCGGCCTGCCTGCTCGGCTACCTGACCTGGCGCGACGGCCAGGGCACCCTGGCCCGGATGGCGATCGACCGCGCGCTGACCGCCGAGCCGGACCACGAGATGGCGCGCCTGCTCGACGACCTGGTCGGCCAGGCGGCGCCTGGAAGGGTGACGCCGAGGATCAGGCCGTCTGGTGCAGCCCCGGCACCCGGTCCTCGATCACGAACGTGGCCCGGGTGTGAACCGGCGCCCCGGCCCGCGTCACATAGGGCAGAACCCGGAAGTCCGCCGTCATCGACTCGCGGGTGATCGTGGTCCGCACGTACCCACGCTGGTTGTTGTAGAAGCGGAGGTGCGGGTTCCAGTCGGTCCACGGGTGCCGCCCACCCACCACGTCCGCGCCGTCACCGGTCGAGGTGATCGACGAGCAGACCAGCTCGGTGCCGACCGTGCGCGACGTCGGATCGTTCCAGTCCAGCTTGAGCTCGTCGGCCCAGTGCGCGTGAACGTCGCCGGTGAGCACGACCGGGTTGCGGACCCCGGCGTCGACCCAGCCGCGGATGATCCGGTCGCGGGAGGCCGCGTACCCGTCCCAGGAGTCCATGCTGACCACCTTGGCCGGGCCCGAGTTGTTGTCCCGCTGACCGAAGAACACCTGCTGGCCGAGCACGTCCCAGCGGGCGTCGGAGCGGCGGAACCCGTCGAGCAGCCACTGCTCCTGCGAGGCGCCGGTGATCGAGCGCGCCGGGTCGATCGCGGCGGGGCAGTCCTTGTAGCCGTCCCCGCAGCCCTGGTCGTCGCGGTACTGCCGGGTGTCGAGCATGTGGAAGGTGGCCAGCCGGCCCCACTTGATCCGGCGGTAGAGCTGCATGTCGATGCCCTGTGGGAGGGAGCGGCGGCGCAGCGGCATGTTCTCGTAGTACGCCTGGAAGGCGGCGGCGCGGCGGGCCGGGAAGTCGGGGTCCGGCTGCTCGGGCACCTCGTCGGCCCAGTTGTTCTCGATCTCGTGGTCGTCGAAGACCACCGCCCACGGCGCGACAGCATGCGCGGCCTGCAGGTCGGGGTCGGTCTTGTACTGGGCGTGCCGCTGCCGGTAGTTGGCCAGCGTCACGGTTTCCGGGCCTTGGTGGTCGCGCGGGTTGCCGCCGGGGATCGTGTAGACGCCGGCCTGGTACTCGTACTGGTAGTCGCCGAGGTGCAGGATCAGCTCCGGCTCGTCGGCGGCCAGGTGCTGGTAGGCGGTGAAGTAGCCGTGCTCGTACTGCGAGCAGGAGGCGAACGACATCCGCAGCGCGGCGGGCAGGGCGTGGAGGGGCGGGGCGGTCCGGGTCCGCCCGACCGGCGACACGTAGCCGTCGGCCTTGAAACGGTAGAAGAACTCGTGACCGGCCGGTAGCCCGTTGAGCACCACGTGCACGCTGTGTGCCCTGGCCGGGACGGCGGTCGCCGAGCCCCGCCGCACGATGCGGCGGAAGCGCTCGTCGGCGGCCAGTTCCCACTCGACCTTGATCGGACGGCTGGCCATGCCACCCAGCCCGTCCTCGGCAAGCGGGCTGACGGCGAGCCGGGTCCACAGCACGACGCCGTCCGGTTCGGGGTCACCTGAGGCCACGCCGAGCGTGAACGGGTCGGAGCGAAGCGGTGTGGCGGGCAACGAGAACGGAAAGGCGGTGGCGGCGGCGCTGCCGACGAGCAGGGTTCTTCGCGAAACAGACATGCTCGCAGCCTCGCGAGCATGGATGAACACCGATGGACAGTCAGACGGTGACCCGATGTGCTCCCGCGTACACGTTCATGGACGGGCCGCGGAGGAAGCCGACCAGCGTCATGCCGGCCTCGTCGGCCAGTTCGGCGGCCAGCGTGCTGGGCGCGGAAACGGCCGCCAGCAGGGGGATCCCGGCCATCCAGGCCTTCTGGGTGAGTTCGAAGCTGGCCCGCCCGGAGACCAGCAGCACGTGCCCGGTCAGCGGCACCCGTCCTTCCCGGAGGGCCCAGCCGATCACCTTGTCCACGGCGTTGTGCCGGCCGACGTCCTCGCGCAGCACGAGCAGCTCGCCGTCGGGGGTGAACAGGCCGGCGGCGTGCAGGCCGCCGGTGCGGTCGAAGGTCTTCTGGACCGCGCGCAATTTGTCGGGAAGTGAGGCAAGTGTCCGAGCTGTCACGGAAACGCCGTCGGAGGCGATGTCGAACTGTGATCGGGTTCGGACGGCATCGATGCTCGCCTTTCCGCAGACGCCGCAGGACGAGGTGGTGTAGAAGTTCCGGCTCGGGTCGGTGACCGGCGGCGGGACGTCGGCGCCGAGCACCACGTCGACCACGTTGTAGGTGTTCGGGGTGTCCGTCCCGGCGCAGAGCTGGGCCGTCACCACGTCGTCGGCGCTGGTGATCACCCCTTCGGTGAGCAGGAAGCCGACCGCCAGATCGATGTCCTGGCCCGGGGTACGCATGGTGACCGCCAGCGGCGCCTTCCGGACGCGGATCTCCAGTGGCTCCTCCGCGGCCAGGTCATCGGGGCGGCGGCGGGGTTCCGCGGAGGCGTCGAGATTGATCTTCGTCACGGGGCGGCGGTTCATCGTCCGGGCCATGAGTCGAGCGTAGGCGCGACTCCGGGCTCCGCACAGCGGCCGCACGCGGTCACACGACTGTCGTCGCCGGGATACGGTACGTACGTGGGGGGATTTGCGGCGGTGGTCCTGGCCGGCGGAGCGGCGCGTCGGATGGGCGGTGCGGACAAGCCGACCCTGACCGTCGCCGGTCAGTCGATGCTGACCCGTGTGCTGGCCGCGGTGCATGACGCCGACCCCCGCGTGGTGGTCGGCCGGGTGCCGCCCGACCTGCCGGTTCACGTGCACGGCACGAGCGAGGAGCCGCCCGGCGGCGGGCCGGTGGCGGCCACGGCGGCGGGGCTCAAGCTGGTGCCCGAGGGGGTGGCGTTCACCGCGCTGCTCGCCGCCGACCTGCCGTTGCTCACCGGCGAGGCGATCGACGTGCTGCGGCTGACCGTGGAGTCGGCCCCGATGCAGGGCGCGGTCTACCGGGACGCCGACGGCCGCCGCCAGCTGCTCTGCGGGGTGTGGCGGACCCAGGCCCTGCGTGACGCCGTCGACCGGCTCACCGAGGAGCGCGGCAGCCTGCACGGCGCTTCGGTCCGCGAGTTGATGGAGTACCTGCGGGTGGCCGAGGTGTCGTGGCGCCGCCCCGGCCCGCCGCCCTGGTTCGACTGTGACACCGACGACGACCTCAGGACCGCGGAGGAGTGGGCGAGCTGATGAACCAGCTGGACGCGTGGGTCAGCGAGGTGATCGGGGAACTCGGCCTGGCGGCCGGCGACGACCAGACGGCACGGATCCTGGACGTCGCCCGCGATGTCGCCCATCAGGTGCTGCGGCCGGGCGCGCCCGTCACGGCGTACCTGATGGGGGTGGCCGTCGGTCGCGGAGCCGACCCCGCCGATGTCGCGGAGCGCGTCTCTGAGCTGGCCCGCTCGTGGGAAACAACCACTCGATAGGGTGGCGGGTATGACCGCGGACACGACGGGCGACCAGCCCGAGGGCATTCTGCTCGACGAGCCCAGCACCGCCGACCTGCGCGCCAAGGTGACGGAGGCGTGGCAGGAGTTCGCGGCCGCGCTGGCCAAGCTCATCCCGGAGCTGTCCGCGGGCGGCCACATCGACGTCACCCTCGACCCCACCGCCTCGGGCACCGGCACGGCGGTCTATTCGGTCAGCCTGCGCGTGCTCGACGACGAGGTGGTCGAGGCGCTCGCGGTGGGCAACGCCGAGCTGCCCGACGGCTTCCGGATGGATCGGGCCGCGGTCGCCGACCTGATCGCGCTCGGCTGGTCGCCGCCCGGCGTGCAGGCCGACTCGGGCGACTCGTTCGGGCTGCGCTCGACGGCCGACCACGCCGCGCGCATCGCCACCATCGTCACCCGCACGCTGCGTGATGTGTACGGCGCGCCGCACCCGGCGTTCCTGATGTACCTGGTGCACGACATCGACGACGAGCCGGTCACCACCGCTCCGCTGGGCACCGCGCGTCACGAGCCGACCCTGGAAGAGGGCCTCAACCTCGACGACCTGCAGGGCGCGGCCGCGCTCGCGCATGCCGCCGAGGAGGCCATCCCGCTCGAGGAGCGGGTGCGCACGGTGGTCGCCACGATGTCCAAGACCACCGTCGACCAGCTCCAGGAGGACGCCGACGGTGACATCGGCATCCGGGCCGGCTCGGCCATGGTGTTCGTCCGGGTCCGGGACAACCCGCCGCTGGTCGACGTCTTCTCGCCGATCCTGACCGAGGTCGAGCCGACCGAGACGCTCTACGTGAAGCTGTCCGAGCTGACCAACCGCATGCCGATCGGCCGCCTCTACGTCGCCCAGGACACGGTGTGGGCGTCCATCCCGGTGTTCGGCCGCAATTTCCAGGCGTCCCACCTGATGCTGGCCGTGCAGGTGATGACCGGCCTGGCCGACGAGCTCGACGACCGGTTGCACGGCGAGTTCGGCGGCAAGCGTTTCTTCGGCGAGGGCGACAAGCCGGCGGGCGGCGGTGGCGCCGACAAGGACGCCGACCACCGCCCGGGCATGTACCTATAGCCGCAGGTAGGTCACCGGCTCCAGGGTGGACAGCCGGGAGATCTGCAGGCCGTTCTCGTAGAGCGTCCACAGCTCGCCCCCGATGACCAGGTTGCGCCGCACCTGCATGGCCGAGGCGCGCGGCGCGATCTGGCCGGCCTCCGTCAGGCCGTTGTCGGTCACGGTGAGGGCGAGAAGACCTTCGTTCACGGGTACGGCGAAGAGCTTGGTGTCCGGCCACCACAGGATCGCGTGCGGGTCGTACTCGGCCTCGGAGTACCCGTTCTTGACGTGGTGCTGGGCCAGCCGCCGCGGCGCCGCCGGGTCGGACACGTCGAACAAAGACACCTGGGTGCCCTGCCGCCGGCCCTCCTCGGTCGCCTCCTGGCCGACCCCGACGAGCCGATCCGGCCCGACCGGCTGCAGGTGGGCCGAGAAGCCGGTGATCTTCAGTTCACCGGTGACGCGCGGCGCGGCCGGGTTGCTGAGATCGAGGCTGTAGAGCGGATCGGTCTGGCGGAACGTCACCACGTACGCGCGCGGCCCGATGAACCGCACCGAGTAGATCCGTTCGTTCTTGCCCAGCCCATCCACCTCGCCGACCTGGGTCAGGGTCTCGCCGTCGGGTTTCAGGACCCGCACCGCCGACGACTGCTGGGCCGAGTCGGTGGTGGCGACCCGCAGGTGACCGTCCCATTCGGACAGCGCGTACTGATTGATCAGGAAGCCGGGCACCTTCCCGGCCGCGCGGTAGACCGGCGGCTCGGAGCCGGTGACGTCGAACCGGAAGACGTCGGTCTCCTGCGGCACGGTCCGGTTGTCGCGCCCCGGGAAGAAGTCCAGCCGCCAGCGCTGGTCGGACGCCACGTAGAGGCTGGTCGGGGTGCCGTAGACGGTGTCGCCGTCGGCCACGATCGAGACCGGGCGGCCGCTGTCGAGCTTCGGCGCGGACAGCGGGAAGGTCAGCACGGTCAGCATCGAGCGGCCCGAGTAGGTGACCGGCCGGCGCACGTCGTTGCAGGCCACCTTGCCCTGCTCGGTGGTGTCGCCGGTGGTCACGGTCCAGCTCGGCAGCCAGGCGTCCACGCTGGTCCGGTCGATGACACGCTGGTTGGCCTTGATCCGGTCCTCGTCGTCGTCGCGGGCGGCGGGCCGGTCGGGGAAGGTGATGCGGGGCTGGCTGGTGAGCACCACCCGGGCGGTGTCGCCGGTCTGCCGGGCGTCGACCAGCCGGCCCTCGCCCCGGTAGCGGCTGATCACCCGGGGCGCGCCGGTCAGGTCGACCAGGATCAGCTCGGCGCCGGCCGGCCGCATCGGCATCTTCCGGTCGTACAGCACATCGCCGCCGCCCTGGTGGGTCAGGACCAGCGCGCGGTCGCCGGAGAGCAGCAGGTCGGCGTCGCCCCACGCGTCGAGGGGGAGCTGGCCGGTGGCCTTGTGCGAGGCGGCGTCGATGACCCGGAGCGAGCCGCCGGTGATGGTGACGATCCGCTTCCCGTCGGTCTTGACGATGTCCGGCTCGTCGACGCCCACCTCATGGACGTTGGTTCCGGAGAAGGCCGGCGCGGCTTTGTCAGCCGTTCCACCAGCAGAAGCCGCCGAGCGTGCGCCATCGGGAACGGCGCCGAAGGTGCGCATCATGCCCCCGCTGAAGCCCCACGGCCCGACCGATTTCTTGGCCGCGGCCTTCAGGTCCTTGGTGAGCTGTTCGCACGAGTCGAACGCGACGAGCTTGAAGCCGCTCTTGACCGGCGGCGGGGTCGGCGTGGGCGTGGGCGTCCCGGACGTGCATCCCGCGAGCAGCAGGGTGGTGACCAGAAGAATGCGGCGTGACATGCGGGTGGGACGGCGCGACTCAGGGATTGGTTCCCAACGTCACCGGCGACTCCACCAGCCGCGACAACACGACCATGCTTCGCGTGGAGGTCACGAACGGCTCGGCCCGCAGCCGCTCCAGCGCCTGTTCGAGGTGCCGCATGTCGGCCGCCCGCAGGTGCACCAGCGCGTCCGCCTCACCCGACACGGTGTAGGCCCCCACCACCTCGGGGTGGCGCCGCGTGGCCACCGTGAGCTGGGCCGGAGTGGTCCGCCCGGTGCAGAACAGCTCGACGAACGCCTCGGTCGTCCAGCCCACCGCGGCCGGGTCGACGACGGTGGTGAATCCCTTGATCACCCCGCTCGAGCGCAGCCGGTCGACCCGGCGCTTCACGGCGGGGGCGGACAGCGAGACCTTGCCGCCGATCTCCGCGTACGAGGCGCGCGCGTCGGCCATCAGCAACGCAACGATTCGCTGGTCAACCGCGTCCATCTGCAACGATTCGCCTCCCACGAGCAAGACAATGAGCTGTTTCGGTCGCCTGAGCGTACCTACCCTTTAGATCATGAGCCACACCGAGCGGGCCCCGCGAAACCGGACATATCTCATGTGTCCGCCGAGCCACTTCACGGTCGAGTACGCGATCAACCCGTGGATGGACACCACCATCGCGGTGGACGCCGGTCTGGCCCTCA
This sequence comes from Actinoplanes sp. NPDC089786, assembly GCF_040684855.1. Taxonomy (NCBI): domain Bacteria; kingdom Bacillati; phylum Actinomycetota; class Actinomycetes; order Micromonosporales; family Micromonosporaceae; genus Actinoplanes; species Actinoplanes sp. NPDC089786. Next base: position 273,989 of record NZ_JBFBGU010000001.1, read on the forward strand.
AGCAGTGGGAGATCCTGCGCGAGACGCTGGCCGGCCTGGGCCACCAGGTGCACGTGCTCGACCCGCAGCCCGGCCTGCCCGACATGGTCTACGCGGCCAACGGCGCCTTCTCGGTGGACGGAACGGTCTACGGCGCCCTGTTCCGCCACCCGCAGCGTGCCGCCGAGGCCACCCACCACGCGCTCTTCTACCGCAACGGCGCCTGGACCTTCGTCGACCCGGCCCAGGTCAACGAGGGTGAGGGCGACTTCGCCTACCTGCCCGGCGCGTACGGCGGGCTGATCCTGGCCGGCTACGGCTTCCGGACCGAATCCTCCGCGCACGCCGAGGCGCAGGAGGTCCTCGGCCGGCCGGTGGTCTCGCTCCGCCTGGTCGACCCGGCCTTCTACCACCTTGACACCGCCCTGGCCGCGCTCGACGACCGGCACATCACCTACTACCCCGAGGCGTTCTCGCCGGCCTCGCAGCGAATCCTCGCCCAGCTCTTCCCGGACGCGGTGCTGGCCGACCGCTCCGACGCCGAGTCCTTCGGCCTCAACCTGGTCAGTGATGGTCGCCACGTTGTGCTCAACGCTGAAGCCACCGGCATGGCCGCCAAGCTGCAAGCGGCCGGGTACGTACCGGTTCCGGTCGAGTTGAGCGAGCTCAAGCGTGGCGGCGGAAGCGTGAAGTGCGCGGTGGCCGAGCTTCGGCTCTAGAAACGTTGCGCCATGATGGTCCGATGACCGACGACAACCAGACCACAGCCAAGCAGGACGACGACGGCTCCGTCATCGTGGTGGGCCCGGACGGGCGACCCATGGGCACGGTCGAGTCGGATGGCACTCTCAAGCCGGACGAGCCCGGCAACCTCATCGAGCAGCCGGCCAAGGTGATGCGGATCGGCAGCATGATCAAGCAGCTGCTGGAAGAGGTCAAGGCGGCGCCGCTCGACGAGGCCAGCCGCGGCCGGCTCCGCGAGATCCACCAGCGCTCGATCACCGAGCTCGAAGACGGCCTCGCCCCCGAACTGCGCGAGGAGCTCGAGCGCCTGTCCCTGCCGTTCGAGGGTGACGCCCCGCCGAGCGAGGCCGAGCTGCGGATCGCCCAGGCGCAGCTGGTCGGCTGGCTGGAGGGGCTCTTCCACGGCATCCAGACGGCGCTGGTAGCCCAGCAGGTGGCGGCCCGGCTCCAGCTCGAACAGATCCGCGGCGGGGGCGCCATCCCGGGCCGCCCGGCGCTCCCGGTGGGCCCGCAGGGCGCCGAGAACGGCCGCGCGGGGCAATACCTTTAGAGGTTGAAGGTCTTTTCGAGGAACACCGCCACACCGTCCTCGTCGTTGGTAGCCGTCACCTCGTCGGCGATCTCGGCGACGGACGGGTGGGCGTTGCCCATCGCCACGCTGTGCCCGGCCCAGGCCAGCATGGGCAGGTCGTTGGGCATGTCGCCGAAGGCCAGCACGTGCTCGGCGGTGATGCCCTCGCGCTCGCTGAGCCAGGCCAGCCCGGCCGCCTTGGTGACGCCGGCCGCGGAGATCTCGACCAGCGCCGACGACGACGAGTGGGTGGTCTCGGCCAGCCCGCCCAGCGTTCGCGACACCAGGGCGAAGAAGTCGTCGGGCGACCCGGCCGACGCGGATCGGGCCAGCAGCTTCACCGCCGGCACCGAGGTCAGTTCCTCGGGCGAGGTGAGCACGCGCACCTGCCGGTGTTCGCTCTCCCAGCGCATCGGCCAGTTCTCGTCGTACCAGAACGCTCGCCCGTCCTCGACCTCGACGGCCAGCGAGATGTCGGGCACCGCGTCGCGCAGCTTCTTGGCCACGTCGAGCAGCAACTCGACATCCATCGAGGTGGCGACCAGCACCTCGTCGGTGTCCGGGTCGTAGACCACGGCGCCGTTCGCGCACACGGCCGGCGGCGGATCGGACATCTGGTCGTAGAGCTGGCGCAACCAGCGGACCGGCCGCCCGGTGACCAGGACGAGGGGCACGGGCAGCCGCTCGATGACGTCGATGGTGCGGGGACTGAGCGTGCCGTCGCTGCGGATCAGGGTGCCGTCGATGTCGGACGCGACGAGGCGGAAGGGTGCAGGCATCACCTCGACAGTAGCCGGTCGAGATAGACGGCCACCCCGTCCAGGTCATTGGTGAGCGTCACCTCGTCGGCGGCGGCCAGCACGGTCGGGTGTGCGTTGGCCACGGCCACCCGCTGCCACCCGGCCCAGGCGAACATCGGCAGGTCGTTGGGCATGTCCCCGAAGACCAGGACGTCGGCCGGGTCGACCCCGACGGTCTCGGCGACCACGGCCAGGCCGGTGCCCTTGTCGACCGCGGGCGGGCAGATCTCGATCACGTTGAGCCCGGCCTGGGTGATCGTCGCCACGGCCGGTGGCACCACCGACCGGGCCGCCGCCAGCAGGTCGTCGACGTCGTGCGAGGCCGAGCAGGCGTACGCCTTGATCACGTCCCCGGCCACACACTCGTGCCGGGGCCGCTCCTCGACCACCACCTCGTAGCGCCAGTCGGGTGTCCGGGTGCCCCACAGCGGTGAATCCGGGTGTTCCAACGCCTCGACCATGACCGTCAGGGGCCCGATCGCGCGCTCGAGATCGTCCAGCAGCGTCGAGAGGACCGGCCCGGGCAGGCGGGCGGAGCGCAGCGGCTGTGGATCGGTCACGTCGTAGACCCACCCGCCGTGCGCCAGCACCAGGAAGTCGGCGGCCCGGATGTCGGCGCGGGTCAGCGAGGAGAGCCGCGGCCCGCGACCGGTCGCCCCGACGATGCGGATGCCGGCCGCGCGTACTCGATCAAGAACCTCATGGGTGTACGCGGAGACCGTGTCGTCGCTGCGGACGAGGGTGCCGTCGAGATCGGTGGCGATCAGCTTCGGGAGCCCTGAGCGAGGCATCTGAACCTCCGTGGGTCGTTGGACCCCCGCTCCAGGGCGGAAGGGAAACGTTACACCGGCCCGACTACCAGCGGCCATGACTTCTGGTAGCGGGCCGGTGGCGATCACGTTACCGAGCAGGTTCGAGGACGTCCCGTCCGCCGAGGAACGGCTGCAGCGCCTTCGGCACCCGGACCGAACCGTCCGGCTGCTGGTGGTTCTCCAGGATCGGGATGAGCCACCGGGTGGTCGCGAGCGTGCCGTTGAGCGTGGCCGCGGTCTGCGGCCGGCCGTCCTCGTCGCGGTACCGGATGTTCAGCCGCCGCGCCTGGAAGGTGGTGCAGTTCGACGTCGAGGTGACCTCGCGGTAGCGCTGCTGCGACGGCACCCAGGCCTCGCAGTCGAGCTTGCGCGACGCGCTCGACCCCAGGTCGCCGGCCGCCACGTCGATCACCCGGTACGGCACCTCGACCTTGGCCAGCATCTCCTCCTCCATCGCGAGCAGCCGCTCATGCTCGGCGGCGGCTTCCTCGGGACGACAGAACGAGAACATCTCCACCTTGTCGAACTGGTGGACGCGCAGGATGCCGCGCACGTCCTTGCCGTGCGAGCCGGCCTCCCGGCGGTAGCACGTCGACCATCCCGCGAACCGTTCCGGCTTCGACAGATCAAGAATCTCGTTCGAGTGGTACGCCGCCAGCGGCACTTCCGAGGTGCCGACCAGGAACAGGTCGTCCGCCTCGAGCCGGTACACCTCCGAGGCGTGCGCCCCGAGGAACCCGGTGCCCTCCATCGACTCGGGCCGCACCAGCGACGGCGTGATCGACGGCGTGAACCCGTGTTCCACCGCCTGCTGGATGGCCATCTGGAGCAGTCCGAGCTGGAGCAGCGCGCCGACCCCGGTCAGGAAGTAGAACCGCGAGCCGGACACCTTGGCCCCGCGCTCGGTGTCGATCGCCCGCAGGCCCTCGCCCAGCTCCAGGTGGTCCTTGGGGTTCTCGATCCGCGGCCGGTCGCCGACCTCGCGCAGCACCACGAAGTCGTCCTCGCCGCCCGCCGGGACGCCGGCCTGCACCAGGTTGGGCACGGCCAGATGGGCCCGGCGCAGGGTCTGGTCGGCCTCGGTGGCGGCGGCCTCGGCCGTCTTCACCTCGGTCGCGAGGTCCTTCGTGCGGGCGAGCAGCGCCGCCCGCTCGTCCCCGGACGACTTGGCGACCTGCTTGCCCAGCGATTTCTGTTCCGCCCGCACGGCCTCGAACCGCTGGGTGGCCGACCGCCGTTCCTCGTCGGCGCGCAGCAACGAGTCGACCACCTCGGTGGGCTCGTCGCGCAGCCGCTGGCTGGCACGGAACAGCTCGGGATCTTCGCGAAGCAGACGCAGGTCAATCACGGCTACCGAGCCTACCGGCGCGTCCGGCGGACGTTCATCCCGATATCAGGCGGGCGAGTCCCGGTCTTCGCTGCGCGAGGTGAACGGGCTGACCGAGGTGACGGTCAGGCCGATCGGGGCGTCCGGCGTCTCCTCGTCGGGCGTGGTCCGCGGCCGGCGCCACGACCAGATCTCCTCGGGTGGATCGGCCGCCTCCGCCGCCGGCGCGTCCCCCGCCGGCGGTGTGGGCGACAGGTGCCGTCCGGCCAGCCACAACGCCAGCGCCACCGCCCCCACGCCGACCAGGGCACACCAGAGGCCGCGGCCGTACGTGAGATTCACCTGCTCCTCGGGCATGCCGGCGGCGAACAGCCCGAGCGGCGACCGGGTGGCCGAGCTCAGATCGTGGGCGAGCGCCCCGAGCACCGCCGCCTCGACCCCGGCCACGGTCAGCCCGGCCAGCCGCGCCCAAGGTCGCCCGGCCGGCGGCCCGAACAGCACGAACACCACGGCGCCGGCGAGCAGGAACAGCCCGGCCAGGAAGCCGGTGCCGAGCGCGCCCAGGTCGGCCAGTCCGGCCGGCACCGGCCGGTTGCCGCCGAGCACGTTCTCGGTCTCGGTGCTTTTCAGCAGGGTCACCTGCCACTCGGAGATCAGCGAGGCGAACAGCGCGACCGCGCCCACGGCCGCGGCCAGCGGGACCGTACGCCGATCGGACCCGAGCCCGACGATGATCTCCGTCGCACTCCATCGCCGCCGCTCGCGGGCGGCCGGCTCGGGCGCGCCGAACTCGACCACTTCCTCGGTGGGTGGGTGCTGGTCGGCCGCCATGCACCACATTGTTGCCGGTGGAAGTGTCCGTCGGCCACCGATGGCGCGATGGACTAGCGTCGAGCCCATGCCTATTCGTTCTGCATCAGCCCGCTGGCAGGGGACCCTGACCGAGGGGTCCGGCACGATCAAGACCGGTAAGGGCGGCTTTCAGGGGAACTACTCGTTCAAGTCGCGCTTCGAGGAGGGCGAGGGGACGAACCCCGAGGAGCTGATCGGCGCCGCGCACGCCGGCTGCTTCTCGATGGCGTTCTCCAAGGGTCTGGCCGACGCCGGGTTCACCCCGACCTCGGTGGATACCACCGCGAAGGTGCACCTGGACAAGACCGACGGCGGCTTCGGCGTGACCCGCATCGAGCTGGAGACCGTCGGCGACGTGCCCGGCATCGACAACGACACCTTCCAGAAGCTCGCCGAGGGCGCCAAGGAGAACTGCCCGATCTCCCGCCTGCTCTCGCCCGGGGCCGCGATCAGTCTGACCGCGACCCTCAGCTGAAAAGAACACTTTCCGCCACTCCGCCGGTCCCCTGAGTGAGGGGCCGGCGGAGCACAATGGTCCTCGTGCCGGTGGACATGAACAGGGAACGTTTCGAGGAACTGGTCGGCGAGGCCCTCGACGAGGTGCCCGTCGAGCTGCTCAATCTGATGAACAACGTGGTGGTGCTGGTGGAAGACCGGCCACCCGAGGGAAACGACGACCTGCTCGGGCTCTACGAGGGATACGCGCTGACCGAGCGCGGCTGGGACTATGCCGGCGTCCTGCCCGATCGGATCACCATCTATCGCATGCCGACGCTGAAAGTGTGCGACACGGAAACGGATGTCATCGACGAAGTGGCCATCACGGTGGTACACGAAATAGCCCATCATTTCGGCATCGACGACCACCGTCTGCATGAGCTCGGCTGGGGCTGATCGGACACTGTCTGCCCTTGTCAGAGGCTCGTACCCTGTGATTCCACACTTCGGAAAGGCATTTAGATGCGCAGCGAACTTTTCTCGGCGGAAAACCTCGAGAAGGAGGGGGCCCAGCCCGGTCTCCGTCTGCAGAATTCCAAGCTGCTGAAAGCTGAGCTCAACGGCGAGTTCATGGCTCGCGTCGGCTCGATGGTGGCCTACCAGGGTCAGGTCCAGTTCGAGGCGCTCGGCTCCGGCGGTATCGGCAAGTTCCTCAAGCAGAAGCTCACCGGCGAGGGCGTCCCGCTGATGAAGGTCAGCGGCCGGGGCGACGTCTTCCTCGCCGAGAACGCGGCGGATGTCCACCTGATCGACATCGAGCCGGGCGACTCGCTGAGCATCAACGGCGCCAACGTGCTCGCGTTCGACGCGACCCTCCAGTACGACATCAAGATGGTCCAGGGCGCCGGCATGCTCAGCAACGCCGGCCTGTTCAACTGCGTCTTCTCCGGTCACGGCCGGATCGCCGTCACCACCAAGGGAACGCCGGTCGTGCTCTCCGTCGACCAGCCGACCTTTGTGGACCCGCAGGCCGCGATCTGCTGGTCGGCCAACCTGCAGACGGGCTACCACCGCGCCGAGCAGCTCGGCCTGGGCACGCTGCTGGGCCGCTCCACCGGCGAGCGCTTCACGATGAGCTTCGCCGGCCAGGGGTTCGTTGTGGTCCAGCCTTCTGAGGAACCGCCTGGTGGATTGGCCGGCGCGGCCCAGGGCCAGCAGCAGTCCGGCGGCGTCATCGGCAACCTCTTCAGCTGACGTCCGGTTGCGCGACCCCAAGATCAAGATCAAGATCTTGGGGTCGTAGCGGGGTGGTGGGTTCAGACCGCAGCTCCCGCCGAGGGTCGCTTCGCTCCACGCGCGTGCTGGGGCACGCTCCTTCAAACCCACGTGCCCGTAGCCTGGATCGGTGTCGCTGACTCTCACCGAAGCCCGGGCTCGCGCCGCCATGATCTCCGAGGTCTCCTACGATCTCGACCTCGACGTCACCTCGACGGAAGGGTTTCGCAGCCGGGTGACCGTGCGGTTCCGGACCACGGGCGGCGACACCTTCCTCGAACTGCACCGGGCCGTTTCGCTCGACGTGACGCTCGACGGCGCTCCGATCACCACGTATGACGGGCGCCGGATCGCCCTCGACGGACTGGCGCCCGGTGCGCATGAGGTCGTCGTGGACGCCCGGCTGGCCTACGTCACGGATGGCGAGGGACTTCATACCTTCGTCGATCCGGTGGACGAGGAGCGGTATGTCGGCGGGTATCTGGGACTGGACATCACGCAGCGGCTGTTCGCCTGCTTCGACCAGCTGGACCTGAAGGCGCCGATCACGCTGGCCGTGACCGCCGATCCGACGTGGACGGTGCTGTCCAACGGGCTGCCGATCTACGGCGCGGACGGGCGGTTCGAGTTCGCCACCACGCCGCCGATCCCGTGCGACCTGTTCGTGGTGGCGGCCGGTCCGTTCCATTCGGTGGCCTGGGCGCACCGCGGCGTACCCATGGGATGGCATGCCCGCCGCTCGCTGACCGCCGAGCTGGAGCGCGACGCGGCCGAGCTGAAGCGGGTCACCGAGGTCTGCTTCGACCACTACGCCGAGATCTTCACCGAGCCGTTCCCGTTCGACTCCTACGACCAGGTGTTCGTGCCCGAGCTGAACTGGGGCGCGATGGAGAACCCGGGCTGCGTCACGGTCAACGAGTTCATGCTGCCGCGGGGCCGGGTCACCGACGACGACCGCCGGCGCCGCGCCATGGTGATCGCCCACGAGATGTCCCACATGTGGTTCGCCGACCTGGTCTCGCCGGTGTGGTGGGAGGACGCGTGGCTCAACGAGTCGTTCGCCGACTTCATGGGCTTCGACGTGGCCGAGTCGGTGGCCGGGTACGCCGGCACCCGGGTGTCATTCGAGGCGGCGTTCAAGCCGGGCGCCTACCGGGCCGACCGCCGCCGGTCCACCCATCCGGTCGCGCCGGCCACCGACGACGTGCCGGACGCCGCCACCGGCGCGACGATCTTCGACGACATCTCGTACGCCAAGGGCAACGCCGTGCTCCGCCAGCTGGTCACCTGGCTCGGCCGGGACGACTTCCTGGCCGGCGTGAACGCGCATCTCACCCGGCACCGCTTCGGCAATGCCACCCTCGAGGACCTGCTGTCCGCCCTGCACGCCGCCTCACCGCGCGACGTCCGCGGCTGGGCCGAGCTGTGGCTGCGCCGGTCCGGCCACGACACCATCCGCGTCACCCGGGACGACCGCGACGTGCCCGTGGTGACCCGCGACGGCGTACGGCCGCACCGCTTCACCGTCTCGGCGTACACCCCCGATCTGAAGCCGGTGGGCGACCGCCTGATCGACCTGGCCGGCGACCCGGTCCCGTTCCCCGAGTGGGCGGGCCTGATCGTGGTGCCCAACGCGTACGGCGAGACTTTCGCCCGCATCGAGCTCGACCCGGCTTCCGCCGCCGCCGTGGCGAACGGCCTGGCCACGCTCCCCGATCCGCTGGTGCGGGCGGTGCTCTGGGCAACCGTCCTCGACCGCGCACCGGCCGCCGCGCATCTCAACCTGCTGACCCGCCAGCTCCCGCACGAGCCGTCACCAACCCTGGTGTCCGCCGCCCTCGACCGCACCCTCGACGACCTGGTCCGCCGCCGCCTCACCCCCGCCGAGGTGCCCGCCGCCCTGGAGGCGATCGCCGCCGCCTGCCTCCCCGAGGCCGCTGGCCTTTCCCCCGCGCCCGATCCTTCCCGCGGGCCCGGCCCTTCCCAGGTGTCTGATCCTTCCGGCGTGCCTGATCCTTCCCGCGCGCCCGACCCTTCCCGGTCCCCTGCGCCCGACGATCAGCGCGCCATCGCTCTGGCCCGCGGCCTGGCCCGCACCACCACCGACGCCGACCGGTTGCGTCGCTGGCTGGACGCCGACTCCACCGACCACGGCCTCCGCCTCGACCCCGACCTGCGCTGGCTGACGATCCGGCGCCTGGCCGAGCTGGGCGCCCTGGACGCCGCCGGCATCGAGGCCGAGCGCCGCCGCGACGGCACCAACATCGGCGAGCTAGGCGCCGCCGCGGCCCTGGCCGCCCGTCCCGATCCCGAGGCGAAGGCGGCGGCCTGGGCCGAGATGACGTCCGACCCCACGGTGTCGGTCCGCCGCTTCCGAGCCCTGGCCACCGGCTTCTGGTCGGTGTCACAGCGCGACCTCGTGGCGCCCTACCTCCCGGCCTACTTGGAGATCGCCCCCACCTTGGCCGCGCGCGGATCAGCCTTCGCGGCGGCGGCCGGCCGTGCCTTCCCCGCACTCCCGCTGACCGCCGACGAACTGGCCCAGGTCCGCGCGTCCCTCACCGCCGACCTGCCGCCGGTGCTGCGCCGCCTCTGGGAAGACGAACTCGACGATCGCACCTGATCGAACATCCTCGATCGCCCACCCGTCCGGCCCCACCACCCAAGGCCGGGGTGGTAGCCCAGCGCGCCGTCCGGGCCGCTTTCACCGTTCGGTCCTACCACCCGACCCCGGGGTGGTAGCCCAGCGCGCCGTCCGGGCCGCTTTCACCGTTCGGTCCTACCACCCGACCCCGGAGTGGTAGCCCAGCGCGCTATCTACGGCCCGAATACCGTCCAGAGCTACCACCGGTCATAGCGCGAGCGGCGGCAGTGGGCGCAACCAAACGCCCCGCCGGCATGGCCGCCCGCCTTGACCTGCGACGGCGCGTATCGGGCGGCAGTGGGCGCAACCAAACGCCC
>NZ_JBFBGU010000001.1:283845-609493 GCF_040684855.1 Actinoplanes sp. NPDC089786
CCGGCATGGCCGCCCGCCTTGACCTGCGACGGCGCGTATCGGGCGGCAGTGGGCGCAACCAAACGCCCCGCCGGCATGGCCGCCCGCCTTGACCTACGACGGCGCGAATCCGGCGGCAGTGGGCGCAACCAGACGCTTGGCCGCCTGCTTTGGGCTTGCGACGGCGCGTTTCTGGCGGCAGCGGGCGCGACGAAACGCTTGGCCGCTTTCGCTCCTGACGGCGCGCGGCTGGCCGCCGTGGGGCGTAACTAAACGCCTGGCCGCCCCGCCGCAGCCTGCGACGGCGTGCGTCTGGCCGCAGCGGGCGCTACCAAAACCGGCGCATGGGCGACCTCGCGAGGAAAGCCCGACCCACCCGTTCCCCCGGATGCCGGCGCAACGGCCCGGCCCACCGACCAGCTCGCTGAGGCGGCGGCGACCATGTGCCCGGCGTACCCCTAAAGGTTTATGACCCGGCCGTGCGGAGGCGATTGAGCCAGGCTGAGCTGTCGGCGAAGTCGGCGTCGGTGAGGCCCGCCGTCGTGGGGAGGGGCTCGGCGGCCGCGGCCGAGGACCAGCGGTGGCGCGGGTAGCTGCCGAGGAAGCGGACGTCGGCGCAGATGCGGCGCAAGCCCTGGAGGGCCTCGCCCATGCGGGGCTCGGCGATGTGGCCGGTGCAGTCGAGGAAGAAGACGTAGGTGCCGAGTTGCTCGCCGGTGGGGCGGGACTCGATGCGGCTCAGGTTGATGCCGCGGACCGCCAGCTCGGTCAGGACGGCCAGGAGCGTGCCGACGCGGTCGTGGCTGATGGTCACGGCCAGGGAGGTGACGTCGTCGCCGGTTGGTGGTGCGGGCGCGGTGGGGCGGGTGAGCAGGGCGAAGCGGGTCACGGCGTCGGCCCGGTCGGCGATCTTGTCGGCCAGGACGGTCAGGTGGTTGCGGGGTACGCCGATGGGGGCGCAGATCGCCGCGTCGTGGTCGCCGGCGGCGGCGCTGATGGCGGCGGCCGCGTTGGACAGGACGTCGATGACCGTGGCGTCGGGCATGTTGGCCCGGAGCCAGTGGCGGCACTGGGCGGACGCCTGCGGGTGGGCGGCGACCGTGCGGATGTCGGACAGCGGGATCGGCCGGGGCGCGGCGAGCTGGAACTCGACCGGGATGACGACCTCGCGGGTGATCATCAGCGGGCTGCCGGCGGCGATCTCGTCGAGGGTGACCGTGACGGCGCCGCCGACCGAGTTCTCCAGCGGGACCAGGGCCGCGTCGGCCGTGCCGGTCCGCACCGCCTCCAGCGCCTCGGGCACGCTCCGGGCCGGTGTCCGCAGCCCGTGCTCGGCCGCGCTGATCGTCCGCAGGGCCTGCTCGGTGAAGGTGCCTTCGGGGCCGAGGTAGACGAAGCGGGTGGGAGGTGTGCCGGGCATGCCTGACAGCTTACGAGCCGCCGCAGGCCCGCGCCTTGATGCCCGTGGGGGCGCCGGTCTCGCTGCCGTCGCACACGTCGGCGCCGGCCGCCACGACGGTCAGGGACGACGCCTTGCCCTTGGTGAGCAGGAGCAGCGGGTCGACGTCGTCCTCGTCCTGGCCGACGATCCCGAGGATGGCGAACTGCCAGCTGTCGTCGCAGTAGGGGCCGTACCGCACCTCGAGCGGCTTGGTCGGGATGCCCGGTTTGCCCTTCACGGCCTTCAGGACCTGTTGCTTGCTCGGGGATCCGCCACACAATGGCGCCGGGGTGGGCGGTGGTGTGGTGGTCGGCGGCAGCGTCGTGGTGGGCGGGAAGGTGGGCTGGGTGGGGAAGGTGGGGTTCGTCGGGTACGGCGTCGTCGCGGGGAAGGACGGCACCGTCGCCGAGGAGGACGGGCCGCCGCTGTTACGCGTGGCCGGTGGGGCCGAGGGCAGCGGCTCGGGCGGCGCGCCGCAGGCATGAAGCAGCAGCGACCCGGCGGTCAGGGCCAGCAGCGCGTAAGCGGGACGCAACACGACGACCATGGTAGGGCGCGACGGCCGTCGATTGAATCATTCCGCGATGCGATGCCCGGCCCGGATGAGCGCGTTGCTGGCGTCGGCCAGCCGAACCGTGGGCACGAGCACATAATCGGTGTCGTAGGTCGAGAAGGTGACCACGCTGACCCGGGCCTCGGCCAGCGGCCCGACCAGCGACGCCAGCACCCCGACGAGCGCGAAGTCGAGCGGGCCGACCACGCGCAGGCAGCGCCACGGGGTCTCGGCGGACGCGTCCGGCGGCGCCAGGCCGGCCGGGCAGATGATCGAGGTCTCGTCCGGCGCCCAGGTCACCGAGACGACGCTCTTGTCGTTCGGCCCGCGGTTCAGCGAGGCGGGCAGCGGGGTTCCGGCGGGCAGCCGGCACACCGCGTACTCCCCGGGCAGCAGGTCAAGATCGAGCATTACCCGAGAGTACGGGCCGGGTCAGGGCAACGCGAACCAACTTCGGATCAATACCTGACCGGCGAGAAAAACGTGAGTGAGGCGACGACCTGGTCGTTGTCGACCAGCGGCGTCGCGATCGCGTCGACGGTGAGGTGGCCGTCGGCGCCGCCGGTCTGCACCCGCATCAGGCCGCGGGCCAGCCGCTTGCTCTTGATGGCCAGCAGCGGCGGGATCTTCTCGAGCTCGGGTTCGTCGAGCTCGCCGCCGCCCGCGGTGAAGTCGATCAGCCGCAGCGCCTCGCCGAGCAGGGCCCCGCCCACCGCGTCGGCCGGGCGACCCAGGCCGAGCAGCTCGGAGCACGAGGGCGAGAGGGCCCGGATGGTCTGCGCGACATCGATGACCAGGCACGGCTCTGCCGCGGTGGTGACCGTCGTGATCCAACGGTCGACATTGGCCATGAACTCGGACTCGGCCGGCGTACGCGCCTGCGGCACGAACGCCCCCGACAACGAGAGCTCGACGTGCGCCACCCGCACCTCCCTCACTCCACCGCCGTGGCGGCGGCCGGTGGAAAACCGGCCGCGCCGCGACTCGCAGCCCTACGGCTACGAACGGTACTCGGGAAGGAACGTTACCGGCGGCTCGCGCGCTTGTCAGCGGCGGTTTGTCCGTCGGGGTACCAGCGGTAGTCGCCGGCCGGGCGGTAGGGCGCGTTGGACCACGTCGCCGGGTGTTCGGCGACCGCGCGGAGCTTGGCCGCCGTGGCCGGCGAGATCCGTGAACCGCCGGCGATGAGCAGCCGGTCGAGCTCGCGGTGGGTCGCCACCAGGCAGTCCTTGGGCAGGCCGTGCACGCTGATCACACCGGAGCCGACGAACGCCAGCACCGGGGTGACCGGAATGGTCAGCCCGACGGCGGCGGACATCGCCCGGCCGGCGCGCTTGGCGTCACGGCGGGCCTCGGCCACGTAGGCCGGGCGCTTTCCGTTGATCTGCACCACGTCACCGGCGATCAGCACGCGGGCCCGGCCGTGATCGGCGACGGTCACCGCGTAGATGCCGCCCGGCCCGATGGCCAGGAAGCCCGCGCGGTCGTCGGCGGGGTCGGGCTCGTGGTAGCTCTGCGCGTAGTCGGTGCGCGGCCAGTCCACGATGTGCCACGTCGGACCGAGGCGATCGAGGCGGGTCAGCGCTCGCGCGCCGGCTGCTTCGATCCGGCGGGCTTCCTTGACCGCCCGACGGCGACGAGCCCACTCCACGGGGCTGGTGCGCTGCGGTTCGAGGCTGTTGGGGGGCGCCGACGTGGGTCTCTCGACCCGGGCGAGCGCCTTGGAAGGGGTGGTGACGGGCAACGCGGGACGTGCGGGGAAGACAGTCACTGGGACCTCCGGCAAAAGGTCTTTGGCTCTCTTCCAACTACCGTATGTGTCTGACCCCGTACGGAAGAAGACGTAGAGCCGTGAGGAAAGCGGAGTGAAGGGGGATGAATGCCACATTCACGCGCGGCCTCTTTGTGCGTATGGTGCATGCGCCCCTTGATCCTCCCAAGGCCGTCGGACGGGCCTCCACCAAGTTAGCCAAACCTTATCGTCGATGCACTACGCGCAGGTGATCTCTGCGCTAAGTCACAGTAGGGTTCGGGGCGTGGCGCCTTTTGTCGACAGTGAGGTCGGGCGGCTCGCGACGGTCATGCTGCACCGACCGGGTCCTGAGCTGGCCAGACTGACCCCGCGAAACAACGATTCCCTGCTCTTCGACGGCATCCCGTGGGTCGGCCGCGCGCAGGAGGAACACGACGCGTTCGCCGCGGCGCTGACCGGGCGCGGCGTCGAGGTGCTCTATCTCGGTCAGCTGCTGATCGAGACGCTGGCCGTGGCCCAGGCCCGCGACGAGCTGATCACCAGCGTGCTGCGCGACCGCCGGCTGGGCGACTCGCTGCGCGCCCGGGTGGCCGGGTACCTGGCCGATCAGGACGACGTGCGGCTGGCCGGCGTACTCATGTCGGGTCTGGCCCATGAGGAGATGAAACCCGGACCGGGTGGTCTGGTCTACCGGATGATGGACGCGCACGACTTCGTCATCGACCCGCTGCCCAACCTGCTCTTCACCCGCGACTCGTCGGTCTGGGTCCGCGACCAGGTCGCGGTGACCAGCCTGGCCATGCCCGCGCGGAACCGGGAGACCACGCTCACCCAGGCCATCTACCGTTACCACCCGCGCTTCGCCGGAACCCCACTGCTCTTCTCGCCCGAGCTGGAACACGTCGAGGGCGGCGACGTCCTGCTGATGGCGCCGGGCGTGCTGGCCGTCGGGGTGGGCGAACGGACCACTCCGGCCGGCGCCGAACGGCTGGCCCGGCGGGTGTTCGCGGCCGGGCTGGCGCACACCATCCTGGCCGTGCCGATCGCGCAGGAGCGCGCCACCATGCACCTGGACACCGTCTGCACGATGGTCGACGTGGACGCGGTGGTGATGTACCCGAACATCGCCAGCAGCCTGCAGGCGTGGACCGTGACGGTGAGCCCCGACGGCGAGCCCGACGTGACCGCGCCGCGGCCGTTCCTGACCGCGGCGGCCGAGGCGATGGGCATCGACGCGCTGCGGATCATCGACACCGGCCTCGACCCGGTCACCGCCGAACGGGAGCAGTGGGACGACGGGAACAACACGCTGGCGATCGCGCCGCGGCTCTGTGTGGCGTACGAGCGGAACGTGGAGACCAACGCTCAGCTCGAACGGGCCGGCATCGAGGTGATCGCGATCAGCGGTTCCGAGCTGGGCTCCGGGCGGGGCGGCCCGCGGTGCATGAGCTGCCCGATCGAGCGCGCTCCGCTCAGAGGGAATGCCCGATGACGTGGCTGACGATCAGCGCCGGCGTGTGGTCGGCCGGCCCGGGCTTGTCGGGAAAATCGAAAACCCCGAGTTCCAGCTGTACGGGGTAGTCCGGCGCTTGATCGACCCGGCGGACCTCGTCGCCATCCACGCTGAAGACCAGTGATCCGGGGCGCCAGTCGACCGCGTAGGTGTGGAACCCGGCGATGTCGATGCCCAGCTCCAGGGCCGACCACTCCTCGGTGAGGGCCGGGTCCCGGAACTTGTGCAGCCCGATGCCGATCGCGGTGGCGTCGCCGAACGCTTCCATCACGCAGATCTCGCCCGACCGGTGCGGCTCATCCTCGATGCCGGACATCCAGAACGCCACCATCGACCGCGGCGACACCTCGCCGCGCATCCGGATCTCGACGTGCCCGTAATGCGGGGTGTAGCCCCAGAACGTCGCCTGCTCCTCGGTTACCAACTGGTTGGTAACAAAGGGCTGGCCGCCGACCGTGCTGCCGACCGGGCCGGAGAAGTTCGCGGACTGGATGCAGGAGACGCGCAGCGGCGTCTCGTGGACGCCCTCGGCCCAGAGCCCCTGGGACGGCGGGATGCTCAGCCGCAGCTCGCCGTCGCGGACCTGGTAGGTCGCGGCCGAAGCCGCCCGGGAACTCCAGTGGGGCAGGTAGCAGGGTAGCCAGACCGACCGGTCCAGCTCCTCGCCCGCGAACTGCTCGTTCAGGTTCACCGCAGCGTCAGCTGACGCCCGATCAGGCCCTGCTTGGCGCGGCGGGACGCACTGTCCAGCGGACCGGTGTCGCCGAGCGTGTCGGCGTACCGCTTGGCGAAGTCGGCCAGCGGCGCCTCCCAGTCGGCCGCCTCGGGGTCGCGGGGCAGGTCCCAGACCGGCACCAGCACGCCGTGGGCCCGGAACATGCCGGCGAACTTGGTGCCCTCGCCGAGCAGCAGGTCACCGCTCGCGGAGAGCCGGGCCAGCGCGTCCAGCGCCGCGTCCTCGGGGTCGGCCAGCACCCAGCGGACGTGCGACTTCTCCGGCACCCGGCACCAGTACGCGGCATGCGCCGAGGTCATCCGCACGGTCGGGTAGATCGAGGCGTTGGCCCGCTCCAGCGACGCCTTCACGTTCGCGTCCTCGGCCTGGTCGGAGTCCAGCCAGTACTCGAAGCCGTCGTGCATGGTGACCTCGAGCGGGCCGTCGATCAGGATGTCCTGCAGCCGCGGGCCGGGGCCGGGCAGCGCCGGAACGGGCACGGTGTCGCCCGGTTCGGTTCGCAGCGCGCTGAGGATCGCCACGGCCAGGTCGCGGGAGACGTCACCGGACTGGACGTGGCGCTGGAGGCCGATGAACACCCGGCCGTCCTGGCGGGTCATCGCCGGCCAGGCCATCGGGAGCACCGTGGAGAGGGTGACCGGGCGGTCGCCGTACTCCTCGATGATCTCGGGTTTGAGCGTGAGCGGCGCGGACGCGGCCGGGACCAGCTCACGCAGCGCGATCCACTCGGCCTCGTCGGCGAGACCCTCGAACGGCCGCGCGACGAAGATGTCGCGAACCTTCTCGCGCTTCGGGCTGGTCTGCGGTGACTTCCGACGCTTGCTCATGGCAAGCCAGGGTAACGACCCGGTGGCCGGCCTCAGCCCCGGGGCAGTCGCACCTCGGCCACCGTGCCCCCGCCCCGGCGCGGGCGCAGCGAGACCCAGCCGTGCTGGCGCTCGACGATGCGGCGGACCAGGTAGAGGCCCAGGCCGGCGCCCGGGTGACGATGGCCCTGCTCGCGCACGTCGGCCTGCCAGTAGCGCTCGAAGGCCTGCTCGACGTGTTCGGGGCGGATGCCGGTGCCGCGGTCGGCCACCCGGAAGGTCACCGTCTCTTCGTCGGCCGAGGCGGCCAGCTCGATCGTGGAGCCGGGCGGGGCGTGCTTCTCGGCGTTGGTGGTCAGCTCGGTGAGGATGGTGGCCAGCGAGTCGCGGTCGCCGAACGCCTTGGGCAGCTCGGTCGGCAGCTCGCCGAGGACCACCCGGTCACGGAGCGAGCCGGGCAGCTCGTCGACCGCCGCCCGCAACGCCTCGACCAGGTCGAACGGGCCGGCCGGGTTGTCGCCCCCGGCACCGTCCTCACTGGTGGCGGAGAGCAGCCGGTCGACCAGGCGGGCGAGTTCGCCGGCCCGGGCCCCGATGATGCGTACGGCTTCCTGGCGCTCGCCCTCGGCCATCGAGCCCCAGTGGTTGGTCAGCGTGTCGGCATAACCCTTGATCACGGTCACCGGGGTGCGGAGCTCGTGGCTGGTCACCGCGACCCACAGGTCGCGGTCTTCCTGGCGCCCGTCGCCGTGCACCGGCAGCCCGGCGCGCAGGCTGTAGAGCCGGCCCACGTACGACGCCAGCAGCTCGAGCACCGCGTGGTGTTCCGGGGCGGGCTCGTGGTCGGCGCCGAAGTAGACGTGGAGCGACCCGATCACCGCGCCGGACGCCTCGCACCGGGCGCCGAGCATGTGGTGCAGGTCGCCGCCCTCGACCTGGCGGGCGAACTCGTCGTTCACGTCGGCCAGCGGGATCAGCAGGGTCCGGTCGCCGGTCTCGCGTTCCTCGCGTTGCACCCGGCGGCCCAGGGCATGAGCGCAGACGCCGGTGGCGGCGATCACCCGGCCGTGGTCGGCGGCGTATTCGGCGAAGCCGGCGCCCCGCCCGCCGAGCGCCTCCTCGGCCAGCCGCACGATCTGATGCAGCACGGGGAGGCCCGCCTCACCGGCACTGATCCGGTCGAGGACCGCGATCTGACCCCGGGTCAGCGCGGCGTAGTCGGGTCGTTCCGGCATGTCTGCGAGTCTGCCTCGCTTCCGTCTTTTTGGGCAGGGCGCTTCGGGCGGATCCCGGCGGGATTGCCCCGTCAGTGTCGGACGTCACACGTTCGTCGTTGTGAGATCACCCCAGGGCGGGACGATCCACGCCGAAAGTCCGTCAGATGACCCGGGACGGCTGTCCGTCCTCGCTTACCACCGGCTTACCGGTCGCGGCCCACATCTGCATGCCGCCGTCCAGGTTCCGGACGTTGTCGCGGCCGTTCTGGGCCAGGTAGGCCACCACGCGGGCGGAGCGGCCGCCGGACCGGCAGACCACCACGACGTCGCCGTCCGGCGGGATCTCGTCGAGCCGGGCCGGCACGTCCATCATCGGCAGGTGGTGGGCGCCGGGCGCGTGGCCGGCGATCCACTCGTCGTCCTCACGGACGTCGAGCAGGTAGGCGTCGTCAGGAACCTCGGCGGGAGAAACCTCGGGGATGTGCACGGGACAAGAGTATGCCTGGTTTCGGATTCGCTTCCGAGGCGCCGGAACCAGGTGGCGAATCGGGAACAGGCAACCTCACTTCTCGATCGCCACGACACCCGGGTGGTTGATGACGAACTGGCTGACCCGGTCCTGGCGTACCGCGGTGAACATCTGCTTGCTCAGCGGCGTGATCGTCTCCCGGCCGTTGGCGTTGCCGGCGAAGGTGCCGTTGTTGGTCCGCAGCAGCACCAGGTCCTCGGCGCCGATGCGACGCAGCGTGAAGACGAAGTCGGCCACCGGCACCCCCCCGGTGTCCAGCACGAACGCCTTGCCGGCCGCCTTGATCAGCCGGTTCACCTTCCTCGGGTTGGTCAGCACGCCGGCGCTCGCGGCCTTGGTCACGATCGCCTTGATCAGCTGCTGCTGGTGCCGCTGGCGGTCGTAGTCGCCGTTCTTCAGCCCGTACCGCTGCCGCGCGTAGTCGAGCGCCTGCCAGCCGGCCATCGTCCGGCACCCGACCGGGTAGATCACCGGCCGGGTGGCCCGGCCGGTCCGCCGGGCGTCGGCCCGGTACATCGGCTCCTTGCCCACCAGCACCATGTGCTTGCTGGTCACCCGCTGGTCGACGCACATGCGTACGCCGCCGAGCGCCTCGACCACGCCCTTGAAGCCGTGGAAGTCGATGATCGCGGCGCCGTCGAAGCTGATCCCGGTGGCCGCCTTCAGGGTCTGGGCCATCAGCTGGGCGCCGCCGGCATAGCCGCCGCCGTTCTGCGCGCCGTGGAAGAACGCCTCGGTCGCCTTGGCCTTGCCGCCCGGCCACCGGCTCTTGGCGAACGGCGGCACCGTCACCTCGGTGTCCCGTGGGATCGACAGCAGGTAGGCCTGGTCGTGGCGGGCCGGGATGTGCAGCACGATGATCGTGTCGGCGTGCAGGTCGTCGGGCGCCCACCGGGCCCGCGCGTCCACGCCCATCAGCAGCAGGTCGATCGGGCCCTTGAGGTCGTGCCCGCCCTCGGCGACCGTCTTCTTGGTCGTGCCGAGCAGGTTGGTCTGGGTCACCGCGGTCGTCGCGGTGCTGATCAGCGCCCGCCCGGCGGCCAGCCCCGCGCCGCTGGCCAGCACCAGCACCATGCCGACGGCCAGCGCCAGCCTGGCCCAGAGCGGCGAGCGGCGGCGAACGGTCATGGCACTCCTTCAGGACACGACGAAGCGGGCCGGTGAGTGAGTGCTCACCGGCCCGCCGCGCTGCTGTGTCGCTAGGAGATCAGCCGCCCGCCGAGTCCGATGACTTCTTGGGCTGGTTGGCCGTCATCCACTCAGTCATCTTGTCGGCAACAACGGCCTGGTACAAAGCCGCCTGCTGCTCTTTGTCCTGGACCACGACCGATTGTCCGGCGATGGTCTGGCTGCCCTTGTTCGGGCTGGTGATGAAGGTGAGGTTCTCGCCACGCACGTTGCGGAACTGCACGGCCATGTCGGTGAGCGAGAAGTTGTCGTCCACCGTGACCGCCGCCGTGACCGACTTGAGGAAGTCGTTCAGCTTGGTCGGGTTGGCCAGCGTGCCGCTGCTCGCCGCCTTGTCCATCAGCGCCCGGAGGAACTCCTGCTGGTGGCGCATCCGGTCGAAGTCGCCGCGGGGGAACTGCTTGCGCTGCCGGATCCAGTCCAGGGCCTGGGCGCCGTTCATGTGCATGGTGCCCTTCTTGAACTTGCGGAACGGCTTGTGGATCGAGGTGATCGCGTAGTCCACCGGCAGGTCGACGCCGCCGAGCGCGTCGGTGACCTCCTTGAAGCCGCCGAAGTCGATCGCCATCACGTTGTCGATGTGCACGTCGGTCAGGCACTCGACGGTACGGACGGCGCGGGGCAGGCCACCGAAGGCGAACGCCGCGTTGATCTTGTTGCGGGTGCCCGACTCGCACTTCGCGTTGTTCGCCGACGGGATCTGCACGTACAGGTCACGCGGGACCGAGATCAGCTGGGCGGATTTGTGGTCCTCGGGGATGTGCATGACGATCAGCGTGTCCGCCCGCCAGGAACTGGCCTTGCCGTCGTCGGTGTCCGGGTCACGCGAGTCGCTGCCCACGAGCAGGATGTTCAGCGCGCCCTCGACCTCCTTGGCCGGGCGGCCGTCGGTGATGTCCTCGAAGGCGTTGGTCCGCTTCAGGTCCTTGTCCAGGCCGGAGGCGTAGCCGTAGAGCGAGATGCCGGCGATCAGGCCGCCGATCACCACGACGGCGCCGACGACCAGGGCGATGCGGCCCCAGCGCGGCTTGCGGCGTCCCTTGTAGGGCGCGCCGGCCGGGCGTAGGGGCGGCGGACCGCCGGGGGCGCCGCCGGACGCGGTGCGCGGCGGCCAGTCATCGTTGTGCGCCTGCCCACGGCGGTAATCGCTGGGCACTCCGGCGCGACCGGCGGGCCGGTTGGCCTCACCCGGGCCGGGCACCGAGGCCCGACCGGAGGAGGACCGGCCGTACTTAGATGTGGGGGCAGACATGTACCCAGGTTACGTACCCGACTCCACGCAACGCTCGCATCGACACCGTGACGGCACGAAGGAAGGAGACATTACTCTCCGTGTTTCGTTCATCGCTGAGATGAATTGCTCAGGGTGCGGAAATACTCGATCGTCCGGCTCAGGCCGTCCTCCGGGCCGATCTGCGGCTCGTAGCCGAGCTTCTTGCGGGCCAGGGTGAGATCGGGGCGGCGCTTCTCCGGGTCGTCCGGCGCCCGCTCGACCAGCTCGATCGACGACTCGCTGCCGGCCAGCCGGACGATCAGCCGCGCGAGGTCGAGCATGGTGATCTCGTGCTCGGTGCCGCAGTTGATCGGGCCGGTCTCGGGCGAGTCGAGCAGCAGCAGGATGCCGCGGACGAGATCGTCGACGTACGTGATGGAACGGGTCTGTGAACCGGTCCCCTGGACGGTCAGCGGGGTGCCTCGGAGGGCCTGGTCGATGAAGGTGGGGATGGCCCGGCCGTCGTCCGGCCGCATGCGCGGGCCGTACGTGTTGAAGATGCGCACGATGGCCGTGTCGAGGCCGTGGAACCGGTGGTAGGCCATGGTGGCCGCCTCGGAGAACCGCTTCGATTCGTCGTAGACGCTGCGGATGCCGTTCGGGTTGACGTTGCCCCAGTACGACTCCGGCTGCGGGTGGACCAGCGGGTCGCCGTACGCCTCCGAGGTCGACGCCATCAGGAAGCGCGCCGCGTCCTCGACGGCCCGGTCGAGCAGGGCCATCGTGCCGATCGAGCCGACCTTGAGGATCTCCATCGGCAGCTTCGCGAAGTCGGTCGGGCTGGCCGGCGAGGCCATGTGCAGGATGGCGTCGAAGCGGCCGGGCAGCGCCGGCAAGCCCTCGGTCAGGTCGGCCTCGATCAGCGTGAACCGCGGCTCGTCGGCCAGGTGGGCGACGTTGTCGCGGGAGCCGGTGATGAAGTTGTCGATCGCCACGACCTCGCAACCGCGGGCGATAAGCGCATCAACCGTGTGTGACGGGACAAACCCGGCGCCTCCGCTGACCAGGATCCGATGTCCATCGCCGTACCGTTGCGTGACAACCATGGTGGTAACTCTACGAGAGAGGGACCGGGTGGCGGCCCGGTCCCTCTCCCTTCGGTGACGAGCTGGGGTCAGTGCGCCCCGTGACCGGTCAGTGACCGGACCTCGAGCTCGGCGTACTTCTTGACGTCGGTCTCCTTCGACACGATCGTGCCGATGAAGCCGCACAGGAAGCCGATCGGGATCGAGATGATGCCCGGGTTGGACAGCGGGAAGAAGTGCCAGTCGCTGTCCGGGAACATCGCCGTCGCCGAACCGGACACCACCGGCGAGAAGAACACCAGGAACACCGAGGCGATCAGGCCGCCGTAGATGGACCAGAGCGCGCCCGAGGTGTTGAACCGCTTCCAGAACAGGCTGTAGAGGATGGCCGGCAGGTTCGCCGACGCGGCCACCGCGAACGCCAGCGCCACCAGGAAGGCGACGTTCAGGCTCTGCGCGAAGATCGACAGGGCGATCGCGATGGCGCCGATGATCAGGGCCGCGATCCGGGCGACCCGGACCTCGTCCCGCTCCGAGGCGGCGCCGCGCTTGATCACGCTGGCGTAGAAGTCGTGCGCCACCGAGGACGACGACGCCAGGGTGAGCCCGGCCACCACCGCGAGGATGGTCGCGAAGGCCACCGCGGCGATCACCGCCAGCAGCACCGATCCGCCGGTGTCACCGCCGAAGAAGTCGACACCGAGCTTCTGCGCCAGCTGGGGCGCGGCGGTGTTGCCGGCCTTGTCCTGCGCGGTGATCGCCTTGCCGCCGACCAGCGCCGCCGCGCCGAAGCCCAGCGCCAGCGTGAACAGGTAGAACACGCCGATGATGCCGATCGCCCAGAGCACGCTCTTACGCGCAATCCGGCTGGTCGGGACGGTGTAGAAGCGGGTCAGGATGTGGGGCAGACCGGCCGTGCCGAGCACCAGCGCGATGCCCAGCGAGAGCAGGTCCATCTTGCTGTAGAACGTCTTGGCCGCGTCGCCCGCGGTTTCGACGCCGTACCGCAGCCCCGGATTGAGGAACGCGTCGCCCTTGCCGGACTGCGCGGCGGCGTCACCGAGCAGCGCGGACAGGTTGAACTTGTAGTGCGCCAGCACCAGGATCACCATCAGCAGCGCGCCGGTCATCAGCAGGAACGCCTTGACGATCTGGACGTACGTGGTGCCCTTCATGCCGCCGACCGTCACGTAGACGATCATCAGCGCCCCGACCAGGATGATCGTGGCGATCTTGGCGGTGTTCGCGTCCATGCCCAGGAACGTGGTGCCCGGCCCGATGCCGAGCAGCAGGCTGACCAGCGCGCCCGCGCCGACCATCTGGGCGATCAGGTAGAAGATCGAGACCACCACGGTGGAGACGCTGGCCGCGGTACGCACCGGGCGCTGCCGCATCCGGAAGGCCAGCACGTCGGCCATCGTGTACCGGCCCGAGTTGCGCAGGAACTCGGCGACCAGCAGCAGCGCCACCAGCCACGCGACCAGGAACCCGATGGAGTAGAGGAAGCCGTCGTAGCCGTTCAGCGCGATGATGCCGGCGATGCCCAGGAAGGACGCCGCGGACATGTAGTCGCCGCCGATCGCCATGCCGTTCTGGAAGCCGGTGAACGTCCGGCCGCCGGCGTAGAAGTCGGTGGCGGTCTTGGTCTGCCGGCTGGCCCAGATCGTGATGCCCAGCGTGATGGCGACGAAGATCAGGAACAGCGTGATGGTCAGCGTGCGCGAGGTCGAGGTCGACGCCTCGGCCGCGAGGTAGGACAGGCCGTGCGGTTTCATCTACTTCGACCCCCCTTCGTCGGTGAGCCGGGCGGCGATCTGGTCGGCGATCGGGTCCACCTTGCGGGCCGCGAATCGCGAGTAGAACCAGGCGATCAGGAACGTCGTAACGAACTGCAGGAGTCCGAAGAGGAGCGCGACGTTGATGTTGCCGATCAGCTTCACGCTCATGAAGCCACGTGCATATGCCGAGAGCAGGACGTACAGGGCGTACCAGAGGAAGAACGCGACGGTCATCGGGAAGATGAAGCCGCGCAGTGTCTTCCTCAGGCCCGCGAACTCCTCGGAGTTCTGCATGGCGAGATATCGCTCGGCGGAAGCCGCATCGGATGCGGCCGAGTCGGGCGCGTCTGTGGTCACCGGTTTCACCACCTTCATGGGGCAGGCAAGTCGGCCCGCTGGCGTGGCGGGCTTCCGGGGCACCGTACGAAGGGGTGAGGCGTGTCACTCCCCGGGTGGTCGGCGGGTGCGCCGAGCGGCCCGGTCAGTGCGCCAAGCGGTGGTAGCGGCCACGGTGGTGGAGCAGCGGCGGCGCGGGTTCGCCGAGGTGGACGGTCGCGATGGTGGCCTCGATGAGCAGGGCCCAGCCGTACGGGCGGTGGGCGTCGAGCGTGCAGCCGGCCCAGGTGGCCGCGCCCGCCGGGACCGGGCCGAACTCCGTCTCGGTCCACGCACCGGTCACGAACAGGCCGCCCGGCGCGGGCATCAGGCCGGCGAACCGGTCGGCCAGCTGCTGGTCGGCGTCGGTCAGCGCGGTCACGGCGAAACGTCCTTCCTCCGCGACGGCGTCCCAGAAGTCGCTCTCCTCGTCGATCAGCCCGAGCACCCGGCCGGGGTCGCCGTCGGCCACCAGCATCGAGCTGACCGTCAGGCCGGCCGGGCCCGGGGTCGTCCACAGGCTCACGGCCGCGCCGAACCGGCCCCGGAGCCGGCGGATCGGCGACTTCTCCGAGGCGACCGGCGCGAAGGGGTCGCCGGTGTGGATCTCGGCGCCCGGCTGGAAGGGGTTCACGGCGCCATTATCGCTGCGTGACGGCCGACAGCAGTTCGGGCATCCGCCGGTCGAGCAGGTTTCCGGCGAGGCGGGAGCCGACCACGTACGCGAGCCCGCCGTAGATCAGCCCGACCGGCAGGCCGAGCCACTGCCACACGTCGCCGATCAGGTAGCCGGCCAGCAGCATCGGCAGCGTCCCGACGATCGCGCCGAGCAGGACACCCATCGCGAGCAGGCCCTTGGCCGGACCGCCGCCGGACGACATCGCGAACGGGTTCGAGGTGCTCGGCAGCGCGTACGCGGCCCGGACCGAGACCGGAAGAACAACACCCAGCCCGATGCCGTACGCGGCCAGCAGCGTGCCGAGCCGGGCGGCGATGTCCTCCGGATGCCCGGCGGCCAGCGACACCACGGTCGCAACCATGATCAGCAGCGGCACCACGAACAGTGAGAACGCGGCCGCCCGGGACTGGATCTCGGTGCGGCCGGGCACCCCGGCCACGACGTTCGCGGCGTACGCGTTGCCCTCGAAGCCGAACTGGTTGGCCAGGCTGATCGCGCCCAGCGCGCCGACGAACAGCACGGTGAAGCCGCCGCCGCCGTTGATCGACATCGACACCGGCAGGAAGACGCCCACCACGCCGAGCGTGATCAGGCTGGCCCGCCGCCGCGTCTCCCGCCACCAGTAGCGCATCTCCCGGGACACCAGCGCCCCGAACCGGTTCTGGGGCAGCCCGCGCACCATCAGCCGGGCGACCGCCGACCGCGAGCCCGAGGCCTTGGCCGTCCGCTGCCCGCCCGACGCCGCGCCGAGCATCGCCCGCTCGACCGTCGACGACCACCAGGCCAGCAGGCCAGCGATCGAGGCCACGACGATCACCAGCTTGATCGGCACGGTCCAGGCCCGGCCCGCCGCGACATCGGTGCCCAGCGAGTACGCGGCACCGAGCGGCGTCCAGCCGATGACGGTCGCGACCTGGGCCACGCGGTCCCAGTCGGCCCGTTCCGCCCCGGCCAGGACGCCGAGCTGCAGCGGCCCGAGCAGCGCGGCGGTCACCGTGAGCAGGATGGTGGCCAGGTCACGCGCCCGCCGGGAGCGCAGCGCGGTGGAGAACGCGCTGGTCACGGCCCGGCTGACCGCGACGCAGAGGAGCAGGCCGAGGACCACGCCGACGAGTTGGACGACCGCGGCGACCGGCCCGCCGAGCAGGCCCGCCGACCACACCATGCCGCCGGTGGCCAGCAGCGTGGTGATCGCCGGGATGCCGGTGGTGGCCGCCGCGAACAGGCCGGTGATCAGCGTCCGCCGGCTCAGCGGCAGCAGCGCGAACCGGGCCGGGTCGAGCGACTCGTCCACGCCGAAGAAGATCAGTGGCAGGAACAGCCAGCCGAACAGCAGCAGCGCGCCGGCCAGCGGCAGCATGATCTCGGCGACCCGCCGGTCGTCGAGCAGGCCGGGCACCGCCAGCAGCAGGAACCCGCCGACGGCGCCGCCGACGCCGAACAGGATGCCGACCGCGAACAGCACCACCCGGCCGGTGCTGCCCCGCAGGCCGTTGCCCAGGATGCGGAGCTTGAGCCGGACGAAGGTGGCCGGCGAGACGGCCGGCGCGGTCGTCACAGCCACGCCAGTTCCGAGCCGGTCGACGTACGCCCGCCGACGACCTGCACGAAGACATCTTCCAGAGACCGGTCGCCGCGCACCTCGGCCAGCGTCCCGCCGACCCGGATCCGCCCGTCGGCCAGGATCGCGACGTGGCTGCAGAGCTTCTCCACGACCTCCATCACATGGCTGGAGAAGACCACGGTGCCGCCGCCGGTCACGTACCGCTGCAGGATGTCGCGGATCAGCGCGGCCGACACCGGGTCGACGGCCTCGAACGGCTCGTCCAGCACCAGCAGCCGCGGGCCGTGCAGCAGCGCGCAGGCCAGGCCGATCTTCTTCTTCATGCCGGCCGAGTAGTCGACCACCAGGGTGCGGTTGTCGACGCCCAGCTCGAGCACGTCGAGCAGCTCGCGGGCACGCTGGTCGATCACGTCCGGCGCCATGCCGCGCAGCAGCCCGTTGTAGGCCAGCAGCTCGGCCCCGTTCAGCCGGTCGAAGAGCCGGGTGCCGTCCGGCAGCACACCGAGGCGCGCCTTGGCCGCCGCCGGGTCGGCCCATACGTCGTACCCGAGGATGGTGGCCTGACCCGCGTCGGGCCGCAGCAGGCCGACGGCCATCGACAACGTCGTGGTCTTGCCGGCGCCGTTGGGGCCGAGCACCCCGTAGAACGACCCGGCCGGCACGTCGAGGTCGACGCCGGCCACGGCCACCTTGGTGTCGAAGCGTTTGACCAGCCCACGCAGGGACATCGCCACGTCGTCATCGGGGGTTCGCTGCAGCGGCACGGTCATCCGCAGAACCTACCCATAGAGAACGGCCCGGAACCAGGGCAGGCTGGTCCGGGCCGTCCACGAACAGTGGTAGCCCAAGGCGGTATCCGGGGCCCGAATACCGCTCGGGGCTACCACTGCCCCCGAGTGACCTATTTCAAATTCGCCCGCGGTTGAGGCGCCCCGAAAGCGAATCTGAAATAAGTCGTCAGCCCACCCGCTCGATCACGGCGCGGCGGATGAGGAACTTGCCGGGCTCGCGCACCTGCTCGAAGGCGGCGTTGTTGAGCAGCACGCAGCTGCCCGACGTGGTCTCCACCTTGACCGTGATGCTCTTGTTGTTGTCGAGGTTGGTGACCTTCAGCGTGGTGCCGAGCGGGAAGGTGCCGCTGGACGCGAACGCTTGGCCGCCCTCGCCGGAGAGGGTCACGGTCGAGCCCTTGCAGACGACCTCGCCGGTGCCGCCGGCCTCTTCCGCGGGCGGGGCTTCTTCCGCCGGCGGGGCTTCCTCGGCGGGCGGGGCTTCCTGCGCCGGAGGAGCCGCGGGCGGCTGGGCCGCCACGTCCCCGGTGCAGCCGGCGACGGCTCGGCGCTGGTTGATCAGGTCGACCACGGCCTGCCGGTTGGCGATCCGCGCGTCGGACAGCGCGTCGGGGTTGGCCTTCTGGCCGGCGATGAAGTCCAGGTTGTTCCGCAGAGCCTGATCCAGGCCGGCGCAGTTCTCACGGGGGGCCTCGGCGGCGCTGCTCAGCCCGGTGCCGAGAGCGATCGCGCCGCCGGTGACGGCCAGAGCGACCAGCCCGATGATGACCTTGCGCGCCTTCATGTATTGCTCCTCTTCGTCTGGCTTCCACCGCCGATGACTACGGGTGACGGAGGCCGAAGAGTTCACCGCTCAGGAAAGAAAGTTTAGAGACGGAGTGACTCCGGAGCGTGAAGGCGGAGCATGGTCGCGCCGACATCCCGGGGGATCCGCCGGCTGGTGGCGAGCGAGCCGACCACCATCACCGCGAACGCCAGCGGCACCGTCCAGGCGGCCGGCTGCCCGATCAGCTGCGCCGGCCAGCCGGTCAGCGGCGGGCCGAGCACGGTGACCAGCACGGCGGCCATCGCGGCGCCGCCACCGGCCAGCACGCCCGCGGCGGCGCCGACGTCGGTCAGCCCGCGCCACCAGATGCCCAGCACCAGCAGGGGGCAGAAGCTGGACGCGGCCACCGCGAAGGCCAGCCCGACCACCCGGGACACGTCCATGGTGGCGACCGAGACGGCCAGCACGATCGGCAGGGCGGCGGCCAGCACCGTGGCCACCCGGAAGTCGCGGACCGAACCGCCCCGCTCGGCCCGCAGCACGTCGGTGAAGACCACCCCGGCCACGCTGGTCAGGATGCCCGACGAGGTGGACAGGAACGCCGCCAGCGCGCCCGCCGCGACCAGCGCGCCGAGCAGCCGGCCC
The DNA here is from genome assembly GCF_040684855.1 of Actinoplanes sp. NPDC089786. Taxonomy (NCBI): domain Bacteria; kingdom Bacillati; phylum Actinomycetota; class Actinomycetes; order Micromonosporales; family Micromonosporaceae; genus Actinoplanes; species Actinoplanes sp. NPDC089786. The sequence goes on from NZ_JBFBGU010000001.1 coordinate 302,457, forward strand.
AGGTGGCCGCCGCCGAGCGCCGCCTCGGGCAGCACCAGCACGACCGCGTCGGTCTGCCCGGTCATCAGCAGATGGGGCGCCCAGATCCGGCCGAGCACGCCGTACAGCGTGGGGAACAGATAGAACAGCCCGACCAGGCCGAGCACGACCAGCGTGGTCCGCCGGGCGCTGGCGCCGTCCGGGTTGGTGTAGAAGCGGACCAGCACATGGGGCAGCCCCATGGTGCCCAGGAACGTGGCCAGGATCAGCGAGTACGTCGCGAACAGGCTCCCGTCGCCGCCCGGCAGCAGCCAGTCCGGGCCGCGCCGGTCGTCGACCGTGCTCACGTCGGGCACCGGCGCCCCGGCCGGATAGGTGCGTTCGGCGCCCGCCTCGACCTCGTCCACTGTCCCGTCCGGCAGGGTCAGCCGGGCCGCGTCGTCGAAGGTCACGGTGGTGGTCACCGGGAAGACCGGCCCGCTGGGTGGGTCGATCGCCGGTCGCCCGGCCGCCTGCCATTGCAGGGCCAGGAAGATGACGGGTACGGCCAGAGCCGTCAGCTTGAGCCAGTACTGGAACGCCTGCACGAAGGTGATCGCCCGCATCCCGCCCAGGGCCACGTTCGCGGTGACCACCAGACCCACGAGCAGGGCGCCCCACGCGTACGAGCCCCCGGCCACCGTGGTGAACGTCAGCCCGGCGCCCTGCAGCTGGGGCACCAGGTAGAGGCAGCCGATGAAGATCACGAAGATGGTGGCCAGCCGGCGCAGCAGCGGCGACCGCAGGCGTACCTCGCAGAAGTCGGGCAGCGTGAAGGCGCCCGAGCGACGCAGCGGCGCGGCCACGAAGAGCAGCAGCGCGAGGTAGCCGGCGGCGAACCCGACCGGATACCAGAGCACGTCCACGCCGTACCGCAGAATCAGGCCGGCCACCCCGAGGAAGCTCGCCGCCGACAGGTATTCGCCACTGATCGCGGCCGCGTTCCAGGCGGGGCTCACCGAGCGGGAGGCGACCAGGAAGTCCGAGGTGGTCCGGGCGAAACGCAGGCCGTACGCGCCGATCGCCACGGTCGCCAAGATCACGACGGCCAGGCTGGGTACGACGTAAGGGTTCACTCCGGCCGCCTGATCACGGCCGTGAAGTCCTGTTCGTTCCGCTCCGCCCAGCGCACGTAGACCCAACCGACCGCGAACAGGAACGGGAACGACAGCACCCCGAGCAGCAGCCACGGAAGGTTGACGCCGAGGATCCGGATCGAGCCGACCGCCGGGGCGACCGCGAACAGCAGCGGCAGCGCCCCCAGCCCGGTCACCACCACCAGGGCCATCCGCAGCGCCAGCGCCAGCTGGGCCCGGACCAGGCCGCGGACCAGCGCCTCGCCGACCGGCGTCTGCTCGGCCAGGTCGGCGCGCGCCGGATCGGCGGCGGTCCGACGCCCGGCGACCTCGCCGAGCACCACCCGGACCCGCCGGCCCTCCTCATTCGCGCCGCTCATGCCCGGGAGTCTTATGGGCTCCCGGGCAATGTCAAGCGAACCTACCCGTACGGACCTGCAGCCGGGCACCCGGAGGGAAACGCGATCGGGTCGGTGGCGAGCAGCCGCCGTGCCTCGGACTCGCCGTAGCTCCAGGTGCTCCAGGAGGTGTCGCCTTCCTTCAGCCGCTGCTGGATGAAGAAGAGCGTGCAGTCGCGCATCTTCCCGTCGAGCCGGTTGAGCGCGGGCACCGCGTCCGGCGACAGCGTCCCGAGGTATTCGCTGTCGATCCGGCCGGTCCGCTCGTACCGGGCCACGCCGCTGTCGGCGACCATCCGGTCCGGGTTGGCGATGGCCAGGCCCAGCAGGGTCAGCACGCCGGCCGCGATCGCCACCCGGGGCAGCCACGCCGCCCGCAGCCGGAGGCCGGCCGCCAGCACCAGCACGAAGACCAGGCCCAGCCAGGCCTCGCAGAGAAAGACCAGCAGGCGCAGGCGGGTCAGGCCGTACGTGTCGGCGTAGACGGTCATCCGGTGCAGCGCCGACGCCACGATCACCAGGGTCAGCACGGACAGCGCGCCCATGATGCCGCGGATCAGCATGCGGTCGAGCGGGTGGTCGCGGGGCGCCCAGCGGGCGGCGACACCGAGGACGGCCAGCGTCAGCCCGGTCACGATCAGCAGCTGCCAGAAACCGCCGCGGGCGTACTCGGCATAGGTCAGCCCCTCGGTGTCCAGCACGTGCGCGCTCCCTCCGAAGAGGACGGTGAGCTGCACGGCGACGAAGCCGAGGAACAGCAGTGCGAGCAGGCCCAGGGGTACGGCCCACTCCCAGCGATTCACCTTCCGCGCCGGTCCACCGTCCACAGTGGCAAGATCCGGCGGCGTGGCCCGCAGGTAGGCGGCGCCACCGAGCACGCCGCCGGCCACCACGAAGACGAAGACGGCCCGGAAGGTCGTACCGCCGTTGATCTCCGGAACCAGCGACTCCAGCAACCGCGCGAACGTGGCGTCGGCCGAGGCGAACAGCGCCCCGAACAGCAGGAGCAGGAACACACTGGTGATCACGGTCGCGGCGACCCGCATGCCGGAGCCCCCCGCGGCCCGGCGGCGGATCGAGGCCAGGCCGCGAGTCACCCACGGCAGCGCCCGGAACGGCGCCCCGAGAAACATCAGGTAGCCCATCGCCACCGCGCGGAACGACCGCCCGTTGCTCAGCGCCAGCGCGCCGGTCACCAGCGCGGTCAACGCGGCCAGCGCGAACAGCCACGGCGCGGACCGCAGCGTGCCGACACCCAGCAGGGCGACCGTGGCGGCGGCCCAGGCGTACCGGGCCGGATCGGCGGCGCGGCGGCGGACGGTCAGATCGGGCCAGGGCACCGTGGTGCCCGGCGCGGGCAGGCGCCGGATCCCGGCCAGGGCCGCGGTTCCGGCGACGCCGGCGACCAGCCAGCCGAGCCCGCCGCCGGTGATGCTGACCGAGGCCACCAGGGCGGCCAGGATCAGCACACCGGCCGTGGCCGGCGTGGCCGGACGGCCGGGACCCGGCCAGACGCCGCGGCCGAACATCCCGGTCCGCTGCCACGGCCCGGACACCAGCGCGATCACGGCCGGCGCCTGCTTCGGCACGCCGGCCGGCCGGTCCGGTCGATCGGGCTGGTCCGGCCGCGGCTGTCCGGCCGGCGGCGTCCACGGCTGCGGCGTCCGGGCCGGCGCCTTCGGTTCGGGTGTCACGTCTAGCTCATCTCCTCGGTCCTGAGTGCGGTGCCCCTGACGTGCCGTTCTCCGGTCCTTTGCTCTGCGCACCTATGGGCAACACTGGTCGTGCGCCTAGTGGTCGTGGTGTCTGCTCTGCGCACGTATGCGTACGTCTGGTCGTGCGCCTACTGGTCGTGGCGTCTGCTCTGCGCACCTATACGCACCACCCGGCGGTCAGGCGGAGGTCGTGGCCAAGGGCAGGGTGACGTGCACCTGGCAGCCCGGCGCCCCGGCCGGCGCCGGTTCGGCGATCGCGATCGTGCCCCGGTGCAGCTGGACCACCCAGCGGGCGATGGCCAGGCCCAGCCCGGTCCCGCCGCCGGTCGCCCGCTCGCCCCGGGTGAAGCGTTCGAACAGCCGCTCGCGGTCGGCCGCCGGGATGCCATCGCCGTCGTCGGCGACCACGATCAGCAGGTGGTCGCCCTGCTGCTCGGCGGTGACCCGGACGGTGCCGCCGGCCGGGCTGTGCCGGGTCGCGTTGTCCAGCAGGTTGGCGAAGACCTGGTGCAGGCGGCCGCGGTCGCCGGGCAGCACCACGTCGGCCGCGTCGAGCGAGAACGTGACGTCGTGGCCGGCGCCCTCGGCGGTCACCGTGGCCTCGCGGATCACGTCGTCGAGGAACGGGCGTACCCGGATCGGGACCTTGTCGAGGGTCAGCACGCCGGCGTCGACCCGGGACAGGTCGAGCAGCTCGGCGACCAGCCGGCCGAGGCGCTCGGTCTGGGCCAGGGCGGTCTTCATCACGTGCGGCTCGGCCTCGGCCACACCGTCGACGATGTTCTCCAGAACGGCCTGAAGAGCGGTGATCGGCGTACGCAACTCGTGCGAGACGTTGGCGATCAGCTCGCGCCGCTGCCGGTCGGCCGCCGCCAGGTCGGCCGCCATCATGTTGAACGCCACGGCCAGCTGGCCCACCTCGTCGCGGGAGGTGGCCCGGACCCGGCGGGTGTAGTCGCCCTGGGCCATCGCCTTGGCGGCCGCGGTCATCTCGCGCAAGGGCGAGGTGAGCCCGCGGGCCAGCAGCTGGAGGGCGCCGAGCGCGACGACGAAGGCGGTGACCGTGGTCCAGGGCGGCAGCCAGCCGATCCCGATGCGGAAGTAGGTCATGGCGGCGAGCAACGCGCCGAGCAGGATCAGCCCGATCTTGATCTTGATGGACCGGACCGGGTCGAGTGGGCGCGGCAGGGCCAGGTGGCGGAAGCTCAGCATCGCGGGGCCTCCAGCGCGTACCCGACGCCGTGCACCGTGCGGATCAGGTCGGCGCCCAGCTTGCGCCGCAGGCCCTTGATGTGGCTGTCCACGGTGCGGGTGCCGGAGGCGTCGGCCCAGCCCCAGACCTCGGCCAGCAGCCGTTCCCGGGGCAGCACCGCCCGCGGCCGCTCGGCCAGGTGGAGCAGCAGGTCGAACTCGGTCGGGGTGAGCTGAGCCTCGACCCCCGACCGGAGCACCCGGCGCTCGGCCCGGTTGATCTCCAGGTCGCCCACCCGGAGAAAGTCCTGGTCGGGGTCGACGGCGGCGGTTTTGGTGGCCCGCCGGACCAGGGCGTGCACCCGGGCGGCCAGCTCACGCATCGAGAACGGCTTGGTCAGGTAGTCGTCGGCGCCGACCGCGAGGCCGACCAGCATGTCGTTCTCGTCGTCGCGGGCGGTCAGCATGAGGATCGGCACCGGGCGCTCGGCCTGGAGCCGGCGGCACACCTCGAGGCCGTCGAAGCCGGGCAGCATGACGTCGAGCACGACCGCGTCCGGCGGCGTCCGGCGGGCGGCGGCCACCGCGGCCGGGCCGTCGCCGGCCAGTTCGACCACGAAACCCTCGGCGCGGAGCCGGGCCGCGACGGACTCGGCGATGGTCGGCTCGTCCTCGACCACGAGGACGCGCCGTTCGATGGCTGCGTTCACAACCCCATCTCCTATCTGACGAGCCGGGTCGGCGTCCCCCGTGAAGCGCCGATCTGGCCCACATCGGGGACCCTAACGAGCCCGCGTGCACGAGAAGGGGGCGGTTTGTGAAGGATCTGTGCAGATCCACCTGCCCTGTGGATAACTGTGTGGATAACGCGCCACGCCTGTGGACAACGCTGTGGATTCAGCGGGTCCAGTCGTGTTTGGCCGCGCGGATCAGCCGGTCCTTGAGCTCGCGGGTGTGCCGGCGGCTGACCGGCAGCTCGGCGCCGTCCACCGCGACCACGTAGCCCGACTGGGTCAGCCGCAGCTCGGAGACCAGGCGCAACTGCACCAGGTAGCTGCGGTGGATCCGGACGAACCCGGCGTCGGCCCAGCGGTCGGCCAGCGTGGCCAGCGAGACCCGGACCAGGTGCGAGGCGTCCGTGGTGTGCAGCCGGGCGTAGTCGCCCTGGGCCTCCACCCAGCGCACCGACGACCGGGGCAGCATCCGGGTGGTGCCGGCCAGCTCGACCGGGATGGCCGGTTCTTCCTCACGCTTGGTGGCCGGGGCCGGGGTGGCGCGCAGGCCGGCCACCCGGCGCAGCGACTCGGCCAGCCGCTCGGCCCGCACCGGTTTGCGGACGTAGTCGGTGACGCCCAGGTCGAAGGCGTCGACCGCGCCGTCGTCGTACGCGGTCACGAAGACGATGGCCGGCGGGTGCGCGAACCGGCGCAGGATCCGGGCCAGCTCCATGCCGTCCAGGCCGGGCATCCGGATGTCCAGGAAGACCGCGTCGACCTCGGTGTCGCGGAGCACGCGCAGCGCCTCGGTGGCGTCACCGGCCCGGTGCACGTGTGCAACCCGGTCGTCGGCGTTCAGCAGGTAGGCGAGCTCGTCCAGGGCCGGCGGCTCATCGTCGACCGCCAAGACCACCAACGCCGTGCTCACGCGCGTACCCCCGGATGGAATTTAGGCACTCGCATGCTCACCTTGGTCCCCTCGCCCGGGGCGGTCTCCACCACCAGCCCGAAGTGGTCGCCGAACACGCTGCGCAGCCGCTCGTCGACGTTCGTCAGGCCGACATGCTGGCCGTCGTCGGTCTCCGGCCGGCCCGGCGCGAACACCTCGGGATCCATGCCGACCCCGTCGTCCTCGACCGTGATGTGGCATTCGGCGCCCGCGTCGCGCGCCTCGATGCTCACCATACCGACGCCGGGCTTCCGGGACAGACCGTGCCGTACGGCGTTCTCCACCAGCGGCTGCAGGCACAGGAACGGCAGGCTGACCGGCAGCACCTCGGGCGCGATCTGCAGCCGCACCTGGAGCCGGTCGCCGAACCGGGCGCGCTCGATGGTCAGGTAGCGGTCGATCGAGCGCAGCTCCTCGGCCAGCGTGGTGAAGTCGCCGTGGGCGCGGAACGAGTAGCGGGTGAACTCGGCGAACTCCAGGATCAGCTCGCGGGCCCGCTCCGGGTCGGTGCGGACGAAGGATGCGATCGCGGTCAGCGCGTTGTAGATGAAGTGTGGGCTGATCTGGGCCCGGAGCGCCCGCACCTCGGCCCGGGCCAGCCGTTCCCGGGACGAGTCGAGCTCGGCCAGCGCCAGCTGCGACCCGGCCCAGCGCGCCGCCTCCTGGGTGGCCTGCACCAGCCCGGGCGCCGGTTGATCGTCGGCGATGGCCACCAGCGCCGCCGTGGCCAGCCCGTCCGCCCCGGTCAGCGGCACCACGACGGCCCCGCGCACAACACAGTCCATCCGATCACACGGCAGATCAGAGCCATTGAGTACGACGGGCCGGCTCGCCTGCACGGCCCGCTGCCCCGCCGCCGCGAACTGGCCGGCGTGGTGGCTGCCGCGCCCGTCGAAGGCCAGGCAGCGGTCGGCCTCGGCGATGGTCAGCCCGACCGCCCCGACCAGCGTGCGCAGGTGGCGGACGGCCTTGCCGGCCGAGCTCGGGGTGAGCCCGCCCCGCAACGGCTCGGCGGCCTGGGCCGCGGTGTGCAGCACGTCGTAGGTGGCCCGCTGCATGGCCGTGGCGATCCGGCGCCGGCCGCGCAGGCGCAGCACCGCGACGACCGCCCCGGCGAGCGCGGCCACCGCGGCCAGCACCGCCAGCACGGTCGGAAGATCGGGCCTCACCCGCGGCATCCTGCCATGCCCGGGTCGGGGCGACGCGTGGCCTAGTAGGCGCCCTTGCGCTTGAGGACGACCCAGATGGTGCGCCAGAGGATGCCAAGGTCGTAGGTCAGTGACCAGTTGTCGACGTAGTACAGGTCGAGCCGGACCGCCTCGTCCCAGGAGAGGTCGGAGCGGCCGCTGACCTGCCACAGGCCGGTGATGCCGGGGCGGACCAGCAGGCGGCGGCGGACGTCGCCCAGGTAGTCGCCGTCGTCGGCGGGCAGCGGGCGCGGGCCGACCAGCGACATCTCGCCCCGGAGCACGTTGATCAGCTGCGGCAGCTCGTCCAGCGAACTGCCCCGCAGCTTCTGGCCGAAGGAGAAGATCCGCGGGTCGTTCTTCATCTTGAAGAGCATCCCGTCGGAGTCGTTCAGCTCCTCCAGCGTGGCCTTGCGCTCCTCGGCGTCCACGTACATGGTCCGGAACTTCCAGACCCGGAAGGTACGGCCCTCGTGGCCGACCCGGGGCTGCCGGAAGAACACCGGGCCGGGGTCGGAGAGCCGGATGCCGATCGCGATCAGCAGCAGCAGCGGGCTGAGCGCGACCAGGCCGAGGAAGGCGGCGACCCGGTCGAGCAGGTTCTTGGCCAGCCAGGCCGGCCCGGAGAGGGTCGGCTCCTCGACATGCAGCAGGGGCAGGCCCTCGATCGGGCGGATGTGCACACGCGGGCCGGCGATGTCGGTGAGCTGGGGCGCGACCACCAGGTCGACGCCGGTGCCCTCGAGCTGCCAGGCCAGCCGGCGCAGCTCGCCCGGTTCGGCGCTGGCCGAGCCGCAGACCGCGATGGTGTCGGCCCCGACCTCGCGGACGAGGGACAGGACGTCGCGCCCGGCGTACACCGGGACCGGGGTTTCGATGCCCCGGACCGAGGCCAGGCCGTCGGTGATGTGGATCGCCACCGGGATCAGACCGGCGGCCGGGCTGCGGGTCACCGCGGTGTAGACCTCGAGCGCCTCGGGCAGCGTGCCGACCAGGACCATCCGGTGGGCGCCGTGCCCGGTGCGGCGGCGGGCGAAGTGCAGGACCTGCCGGGCGAAATAGCGGCCGAGCAGGATGAACACCAGGGCGCCGCCGGAGACCAGCGCGACCGTTCCCCGGGACAGCGAGACCTTGTTGGCGAACGCGGCCACGGAGACGCTGGCCACGATCACCACGAACGAGCGGAAGACCCGCTTGAACTCCTCGCTGCCCAGGCCCAGATAGCGCCGGTCGTAGCTGCCGCCGCTCCAGAGCACGAACACCCAGGCCACCGGCAGGGCGCCGTACGCCATCGCGGTGAAGATCTCGGGCTGGTTCTGGAAACCGGCGTTGGCCTGCTCCAGCGTCGAGGTGGCGATGTAACTGGCCAGCACGGCGGACAGGAAGTCGAGGACGATCAGAACCGCGGTGTACGGCCGGTGCCAACGGGAGACCCGGCGGTGACTGCGGGTCCACGCGCTTCGGGGTACGCCGTTGCTCGGCGGTGGTTCCTGCCACTCGAAGCTGTCGTACGGCATGTTGCTCCGGCTGTTACTGGTCGCCGGTCGCGAGAGGCTCGTGGTCACCTCGCCTACGTCCTCCCGCATTCCGACCGCCCGACGTTATTACGCACTGCCACGGCCAATGGTCACCGACGATGACTGCCGGTCTGCTTCGCGCCGTGGGCGAAGCGTGGGACCGGGCCACTATACCGATGGATCGGGGCGGGAGAAGCGGACGTTACGCCCGCAATGCCTCTCTACACCCCGCGTTACCTGATCAACTTGGAAAGCCGCCGGTCGGCAAGGGGTTTGCCGCCGGTCTGACAGGTCGGGCAGTACTGCAGGCTCTTGTCGGCGAAGGAGACCTCACGCACGGTGTCGCCGCAGACCGGACAGGGCAGTCCGGTGCGGGCGTGCACCCGCATGCCGGCCCGCTTCTCGCCCTTGAGCTCGGCCGCCTTCATGCCGACCGACCGGGCCACCGCGTCGGTCTCCACCTGGCGTGTCGCCTCGTAGAGCGCGGTCATCTGTTCCTCGGTGAGCTTCCCGGTCAGCGCGAAGGGCGAGATCTTGGCGGTGTGCAGGATCTCGTCGGAGTACGCGTTGCCGATGCCGGCCAGCACCTCCTGGTCGGTCAGCACGCCCTTGACCTGCCCGTTCCGGCCGCGGATCCGCTCGGCGAACTCGTCCCGCGTGACGGCCAGCGCGTCGGGGCCGAGTCGCGCCACGCCCGGCACCTCGCCCGGGTCGCGTACCAGGTAGGCGGCCAGGGACTTCTGGGTGCCGGCCTCGGTCAGATCAAACCCGGACCCGTCGTCCAGCCGTACGCGCACCGCGATCGGCCCGCTGCCCGGTTTGAGCGGCGTGGCCGATTTGAAGGCCTCCCGATAGTGCAGCCAGCCCGCCCGGGCCAGGTGCACGACCAGGTGGATCTGGTCCTTCTCCTCGCGGGGGCCGAGCCCGATGTCGAGGAACTTGCCGTGTCGCCCGGCGCTGGTGACCTCGAGGCCGGCGATGGCGGTGGGTGGCGGGTCGAAGGTCTTCAGCGCGCTGAAGGAGGACACCTCGAACCGTTCGACCGTGTGGCCGACCGCGCGCTCTCGCAGGTACGCACCGAGCGCCTCGACCTCGGGAAGTTCTGGCACAAGCTCCACGGTAGCCTCCCTGAGCGTGAAGGTCGTGGTTGCGCACAACCGTTATCGCGAGGCGATGCCCTCCGGGGAGAACGTCATCGTGGACACCGAGATCGCCCAGCTGGGAGCGGCCGGTGTCGACGTGGTGCCGTTCCAGCGCAGCTCGGACGACATCGGCGAGCTGCCGCTGGTCCAGAAGGCGCTGCTGCCGCTGTCGCCGATCTACGGCTTCTCGTCGCAGCGTGACCTGGCGGCGCTGCTGGCGGCGGAGCGGCCGGACGTCGTGCACCTGCACAACCCGTACCCGCTGATCTCGCCCTGGATCGTGCGAACGGCGCACAAGCACGGGGTGCCGGTGGTGCAGACCGTGCACAACTACCGGCAGGTGTGCTCGCCGGGGCTGTACTTCCGGGACGGGCACAACTGTTACGAATGCCGCGGCAAGCTGATCGGCTATCCCGCGGTCGTGCACAAGTGCTACCGCGGGTCGAGCGCGCAGAGCGCCCTGATGGCGACCACGCTCGCGGTCCATCGGCCGACGTGGCGCTCGGTCGACCGGTTCATCGCGCTGACCGACAGGATCGCCGAGCATCTGTCCTCGTACGGCATCCCCGACGACCGCATCGTGATCAAGCCCAACGGCCTGCCCGACCCGGGTACGCCGGCCCCGCTGGGTGACGGCTTCCTGTACGCCGCTCGGCTGTCCCCCGAGAAGGGACTGGCGCTGCTGCTGGACGCGTGGCAGCGGCATCCGGACGGGTCGCTGGGCATGCTGCGGATCGCCGGTGACGGTGAGTTGCGCCCGCTGGCCGAGGCCGCGGCGGCGTCCCGGTCGGACGTCGAGTACCTCGGGGTGCTGGACCGGGCCGGGATGGCCGCGGCACGGCGGGCCGCGTCGGTGGCGGTCGTCGTCCCGACCTGGGAAGACGTGCTGCCGACGGTCGTCCTGGAGGCGATCTCGCACGGGCGGCCGGTGCTGGGCACGGCGGTCGGCGGGATCCCGTACCTGCTGGGTGACGATGCCGGGTGGACGGTTCCACCGGACGCCGCGGCGCTGGCCGCGGCGCTGCCCACGGCTCGGGCCGGCGCCGGCGCACTGTCCGAATCGGCCAGAAAGCGGTGGGTGAGCCACTTTCATCCGGATGTGCTGACCGCTCGATTGATCGATGTCTACAACGACTTCACAGGAAAATCACATTCCTTGCCTAGGTAGATATCGATCCACTTGGGGAATGCTGGGTCGGGTGACGGAAACCCCCACCTCCAAGGTCAAGATCCCTCGCCGGAACCTGCTGCTCGGCGTCGGTGGTGGCGTCGTGCTCGCCGCCGCGGCCGGTGGCGCCGGCTACGCCATCGGACACTCCGGTGACGCCGAGCCCACCCAGCCCGCCGCCGACCCGGTGGCGGCCCAGCCGAAGTACCGTTCGCGCCCCGATCTGCGCACCCTGCCGGACGTGACGATCACCGTCCCGGCCAACGCGACCGCACCCGGGTACATCTTCCTGACACCGGCCTCCGGCGCCGGCCTGTGGGGACCGCTGATCGTCGACGACAAGGGCTCGCCGGTCTGGTTCCGCAAGGTCCCCGACCCGGCCACCGTCGCCATCGACTTCAAGGTCCAGCAGTACCGCAACAAGCCGGTCCTGACCTGGTGGGAGGGCACCATCGGCGGCACCGGCGGCCAGGGTGTCGGCCAGGGCGAGTTCGTCATCGCCGACGAGAACTACCGCGAGATCACCCGGGTCCGCGCGGCCGGCACCGAGCAGGCCGACCAGCACGACTTCGTGATCACCCCGCGCAACACCGCGCTGTTCTGGGTGTACGACCCGATCCCGATGGACCTGACGGCCATGGGCGGCCCGGCCGACGGCGTGCTGCACGACGGCGTCATCCAGGAGATCGACATCGCCACCGGCAAGCGCCTCTTCGAGTGGCGCGCCCGCGACCACGTCGACCTGGACGAGTCCCACGCCCCGCTGCCCCAGGGCGACTCGGCCCACCTGCCCTGGGACTACTTCCACCCCAACTCGGTCGGCCTGGACGCCGACGGTCACCTGATCATCTCGGCCCGGCACACCTGGACCTGCTACAAGATCAACAAGGAGACCGGCGAGGTGATCTGGCGCCTGGGCGGCAAGAAGAGCACCTTCATCATCGACGAGCAGACCAGGTTCTCCTGGCAGCACGACTTCCGTCGCCGCCGGGACGGCTCGTATGGCATGTTCGACAACGGCGCCGGCGTCACCAAGGAACGCCCCTACTCACGCGGCCTGATCCTCAAGCTGGACGAGGCGGCCAAGACCGCGACCTTCGTCCGCGAGTTCGTCCACCCCGACAAGATCTCCGCACCCACCCAGGGCAGCTTCCGCGAGCTGGCCGACGGCGGCAACTTCATCGGCTGGGGCCAGATGCCCCACTTCACCGAGTTCACCGCCGACGGCAAGGTGCGGCTCAACGGCCACCTCCCGCTGGACAACCAGTCCTACCGCGCCTACAAGGCCGAGTGGGCCGGCGCGCCCCTCGACCAGCCGGCCCTGGGCCTGTCCGTCGAGAACGGCGGCGTGACCGTCAGCGTCAGCTGGAACGGCAACACCAAGGTGGCCAAGTGGCGGGCCCGCTCGGGCAGTCAGCCCAAGGCGCTGACGGCCACCACGGCCGAGGTCGCCCGAACCGGTTTCGAGACCAGGCTGACCATTCAGGGCACCCCGGAATACGTGGTGGCCGACGCCCTGGACACCAACGGCAAGGTCCTGGGCACCAGCTCCGCCATTCCCGTCCGCGTCTGACCGAACGCCCGCCGAGTGTTTACTCTCTGCCTCAGGAAGGCGACTTCCGATCCCGCCTTGGGCCCCGCGCGAGCGGGGCCTTCGTGCGTCAGTCGGCGGTTCCGGCGGGGACCACCCACACGACCGGCTGGCCGGTGATGGCCGCGATCATGTCGAAGTCGCCGTCGTAATGCATCACGGTCGCGCCGTGGCGCTCGGCGGTCGCCGCGATCAGCAGGTCAGCCATGGAGAGGGCGCGATGGATCCCCTTACCCACGGCTTGGAGCTGGATGTCCGCCGCGCGGTCCCAGGTTTCGTCCGGCATCGCGAGCCAGTCGAAGCCGCGGAGGAGATACCGCGCCCGTTGAGCCTCTTCCGCGGTGCGGGCGCTGTGGACCACCTCGATCTCCACGGCGGTGCACACGGCCAGCAGCCCTCGATCGGAAAGCTCGTCGAGAACGGAAGCGACGGGCGGCTTCGGCCATCGAGCCATGGCCGACTTGTCCAGCAGGAAGCGGCGTTGTGTCACGTGGCGTCCGGAGCTCCGGTCAGATCGGGCAATCCGCCGGCCTTGAGCCAGTCGGCGAAATCACGCCTCTTCTCGCGGTTGACCAAGGCCTGAAGAGCCGCATTCACCGTTGCCCGCTTCGTCTTGGTGCCGAGGATCTCCGCTGCTTCGGAGAGCAGATCGTCGTCAACGTCGAGGATCGTTCGTGCCATCGTCTCGACCTCCTTCGCGAGAGTCCCGGCCGATGATATCAAAACTTCGATGAGTTGATATCAAGACTTCCGGCCCGAGATGATCACCGCCTGAGGGCCTCGCGGCCGGAGAAGGCGATGCTGGCGGCCAGGAACGCCCCGTTGACCAGGGTGAACAGCCCGACCAGCCAGATCGTCCACTGTGGCGCGACGGTGAGCACCGCCCCGGCCAGCGCCACCACGAACCCGTAGTCGCGGACCAGCTTCACCAGCCGCACCGGCATCGAGGTGCTGGGGACCATGCTGGCCGCGGACGGACCGGCCTGCATCACCGAGGTGACCAGGTTGACCATCCAGGTTCCGGCGAACGCCGCCAGGAGCCAGGCCGGCGTGGACGGCACCTGGGCCTCGGCCACCGAGGCCAGCGCGGCCACCAGCGCGATCTGCGCCGCCACGTCACAGAGCACATCGATGCGGGCGCCCGCCGCGCTGGTCTGGCCGGTCACCCGGGCCAGCTGGCCGTCGGAGCAGTCCAGCGCGTACGCGATCTGCCACCCGACCAGCGCGAGCAATCCGAACGGCCAGGCCCAGAAGCGCCCGTCGGCCACCGGCTCGGCCGTCGCCACCACCGCGACCGAGACCAGGCAGCCCAGCCCGAGGTTGGCCACCGTGAGCACGGTCGGCGCGATCCGATGCTTGTTCGCGAACACCGCGATGCGGGCGCCGACCTGCTGGGCGACCAGCTCGCTGAAGAGTCCTCCGCCGCGGTTGACCCGATAGAAGTCGGCCGCGGTCGGCTCAGCAGGCGGCGACGGCGGCGTCATACTCGGCCAGTTTCTCGGCGATCTCATGCGGCTTCATCTCGAGGTGTTCGAGGATGGTGTAGCGGTCCGGCCGGGTCCGCGGCGCGAACTCCACGACGCGCACGAACTGCTCCTCGTCAAGACCAACATCGGCCGGTGTACGCGGAAGCTGATGCCGGGACAGGCACGCGGACATCTCGGTGAAGCGGCGCGTGTCCCCGCGCAGGAACGTGCAGAACAGGGCGCCCAGCCCGGCCAGCTCGCCGTGGGACGCCGTGCCGGGGTAGAGCGCGTCGGTGGCGTGCATGATCTCGTGGCAGCCGCCACTGGACGGGCGGCTGCTCCCGCACACCGCCATGGCCAGCCCGCTGGAGATCAGCGCCTCGGCGAGGACCGTCAGGAACCCGTCGTCGTTCATGTCGCCGGGGTGCGTCAGGACCGCTTCCGCGCCCATCCGGGCGAGCGACGCCGCCAGGCCGTCGACCGGCTCGTTGCGGACCTGCCGGGCCAGCTCCCAGTCGGCCAGCGCGCTGATGTTGCTGATCACGTCGCCGATGCCGCCGCGGTTGACGCGTTCCGGGCCGTTCTCGACGAAGTCCAGGTCGACCACGACGGCGATCGGGATGTGTACGCCGTACGACCCCTTGATCCCGTCGTTGATCAGGCTGGCCACTGGGGACGCGACGCCGTCGTTGGCGAGGCTGGTGGCCACCGACACCATCGGGATGGCCCAGCGGGTGGCCGCGTACTTGGCGGTGTCGACCGTGGCGCCGCCGCCGATGCCGACCACCGCGTCGTAGTGCCGTGAACGCAGCTTCGCGGCCAGTTCGAGCGCGGCGTCGAGGGTGCCGCCGGAGGTGGTGTAGACGTCGGCCGCGCCCAGCTGCGGCCGGATCAGGTCGATGACCCGCTCGCCCAGCCCGGGCCCGACCACCACCGCCACGTCGCCGCCGGCCGAGATCCGCCCGTCGGACAGGATCCGGCCGAGGTTGGCCACGGCGCCCCGGCGCACCTCGATGTGCAGCGGCGCCTGGACCGTGCGTGCTAGTAGCGGCATGCGATCTCCCGCGCCTTGGCCAGGTCGTCGTGGTTGTCGACCTCGACCCAGGGCACGTCGCCGATCGCCGCCATCCGGATCTCGCCGCCTCGGTTCACGTACTCCTGGTACCCGTCCTCGTAGTAGAGATTCGGGTCGCGTTCCCAGGTCGTCCGGAGCGCGTCGGCCAGGTCGGCGGCCACCGAGGCCTCGATGACGGTCGCGCCGATGTACTCGCCGTGTGCCTCGGCCGGATCCATCAGTTTCGTGATCCTGGCCAACCGGCCATCCGGCGTGAACGTCGTCTTCATCTCCTCGTCACCCAGCTTCTTGAGGCTGTCGACGGCGAGCAGAATTTGGGGTCCACGGTTCGCCAGCAGGGTCTCCTCGACGCTGACCGGGTGCACGGTGTCGCCGTTGACCAGGAGCGCGCCCTGAGCGAAATGCTCACGGGCGAGCCACAGGGAGTAGGCGTTGTTCCACTCCTCGGCCTTGTCGTTGTGCACAAGGGTGAGGGTGACGCCGTACTTCTCCTCGAAAGTGGCTTTCCGCTGCTCGACGGCGGACGACTGGTAACCGACCACTACGGTTACGTCGTTGAGCCCAGCAGCGGCGAGGTTGCGCAGCGAGATGTCCATGATCGTCGTCTCGCCGTCGACCGGCACGAGTGCCTTGGGCAACGTGTCGGTGTAGGGGCGTAGCCGACGGCCGGCGCCGGCCGCCAGAATGAGACCGATCATGTGGGTCCTTCCGGGCAGAGGGGTGCCGTCCGAGAATAGCCGCGGCTCGTAAGCTTGTGAGCATGACCGCTGAGCAGCTGATCTCGTTCGCCCGTGGCGCCCCGTCCCTGGACATCATCGATGTGCAGGGCCTCAAGGACGCGGCTGCGCGCGCTTTCGACGCCGATCCGGCCGGCATGACCGCGTACGGCACCTCCGTCGGCTACGTTCCGCTGCGCAAGTGGATCGCCGAGAAGCACGGCGTCTCGCCCGACCAGGTGATCGTCACCAACGGCTCGCTCCAGGCCGACGCGTTCCTCTTCAACCACCTGGTGAAGCCGGGCGACGACGTGGTGGTGGAGAGCCCCACCTACGACCGCACCCTGCTGAGCCTGCAGAACCTGGGCGCCAAGGTGCACCAGGTGACGCTGGAGCCGGACGGCATCGACGTCGCCGAGCTGCGCGCGCTGCTGGAGTCCGGCGTACGCCCCAAGCTGGCGCACATCATCCCGAACTACCAGAACCCGGCCGGTGTCACGCTTTCCGCCGAAAAGCGCCGCGACCTGCTGGCTCTCGCCGCCCAGTACGAGTTCCTGATCTTCGAGGACGACCCGTACGTCGACATCCGCTTCCGCGGCGACGCCCTGCCGTCGATGCTGTCGCAGGACACCGGCAACGTGGTCGTGCACGCCTCCAGCTTCACCAAGACGGTCTGTCCGGGTGTCCGCGTCGGCTACCTGGTCGGCCCGGCGGCGCTGATCGACGCGATCGCCAAGAAGGCCACCAACCTCTACATCTCGCCCGGCATGGTGTCCGAGGCGATCGTGCACCAGTTCTGCGTCTCCGGTGACATCGACCGCTCGATCTCCACGGTCAGCAAGGCCCTCGGCGAGCGGGCCCGGGTCCTGGGCGAGGCGCTGCGCAAGCACATCCCCGGCGCCACCTTCGTCGAGCCGGACGGCGGCTACTTCCTCTGGGTCGACCTGCCCGACTCGGTCGATGTAGAGCTGCTGTTCCCGGCCGCGATGAAGAAGGGGGTGGCGATCGTGAAGGGCACCGACTTCTTCGTCGACGGCGGCCGGCACTCGATGCGGCTGGCGTTCTCGGCCGTGACGGTCGATCAGATCGAGGAGGGCGTACGCCGGATCGCGGTCGCGATGGAGGAACTGGCGGCCTGATACGTAAGTGTCGGGTTTCTGACACAGAGACGGTTTCCGCTGCGCGGCCGAAAAGGCAGACAATGCGCAGCGGACCTACCCCCCGCCCCGGCGGCGGGCGGGCCGACCGTGGCACTCCACCCCCTCCAGCCGCGGCCGGCCCGCCCGGCGCCACCACCTTGGGGAGGTCTTCATGAGCGAGAACAGCCTGAACCGCTCGCTGTCCCGCGCCTGGACGGCGCCGGTCCGAGCCATGAACCGCTTCCTCGGTACGTCCGACAGCCCGCGCCGCGCCCCGGCCCGCTCGGGCGAGTACGGCAGCTCGGTGATCGACTGCGGGCTCTACATCGACGGCAAGCGCGAGCCCGGCGAGTTCACCCCCGACGAGGCGCTGCGGGAGGCGTGCGAGCGGGACAACGCGTTCGTCTGGCTGGGTCTGCACGAGCCGTCCGAGGCCGAGATGATCGACATCGCACAGACGTACGGGCTGCACGAGCTGTCGGTCGAGGACGCCGTCAAGGCCGAGCAGCGGCCCAAGCTGGAGCAGTTCGGCGCGGTCCAGTTCCTGGTCCTGCGTACCGCCCGCTACGTGCCGCACAGCGAGCTGACCGAGACGTCCCAGGTGGTCGAGACCGGCCACATGATGATCTTCATCGGCGAGCGCTTCGTGATCACCGTCCGGCACGGCGACGCGTCCGAGCTCGCCCCGGTCCGCGCCAACCTCGAGACCGAACGTCCCCAGCTGCTCGAACAAGGGCCCTGGGCGGTCGCGTACGCCGTGACCGACCGCGTCGTCGACCTGTACGTCGAGGTGGCCGACCAGGTCGAGGTCGATCTCGACACGATCGAGGAGAGCGTGTTCTCGCGGGACAGCGGCTCCCGCATCCAGCACATCTACCAGATGAAGCGCGAGCTGGTGGAGTTCCGCCGGGCGGTGGTGCCGCTCCAGCGCCCGCTGGCCACCATCACCGCGCCCCAGAACCGCCTGGTGCCCAAGGAGATCCGGCGCTACTTCCGCGACGTTCAAGACCATCTGACGCGTACGGTCGAGCAGGTCTCCTCGTACGACGACCTGCTGAACTCGATCCTCCAGGCCCGCCTGGCCCAGGTGACCGTCGACCAGAACAACGACATGCGCAAGATCGCCGCCTGGGCCGGCATCTCGGCGGTATGGACCGCGATCGCCGGCGTCTACGGCATGAACTTCGCGCACATGCCCGAGACCCAGTGGCTCTACGGCTATCCGGTGATGCTGACGCTGATGGTGTCGATATCGGTGCTGCTCTACCGCGCTTTCCGCAAGAACGGCTGGCTGTAGCCCACCGGCGTGGGCGCCGCCCCCCATCGACCCATCGATACTTCTAGAGTGTCGGGGTGCCGTCGCGTCAGGACCAGCTCCACTCGTACCAGTACTCGCTTCAGCGGGTGGTGGCGGCGCTGGTCACCCACGACCCCGACCCACACCGCTCGCCCCTGCGCCGGGCCGGCACCACCGCGCTCGTCAGCCTGGTGATCGCCGCCCTCGCGGTCGGCGCCGCCGCCATCTACGGCCTGCTCACCGGCAACACCACCGCCAACATGAAGGACGAGTCGGTGGTGTACATGGAGAAGGGGTCCGGCGCCCGGTATGTCTACCTGGCCTCGGACAACAGGCTCCACCCGGTGCTCAACTACGCCTCCGGCCTGCTGGTCGCCAACGCGCAGGCGCCGCGAATGGTGACCGCTTCGCGTGAGCGGCTGGCCTCGGTCCCGCTCGGCGACCCGCTCGGCATCCCCGACGCGCCCGACTCCCTGCCGGTCAAGAAAGACCTGGTCACCGGCGACTGGACGGTCTGTTCGGCGCCGCCCGCGGTCACCTCCGGCGCGACCCAGCCGCAGAGCACGCTGATCATCGGCGCGCGGGCCACCGGGGGCACCATCCTGGCCGCCCCCGACGCGCCCAGGGGCCTGCTGGCCCGTGACACGGCCAAGCCCAACCGCACCTATCTGCTCTTCGGCAACCGCCGCTTCCCGATCCCGGCCAGCCGCGAGACGGCCAGCCTGCGGGCGCTGGGCTGGAACGCGCAGCAGCCGTACCCGGTCTCGGCCGGCTTCATCAACGCCGTGCCGGTCGGCCCCGACCTCCAGGCGCCCCGGATCGACAACCTGGGCGCCCCGTCCGGCGTGGCTGGTTTCCGGATCGGCCAGCTGCTCACCGACGGCAAGCAGTGGTCGGTGGCGGTCGCCGACGGCGCCGCCGCGCTGACCGACGTGCAGGCCCGGCTGCTCCAGGCCGACCGGCAGATCCCGCCGGCGATCAACCTGGGCACCGCCTTCAACAACGTGCAGGGGTCCAAGCTGCGGCTGGCCGGGGGTGAGGGGTTGCCGGCCACCGTTCCCGAGCTGACCGAGCCGCGCGAGCGGGCCTGCATGACCCTGCCGGTCGGCAAGGAATCCCAGGCCGGGCTGCGGATCGACCCGACAGTCCCGACCGGCGCGCAGATGCGCGGCGCGTCGGCCGCGCCGGGTGGGGTGCAGGCCGATTTTGTGTACGTCCCTCGCGGCAAGGGCGCGCTGGTGGTGGCCGCGGCCTCGCCGAACGCGCCGGCCGGGACCGGAACGGTGAGCATCGTCACCGACACCGCGACCCGGTACCCGATCGCCGGCCGTGACCTGCTCGGCCGCCTCGGCTACGGCGGCGTGAACCCGCAGCAGGTGTCCTCGCAGATGATCGCGATGCTGCCGCAGGGCCCGTCGCTCGACGCGGCGAAGGCCCGCCAGGCCGTCACGACCGGGTGACGCACATGCGCATATGGGCTCAGAGACGTCTCCGAGCCCATATGCGCATCAATGCTGTTACCGGGGTTCAGAGCTTCTGCCGGGCGACCGTCGGGTTGTCCGCGATCGTCGACGGGGCGGTCTCGGACGCCGGCGGCAGCGGCTCGAACGCCGCGTCGTCAGCACCCTCGGGCTCGGTCGTGACCGGGCTCGGGTCGTACTCGTCCCACTGCGCCTGCTGACGCCGGCGCAGCACGTACGCGGCGCCGACACCGACGGCCGCGCCGATCAGCGCGATGCCGAACAGCTTGCTCTTCCGCCCGGAGCTCTGCTGGCGGCCGAGCACCTTGTTGGCCCGCTTCTCCAGCTTGCGCGCCTTCTTCTTGCTGACCTTGGCCTGTTTGCGCCCGGTCTTCGCGGTCTCCCGCTTGGCCTGCAGCACGTTGTCCGCGACGGCCGTAGCCAGCGGCGTGATCGTCGCGACCGCGCTGCCCCAGCCGCTGCTGGCGGCGTCACGGGCCTGGCTGACGGCCGGTTGTACGCGATCCCGCGCGGCGTTGAGCTTGGGGCCCACCGTCGAGCTGGTCTCCTGCGCGGCGATCGTGGCCGCCCGCTTGAAGTGATCCACGCTCTGGCCGAGCTCGTTCTTCAACTTCGCGCTACGCCGCTTCCGGCGCATGGTTGCGAACACCAGTGCCCACCTCCCTGTGGTCTCTCCCACGTCATCGTGCCCTGCCGGGTACCCCCGCGCTGCCGGAATCAGGCACATGGGGGAGGATCCGAACTGTTATTGAACTTGTCTCCGATGACGGGAGTACCCGTGGCAGAGAAGCTTTACGCCACCCTGCACACCAATCACGGCCCGATCCGAGTGCAGCTCTTCCCGGATCACGCGCCCGCCACGGTGCGGAACTTCGTCGAACTGGCCGAGGGCACCAAGGAGTGGACCGACCCGCGGACCGGTCAGAAGGGCAGCGGGCCGTACTACGACAACACCATCTCGCACCGGGTGATCGCCGGGTTCATGGTCCAGATGGGCGACCCGACCGGCACCGGTCGCGGCGGCCCGGGCTTTCAGTTCGCCGACGAGTTCCACCCCGACCTCCAGTTCGACCGGCCGTACATCCTGGCCATGGCGAACGCCGGACCGGGCACCAACGGCTCGCAGTTCTTCATCACGGTCGGACCGACCCCGCACCTGAACCGCCGGCACACGATCTTCGGGTCCGTGGCCGACGACCAGAGCGCCAAGGTCGTCGACTCGATCGCCGCCACGCCGACCGGCCCGGGCGACCGCCCGCGTGAGGACGTCGTGATCCAGCGCGTCGAGATCGAGCGGGTCACCGAGTAATCAGGGACCGGCCTCCAGGTACCTTTGATTCATGAGTGAGTCTCCCGTGACGGTTCCGGTGTGCTATCGCCATCCGTCGAAGGAGACCTACATCAAGTGCACCCGCTGTGACCGGCCGATCTGCCCCGACTGCATGAACGAGGCGTCGGTCGGTCACCAGTGCCCCGAGTGCGTGGCCGAGGGCCGGAAGACCCAGCGGTCGGCCCGCACGGCGTTCGGCGGGTCGGTGGCCGGCCGCGTCGGCACGGTCACCCGCTGGCTGATCGGCATCAACGTCGCCGCGATGATCCTCTCGGTGGTCAGCGGCGGCATGGGCGCGCTGGCCGGCGGCGGCTGGGG
Source organism: Actinoplanes sp. NPDC089786 (assembly GCF_040684855.1). NCBI lineage: Bacteria > Bacillati > Actinomycetota > Actinomycetes > Micromonosporales > Micromonosporaceae > Actinoplanes > Actinoplanes sp. NPDC089786. The sequence continues at coordinate 323,947 of NZ_JBFBGU010000001.1, forward strand.
CGGCCTGCTCGGCAACCAGACGCCGCTCACGCTGCGCGGCGGGGTGATCGCCCTCATCTCGTACGGTCCGGGCGGCGACGTGCACGGTGTCGCCGCCGGCGAGTGGTGGCGGCTGATCACCGCGATGTTCCTGCACTACGGCGTGCTCCACCTGCTGATGAACATGTACGCCCTGTGGATCCTGGGCCGCGAGCTCGAGGCGTCCCTGGGCCGGATCCGCTACATCGGGCTCTACCTGCTGGCCGGCCTCGGCGGCAACGTGGCGTCGTACCTGTTCGACCCGCAGAGCATCTCGGTCGGCGCGTCCACCGCGGTGTTCGGCCTGATGGCCGCGATCTTCGTGATCCTCAAGCGACTCAACCGCAGCGTGGCGCCGATCGCCCCGATCATCGTGATCAACCTGGTCTTCACCTTCGTGATCTCCAACGTGTCGGTCGCCGGGCACCTCGGCGGCCTGATCGTCGGCGCGCTGGCGGCCGGCGTCCTGGCCTACGCCCCGAAGCAGCGCCGCACCATGTTCCAGGCGATCGGCTGCGGCATCATCGTGGCCGTCCTGGTCGGCGCGGTGATCGTCCGGACGCTCGGCTACTACACCTAGGCCGCGTCCTCGTCCTGCTCCGCGGCCTTCGCGTTCTCGGCGCGTAGCTGCTCGAGCTCGGCCAGCACGTCATGCGGGTCGGCGCCCAGGTCGTGCATGGAATAGAGATACAGCGCCTCCTCGGCGTCGATCTCCAGCATCTCGGTGGTGAGCCCGAGGCGTTCGCGGCGATCCAGGCGTACCCGATCGATCTGGGCCCAGGGCAACCAGCGACGGCGCGCGAACCCGTCGATCACCGTGACCCCCTCGGCATCCGCCGCCAGGCGGATCGGCGCCACCAGATCGCGCAGCGCCCACAGCGCCAGCCCGATGGTGACCGCGCCGGCCAGCACCCACTGAACCGCGTCGTCCCGGCCGAAGGCGGTGACCAGCACCACCACGGCAACCGCACCCAGGCCCTTCGTCACCGGCAGGACCGGCTTGATCCGCCACGGCTGTCCAGACATGTGCCCACTATGGCAGGCACGCGTAACGTCGACAGCATGCGCGATGCGGTGATCGTCGGTGCGGTCCGGACCCCGGTCGGCAAGCGGAACGGTGGCCTCTCCGGCATCCACCCGGTCGACCTGTCCGCCCACGTGCTGCGGGCCCTGGCCGAGCGGTCCGGGTTCGCGCCGGCCCAGGTCGACGACGTGGTCTGGGGCACCGTGTCACAGACCGGCGAGCAGTCCTGGAACGTCGGCCGCAACGCGGTGCTGGCGGCCGGCTGGCCCGAGTCGGTGCCCGGCACCACGCTCGACCGGCAGTGCGGTTCCAGCCAGCAGGCGCTGCATTTCGCGGCCGCCACGGTGCTGTCCGGCCAGGCCGACCTGGTGGTGGCGGGCGGGGTCGAGTCGATGAGCCGGGTGCCGATGGGCTCGTCCGCGCAGGGCGCCGACCCGTACGGTTCGGCGATTCTCGCCCGATATGGGACCAATACCTTCAATCAGGGCGTCGGGGCCGAGATGATGGCGGCGCGGTGGGGCTTCTCGCGTACGCAGCTCGACGAGTACGCGCTGGCCAGCCACGCTAAGGCCGCCGCCGCGCAGGATGCCGGCGACTTCGAGCTGGAGATCGCCGACCTGCCCGACTGCGCCGAGGACGAGGGCATCCGCCGCGACACCACGCTGTCCGTCCTGGCCGGTCTGAAGACCCCGTTCCAGGCCGACGGCGTGGTCACGGCCGGTTCCGCGTCGCAGATCTCGGACGGCGCGGCGGCCCTCGCGGTCACCACGTCCCGCTGGGCGTCGGCGCACGGCCTGACCCCGCTCGCCCGGGTGCACACCGCGGTCCTCGCCGCCGCCGACCCGGTCATCATGCTGACCGCGCCCATCCCGGCCACCGCGAAGGCGCTGGCCAAGGCCGGGCTCAAGGTGGGCGACATCGGGGTGTACGAGGTGAATGAGGCGTTCGCCCCGGTACCCCTGGCGTGGCTGGCCGAAACCGGCGCCGAACCCGACCGGCTGAACCCGCGCGGCGGGGCGATCGCTCTGGGTCACCCGCTCGGGGCATCCGGGGCCCGCCTGATGACCACCATGCTTCACCACATGCGGGCCCGTGACCTGCGGTTCGGCCTCCAGGTGATGTGCGAGGGCGGCGGAATGGCCAACGCCACCATCGTCGAGTTGTTGTAATCCGATATTCACGGCGTCGTGGCCGATGCCTAGCCGTTCGGCCACCGTTAGTAGCCGTATGGACGTCTTCTCCCGTACGTTCCTCCCGGCGGCCGCCGAGGCCGGCATCCCCCTCCCCACCGTGAGCCGGCACCTGCCGGTCTTCCGCCGGTGCGTCGACGCCGACGACTCCACGGTGCTGGTGACCCGGGTCCGCCCGGCCTCCCACCTCGGCGGCGACTTCCTGCTGCTGCTCACCACCCGGCGCCTGGTCGTCACCCGTGAGACGAAGGTGCTGCACCGCCTCCAGCTGCACCTGAACGCCAACCTCCGGCACCTCAGCCACGTCACGTGGTGCACCGACCCCCGCGACTCGACGATGGAGATGTGCGCGACCGCGGTCGACGGGGTGCGCGAGTGTTTCCGCATGCGCGTGGACGACCCCGGCCACCGCGAGACCCTGCTGAAGAGCGTCTTCACCGACCGCCGCCGCAACGTCTCCCTGGCCGCCTGATCTCTTCAGTAACGTTCATGGCGTGGAGAACGCCGCGCAGACCCTGCACCGCCTGACGTCGTACGAGCCCGGTCGAGAGTGGACCGACCCGATCGCCGACCCGCGCATCGTCCAGGACTTCTCGCCCAACGACTTCTCCCGGCTGCCATGGTTCTTCAAGCGCTTCTCCCCCGAGCTGCCGCGCCTCCCGCTGCCGCCGTCCCTGCCGCCGACGTCATCGCCGGCCCTCGACGTCCTGGCCGGCGTCCCCGCTCCCGCCCTGCCCCTCGACCTGGCACAACTCGGCCGGATCCTCTTCCTGGCCGCCGGCGTGGTCCGGACCACGGAACGCCCGCCGCACGGCACCTGGTACTTCCGGGCGGCCGGCTCGGCCGGGGCGCGGTTCCCCCTGGAGCTCTACGTCGCGGTACCCGCCGGCTCAGGCTCCCTGCCCCCCGGCGTCCACTGGTACGACCCCGCCGCGCACGCCCTGGTCACCGTGGGCCCGCCACCAACCGGCGACGCCCCCGCGATCATCACCACCGGCGTCCCGTGGCGAACGGGCTGGCGCTACCGCGAACGCGGCTACCGCCACGTCTACTGGGACGCCGGCACGATGCTGTCCCAGCTGTTGACCGCCGCGGCGGCCGCCGGCCTTTCCGCCGACCTGTACACGACGTTCGCCGACCGCACGGTGGCGTCGCTGGTGGGCGCCGACGGGGTGCACGAGTGGCCGGTCGCGGTCGTCGCCCTGGGCGGCGCGCCCGCCCTGATCCCCGGCGCCCCCGCCGCGCCCGGCGACGTCGACGCCGCCCCCATGGAGTTCCCCCTGGTCACCGCCACTCAGCACGCCGGCGACGACCTGGTCCTGGGCGCCCCCTGGCCCTCTCCTTCGCCGTCACCTGTGCCGTCGACCGATTCCCGCACGATCGACGAAATCATCCTGGCCCGGGGTTCCACCCGTCGCATGAACCCGTCGTCCGGCGTCCCGCTGACCACCCTGACCACGTCGATGCAGCTGGCCCTGCGAGGCATCAACATCCCCCATTTCGTCGCCGCGCATGCCGTCGACGACCTGGCGCCGGCCCTGTACCGCTGGCCCGACCTGTCCACACCCATCCGCTCAGGCAGCCAGCGCGAGGATCTCTATCGCATAGCGTTGGATCAGGGCCTGGCCCGCGACGCCGCCTTCGTGGCGATCGCCGCCGCCGACCTCACGCAGCTGGGGCCGCATTCCTACCGAGAGGCCCAGTTGGCGTCCGGCCTGGTCGAGGGCCGCCTACACCTCCTGGCGTACGCCTTGGGCGCCGGCGCTTCCGGAATGACCTTCATGGACAGCGAGATCCCCACGTATCTGGCCGCGCCCCTCGAGGCCCTGATCTTCACCTGCGTGGGAATCCCCGACTACAAGCCGTCGGTCGGCGGCACGCCTGGCGCCCCCGTCGAAGTCCGCCGAGTAGCCCCGCGGGACTAGCTCTCCCCTCTGGTCGGGATGGCCGGGCGTCAGTCGTGGTTCCACATCCGCAAGCACGCCGGCGTCCTTCTCCTGCTGGCGTCGTTCATGCTGGCGTCGTTCATGCTGGTCGAGGCGGGCGCGGCGCGGGCCGCTGGTTCCCTGGACGGCCGCGACGAGAAGAGCTGGCTTCTCTGAAGCAGGCAGGTTTCCGCAGCGAAGACCTAATTCAGCAGGGGTGGCTGCGATGGTCGGCGAACGACAATGCGTTCTGCGTCGACAACGGATTCCTCGAGCCGAAGTCTGAGGTCCGCACGTTGCCTGCTAGACCCTGCTTGAATCGATGTTCAACTGCTGCTCGGCAATCGGAGTGGAAGACTCACAGAACTCGCAAGGACCGGTTCTATGACTTCGTCTTGCTGATCGCGAAGGACTATTTGCAACATTCGGCGCCGCGACAGGTGGTCCTGGCAGTCGTCGGACCACCTATCGCGGCAGGGATCAGATTCACTTGGCGAGCCGACGCGACCATGCCGCCGGGCCCTGTCTCAGGCCGTGGTCTGGCGGTGGCGGCGGTACTGCAGGACCAGGGCGACCGCGACGCCGATGGTGACGACGCCGATGATGACGCTGACGACCGTGAGGCCGGCGACCGAGGTGGCGCCGTTGGCGATGGCGAGGACCACGAGGGCGATCCAGAGGGCGGGGCGGATGTCGGACTTGCGGGTCTCGTTGTTTGTCATGCCTCAAATCTAGGAATCCGAAGCGTCCGCGACGATCCAGCGGGCTGCCCAGCCGGGGGTACAGCTAGCTGTACCTGTCTTCCGTGCCGGGAGATCGACGAGACCCGGCGCTGACCTTTTTGCGCAGGTTAACGCCGGTTTCCGTCGTTCGATCTGGCGAGGGCGTGGGGATTCGAACCCACGGAGACGCGGAACGCCTCACGTAAGTGAAGACGATCGCAAGAAAGCCCGTGACTAGCGACGCAGGAACCCCCCACCAATGGTGCTCGAAGCGTAACGACGCCACATGCAGCCCATGAATCCGGCACTTTGTTGCAAATTCCGGCAACGATCGGCAGGCGGGCGAGCTGCAGCGCCCCGGCGAGCCAGGCACTGACAATTGAGTGCCTGCCGTAGGAGCGGCACCCCTACTCTCGCTGGGTGAGCGATAGCGATGACTACGTGAGGCTGCGAGAAACCTTCAACGAGGACGCTGAACGGTATGACCGTGCGCGGCCCCGGTACCCGGCACAGATGTTCGATGATCTCGCTGCGGTCGGAGTAGCACCCGGTGCAAGGGTGTTGGAGATCGGCTGTGGCACTGGGCAGGCGACCGTGCCGCTGGCGGAACGGGGCTACCGGATCGTGGCCGTCGAGTTGGGCCCAGACATGGCTGCTGTGGCTCGGCGAAACCTTGCCGGCTCCGACTCGGTGGAGGTCGTGACGGCAGCGTTCGAGGAGTGGCCCTTGCCGGCGGAACCGTTCGACCTGGTCTTCTCCGCGACGGCGTTTCACTGGATCGATCCGGCCGTGCGGGTGTCGAAGTCTGCTGACGCCTTGCGTCCCGGTGGTCTGCTGGCCACCGTGGGAACCCACCACATCGCCGGTGGCACCTGGACCGAGGCGTTCTTCGTTGAGATTCAGAAGCTTTACGAGCGCTTCGATCCGTCGACCCCACCGGCCCTGCGTCTCGAAGGTGCTCAAGACATTCCGGAGGACGATCGGGAGCTGACCTCGTCGGAGCGGTTCGGGCCTGCGAGCTTCTACCGATACGAGTGGGAGTTGCCGTACTCGACAGCGGACTACCTGGATCTGCTGTTGACCTACTCCGGCCACCGTGCCTTGCCGGCCGCGCAGCAGAGCGCATTGCTGAACTCCATCGCGCGGCTCATAGACGTCAACTACGGGGGCCAAGTCGTCAAGCGCTACCTGACTGAGCTTAGGCTGGCCGAACTCGTCCGGTAATCGCTTCTATCGGCAGCGGTCGTCGGATTCAGCAGAGTGCACGTGCACTCGGCCGAGTCCTGTTTGAACGGCAACAAAGACGCACTCGGCGAAGGTAGGGGACAGGCTCAGATGCTGATCCAACCGCCCAACTCTGGGCCGCATCTGGGCAGCGGCGTCAGCCCGAGCGAGATCACGTGAGACCGAGTGAGATCGACACCGATTCGCCAAGATACCCCTCCGGCCAGCGTTCGCGCTGGTCAGAGGGGCCTTTCGCGTGCTTGGAGCGGAGGGCGTGGGATTCGAACCCACGGAGACGCGGAACGCCTCACCGGTTTTCAAGACCGGCGCCATCGGCCACTAGGCGAGCCCTCCCGGACAACCCGTTCAGTTTGCCAGACCGGGGCGGCTCGTCGGCAAACCGGGCGGCTGGACGCCCGGCGCGGCAGACTGGGCGGCATGCACGCCATTGTGATCGAGCCGCCGGATGGGCTTGCCTGGACCTCGGTGGATGAGCCCGTGGCCGGTGAGGGTGAGGTGATCGTCGATGTTGTGGCGGCCGCCGTCAATCGGGCGGATGTGATGCAGCGGCAGGGGCACTATCCGCCGCCGGCGGGAGCCCCTCCGTACCCGGGGCTGGAATGCTCGGGGGTGATCAGCGCGGTCGGCGCGGGGGTGCTGGACCACAACGTGGGGGAGCGGGTTTGTGCTCTTCTTGCTGGTGGCGGGTATGCCGAGCGGGTGGCGGTGCCGGCGGGGCAGCTGCTGCCGGTGCCGCAAGGGATGTCGGTGCAGCAGGCGGCGGCGTTGCCTGAGGTGGCGTGCACCGTGTTCTCCAACGTGGGGCGGTTGCGGCGGGACTCCGTTTTCCTCGTGCACGGGGGTGGGGGCGGGATCGGGACGTTCGCGGTGCAGTACGGCAAGGCGCTCGGCGCCACCGTTGTGGTCACCGCGCGGGCGGGCAAGCATGAGGCGCTGCGCAAGCTCGGCGCCGACCTGACCATTGACTACACGAGCGACGACTTTGTGGCCGCGACCAGGGACTTCACCGGTGGGCGGGGGGCCGATGTGATCCTCGACATCATCGGCGCGAAGTATCTCGAGCGGAATCTGGACGTGCTGGCCACCGGTGGGCGGCTGGCGGTGATCGGGCTGCAGGGCGGCCGCAAGGCCGAGATCGACCTCAACCAGCTCATGCGCAAGCGCGGGTCGATCTCGGCGACGACCTTGCGCGCGCGGCCGGTCGCCGAAAAGACCAAGATCGTTGCGGGGGTACGGGATCAGGTGTGGCCGCTCGTCGACGCCGGCCAGATCAAACCGATCGTCGACACCACGATGCCGATGTCCGAGGCGATCGAGGCGCACCGCCGCATGGAGGCCAGCGACCACCTCGGCAAGATTCTGCTACTCACGTAAGTCCTGATTCATGACCCGGCCAGGGCTGCGGCGTGGCCCAGAGCGCGCCGGACGGCAGCCGCGAAACACCGACATACAACACCGGTATGACGGCGCTCCGCGGCCGACGCCAGCCACACTCTGGACCGCGCCTCGCACTTGGCCGGGTCATGAATCAGGACTTAAGAGTTTTCTCGGTCCGGGGCCGTTCTGGGCGAGCTGGTCGGCGGGGTTGATGAGCTGGCAGCGCTTCAGCGAGAGGCAACCGCAGCCGATGCAGCCGGTCAGCTGGTCGCGGAGGCGTTCCATCAGGGCGATCCGGTCCTCCAGCCGGCGGCGCCAGCGGGCGGACAGGCGGGCCCAGTCGGCCTTGGTCGGCGTGCGGTTCTCGGGGAGCGCCGAGAGGGCGTCGCGGATCTCGTCGAGGGACACCCCGACCTGCTGCGCGATCTTGATGAAGGCCACCCGGCGCAACTCGCCGCGCTGGTAGCGGCGCTGGTTGCCGCCCGTACGCGTGGACCTGATCAGCCCTTCCTTCTCGTAGAAGCGCAGAGCCGAGGCGGCCACCCCGGCGCGGGCGGCGAAGTCACCGATCGTGAGCGAGTCCACATCCAGAGCCTTGCCTTGAAGTTCACTTTAACTTGCACTCTATCGGGCATGACCGGCTCACTTCTGACCAGAGTCACCGGCGACGAGAAGCACCTGCCGTCGGCCAACTCGACCTACGACGTGCTGTGGGTGCTGTATGACCGCATCCTGCGCATCACCCCGGAAACCGCCGACGCCCCGGACCGCGACCGGTTCCTGCTGTCCAAGGGGCACGGGCCGGCCGCCTACTACGCCGTGCTCGCCGCCAAGGGCTTCTTCCCGCCGGCCTGGCTGGACGGCATCGGCACCCGGATGAACCACCTCGGCGGCCACCCGGACCGCGTGCTGGTGCCCGGCGTCGAGGTCGGCACCGGCTCGCTCGGCCACGGCCTCGGCCTGGGTGTCGGCACCGCGCTCGGCCTGCGCGCGCAGGGCTTTCTCGACACCCGCGTGTTCGTCCTGCTCGGTGACGCGGAGCTCGACGAAGGATCAAACCATGAGGCCATCGCGTACGCCGCGGCGACGACGCTGCCGATGACGGCGATCGTCATCGACAACCAGTCGGCCTCGCACGGCTGGCTCGGCGGGATCGCCGCCCGGTTCATCGGTTGGACCACGTCCATCGTGGACGGCCGTGATCACGACGCCATCGAACTGGCCCTGGCCAACCGGGACCGCGACCGCCCGCACGTGGTCGTGGCGACGGTCGAGAAGAAGGAGTACTGACCGCCATGAGGGAGACCTTTGTTGCCACGACGACCGCTCTGCTGGAGGAGGACCCGCGCACCGCCGTCGTCCTCGCCGACATCTCGGCCGACGCGTTCCGGCCGGCCATGCGGCGCCACCCCGACCGGGTGTTGAACGTGGGCATCCGCGAGCAGCTGATGACCGGGGTGGCCGGCGGCCTGGCGCTGACCGGGATGCGGCCGTACGTGCACTCGTACGCGCCGTTCCTGATCGACCGCGCGTACGAGCAGATCAAGCTCGACCTGGGCCACCAGGACGCCGGCGCCGTCCTGGTCAGCATCGGCGCCTCCTACGACGCGTCGGTCGAGGGCTACACCCACCAGTCGCCCGGCGACGTCGAGCTGCTCGACACCCTCGACGGCTGGACCGTGCACGTGCCCGGCCACCCGGACGAGGTCCCGTCCCTGCTGCGGGCGGCGGCCCTCCACGACGACCGGGTGTACGTGCGGCTTTCGAGCCAGGAGAACAGCCGCGGGTACGACACCGGCCCGGTGTTGCAGGAGCTGCGGTCCGGCTGGGCCGGCGCTCCGGTGGTGGTGGCCGTCGGCCCGATGCTCGACCCGGTGCTGGAGGCGACGGCCGACCTGGACGTCACCGTGGCGTACACCCTGACGCCCCGCCCGCTGGACACGGCGGGCCTGCGCCGCCTGGTGAGCCGCGACGTGGTGATGGTCGAGCCCTACCTGCGGGGCACGTCGAGCCGCCAGGTGGCCGACGCCCTGCGCGACATCCCGCACCGCTCCCTGCACCTGGGCGTGGGGCGCACGGAGATCCGCCACTACGGCACCCCGGCCGACCACGCCCACACGCACGGGCTCGACGCGAAGAGCCTGCACGCCTCGATCACCCAGTTCCTGCGCGCCTGAGGAGCGCCTACGCTGCCCGGGTGGATCTCGACGGGCTGTGGAGCAGCGACCGGGCGCGCCAGAACACCGCCTACGAGCAGGTGATGGCCGCCACCGCGGAGCCGGTGCCGTGGGCCGGGGACGTCTGGGACGACGTGGTCGCCCATCTGGCCGGCACGGACAACCACGATCGGGCGATCGCCGCTCAGCTGCTCGGGAACCTCGCCGCTCACGACACCGGCGGGCGGATCGAGCGGGATCTGCCCGCCCTGATGGCCGTCACGCGTGACGAACGGTTCGTCACCGCTCGTCATGCGCTCAAGTCGGTGTGGCGGGCCGGGCTTTCCGGCGACAAGGCGCGGGCCACCGTCGTCGGGGCTCTGGCGGCCCGCTATCGCGAGGCGGAGGGCGAGAAGAACGGCACGCTCGTCCGCCATGACATTGTGGAGAGCCTGCGACATCTGCGCGACGCCACACAGGACGATGCGATCGAGGCCGTCGCCCGCGAGTTGATCGCGCTCGAGCCGGATCCCAAGTACCGCAAGAAGTATGCGCGGCACTGGCCGGTCAGCAGAGGCTGAAACCGTTGCCCGGGCGCACCCAGACGCAGGAGTCGACCGGGCGGCCGGCGGCGTTCCGCAGGCTGGCCGTGTCGCGGTCGTTGTTCCAGATGTAGGCCCGGGACTGCCAGTAACGATGCAGCGCGGTGGACGTGCCGGGTCCGGTGTGGACGATGATGCGGGTCCGGGCGGGCAGCGTGAAGGCGCCGAAGCTGTAGACGTGGGCGGCGTTGTCACGCAACGTCCAGCCCTTCAGGCTGATCGGCGCCTTCGTCGTGTTGGTCAGCTGGATGTACTCGGCGTTGAGGCTGGCCGCCGACCGGGTGTCGGCGCCGGGTGAGTCGTACTGGGCGCGGGTGATCTGCACCTGGGGCACGGCGGCGGCGTTGGCCACCGGGACGGTCAGGGCGACGACCGCGATGGCCGAGGCGGCGACGACGAGGGCGGCGGGGATACGCATGCCCGGTACAACCGATCGGCGGCCGTACGCGCACCGGGCCGAACAGCCAGACCGCTCCGTCCGGCCGGGCGAGCTTTCGTCCTGAAGGTGGGGGCGGGGCGAGCTATCGTCCTGAAGGTGGAGTCGGTGTGGGACTACCCGCGGCCGCCGCGGGTCGAGCGCAGCGCCCGGCGGGTGCGAATCGTGCACGCCGGCCTGACCGTGGCCGACACCGACCGCGCCCTGCGGGTGCTCGAGACCTCCCACCCGCCGGTGTACTACCTGCCGCGCGACACGGTGTGGGGCGTCGAGAGCGTCAGCGGGCGTTCGTTCTGCGAGTTCAAGGGGTACGCCGGCTACTGGGATCTGGTCATCGGCGACGTGCGGGTGTCCCGGGCGGCCTGGTCGTACGCGAAACCCAGCGCCGGATACGAAGAACTGACCGGAATGCTCGCGTTCTACCCGGGTCTGGTGGACGAGTGCACGCTCGACGGCGAGCGTGTCCGCGCTCAGCCGGGTGACTTCTACGGCGGCTGGATCACGGCCGACATCAGCGGGCCGTTCAAGGGCGGGCCGGGCACATCAGGCTGGTGAGCCGGAAGAATTTCGCGCGAATCGCCGGGTAGAAAATTCCGATCCGACACATGTGCAATGCAATTATGTGTTGGCATGGTCGACGGAATTACCCATATCGCCCGGGTTCCCATCGCCGTTTCGTTCGCGGGGCGGCAAAGGCAAAAATGGGATTCGCGTGAGTGCACCGGGCCAAGTACGGAGGCCGAACTGTCCCGTCCGTCCACGCGTCGCGCGTTGACCGCCGGCGCCATTGTGCTGGCCGTTATCGCGCCGGTTGCCGAGTCTGCCGACCGGCCCGCCGACGCCGGAGCCAACCCGCCCAGTGTCGCCCCGTCGACCCCGGCGGAAACGCCCGATTTCGACCCGACTGTCACGCTCGGCAAGCGGACGGAGCGCGCCTATACCCGTGAGGCGCGTCCCGCGCGTGCGTCCCGGGCCCGCCGGGTCGTGCCCAAGCGACCGGCCATCCGGCGAGTGCCCGCGCAACGGGCCCTGGTCAAGGCCAACGCGCAGGTCAAAGCCCAGGTCAGAGCCCATGTCAAGCCGCGCGTGGCCAAGGCCAAGCCGGTCCGCCGCGAGGCTCTGAAACTGAAGCCGCGCCGGATCAAGGCCCGCACTTTCTCGGTCATTCGCCCGGGCATGGGCGCGGTCATCGCGTTCGCCCGGTCGCAGGTCGGAAAGGGATATGCGAGCGGCGCCGAAGGGCCGAGCTACTTCGACTGCTCCGGTTTCACCAAGAGGGCATACGCCCGGGCCGGAATCAGCCTCCCGCATTCGTCCGGCGCTCAGGCGGCCCGGGCCCAGTCCATTCCACGGTCGGCCGCACGCCCGGGTGATCTGGTCGTCGGACCGGGGCACGTCGGCGTCTACATGGGCGGCGGCATGATGATCGACGCGGGCAACCGGCGCACCGGAGTGGTGTACCGCCGGCTCTACGCCGGATTACACGTCGAGCGCCTCTGAGGGGAGGAGCGCGGCGAAAGCGCGGCCAAGCGCGGTGAGGCGCGAAAGGCGAGAATCGAAGGCGAAACCCGCTCGCGGCCGTTCGCGTGGTCACGCGAGAATCGGGACATGCTGACCGACCATTGGCCGATAGCGGGCCTGCGCCTCACCACGCCGCGCCTGGAACTGCGGGTGCCCGATCTGGACGACCTGGCCGAGCTCGGCGACGTGGCCGCGGCCGGCGTCCACGATCCGGCGGTGCAGCCGTTCTCGACGCCGTGGACCGAGGCGGAGCCGGCGATGGTCGCGCTCGGCACGATCCAGTTCCAGTGGGGCGGCTGGGCCCGCTGGTCGCCGGACGACTGGAACCTGCAGTTCGTGGTGGTCGCGGACGGCCGGGTGATCGGCTCCCAGGCGATCAGCGGCAAGCAGTTCGCGGTGCTGCGTGAGGTCGCGAGCGGCTCGTGGCTGGGCCTCGAGTTCCAGCGGCGGGGGTACGGCACCGAGATGCGCGCCGCCGTCCTCGACCTCGCCTTCGCGGGGCTGGGCGCCGAGTTCGCCGTCTCGCAGGCGTTCGAGCACAACGCGGCGTCGTACGGGGTGTCGAAACGGCTCGGCTACGCCGACGACGGGATCGAGCGGCACGTGGTGCGGGGCAAGCCGATGGTGGGCCGGCGGGTGCGGCTCGACCGCCGGTCGTGGGCGGCCGCGCGCAGCGTACCCGTCGAGATCGTCGGTCTTGACCCTTGCCGAGCGCTGCTGGGGGTCAGCGAGGGAGCTTGACGCGGACCGTGGTGCCGAGGCCGGGCTCGCTGTGCACGCGGATGGTGCCGTGGTGCGCGTCGATGATCGAGCGGACGATGGCCAGCCCGAGGCCCGGACCCTGGGCGGCCATCTGGTCGGCCGCGGCGCTGCGGTAGAAGCGGTCGAAGACGTGTGGCAGGTCGTGGGGCGGGATGCCGACCCCGGTGTCGGTGATGATCAGCTCGGGTTCGTCGTCGGCCCGCGCGTCGACCGAGATCTCGCCGCCCTCGGCGGTGAACTTGATCGCGTTCACCACCAGGTGGTTGAGGGCGTGGCTGAGCCGCTTGGCGTCGCCGCGGGCCGGCACCGGGCTCTCGGTGCGGTCGGTCAGCTTGACCTCCTTGTGCTCGGCGAGCGGCCGGCAGCCGGAGGTGACGTGGTGGGCGATCTCGGCCAGGTCGACCTCGGCCAGGTCGAGTTCCAGGCCCTCGTCGGTGAGCCGGGCCACCAGCAGCAGGTCGTCGATCAGCCGGAGCAGGCGGTCGGAGTTGCGCTGCATGACGGAGAGGAAGCGCCGCGAGGTCTCCCCGTCGAACTCGTCCTCCAGCAACATCTCCAGATAGCCGCGGATCGAGGACAGCGGCGTACGCAGCTCGTGACTGACCGTGGCGAGGAACGAGTCCTTCATCCGGTCGAGCTGACGCAGCCGGTCGGCGATCGCGCCGGCGTGCCGGGCGTACCGGCGTAGCTCGAGCTGCACCGAGGCGTGCCGGGCCAGGCTGCGCAGGGCCCGGCGCTGGGCCGGGGTGAGTTCCCGGGGCACGTGGTCGACGACACAGACCGTGCCCACCGAGTGGGTGCCGTCGAGCACCACCGGCGCGCCCGCGTAGAACCGGATGCCGCCGTCTCCGAGCACCATGGGGTTGTCGGAGAACCGCTGGTCGTGGGTGGCGTCCGGGATCTCGAACAGCTCGTGCCCGTGGATCGCGTGCGCGCAGAACGACAGGTCGCGGTGGGTCTGCTCGATGGTCAGGCCGATCTTGGCCTTGAACCACTGCCGGTCGGTGTCGACCAGGCTGACCAGGCCGGCCGGGGTGCCGCAGATCTCCGAGGCGAGCAGCGCGATGTCGTCGAAGTCTTCCTCGGGGGCGGTGTCGAGCACCTGAGCGTCGTGGAGCGCCGCCAGCCGGGCGGGTTCGTCCTCGGGCAGAGGTGCTCTCACGAGTCGATGCTCTCTCGATCCTTCCCGGATCGGGCGCGAATGGGTGATGAGAGCGGACAGCAGTCGGCGCCCGTCCTGACGGAGCGGGCGCCGGCGTTGCTGACCACCGGAGTGGTCCATCGCCACCGGGCGCGGGGATCTCGGCCGCTCGCACCCGGTCGGATGTCTGACGATAGTGTCGCCGGGCCGCCGGAATGTGGCGCGCACCACGTGTGCGTCTCCGAGCTGGGGACACAAAAAAGCCCGGTGCCGCGTACGGCGCCGGGCTTCCTCGACGGACGGTGGTCACCGCGGGGTGCGGGCCACCACGAAGACCGACTGGCCGAACGGCGGCTTCATGACGCTCTCGGCCGCCTTGGTGACCGGCAGCACCACGCTGTCGTAGATCTTCACCATCGGCCCCTCCTTGGGGGCGAGCTTGAAGATGCTGGTGGCGCCGTAGTAGCCGATCAGGCCCAGCGCGTTGGCGTAGTGCAGCTTCTCGATCTCGAGGCCGGCCTCGGTCATCGCGGCCCGCATCGTCTTCTTCGTGTAGCGCCGGATGTGGCCGGTCGCGATGTCGACCTGGCTCATCGCGAACATGAAGGCCGGCACGATCAGGATGACGCGGCCGCCGGGGCGAACCAGATCGGCCATGCTGCGCAGGGCGCCGACGTGGTCCTCGATGTGCTCCAGCACGTTGTACGACACGGCGGCGCTGTATTCGCCGTTCGCCTCGGGGCTGGGCAGCAGCATCTGCCGCACGTCGATGTTGGGGTGGTCGGCCAGGCGCTCCTTGAGCTGCACCAGCCGATCGGGGTCGGCCTCGGTGGCGGTGAACCGCGGAAGGTGCTCCGACCACTCCAGCGCGTAGTCGCCGAGGCCGCTGCCGATCTCGATCGGGTTGTCGCCGAGGTACGGGAGAGCCAGCTCGACGAACCAGCGCCGGTGGTTCACGGCCGTCGCGAGGCCCTCGAGGACCTCGGACTGGATCCGCTGGTCTCCGGTGATGTCTGCCATAAGTAAAGTTCCCTCGTCTTGCCTATCCGAGCTGACAGCGGGACTGACCGAGTTAACCATCCGGCGTCCAGTGGCGAAAGTTGAGCGGGGGAGGGCCACTCATTTTTTGCCTGATTGAGACATTGCCTCGCGGGTACGCGGTGAGTTGGACGCGATGTCACATATCGGCTCGATCACGCATCGGCCGCCCGACACTGCAACGTTACCAACCTCGGTTAGGGTGGCCGATGCTATGACGATTACGGGTATTGACTCGAGCGGTCAGTCAGCCGGCGGGAGTGCCATGCGGCCCCGCGATGTTGCCGAGTCCGGCGACATCGATGTGGAACTCCGGAGCCTCGGCGTCGATGTGTCCGGTCCCACGATCGCGGTCATACCCGCAGCTGAGCCCGAGGCCGAGCCTGCGGCTCGCCCGCGCTTCTGGCGGACTCTCACCTGGCGGGACGTCCTCGCCATATGCAGTTTGGTTGGGGTAGCGCTCTTCATCACGGCGCCGTTGTGGCTCAATCTTGATCATCAGTTGCGTGATGATCCACAAGATCAAGCGTTCTTCGAGATGATGCTGGCGCACGGTGCTCGCGTCGTTACGGATGGCGCTTATCCGTTCTTCTCCGATCGCATGAATTACCCCGACGGGGTGAACATGATGGCCAACACCTCGGTGTTGGCCGTTTCGCTGCCGATGACGCCGATCACTCTTCTGTTCGGCCCACATGTGGCCTTCAACTTATTTCTTACGCTCGCGTTGGCAGTTACCGGCATCTCGTGGTATCTGGTGCTTTCGCGCGTGTTCGTGGCGTCCCGGCTGGCCGCCTGGGTGGGCGCGCTGTTCTGCACCTTCGCGCCGAGCATGATCTCGCACGCCGGCGGTCACCCGAACATCGTCTCGCAATTCCTGGTGCCCTTGATCATCTGGCGCTGCCTCGCGCTGCGGACGCCGGGCAAGGCCCTCCGCAACGGGTTGATCCTGGGCGGGCTGCTGATCTGGCAGGCGTTCATCAACCTCGAGATCCTCTTCATGACCGCGGTCGGCCTCGGCATCTTCAGCGCGGTGATGGCGATCTCCCGGCGGCGTACCCACCCCGGTGAGGTGGCCACCTTCCTGCGCGGGCTCGGCGTCACCGCGATCGTCACGCTGGGTGCGCTGGCCTACCCGTTGGCCGTGCAGTTCTTCGGGCCGCAGAGCTACCACGGCCTGCCGCAGTTCGTCCGCAACTTCGGCGCCGACCTCGGCTCGTTCACCTCGTACGCGACCCGGTCGGTGGCCGGCAACGAGCTGACCGCCGAGCGGCTGGCCCAGAACCCGGCCGAGGAGAACGCGTTCTTCGGCTGGGGCCTGGTCATCCTCTTCCTCGGCCTGCTGGTCTGGCTGCGGCGCAACGTCGCCGTGGTCGCCCTGGGCAGCATCGGCCTGCTGTTCGCGGCCATGTCGCTCGGCCCGCGGATCTACCTGAACGGCATCAACACCGGCGTCCCGGGCATCTGGGCCGTGCTGCACAGCGTCCCGGTGCTCAACTCGGCGGTGCCCACCCGCTGGGCGATGGCGATCGCCCCGGTGGTCGGCATCGTGCTGGCGATCGGCTGCCAGAAGGCGATCGACCTGGTCCGCTCCCAGCCGTCGGCGCGTGGCCCGGTCCGGGTGGCGATGATCACCTCGGTGGCGATGGCCCTGGTGCCGCTGGTGCCGACCCCGGTCCGCAGCGCCCCGATGACCCCGGTCCCCGAGTTCGTCACCTCCGGCGCCTGGAAGCAGTACGCCGACGACAACCACACCGTGGTGACGCTGCCGCTGCCCGACTCGGGCTACCCCGAGCCGCTGCGCTGGACCGCGTACACCGGCCTGGACATGCGCATCTCCGGCACCTACGCGCTGCTGCCCAACCAGAACCCGCTCGACCCGACCGACCGCACCGCGCTGTTCTCGCCGCCGTGGCGGCCGACCAGCGGCCTGATGGCCTCGATCCAGCAGGGCAACCCGACCCCCGAGATCACCGACACCCGGCGCGAGATGACGCTGGCCGACCTGCGCTACTGGAAGGCGGGCGTGATCGTCCTCCAGCCGCAGACGCGCGACGTCGAGATGCTGCGGGCGATGACCGACCTGCTCGGCTTCGAGCCGACCTGGCAGGGCGGCGTCTGGACCTGGAACGTGCGCAGCCTGGTGGACAACCCGAACGCGGTCCTGACCGGCCCGGTGATCAGCTAGCCACCGGTTCAGCCGGCCCGGTTCAGCCGGCCCGGTTCAGCCGGCGACGTTGCGGGCGGCCGACTTCACGCGGTACATCGCGGCGTCCGCCTCGCGCAGCAGATGGTCGGGGTCGGACGCGGTCGGCGTGGAGAGCGCGACCCCGATGCTGACCCCGACCTGCACGTCCCGGCCGTCGATCACGAACGGCTTGGTCAGGGCGGCGCGGATCGCGTCGCAGACGGCCTGCGGGCCGTCCGGCACGGTCACCCCGTCGAGGAGTACGACGAACTCGTCGCCGCCGAGCCGGGCCACCGTGTCCGACTCCCGGAGCAGCCCGGTGAGCCGGGTGGCCACCTCGACCAGCATCTGGTCGCCGGCCGCGTGCCCGAGTGAGTCGTTGACCGCCTTGAACCCGTCCAGGTCGAGCAGCAGCACCGCGAACCGGTGGCCGGCCTGCCGGGACACCCGCAGCCCGGCCTGCCGCAGCCGGTCGGCCAGCAGCACCCGGTTGGGCAACCCGGTCAGGTAGTCGTGCAGGGCGGCGTTACGCAGCCGCTCCTCCTGCTCGCGCAGCGCCTTGACCATCGTGACGTGGTCGAGCGCGGCGGCCAGCAGCGAGCCGGAGTGGTTCATCATCTCGCGGCCGGGCGGGGTGCTGGCCTGGATCCGGCCGACCGCCGAGAGCAGCCCCCAGTTGTGCGACTCGCTCTTCACCGGCACCACGAAGACGATGTCGCCGGCCGGGCCGTCGGCCAGGTCGAAGAGGCTCCGCGGCGGGAACTGGCTGACCGGCATCGAGGTGCCCACCACGCCGGCCGGCGCTCCACCGGCGCCGAGCCGGAATTCGCCGACCAGGTCCAGGTGGTCGCCGGCGGACCAGAATCCCAGCACGCCGCCGACCGCCGTGGTGCGGTCCAGCCAGGTGAGCGATCGGGGATCCCGCTCGCCGCGGGTGCCGAGCAGTTCGATGCTCAGCTCGTACTGGATATTGAGGGTGGTCTGAAGGTAGTGGACGTCGCCGAAGAGCTCACGGGTGTGCGGCTCGGAGACCGGTAGCCCGTCGCTGGGGCAGCCGCAGGAGTCGCGGCGGACGAACACGGTCGGCACCTCGCGCAGCTCACGAGGCTTGTCCGGATCGTCGGCGAGCTCCCGGGCGAGCGCGTGGGCGGCCGCGCCGACCTGGTCCAGCGGCTGCCGCACGGTCGACAGCGCCGGATAGAGGTACATCCCGTCCGGGATGTCGTCGAAGCCGATGACGGCCAGCTCACCGGGCAGCTCGTAGCCGGCGGCGGCCAGCCGGCGGAACAGCCCGATCGCGTTCCGGTCGGTGCCCAGCACGATCGCGGTGGCCGGCATCTCCGCCTGGATGAGCAGGTCGGCCACGTCCTCGCCGCCGGTCTCGTGGTTGTCCTGGAGGTCGAAGAGCAGGTCGGCGCGCGGCGTGAGCCCGTGCGCGAACAGGGCCTCGCGGTAGCCCTCGTGGCGTTCCCGCACGTCGAAGTGGCTGAGGTTGCCGGCGAAGGCGATCCGCTCATGGCCGTGGGTGATGAGGTGGGTGACGGCTTCGCGTACGCCGGACCGGTTGTCGGCCACCACCGACGAGCTGTCGCCGTCGATCTCGTGGCCGATCAGCACGACCGGCTTCCCGGCCCGGCGGGCGGCCAGCGCGTACTCGGTGTGCACCGCCCCCGGGAGGATGATCAGCCCGGCGACGTGATCCCAGGCCACCGGCCGGTGGAAATCGGGCAGCCCGCTGTGGTCGGCGCTGTGCGAGCCCGGGTCGAGCGTCTGGATGGCGATGACCGCGTCGCCCCGGGCGGCGGCGGCCGCGTTGACTCCCGCGATGATCGCGCCGTAGTAGTCGCCGCCGACGAAGGGCGAGAGGACCGCGAACGTACGCTCCGTCATTCGCGTGTCACTCCTTGTTCCCGTCGCCGCCCGAGTTGATCTACCGGTCCAGGGCAGCATAAGCAGATCAACGCCCGGTTCTCCGCCGCCTGCGCCCATCCGGCCCGCCTGACCGGTTCGGTGAATCCCTCCTGTAGTCGATTCGTCAGATTTTCGAGGGAGATGAGGGATCTTGCGGAACCGGAGTGGCGGGAACGTCAGATAGTGCACCGAAGAGTGACAGATGGTCCGAAGTAGAGCACGCTGCGTTGTCGGAGGTGGTGTACAGATGCGGCGAATCGGATGGATCAGCGTGCTCGTCGGCGTACTCCTCGGGGGTTCCGCCTGTTCTTCTGGTCAGAGCGCCGGGGAGGCCGCGCCGCCGGTCCATCAGCACTCCGGATCGGCCGCTCCGGCGGCGCCGCTCCGGGCCGGCGAGCGCTTCGTCGACGTCTCGATGCCGGCCGCCTACGCCCCGGCCGCGCCGCACGGGGGCACCGACGACTACCGCTGCTTCCTCGTCGACCCGGGCATCAGCGGCGAATCCTTCCTGACCGGCAGCCAGTTCCTGCCGCAGAACGCCGCCGTCGTACACCACGCGATCTTCTTCCGGATCACCCCCGACCAGGCCGCCGAGGCCGAGCAGATGGACGCGGGCACGCCGGGCGAGGGCTGGACCTGCTTCGGGAACGCGGGCATCGCCGAGACCGCGGCCTGGGTGGCGTCCTGGGCGCCGGGCGCGGACGAGACGCTGCTGCGGCCGGACATCGGCTACCCGATGGCCGCCGGGAGCAAGCTGGTCATGCAGGTGCACTACAACCTGCTGGTGGCCAAGCCGGGCGACACCGACCGCTCCGGCGTACGGCTGAGGCTCACCGACCGGGCCGGGACCACGCCACTGAGCACCTCGCTGCTGCCGGCGCCGATCGAGCTGGCCTGCGCGCCGGGCGAGAAGGGGGCGCTCTGCGACCGGTCGGCGGCGGTGAAGGACGTGGCCGCGCGCTTCGGCGACGACGCCCGGGGCCGGGTGGAGGCCCTGAACCAACGCTGCAACCAGGGCCGGGTGCCGGTCGCCTCGACCGAGACCCGCTGTGACTTCCCGGTGCCGTCGGCGGCCACGGTCTATGCGCTGGGCGGGCACATGCACCTGCTGGGCCGGTCGATCAAGGTCGAGCTCAACCCCGGTTCCGCTTCCGGGAAAACGCTGCTGGACGTCCCGTCGTACAACTTCGACGAGCAGGGGATCGAACCGCTGGCCGAGCCGGTCTCGGTGAAGCCGGGCGACACCCTGCGGGTCACCTGCACGCACGACGTGGGATTGCGGCAGAAGCTGCCCCAGCTGCGGAACCAGCCGCCGCGCTACGTGGTGTGGGGCGAGGGGACCAGCGACGAGATGTGCCTCGGTGTGGTGGTGTTGTCGCGCCAAGGCCTGACTACTTGATGCAGCAGCCCTTGCAGACCTTGGGCTGCGGGAGGGTGAAGGCCAGGCAGCAGGTCTTGCGCTGGACGTCGAGGGCGCCGTTGGGCCCGTCGACCAGCTCGATCAGGTCGTCGACGCCGAGCGCGGCCAGCAGCGTGTCGATCGTGTCGGTGGACCGGCCGGGCAGCACGTCGGCCGAGCGGAGAACCGCGTACGCGATGCCGGAGGCCAGCGAGCCGAGCAGCGTGCGGCGGCCCAGCCGGACACGGTCGTGGATGGCGTCGAGCAGCGGGTCGAGGTGATGGTCGAGCAGCGACGCGCGGAACTCGGCACGCAGCGCCGCCTCGTTCGGCACCACCTTGACCTGCGGCAGGCCGCTCAGCGCCAGCGGGTCGGTGGCCAGCACCGCGATCGGGATGTCGGCCCGCAGGCCCAGCGTGACCAGGGGACGCGGGTCGTCGAAGTGCATCAGGACGTTGCGCGCGGTGAGCAGCGGCACCCGCCGCGCCGAGGCGTACCCGAGGACCGCCGGAAGAGCGAGCCAATAGGTGTACGCCTTCCAGGCCAGCGCCGCGGCGGCATGGGGCTGGGCGTTCCACCGCCGGCGGGACGCCTCGAGCAGCGCGTCGAGGCTGGCGCCCTGCAGATCGGCGGTCGGCCGCCAGCCGGCCGGGTCGGTGACCAGCAGGTCGGGGGCGAGGCCGGGCAGCTGGGTGCTGGTGCCGAACATGGCCCGCAGGGTGTCGGTGACGGGCGCCAGAGGCTGGGGCATCGCGAGTGCTGCCGTCACGTATCCCTTGCCTCCCCGGATCGGCGTTGACCGTACCTTGTTAAGGCTAACCTAACCACGGTAACCCCGGATAACCCACACCGCCCCCCAACAGGTGTTATTCCTCCGAATACCTGACGCGACGGTGTCCTGACGGACCGTTGCCACGTTGCCGGATTCGTCAAGGTATCTGTCGGCAACGCGCTACTAGCCCCTTGTTGACACCGGGAGCCAGCGACACTGAATTTCCCGTCGCGAAGGGGACATCCGTGATGACCACCTCGCCCGTCGAGCGGGCTGCCGACCAGTTCGTCACGGCCCTTGCTCAATGGCGTTCCGAGCGGGGCATGACGAAGAAGCAGCTCGCCGCACGCATGGGCTTCGATCCGTCGTACGTCAGCCACGTGGAGGGTCGCCGGCACAAGCCCACCGAAGACTTCGCCCGGCGCGCCGAGGCCGTGCTTTCCGCGGGCGGTGCGATCTGGCAGAAATTCCAGGAGTACGACGAGCTTCGCCACGCCCGGGGCGCGGCGGCTCATCGTGACCCGCCGGTGCCGGCGCAGTGGATGCCGCCCGGCACCGGGCTGATCGTCGAGCGGGAGGACGCCGAGCTCCGGTACTCCGACGGCGCCTACCGATGCGTGATCCGCCGGGCGCTCTACAACGCGGGCAACGAGCCGGTCACCCGGTACCTGATGAAGATCTCGGTCGACCGCTACCCGAACGACCCCACCGGCTCCAACCAGCACCACCGGCAGCACCCGCTGACCTGGGAGGAACTGGACATCGAGGCGGTGGCCGGCGAGGGCGAGGCCGCCGAGCCCATGCAGCGGCGGCTCAAGCTCGACCGGGACGCGTCCAAGGAGGTGTGGTTGCTGTTCGCCAACGAGCATGGCCAGTTCCCCCTCTATCCCGGCGAACGGACCACCATCACCTACGGCTACACCGTCGGCGAGGAGAAGTGGGGCCAGTGGTTCCAGCGCGCCATGCGGCTGCCGACCCGGCACCTCACCGTGCGGCTCGACTTCCCGGTGCATTTCGATCCGCAGGTGTGGGGCCTGGAGACATCCCTTGCCGCTGAGGTACCCGTGCGGACGCCGGCCGAACGTCACAACGAGCACGGCCGGGCGGTTTTCGAGTGGTCCACCGACCAGCCGCTGCTCAACGCCCGGTACCGGCTGGAGTGGCGGTTCCGCGGGGCAGGCGCGCCGATCTACGAGGAGGTCGCCCCGATCAACGGCTCCGCCCTGCCGGCCATCGAGCCCCGCGCCTCACACCGGATGCGTGGCATCGGCATCGTCCAGCGTGGCGCCGACCTGTTGCGGCAGCGCTCCCGGCACTTCCAGCTGCCGCGGGAGGAGGGCGACGCCAAGGACGCGGTCACCGCCCTGCTCTCCGCGCTCCACCGCCTCGAGGCCCTGCACGACTTCAGCCGGGGCGTCGGACTGGCCGCGCCGCAGATCGGGCTGTCCGTGGCCGCGGCGGTGGTCAGGCCGCCGGAGCGCGACGCCGAGCCGGTGGTGCTGCTCAATCCGCGGGTGGTCGGCGAGTCGGGCGACCGCGACGAGCAGTACGAAGGCTGCCTGTCGTTCTTCGACTACCGCGGCCTGGTGGTGCGGCCGCTGCGGATCGAGGTGGAGCACGCCCGGTTCGACGGCACGCGGGTGATCACGTCGTTCGAGCAGGCGATGGCCCGGCTGGTCAACCACGAGATCGACCACCTCGACGGCAAGCTGTACGTCGACCGGATGGCGGCCGACGCCACGCTGGTTCCGGTGTCCGAGTACCAGCAGGCCGGGCGGCCGTTCAGTTGAACGCGTCGTACTTTATGCGGATCGACGGGACCTGCTGCTCGGCCAGCGTCTTCAGGGTGGCCTTGACCATGGCGCCGGAGCCGGACACGAAGAAGTCGTGCTCGTTCCAGGGCCCGTACCGGGCCACCACATCCGAGATGTTGCCCTGCTCTCCGGGGAACGTCGGGTCGTCACTGCAGGCGGTGACCACGGAGAGCCACGGATAGCGGGCGGCCAGGCGGTTGAGCTCGGCCAGGTCGTACAGGTCGTCGCGGGTACGCGCCCCGAAGAAGACGTGCACCCAGCGGGTCCGGTTGTAGCGGGTCAGCTCCTCCAGCATCGACTTGACCGGGGCCAGGCCGGTGCCGCCGGCCACGAACACCGCGTCCCGGGTGGAGCGGCGGTCCAGGCTCATCGAGCCCATCGGCGCGGCCAGCTTCACCATGTCGCCGACCTGCAGGCGCCGGACCAGCGCGGACGACACCCAGCCGGCGCCGACCGCGCGTACATGGAATTCCAGGGTGTTGTCCCGCCGCGGCGCGTTGGCGATCGAATACGTCCGCCAGAGGCGCGGCTGGGAGCGCGGGTACTCCAGGCTCACGTACTGCCCCGCGCGGAAGTCGAGCGGTTGCATCGGCAGCACGGTGAAGACGGCCATGTCCGTGGCCCGGCGCTCATGCGAGACCACTTCGCCGTACCAGTACGCCGGGAGGCTGTCCGCCTCGGCGCCGGCCAGCATCTTCGCCGCGATCGCCGCGTACGCGTCCGCCCAGGCCTGGTCGAACTCGACACTCCACTGCTCCCCGGCGTAGTGCCGCATCGCCTCGATCAGCGCCCCGCCCACCACCTCGTAGTGTTCTGGTTCCACGTGAAACTTGCGGTGGTCGCGCCCCAGGTCACGGAGGTACTGGTCGAACTTCTCCGGATCCTCCAGCGTCTGCACGGCGGTGACGAGCGCGTTGAGCAACCGCGATCGCTGGACGTCCATGTGCACCGGGAACAGATCCCGCAGGTCCGGGTGCGAGAGGAAGATCCGCGCGTAGAAGTAGCCGGCGACCTTGTCCTGATGCTCCTCGACGAGGCTCCAACTCTCCTTGAGCAAGCGCGCGAGGTCTCCCATGTGACTCAGGGTGGGCAGCGCAGTCGGATTTACGACGCACCATCAGTGCGATTGACCACCCTTATCGTTGTGCGGGTGACCAGCGACGTCGAACGCTCCAGCCGCACCTCGCCCGGGATCGAGATCCTTCTCGTCCTGCTGCTCTCCCTCGGCGCGAGCGCCGTCTATGCCGTGGTGTCCCTCATCGCCAAACTGACCGCCGGTCCGCTCTCCGCCTCGAAGGCCACGCTCAACCCCTCGCAGTCGCCGCGGCCGTACCTCGACCTGACGTACCAGCTGCTGGGGATCTTCTTCGCGCTGGTGCCGGTGCTGCTGGCGCTGTATCTGCTGGGGTCACGGCGCTCGTCGCTCGGCCAGCCGTTGGTGCGGCCCGGCTTCGACGGGGGCTGGGGGGTGGGGTTGGCCGCGCTGATCGGGATTCCCGGGCTTCTGCTGGTGTACGCCGCGGCGCAGCTCGGATTGAACGCCCAGATCGTGCCGGCCGCCCTGCAGCCGGTGTGGTGGGCGGTGCCGGTGCTGGTCCTGAAAGCCGTGGAGAACGCGGTGCTCGAGGAGGTGATCGTGGTCGGGTATCTGGTCACCCGGCTGCAGGGGCTTCAGTGGCGGCTGGTGGCGATCGTCGGGGCTTCGGCGGTGCTGCGCGGGTCGTACCACCTGTATCAGGGGTTCGGCGCCTTCGTGGGGAACGCGATCATGGGGGTCTTGTTCGCGCTGTTCTTCGTACGGTTCAAGCGGGTCATGCCGTTGATCGTGGCGCATTCGCTGCTGGATATTGTCGCGTTCGTCGGCTACACGCTGTTGCCAGAGTCTTGGTTGAGCTGGCTCTGAGCGGGCCGCCCACCTCTCCCCTGCCGCTTTTGTGATCACCGATTGCATCCGGGCCTGCCGCATACGCTGCGTCGCCTCGACCGCAACCGTCGGCCCGGCCGGCCGTTCGGTGAGCTGTTCAGCCGGCGCTGGACTCCTGGTTCAGGCGGCTGTAGAAGCGGGTTGCCCGGGCGCTGACCGTGCGGACGCCGGAGCGGCTGGTGATGATCGCGGAGAGCACGGTCACGCCTGGGAAGAGGCGGTTGATGCCCCGGACCAGGGCCCATGCGCCCGCCTGGGCGGAAGCCATCCGGGCCAGGCGCCAGACGGCGTCGGTAAGGCGGGTCTCCTCCTCGTAGGCCGGCTGCTCGGCCGAGGTCAGGGCGGCCTCGGCGTCCTCCGGGGTGGCGTGCACCTGGGTGAGGACGAGCAGGTCGACGGCGCGATCGCGATCGGTCGGGTCGATCCGGTAGGCGGCGGCCACGTGCAGAATCAGCTCCGCGTACGTCAGCGCGTTGGAACTGAGCAGGGCGACCGGGACGTAGGAGCCCGCGGCGGCGGCGAAGACACTGCCCACGCCGCCGAAGCGGATGAACTGGCGTTCGGCCAGTCGGGCCAGGCCGGCGTCGGTGGCGTGGGGGTAGCGCTCGCGCAGGCGGCGGGCCCAGTCGGCGGCCCGGGGGCCGATGGTCTGTACGGCCGCCAAGGCCAGCAGCTCGGGGGCATGACCTGGGTTGGCCACCAGTTGGGCCCAAGGTTCGGTGCGGGTCTTCGGGGCTTCGTGCTGTGCGGCCTCTGGCGTTGCGGGCTTCGGTGCCTGCAGCTCTGCCTTCGGGGCTGCGGGCACCGGGTCGGACGGTGACTTCTGGGACGGGGCGGCGGTGGTCACCGGAGGCGGGGTCTCCTTGGCGGGGGTTGGCTTGGTGCCTTCCGTGGCGGGGCCTTTGTCGATCGGCTCGCCGCCGGGGACTGCCGGTTTCGTTGATGGGGTTGCTTTGCTGGGGCGCTGGGTGGGGGCTGGTGGTTTGGCGGGTGTCCGCTCGGTGACCTTCGTGGGTTCGGCCGCTGAGCTGGGCACTGCCGGTTCGGTCGCCCTAGCCGACGCGGGTGCGGTTGCCTTAGTTGGCGCCGCGGCCGTTGGGGTGGTGAGGGCTGGAGTCGTGGGCTCGGCGGGGGCTGGTTGCGCTGGGGGTTTGGTGGTTTTGGCTCGGGGGGCTGACTTTGCGGCCTTGGCTGGGGTGGCCTTCTTGGCGGCCTTGGCGGGGGGCCTCTTCGCCGGGGTGGTTGCCCTGGGTGGGCGCTGGGCGGGAGGTGTGGAGGCCGGCGGTTGTCCGGTGGTCGCTTCGGGCTTGACAGGAGGTGTGGAGGCCGGCGGTTGCCCGGGGGGCGTCTCGGGTGCGGCGGGAGGTGGGGAAGCCTGGGGGTGGCCGGGGGTGGCTTTGGGCTCGGCGGGAGTTGGGGATTGCGTGGCCTTGCGGGCGGTGGACTTGCGGCGCCCAGCTGAAGGCGGCTGTGGGGCTGGGTTGCGAGCAGGTTCTGTGGGCGTACCCGAATCAGTTTTTGGGTCTTGATCTTCCGCCTGATTCGGGACGGGGCTCTTCGGGCGGCGGGGGCGCACGGTGGGCTCGGGCGTCGGCGGCTGGAACGTGACCTGCGGAGGGGCAGCCTTCTCCGCCCGACGACGACCCGATGGGGCCTGGTCGGGGGCGCTGAACTCCGCGTCGGCCGAGCGCTTACGAGGCTGCTCATCCTCCATCCGCGAGAGCCTAACCGGACCTCGCGGTTTTCACCCGGTACGAACCGCTCCCGCAACGCCCCATACCTCTTTGCTCGCCGCCAAGAGGGTCCGGTATCCTCGTCGTTCGACGGCTACGCGCCGTCGAGGAGACTTCGCCTAGTCTGGTCTATGGCGCCGCACTGCTAATGCGGTTGGGGTTTTATAGCCCCTCCCGGGTTCGAATCCCGGAGTCTCCGCTCGACGTCCAACGCCGGTGAGCTGCCCCGCAGCCACCGGCGTTCTGCGTCTGAACCGGGCGGATTCAGACGGTCGTAGCATTTGATCTTGGGGGTTCGGTGGGACAGGTTCCCGCCGTGCGTGTGATGCTGACGCTGCCGGAACGCGAAGAAATATCCCGCGGACTCGCGGAAGGCTTGCTGTATAGGGAGCCCTTTCCAACCTGATCTTGCAGGTCGGCGAGGGTAGGTGGGGGCGGAGGTCGATGCGGGAGAGGCTCCCGGTAAGACAGCAATCGACCTAAACCCGGTGCCGTCAGATCAGACCTTGGCGGTGCGGACCTCGCCGGAGCGGTGCAGCAGGAAGCCGGCGACCACACCGGCGGCCGTCAGCGCGGCGAACAGGACCACGGTCATCACGGCGGAGAGGTCGAGCAAGGCGATCAGCATGGCCAGCGGTGTGCCGGCACCCGGCCACAGCACCGCCCCGCGGACCCGGCCGCCCAGTTGGGCCTGCATGACCGCGGCGCTGAGCAGGTAGCCGGCGGTGGCGATGCCCAGCACCCACCGAGTCCCGGCCGTCAGGTGGTCGTCAGCGCCGTGCAGGACGGCGTGTTCCAGCCCGACCGCCACGGCCGCCAGCGAGATCGCCAGGGGCAGGTGGATGTAGACGTAGAAGTCGTGCACGCCGTGCTTGGTGACCTCGTCCCCCTCCTCCGTCAGGCGCCGCTTGGCCGCACCGCCGGAAAGGTCGAAGTAGATCCACCACAGCGCCGCCGCGACCACGAAGGCCGCCGTCGCGGTGACCACCACGGCCGGCTTCCACTCGCCGTCGTGCAGGCCGGTCACGACCGCCGCGACGGACTCACCGAGGACCAGGATGACGAACAGGCCGAAGCGCTCCGGCAGGTGTTCCAGGTGCAGCGGGACGGCGTCCTTGAGCCGGGCGGCCGCGGTGGGCCACATCAGGTCGACGAGTACGCCCGCACCCCACAGCCAGTACCGGGCCGGTTCCGCGACGGCCAGCGACACGAGCCAGACCACCGCGCCGAGCGAGTGGCCGATCAGGTACAGCCGGGCGGTCGCACGGGCGTCCGGCACGTGCCGCCAGGCGCGCACGTAGCCGGCGATCAGCGCCAGCCGGATGATCACGTAGCCGATGGCGAACCAGCGCCCTTCCGGCCCGTCGATCTTATCGACGCCGGCCGCCATCGCCACCACGCCGACCATGGCGACCAGGGTGAGCAGCCGAAAAATCGCGTCGTCGGTGTCGAACCGATTGGCGTAGAGAGTCGTGCTGGCCCAGGCCCACCAGCCGATAGTGAGAACGGCGCAGAACACCAGCGCGCCGTGCCACGTCTCGTCCTTCGCGAGCACGTCCGCGCAGCGCGCCACGAACAGCACGAAGGCCAAGTCGAAGAAGAGTTCCAGGCGGGTCGCGGACCGATCCGACTCCTGATTCAGGTCGGGCGGCCGGACCGCCTCGACCTGCTCCGCCTCTTCCTCGTCCAACCGTTCCTGGTCATTGGACACTTGCTCTCCCCGGCCGATGGTGCGGTGCTGCCGGTCAGCACTACCCCCGCAACCCAAGACCACACGGGAGAGCCACACCGGATCGGACGCCGCGCAGGGTGCCCCGGCAGGCCCATCGGTGAACGCCAGCAGGCTAACGAAGAGGATGCGGCCGCCACCGAGACCGCCCACCAACTAATTGCGCTGCGGCCTCGCTATAGAGATTGAGCGGTACCCCGATTCAACTGCCGGCATCCGGACTATCACCCGGTCGGGCGGCACATTCTCGTGCCGCGATCCGCGCGTCACGGATCGTCAACTCCAACGCCGCTAGCCGACGCACGCACAGCTGGCGCGATGTCTCGCCGAATCCCTGAGTTCGAAGTCAGATCGACGGGCCAGGGTAGAAGGAGCGTCGCGTGCGTAGGGTTGTTTCAGTTGAACTGGTCAGGCGTCGTCGTGGTTGATCTCGATCCGGCGAAGTGACGGCACGAGGGAAGCCAGGAGCATCACCGTTGCCGCAACTGTGCCACCGATGACGGCGACGGCTGTGGTGCCGAACGCCGCCGCGAGAAGCGGAGCGGACATTTGACCGAGTGGGAAGGACAGAGTCCCCCAGAACTCGTCGTGTGCGCCGACCCGGGAGAGCAGGCGCTCGGGGATGTGGGTGTAATTGACGGTCTCCCAGACCACGGTGAAGAACTCGGTGGCGACCCCGGTTAACAGTGCCGCCCCAGCGAGCCAGAACGTGTTCGCGCCGGCGCCGAGCAGAACGAGTGGGAGAGCCGCCAGCGCCATCAAGGACAAGGCCGGCATCATTGGCCGTCTCGTCAATGTCACCTTCACCAGCACCACGCTGGCGAGCAGTGCGCCGATGCCCTGGGCGCTCAGCACGAGGCCCCAGCCCGCGGCGCCGATGGTGTCGTTGGCTATCACGGGGCCGAGGATCTGCCAGACGCCCCTGTTGGTGGCATTGAAAATGGCGAAGGCCACGGTCACGGACCAGATCCACTGCTGAGATTTGAAGTATCTCCAGCCTTCCGCCATGTCGGCGAGCATCGTCGGGCTGTCCTTGGCGCGCGGTCGCCGATCGGGCAGTGAGATGCGGGCGAAGCAGGCGGCCGCCAGCAGGAACGAGGCGGCGTCCGCGGCGATCGCCCAACCGCCGCCGATCGATGCGGTCAGCAGACCGGCGGTGGCCGGGCCGAGGATCCGGTTGGTGTTTCTGGCGGAGGCCAACAGGGAGCTGGCCCGCTGAAGGCCGCGCCCAGCTACGAGGTTCGAGACGATGCCACGCAGCGCGGGAATGGTCAGTCCCTGGAAAACGCCGTTGGAGGCGGCTAAGGGCAGCAGCAGTACCGGGTGTTGATGGGTGAGAAGCAGGACTGCGACGCCGGCCTGGGTGAGCCCCGCGCCAAGACTGGTGAGGCTCAGCACGGCATCGCGGCGGTACCGGTCGGCGATACCGCCGCCGAACAGCATCGTCGCGGCCATCGCCACCATTGCAGTGGCGGTGACCGCGGACAGCCAGGCCGCGCTGTCGGTGATCTCCAGGACCCCGAAGGCCAGGGCGACGGGCGACATGAAACTGCCTGCCATGGAAATCGAACGGCCAGTGAAAACCACCGGAAGGCAGGAGAGCGGAGAGGCCCGCCAGAGGCAGGACCGGGTGTCGTTATCGCGTCGCTTATGGGCGCCTCAGAGCCCTGGTCCTGGAACAATTCCGGCTTGGGCGCGAGGCGTCACCCTGCCAGCGCAGACGCAATGCAACAAGTTCCTGCGCGAGGCGATTGCAGGCCATTGCCGCGACATCGTTCAGTCGGACCAGCCGTAAGCATGCCTCGTGGTGCGTCGCTCTTCTGCCGCGTCGAGGACGTTGGCGCTCTTTCCGGCGGTGACACACGCTGGTTGCGGGAAGTCCGCTGCTACCAGCCCTCGACCGTCTCACGCCGATTGTCAGTCGTGGTCGGCTTCTACCGGGTATGCGTCATCGACCAGTTCCGGGCCCACTCGCCGGCCGACTATGTGCGGCGCCCGCCCACGCCGACCGACTCACCCACGCTTGGGCTGGGCCATCTACAGTTCGAGGCCCTGCTCACGGCCGCACGGCTCTCGGCCAACCGCAACGACTTCGCGTTGATCGCGATGCTCGGCCTGATCGGCCTGCGGATCTTCGAAGCCTGCGGTGCGAACATCGCCGACCTCGGCGAGGAGCACGGCCATCGTGCCCTGAAGATTCGCGCCAAGGGCGACAAGACGGTGCTGGTCCCGCTGCCTCCTGCGGTTGCTCGGGCGATCGAGCATGCCACCGAGCGCCGCGAGCAGGGGCCGATCCTGCGCAACAGCCTCCGGTACCTGAACCGCCGAGGCCTGCCAGCTCCGGGATTACCCGGGCGGCGAAACGGCCCATCAGCGGCGCGACTGAGCCCGTACAAGGTATACGGGTCTGACCGACCACACGACCCGCAACGGGAACGCAACCAAGGCCGCGACCGCTTCGCACCCTGGCCCGTGGACTCTCGACAACGTCACTGATGTCGTGCGCCCAAAGGACAGAGGTTTGAGGATGACCGCCTCCGCGGTGACTGGAACCCCGGCGATCCAGCCGGGCAAGGCCGCGCCGACACCTCACCGACCCCTCTGGTCCGACCGGTGGTGCCGTTTCGCATTCGTCGCGGCCGGCGCGTGGCTGCTGTGCTACGCCGTTCTGACCTGGGCCGGTCAGGCCAACGAGGCCTTCGGTATGTTCGTGGGCGATGGTCTCTATCTTGTGCCCATCGTGGTGTCGGTCCCCGTCGCCTTCGCCGCGTCCCGGCGGGTGCCCGGTCGGCACGCGACCATGTGGCGCATCCTGACCGTGGCCCTGCTGGCGCAATTGGCGGGTGAGACCCTTTGGGCCGGCTACGACTACCTGACCCCGGACGGCGCGCCGTCGCCGTCATTCGCCGACCTCTTCTACCTCGTGGCTTCGGTGCTCACCGTGGTCGCCGTCGTGGTCGGCTTCGGCGACGCCGGCCTGCTCCGGCACCTGCGCGGATCGCTCGACACCGCGCTGATCGTCCTCAGCATCGGCGGTCTGGGCTGGCACGCGCTCATCACACCTCAGGCCAGTGTCAATACGAGCCCGGGCGACCTGGTCAACCTGAGCTATCCCCTGCTCGACGTCGTGACCCTGAGCAGCATCGTGATCGTCGGCATGGGCGGCTACCGGCGTCTGCCGGCTGCGATGCGTCTCGTGACCCTGGCCGTCGGACTCAATGTCGTCAGTGACATGGGCTACACCTATCTGACCATCTTCAGCTCCTACGACCCGGCCAGCTGGATCAACGTCGCGTTCCAGGCGGCCAACACGATCTTCCCCGTGGCGGCCGTCGTGGCGATGCGGCGCCGAGAACCACCGGCCCAGCGGCTCCTCTTCGACCGGGGACTGGCGCTGATGCCGATCGCACTGTCCATGACGGCCACCATCCTGCTCGTCGCCTTCGACAAGAACCACTCCGGCCAGGTCACCAACGCCACGTTGGCAGTCGGCGGCATGCTGTTCGCGATGGTTCTCCTGCGTCAGTACCTGTTCGTCAAGGATCGCGGGACCCTGGCCGAGGATCTGCACGCCGCGGTCCAGGAACAACGGCGCCTGGCCGTCACCGACGGACTCACCGGCCTCTACAACCGCAGGCATCTGACCGCCACGGTCGACGAGGCCGATGCCGAGAGCGTCGGCTCGAACTCGACGGCCTTCATGGTCATCGACATCGACCACTTCAAATCAATTAACGACACATACGGCCACCTCGCCGGCGATGACGTCCTCCGGGGCGTCGCCGCTCGGCTGTCCGCGGCGTCCCGCGAGCACGACCTGGTCGCCCGCTACGGCGGGGAGGAATTCGTCATCCTCCTGCCCGACACCGATGAACCGACGATCCGGAAGGTGGCCGAACGTCTGCGTCGTGCGATCGGCGACGAGCCGTTCCGCACTCCGTCCGGCCGGGCGATCACGGTCACCACCTCCATCGGGGTGGCGCTGGCAACAGGGCCGGATCGGCTGAACAACCTCATGGAACGCGCGGACCGCGCCCTGTACCAATCCAAGCGTGCCGGGCGTGACCGCGTGACCGGCCCGTGGACGCCCCCCGAGGCGGCGGAACGCTCGGAACCGGCCCTGAGCGCGCCGGCGGAGCACCTCCACCCCGGCTGAACATCTTGCTCGCCGGCCCGTTTCTCGGTCACAGATGCGCTTCAGGGAGGACGCACTCACGTGCCGCAGATCACGCGCGGTCCCTTACGGTGGGCAGCCGCTCCAAGTGAGGCCCGAAGCCCGTCCCCGCCATCCGCCGCACCTGGTTGTGTTCGACATGTTCCGCGACGCCTGCGGCAGGGAGCTGATCTCGTTGCCGCTGACCAGCCGCCGCCGGCGGCTGCGACGGCTGCTCGCCACCGCGCCACCGACCCTGACGCTTTGCCCGCAAACCGCCGCGCACCAGCGGCGCCGCCCGTGTTCACGATGCGGACTTTCACGACGGATCAGCGCCACGTCCGCGGCCGGGCCGGTCTGCGATACCTGCTACGCGATGGATCCCGCCCGGCGCGAGGTGTGCGTGACGTGTGGCAACCGCGAGAGGGTGGGCCACCGGCGACCCGACGGCACAGTCGTGTGCGGCGACTGCCACCGCAAGCCGGTACATCGGTGCACCGAATGCGACGTCGCATCGACCTCGCCGTACCGCAGCCTGAACGGTCCGGTGTGCACGGACTGCTGAGCTCGAGGATCTTGGGCTGTTCGGCGGTGATGTCGATGTCGGCCTCGGCCATGGCGGCGACCGCGACGGGGTTGATCGTCTCGGCGGGTTGCGGGTGCTTCGCCGAGGAATCGGTCAGCCGGCCCGGTAGATCGCCGCGCCGCTCGTCCGCGCAGGCCGCGTGGCCAAGGGGCGCAGGACCGGGTGAGGATTTGCACGCTTATTCGAGATGCCGGGACTACTCGCAGCACGTACCGTTGACGTCGGTGTGCCGGGAAGTCTGGTCGGCAATGTCTTTGCCGACCCCTTTTCGGAGGTTCCATGTCCGCGTCACCAAAGTCCTCGTTCCGCCTGCTCAGCCGAGGAAGCTGGCCAGAGGCCCGCCGGGTCGGTGATGTGCTGCGCACCGAGACGGTCGGCGGTGTGCTGCTGCTGGTGGCGGCGGTGCTGGCGATCGTCTGGGCGAACTCGCCTTGGGGTGAGGCGTACCGGTCGCTGGGTGCGGTGCGGGTGGGCCCGTCGGCGTGGCATCTGGACCTGAGCCTGGCGACGTGGGCGGCCGACGGGCTGCTGGCGATCTTCTTCTTCGTGGCCGGCCTGGAGCTCAAGCGGGAGTTCGTCGCCGGGGACCTTCGTGACGTGCGTCGGGCGGCGCCCGGTGAGCCGGGTGTGCCGGCTGTGCTGGGCTTGCCGATCCCGATGTACGTCCCGACCCGGGCCTTCCCGTGGCCGGGGCAGCAATTCGCCCCGTCGCTGCCGCGATTGTTCAACCGTGCCACGTTCGCGGGGATGAAGGCTCCGGCGGTCATGTTCGGCCGCACCGTCGACCGCTGGCGCGCGGGGCTGGGCCTGCCGCGACGCCGGGGCCGGCATGATCCTCTCCGGAGCCCGGACGGCGGGCGGGCGACGGTGCTGCACGGGATCAGCCCGTCGGTGCTGCCTCGGCCTGACGACTGGCCGGCCGCGGCGTGGATGACCGGGTACTGGTTCTTGGACTCGTCGGCCGGTGACTCGTCGCTCGCGCCTCAGGTCAGGGAGTTGCTCGTCGCGGATCCGGCGCCGGTGTACGTCGGATTCGGCAGCATGGCCGGTCCCGACCCGGCCGCCGCCACCGGTGTCGTGCTGGAGGCGCTGCGGCTGGCCGGGGTGCGGGCAGTCATCGGGACCGGCTGGGGCGGCTTGCCGGAGACCGCGGCGCAGGGCCATGTGTTCGCCTCGGAGTTGCCGCACGATGTGGTGTTCCCGCGTTGCTCGGTGATCGTGCATCACGGCGGCGCCGGGACGACCGCGGCGGCGGCGCGGGCCGGGCGGTCGCAGGTGATCTGCCCGTTTGTCGCCGATCAGCCGTTCTGGGGCCGACGTATGCAGCACCTCGGGGTAGCGCCGGCGCCGATCGATCAGCGGCGGCTCACTGCCGAGTCCTTGGCCGCGGCGATCCGGCGAGCCCTCACGCCGTCGATGGCCGGGACCGCGGGGCGGATCGGGGAGCGGATCCGGTCCGAGGACGGCATCACCACGGCGGCCACCGCACTGGAGGACATCGTCATCCGCTCCGGCCGCTGACGATGCCGCCGGGCGCGGCCACGGCCGAGGGACGACGCAGGAGCCAGACGGCGGTGACGGCCACCCAGCCGAAGCCGGCCAGCAGCGAGAGGTGCTCGAGCAGACCGGCCGGGGCGGGTTGCCACACGCCGAGGGTGTCGAGCCGGTAGGCGATGCCGGCGGCGAACGCGAACACGATGACCAGGATCCCGCCGGCCTTCAGCAGCCTCGCGTTGCGCCGGTTGGTCTCGGCGGCGCGCCGGGCCAGGATGAGTGCGGCTGCGCTGAGCCCGGCGAACAATGCCAGCCCGGCGACCTGGTGGACGCCTCCGGTGGCGGTGAGTCCTTCCGGCTCGCCGGGCGGATAACCGAGGGCGGGATCGGTGGGCACGAACCCGGCCACCAGCAGCCCTGCCGCCGCTGTGGCGGTCAGGATCGGTGCCCACCGGGCCGCGAGTCCTGGATGCAGCACCCGGCGAAGCCCGGCGGCGAACAAGGCCAGCAGGGTCCCGCC
Organism: Actinoplanes sp. NPDC089786; assembly: GCF_040684855.1. Taxonomy (NCBI): domain Bacteria; kingdom Bacillati; phylum Actinomycetota; class Actinomycetes; order Micromonosporales; family Micromonosporaceae; genus Actinoplanes; species Actinoplanes sp. NPDC089786. Next base: position 359,327 of record NZ_JBFBGU010000001.1, read on the forward strand.
GAGGGCGAAGTTGATCGTCTGCAGCCAGCCACGGTCACCGGTGCCGAGCTGGCTGGCGCCGTGATGCCACAGGCTGTACCCGGCCCGGGTGGCCCCGTCGATCCACAACACCACCGGAACGAGGACACCGGCGGCGACCCCGGCGCGCAGCTGCCACGTAAAGGACATGGGAAGCCTCCGCTCTCCGCAGCGTCCGCCGCGGGCCGACCAGACTTCCCGGCTCACCCCTGATAGATACAGTGACTTTAGTACGACCTGAAATCTATGAAAAGAGGGGACCGTCGTGGGCCATGCCGAGGATGAAGGGCGGCTGGCGTGGGCCGAGCAGGTGGCCATGTACCTGGCCCGCGACGGCGTCCCACCGATCGCCGGACGCATCCTCGGCTGGCTGATGATCTGCGAGCCGGCCGAGCAGACCGCCGCGCAGATCAGCTCCGCCATCAAGGCCAGCCGGGCCTCGCTGACGATGAACCTGCGCCTGCTCACCGGCATGGGGTTTCTGACCTGGCGCACCAAGCCGGGTGAGCGCACCATGTACTACCGCATGGCTGACGACGCGTGGCAGGCCGTGGTCCGCAAGCAGATCGACGGCATCGCCGCGTTCCTCGAGATCACCGACCGCGGTGTTGCTCTGCTCGACGGCGACGCGGAGCGTGCCGGGCGCATCCGTCAGGCCCAGGCTGTCTTCACCTGGATGGCGACGGTGTTCCGCGACGCTCCACCGATCACGGAACAGCCCCTGCGGTCGTAGGGGCGTTCGGCGCGGTCCGGTGTGACGCGTTGAGAAATGGCCTTCCCTGCGGATGTCCGCGGGAGTACGGTGACGCCAGGTGTGCCGGGAAGTCTGGTCGGCGGTCATGTCCGCTTGCGACCAGAGAGGCATCCGCCATGGGCGACGTCGTGCTGCGCACCACTGGGCTCACCAAACGATTCCGGCGGCTGACCGCCGTCGATGACTTGACGCTCGAGGTCACGGCCGGTGAGGTGTTCGGGTTCCTCGGCCCGAACGGCGCCGGCAAGTCCACCACCATCCGCATGCTGCTGGGCCTGGCCAAACCCAGCGCCGGGCATGCCACCATCGCCGGCGTCGACGCCGCCGATGTGCGTCGCGCGCATCGATCGCTGGCCTATGTGCCCGCCGACGTCGCGTTGTGGCCCCAGCTGACCGGCGCCGAGATCCTGCACCTGCTCGCCCGCACCGGGTCCGGTGTGGACCTGGACTACCGCGAAGAGCTGGTCGATCGGTTCGCGCTCGACCTCTCGAAACCGGCTCGTACCTACTCGACCGGAAACCGGCAGAAAGTCGCTCTGGTCGCGGCGTTCGCCACCCGCGCCCCGGCACTGGTCCTGGACGAACCGACCAGCGGCCTGGACCCGCTGATGGAACGCGAGTTCCGCACTGCGGTGGCCGCCGCCCGCGAGCGAGGCCAGAGCGTCTTCCTCAGTTCCCATCAGCTCGCCGAGGTGGAGGCGATCTGCGACCGTGTGGGCATTCTGCGCGCCGGGCGGCTGGTCGATCTGGCCTCCATCGCGAAGCTGCGTACCCTGCACCGCACCGAGGTGACCGTCACCTGCACCGGCGCCCCACCCACCCTGGCCGATGTTCCCGGTGTGGACGCGGTGGAGATCCTTCCCGGCGACAGCGCGGGTGCGATGCGGATGAGGTTCGCGCTCAGCGGTCCGCCCGCCCCTGCGCTCAAAGCGCTCGCCGATGCTGATGTCGCTGCTCTGGTCGTGCGGGAGCCGAGCCTGGAGGAGATCTTCCTCGACTACTACGGCGCTGAGGCCGGCCGATGACCGCGACGCCGATCGCCGCTGACGCCGGGGCGCGGCGGGCCACGACCGGTCTGGCGGTGCGGCAGATCCGTCTCGGCGCGCTGCTGCTGCTGGCTGTCGCAGCGGGCGCGCCGGCGATGGTGGCCGGAACCTACGAGCGGGTGACCAGTGACCCGGCCGCGCTGGCCGGGCTCGGTGCGCTGGCCGGTAACGCCGCGATCCGTACGATCTTCGGCGAGCCGATTGCCCTCGACGAGGCCGGTGGGTTCACCGTGTGGCGTCTGGGCACCGTGCTCGGCGCGATCCTCGCCGTGTGGGCCGTGGTGGCCACCACCCGGGTCACTCGCGGCGAGGAGGACCACGGCCGCTGGGATGTTCTGCTGGCCGGCCGGCTGCCGTTGCGTCAGGTGCTGTTCCGCCATCTGATGGTGATCGCGTCCGTCCCGGTCGTGGCCGGCGCCGCGATCATGGTGGTGCTGCTGGTGTTCGGCGGATCGGATTCCGCCGGTGCGGTGGTGCACGGTGCCGGTATGGCTCTGCTCGGGCTGTTCGCCGCCGCCCTTGCCGCACTCACCGCCCAGATCTTCTCGGCCCGGACGGCCGCGACCGGTACGGCGATAGCCATTCTGGGTGCCGGGCTGCTCGCCCGGATGGCCGCTGACGGGGTTCCCGCGCTGGGCAGGCTGCGGTGGCTGTCGCCGTTCGGTCTGCTGGAGATCAGTTCCGCGTACGACCGTAACCGGGTTTCGCCGTTGCTGGTGCTGGCGGCCGCGACTGCCCTGCTCTATGTCGCGGTGGCCGTGGTGTGTGGCCGCCGCGATGTCGGTGGTGGCCTGCTGCCGGCTGCGGCCGGGCGCCGCCCCCGCCTCGGGCTGCTCGACACGGTGGAGGCTTTCGCGGTCCGCCGGCTGCTCGGGCCGCTGGCCGCCTGGTCCGCCGGGATCGGTGCCTACTTCCTGGTCATCGGGTTGACTTCGATGTCGCTGACCGGGTTCCTCTCCGACAACCGGGTGTTCGCCGACCGCGCTGCCCAAGCCGGGTTCGTCGGGCTGGCCACGGTGCAGGGGTTCGTCGCCGCCCTGTTCGCGCTGCTGGCGATGCCGGTGGGGGCGTTCACCGCGGTCCGGCTCGGCGCGTTCATGGCGGCCGAGTCCGACCGGCGGCTCACCCTTGTGGCCGCGCAGCCGCTGAGCCGGCTGCGGCTGCTCGGGGCCGAGACCGCGGCCACGCTCGCCGGTGCGATGCTGCTGCTGGCCGTCGCTGCGGTCGGCGCTTGGGCGGGCGTCAGCATCGTGGGCGGTGATCTCACCCTGACCGCGGCGCTGGCCGGAACCTTCAACGCGCTGCCGATCGTGCTGCTGTGCCTGGGTGCGGCACTGCTGGCCGCTGGCCTCAGACCTTCTGCGGTCATCCACATCGGCCCTGTCCCGGCGACCGGCGGGTTCCTGCTCAAGGTCATCGCCGACAGCAGTGGCGCACCGGCCTGGGTCAGTGATCTGTCCCCGTACCGGCACACGGCTGCGGTACCGCTGGTCGGTGCCGACTGGCCCGGCGTGCTGGTCATGGGCGCCGTGGCCGTGGTGTTGGCCACGGCCGGAACGTCCGCCTACCTGCGCCGGGACCTGACCGGCTGACAGCCGATCCGCCCGGTTCGGCATCACAAACCTTCCCCTTCCCGAGGACCATCGTCTTCAAGGAGTCCACATGGGCGCATCCCATCCGGCGGCGATCGAGGTCTCCGCCCTGACCAAGCACTTCGGCCGGGCCACGGCACTGGACGGTCTCGACCTCGAGGTGGCAGCCGGCGAGGTGCACGGCTTCCTCGGCCCTAACGGCAGTGGCAAGACCACCACCATCCGGGTGTTGCTGGGTCTGCTGCGGGCCGACTCCGGTACGGTCCGGCTGCTCGGCGGCGACCCGTGGAAGGACGCGGTCGCGCTGCACGCCCGGCTGGCGTACGTGCCGGGTGACGTCACCCTCTGGCCGGGCGTCACCGGGGGAGAGGTCATCGACCTGCTCAGCCGCATGCGCGGCAAACTCGACCGGCGCCGCCGCGACGACCTGCTCGAACGCTTCAACCTGGATCCCAGCAAGAAGGCCCGCACCTACTCCAAGGGCAACCGGCAGAAGGTCGCGTTGATCGCCGCGCTCGCCTCCGACGCCGAACTGCTGCTGCTCGACGAACCGACCTCGGGACTCGACCCGCTGATGGAATCGGTGTTCCAGCAGTGCATCACCGAGGTTCGCGGGCAGGGCCGCACCGTACTGCTGTCGAGCCACATCCTGGCCGAGGTCGAGGCTCTGTGCGACCGGGTCAGCATCATCCGTCAGGGCCGCACCGTAGAGTCGGGCACCCTGGCCGAGCTGCGTCACCTGACCCGCACCTCGATCACCGTCGAGACGGCCGCGCCGCTCAACGGCCTCGGCGCCCTGCCCGGAGTGCACGACCTGGTGGCCGGCGACCATCACGCCCGCTTCGACGTCGACGCCGCGCGGCTGGACGATGTGATCCGCTGGCTCGCCCCGCTCGGGGTGCGCAGCCTCACCAGCACCCCGCCGACGTTGGAGGACATGTTCCTGCGCCACTACGGCGACGACACCCCGGCCGGGAGCGTGGCGTCATGACCGGGACCGGGACCCTGCTGCGGTTCATGCTGCGCCGGGAACGCCGCGCCCTGCCCTGGTGGCTGCTCGGCACGGCGTTGCTGCTGCTCGTGCAGTCGGCCCAGAGCCAGAACCTGTACGACACTCCGCAGGACCTCGCCAACCTGCGGCAGACCATCGGCGGCAACACCGCGGTCATCGCCATGAGCGGGCCCACCGCGCTGCTGGAGAGCATCGGCGGGGAGGTCGTCTTCGAGATCCTCGGCTTTCTGGCGATCATTGTCGCGCTGATGAACATGTTCCTGGTCGGCCGGCAGACCCGCGCCGACGAGGAGACCGGACGCGCCGAGCTGATCCGGTCCGCCCGGGTCGGCCGCCGCGCCCCGCTGATCGCCGCGCTCGCACTGGCCGGGCTGGCCGACCTGACCGCCGGCGCGCTGGTGTTCGCCGTGGCCGCGGGGACCGGTCTGCCGATCGGTGGCTCGGCGCTGCTGGGCGCCGCGGTGACCGCGGTGGGTGTCACGTTCGCCGCGCTGACCGCGGTGGCGGCCCAGCTGTTCGAGAACGCCCGAGCCGTGTACGGCAGTGTTGGAACGGTCCTCGGGGCCGCCTACCTGCTGCGCGCCGCCGGAGACGCCGGCGACAACGGGTTGTCCTGGCTGTCACCGATCGGCTGGGCGCAGCAGACCCTGCCCTACGTCGCGAACCGGTGGTGGCCGCTGCTGGTGCCGCTGTGCCTGACCGTGGTGCTGCTGGCCGCCGCGACCGTGCTGCTGGACCGGCGGGACCTCGGCGCCGGACTGGTCCCGGCCCGGCCCGGCCGGCCCACCGCCTCCCGGGCGCTACGCGGCCCGTTCGGCCTGGCCTGGCGGCTGCAGCGCACCGCCCTGATCAGCTGGGTGGCCGGGCTCGCGCTGCTCGGCGCGGCCTACGGATCCCTGGGCAACAGCATCGAACAGTACGTGCGCGACAACCCAGAGATCGCCGACTTCCTGCCCGGCGGCGCGGCCGGCATCGCCGACGCGTACCTCGCCCTGACCGTCACGATGGCGGCGCTGCTCGCCGCCGCGTACGGCGTCACCAGCGTTCTGCGGGTGCGGGCCGAGGAGACCTCCGGCCACGCGGAACCGGTGCTGGCCACCGCGACCAGCCGGCTGACCTGGCTGGCCGGGCAGCTGAGCGTCACGCTGGCCGGGACGGCGATGGCCCTGCTGGCAATCGGACTCGGCGAAGGAGCGGCGTACGCGCTCACGGTCTCCGACCCCGGCCAGATCCCCCGGCTGACCGGCACCGCCCTCGCCTACCTTCCCGCAGTATGGGTGGTCGCCGCGGGCGCCGTGCTGGCCGTCGGCTGGCTACCGCGAACGGCGGCCGCGCTGGCCTGGACGCTGATGGGCTACTGCGCGGTCGTCGCGTTGTTCGCCGACTCCTTCGACCTGCCCGGCTGGGCCCAGCGAGCCTCGCCGCTGGCCCACACCCCACGGGTGCCGGCCGAGCAGCTCACCCTGACCCCTCTGATCACACTGGGCGCGATCGCCGCGACGCTGCTGGCACTGGGTTACACCGGACTGCGCCGCCGGGACATCAGCACCTGACGCGACAGCCGGAACTCGATCGAAAACGGCAAAGGACTCTCCCGTGATTCGACCGTAACGTCCCGTCGCCGAGTCGCTCGACGCCCGCAACGCGGCGCCCGGCGAATCAGATGCACTCTTGGGGTGAAGGTCGTGGTCTGGTGGCCTGGTGCTCCGATGGTGATCGGACGTCGGAGCACGGTGCAGCATCGTGCGACATCAACCGGCACGCAGGCCCCACTCGGTGGCATGCTAGAGTCGTTTCTCGCGGGTCCGGGAGTAACGAAACCCCTGGACCAGCGGATACGCAACCGCGACCCCGTGGACACATCAGCACGCGCGGTTACGGAGAGTGGTTGCGCAAGCGCCCGTAGCTCAATGGATAGAGCATCTGACTACGGATCAGAAGGTTAGGGGTTCGAGTCCCTTCGGGCGCGCCACCGAGCAGGGAATATAGCCAATTGGCTATATCCCCTTTTTGATGTGGGGTTACTGTGGGTCACGGCTGCGCCTCACGTTCGGGCCGTGTTTATGCAGCTCAGGCACCGTATTGCCAGTTGCTCCCCGCTCCGGACGATTGCGGAACGTAGGATCACCATCGGAGCACCACGATCCCGAGAAGTGGGATGCCTTCGCTCGAGGATGAGACGAGGACTGCAGCGCGACGGGCGTTTCCACAGTTCGGAGCTTTGACTGCTCCGGGCGGCGGAACGGATTCGAGCGCCCCGCCATCTGATTCGCATCAGATGCCCGGGTCCACATAAGACGTCGGTACCGCCGGGCATCCGGGCCTGAAGTTCGATCCCCTTCCGGGCGTGCGCGTTAAGCAGGGATATAGCCGAAGGGCTATATCAGGTGCTTTCGCGTGGGTCGTGTTCGCACAGCTCAACGGCCATGAGGTCAGCGATTCCCCGTTCCGGACGGTTACCGAACGGCGTATCACCATCGGAGCACCATGGTCCTGAAAGATGGGACACCTTCGTTCGAAGATGAGACGCAACAAGGGCGCGGTGGGAGCACGCCATCGCGAAAGCTCGCCGTCTCGCCGTCGAGGAGCACCGCAAGGCGACATTCGCCACCGCGTTGCAACAGTGGCGGAACGCCGCGGACATGCGGGCGTTCCGCGACGCCCTCGAACACGCCTCCGCCGCCGGTGAGACGGCCGGCACCGGCGAGTTCGCCGCCTGGTTGACCTGGGCACGCGCTCGCGCCGACAAGATCGATCCAACGGTCGGTACGCCTACGCTCACAAGTATCGACTTCACCATCGAGCCGAGCCCGGACGATCTACGCCCACACTTGAACGGATGGAGCCCGCACCGCCCTGCGAAGGAATAGCGTACGGCGTGCTGCGGTCGGCCGACACGGGACGGATGGCGTGGCCACCAGAGGACGGCGGACAGTTGGCGCATCTCGTGTGCAACAGATTGCATACGAGATGCAACGGAGGTACTGTTGGCGCGGAGGTGGTGACCATGGCGTCGCAGACTGTTGGCTTTGCGGTCGCGGATGAGGACCGTGAACGCCTGGATCGGCTCGTGGAGCACTTCGGCGGCGGAAACCGGTCGGCCTATCTGCGAGCAACATTGAAGGTCATGGAGTCGTTGCGCCGAGCTGGGCGTCTCCGGGAGCTCCAGGCAAGCAACCATCGTCGGCTTGCGGAGCAGGGGACTGCGGCCGAAGAGTTGCCTGAGCTCATCCGCCAGGCGTACAAGGAGTCGCAGGAGTGACCCTTCCGGGCCCTGTGGCCACTCCAGTCGTCTTCGACGTCAACGTGCTTGTGCAGGCGATCGCGACGGGAAATAGTCCGTACATTTCGTGGCCCTCGCCTCCACCGACGTCGGGCAACCCGTTCGCTGATTGTCTGGGGATCATCAACGATGCGGCAGAATTCGCGCTTTGGCTCTCGCCGCACATCCTCGACAACACGGTCCGCGTCCTTGGTGCCGTCGTCGGCACGCCCAAGGACGAGTCAGAGGACTACCGAGACATCCTGGTCGAGATGGCGGATGCCTCCGGGGGCGGGGTTCTGAGTCCGCCCCGCACCGTCCACGACTGCCGCGACCATGAGGACAATCTCGTCCTGGATCTGGCCTCGGAGGTCGGTGCCCTCCTGATCGTTTCGGAGGATGTCGATTTAACGGCGATGTCCCCGTGGCGCGGGGTACCGGTCCTGCGCGCCCGTGAGTTCACCGCTCGGGTAGACGGTATGCGCAGGCACAGCCGGCGGCGCTGAGGCGCCACGGCCAGATGTCAGGTATTGAGATCCGCTGGTTCCAGGCGTTTCAGCAGACTGGGCGCGCGGGCATGCGTAGCTCGGCCAGCTGTTGCCCGTACCCCTTCGGGTGAGACGGCCTTGCGGTTGATCACCCGGTCGCGGCGTGACGATGCGTCCGAGCGTACGGACGGTGCGGCGGAACTCCTACTCATGTTCGAGGGGTACGGCGAGGTAGTGGTCGCCGACGAGGCTCCAAAGGCGGCGGAGTTTCGGGTCGCGGGCGATGAGGGTTGCGAGTGGTGCGTCGGCGCATTCGATGAGCCGTACGGGGCCGTGATCGCGGATCTTGGTGGCTCGGGCGGTCACGTCGTCGACGAGAACGGTCAACGTCGCGGGGAGGTCGTGGGTTGCCCGGTCGGTGAGGAAGGTGACGAACTGGTTGAGTTGTCGCCCGGAGTCGACCGCGGCGAGCAATGTGTCGGCGCGTACGGTCCAGACCCGGTTGCTGGTGTTGGGCGTGGGCCTCAAGGACGAGCCGGTGAACTCGTAGTACTGGTATTCACCCGTCGTGGTCTACCGTCCTGCCCAGTGCCGGTAGGCGTCGATCCAGACCGCGCCGTCTGGTGGTGGGGTGGGTAGCGGTAGGTCGAGCAGGTCGATCCGCTGCCGGTCGCGGCCTCGGGCGCAGATCGCGACGATGCTGTCGCCGGTCAGGTCGACCTTCTTCACGGTGACTTCCCCGCCGAGCACGGTGGTGGTGAACGGCACGACAAGGTGCTCTTCGATCGTGGTGAACAGGCTGGTGAGCTGTTCGTCGTCGTTGTACGCGTCGACCGTGGCCTCTTCGATCATCGCCTCGAGCGCCGCATTCCGCTTCGCTGCCATCGACGGAGGATAGCGGACCCGTCCCGGCAGGTCCGAAGCCCGATACGCGAGGATGATCCGGTGGATGCGACGGCAGACTTCGCCGACCTGCGCCGCGAGGTACAGCGGCTGCAGGCCGAGAACGCCAGGCTGTCGCGGCTGCTGGAACTGCGTGGTCAGGACACTGCTGCGTCCCCGGAGCAACTGTCCGCCCCGGTTGCCGCGCCGGGCATGGTCACAATGGCTTCGCCGGTGGCCGACAAGCTGGCCTTGTTCACCGACCGGTTCCGGGCCCGCACCGACGTGTACGCCGTCCGCTGGGAAACACCCGTGCGGGAACATCCGGGTGGTCACCAGCCGTCGCCGGCGGCTGGCGCAAGGGCATGGATCGGCGCAGCGCCGTCCACCTTCCCCGCACACCGCAAGTCGTCGCCGCTCATCTGGTCGGCGATCTGTTCATGGGTCTCTACCCGCTGCTACCCAAGAACACGTGCCAGTTCGTCGTCGCCGACTTCGACGGTGCGACGGCGATGCTTGACGCGCTCGCCTACGTCAAGGCGGCGAGGGCCGCTGCTGTGCCGGCCGCGCTGGAGATTTCCCAGTCGGGCCGTGGGGCCCATGTATGGATCTTCTTCACTGACACGCTGCCTGCGGCGACGGCACGAGCGGTCGGTACTGCGCTGTTGCACGAGGCGATAGTGCTGCGCGGGTCGATGGACCTACGGTCGTATGACCGGCTGTTTCCCAATCAGGACGTCTTGCCCGACGGCGGGTTCGGCAACCTCATCGCCGCGCCGCTGTACGGCCGCCGCCGTAAAGAAGGCCTTACCACGTTCCTCGATCTCGGCACGTTGGAGCCGCACGAGGACCAGTGGGCGTTCCTCTCCACGCTGGACCGGCTCAGCCCCGGCGATGCGGAACGCCTCGCCCGCAACGCGAAACGCTCCACCACCGGAACCGACGTCGCTACGATCAGCCGGTCCGCCGCAACCCGGGTCCATCCCGCACTGCCACCGGTGGTCCACGCGGAACTCGGTGCCGGGCTCAGCATCGAGACCGCTCAACTCACGCCGGCCGCCCTGGCGACGTTCAAACACACTGCGGCGATGGCCAACCCGAAGTTCTACGAACTGCAACGCCTGCGGAAGTCGACCTGGGATACCCCGCGGTTCATCCGTGGCTACGACCTCACCCTCGACGACCGCCTGATCCTGCCGCGAGGGCTGCGCCACACTGTCGCCTCCATCGTCGACCGGGCCGGATCGCGGCTGGTCGTCGCCGATATGCGGAACTCTGGCCAGGAGATCGACGTCGCGTTCGCAGCCGAACTCACCACGAAACAGAGCGCCGCTGTCGGTGCTCTCCTCGCCCACGACGACGGGTTGCTCGTCGCCCCACCAGGCTCCGGCAAGACCGTCATGGGCTGCGCCGTGATCGCCGAGCGCGGCACCTCAACCCTGATCCTCGTCGACCGCAAAGCCCTCGCCGACCAGTGGCGCATGCGTGTCGAACAGTTCCTCGGCATCAAGCCCGGCCAACTCGGCGGCGGCCGGCGCAAGCTCACCGGCACCGTGGACATCGCACTACTGCCGTCGCTGGCCAGACGCGACGACATCGCCACCCTCACCCGCGAGTACGGGCACGTCCTCGTCGACGAGTGCCACCACCTCGGCGCCGCCGCGTACGAGCACTCTGTCAAAGCGATCGCCGCGCAGTTCTGGCTAGGCCCGACCGCCACACCCACTCGGCGTGACGGCCTCGGTCAACTCGTCACCTGGCAACTCGGCCCCGTGCGACACACGATGACCGACGAGGAACAGGGCACTCTCGCCGCCGCCATCCACGGCGAAGCCGGACCGCGACGCCTGCTGTTCCTGCACGACACCGAGTTCAAGGCCGGCGACGTCGACCTGGACGCGCCAGGAGCGCTGGCCGAGGTGCATCGGAGATTGGCCCTCGACGAGGCACGCAACACTCTGATTGCCAACGATGTCGCCGCGGCCCTGACGCGCGGTCGCAACTGTCTGGTCCTCACCCGACGGGTCGCCCACGTCGAGGCCCTCACCGCCATGCTCACCGTGCGAGGACACCAGCCGCTCGTGCTCCAAGGAGCGATGAGCACCACCAACCGCCGAGCCGTTGTCGAGCGACTCGACAACGCCAAGTCTGGCGACGGCCTGCTGGTCATCGGCACCACACCGTTCATCGGCGAAGGTTTCGACGCCCCGGCCCTCGACACCCTCTTTCTCGCCGGCCCGATCTCCTACGACGGCCTACTCATCCAGTGCGCTGGCCGCGTGATCCGATCCGCCCCCGGCAAGGATCTCGCCGAGGTCCACGACTACCACGACCACGCCACCCCCATCCTCGCCGCCTCGCTGCAGCGCCGCATGCCCGGATACCGGACACTCGGCTTCACTCCGGCATGAAGATGACCAAACTTCACGAGCTATGCCTCCGGTGAGCAGATGGCAGTGTCGTTGAGCCCGGCTTCGGTCCAGACGGCGGCATGGGTTACGGACTCATCGCTGTGGTACTCCGATGGCGTCGCTCTGGCCGATGTGGCACTCGGCCGGTGGGCCGGAGGCCACACGCGGGGCCTGTATGGCTTGCGTGCGTCGCCTTGATCGTCGCTATGAGTGGCGGGTTTACGTAGCGTGATGGTGCTCCGATGGTGATCGGACGTCGGAGCACGGTGCAGCACTACCGGACTTCAATTAGCACGGCCGACTGGAAGCCGCTGTTCCTCACGCTGCCTGGATCATGCACTCGGCCGTGACCAGCCGAAACACAAACCGTCCCTGACCTGGCAGAACGCCTTCGGAGCGAGGGAAGTAACAGAGTGTACCCGTGACCACTAGTCGTCTGACTGCGGATCAGAAGGTTAGGGGTTCGAGTCCCTTCGGGCGCGCCAAAGCATGCAGGGCCGTAAGCCGCGGAAACACGGTTGGCGGCCTCTTTTGTGGCCCGCATTTCAGCGCGATCATCCCGTCATGTGGCGCGCGGTGCTCCGCTGTCAAGAGCGGCCGCAGAGCACTTGACCCTGCCGCAGAGTGGAGCGACTGTTCGTGTACCCGGGCCACGGTCCGTCGACCGCGGCTCGGCACCATGGCGGCGCGAACCTCGCCGCCGCGGCAGCACGCTGGAGGCTAACCGCCGCCACGCTGGGAACCGCGGGGCCGCTGATGACCCCGCCAGAAAACAGCCCGGACCTGCAACTCGCAGGTCCGGGCCATTTCGATGTGAGGGCTAGTTCTTCCGCCGACTCAGAATGCGTGGCACAGCCCACCACACCAGAGCTCCGCCGATCGCCGCGAACGCGATGATAACGATGAGCGTATTTGTCCCGGTGAGGCTGAAGTAGAACCCCAGGAGGAACAGGAGGATCGTTACACCGGCGATCACTGTCAAGAGCTTTACTCCTGACGTGTGTTCTTCTCTACGCATGTAGGCCATCCCTTCGCCTGTCAATCCTCATCAGGCCACCAGTTGTTCTCCTCGAACACTCTTCCGGTGGCCCAGCCTGCCCCCGCGGCGGCACCGGCGACTCCGCCGATGACACCACCGACGAGTGCACCCGTACAACCCGCCGGGATGGTCACCGCGCAACCGATGGCGCCCCCTGCGATGGCGCCTACCCCACCAGCGTTCGCCGCGATGGAAAGGATGTACTCGCCGTCGCTTTCCTCGGGTGCCATACCGGTGGGGTCGGTGTAGTTGGTGGGGTTGTCTCCGGCATACGCATAACGGTTGCCGTGCTTCGGGTCGCCGATGAAGCTGAGGTTGTCCTGCTGGGTGAAGCGGCCCTGAACCGGGTTGTACCAGCGCTGGCCGTACTTGGTCAGCCCTGTGGCGGCGTCGTGGGTGCCGCTGGCGTAGCGGATGATGTTGGGCTGGCCGAGGCCGGTCTCCTGGCTGTCGGTCTGCGCCACGCCCCACGGGTCGTACTTGTACGAAGCGGCCACGGTGTTGTCACTACCCACTACGGCTACCACGGAACCGAGGCCGTCGAGCACGTAAGCGTAGTCCTTGGTGCCGATGCGCAGGCCCAGCGGCGTACCGATTCCGTCACGTTCGATATAGACGGTCGGGTTGACGCTGTTGGTCCAGGACTGCACCCACGGCATGCCGTGCTGGTCCTCATACCCGTAGTTGATGGCGATCGCGCCGGCCGTGGCCAGCTCCACCTGGTCGCCGCCGGCGTAGGTATAGCTCGTGGAACCGCCAAGGCCGCTGGACGTGGTCATCTGGTTGGCGGTGTTGTAGCCGAGCGCGCCGATCACCGGAGCGGTGACTTTGGTCTGGTTACCGCGGTTGTCGTACGTGTTGTCGGCCGTGGTGACCTGGTTCGCCGAGTTGAACGCCAGCGTCTGCGTGGTGGCCGAGTCGACCTTGACGGTCTTGCGGTTGCCGCGCGCGTCGTACTCGTACTCGTAGGTCTTGCCGTTGAAGTTGGTGGCCTTGGTCAGGCGGTCGCCCTTGTCGAAGGTGTATTGGCTGACCCCGCCGCTGATTTCGTCCTTCTGCCACTGCCGGATGCCGGTGTCATCGCCCGACGCGGTGGAGCAGCCCTCGCCGGAAACGTACTTGGCGTAGCAGTAGCTCACGTCGAAGACCTTGACCGGGGACGCCGAGTTTCGGGTCGAGGTAATCCGCTTGGGGCGATCCGACTTGTCGTACGAGGTCGCGGTGTGCAGCGCCCATGTGCTGTTGGTCTCGTTGGCGGCGAAGTACTCGTGGGTGCGGTTGCCGTCCTTGTCGTACGTGAAGTTGTAACGAGTGCCGCCTGCGGTGTCCAGTCGGACCAGCCAGTTGCGGGTGTTGTAGTAATACCGCGTGGTGCCGCGGCCGTCGGTGAGCCGCTCGAGGTTGCCGGCCGGGTCCGGCACGTAGGTCTGCGGCAGGGCGCCCGGCGCGGTGCGGGTACGCAGCCGGTTGAGCTGGTCGTAGACGTAGGTCGTCTTGCCGGTGGCGTCGTTGCGCTCGATCAGGTTGCCGGTCAGGCCGTAGTCGTAGTCCACCGTGGTGGTGCTCGGGCAGCCGCTCCCCGAGTAGGCGGTGCTCATCAGCCGGTCCTCGGCGCTGTACTCGTACGTGGTGACGCACGCGCCGTGGGTGGAGGTCTTGAGCCGGCCGAACGAGTCGTAGGTGAAGTTCTTCGTGGTCAGGCCGTTGCCGGTCGGCGGTGTCATCTTGGTCAGCTGCTTGTTGCTGTCGTAGGTGTAGGTGGTGCCGTTGGTGTCATTGCCCGGATCGGTGGACTTCTTCACCGTGCCGTCGTCGTTGTAGTCCACCGACGCCTCGGCGGCCAGCGCGTCCTTCGTGGACGTCTTGTTGCCGGCGCCGTTGTAGGCGTACGTGGAGCTGTTGCCCTGGGTGTCGATCGACGACGACGGCTGGAAATTGGCCGTCGGGTTCGTCTCGGTCGCGGCGTTCGCGTACGCCGCCGACGCGCTCGCCCCGGTGGGAGACGCGGACTTGGTCAGTGACTCGCCGGCGTTGGCGCCGAAGGTGTTGGTGACCGACCCGCCCTCCGGCGACACCGAGCTCGCGACGTCGCTGAACGGTGTGTAGGTCTTGCTGCGCTCATTGCCCGCCGGGTCCGTGGTTTTGGTGACCCGCTCGTTGTCGTTGAGCTCGTACGTGGTGTGCGGCACCGAAGCCACCGGCAGCGACAGGTCCTGCCGGGGATCCGCGACCTCGGTCTTCGACGAGGTCGGATAGGCGAACCGGGTAACCGATCCCTGCCCGGATGTGTTGTCCGTGACCTGGTTGACCGACGTGACCCGGTGCTGCCCGTCGTAGGTGATCAGCACGTAGGTGTCAGGCTTGGTGGTGATCTTGGTGAGGTCGCCGGCGCTGTTGTACTCAAACGACACGTTTCGCGGGGTCGCGCTCTGGATGCTCTGTAGCCGGCCGCTGCTGTTGTAGGCGTAGGTCGCCTGCCGCGCCGAGCCGTCGGCACCGACCTGCCGGTACTTGCTGATCTTGTTGTCGGTGTACGAGACCGCGACGGTCTTGCCCGAGCCGACGCCCTTGTCCGAGGTGACGCTGGTCCACTGCGCGCCGCTGTAGGCGTAGTCGGTGACGTTGCCGTTGCGGTCCTCGGTCTTGTCCAGCACCCCGCCCGAGGTGAAGAACAGCTCCTTGCCGGAGCCGTGCTCGGTCAGCTTCCAGCCTGACCCGTCACGCTCCAGCTTCGCCTTGAACTCGCCCGGCGTCCGATAACCGGAACCGGAGACGGTGAACTTGCCGATCACGCCGTCCGCCGCGACGTAGGTCACCGAGTCGTCGTCCGCCTCGTGCAGCCGCACGTCGGCGCCGCTGCGGCTGCGCCACCCCGGCCCGAGCGACCCGACCGGCAGATCTGTGCCCAGCGTCAGGCTGTTGAAGACCGCGCCCAGCGTCACGTTGCCAGCGATGCCCGGCAGCGTCATCTCGGTGCTGGTCAGCAGCAGGTTCCCCGATCCGACGTTGACCCTCATCGCCAGGCGGTCGGTAAGCGAGAAGCTGAGTTGTGTCGCGTTGCGCACCGGGCCGGTGCCGTTCGGCACCGACGGCGGATCCGCGGCAGCGGCCCTGACCGGCGACCGGTAAAGCCACACTCGATCAGTCGATTGCGGTGAGAACACCGGCTCGACCGACGGCTCGATCGCTCCCGCCATGGCAGGCGTGCCTGATGTCGCTACCAGCGAAGAGGTCGCCAGCAGCGCCGTCATCGCCATTGTTACGACGCGTTTCCGTGTCATCCAAACTCCTTTTCCGCGTACATAGGCAGCCGGAAACCGCGTCCCTTCTGAGGACGCGTTTTTCCACACGGAGATGGAGGGGTGGAAACGATCAACGACCTGCTGCGCGCTTAAGATCAGCCCCCGCGTGAACGCTGCGCATATCGATGGGAAGCAATCTATGTTTGTCCACATGCAACAGTCAAGGTTGGTTACAACCTGCTAGAACGATAGCCTCAGGGCCGACCATAACGACCGTCTGGTGACTGTCCGTCAAGACGAACGTGACAACCGGTAGAAGGGTCAGGTCGGACTGGCCTTTCAACGGATGTCGCCTGAGAGCGAGATGAGGTGACTTCCGGTGGCTGGGTCGACGCGGCACCGAAGAGCCGGGCAAGTGTCCCGCGACCTACGTCAGATGATCTACACATCGCCACCGCAGAACCGTGGGGCCGCCGCGCTGTGACGCATTCCTTGTCGCATCCGGGAGCCTCTCAACCGCTCCGACTCAGCGAAATAGATGCTCTGGGTCTCCGCCCGTCAAGACGGACAAGACCGGCGCAAATAAAGACCGCCTGGGTAGCGGCGCCGAACGGCTCTCCCAGCCCAGCACCGAGGTTGCGGCGTTGAACGCCGTCACCATGGCAGCGCCGCCGCGGTTCCAAGCGGATCGCGGCGCGTGGCTCTTCGATCGGTTCTGGTGCGGCTCGACTCCCCTCGACCAGCTGCTTACCACTGTTCCCAACATCGGGATAAGGCGGTGGGTCTCGAGATGGGTATCCTCGGCGCCGGCGAGGTGGACATCACGGGCAGGGCTCCGGCAAAGTCGGGCCGCTAAACTCCGCGCATGCTGCACTGTCCACATTCCTCCACAAGACGCACCGCTATCGGGGCGCTACTGCTGGTCTTGGCCATGGCCGGCTGCGGCTCCAAGGCGGAATCGTCCTCCGGTGCCACGTGGTCTAGCCCTGACACCGCCCCCACCGCGACCGTCTCCCGCGCTTCTTCCGCCCCAAGTTCCCGTGCGGCCGAACCTTCCGCATCTTCTTCCTCCCCCATCGTGGACAAGTCGCGGGAGGTGAAGACGGCACCAAAGCCCAAGGCGCCGAAGAAGACGGAGGCGCCGAGCGGGGGCGGCACCAAATACACGGAGTGTGCCGACGGCGACTGCAAAGTGTCCTTCTCCGGTTCGGTCACATTCCCCCTCCGCAAGTGGACGGTGTCGGCTTCCGTGGAGGATGGCGGTGTCAGGGTGCGACTGACCAAACCCAATGGTCTGGGCGGCGGTGGCGCCCACTTGGCAGGACCCGGATGCGCTGTGGAGCTACACGCCGACGGCGGCGGGCGAGTCGGATGCGACAAGCCTCAAGCCAAGGCTGAACCGGGAGGGTACGTCGTGCACCTGCTGAAGCTGGACGGGGACACCGCGGTCATCCGAGCGATCGTGGGCTGACTGTGAGCACATGCCGGTCCGCGGTCGCTGACCACCACCAGCCCGGGAAGTGTTCGAGTCCCATTGGGCGCGCCAATCATGTAGGCGGTGAGCTGCGGAAACGCAGAGCGCGACCTTCTTTGTATCCCGTATTCGGCTCAACGGTCCCATCTGGTCGGTGGTGCTCTGATGGTGTTCGGTCGTTCGGACCAGGGCAAGCGCAAGCTACTCGTCACGTTGGATGATTCGGCCTGAGATGGCGGCGGACGACGAGAAACATCGTTACGAGACCAGCCCGGGCCATCGTGCTGTTGGTCGCGGCCGCTGGTCAGTCCCGACCATGCCCCACGCTTGGCGCGGTCGAGGTGGCCGGGAAGGTCGAACTCGTACATGCCGTCGAAGCCGCAGCCGGTGATCCCCGCGCGGTTGTCGACTGGTCATCAAACGGCGAAGTACGCCAAGCAGGGATACGTGCTACTGGCTCCACGGAGCTCGATCGCGGCACGAGGCTGCACCGGCGCGCTCGACGCCGCCGACGGGCGCGAGCCGAAAGCGGACGGCTCAAGGCCTCTCACCTGGCGTCTTGTCGCAATCCCCAGCGCTCCTTAATCCGGGTCGCCCGTGAAAGCACGCCGCTGGGTTTGCGGGGTTTTGTCAATAGCGGTACGTCGTTGGCGCAAGCTTGCTGATCTGCGCGGTACCCATCGGCGGTTGGAAGAAAAACAGTGACGGATGCATGATCACGCCGGCTGCTCCTCTAGGCCGTGATGAATGAACTCGAGGCTCTCTAGTGCCAGCTCTTCTTCCACGTCGCCGAACCACTTACGGCGGAACGCGGAATCTTCGGCCATAAGGATCTCCAACGCCGCACGCGCCAGCTTGATCAGCTGCGGCGTCGGTTCGATGCCGTCATTGACAGCGAGGACCACTGCGGCGTAGGGCGTCGTCGAAGCGGGCTTTCCGGTCGCCGTTTGGTAGACGATCGCCGCCGCGGCGAACACCT
The DNA here is from genome assembly GCF_040684855.1 of Actinoplanes sp. NPDC089786. Classification (NCBI taxonomy): domain Bacteria; kingdom Bacillati; phylum Actinomycetota; class Actinomycetes; order Micromonosporales; family Micromonosporaceae; genus Actinoplanes; species Actinoplanes sp. NPDC089786. Next base: position 377,526 of record NZ_JBFBGU010000001.1, read on the forward strand.
CCGAGGCGGTAGCTGCGGTGACCTCGACTGAGCGGGAGACGGCACCGGACAGCGCCGCCTCGACGAAGGTCGCGCGCAGCGCTGGATCCGTGGAACGAAGCCGGTCGCACCACTCAGCAGCGTCGTCGTTGTCAAACGGACCAACGTTCCAGGTGGCCATCTCACTCCTTGTTAGCGGTGACGCGAACCGGTCAACGCCTGTCGTGGGAGCCAAGCCGATCGATCGTCAATGTAGCGGTGAGCCGCGTCGGCTCACCGAGTCTCCTCGACTTCGTCACACGAAGACAAGCTCGAAGCGATTCGGAGTGTCAGTGTTCAAGATCGACAACTCCGCGGTATGCTTTTGCGATGCTTGAGCCGCAGGTAGAAGAAGGTAGGGATAGAACCTCGGTTGAGCTGTTCGCCGGTGGCGGCGGCTTGGCTATGGGGGTTCATCAAGCAGGCTTCCGACCTTTGCTGGTCAACGAGATCGTCAAGTGGGCTTGCCAGACCTTGATGGACAATGAGGCCGAGCTTCGCGGTGACGAGGAGTGGGTACCCCGACCCGGCGAGAAGTGGCCATTGGTTCCGGGCGACGTTGTCGAGGTGAAGTTCCGTTACCTTTGGGACAAAGTGGACCTACTTGCGGGAGGGCCACCATGTCAGCCATTCAGCCTCGGTGGCGTCGCCAAGGGGGACGAGGACAAGCGCAACATGTTCCCCCAGATGTTTCGCGCTATTCGAGAAATTCAACCAAGAGCGGTAATTTGTGAAAATGTTCAAGGATTGCTGCGTCCCTCGTTCCGGCCTTACTTCGAGTATATCGAACGAGAACTAAGCCTTCCGTTCGAGGAGCGCGAAGAGGGGACGGATTGGCGCGAACACGACAAGATTCTTCAGGAGCGCCTATCTAGAGATCCGGCCGACCCTAAGAAGAGGTATCAGGTCGTAACGTCCAAGGTTAACGCCGCCGACTACGGCGTTCCTCAGATCCGTAACCGGATAATCATCGTGGCCTTTCGCAGCGATTTGGGCGTCAACATCGAGCAGTTCAAAAAGTCGATCGCTGCAACGCACTCTGAGGCCGCCTTGACTCGGTCGATCAGGAACGGTTCCTATTGGAAGCGCCACAAGGTTGATGCCCGAGTCAGGGCACACGTTGAGGCTCGTCTGCCGAGGGAAGACGTTTTTGACGACGGAAAGCAGCCGTGGCGGACATTACGTGACGCGTTGATGTACGACCTGGCCGCGCACGGTGACGAGAGTAAGCGTCCGTTGCCAGATGTGTCATGGGAGCAGCTCGATCGGATCAGTGCCGCTGGCGGGGTTCCCTATCACATTGGCTGGCCGGACGCGCGCATTTATCCGGGGCACACACCGAACGTGCTGGACAGACCCGCAAAAACCGTGAAGGCTGGGGTTCACGGTGTGCCCGGAGGAGAGTCTGTACTGCTCACCGATGACGTTCTCATCGATGAGGTCGGCGGAGGGCTGCCGACCTTCCGGCATCGGTACATGACGGTTCGTGAGACGGCACGCGTCATGACGTTCCCCGATACATGGAAGTTGGCCGGGCCTCGCGGCGAGCAGATGCGCCAGTTAGGAAATGCGGTGCCTGTATTGCTGGCCCGATTCTTCGCCAACGCCGTCGCGGAGGCGCTGAACGAGGCTGACAAGCGGCGATGACTAAATTCGGGACTGCGGGTGAGCGTGCATGGGCTTCCACTTGCCCTACGGATACCGCTTGGCGCGGCCGCCAGGGACGCAGCCGGCGAGCTCTCGCGGCCGAGCAGGATCGCGCCGCAGGCGGCGCCGACCGCCGCTGGGTCAACCTCGACGACGGCCGCCAAGCCCGCGCTTCTGTGGCACTCAAGCTACTACCGCGAACGCGACGGATACGAGCGTATCTCCGTTGGTCCGATCGCGGCCGGTCCCCGACGCGGTACCTCGGTGAAGTCGGGTTCCCCACTCGCGCCAAGAATTTGGAGGAAGGCTGGCGCCTAGCCCATGAGAAGGGACTCATCGCGCCGCCCGCCCTGGGAGCAGGGTCATGGGCACAGAGCCGGGCGGTTCAATCTTCGATGCGTGGTAACAGGAGCCGGGACACGGGCCCTGAGCGTCAGCTCCGCGCCGTGCTCCACGAACGCGGGCTTCGCTATCGAATCAATGCGCGGCCTCTGACGGGCGTGCGACGTACAGCTGACGTGGTCTTTCCTCGCCTACAGATCGCAGTTTTTGTCGACGGCTGTTACTGGCATGGCTGCCCAGATCACTATCGTCCATCCCGAGCCAATCAACAGTTCTGGCAAACGAAGATCGAGGGCAACAAAGCGCGTGACGCGGAGACCGACCGGCTACTGGCGGATGCCGGCTGGGCGTCGATCCGAGTTTGGGAGCACGAGGTGCCGCAGCCGGCGGCGGACCGCGTCGAAACGGCAGTCAGGGGCACTCCTGAGGTAGAAACCTCAGCTGAATAGATCAGCCGGCTCGCCAGGATCGACGTCTCCGGCGTCGAAGCGTTGCGGACCCTGCGTCTCGCGAATCGTTCCATCGACTTCGCGATGCCACCTCAACAGAGCGCTGTCATACGAGGTGTCTTCCTTGTACAGGATCACATAGCCGGGAAGCGCGGTGGCCTGCCATCCTGAGGGAAGAGCCGCGATGATTGAAGCGAGCGCCTCTCGCGCCGTAACTTTGCCGTCCGGCAACTCAACGCGCGCGCGTTTGAGTAACGCGCGGTTCGCCGTAGTCGTATCGTATCGCAGGAGGTAGGGAAGGTCTCGTTTGAGCCTCTCCAACAGGTCTGCCGCGGACCAGCCGGTGACTCTTAGATTCAGGTGGTAACTCAAATCGATCGGGAAGAGGGCGTCGAAGTGCTTGGCCTTTACGAGGCTCTTGTCACGGTTTCGTCCGGGGTCCTTGTTGCCGAAGCCGTTTGTGTTCCATGGGATCGTGCCGCTCTCTCGGTACTTTTTAATCAGTAACTTTTCCGGCGCGGCGGCGTCCAAGTCTTCATCTACGTAGACGCAAGCGAATTGGACCCTCTTCAGGGCGATGCCGGAGCGACCGGAGAGTTTTCGGTGATGCTGGTCCAGGCGTGCGCGTAGGCTGGCCGCCGCCTTTCCCACGTACACACGCTCGCCATCGATGAATAGAACGTAGACACCTGGACGCGCCTCGACCATATTCAGAGTCGCCTGAGTTAATGTGACTGGTGTAAGCGGCTCGAGTGTGGTGGCTAATTGATCTGCCAGCGCCCGCGTGATGCTTAGACGGAACTCGGCGATCCATGTGACCATCCTGAAGACCTCCCTCGTAACGTTCCAACGTTGCCGACGATGCCGCAGGCTCGTCGAGACCATCGGAACCAAGGCGATCACCTTACACTTTGAAGCATCGATCCGACACGCGGTCGACGCTCGGTAGTCCAGTGGAGATCGCCTAAATGTGATGTGCCGCCGGCGGTGGCGGAGTTTGCGTGGTGTTGGTGACGTGGGCACCCGCTGGGAGCAGGTCGGCGAGAGCGCACCAGCTAGTCCAGCGGCCCTGGAATTCTATGGTTGACGTGTGGTCTGTCAGCAAATATTGAGCTCGACGAATATAAGCAGGCGGCGACCATATCTAGATGGTGGGGCCTCGTGCAGGCCCGCTCGTCGAGGACATGATCTGGCCTCGATATCGCCTGCGAGACGCACCTCGGACACATTAGCGGCCATGCGGGTGGTAAGGATCGGGGTCTATCCCGACTGGCTACGGCTTGATGGTTATCGAGGGCGGGCGCTTGTGGGACACCCTTCGGCTCGGAATGGTTTGCGGGGATCTTCGGGCGGCACTACCGGCAGGTTTATGCCTATACGGTCAGCCGGGCTGGGCGGGAGCTTGCGGACGACACTTTGAGTGACACCTTTCTGGTGGCTTGGCGGCGGTTGGACGCCGTACTGAGAATGCACTTTCCTGGGTGCATGAGCGGCATCGGGAGGCGGCTCGGCATGTGCGGCTGCTGGGGCGGGTTTCGACTTCGGTTGAAGGGGACTTTTGCCGAAGCGGTGGCTGAGCGGGCGGTGACTCTCGCGGCTCTGGACGCGGGGGCTGACCTGGAGGTTCTTACGCTGGTCGGGTGACATGGTCCGACTGCCGGAGAGGCCGCTTGGGTGGTGAGCTGTTCCACGGCCACTTTTCTGGTGCGGCTGCATCGCGCCCGGCGGCGCTTCAAGCGCGCTCTTGCAGAAACTGAGCCATTTTCATCGTGACGGTGCAGGTCACGGACAGTGCGGGAGGCGGGTGTCCATGTAGGACGAGGCTCCCGGTAGGACAGCAATCGACCAAGATCAGATGCCCCAACCGGGAGCCTCGCTGTGCTGTCTTACCCTGCCGCGATTCCGTTGTCCACCCGCAGCCTGAACCACCTCGCCGCCCTCATCCGGACCCGTCGTCAGCAGCGCCGATCCCGGTGGCGGCGCCTTGACCCCGGCCGGCAGGCCCTGCTCGCCCTGGCCCACCTGCGTAACGGCGACACCTGACCCGCCTGGCCGCCGGCTTCGAGATCGGAGTCACGACGGCCTGGCGTTACGTCCGCGAGGCCATCGACCTGCTCGCCGCGACCGGTAACGACCTGGACACCGTCATGAACCGGATCCGGCTGCTCGCCTACGCCATCCTGGACGGCACCCTGATCCCGATCGACCGGGTCGCCGACCAGAAGCCGTACTACTCCGGAAAGCACAAGCGCCACGGCGTGAACGTGCAGGTCATCGCCGACGCGGCCGGGCGTCTGGTCTGGACCTCGGCTGCGTTGCCCGGCTCGACGCACGACCTGAGCGCGGCCCGCACCCACGGTATCATCGACGCCCTGACCAGCGCCGATGTGATGACCTTCGCGGACAAGGGATATCAAGGCGCCGGCGGCAGCGTGCGGACACCGTTCAAACGGCGTCGTTACCGGGCCGAAGCTGTCACGCCGGCAGAAGGCCGTCAACCGGGCGAACGCGAAGATCCGCGCCCGCGGCGAACGCGCGATCGCCACGCTCAAGACCTGGAAAGTCCTGGTCAAGCTGCGCTGTTGCCCGCGCCGCGCGACCGCGATCGTGCAGGCCATCCTCGTCCTGCACCACGTCGAGGCCAACCGCTACGCAGGATGAAAAGGCTCACTGAGCAGACGGCCGTCGTCTTTCCGTCACCCTCAACAGAGGAGATTCGCGATGAACGGCCCTGATACCCGTGCGATGCAGATGGTTGCTGAGGCGCGTCCGACGGTGCTTGACGATGCGCCTGACCGGCCTGTTCCCGTCCTTTCCGGACGTGCCGACGCCGACGCCAGCGCCGACGGCGGCACGGAACAGGGTGGGGCGCCGACTGCTCTGGGCGGGGCTGGTGCCGACGGCAGCCGCGGGGCCCGCCGACTTCGCGGACCCTGCCCGCTCCGAGGGGTGAGCGGGCCCGAATCATCTTGGCTGCGCCATGCCCGCATGATGTCTCGGTCGATGTGACGGCGGCTTTGCCCTCGGCGGTATGCCTCTCACGTACGCCCAGATCAAAGCCCTTGCCCACCGACCCGGACTGGCTGAAGGCGTACCTCATCGCGCTGGACGACGCGACGGGACCTGGACGTCGGAGCAGCTTGAGCGGTGGCATGTGGAGATGCTCTTCACGCACTCGTGGACGCTGCTCACCGAGCTGCCGGTACCGCTAGCGGTGCGCGTCACCACCCTCCGGATGGTGGCCGACCTGCTGGGGCTCACGTCCAAGGGCACGCTGCGGGACGCGAAGGGCCGGGCCGGCGCGGGGACCGTAATACCTACCAGGTGAACGATTTGCTTGGTCGAGACGACGCTGATGTCGACCCCAAGACGGGGTCGCTGCTGGAGCAGGAGGAAGAGCACGAAGCGTCGATCCTGCTGGACGCGCGCTTCTCCGACGCCGCGCCGCCCCGCGCCGTCGGCTGATGAGAACTCGATCCGGGGCTGAGGGAGATACAGGTACGTCAGAGGTCGCCGGGCGAGCGAAGGAACCGGTGCAAGTGACGGAGCGGGTGAGCCGGACCGATGGCGTGATGATCGAGGCGTCGCGGCGGGGCCGGCCACGGCTCGGGTGGCGGATCGCCAGCGCGGGGCTGGCCGTCGCGGTGGCCGCGGTGCTGACCGTCGCCGTGGTCGGCCGGGCCGGCGAGCTGCCCGCCGGAGAGAAGAGCGAGATGAGACGCAGATCAACAGCGGCCGACGCGTACGCCGAAGTAGGTTGACGCTGTGTCGTTGAGAGCTGATCTGAGCAGTGCCGACCTTGATGAGATCCGGCAGTCCGCGCTGGGCGCCGCCGACCCCCTGGGCGTTGCGGCTGAGCTGGCCGAGGCCGCGGAGTCGGGGCGGCTGGCCGATGAGGAAGACGCCGGGTACGCGCTGGCGCTCGCCGGTGAGATCGCTGAGAGTCGTGCGAAACATGATGCGGCGTTGCGTTACGTCGACCGGGCGCTCGAGGCGTACGGCAAACGGGACGACAGCCGGGTCGGCGCCGCTCGGGGACTGCGGGCCCGGATCCTGTTCCGGGTCGGCCGCGAGGACGAGGCCGTGGCCGAGCTCGAGCCGCTGCGTCCGCTGCTCACCCAGTACGGGGACGCGGCGGCCTACGTCAGTGCGGCGCTGGCCGTCGGCGGGCGCCACCGGGTGGCCGAGGAATGGCTGACCGAGGCGGTGAAGACCGCGCTGGCCGGGCGTGACGGTGAGCCGGCCAGCGCCGACGACGCGGGGTTGCTGTTCTTCCTGCTTCAGCAGCGGCACCGGGTACGTCATGTGCTCGGGCTGCCGCACGACACGCATGACAACCTGGCCGAGCGGCTCGAGACCAAGCTGGCCAACACCTCCGCCCAGGCCGCCGCCACGCCGGCCGATGACCTGCTGTTCTTTCCGCGGGCCGAGTTCGACCAGGTGATCGCCGAGTGGCCGGCGCTGGCCGAGGTGTACGGCGGCGACTGGGACGAGCACCGGGCGCGGCTCGAGCGGGAACTCGTCCGGCTGGCCGGCGTCGGCCGCACGGGACTCGCCCTGCTGCGGGGCTCGGCGGCGGGGCTGAAGCGCCAGGAGGGTGACCGGGCCGCCTATGCGAAGCAGCTGACCGGGGAGATCTCCTGGCCACCCGAGCGGAACGCACCCTGCTGGTGCGGCTCCGGCAGCAAGTACAAGAAGTGCTGCCGCCCCCGGGTTTAGGCGAGGCCTGAGTGGCTAAGTGCTGTGCTGGCGCCGGGTCGGCCGGCGTCCGCGTACGGAAGGAAAAGCACTTATGGCTATCTCCGTGAACCTTGACGCTGTGCTGGACAAGGCCTACGAGTCGAAGACCCTGGCCGAGCTCGCCGACGCCCCGGTGTCCGCGCTGTCCGGGGTGAGCGACGCGGACGGGGAGGCGCTGCAGACGGCGTTCAACATCAAGACGATCGGTGATCTCGCCGACAGCAAGTACGTGAAGGCGGCTCAGGCCATCGCCGAACTCGGCCGCATCGCCAAGTAGCAGGAGTTTAAATCCGCCGAACGGGGCATCCCATTCGGATGAGCCGGTTGCAGACAATCCGTGAGCGGGCGCGGGAACGAATCGCTAGGGCGGCGACCCGTAACCCGCCGCCCTATGTGCCCCCCGACGACGCCGAACCAGTCCGGGTTGTGGAGCAGCCGCCGGGCACGGACGACGTGCTGCCGCGCGGCGTCCGGACGGCCGGCGCCTGGGCCTGGCGGTTCATCCTCTTCTGTGTCGCCGCCTACCTGGCGCTGCGGCTGATCTCGCTGCTGCGCGTGGTGATCATCCCGGTCGTTGTCGCCCTCCTGCTCGCCGCGATGTTCCAGCCGGTCGCCGCGTTGCTGGTCAAGCGGGGGATGAAGCGGTCGCTGGCGGCGGGCCTGGTGCTGATCGCGGCCCTGGTCGTGGTCTTCGGTGGGCTCAGCCTGATCATCCGGACCTTCATCAACCAGCTCGACTCGCTCTCGACCCAGGTCGGCGACGGGATCAACGAGGTGCAGAAGTGGCTGTCCCAGGGGCCGCTGCACATCTCCAACGCCCAGCTGGGTCAGTACGTCGACCGGATCCGCGACGCGATCACCCAGAACCAGGGCACGCTGACCAGCGGCGCCCTGAGCACCGCGACCACGCTCGGTGAGCTGGTCACCGGGTTCTTCCTGGTGCTGTTCACGCTGTTCTTCTTCCTGCGGGACGGCGGGCAGATCTGGAACTTCCTGTGCCGGCTGCTGCCCCAGGACGCCCGGCGGGCCACCGCGCGGGCCGGGCACTACTCGTGGCACACGCTGGTCTCGTACGTGCATGCCACGGTGCTGGTCGCCTTCGTCGACGCGCTCGGCATCGGCATCGGGTTGCTGATTCTGCGCGTACCCCTGGCCGTGCCGTTGGCCGCCCTGGTCTTCCTCGGCGCGTTCATCCCGGTCGTCGGCGCCACCCTGTCGGGCGTGGTCGCCATCCTGGTCGCGCTGGTCACGAACGGACCGTTCAGCGCGCTGATCGTGCTGATCATCGTGATCGCGGTGCAGCAGCTCGAGGGCCACATCCTGCAGCCGCTGATCATGGGGCGGGCGGTGGCGCTGCATCCGCTGGCGGTGATCCTGGCGATCGCCTCGGGCATCGTGGTCGCCGGCATCGTCGGCGGGCTCATCGCCGTACCCCTGCTCGCGGTCCTGAACACGGCGATCCGCTATCTGGTGCGGCACCCCAGCGGGGAACCCACACCGGACCACGAACCGCCGGGAACGGATGAGACTGAGGTCGGGCAGGACAAGGACGTGGCGACGGTGCCGTGACTCAGGGCGGCCCGTCGCCGTCGAGGCCGCCGGTGTAGCGTTCGGGGCTCTCGGTCTCGCCGTCGTCACCGTCCTGCTCGGCGGTCGCCACCTCGGTCTGCTCGTGCTCCTCGGCGAAGTCGCCGGTTTCCTCGTCAGGATCTCCGATCGGTTCCATGTACGGCCGGATACCCGCCGACCGGGACGGTATGCGGCCGAGGATTCGCCTATGATCTTCCCGCCATCACGGGGGAAGGTCCACAATGCACATTGCGGTTGCGCTGGCGACGATTGCGGCCATCACCACCGGTGTTCAGCCGGTCGATCCCGTGCCCACCGATCTCGAGACCGCGGGCCAGAGCTGCGACACCGCGGCGCCCGGCCCGTACCTGCGGCAACAGATCGTGAGCCGCACCGGATCGCTGGCCGAACCGGGCGACGGCGCCGAGGCGGAGTTCGAGCAGTGGGACGTCGCGCACCCCGACGACCGTGAGCAGAAGCTCGCGAGTATCGCCGGTCGCGAGGTCTACTCCCAGGTCGAGTCGCACACCGACGGTGTCACCCACGCCTGGCGGGTGCGGGTCAAGCGCGGCGACGCGGCCTCGGCCTGGACCGACACCTGCCACTACACGATCGACCGTACGGCCGGAGAGCCGCCGGTCATCGTCTCGTCGGTGTATCTGCCCGCGGAGCGGCACAACGTCGGTGGCATCGGGGTCACCGGCACGTTCACGGTGACGCCAGCGAGCGACGACATCGTGCGCTACCGGTACCGCTTCGAGTCGGACGGCTCGGACGGCGAGTGGACCACGACCGACGCGGAGACACTGAGTGCCCCGCTGAGTTTCACCTGGGCGCCGGCCATCGGGGGCTCACACAGCATCCTGGTCGAGGCGATCGACCGGGCCGGCAACACGGCGCGGGTGTCGGAGGAGTTCTACGTTCGCGAGAGCCGGCCGACCGTCACCTCGTACGCCTACCCCGACGAGGTCGTCCAGTCGCCGCACCTGGAGTACAACGTCGGCGTACCCGGCGATTTCCGGTTCGACTCGCACGTGGCCGACGGCGTCGCGGTGGAGTGGTGGATCGACGAGGGCGGCCCGTCCGGTTCGGCGCCGTTGGCCGGCATCGGCAGTGCTCACGTGATGATCGCGCCGACCCGGGCCGGGCGGCAGACCCTCCACGCGCGGAGCGTCACCGCGGACGGCACCAAGCATGCCACCCGGGCGTACACCTTCATCGTCGACAACGGCCCGGCCCTCGAGCTCGACCCGAGTTCGCTCAGCCGGAACGGCACCCTGGTCGTCGGGACGCCCGCGGTGTTCCACCTCGCTCCCCGCAGCCCGGACGTGGCCGAATACCTCTACACCTTCACCGATCTGTACGACCGGACGATCGCCACCGGCACGATCCCGGCCGCCACCCCCACGCTGGTGCGGAACCTGACCGTCGCCGACGACGACATCGAGTGGCTGACCGTGCGGAGCCGCGGCGCCGACGGCACCCTCTCCACGGTGCGGTTGCTCGGGCTCAACGTGGACGTGGCCGCGCCCGACGTGATCCACAAGGGCGGCAACGGGATCGGCGACGAGTACACGTTCACCGCGCGAACCCTGATGGACCGCGTCGTCGACTACGTGGTGACGTTCAACGACGACCCGGCCACCGAGCGCGTCGTCCCCGCCGCGGCCGACGGGACGGCCACGTTCCGCTACACGCCGACCCGCGCCGGCGAACACGAGCTGACCATCTACGCCCGCAACGCGCACGGCCGCACGGCCGACGGTTCCGACGGCTGGACGGTCACCGACGCGCCCCGGATCAGCTCGGCCGAGTTCCCCGAGGGCGGGACCGGCCGGCTCGCCCCGGGCACCTTCACGTTCCGCTCGCGCCAGCCCGGGACGGTCCGGTACGAGTACGCGATCGACTTCGGCGCCTGGCTGCCGCTGACCGCCGGCGCCGACGGCTCGGCGACCACCCCGGCCTGGACGCCGGCCACGTCCGACCGGCACACGGTCACCGTCCGCGGTTACACCGCCGACGGCAAGCGGTCGGCGACCAACTCCTCCACGTTCGAGACCGAGCCCGCCGACGTGGTGGTCACCGAGGTCGGCCCGTCGTCCGTGCCGGCCGGCGCCGTGCGGGCGCTCACCGTCTTCGGGCGGGCGCTGCACGCGAAGGACGTGGTCGAGGTGACGCCGACCGGGGGCCGGGCGCTGCCGGGCACGGTCACGGCGGTCTCCTCGTCCGGCGTCCAGATGACGGTCGAGGTGAACCTGCTGTCGGCGTCGGCCGGGCCGGCCACGGTGACCCTGCGTCCGTACGGCGCGAACCAGCCGACCGTGGTGCGTACCGCCGCCTTCACGATCGGGGCGCCGCCCGCGATCTCCCCGACCAAGGCCCCGGCCATCACCGGAACGCTCGCCGTGGGCAACGTGCTCCGGGCCACCGGCGGGCTCTGGTCGCCGACGCCGGCCGCGTCCTCCTACCAGTGGAGCGCGAACGGCGTCGCGATCAAGGGCGCGATGGGTACGTCATACACGGTGCCCGCCGCGCTGGCCGGCAAGCGTCTCGCGGTGACCGTGACCGTCTCCCGGCCCGGCTACGTCTCCGCCCGCTCGGTCTCCGCGATGACCGCGCCGATCGCCAAGGGCCGGGCCCCGGTCGCCACGGCCCGGCCCAAGATCACCGGTACGGCCCGGGTCGGCCGGACGCTGACCGGCTCCACCGGCTCGTGGTCGACCCGCGTCGACTCGTTCCGGTACGAGTGGCAGCTCAACGGCGTCCGCATCCGTGGCGCCGCCGGCCGGACCCTGAAGCTGACGTCGTCGATGGCCGGCAAGCGCATCACCTTCACCGTGTACGCGGTGAAGGCCGGATACCACGACGGCCGGACCATCAGCTACACGGTGACCGTGCGCCGATGACCCGGCCGTCGTTGTCGACGAAGGACTGATCAGCCCCGGAAGCCGGCGAAGATCTTGCTGAACTCGAACGGCGACTGAGCCACGTTCGTGCACTGGAACAGGGCCCCGGTGCAGGCGTTCTTGTCGCGGTTGAGCTCCCAGAACGAGACGAAGCCGAGGTGGTTCTCGTTGGCGAAGGCGACCAGGTCGCGGGCGTCGTCCTGGGTGAACCGGCCGTTGTCGTCGTTCTGGCCGAGCATCGGGGTGACGCCGACCATCTTGAAGGCGGCCGCGTCGCTGTTCCCGTACACCTGCTTGATCTGGTCCTTGGTCGACCGGACGGCCTGGATGGCCAGGTCACCGTAGTCCTGGCCGGCCCGCCCGTAGTCCATCGCCATGATGTTGACCAGGTCGACGTCGACCCCCGCGTCCTTGGCCGAGCGCACCACGTTCAGGCCGTCGTTGGTCAGACCCTCCGGGAGTACGGGCAGCGTCAGCGAGATCTTCAGTCCCGGGTTGGCCTTCTGCAGCGCGGCCAGGGCGGTCGACCGGCGCGCGATCGAGGCGGCGTCGGCGGACGCGGCGCCCTCGATGTCCAGGTCGATGTAGTTCAGGTCGTAGGCGTCGACGACGGCCTGGTACTCGGCCTGGAGCGCGCCCACGTTCGTGCAGGCCTGGGCCAGCTCGATGCCGGTGGCGCCGCCGAACGACACCTTCACGTCGCCGCCGCCCGACCGCAGCGCGGCGATCTGGTCGGCGAACTGCTTCTGCCGCGGGTCGAACGCTCCGAACCAGCTGGCCTTGCAGCCCGCGCCGGTCACGAAGGCCAGCGAGAACGAGTCGACGTTGCCGCTGCTCGCGAGCTGGCTCAGCGTCGTGGCGCCGTTCGAGAGCAGACCCATGTCGACGTACGGTGCGGCCAGCACGCCGCCCGCTGTGGGTGTCGTCGGGTCTTCCGCCGGCTCTTCCGCGGGCGGGGTCGTCGGGTCCTCGGCCGGTGGTGTCGCCGGGTCTTCCGCCGGCTCCTCCGCCGGTGGTGGCGTTGTCCCGCCGCCGCAGTCGGCGCCGTTGATGGTGCAGCTGGTCGGGTCGCCGCTGCCGACCACCACGAAGCCGAACTCGGCGGCGCCACCGGCCGGGATGGTCGCGTTGTAGCCCTTGTTCGAGGCGGTGGCCGTACCACCGGAAACCGCGACCGAGGCATCCCAGAAGGTGCCCACCTTGGCCGAGCCCGGCAGCCCGAAGGCCAGCTTCCAGCCCTCGACGGCCTCGCCGCCGGTGTTCCTGATCGTGTACTTGGCCTGGTAGCCCGAGCCCCAATCGGAATCCTTGCTGAAGCTGGCGGTCAACGTCGCGCCGCCGTTGGTCCCGGCGACCGCGGCGATGGCGCCACCGCCGGCGGCCAACACTGCCGCTCCCGCATAGATGGCCAGCCGTAGCCGCTTGCGTCCCATGTGACAACTCCGATCAAGGGGGCTTTCCGAACCGCCCCGATCGTGGTCGCACACCCCTTAACAAGCCTTGCCAGTTTCCTTAAGTCCGCTTAAAGGCCCGGTCGTCGGTGATCACGCGACCGGAGGACTGCCGGTACGCCCGGTGATGCTGGAGGCTGGAAGCAGGGGGTGGCCATGTCCTCACGCGCCAGTGACCACGCTCGCTATGCCGGCGGCTACCGGTCGGTGACCATCCTCGACTCGGCTCTTCTGCGGTCCTGATCGGTCAGTCGCCCGGCACCGCGTAGCGGGCGGTGCGGCGGTCGATCTCCTCGTCCAGGTCCTGGTCGTGCTGCTCCTGGACGGCTCGGGTGCGCTCGTCGATCTGGTGGATGGTCTGCTGGACCGAGGCCTCGACGGTGTGGTCGACCACGCTCAGCCGGTGGCCGAAGAACCGCAGCCCGGCCTGGAGCTTCGCGTTGACCAGGCGGTCGTAGGACGTCGTGCCCCCGAGGATCTTGGCCAGGACCGGGAGGCTGTCGACCATGATGAGGAGCATGCGGACCAGCCACTGAGCCGCGGTGACGAAGGGGCTCTCGTCGGACAGCCGCTCCAGGCCCCGCGCCTCGTCGATGATGTCGATCTTGCCGAAGCTCCCCGCGAAGGCGTCGACCTTGGTCTTGATCCCCTGCGCCACCACGTCGCTGTGCGACTTCTGCTGGCCGGCCAGGGTGCCGGTCTGCGCGTTGATCTGCGTGTCGAGCTCGGTGATGCGCGCCCGCTTGGCGGGCAGGTCGATCTCCCGCTGGAACCGGTCGGCCACCTGCGTCGCCCGGTCGCAGCGGAAGCCCTTGCCGGCCCGGCCGGACGTGCCGTCCCGCTTCACCCCGGCGCACTCGTCCTGCGCGAACTTCTGCTTCACGTCGAGCTCGTCGTTCAGCCGGGTCACGTCACCGGACAGCTTGTCCCGCTCGGCGCTCAGGTTCACCAGACTTCCTTGTGCGGCCGCCGTTCCGTCCACGCCGAGCTGATAGTCGTGGCATTCCGGCACGGCCGCCGTGCTGCCGCCGGTGGCCGGGTTGCACCGGGCCCAGAGGCCGGCCTCGGTCCGGATCTGCTCCTGGCGATCGTGCTCGACGTTCGCGTGGATCGCCGGGTGGAAGATCCACAGGACCAGCGGCTCGGCGATGACGCTGCCGAGCAGGACCGCCATGATCAGCCGGGGCACGAACATCAGCCAGCGCTTGTGTCCGGTCGAGCCGTGCGTGCTGGACACCATCCAGCTGTCGATCGCCAGCACCAGGACGCCCCAGAACAGCGCCATCGGGACGATCACCGGCCAGGGCACGTCGAGCACCCGCTGCACCGCGACGAACAGCGAGATCGCCGCCATCAGACCGGTGTTGACCAGGATCAGCCCGAGCCGCGTGTAGCGCGGCCGTTCCTCCGGGACCCAGTCCAGGATGTCCTCACGAATGCCGATCAGCCGCCGTGGCAGCACGGCGACGCTCGGGTCCGGCTCGACCGGGCGCCGGTCGGCGACGGTCGGCTGGGTGGTGGCCCGGCCCAGGTCCTCGGGGGACAGCCGGATCCGGGGCAGTTCGACCGTGTCAGTCGTCATCTTCATCCCGCACTTCCACGTCCACGTCGATGGCCTCGTCGTCGGAGTCCGACGGGTCCCGGTCGGTCCGGCCGGCCTCGATCGGGGTGGCGGCGCCGCCCGGCAGCTCCGCGCTCCCGGCGGCGAGCCCGGTGCCGGAGATGTCGGCGACCAACTGCTCCACCTTCAGGTTGACCATGTCGAGGTGGCCGTTCTTGGCCAGCTCACGCAGCACGTCCAGCTTGATCTCCAGTTGCCGGTTGCGGTCGGCGCGGTCCTCGGCCCGCCGGGCCCGCTTGTCCTCGCGTTTGGCCCGTTGGGCCTCCAGCCAGGCCTCCCGCTCGAACCGCTCGCGTTCCATCCGTTCCTCGCGGGACTCGTGCCGGCGCGCGGTGGCGTCCTGCTGTTGCCAGTCCAGCGCCTTGCGCTCGTCCTCGCGGTCCAGCTGCCGTTGCTCGCGGGCGTAGAGGTCCTGCTCGCGGCGGTCGGAGATCATGGACTCGGCGACGTCCTTGGCGTCGACCTGGCCACGGGCCTCGGCGTACAGCATCGCCCGCCGCGGATCCTCGCCGAACGCCTCGAAGGCGAACTCCGCCTCCTGCCGTGCGAACTGCAGGGCCCGCGCCCGCTGACCCTGATCGTGGTCCTGGTCCTCCCGTTCGGTCGCGTGCTTGCCCTTCCGGCGTTGCCCGGCCAGGACCTGCTCGTGCCGGTCCTCCTCGAGCTGCTCGCGGCGGCGGAACTGGTTGCCGTCCTTGCGGAGCTGGTCGTCCCACCCGGCGTCGCGGCGTTTGCGGTGGAAGTCGGCGACCTCCTGCGGGGTGGGGATCTCCACGCCGACGAAACTGAGCATCAGGCCGTGAATGACCGGCGGCTTCACTTCCGCGTACGCCCGGATCCGTGCGGCCACGTCGTTGCGGACCTGGGTCAGGTCGTCCATCCGGTAGTTCAGCGCCAGGTGACCCAGCTTCGAGTCCCGGCGGAGGTAGGCCAGGATGGCCGCCTTGGCGTCCAGGTTGTCGCGCACCACGCGAGCCGGATCGAGCACGGTGCAGCTGAACGACACCCGCAGCGCGAACTCCGTGCCGTCGGCCGACGGGATGGTCAGATCCACCGTGACCACCACCCCGTCGCCGCGGTCGACCAGGCACACCAGGTCGGCCCGCACCACGTCGTCGTCCCGTGGCGACAACTCACCGTGGTTGACCACGTAGCGTCCGTCCACCCGGTACACCCAGACCTCGTGCGCGCCGGCCTTGGGCAGGTCGCTGTGTTCCCGGCGTTTGCGGCCCAGGCCGAACGGGCCGCGCCGGGCGGCCGGATCGAGATGCTCACTGCGGACGATCGGATATGCGCTCATCACGTGCCTTCTCAACTGGCCTTGCGGCGGTAGTAACGGCTGACCACGTCGAGCAGGACCAGGGCCGGCCGGTTGCTCTGCTTGGTCTTGTTCTTGCTGCCCAGGCGTCGCCGGTGGCCGGCCGTCCGGAGGTCGTCGTAGAAGTCGTCGACCTCGTCGGCCGGCAGCGCCCGCACGAGCGCCTCGCCCAGCTGGGTGGCCAGCCGGATCGGGTCCTCGGCGACGTGGTCCAGGCGACTGAGCCCCTGCCACAGCGCGTCCAGCACCTCGGCCCGGTAGGGCCGGCACCGGATGCCGTCCGCCCACAGGCGGGACACGAGCGCGATGCGTTCGAGCCGGGCGGCCGCCGGATCCGGTTCGTCCTCGAGGGCCTGCTCCACGTAGAGCAGCGTCACCGGGACGTGATGCTGGTTCTCGCGCAGCGCGAGCAGCTCGGCCAGCACGTGCCGCGCGCGTTCGACGAGCACCCGGTGTTCCCGGCGTTCCGGAACGCGGTGCACCTGCCGGACCAGGGTGGAGAGCACCTTGCGGGCGTCGGCGGTGCCGATCAGCGTGCCGAACAGCACCGCCATCGCGAAACAGGCCTGCTCGTACCCGCTCCCCGAGCTGGAGATCAGCTGCCACAGCTGCTTGATCGCCTGGGCCGGCTCGCGCGACCCCACCTCGCCGCTGTAGGCCATGGCGGCGGTCCATCGCTGCTCGCCGTCGCCGTGGTTGGCCCAGTGCTTGGCCACCTTCAGCGCGATCGGCATGGTCTCTTCCTTGAAGCACATCACCCAGAGGACGTAGACCGCGAGCACCTGCCCGTGCGGCCCGATCTCGCCCTTCGACCACGGCGTCAGGTAGCAGAGCTCGACCTCGTCGAAGTCGGCGGCCGCGAGCAGGCCCAGACCGATGGCGACCTCGGCCACCGGGCCGTGGGCGATGACGATGCCGGCCAGCCACTCGGCGGTGGCGTTCCAGAACGGCATCTCGAACCGGCGGGCGAGCTCGGCCAGCGCGTGCTCACGGTAGGTCTCGGTCCGGAAATCCAGCACCTTCCGTACGCTCGTCCGGCTGACCACCTGCCGCTCCACGAGCAGGCCGTCGTCGCTGGTCCGCCGGTGCCGCCGGTTCAGGTCGCCGGGCTCGGCCGCCTCCTTCTTCCGGCCGGCCGCCGGTTTGATCACGCCGTGGCGGCGCATGGCCGCCTCGAGCCCGGCCCGCTGTGCCTCGAACTCGCGGTGGGTCACCTCGCCGAGCATCGCCATCGCGGCGACGTCCAGGACCATGGCCAGGTCCTTCTCCGTGGTGTGCGCGTCGAACCAGTCCCGCACCCGCCGGGCCGACGTCTCGGCGAGGCTGTCGAGCACCGCCTCGACCGTTTCGCCGTCCCGGATCCGGATCAGCGCACCGGCGATCTCGGTCATCGGGAGCTCGGCGCCGAGGCGTTCGACGATGCGGGTGATCTCGTCGGCGGGCAGATCCCGTTCCGCCAGGTAGGCCTTGGCCATGGTGGTGCTGTCCGGGTGCCGCCAGGCGAGCTGACGAACCGCCTGCACCTGCGGGTCGACCTCGGCCAGCGTGGTCACCACCAGGAAGGCGCCGGCGTCGCGAACCTGACCGCGCACCGTACGCCAGGCGAAGTCGGCCTCCGAGCCCTTGTCGCCCTCGCTGCGGTTGACGATCAGGTAGCCGCTGCCCCGGTCGTACGACCGGGTGGAGAGCTGCTTGAAGTCGCTGACCGCGGAGAGCACGACCAGCTGCCCGCCGGTGACCTCACGCAGCAGGCTGACGGCGCCGGCCCGTTTGCCGAGGCCGGCCGGTCCACAGAGGGCGACGACGTGGTCGCGGGTCAGCCTCTCGATGGCGTCGTCGTAGGCGTCCGGCCGGCAGTAGTGGCGAAGATCCCGGCGGATCTCCTCGTCGTCGAGCCGGCCGGTGGCGGCTCGACGACCGCCGCGGGCATCGCCCCCGGCCCCGCCGGACTTGCCGATGGTCCCGGCGTGCACCTGTCCCTGGAAGAAGTTGATGACCTCGGCGATCTTCTTCGCGTCCCGGTTGCCGCCGCCACCGGGCTCCCTGGGCGGCTTCGCCTTCTCACCGGGCGGCTTGGTCTGGTCGCCGTCGCCCGCCTCGGTGGTGGACGCCGACGTCTCGTCGTCGGGCTCAGCCATGGACGTCACCGTTGTGGACGCCGATCACCCCGGCGTTGACGGTCCCCTTGAAGACGTTGACGATGTCGGCCCGGTTGCGCGGCGTCCGGCGCGGCGAACCATCGGCCGGCTTGCGGTTGCGGGGCTTGCCGGGGGCTTTCTCGCCCGCTTCAGCCGTCGGCGAGCCGGTGCGGTCGAGATCCAGCTGGTGCACGTCGAACCCGGGAACGTAGAGCCAGGCGTCCTCGCTGAACTCCTTGTTCGTCACCACGACCCGGCGGAACCGGCCGGGCCGCAACGCGGTGTGGCCCTGGGCCACGGTGTCCACGAACACCGGGTTGGACAGGATCACCACCAGATCGGCCCGCGGCGCGGCGACCTGGGCCGCGCGGGTGGCCGGGGCGTCGACCAGCCGGCTGACGACGACCGCGCCGGCGCCGGCGTAACCGTTCGCCGCGGGCTCCACCACGCCGTGGTGGATGGCCAGCCGCAGCCGGAGCCGCGCGTCGTCGCGACGGTCCTCGTTGAAATCGGCCAGCTGGTCGGCCAGTTCCCGGGGGAAGTCGTCGATCAGCACGTTCTCCGGCTCATCGGCCGGCAGGACGGCCAGTTCGCCGTCCCCGCCCTGCTGACAGTCCCACTCGGCCCGGCGGAGTCCCGCCGCCTCGGCGCTCGCCGCCAGCATGTCCGTGAGTCCCACTTGCCACGCGACCTGCCGCCGGCCGGTCGCCGAGCCGTAGCCCTTCGCATCAACCGACACCAGCGGCCGGCGTCCCATCGCCACACGTCCCGCCACCGTATTCTCCTGCCTCTGATCATCTTTAGCGGCGCTCAGCGAACTACATATGCGAGAGCGCGAAAACCGCAAATGACGGAATCGGCGTCCTGATCGTCGAGCGTGACCGAAAAGTGACAGCCGGACCGTTCGCCGGAGAAATTGTCGGTGCGGTCCGGGACGCTGATCAACCGTCCGATCGTCTCGGTCGAAAAGCTGGCTGAACAGGGTGAACAATGCTCGGTACGGGTTTTCTGGACGAACGCACGACCCCGATAGAAAGAATGCGTCATTGGTGTTGTGACGATTGGCGTGCCGGTGATACCACTGCGGGCGTGAGCGTAGAGTCACGAACCCGTCGTCCGGCTGTCACCGACCCCCGCCTGAATCTGGACATCGCCTGGCGCAGCCACGCGGCGCAGGAGAGCTGGACCGGCAAGGCCGACGCCAAGGCCTCGATCTTCCTGGCCATGGACGGCGCGGTGCTGGCCGGCGTCCTGACCGCCCGCGCCCAGAAAGGCAGTTATCTCCATGGGCTCGGCGGTTGGCCGGCGGCCATTCTGATCATCGCGTTGATTCTTTGTGCGGCCGGCGCGCTATTGGCCGCCACGGCCACCTTTCCGCTCTTGGGTGACCCGCGGCGGCGAGGCCACCGGCCGGGAACGATCTTTTTCGGCGATCTCCGCGTACGGCAGAATGATGATCTTTCCCAACAGCTCGCCGCGCTCACCATTGACGAGCAATTCTCACAGGTCGCTCACCAGCTGATCGCGATGTCCCGGGCGAGCTGGATCAAACATCGCTTGATGCAGGCCGCTCTGGCCGTGGCCATTCTCGGCTATCTGCTGATCTTCATCGTGCTGGTCGGCTGATCACCGGTCAGGCGCGCCCACCCGCACGTCGTTCACTTTAGAGTGTGACCGTGCTGACCCTGGGTGTAGATCTGGCCGCCGCCGACGAGCGGACCGCGGTCGCGCTGGTCGAGTGGGCGGACGGCCGGGCGACGCTGCGTGAGCTGGCCCTCGGCGTCACGGACGAACGGATCGCGGCCGACATCGGGCGGGTCGGCAAGGCCGGGATCGACTGCCCGCTGGGCTGGCCGGCGGCATTCGTCTCGTTCGTCGCCGACCATCAAACGGGACGTGTGACGGCGCCCGTCCCGCCGCGGCGCGACCTCGCCTACCGGGTCACCGACCAGCTGCTCCGCGACCGCCCCGGCCCCAACCCGCTCAGCGTGTCGGCCGACCTCATCGCCCACGTCGCCTTCCGCTGCGCCGGCCTGCTGGCCCGGCTCGGCCCGGTCGACCGCACCGGCGACGGCGTGATCGTCGAGGTCTATCCGGCGGCCGCGCTGCACCGGTGGGGCCTGCCGCACAGCGGCTACAAGAAGGCCGGCCAGGGCAGCCTCCTCGACCACCTCGTCGCGGCGGCGCCGTGGCTCGACCTCGGCGACTTCGAGCCACTGTGCCGGCGCAGCCACGACGCCTTCGACGCGGTGGTCGCCGCGCTGGCCGCCCGGGCCGCCGCCCTCGGCCGGACCCTTGCACCGGACGAGCCCCAGCGCGCCGCCGCGCGTACCGAAGGCTGGATCGCCGTGCCCACCTGCGACCTGGACGAACTCAGCTGAGCAGGTCGTCGAGCCACGGGTTGCGGAACTTGCCGGTCGGGTCGTAGGACGCGGCCAGCTCGGTGAAGTCGGCGAACCGGTCGTAGCGGCCGCGGATGGTCTCGGCCGGCATGGTGAAGACCTTGCCCCAGTGTGGCCGAGGGGACAGGTCGGCCAGCGCCTCCTCGAGCGCGCGCACCGCGGGCAGCACCGCCTCGGTGTCGGCGATCCAGGTGAAGTGCAGGCCCAGACTGTCCTGCTGGTAGTTCATGCTCAGCCACAGGTCGTCGGCGGCCACCGTGCGGATCTCGTTGACCTGCAGGACCGGGGCGATCTGGTCGCGGACCGAAGCCACCGCGTCGATCGCCGCCAGCGCGTGTGACCGGGGCACCATGTATTCCGACTGCAGTTCGGCGCCCGAGCTCGGGGTGAACTCCAGCTTGAAGTGGGGCAGGCGGGCGTGCCACGGGCCGGGGACGCCGCCCTGGTCGGTGGCGTTCGTCGGGTCCATGCCGGGGATCGGGCCGCGCTTGCCGTCGGCGGGAGCCGCGCCGAAGAACGGGCCGGCCGGCATCTCGTCGAGGCGCTTCACCCAGGCGTGGTTGATCGTGGTGGTGGCCCAGTTGGTGAACAGGCTGACGCTGTAACCGGCGCCCAGCACGGCGTCCAGGTGGTCGCCGAGCGAATCGCGCGTCAGGTCGTCGTACACGTACTGCCGGATCTCGAAGGCCGGGACGAGATCGAGGGTGAGCGCGGTGATCACGCCCAGCGCGCCCAGGCCGACGACCGAGCCGGCGAAGCCGGGCTCGCCCCGGCGCAGCACCACCCGCTCACCGTCGGCCCGGACCAGCTCGATCGACGAGACCGTGGCGGCCAGGTTCTGATGGCGCTCGCCGGAGCCGTGGGTGGCGGTCATGATCGCGCCGGCCACCGAGATGTGCGGCAGCGAGGCCGTGTTGTGCAGCGCGACGCCGGCCGCGTTCAGCTCGCCGACCAGGTCGCCGTACCGGATGCCGCCGTCGACCCGGACCTGGCTTTTGTCCGCGGCGATCTCGATGACGCGGGGCAGGTTCGCGAGCGAGACCAGGTCGCCGCCGGGCGCGTCGGCGATGCGGTTGAACGAGTGGCCGCTGCCCAGCACCCGGACGCGCTCGGCCCCGGCCACCAGCTTCTGCAGTTCGGCGACGGACGCGGGGCGATGCACCCGATCGGCCGCGAAGACGATGTTGCCGGCCCAGTTGGTGACTCGCTCGCTCATGCTGCCACGTTAGCTTTTTTCGGTACGGCGGCGCCGGTCCCGCACGTAGATGACCGCGTGCTTGCCCGAGCCGGCCTCCCGGCGGTCGAGGTCGAACAGCTTGATCGCGGTCACCAGGTCACTCAGCTTGCCGAACCCGTACGTGCGGGGGTCGAAGTCGGGGCTCTGCTTGGTGAGGATCTGCCCGACATGCGAGAGCATGGCCCAGCCGTCCTCGTCCGAGGCCGCCTCGACCGCGTTGCGCACCTGCTTCACCACGGACGGGCTGACCTTGGCCGGTTCCGGCGGCTCGGGCTGCGTCAACGGCTCCTGGAGGTTCTCGACGTAGATGAACTTGTCACACGCGGAGACGAACGCCTTGGGGGTCTTGCGCTCGCCGAAGCCGTAGACGATCAGCCCCGACTCCCGGATACGGGAGGCCAGGCGGGTGAAGTCGCTGTCGCTGGAGATGATGCAGAAGCCGTCGAACCGGTCCGCGTAGAGCAGATCCATCGCGTCGATGATCATGGCGGAGTCGGTGGAGTTCTTCCGGTGTGTGTACGCGAACTGCTGCATCGGCTGGATCGACTGGGCCAGCAGCTGGTCCTTCCAGCCTTTGAGGTTGGGCGCGGTCCAGTCGCCGTACGCCCGCTTGACGTGCGCGGTGCCGTACGTGGCGATTTCCGCCAGCAACGCTTCGACAATGCCCGGTTGGGCGTTGTCAGCATCGATGAGCACTGCCAGCTTGGCAGCATTGTCGTTGGTGGGTGCCAAAGCATTCCCTTGATCGAGGTGAGGAGCAGAAGTCGTTGTCATCGATCATCGAACTGACCGCACGCGTCCGCGTCTTCGCGCAGGAGCGTAACTGGGAACAGTTCCACACGCCGAAGAACCTGGCCATGGCCTTGGCCGGCGAGGTGGGCGAACTCCTGGCGGAGCTGCAGTGGCTCACGCCCGAACAGTCCGCGGCCGTGATGGCCGACAAAGATCTGGGTCCGAGAGTACGCGCGGAGATCGGCGACGTCACGATCTATCTCACGCGCCTGGCCGACGTCCTCGGCATCGACCTCGTCGAGGCCGCCCTGGACAAGCTGGCCGACTCGGCCCGCCGCTACACGGTCGAGGCCGCGCACGGCTCAGTGGCCAAGATCAGCCACGAGGACCACTGAGCAGGACGGCGTCGTGTCTAGTTCTGGTTCTGGTTCGCCGGCGGCTCGGTGTCCGGCCGGTTGGCCTTGGTTTCATTGATGCCCGCGTTGCTGCTGCCGTCCGGCGGGGTGTCCGAGCGCGGCGGCTTGTCCGTGGTGAACTCGCCGGACTCGGCCACGCCGGTGACGTGCTGGTCGGTGCTGGGGCCCGCGTTCTCGGTGGTCATGACCGGTCGGATACCCGCGAGCTCGGGGATGATGCACGGATGGTCACCGACTCGCGGCGCCGTGAGGTGGCGGGTCAGGCGTCGCTGGAGCCGGCCCAGAGGTTGATGCCGGACTCGGTGGCGTACTTGTCGATCTCGGCCAGCTCGTCGTCGCTGAACGAGGTGTTCCGCAGGGCCGCGACGTTCGCCTCGAGCTGCTTGACGCTGCTCGCGCCCAGCACCGTCGAGGTCATGCGCCTGTCGCGCAGCGCCCACGCGATGGCCAGCTGGGCCAGGGTCTGGCCGCGGCGCTCGGCGATGCTGTTCAAGGCCCGGATCTTATCCAGGTTGTCGTCGCTGAGCAGGTCGGTGGAGAGCGACTTGTCGGCGCCGGCGCGGGAGTCGGCCGGTACGCCGCTGAGGTAGCGGTCGGTCAGCATGCCCTGGGCCAGCGGGGAGAAGGCGATGCAGCCGGCGCCCTCGCGCTCCAGCGTGTCGAGCAGGCCGCCCTCGATCCAGCGGTTCAGCATCGAGTACGACGGCTGGTGGATCAGCAGCGGCGTGCCCAGGTCGCGCAGGATCGCGGCGGCCTCGGCGGTGCGTTCCGGCGAGTACGACGAGATGCCCACGTACAGCGCCTTGCCGGCCCGGACCGCCGCGTCGAGCGCGCCCATCGTCTCCTCCAGCGGAGTCTCCGGGTCGAAGCGGTGCGAATAGAAGATGTCCACGTAATCCAGGCCCATTCGCCGGAGCGACTGGTCCAGCGACGCGGTCAAGTACTTGCGGGAGCCGTGGTCACCGTACGGACCGGGCCACATGTCGTACCCGGCCTTGGTCGAGACAACCAGTTCGTCCCGGTACGGACGGAAGTCGGTGGCCAGGATCCGGCCGAAGTTCTCCTCCGCCGAGCCGTACGGCGGCCCGTAGTTGTTGGCCAGGTCGATGTGCGTGATGCCGAGGTCGAAGGCCCGGCGCAGGATCGCCCGCTGCGTCTCCAGCGGTTTGTCACCGCCGAAGTTGTGCCACAGGCCGAGCGACACGGCGGGCAGCTTGAGGCCGCTGCGACCGGTACGGCGGTATTCCATGGCGTCGTAGCGGGCGGGTTCGGCGGAATAAACGGTCATGCACCCCAGCCTGACGCATCTCGCCCCGCGCCACCCCGTAATCGATGACCAACGTCACGGATTTATGGACGAACGTGGGGTGGCCGATCATGGAAATCGCCAGTTGGATGACCTCCATCATGGACATGCTCAAGAAGCTCGCAACCGGGTTCACCGCCGGTATAAGCCTTGTGGCACTCGCCGTCCCCGCGAACGCGGCGGCCCTGGCTGAACCCCCAAAACCCCACAAGATGGGCATTGACCCGTTGTCACTCGACGACCCGGCGGCGATCCGTGCCGTCTACGGGCCGGCCGACAAATCGACCCAGAAGGCGGCCCGCGCCGCGGCCGACGACCCCACCGCCGACGCGCGGTGCGGCAACCCGGCGGCCGACCCGGTGCCGGACGGTGAGCCGATCGTCGTCACGATGGCGCCCGCGGCGCCGTTCACGGTCGGAAAGATCCCGGCCTCGATGTGGCGCAACCCGCCGGTCACCGACCCCACCTGGCGCCTCAACTTCGAGGGCCTGATGTGGATGAAGCCGCTCGCCCGCCGAGCGGCCCAGGACGGCCAGACCGAGTCGCTGAACGCGCTGATCCAGCAGGCGATCGCCTTCCACACCCAGAGCCCCGACCCGCAGACCAACGACTACGGCTGGGACGAGGGCACCGCCCTGCGCCGGCTGGAGACGCTGAACTGCCTGTTCGCGCTGGCCAAGCCACCCGTCACCCTGCTGATGTCCAGCATGACGGCCAACGTGAACGTGCTGTTCGGGTGGCGCTACTACGGCCCGCCCAACTACCCGGTGCACAACCACGGCCTGATGGCCAACCTCCAGCTCATCCGGGCCAGCGAACTGGTCGGCAACCGGCCGACCTGGGCCCAGAAGGGCGTCGACCGGATCGTCGACGAGGCGCCCGAATCATTCTCCAAGATGGGCATCTCGTTCGAGCAGTCGTCGGCCTACCAGGGCGGCAACGCGGTGCTGTGGGAGCAGGCCGCGGTCGCGCTGGAGGCTCGCGGCGACAACCCGGCCGCCGCCACGGCGATCCGCAAGACGGTCAACGACGCGCTCCGGGCGTACAGCTTCATGACCGAGCCGGACGGGATCATCCCGCAGATCGGTGACTCGGACGAGGTGGCCGGCCGGCCGCTCGACCTGAAGGCGAACCGCGGCCTGCTCGACACCGACGCCGGCTGGGCGATCGGCCGGTTCAAGAGCTGGACCGACCCGACCGTGCCGCATTACACGGTCCGCTTCGGCCCGCCCCGCCGGGCGCACGGCCACGAGGACCGCGCGGGCGGCCTGACCTGGTCGAACCAGGGCGTACGGATCCTGGTCGGCCCGGGCCGGTACAGCTACGACAAGACCGACATGTACTCGCAGTACCAGACCCGCGCGGACGGCCAGAACGTGGCGATCCCGAACGGCGGCACGGTGCAGGGCGGCACGTCGACCATCGCCAGCTCGTACTCGGAGACCAGTCACGTCTTCACGGTCACCGACACGGTGTACGGCACCCCGCACACCCGCGGCGTCACGGTCAACTCGGACGTGCCGCGCCTGGTGGTGTCGGACGCGTTCAGCGCCCAGTCGAAGTGGCGTCAGCAGTGGCACCTCGACCCCGAGTGGGTCAAGTCGTCCGGCAACGTCGGCGAGAACAAGGTCGTCTACCGGCACCCGACGTCGGGCAAGTTTCTGACTGTCACGACGACCGGAACCGTGGTCAGCCTGCTGCGCGGCAGCAACGACCCGCGGGGCCCGTACGGCTGGCACTTCCCGAAGTTCCAGGTCCGTGAGCCGGCCTGGCAGATGATGATCGACAACGTCTCGAACCGGACCGTCACCACGTTCTGGATCGCCGACGCGCCCGTCTGAGAAAGCGATCGCCGTCCCCTCGGCCGTCAGGTAGGACTGTCGCCATGCGTGAGCGTGTGGAACAGGCCATGAAAGCGACGGTCGAGGAGGGCGGCGCCGCCGTCTGCGTCATCGTCGACGGCGAACCGGTCGTCGACGCGTGGGCGGGCGACTGGGAACGGGACACGATCGTCAACGTCTACTCGACGACCAAGACGATGGCCGCCGCCACCGCCCTGCTCCTGGCCGACCGGGGCGAACTCGACGTCACGGCGCCGGTGGCCCGCTACTGGCCCGAGTTCGCCGCGGCCGGCAAGCAGGACGTGACCGTGGCCCAGGTGCTGAGCCACTCGTCCGGCCTGTCCGGCTGGCGCGAGCCGCTGGCCACCGCCGACCTGTACGACTGGGAGAAGGCCACCGGCCTGCTCGCGGCGCAGGAGCCGTGGTGGAAGCCGGGCACCGCCTCCGGTTATCACGCCGCCACCCAGGGCTACCTGATCGGCGAGGTCGTCCGCCGGATCACCGGCCGCACCCTCGGCACGGTGTTCCGCGAGGAGATCGCCGAACCGCTCGGCGCCGACTTCCACATCGGGCTGCCGGCCGCCGAGGACCACCGGGTGGCCGCCCTGATCCCGCCGGCCACCCCGATCAGCGGCTTCGAGCAGAGCGAGATCCAGGTGAACGCGGCCACCAACCCGCCCATCCCGGTGTCCGAGACGCAGACCCGGGCCTGGCGCGGCGCCGAGATCCCGGCCGCCAACGGCCACGGCAACGCCCGCTCGATCGCGACCGCGCTCACCGCCCTGACCACCGGAACCGTCATCTCCGAGGCCGGCGCCCGGCGCGCCCTCGAGGTGCAGGTCGAGGGCACCGACCTGGTGCTCGGCTTCCCGATCCGCTGGGGCCTGGGCTTCGCCGTCGGCGGCTTCAGCCCCGAGACGCTGGCCTGGGGCGGCAACGGTGGCTCGCTCGCGATCGCCGACCTGGGCGCACACAGCACCTTCGCCTACGTCACCAGCCGGATGGGCTCCGAGATCGTCGACACCCGGGCTCTAGGCGTCGCCATGGCCATGCGCGAGTGACGCCTTCTCGGCACAGCGCGGGCAGGTCACCGGGCACGGCGTCCGCGCTGCCTCCCGGTCCAGCCCGCTCACCCGCATGATCGTCGCCACGCTCCGCGCCAGACCGCTGCCCTCATCAAGAACAACCTCATCGGGTACGCCCAGCAGATCGCGTTCCACGTACCAATCACGCATGTCCTCCGTGGTGAACCCGCGGTCTCCCCGCGTCGCGTGCCGCCGCACGGTCTCCTCGAAGCTGATGTCCAGGTAGAAGACGTGGCCGGGCCCGGGATGCGTGGCGAGCAGGTCGAGCAGGGCGGCCCGGTACCGCGCGCCGTGGAGGATGCCTTCGAGCACCACGTGGTAGCCCAGGCCCAGCGCCGAGCGCACGGTCGCGGTGATGAAGGCGGGCGCCACCGCTCCCGGCTCGTCGTGCTCCCGCAGGATGATGCGGCGCAGGTGATCCTGCTCGACGAGAGCGCACCCACGCCCGTACCGCGAGCGCACCTCCCGCGCAGTTGTGGTCTTGCCGCTCCCGGAGTTCCCGCGAATCACCACGAGCGTCGGCGCGCCGGCCGTGGTGCTGGCACCCCCTTCGGAACGGGAGTCAGCACGATGTTCTCGCACCGGTTCCCGGCGGGATGCTCGACCCATGTCGATATCCACCTCTCGTCGCGGTTTCGTCAAGCTCGGCGCGGCCGTGGTCGCCGGTGTCGCGGTGGCCGGGCACACCCCGGCGGCCGCGGCCGGGCAACCACCTCTTTCCGACCTTCGCATCCGGACCGCTGCCGGCACGTTCGACGCGGTCGCGGCCGGACCACGACGCGGCCGTCCGGTGCTGCTGCTCCATGGCTTTCCCGAGTTCGGCATCGCCTGGGAGCACCAACTGCGCGGGCTCGCCGCGGCCGGTTATCGAGCGGTCGCGCCCGACCTGCGGGGCTACTCGCCGGGTGTCCGGCCGGTCGGCGTGGACCATTACCGGCTCGATCATGCCGTCACCGACGTCCGGGCGATGGCCGACGCACTCGGCTGGCGACGGTTCGACCTGGTGGGACATGACTGGGGTGCGGCGGTCGGCTGGGTCGCGGCGGCCCGGTACGCCCGGCGGGTGCGCAGCCTGACGGCGATGTCGGTGCCCCATCTGGGCGCGTTCGCCGAGGCGTTGCGGACCGACCCGGTGCAGCAGGAGGCCTCGCGCTACATGGCCGGCTTTCGGCGGCCGAGCCCGTTGCCGGAGAACGACATTCTCGCGGCCGGCCCGCCGAAGCTGCCCGGCGTGCCGGCGGAGAGATGCGCCGAGTACTTCCGCCGGCTCTCCGAACCGGGCGCCTTGACGGCCGCGCTGAACTGGTACCGGGCCAACGATTTCACCGGCTATGCGGAGCCGGTGACCGTGCCGACGTTGTTTCTCATGGGCGCGCTCGATCCGTTCGTGGCCCCGTCCGGCGTGCGGGCGACCCGTCGATGGGTCACGGGGCCGTTCCGGCTGGTGAGCCTCGACGGGGTCGGGCACAACGTTCCGGAGCAGGCCGCCGCGACGACGACCAGGCTGCTCCGGATTCACCTCGGCGACTGCGGTGGGCCGGGCGGCGCGGTGGCGGGGGCCGGCCGCGCCGCCCGGCGGGGGAGCGGGACCTGACGTCAGCCGTTGACCTTGGCCGCCGCGAAGGTGGCCGCCTGGCCGATCGCGCCGTTCGAGGTGTAGGACAGGCGGCCACCGGTGATGTTGCCGTTGCGCGCCCTGCGAGTAGCCGCCGATCACGAACTCGACGTCGGCGCAGTCGCCCGCGGCCGTCGTCTGGTGGCGCCGCCGCGGCGGCTGGACCAGAAGTCCAGCCACCGTTCCACCCCGGACGGCCGGGCGCCGGCGGACGTGCCGCCGGTCTCGGCGGCGGAGGCGAACGGGGTAGTGATCGCGCCGGCCAGGCTCAGAAGGCGTACGGCCCGAACCGGCCCCAGGCCACGACGGCCAGGAGCACCAGCAGGACGACGTTGCCGATGACCATCGGCGTCTCGCCGCGCCGGCCGTGCGTGATGATCGCGCCGAGCATGACGACGATCAGGCCGACCGCGGCGATCGGCACCAGGATCGGGGCGACCCCGAGCAGCGCGGGCAGCACCAGACCGAGCCCGCCGAGCAGGTCGGCCAGGCCGATCAGCTTGACCTGGCCGGCGCTGTAGCTGTCGACCCAGCCCATGTTCTCGCGGAGCTTCTCCTTCGGCTGCACCATTTTCGCCAGCCCGGATCCGACAAAGGCCAGCGCCAGCACCGCGGCGATGACCCAGAGCGCGACGTTCATGTATCTCTCCCGGCTCGAATTGACTTAACGTATGAAGTGAACCGTAGTGGTTCGTGACTTAACGGTGCAAGTGACCGATGAGCTAGCCTGGCCGGATGGAACCGCGCTGGCTGGACGACGACGAGCGGAAGACCTGGATCACCGTGGCCTCGGTGCTGACCCGCCTGCCCCAGAAGCTGGAGGCGCAGCTGCAGGCGGACGCCGGCCTGACGCTGTTCGAGTACCTCGTGATGTCGGTGCTCTCGATGCGCCCCGACCGCACCTTGCGGATGAGCGAGCTGGCCGAGATGGCCGAGGGCTCGCTGCCCCGGCTCTCCCAGGTGATCTCCCGGCTGGAGAAACGTGGTTGCGTACGCCGCGAACCCGACCCGGCCGACGGCCGCTACACCCTCGCGATCCTCACCGACGACGGGTACGACAAGGTCGTCACCGCCGCTCCCGGCCATGTCGAGACCGTGCGCAGCCTGATCTTCGACCCGCTCACCAAGGCCCAGCGCCGCCAGCTGGGCGACGTCAGCCGCCGCATCATGCACGCCGTCGACCCCGGGGCGCACTGCCTCAAGGCGGACTGGAAAATAAGTTAACAATTCCCTTGTGGAGGCATGCATCGACGTTTGATGATGAATGCCATGTCCCCTAAGATGCTCGTCCGGGCCGTCGCTCTGGCGTTGATGCTCGTGACCGGAATGGCCGTCCCCGCGGCCGCCGCCGAACCGTTCAAGGTGCTCGCCTTCTACAACGGCACCTGGGACGCCGCCCACATCGACTTCGACAAGGAGGCGAAGGAGCAGTTCCCCCGGCTCGCCGCCGCGAACGGCTTCACCTGGGAAGCCACCACCGACTGGAGCCGGCTGAGCGCGTCCGGCCTGGCCGCGTACAAGGTGATCATGTTCTTGGACGACGGCCCGCCGGCCGACCGCCGGGCCGCCTTCCAGACGTACATGCAGAACGGCGGCGCCTGGATGGGCTTCCACGTGAGCGCCTACACCGACAACGCCAACGCGTGGAGCTGGTACCACAACACGTTCCTGGGCTCCGGGAACTTCGCCACCAACACGTGGCTGCCGACGGCCGAGACGCTGCGCGTGGAGGACCGGTCGCACCCGTCGATGGCCGGGCTGCCCGCCACCTTCCCGAGCTCGGTCAGCGAGTGGTACTCGTGGAGCCGTGACCTGCGTCAGAACCCCGACATCGACATCCTGGCGTCGATCGACAGCTCCAGCTTCCCGGTCGGCACCAGCCAGCAGTGGACCAGCGGCTTCTATCCGCTGATCTGGACCAACCGCAACTACAAGATGCTGTACGCCAACTTCGGCCACAACGCGATGAACTACGACACGAACACCCGCACGTCGTCCACGTTCGCCAGCGCGCAGCAGAACCAGTTCCTGGTCAACGGCATCAAGTGGCTGGCCGGCGCCGACGGCGGGACCACACCGGCGCCCGACCCCGCGCCCTGGACGTCGATCACCACCGTGAACAGCGGCAAGTGCGTCGACGCGAGGTCCGCCGGCACGGTCAACGGCACCGCGATCCAGCAGTACGCCTGCAACGGCAGCAACGCGCAGCAGTACCAGCTGGCGCCGACCAGCGGAGGCTTCGTACGCATCAACAACCGTGGCAACAGCGCGCAGGTCCTCGACGTCAAGGACGTCTCCGCCGCCGACAACGCCCTGATCCAGACCTGGTCCTACGGCGGCGGCGCCAATCAGCAGTGGCAGCCGGTCGCCGAGCCCACCGGCGCCTACCACTTCGTCAACCGCAACAGCGGCAAGTGTCTCGACGTCCCCGCCGCCGCCACCGCCGACGGCGTCCAGCTGGTCCAGTACGCCTGCAACGGGTCGGCCGCGCAAAGCTTCCGGCTGCAATAACCAGATCAAGATCGAGGTCGTAGCGGGGTGGGTGGTGCAGACCGCTGCTCCCGCCGAGGGTCGCTTCGCTCCACGTGCGGGAGTGGTCACCCTCGAACCCCTCGAAACCGCCCGGGGGTTGCCGCTTCCGCCGCTTTCCTTTTCCGCGCAAGGGAAAGCGGGTCGCCTGTGGACGGAACGGTGCCGTATCATCCCCGCTCGTGAATACACGGGGATTCGCCTCTGTCGTTGTCTTGGCGGGGCTGCTCATCGCCGGCGCCGCCACCCCGGCGTCCGCCGCCGACGAACCACTGATCACGTCGACCGGCCTGGTCGACGGGCAATATCTCGGACTTCTCAACCAGCTGCACCCGATCGTCAGCGACGACGTGGCGCGGATGGACGTGCTGGTCGACGGCGCAAAACGCTGGGGCAGCACCGGGTGGCCGATCGCGAACTTCCGGGTGCCGTTCCGGCTCGCCGAGCAGGACCACGAGGTGAGCCTGACCCTGCGTGCGTTCGACGTGGACGGCGCCAGCGCCGAGGCCACCACCCGGGTGCGCGTGGACGTCCTGAGGCCGGTGCTGACCACCAATCCCGCCCGGGGCACCGTGATCCACGGCCGGACCGAGATCACCGTGCTTCCCGACGTCGACGACCTCGCCCAGGTCGTCATGACCGATGCGAGCGGCGCCGAGATCGCCCGGCGTACCGAGGCGCCCTGGGTCTTCTCCTGGGACGCGATCGGGAAGAGCGGCGACGTGCGCTTCATCGCCACCGACCGCGCCGGCAACGCCTCCGACATCTACCCCGCCCGCTACTCCGTCGACGACCAGGGCCCGGTGCTCTCCATGGCCTACGGCATCTACCAACGGCCGGGCCTGCAGTATCTCAACGCCGACGTCTCCGAGAAGTCGAAGGTGAAGCGCATCGAGTGGTACGTCGACGGCGCCTTCCGCGGCACCGGCACGCGGATCCGGACCGACCTCGGTACGAAGATCCGCACGGTTCCGGTCGAGACGCGTGCCTGGGACGAGTGGGACAACTACTCGGTCCAGAAGTTCGGCATCCGGCTCGACGCCTCCGCACCGGCCGTCACCGCGGCCAGTCCCGGCCAGAACGCGCTGGTCCGCGGCAGCAAGATCAGCGGCCGGATCACGGTCGCCGACCCGGCCGGCATCCTCCAGGTCGACATGCTGGGCTACCCGGTGGTTGTGGACCACCCGAGCACCTACTCGACCCGGCTGCCGGTCGGCCGCGACGGTGGATACACGTTCTTCTGGTACCTCCGGGACCGGCTGGGCAACGAGGGTTCCTTCCGCCGGACGGTGATCGTCGACAACACGCCGCCGAAGATCACCAAGGTGACCGCGCCGGCGAGCAACGCCAAGGTCCCCGCCACCGTGAAGACGACCGTGGCCGCGACCGACAAGAACGGCATCACCCGCGTCGAACTCCGGGTCAACGGCAAGCTGGTGCTCTCCGACGCGAAGGCGCCGTACAACCTGAACCTCAACGCCACCAAGTACGGCACGTCGTTCACGGTCGCCTTCTACGCGATCGACCGCGCCGGAAACATCGTCAGCACCTCTCGCCGCACCTGGAAGCGATAAGACACATGAAGACACGGGGATTCATCACGATCGTGGCCGTGGCCGGCCTGCTCGTCACGGCCGCCGCCACTCCGGCCGCCGCCGCGGACGCGCCGGTGGTCAGCGCGACCGGCCTCACCGACGGCGAGCTCGTCGGCCGGGTCAAGGACTTCACGCCGATCATCAGCGACGACGCCGTCCGGGTGCAGGTGGTGGTGCCGGGCCGGTTCTCCGCCACGGTGCCGTGGCCCAACTCGGCCGTGCGCGCCGAGTTCCCGGCCGACCTGGACGGCAAGGACGCCGACGTCACGGTCCGCGCCTTCAACGAGACCGGCGACAGCA
Organism: Actinoplanes sp. NPDC089786; assembly: GCF_040684855.1. NCBI lineage: Bacteria > Bacillati > Actinomycetota > Actinomycetes > Micromonosporales > Micromonosporaceae > Actinoplanes > Actinoplanes sp. NPDC089786. The sequence continues at coordinate 410,783 of NZ_JBFBGU010000001.1, forward strand.
GCGCGTTGACGACCCGGGTGCGCGTCGACGGGAAGGCGCCGAAGCTGTCCTTCCGTACCCCTCTTGACGGCGGCGTGGTCCACGGCCAGACCGCCCTCTACCTCACGCCGGACGCCGACGACGTGGCCGAGATCGTGATGAACGCGCCCGACGGCACCGAGCTGGCCCGCGTGACCTCGAAGCCGTGGGTGATCAACTACGACTTCACCGGCCACGACGGCCGCGTCACGTTCCGGGCGACGGACAAGCTCGGCAACGTCTCGGAGATCTACGAGGCCGCCTTCGTCGTGGACGAGCAGGGCCCGACCATCGCCCTGGCCGCGCCGCCGGTCACCCGGCCCGGCAAGCACTGGATCGGCGCCCGGGTCGACGACGCCACCAGTGTGGCCAAGATGGAGTGGCACATCGACGGCGCCCCGCGCGGCAACGCGGTCGCCGTCGAATACGACTTCGGCACCCAGATCCGCGCCGTCCCGGTCGAGATTCGCGCCTGGGACCCCTGGGGCAACGCCACCACCGAAACCTTCTCGATCCAGGTCGACAACACCGGCCCGGTCGTCACCCGGGTCAGCCCCGGCCACCTGGCCCTGGTCCGCGGCACCAGCCTGACCACCACGCTCACGGCCACCGACCCGGCCGGCCTCGACACCGCATACCTCAGCGCCCCGCTGAACGTCACCGGCCAGCGCACCGGCACCACGTTCTCGGCCCCGCTGAAGCTCGGCCGGGACGGCGCCACCTCGTTCACCTGGGTGGTCCGCGACTACGCGGGCAACCCGACCTCCTACTACCGCACCGTGGTCGTCGACAACACCCTGCCCAAGATCACCTCGGTGACCGCTCCGGCCAGTGGCGCCACGGTTCCCGCCACGGTCAAGACCGCGATGACGGCCACCGACCTGAACGGCATCGCCCGGGCCGAGCTGCGCGTCAACGGCACCCTGGTCCTGTCCGACTCGAAGGCGCCGTACAACCTGAACCTCGACGCCACCAAGTACGGCAAGTCGTTCACGGTCGCCTGGTACGCCCTGGACAAGGCCGGCAACCTGGTCAGCACCTCCCGGCGTACGTGGAAGCGATGATCCGCCGTCTCACCGCGGTCGTCGTCGCGGTCATGATGCTGACGGTCGGGTCCGCGACGCCCGCGTCCGCCGCCGACGAAGGGCCGGTCGTGCTCTCGACCGGCCTCACCGAGGGCCAGCTTGTCCCGGCGTGGTTCCGGCTGGACCCGGTCGTCAGCGGCGACATCGTCCGGGCGTACATCTTCGTCAACGGGTCGCTGCGGCGGACCGTCCCGAGGTGGCCTTCGACGAGCACCGGCGTTTACATGTACGAGAAGGACGGCCCGGAGGCGACCGTGCGCGTGCGGGTCGTCGACACGGAGGACCGCGTGGCCGACGCGACCACCCGGGTGCGGGTCGACGCGACGAAGCTGGCGATCGCCATCCAGCCGCCCGCGCGCACGATCGTGCACGGACCGACCACGATCACCGTGACACCGGACGCGGAGGACGTCGCCGAGATCGTCATGATGGCTGGCGGCGTTTCCGGCGAGGTGCTCGAGCGGCGTACCGAAGCGCCGTGGGTCTTTGAGCGCGACTTCACGGCGACGCCCGGCGACGTGCGCTTCCGGGCCGTCGATCGGGCCGGCAACTACACGTACCAGGACCCGACCTTCATCATCGACAACGAGGGCCCCTCGATCGGCCATGACGAATGGCTCTTCACGCGGCCGGGCCCCAATCACCTCAAGGCCGTGTTCCCCTGGCCGGGCGACGCCGTCCGCGTCGAGTGGTGGGTCGACGGCGTCCGGTGCGCGACCCAGGACGACGTGATCTGCGACTTCGGCACGACGATCCGCGTCGTCACGGCCGAGATCCGCGCCTGGGACCGGCTCGGCAACATGTCCAGCCGGGTGTTCCAGGTCCAGCTCGACAACACCGGCCCGAGAGCGTCGAGTGCCACCCCCACCCAGCGGACCCTGGTGCGCGGCACCTCGTTCACCAGCACCATCACGGCCGCCGACCAGACCGGGATCGAGTCGGTCTACGCGGACGGCCTCACCTATTGGGTCAAGGGCAACAACGGCGTCTACTCCCACGTGTTCAAGGTGCTGATCCAGGACGGCGTCTACGTGTACTCCTGGATGCTCCACGACAATCTCGGCAACAAGAGCGAACTCAACCGCATGGTGATCATGGACAACACCCGGCCGAGAATCACCAAGGTGACCGCCCCGGCGAGCGGCGCCAAGGTCCCCGCCACGGTCAAGACGTCGATGAGCGCGACCGACCTGAACGGCATCCAGCGCGTCGAGCTGCGCGTCAACGGCAAGCTGGTCCTCTCCGACACCAAGGCCCCGTACGCCCTGAACCTCAACGCCACCAGGTACGGCAAGTCCTTCACGGTCGCCTTCTACGCCATCGACCGGGCGGGCAACATCGTCAGCACCTCCCGCCGCACCTGGAAGCGCTGACCGCGATGGCCGGTGTGCCGCATGCTCTCTGGCGGCCACCGGCCGCAGCCGCCCCCGCGCCGCTGGTGCTGCTCGGCCACGGCGGCAGCGGCCACAAGCGAGATTACCGCCGACTGGCGCGCCACCATCGACGAGGTCGGCGCCTCGGGTGCCGTGGACACCGGCCGGCTGGCCTACATCGGCCTGTCCATGGGCGCACGGTTCGGCCTGCCCCTGGTCGCGGCCCTCAACGACCGTTTCCGCTGCGCCGTCTTCGGCAAGTTCGGCCTCCGGCAGAGCACCCTGATGCCGGCGGGCCTGGAGTCCGGCGCCCGGATCGAGAGAGACGCACGCCGGATCACCGCTCCCGTCCTGCTCCACGTCCAGGAGCAGGACGAACTCTTCCCGCTGGCCGGCCAGCTGGAGCTGTTCGACGCGTTCGGCTCCAGCGACAAGCAACTGGCTCGCTACCCTGGCCGACATGGTGAAACCGATCCCGCCGCGCCCCCGCGCTGGCGCGACTTCATCGCCCGCCACCTGACGTGACGCTGCTGTTTCTCGACGTCGATGGGACGATTCTGCCCTTCGGCGGAGGCGCACCCATCACGTCGCCGGAGCGCGGCGGCAACCCCCTGCTGGCGCGGCTCGACCCCGAGCAAGGGTCTCGGCTGGCGGCTCTCGGATGCGAGATCGTCTGGGCGACCACCTGGATGGGCGAGGCCAACGAGGTGCTGTCACCTCTGCTCGGGTTCGGGCCGCTCCCGGTGGTCGAGTGGTCAGACTCCGACGACGACCCGCGGCTGCACTGGAAGACCCGCGACCTGGCGCGATGGGCTGCGGGCCGGCCGTTCGTGTGGGTCGACGACGAGATCGGCGAGGCCGACCGGGCCTGGGTGGCGGCCCACCACCCGGCGCCGGCGCTGCTGCAGCGCGTCGACCCGGCGGTGGGCCTGACCGCGGCCGGCCTCGCGGCGATCAGGTCGTGGCTCCAGTAGCCCGGCCTGCACAGCGAGAGCTGCCTAGGCGCCGGGCTGGATCTCGCTCATGGTGCCGTCGGGGTTGAAGGTGTAGCGGCGCGGCGGGCCCATGTGGCGGACGAACTCCTCGAGGGCGGCCCGGCGGCCTGCTCGGCGCCGGCAGCACCGTGGCGTAGGTAACGTCCTCCGGCGGGTAGGTCTCGAACAGCGTCGAGCCGTCCGCCGCCGTCAGCCGGTGATCGTATGCGTTCCCGACCCCACCGTGGCCACGGTCGCGCCGACGCGGATCGTCGCCGTGACGTTGGTGGGGATGGTCGCGGTGACGCTGGTGCCCGACCAGGCGACCGTGATCGGGCCGGACTGGGTCCAGACCGTGCCGGAAGCGCTGGTCAGGGTGGTTCCGGTGGGTGGGGCGATCTCGACGGTACGGGCGGCGGGAGCCGTCGGGCGGACGCCGAGCAGGTCGGACAGGACCGACGTCAGGGCGGCGCTGCCCCAGCCGTGGGACATGCTGTCGCCGCGCTCCGGCGCCTCCCAGGACTCCCACGTGAAGGTGCCGCCCCGGGACAGGACGTTGGCCCAGCCCAGGGTGGACGGGTCGGTCAGCCGGGCGAGCGCCGCCCGGTCGCGGCCGGCCACATGCAGGGCCTCGATCAGGGTGTCGGCCGTCATCGGGCCCATCTGCAGCTTCAGGGACTCCAGGTGGTCGGCCAGCACGGGGTGGTCGGCGGCGGGCGCGACGCCGTACGCGATGGCGTAGGCGTTGGCGATCTGGGAGGCGTGGGTGCTCTGCGTGCCGTCCGCGGCGAGGCCGTCGATGTAGATGCCGTCGGGGCGGCGGAGGCGGCTGTTCACCGCCGCGGCGATCGCGTCGGCGTCCGTACGCAGAGCATCGATCTCGGTCTGCGGCCGGCCGAGCGCCGACGCCTGCTGGGCGGTGCTGCGCAGCACGTCGACGGCGAGGATGTTGACCGTGGTGCGGGCGACCGTGTCGGTGTCGTAGCCGTAGCGGTTGGGCCAGTCGATGATGCCGTACTGGTAGGCGCCGCTGCCGCCGTCGAGGCGGGTGACCAGGCCGGTCGCGGGGTCGACATAGCGGCGCACGTAGCCGGCGATGGCCGAGGACGCCCCAAACGCGTCGGCCAGCACGGCACGGTCGCCGGAGGCCTGGTAGTAGTCCCACACCCAGCCGGGGAACATCTCGGTGAAGTCGGGGATGTCCCGCTTGCCGTCGCCGTTGGGGTAGACCGCGTTCAGCCGGCCGTCCGGCCAGTAGCGCTGCTGCGACGCGATGAACTCGCGGATCGCCCGGGCCGTCGCGTTCCGGTCGCCCGAGCCGGCCATCAGGGCGCGGGAGATGTTCACCGCGTCGGCCAGGAACTGGCCCTTCTCCCGGGTCGGGGTGTCCAGGAACTGCTCCTGCGTGGAGTAGAGCGCGGACCGCCGCATCAGCTGGAAGACCGCGTTCAGGGTGGCATCCGAGCTGGTGAAGGTGGCCGACCGGGCGGGGTCGGCGTCGGTGTGCTGAACGACGCCCGAGATGTCCGCCGGCGACGACACCTGCAGGTAGCGGAAGCCTTCATAGGTGAAGGCCTCGAAGGTCTGGTCACCGTCGCGCTGGGTGTAGCGATAGGTCAGATCGGTGTCCTGGTTGGTGTCGGGGGTGTTGGCCACCGAGCCGTCGGCGTTGAGCACGAACCCGGCCACCAGGTCGACGACCCGCCCGGCCAGGCCGGACGCGAACGAGACCCGCGGCACGGCCGGGATGACCCGGCCGAAGTCGGCGACCACGGCGCCCGACGGCAACGTCGTCACCGACACGGGAGCAACGGAGGTGTGCGCGAGCCGTGTGCGTTGGGCCCGCAGCGGACCGGGCGACGCCACGACCGAGGGCGCGGTCCAGCCGGTGGCCGTGAACCCGGGTGACGCCCAGCCGGACGGGACGGGCAGGCCGTGCTCGATGTAGTCGCGCCCGTCCCCGTTGCGGTACGCCGCCGGCAGCCACGGCCCGCGGGCCACCAGCCAGGTCGCGTCGGTGCCGATCACCTGCCGCGAGCCGTCGGCGTGGTTCACCTCGAGCCGCGCGAGCAACCCGGGCGCACCGGCCGGACGGCCCTGCCCGGGCCCGTACCAGTGGTAGAGCACCCCGATCGCGGCCCGGCTGTCCGCCGCCAGGTCGGCCGTCACGTCGGTGACCTGGTAATACCCCTCGCCCGGGTACGCGAACGCCGGCCCGTCGTCGACCCGGCGCCCGTTGACGTACGCCTGGTACTGCTGCCCCGCCGACACGAAGAGCCGCGCCCGCACGACCCGGCTGCCCGTGACCCGGAACTCCTTGCGGGCCAGCGTGTAGTCGTCGGCCTCGGCCGTGGTCCGCCGGATCCACGAAGCCTGCCACTGGGTGTCCGGCAGCGCGGTGTCGAAGTACGCGTTCGACGACCACACCGACACCGCGTTGGCCCGGTCCCAGGTCCGCATCGCCCACCGATACGTGGCGCCGGGCGTGAGCGCCGGGCCGCCGTACGGCACGTAGGCGGTTTCCCGTGAAACGACCTTGCCGCTGTCCCACACCTGCGTCTGGGTGTTCCCGGTGAAGACCCTGATCTGGTACGCCGACTGCACCTCGCCGGGGTCGGCGTCGACCGGCAGCCAGCCGAACTGCGGCGCGCCCTCCACGCCCAGTGGATCGGCCCGATCGCCCACGGTCAGCCCGGTCGGCGCCTGCGGGGCGTGGTTGTCCACCGCGGGAGTCGGCGCCAGCAAGATCAGAATCGTGGCAATTCGGGCAATCATGCATTGAAATGTTTCACTCGAACGAGCGGTCTGTCAACGTCGCCGTGGTCAGCCGACGACGGCCAGGCGGCGGCTGTTCACCACGGCCATGGTGTGGATCTCGTCCTCGGTGAAGCCGTTGTCCAGAAGCCGGTCGGCGAGCAGGGCCAGGCCGTCCTCGACCGGCGGGTTGAACGGCTGCCCGAGGTCGCTGGAGAGCACCGAATGCTCGGGGCCGACCTCGCGGATGTGGGCGTACCACTGCTCCCAGGAGATCTTGCCGCTGTGCGGCGTGGTGAAGCAGCGCTCCATCAGCGCGCCGCGTTCGGCCAGCTCGCGCTGGGCTTCGACGGGAATGCGCTGCGAGGTGAACTCGGGGTGGGTGACCACGATCCGGCGTACGCCCGCGTCCGCCGCCGCCTCCACGGCCGCCTTGATCTCGGGCCCGGAGAGGTGCCCGGTCGCCAGCACCATGTCGTGCTTGGCGATCAGCGCCAGCACCTGCCGCAGCGCCGGCACGACCTGGCCGTCCTCGCCCACGACGTCGATCGCCGGCGCCATGATGCCCTGCTCGGCCAGGTCGTCCTGGAGCTGCGCCCACATCGGCGGCACGGCGCCCTCGGGGGCCTGGGCCCGGCTCTCCCGCTGGTTGCGGCAGTCCACGGTGGGCAGCCACACCACCCGGGCGCCCTGCCGGCCGGCGATCTCCACGGCCACCGGGTTGAGGCCGCCGACCGACGCGTTCAGGGTGATCGCCCCCAGCACGTCGACGCCGGGCACCGTGCCCCGGACCACCTCGGCGCGCTCGGCGGTCGGCACGTAGTGCGACTTGAGGACGAAGCCGGCCAGCCCGGTCTCGGCGCAGCGCTGGGCCAGCGTGACGTCGTCGACCAGGCGCTTCATCACGTCCGGGGCGACGTGCACGTGGGTGTCGTAGGCGCCGGCGGTGATCCGGCGCGCGGTTTCGGAGGGCACGGTTTCCCCTTCAGTTCTCATCGCGAGTTTCGCGCAGGGTACTGGTCACGTGGGCGAGGTGGAGCCGCACGCTCGTACGCGTCCTCCGACCTGACCGGATTGTTGGCAAGGCTGTTGACAAAAGTCAAGCGCGTACGACGTGGAGCACGGCCCGCTTCCGCCGCCTGGGACTGTCCGACCTGGACACCTACTTCGCCATGACCCGTGGGGTCGACGCCGAGCCGGCGCTCGAGCTGACCAAGTGGTTCGCGGGCGCTGCGGCTCGCGGTGGCGGCGGTGCCCGCGTCGAGGTTGTGGGTCAACCCCGACTGCGGCCTCAAGACCAGGGGGTACGCCGAGGTGGAGGCGTCGCTGCGCCACCTGGCCGCGGCGGCCGTGTCGTTGCGCTGACCTCTTGGCCCACAGGGCGGGGGCGGTTCAGGCGCCCGCCCTGTGGGGACCTCAGGCGGCCTTCTTCTTGGCTGTCGTCTTCTTGGCCGTCGTTTTCTTCGCGGCGGTGCTCTTCTTTTTGGTCGGCGTTGACTTGGCGGCGGCGCCACGGCGGGTCTTGGCCCGGTCCACGCTGGCCCGCAACGCCTCCATCAGGTCGGTCACGTCGGTGGCCTCGGGCGCCGGTTCGGCCACCGTGACCTCCTTGCCCTTCTTCTTCTCGGCGATCAGCTTCTGCACCCGGTCGGTGTAGCTGTCCCGGTAGTCCTTCGGCTTCCACTTGCCGGACATCGACTCGATGAGCTGCACGGCCATCTTCATCTCGGCCGGCTTGGCCGTCGCGGACGGGAGGCCGCCCAGTTCGTCCTCGGGCTCGCGGACCTCGTCGGCGAAGAACATCGTCTCGAGGACGAGCAGTTTGCCGTCGGGACGGATCGCCGCCAGGTATTCCTTGCCCCGCATCACCAGCGTGCCGATGGCGGCCCGGCCGACCTTGGCCATGGCGTCGCGGAGCAGCGCGTACGTCTTGGCCGACTCGTCGCTGCCGGGGGCGAGGTAGTAGCTCTTCTGGTAGAAGATCGGGTCGATCTCCTCGAGGTCGACGAAGGCGTGCAGGTCGAGGCTCTTGGACCGGCCGGGCGCCACCGAGTCCAGTTCCTCCTGCTCGAGCATGACCAGCTTGCCGCCGCCGGTGTCGGTGCCCTTGACGATGTCGGCGTAGTCGACCTCCTTCCCGGTGCGCTCGTTGACCCGCTGGTAGCGGATGCGATCGCTGGTGCCCTTCTCGTACTGGTGGAAGGACACCTCGTGCTCGTGGGTCGCCGAGTACATGCCGACGGGCACAGAGACCAGCCCGAACGTGATTGCCCCGGTCCAGATGGGTCGCGCCATGCCTACGTGATACCCGTCACCCGCGCGTTGAATACTTTACCTTCCGGAAGGTAAAGTTTGCCCGGTGAGGCAGAGTTCGAAGACCGTCATCCTCGACGCGGCGCTGGCCGTGGTCTCGGTTCCGGACGGCGCCGACATCACCCTCGACGCGGTGGCCCGCCAGGCCGGCCTGACCAAGCCGGGTCTGATGTACCACTTCCCGACCCGCGAGGCGCTCCTGCTGGCCATCATCGAGCACGCGGCCGGCCGGATGGAGGCCGCTATGCACGACCAGTTGCGCGCCTGGGGCGTGACCTTCGAGACCGCTTCCGCGGCGCAGCGGGTCGGCGCGTACGCGAAGGTCACCGCGACCGGCGACATCAGCCGGGCCGAATACGCGATCTTCACCGAGGCCGCCTACCGCCCCGCCCTGACCGAACCGTGGACGACCCGGATGGCCGCCTGGTTCGCGCTGCCCGACGACCTGCCCGCCGCCGAACGCGCCCGCCTCACCCTGGCCCGCCTCGCCGCCGACGGCCTGTGGGGCGCCGCCGCGACCGGTGTCTTCCCGCCCGCGCCCCGCGACCATGACGCGGTCCTGGCCCTCATTCACGATCTGACGGGTACGAAGTGAGCTGGCTTTTTCTGGCCGCGGCCATCGTGTCCGAGGTGAGCGGCAGCCTCGCCCTGCGCGCGGCGCTCGACCATCCGGCCTGGTACGCCTGGGTCGCCGTCGGCTACTCGGCGTCGTTCGTGCTGTTGGCCCTGGTGCTGCGCTGCGGCCTGCCGGTCGGCGTGGCCTACGGCATCTGGGCCGCCTGTGGCGTCGCGATCACCGCGGTGGCCGGCGCGTTCCTCTTCGACGACCCGCTCAACTGGACCATGGGCGCCGGCTTCGCCGCGATCATCGGCGGCGTCCTGCTCATCGAGATCGGGTCCCACCCCGCCCCGGCCGACTCCCCCGGAGATGGCGCATGAGCTGGCTCTTCCTGTCGTTCGCGATCGCGCTGGAGATCGGCTCGACGATGGCGCTGCGCGCGTCCGACGGCTTCCGCCGCCTGCGCTGGGTCGGCGTCTCGGTCGCCGGCTACATCGTCTCCTTCGGCCTGCTGTCCCTCGCTCTGAGCGAGGGCATCCCGCTGGGTGTCGCGTACGGCGTCTGGGCCGCCGTCGGCATCGCGGGCACCGCGATCATCGCCCGCTTCGCCTTCCAGGAGCCCCTGACCCGCACCATGGGCGCGGGCATCGCCCTGGTGATGGCCGGCGTCCTCCTGGTCGAGATCGGCAGTCACGCCGGATGAGTCGAGGTCGGGAGTCACCCCGGATGAGTCAAGATCGGCAGTCACCCCGGATGACCAGCCGGCTGAGTCTCGACCGCATCGAGCGTGCGGTGGACGTGATCGACCCGGTGTTCCTCGGCACCCCGGCGCTGCCGGCCCGGTCGCTCGGTGAACTGCTCGGGTGCACCCTGACACTCAAGGTCGAGACGCTCAACCCGGTGCGCAGCTTCAAGGGCCGGGGCACCGAGACCGTGGCCACCCGGGCCGGCGAGGCGGGCGCGTCGCGGATGGTCTGCGCCAGCGCCGGCAACCTCGGGCAGGCACTGTCCTACAGCGGCGCCCGTCGCGGAATGGCCGTCACTGTGGTGGCGAGCCACTCGGCCAACCCGCTCAAGCTGCGCCAGATCACCGCCTTCGGAGCCACGGTCGAGCTGACCGGCGAAGACATCGAGGACGCCCGGCTGCGAGCGCGAGCCCTCGCCACCGAGCAGGACATGTACCTCGTCGAGGACAGCCTCGACCTCGCGACCTGCGAGGGCGCCGCCACCATCGGCCTGGAGCTGCTGCGGAACGGTCCGCGGCCCGAGGTCGTGCTGGTCGCGCTGGGCGGCGGGGCGCTCGCCAGCGGAGTCGGTCACGTCGCGCGCAGTCTCGCCGACGACGTCGAGGTGATCGGCGTCCAGCCGCTGGGCGCCCCCGCGATGGCCCGGTCGTGGCAGCAGCGGACGGTGATCGAGACCGACTCCCTCGACACGATCGCCGACGGGGTGGCGGGACGCTGCCCGATCCCCGAGGTGCTCGACGATCTGCTGCTCGTGCTCGACGACGTCAGCCTCGTCCGCGAGGAGTCCATCAAGTCGGGCATGCGCCTGCTCTACGAACACGCCGGCCTGGTCGTCGAGCCGTCAGCCGCCCTCGGCATCGCCGCGCTGCTCGAGAACCCGGCGCGATTCGCCGGCCGGCGCGTGGCCACCATCATCTGTGGCAGCAACGTCGTCCCGGCCGACCACGCCCGCTGGGTCCTCGAACCGGCAAAACCGACATTTAACGCGCACACCGCCACCGCCCCCGCCCACAGGGTGGGCGAGAAATGTATCGCGCGGATCAGCGGAATCGACGGTTGTCCACAGTCGGATGGAGGCGAGGCTCATCACAGAACGCCTCGATCCAGGTGACGTCGCCGGGCTTTGCGGGTGCGGCTGCCCGTCCGTCGACTTCCGGCCGACTTCGGCCGGGGATGGAGGTGCGGGTCAACGCCTGGTGTCCGGGGCTCGGTGGACGGGCACCATCGTGGACGCGCGGCGGGGTGAGCTGCTCGGCGGCATCGAGTGGACCGGGGCCGGTTCCTCCCGGCGCACCTGCGCGTCGGCACCGAACCCAACGCCTTCGGCAAGGCGATCGACGAGCAGATCCGCTTCTGGCCCGCCGGCAGCGAGTGTCCGGCCGAGCTTCCGTCGCCCGATCGGCTCGATATCCGGCCGGCCTGACGAAACCGCCGGGGGCGGCGCTGCCCCCGGCGGTCATCGTGTGGTCGTCAGGCCGGGGTGGTGAAGGTGTAGCTGCCTGACGGGAGCGCGTACGACGAGCCGCCCAGCGGCACCGCTTGCGGCGGGGCCGTCACGGTGGCGCCGGGTACCCGTACCGTCGCCGTGGTGTTGGGTGGGATCGTCACGCGCAGGGTGAGCGTGCCGCCAGACCTGGACCACGCGCTGGCCGTCGGGCCGTAGGCCGTGGTCAGCTCCGACGATGCCGTGGTCAGGGTGCCGCCCGGCCGGGGCGCGATCAGGATGCGCTGGTAGCCGGGTGAGGCGGGCGCCACGCCGCCGATGGAGCGGTAGAGCCAGTCGCCGACCGAGCCGAGACCGTAGTGGTTGAAGGAGTTCATGCCGGGGTCCTGCAGCGACCCGTCGGTCCGGATACCGTCCCAGCGCTCCCAGATGGTGGTCGCGCCGCGGCTGTTCATATAGCCCCAGCCGGGGTATCCGGGCTGCTGAAGAACCTGGTACGCGGTGTCCAGGTGACCGTGCTCGGCGAGGACCGGCAGCAGGCCCTCGACGCCCATGAAACCGACCGACAGGTGGCCGCCCCGTTCCGCCACCTTCGCGGCCAGCCGATCGGCCACCGCCTGGATCCGGGCGGCCGGGACCAGCTCGAACGCGAGCGCCAGCACGTACCCGGTCTGGCTGTTGCTGCCCACCGTGCCGTCGGCGCGGACGAAGCGTGCGGTGAACGCGGCCGCGATCTGGTCGGCGAGCTGGCCATATCGGGAAGCGTCGGCGGTACGGCCGGTGGCCGCCGCCATCCGCGATACCAGGCGGGCCGACCAGCCGAAGTACGCCGTGCTGGTCAGATCGTTGGCGGTGCCGTCGTCGACGTTCAGCCAGTCGCCGAACGTGTCCTGGTTGCGGATCAGGTCGGCGCCGGCGGTGGACCGCAGGTATTCGACCCAGCGCACCATCGCGGGGTAGTGCTCGTCGACCACGCGCAGGTCGCCGTATCGCTGCCAGGTCTGGTAGGGCACGATCACGCCCGCGTCGCCCCAGCCCGCCTTGCCCGCCCCGCCCAGCACGTCCGGCGCGACGTCGGTGAACGCCCCGTCCGCGTGCTGGGCGTCGACCAGGTCGTCGGAGAACTTGTCCAGCAGCCCGTACGCGTCGAAATTGAACGTGGACGTGGCCGCGAACGCCGCGATGTCGCCGGTCCAGCCGAGCCGCTCGTCCCGCTGCGGGCAGTCGGTCGGCACCGAGAGCAGGTTGGAGCGGGCGCCCCACAGAATGTTGTGCTGCACCTGGTTGATCAGCGGATCCGAGGTGGTGAAGGTGCCGGTGGCGGCGCCCGCGGTCCAGGTCGCGAGCCCGGTCAGGGTGGCCGTCGTCGGCGCGGCGGGCAGGCCGGTCAGCTCCACGTACCGATAGCCGTGCACGGTGAACCGTGGCTCGAACACCTCGTCGGCGCCCGTCCCGGCCAGCGTGAACGTGTCGGTAACCTGGGCCGCCCGCAGGTTGGCGGTGTAGAGGGTGCCGTCGGCGTTCAGGATCTCGGCGTGCCGCACCGTCACCCGGGTGCCGGCTGCTCCGCGTACCCGCAGCCGGTTCCAGCCCGCGAAGTTCTGCCCGAGATCGAGCACGTAGACGCCGGGCTTGGGCTGGGTGATGGCGCGCGGCGTCAATTCCTGCTGTACGACCACACCGGGATCGACCGCGGCCACCAGCCGTGGCTTCGTGGCGGTGGACACGGTGACCGGCGCCCAGGCCGCGTCGTTGAAGCCGGGCGTGTTCCAGCCGGCGATGGCCAGGCGCGCGTCCTGGTCCTCACCCGCGTAGAGGTCGTCGGCGCGGATGTCGGCCGTCGATGTACGCCAGGACGAATCGCTGCTGATGGTCGACGACGTGCCGTCCGAGTACTGGATGACCAGCTGCGCCGAGTACCAGGGCGACGTGCCGTAGCGCTGGCTGCCCGCGAAGCCGATGTTCCCGCTGTACCAGCCGTTCCCGATGACCGCGCCGAGCGCGTTGCGCCCCTGCTTGATCGCGCCGGTGACGTCGTAGCCGCGGTATTGCAACCTCTTCGTGTAGTCGGTCCAGCCCGGGTCGAGCCGCTCGGCGCCGACCCGCGCGCCGTTCAGATAGGTGTCGTGCAGCCCGAGCGCCGTGGTGAACAGCCGCGCCCGTGCCACGGTCTTGGTGACATCAAAACCTTTGCGCAGGTACGGGGAAGCGTTCGGAACCGCCACCTGCGTGCCCCAGGGGCCGCCGCCGTAGGCCGCGGTGTTCTTCGCCGCCGGCCATGCGCTGTCGTTGAATCCCGGCTGCTCCCAGCCTGTTGGTCCGCTCTGAGAGGCTTTCCAGGTGGCGTCACTGACGATGCCGCCGATCTTGAGGAGCAGTCCGGCCGGGCTGGCCGTGGTGTTGGTCGCGGCGACCGCGATCGTGTTGGTTCCCGCGACCAGCTGCACCTCGGCGGTCTGGGCCCGCTTCCACGAGTCGTTGACCCGCGGCGAGCTGGTGACCGGCCGGCCGTTCACCCACACGTCGGCCGTGTCGTCCCCGGTCGCCGCGAGCGTCGCCCGGGTGGCGGTGGCGCTGGTGAACGTACGCCGGAAGTAACGCGTTCCGGCCGGCGCCTCGACCGCCGGATCGCCTTCCGGGTACCAGATCCACGACGCGCCGGTGACGTTGGCCGTGCCCGGCTTGCCGATGAAGTCCGCGGTCCAGCCGCCGGTCAGCCCCGTGTCGAAGCGGGCCGTGGCGCTCCAGCCGCTCGGCCGTCCCTGGCCGTCCCAGACGCGAACGCGCCACTGGTAGGTGGTGTTGGCCGTCAGCGCCGGACCCTTGTAGACCACATCGGACGACTGGGTGCTCGGCACGATGCCGCTGTCCCAGACGTCCGCCTCGCTGGCCTTGCCGATCTGCACCTGGTAGCGGGCCTGGGACTGGCCCGTGGTCGCGGTCTGCAGCCGCCACCCGAAGCGCGGCTGCGGCGCGTCGATGCCGACCGGGTTCGTGCGCCGCTCGGTGGTCAGCCCACCGACGGCGACGGGCGAGGCCGCGGCGGGATCCGGGCCGGTGACCGTCAGCCACGGCCCGATGCCGTACAGGCCCAGGTCGCGCGCCCCCGTGAAGGTGCCCGCGAGCTTCTCGTTGACGGCCTGGCTCGCCTGCCACTGACCGTCGGTGACGAACTCCTGGCCATTGATCCTGACCCGGCCGACCACCCCCGCCGGGCCGCCACCGTTGCGCGCCGCGATCACCAGGGTGTTGTCGCCGGCCATCAGGGAGCCGGCGAGATCCACATAGATCGCGGTACGCCACGAGTCGGCGCCGCGCTGGGAGCCGGCGAGCCAGGTGCCGTTGAGCCAGACGTCCACCGTGTCGTCACCGGTGACGACGAGCTGGGCGTCGGTGTAGGGGGCGGCCGGGGCGGTGAAGGTCCGTCGCAGGTAGCGGGTGGCGGCCGGGGCGTCGACGGTGGGGTCGCCCTCGTTGAACCAGATCCAGTGCGCGCCGGTGAGAGCGACCGGGGCGGTGACGGTCTTGGCCTGGGCCGCTTGAACCGGGGACGCGGCGAGGACCGGCAACAGGGAGACGATGGCTAGTAGGGACAGTCTGCGCAGGGCTGAGGGACCCATGCGGTTCCCCTCTCGGTGGTGAGAGTAGCGCCGATCGGCAACGTCAAATTGAAACGTTCAAAGTGACGTACTTCGATACTATGGACAACTTGTGATCCAGACAACACCCGATCCCGACTGCTTTGATATCTCTTGCCGCCTTTCCGCGGGACGG
The DNA here is from genome assembly GCF_040684855.1 of Actinoplanes sp. NPDC089786. Classification (NCBI taxonomy): domain Bacteria; kingdom Bacillati; phylum Actinomycetota; class Actinomycetes; order Micromonosporales; family Micromonosporaceae; genus Actinoplanes; species Actinoplanes sp. NPDC089786. The sequence continues at coordinate 425,823 of NZ_JBFBGU010000001.1, forward strand.
GCTGGCTGTCGTCGGCCGGGTCGCTGGGTGTGCACGTTTCATCGAGCTGACCCCGGCGCGCCGGTTACCACGGCCGCGGGGCGGTGGTAGGCGAGCGCGGAGTTGCGGTCCCGGATCCCGTCAGGGCCTGCCACTGCCCCGAGCGGTGGTTGGGCAGCGTGGTGTTGCGGTCCTGGATTCCGTCAGGGCCTACCGCTGCCGCGGGCGGTGGTTGGGCAGCGCGGTGTTGCGGTCCCGGATCCCCTCAGGAGCTACCACTGCCGCGAGCTACAGCCCGCCGCAACCGGGTCTGCTCGTACCGCTGGCTCCAGCCGTTGAATCGCCTTTCAGAGGGGAAGCCGGGGATACACGCGGCGGGCGTTCGAGGCGTACACCTGCTCCTGAACCTCCGGTGGCAGGTCGAGCGCCCGCACGTACCGCAAGGTGTCGTCGAAGTGGTGACCGCTGAGCGGGTCGATACCGCGCACCGCGCCCACCATCTCCGAGCCGAACAGGATGTTGCCCGGGTCGATGACCGAGAACAGCAGGTCGATGCCGGGCTGGTGGTAGACGCAGGTGTCGAAGAAGACGTTGCCGAGCAGCGAGTCCAGCGGCGGCCGGCCGAGCATGTCGGCCAGCCCGCGGAAACGCCCCCAGTGGTACGGCACCGCGCCGCCGCCGTGCGGGATGACGAACCGCAGGCCGGGGAACACCTTGAACAGGTCCGACTGCAGGAACTGCATGAACGCCGTGGTGTCCGCGTTCAGATAGTGCGACCCGGTGGCGTGGAAGTTGTCGTTGGTCACCGCCGACACGTGCACCATGGCCGGCACATCGAGCTCGACCATCGCCTCGTAGAGCGGGAACCAGCTCTCATCGGTGAGCGGCGCCGCCGTCCAGTGCCCGCCGCTCGGGTCGGGGTTGAGGTTGCAGCCGACAAAACCCAGTTCGGTCACGCAGCGGCGCAGTTCAGGGACGGAGCGAGCGATGGGTACGCCGGGAGACTGCGGCAGCTGACACACGCCCGCGAACCGGGTGGGGAACAGCCGCACCACCCGCGCGATCAGGTCGTTGCAGGCCCGGGTCCAGGCCAGGCTGACCGCCTCGTCGCCGAAGTGGTGCCCCATGGCCGAGGCGCGCGGCGAGAAGATCGTCAGGTCCACGCCGCGCTCGTCCATCAGGCGCAACTGGCTGCCCTCGACCGAAGAGCGAATGTCAAGGTCCGAGATCTCCGGGTACGCCGGGGGCGCCGAACCGTCGCGGAAGGCGTTCTGCTGAGCCGTACGCCAGGCGGTGTGCGCCTCCGGTGCGGTCGTGTAGTGACCGTGACAGTCGATAATCATTTCGCCTCCCCTTCATCCGGCTGACTTAGCTCGATCAGCAGGTCACGCGCCGCCGCCGCGATGCGCGGCTCAACTCCCAGCGACCGCAGCTGCTCGGTCGCCGCGGCCATCTCGTCGGCCCGCCGCCGGGCGTGCCGATGCGTCCCGTCCACCAGCCGTTCGATCGTCCGCTCGTCGAACCCGGCCAACTCAGCCGAGATGTTCCCGCGCAGCCAGTCACCGCATCCAGCCGCCTCGGCCGCTGCGAGCGCCTCCACCACGGCCGCCGCAAGTCCTTTGTAGAACACGCTGCGCAGCAGCTTGCGCCCGATCGCCGCCCCCGCCGGCCCGTCCTGAACCGTGATCACGGCCCCGAGCGGAGTCAACATCTCCGAGAAGCCCCGCACCGCGCTCCCGGACACGAGCATCGGCGTGCGCAAGCCTTTCCCGGGCACCGGAGACATCAGCGCGACGTCGACCACCCCGACCTCCCGAGGAGCGGCCAGCGAGGCAAGCGTCTCCTTGACGGAAGGCGCCGCGGTGTTGAGATCCGCCCAGATCGTGCCCGGCCGCAGCGCCCCGAGCGCCGCCAGCAATGCGGGCACAGCATCGTGCGAGCTGTTAACACTGAGGACAAGATCAGCGTCCCGAACCGCGTCGGCGTCGCTCGACCGCCCATCGACTCCCGCGGGTGGCGCGAGCAGAGGATCAAATCCACACACCGAAGCACCGGCTGTGACCAGGTCCCGAGCGATCTCCGAGCCCGCCTCGCCCAGCCCGAGCACCGCGATTCGGCCGGTCCCGAGAGAAAGAACGTTCTTTCTCTCACGGCCGTCCGTGCTCTCAGGCTCGCTCGTGTTCTCGCGGCCGTTCGTGCTCTTACGGCCGCTCGTGCTCTCACGCCCGCCCGCGCTCTCACGGCTGTCCGTGCCGTACGGGAAGAAGGTTTGCTGGATCGCGTGTTTGTGGGGGCCGGTCTCGATGTGGACGCCGGCGTCGAGGCAGACGTCGGCGGCGCCCGGGGCCGTCGTTGGTGTGCCGGCGTCGTCCATGGCTCGTCGAGTCATGCGACTTCCCCTGGGGTGCGCGGCCAGACCAGGCCATCCGACAACTTGCGTGCTGTCCTTACCACCGAGCTCTCCCGAAGGCGCGTCGCCGCCCCCAAGACATCAAGCGCAACCGTGACGTCGAACGTCCCACTTGGATGCTCAATCCGAACCGGTTGGTCACGGCCCGGTTTGTCACGGCCCGGTTGGTCACGGCCCGGTTCGCCACGGCCCAGTTCGCGAGGGCCATTTTCCTTGCGGTCTTGTTCGTGTGGGATGTGTTCGTCACGGCGCTGTTCGTTACGAAGGTGTCCGCTGCGGATGCGTTCGCTACGAACGTGTTCGTCACGGCCCTGTTCGTGAGGGGCGTGTTCGTCATGGCCCTGTTCGTGAGGGACGTGTTCGTCATGGCCCTGTTCGCGAGGGACGCGTTCGTTGCGGCCTCGTTCGTCGGGGATGTGTTCGTCACGGTCTTGTTCGTGGAGGACGTGTTCGTCTCGGCTTTGATCGTCACGGCGCTGGTCGTTGCGAACGTGTTCGTTGTGGGGGACGAACGCGTTCGTTCCGGGGGTGCGGATGGCGGCGGCGACCGAGACGGCCCCCAGGACGCCGATTGCGGTGTGCACGCGGTGTGGGATGAACGTGCGGGTGGTCACGGTGCCGTTGTTTCGCGGGGGTGACACGATGCTGATCTTGGGGACCGTCGTCTCGGCCACGTTTCCTAGGCCCATTGCTGGGCCGGCCTCCAACCGCAGCTCCTCGATGCGTTTCCGCAGCAAAGCGTCATCCTCGAGAGTGGACGGCGGTTCGTCGCCGGCTAGGCCCAGGTCGGCCGCGCGGACCAGCACCACCGGCATCCCGCCGTGCACGCAGGTCACGTCGAGGCCGGCGAAATGGTCCACGAGGCGGCCGGTGGGAAACAGCGGGGAGCCGTCGCCGGGGAAGGTCAGGTTGATCGGCGCGGCGGGAAACGGCGTGCCGGCCATGACCGTGTCGCCGGCGTAGGTGACTCGGCCGCCCGGCGTGCGGACCGTTGCCCGGGCGAACGCGTTCGTCGGGTTCAGCATCCGGATGCGCACGTCCGTGGTGTCGCCGGTCGGTCGGACCAGGCCGCGCTCGATGGCGAACGGCCCGACGCCGGCCAGCAGGTTGCCGCAGGTCTGGGCATCCGTGACGACCGGGCGGTCGGGGACGACCTGCAGGAAGAGATAGTCGACGTCGGCCGAGGGGCCGGTCGATGGCGAGACCACGGCGACCTTGCTGGTCAGGGGATGGCCGCCGCCGAGACCGTCGATCTGCCGCTCGTCCGGTGAGCCCATGATCCGCAACAGCACATCGTCGCGCTCGGCCGGGTCGGACGGCAGGTCTTCGGCGAGGAAGTACGCGCCTTTGGAACTGCCGCCGCGCATCTGCATGCAGCGCACACCGTCAGCCGCACCGGAAAACGGCGTCGGTGGAAGTGGAGCCGTGGCTGAGGCGGTGGACAGCGGCGTCGGTGGAAGTGGAGCCGTGGCGGTGGCCTGCGGTGACAACGGCGCGACCGACGTGGAGGTCTCCACCTGCGTTGCGGTGGCCGATGGGCGGGCCGTGGTCATGGTTGGTCGTGGTCGGGTGGGAGGCGGTCGACGTACTCGACGCCCAGGTCGGCCAGGAGGGGGCGGAGGTTGTACATGTCTACGCCGAGCACGCCGGCGGCCAGTTTCTCGCGCTTCTCGGCCTCGTTGGCCAGGCGCTTGGCGGCGGCCGCGGCCACGGTGGCGCCTCGGGTGGCGGGCAGGACGCACACGCCGTCGTCGTCGGCTATCACGATGTCGCCGCCCCGGACCAACTGGCCGGCGGCCACCACGGGGATGTTGACCGAGCCGGGGCTGGCCTTGACCGTGCCCTGGGCGTGCACCGCCCGCGACCACACCGGGAACTCCATGCCGCGCAGCGAGGTGATGTCCCGGACGCCGGCGTCGATGACCAGGCCCACGACGCCGCGGGCGACCAGGGAGGTGGCCAGCAGGTCGCCGAACATGCCGTCGGTGGACGGGGACGTCGTGGTCACCACGAGCACGTCGCCGGGGTGGCAGATCTCGACGGCCGCGTGGATCATGAGGTTGTCGCCGGGGTGGCAGGAGACCGTCACCGCCGAGCCGGCGATCGCGCTGCCGGGGAGGCGGGCCTCGATCGACGGGCCCAGCAGGCCGATCCGGCCGGCCGCCTCATGCGCGGCGGCCACCCCGGCGGTTCGAAGATCGGCGATCACCGATGGATCCGCCCGGTTCACCTCGCGTACGACGTAGTGAGTGGCCATCCCGTCAAGCTAAGCAGTGTCAACAAATGTGTCAACAATCGTGTATACCATTGGCTTCAATTTTGTCAACAATGTGTGTAAGGTGCGCACATCGGTTCTCCGTACGCCACCGTCCAAGGAGGATCCATCGTGCGCGCGAAACTTGCTCTTGTCGCGGCATTTACCCTGCTCACCGCCGCGTGCGGGGGTGGCGGCGGTGCCCAGACCACATCTGATGGCACGACCAAGGTGACGCTCGGGCTGATTCCGATCGTCGATGTCGCACCGGTCTATCTCGGCATCAAGAAGGGCTTCTTCGCCGAGCAGAAGCTCGAGCTCACCATCCAGACCGCCCAGGGCGGCGCCGCGCTCATCCCAGGCGTGGTCAGCCAGCAGTACCAGTTCGCCTTCAGCAACACCGCCTCGCTGCTGCTGGCCGGCTCCCAGGGCCTGCCGCTCAAGGTCGTGTCGGCCGGCAACGCGTCGACCGGCGTGGAGGACAAGGACTTCGGGGCCGTCCTGGTCAAGAAGGACAGCCCGATCAAGTCGGTGAAGGACCTGGCGGGCAAGCGGGTCGGGGTGAACACCCTGAAGAACATCAACACGCTGACCGTCAGCAACAGCGTGCGGGAAGCCGGCGCCGACCCGACGAAGATCACCTTCGTCGAGCTGCCGTTCCCGCAGATCCCGGCCGCGATCGAGAAGGGCGACATCGACGCCGGCCAGGTCGTCGAGCCGTTCCTGACGATCGGCAAGGAGCAGGGCCTCACGCCGATCGGCAACCCGCTGAACGGGCTGATGGTCGGCCTCTACTTCACCTCCGAGCAGTTCGCCGCGCAGAACCCGACGGCGGTCACCGGCTTCACCACGGCGATGAAGAAGTCGCTGGAGTACGCGAACGGCCATCCCGAGGAGGCCCGCGCCGTCCTCACCGACTACCTCAAGCTCGAGCCGGCCGTACAGCAGAAGCTGGTTCTTCCGAAGTGGCCGACCGAGATCGACCGGCCGGCCGTGCAGCGGCTGCTCGACATGGCCAAGAAGGACGGCCTGATCACCAAGGACCCCGACCTGACGAAGCTGATTCCCTGACATGAGGGTGCTGGCGCCTCTCGGCGGCGTGGCCATCCTGGTCGCCGCCGCCGAGATCCTGCCGCGCGCGGGCCTGGTCGACGATCGGTTCCTGCCGCCGTTCAGCACGACGGTCGCCGCCCTCGGCCGGCAGACCGTCGAGGGCGACTTCTGGCTGGCCCTCGGGCAGACCCTCGGCGGCTGGGCGCTCGGCCTGGCCATCGCCATGATCGCCGGGGTGGTGGCCGGCGTGCTGATCGGCAGCGTCCCGATCCTGCGCAAGCTCACCGCCTCGACGATCGAGTTCCTGCGGCCGATCCCGTCGGTCGCGCTGATTCCGCTGGTGGTGCTGATCTACGGCAGCCGGATCCAGTCGGCCCTGGTGCTGGTCGTCTATGCGGCGTTCTGGCAGGTGCTGGTGCAGGTGCTGTACGGCGTGGCGGACATCGACCCGGTGGTGCGTGACACCGCCCGGTCGTTCCGGTTCACCCGCTGGGGCGTCGTGCGCAACGTGGTCTGGCCGACCGCTCTGCCGTACGTGATGACGGGCTTCCGCCTCGCCGCCGCGGTCGCCCTGATCCTGGAGATCACCGCCGAACTGATCGTCGGGGTGCCCGGACTGGGCCGCTCGATCGGCGTGGCGCAGTCGTCCGGCGCCGTTCCCGACACGTACGCGCTGGTCCTGGTCGTGGGTCTGATCGGCGTCGCGGTCAACGTGGGCGCGCGGGCGGTCGAACGCGGCACCCTGCGCTGGCACACGAGCGTGCGGAGCGAAGCATGAAACGCCTGCTGTACGCGGCTGCGTTGCCGGTCGTGCTGGTGGCCGTCTGGTGGGTCGTCTCGGCGTACGCGCAGAGCTTTTTCTGGCCCCCCTTGCCGAGCGTCATCAAAGCCTTCCCGGCGACCTGGACCGCCGACCGGCTGGTCAACGACGTGCTGCCCAGCCTCGCGCGGCTCGCCATCGGCTACGCGATCGCGCTGGTCGGCGGCGTGGCCCTGGGCGTGGCGATCGGCTCGAACCGGACCCTGCGCGCGATGGCCGAGCCGGTGCTGGAGTTCTTCCGGGCCATCCCGCCGCCGGTGCTGATCCCGGTGATCGCGCTGTTCGCCGGCTACACCGGGTGGACCAACAAGGTCATCACGATCGCGCTGGGCTGCCTGTGGCCGATCCTGCTGAACACGGTGGACGGGGTCCGATCGGTGGACGAGGTGCTGCGTGACACCGCACGCTCGTACCGGCTGGGCCCGGCGGCCCGGCTCCAGCACGTGGTGCTGCGCGGCGCCAGCCCCCGCATCGTCACGGGCGCGCGCCAGGCCCTGTCGATCGGGGTGATCCTGATGGTGATCAGCGAGCTGTTCGGGGCCAACCGAGGGCTCGGCGCGTCGATCGTGCAGTTCCAGCGCGGGTTCCAGGTGCCCGAGATGTGGACCGGGATCATCCTGCTGGGCCTGCTCGGCGTCGTGTTGTCGGTGCTGTTCCGGCTGGTCGAGAACCGGACGCTGGCCTGGTACCACGGCCAGCGGCAGTTGGAACGGAAGGGATGAAGGTGCCTGACACCAACGCCGTCAGCCTCGACGTCGACGGGCTCGCCAAGACGTACACCGGCCACGGCCGGGACGTCGAGGCGATCCGCGACCTGACCTTCAAGGTGCAGCAGGGCGAGCTGCTGTGCGTGGTCGGCCCGTCCGGCGCCGGCAAGACCACGCTGCTCCGTTGCATCGCCGGGCTGCTCGACGCGACCGGCGGGCAGGTGCGACTGGACGGCGTGCCGGTCACCGGGCCGCCGGCCGGGATGGCGGTGGTCTTCCAGGAGTACGGGCGCAGCCTCTTCCCCTGGCTGACCGTACGCAAGAACGTGGAACTGCCGATCAGGTCTCGACCCGGCCACCGGCAGTCGGCCGACGCCGCCCTGGCCGCGGTCGGCCTGCTCGACAGCGCCGACGCGCACCCGTGGCAACTCTCCGGCGGCATGCAGCAGCGGGTGGCGATCGCGCGGGCCATCGCGTACGAGCCCAGCGTGCTGCTGATGGACGAGCCATTCGCCGCCGTCGACGCGCAGACCCGGGCCGACCTGGAAGATCTGGTACGCGCCCTGTGGCAGCGCCTCGGCATCACCATGGTGTTCGTCACCCACGACATCGACGAGTCGGTCTACCTGGGCCAGCGGGTGCTGGTGCTCTCCAACCGGCCGACCACGGTGCTGGCCGATGTACCCGTCGATCTCCCGGCCGAACGCACCCAGCTGGAGACGCGCTCCTCGCCGGCCTTCGCCGACATTCGTGCCCAGGTCTGGACGCTGGTTCAGCGGGCCAAGAACTCGTCTTGAATACGATCTCACCATGAGTGACGTCCTGTCGGAGTTGCGCGCGGCGATCCTGCGCGGGGAATACGCCCCCCGCCAGCGGCTGATCGAGAACGAGTTGGCCGAGCGCTTCTCCACGAGCCGCTTCGTGTTACGGAACGCGTTCACGAAGCTGGCCACCGAGGGGCTCGTCGAGCTTCAGCCCAACCGCGGCGCCCGGGTCCGGGAGATCTCCCTCGACGAGGCCATCGAGATCACCGAACTGCGCCGGGCCATCGAGGGGCTGGTCGCCGCCCGCGCCGCCGAGCGGGTCACCGACGAGGAGATCGCCTCGCTGCGCTCACTCGGCCAGGAGATGCAGTCGGCGGTCGGCCGATCGGACATGTTGCGCTATTCCGAGCTCAACGCCCAACTGCATTCCCGGGTACGCGCGATCGCCCGTCACACCTCGGCCAGCCGGATCATCGAGCAGCTGCACGGGCAGATGGTCCGCCACCAGTTCCGGCTCTCCCTGATGCCCGGCCGCCCGTTCACGTCCCTGCCGGAACACCTGGCCATCATCGAGGCCATCGCGTCCCGTGACGCCGCCGGCGCCGAGGAGGCCATGCGCACCCACCTGAGCAGCGTGCTGACGGCGCTGACGACGTTCGCCGCGATGCCGCACGCATGAGATGCACTCTGAAAGGGCCCACCATGATCGACCCGTCCGTACGTCGAGTCCTCGACGGCACCCCGATCGCTCACCTGGCCACCGTCGGGCCCGACGGCTCGCCCCACAGCGTCCCGATCTGGGTGGGCACCCACGACGACCACATCGTGTTCCTGACCGGCCCGGACTCCCGCAAAGCCCGCAACCTGCGCCACGACCCCCGGGTGGCGTTGTCGATCGCGCCGGCGGACGACCCGTTCACGCCGGTGGTCATCCGCGGCCGGGTGGTCGCCTGGCTGGACGGGGACGCGGGCTGGCAGGTCGTCGACCAGCTGGCCATGAAGTACATCGGAGCGCCCTACGCCCGCGACCAGGCTCGCGTCGTGGCCATGATCGAGCCGTCAAAGCAGACCGTCGGCATCGGCTGATCTTGAAATTTTCCACGCGTCCGCCACCCCCACCCCCACCCCCATGGGTGGGCGTGGAATGTAGCGCGCGATTGTGACGAACCGTGGCGTTATCCACAGGCGACCGGACCGACTCCCCCGAGCGATCCCGCCACGGTCCACCCGACCGAGCACGCGCCAGGTGAATAATCCCCAGTCGTGCAAAAGGGAAGAGTCCGTTTCGACTGGGGTCTGACCGGTGGTCGCGCGATCAGCACGGACGCCGACATCGTCGTAGTCGTGGACGTCCTGTCGTTCACCACATCAGTAACCGTCGCGCTGGACGCCGGGATGGTGGTTCTCCCGTACCGCTGGAACGACGAGACCGCCGCACGCTTCGCGCAGGACAAGAACGCGGCGCTGGCTGTGGGGCGGCGCGCGGCCGGCCCGCGCGACTTCAGCTTGTCGCCGGTCACTCTTCGCCAGTGGGGTACGCCCGGAGCACGCGTTGTCCTGCCTTCGCCGAACGGTTCGACGATCGCGCTGACCCTGGGCGCCGGCCACGCGAGGACGGTGGCCGCGTCCTTGCGCAACGCCGGCGCGGTCGCGAGGTGGATCTCCCGGCAGGGCGACGTGACAGTGGCCGTGGTCGCGGGCGGCGAGCACTGGCCGGACGGCACGCTGCGCCCTGCCGTCGAGGATCTCTGGGGCGCCGCCGCCGTCCTGCGTGGCCTCGACCTGACCGACGCCAGCCCGGAGGCGCGCACCGCGGCCGCCGCGCCGTCCGGCGACCTGGCCGGAACCGTCAGCGGCCGCGAGCTGATCGAGGGCGGCTTCCCGGACGACGTGGCGATCGCGGCCGAGTCCGGCCACAGCGACGTCGTGCCCGTGCTGACCGACGGCGAGTTCCACCCGGCCCTGGCGTGATGCATCGAGATGCTCAGAGCAAAGGTCCGAGGTGACGACCGGATCGGCCGCAGCCCGTCCAGGCCAGCGCGCCGACCAAGCCCCGCGGCAACGCGACCAGCCGAGGGGCGACCAGGCACTACGGTCCGTGCCGGCCATCCCGCATGGCGAGACATAGTGACGAGCATCTATCAACCAGATACGGCACGTGATTACCCGGTCACGAAAGGGCGGACGTTTGACCCGGTCGGGGGCTGCCGGGCGTACGGTCCAACGGGTTCGGCGGGATCTTGAGGGGATCACAATCGGACTCGGAGCGGTGTGCCGTCGCGGTTTCCGGCTTGACACGCGGGGCTCGCCGACGTGACCGTCTGGTCTCACGGGCGGACTCTTCGTAAGGATGGGCGGATGATCGACGCCCTCCCGGCCTGGCTCCTCGCCGAACTCACCACGGTTCCCCACTACGAGGCGTTTGCCGGGGTGGACGAGTTGCACGCCGGATTGCGCCGGATCGCCGAGCGCTACCCGGACGTGGCGACGCTCCGGCGCTGTGGCAGCTCACGGCAGGGAGACCCGCTCTGGTGCCTGACCGTGGACCGGCGGCCGGACGAGGCGCCCGGCTCGGTGCCCGAGGCGCTGGCGTTCGGGCTGCCCCACCCCAACGAGCCGATCGGCGGGCTGACCGCGCTGCATCTGGCCGAGCGGCTGTGCGCCGACGCCGGGTTACGGGAGCGGCTGGGCTTCCGGTGGCGGATCGTGGACTGTGCCGATCCGGACGGGCTGCGGCTGAACGAGGGCTGGCTGCGCGGGCCGTTCACCCGGGCGCACTACGCGCGGCACTTCTACCGCCCGGCGGGCCGGGACCAGGTCGAGTGGACGTTCCCGATCAACCACGAGGACGCGTACTTCGACGACCCGATCGCCGAGACGCAGGCGCTGATGCGGCTGATCGACGAGTACCGGCCGGCCCTGGTCGCGTCCCTGCACAACAGCGAGCTGGGCGGCGCGTACTACTGGCTCAGCCGGCCCGAGCCGGCCCTGCACCCGGTGCTCCAGGGAGTGCCGCAACACCTGGGCATCCCGCTCGACCGGGGTGAGCCCGAGGCGCCCGACCTGGTGGTGCTGGACGACGCCATCTACGAGGCGACGGCCCTGGCCAAGGTGTACGAGCGGACCATGGCGCGCGGCGAGCGGTGGGCGATCCGGGGCGGCAGCACCACCTGGTACGCCGACCGCTGGGGCGCCCTGATGCTGGTCAGCGAGCTGCCGTACTGGCACGACCCGCGGGCCGGGGACACCTCGCCGGCCGGCGTCACCTACCGTGACGCGCTGGCCGCGAACGCCGCCGAGCTGATCGACGTGGCCGACCTGCTGACCCGCACCCTGTCCGCCGTGGAGCACAACCTGCTCGCCCCGGACTCGCCGTTCTGGCGCGCCGCCCGGTTCTTCACCCGCTTCCTCGCCGAGGCCGGCCCGGCCCGCAAGGAGCGCAGCCTGCGGCCCACGGCGGACCGGCCGGCCACCGTTGCCGAGGCCACGTCGCTCGCCCTGAACGTGCACGAGTGGCGCCTGCGCTACGGCGGTGTCCTGCTGCGGGCGTTACGCGGCGAGGCGGCGGTGGGCAATGTCCGTGCGGCGGCCCGGTCGGCGCTGGCCGAGATCGAGCAGCGGTACGCGGACTGGCTCGTCGCCGACGCGCGGGCCGCCGAGCTGGCGCCGATCGAGATCCGCCGCCTGGTCGGGTCGCAGTACGCCGCCACGATCGCCGCGGCCGCCCACCTGAGCGGCACGCTGACCGGGTGAGCCGTTGATGGCACGAGTCTGCTGGCGCGCTCGGGCAACCGTCTGGCGGCGATCGGACGTCGCGCCGTGCCCGAAGAGGAAGCCGGGCGTCGCCCCATGATGCCGACTGTCGCCGGCTGCCGGAAAGTTGACTGATCGGCCAGCGCGTCGACTGTGGACGCTGTCCTAAAGTCAGGCGGCGGGACCGACGGCGACGAAGCGGGGGCGCAACGTGAAGGCACGGCGATGGACCGCGGCTACGGCCATGGGTCTGATGGTGGCGGCGGGAACGGCGACCCCGGCCGCGGCGGCCGGCACCCTGGTGTTCGGCACCGGGCTGCTCGAGGGCCAGCTGGTCGGCTCCAAGCAGTACATCTCGCCGACCTACGCCCCGACCGCCGTCCAGGTCGAGCTGCTGATCGACGGCGTGGTCCAGGTGCGCCAGGCGGTGAAGGACGGCCCGCTGCTGCTCCAGCCGGCCGTGGCACAGAACAATCTCGAGGTCTCGGTGACGGTCCGGGCCTACGACGCCCGGGGCGCCGGCGACCAGGCGTCCACCCGGGTCAAGGTCGACACCGATCCGCCGCAGGCGACCTTCTCGCCCGCGCTGACCGACGTCGTGCACGGGCCGACGACGATCACCGCCACGCCGGTCACCGACGATCTGACCGAGGTCGTCCTCTATGACACCGCGGGCAACGTGCTCGGCCGCCGCACCGAGGCGCCGTTCACGATCACCTGGGACGCCACCGGCAAGGACGGCCGGCTGCTGGTCAAGCTGGTCGACAAGGCCGGCAACACCGCGTCGGTGCAGACCCAGTTCCAGGTCGACGACCAGGGCCCGGTGGTCACCTCGATCGAGCCGGCCGAGCGGGCGCTGGTCCGCGGGGCCAACCTGAACACCACGGTCGCGGCGACCGACCTCTCGCTCCCGATCTCGGCCCAGCTCACCGGCGCGGCCGCCCCCGACACGGTTCCGCCCTATTCGGCCACCGTGCCGATCGGCGGCGACGGCGCTCGCGTGCTGACCTGGACGCTGACCGACCGCTGGGGCAACCGGTCGGTGACCCGGCGGATCGTGGTGGTCGACAACACCCTGCCGACGATCTCGATCACCGCGCCGGCGTCCGGCTCGCAGCTCTCCGGCATCTGGACCATCCCGGTGCGGGTGGCCGACCTGAACGGCATCGACCGCGTCGAGATGCGGGTCAACGGCCGGACCAAGGCCATCGACACCACGTCGCCGTTCTCGGTGAAGCTGAACACGCAGATCTACGGCGACACGTTCACCGTGGTCTTCTACGTCTTCGACAAGGCCGGCAACGTCGCGAGCACCAGCCCCCGCACGTACCGCAAGCTCTGAGCGGCGGCCGCCGACCAGCCGGCCGGCCCGGCGGTAAGCCGCCATGAACGACACGCCGCGCCACATGTTGTGTTGTGCTTCCGTCGAGTCCGCCATATATGGTGTTGCTCGCAGCTGGTTCGATCTTCCGTCCGGAGGGTCGAGGCAACAGGGAATCCGGTGTGAATCCGGAACTGCCCCGCAGCGGTGAGCAGGAACGACCGCCGTCATGAAGCACTGGGCTCCGGCCTGGGAAGCGACGGCCACTAGGTGACCCGGCGACGGGTCGTGCCCGCGAGTCCGAAGACCTGCCAGCGCGCCGCGCATGAGTGTGCGCGGCGGTCGAAGGCCGCGTGGGACGGCCGACGCCATCAGCCGGGCCGCGTCTCGCGGGGTTCCCCGGTGGCGTCCTCCTGCGCGTCCGACGGCCTCGGGGTTCGGGCTGAGGAGGGGGACATGACCGGGATGCGGGTTCGCAAACGCAACGGCGACCTGGAGACGGTGGACGTCAACAAGATCGTCAAGGCGGTCGAGCGGTGGGTCGCCGACCTGGACGAGGTGGACCCGCTGCGGGTCGCGACCAAAACCATCAGCGGCCTGTACGACGGCGCGACGACCGCCGAGCTGGACAAGTTGTCGATCCAGACGGCGGCCGAGCTGATCGGCGAGGAGCCGCAGTACTCGAGGCTGGCGGCGCGGCTGCTCACGGCGTACGTCGAGAAGGAAGTTCGTGGTCAGGGTGTGGCGAGCTTCTCCCAGTCGATCCGGTACGCCCACCAGCAGGGCCTGATCAGCGACAAGACGCTGACCTTCGTCACGCTGAACGCCCGCAAGCTGGACGACGCCGTGGACAACGCCGGTGACCTGCGGTTCGAATACTTCGGTGTGCGTACGGTGGCCGACCGCTACCTGCTGCGGCACCCGTCGACGCGGCTGGTGGTCGAGACGCCGCAGTACTGGCTGCTGCGCGTCGCCTGTGGCCTGTCGGAGACGCCGGCCGAGGCGATCGGCTTCTACCGGCTGATGTCCTCGCTGGCCTATCTGCCCAGCTCACCGACCCTGTTCAACTCGGGCACGTCGCACACGCAGATGTCGTCGTGCTTCCTGGTGGACTCGCCGCGCGACGAGCTCGACTCGATCTACGAGCGCTACCAGCAGGTGGCGAAGCTGTCCAAGTTCTCCGGCGGCATCGGCATCTCCTGGTCGCGGGTCCGCGGCCGGGGCGCGCTGATCCGGGGCACCAACGGCAGGTCGATCGGCATCGTCCCGTTCCTCAAGACGCTGGACGCCGGGGTGGCGGCGGTCAATCAGGGCGGCCGCCGCAAGGGCGCGGCCTGCGTCTACCTGGAGCCGTGGCACCCGGACATCGAGGAGTTCCTCGAGCTGCGCGACAACACCGGCGAGGACTCGCGCCGCACCCACAACCTCAACCTGGCCAACTGGATCCCGGACGAGTTCATGCGCCGCGTCGAGGCCGATGGCGAATGGTCGCTGATCGACCCGTCGGACGCGCCGGAGCTGCCGGACCTGTTCGGCGAGGCGTTCGACGAGGCCTACCGCGCCGCGGAGAAGAAGGCCGTCAAAACCGTCAAGGCCCGCGACCTGTACGGCCGGATGATGCGCACCCTGGCCCAGACCGGCAACGGCTGGATGACCTTCAAGGACCGCTCGAACCGCCTGTCCAACCAGACCGGCGCCCCGGGCAACACCATCCACCTGTCCAACCTGTGCACCGAGATCCTCGAGGTCAACTCCGACGCCGAGACCGCCGTGTGCAACCTCGGCTCGATCAACCTGGGCGCCCACGTGACCGCCGGCGGCGTCGACTGGGAGCGGCTGCGTGACACGGTCCGCACCGCGGTGGTGTTCCTGGACCGGGTCATCGACATCAACTACTACCCGTCGGATCAGGCGGCGGCGTCGAACCCGCGCTGGCGTCCGATCGGCCTGGGGCTGATGGGTCTGCAGGACGCGTTCTTCACGCTGCGGCTGCCGTTCGACTCGGCCGAGGCGAAGGAGTTGTCGACGCGCGTACAGGAGGAGATCTTCCTGACCGCCCTGGAGTCCTCGACCGCGCTGTCCGAGCGGTTCGGCCCCCACCCGGCCTTCGATGAGACCCGGGCCGCGAAGGGCGACCTGCACCACGAGCTGTGGGGCGCGCCGGCGACGCAGACCGAGCGATGGACGGCACTGAAGGCCCGGGTGGCCGAGCACGGTCTGCGTAACAGCCTGCTGATCGCGATCGCCCCGACGGCCACGATCGCGTCGATCGCCGGCTGCTACGAGTGCATCGAGCCGCAGGTGTCCAACCTGTTCAAGCGCGAGACCATGTCCGGCGAGTTCCTTCAGATCAACACCTATCTGGTACGCGAACTCAAGGCGCGCGGCCTCTGGACCCCGGCCATCCGTGAGCAGATCAGGCGGGCCGAGGGCTCGGTGCAGGGCCTCACCGACCTGCCCGGCGAGGTGCGCGAGCTGTTCCGTACCGCCTGGGAGCTGCCGCAGAAGGCGCTGATCGAGCTGGCCGCGGCCCGGCAGCCCTTCATCGACCAGTCGCAGTCGCTGAACCTGTTCCTGAGCTCGCCCACCATCGGCAAGCTCTCCTCGATGTACAACTTCGCCTGGAAAGCCGGGCTGAAGACCACGTACTACCTGCGGTCGCGGCCCGCGACCCGGATCCAGCAGGCCACCGTGTCGATCGCACCCGTCGTGCCGGTTCCGGCCGTCGACGAGGTCGAGGCCGTGGCCTGCTCCCTGGAGAACCCCGAGTCCTGTGAGGCCTGCCAGTGACCACCGTTCCTGCCCCGCGCGAGACCACCGACCAGCGGATGCTGCTGGACCCGGGCATGGACCTGACGCTGCGGCCGATGCGCTACCCGCACTTCTTCGACCGCTTCAAGGACGCCATCAAGAACACCTGGACCGTCGAGGAGGTCGACCTGCACTCCGACCTCGCCGATCTGGCCAAGCTCTCGCCGGCCGAGCAGCACCTGGTCTCGCGGCTGGTCGCGTTCTTCGCCACCGGCGACACCATCGTGGCCAACAACCTGGTGCTCAACCTCTATCAGCACGTCAACTCGCCCGAGGGCCGGCTCTACCTCTCGCGGCAGCTGTTCGAGGAGGCCGTCCATGTTCAGTTCTATCTGAACCTGCTGGACACCTACGTCCCCGACGAGAGGGAGCGGAACGAGGCGTTCGCCGCGGTCGAGAACATCCCCTCGATCGCCCGCAAGGCCGAGTTCTGCTTCAAGTGGATCGACTCGATCTTCGAGCTGCGCTCGTTGCGGACCCGCGAGGACCGGCGGGCGTTCCTGCTCAACCTGATCTGCTTCGCCGCCTGCATCGAGGGCCTGTTCTTCTACGGCGCGTTCGCGTACGTCTACTTCCTGCGCTCCCGGGGGCTGCTCAACGGCCTCGCCTCGGGCACCAACTGGGTGTTCCGCGACGAGTCGATGCACATGGCTTTCGCCTTCGACGTCGTCGACACGGTCCGCGCGGAAGAGCCGGACCTGTTCGACGCCGAGATGGAACAGCAGGTCAAGGACATGCTGGCCGAGGCCGTCGAGTGCGAGGTGCAGTTCGCCGCCGACCTGCTCGAGCAGGGCGTCTCCGGCATGTCCCTGACCGACATGCGGGAGTACCTGCAGCACGTCGCCGACCGCCGCCTCGGCGTCCTCGGCATCGACCCGATCTACGGCAGCAGGAACCCGTTCGCCTTCATGGAGCTGCAGGACGTGCAGGAGCTGTCCAACTTCTTCGAGCGGCGCGTCTCGGCCTACCAGGTCGGTGTCACCGGAAGCGTCAGCTTCGACGACGACTTCTGAGCCGCCTTGGTTGTGCGGCCGGCCGGGCTCACCGGCCGGCCGACGACCGTTCCAGGAAGGCCAGCTGTGCGGTCTTGTGGGGCAGCGTGACCTGGGCGTCGAAGACGAAACCGAGGCGCTTCCAGCGGCGCAGCGCGCGCTCGTTGCGGGCGTCCGGCTCGACCACGATCCGCTGCCGCGCCGGCACCTGGAATACGAAGCGCAACAGCGCCGCGGAGACCGTACCCGTGAAGTCCTGGATCTCTTTCTCGGCCGGGGCCAGGAAGAGGTGGATGCCGAAGTCGCCGGCCCGCACCGGGTAGTACTCGCCGATCGGATCGTGCTCGGGCTCGTAGGTCTGGAAGATGCCGATCGGTGTGCCGTCCAGCTCCATCAGGTAGGCGTGGTGGGTCTCCAGGCCGTCCAGGAACTCGTAGATCTCGCGGACCTCGTCGCGCGAGTTCTCGGTCATGCCCCAGAACTCGGCGCGCCGGGCGCTGACCCAGGCGTAGATCGTGTCCAGGTGTGCCGCCGGGTCGAGCCGGACCAGCTCGAACGTACCCAGACCGGGAAGTTCCTCGGTGTACACGCTCACGATGCTCTGCCGCTGCGTCATGACGCTCGTTCCGCTCGGTCATGACGCAGCGGGAGCGAGCGGACCAGCATCCGGTGTGGACGCCAGCCCGGGAACGGGACCACGTCGCCGACGTGTTCGAAGTGGCGGCTCTCCAGCGCGTGCCAGACCCGGGTGTTGGTGTCGGCGACGGCCATCGTCGTGCGTTCCTCGGTGCGGGCCGCAAGCAGCTCCACGATCATGCGTACGCCGAGGTCGGAGCGCCGCGCGCCGGGCAGCAGGAATGCCTCGCAGAGCGCGAACGTGCGGCCCCGCCACTCCTTCACCAGGGCCGGGTCGGCGTCGCCGAGGTCACGCCACCACAGCGTCTCGGGCGGCAGCGGGCAGCCCACGACCGCGCCGACGACCTCGCCGTTCGCGTAGCCGACCGCGGCCTGGAACCCGGGCGCCTCGGCGGTCCAGCGGAGCCGGTCCTCGGGCGACGGGTCACTGTGGTCGGTCAGGTGCAGGTCGCCGGCGTGGACCCGGCGGTAGACGGCGGCCAGCGTGGCCAGGTCGACCCGGTCGGTGATCTCTATGGTGCTCATGACAAGGCCTTCCCATGTCCGAGATTAGCTAAGGCTAACCTAAGACGAAGTCAGTAGGAAGGCGTCAGGGTGTACGTCACGGTGCCGGTGTAGGTGCCCGGCCTGGGCAGATAGTTGATCTTGCCGCGCATGGTGGGTTGATCGTGTCGGTGGTTGCGGCCACGGTGGCGCCGGCGATCTGCTCGGGCGCGGCCGAGAACCCGGCGTAGCCACCTTTGACCGTCACCGCCGTCGAGTTGTCCGATGCCCACCCCGATCGGCCGCCTTGAGAACCGAGATGGGTTCTGCTGAGCTGCGGCTTGGTAGCGGCTGGCGCTGACCGTGCTTACCGCGAGATGCCTGGGAACGCCTTGACGAGGATGTCGATCAGTTCCTGCGCGCGGGCGCGGTCGAGCTGAATGCTCTGACTGGACTTGGGCTGGCTCTTGCGGGTGTCGCTCCCGAAGGTGGAGAGATGCAGGACGCGGTCATCTCCTCCGCCGACAACAGCCCACTCGCAGTCGACGTCGGTCGAGTGCCGCTTGACGTTCTGGCTCGATGCTCGAAACGACCTGATGATCGCCATTGGTATCCCCCCAGTAGGAAGTCTGTCGCCGATTTTAGGATGAATGCCGGGGAGTCGGGCGCACGAGCGCCGAGCCGGGCGAGCCGACCACGTCAGCTAGTCTTCGGCCGACCCCACCTATCGATCGCTGGGAGAACTCGTGGAGCTGTTGCACTCGGGGAAAGTTCGGGACGTCTACTCGGACGGGGACGATCTTCTTCTGGTGGCCAGTGATCGGGTGTCGATTTTTGATGTTGTCCTGCCTACACCTATTCCCGACAAAGGGAAGATTCTCACCCAGCTGAGTCTCTGGTGGTTCGAGCAGCTCAAGGACGTCGCGCCGAATCATGTGCGGTCGGCGGGGGATGTGCCGGACGAGTGGCGGGGGCGGGCGGTTCGCTGCGAGCGGCTCCGGATGGTCATGGTGGAGTGCATCGCTCGGGGGTATCTGGCCGGCTCCGGGGTCAAGGACTATGCCAAGGAACGGGCCGTGGGGGGCAACCCGCTGCCGGACGGGCTGGTGGAAGGGTCACGGCTGCCTGAGCCGATCTTCACGCCCTCGACCAAGGTTGCGCCGGGGCAGGGGCATGACGAGACCGTCACGTACGACGCGGTGGTGGCCCAGGAAGGGCCGGACGTGGCGGCTGAGCTGCGGCGGATCACCATGGAGGTGTACCGGCTCGGGTCCGAGATCGCGAAGGAACGCGGGATCCTGATCCTGGACACCAAGATCGAGGTGGGGTTCGGGGAGCGCGGCCTCACGATCGCCGATGAGCTGCTTACGCCGGACTCGAGCCGGTTCATGCTCAGCGAGGACTGGCAGCCGGGCACCTCACTGCGGTACCTCGACAAGCAGTTCCTGCGGGACTGGGCGATCACCGAGCGCGCCGACTGGGACCGCACCGCGCCGGGGCCCGAGATCCCGGAAGCGGTGGTCGAGGCGACGCGTAACCGGTATGTCGAGGCCTACGAGCGCCTCACCGGGGATCGCTGGACCTGAACCGCTGGGTGCGGCCGGCGAGGGGGGCGCGCTTCTTGACCAGGTGTACGCCGTAAGCGGCGCCGACCACGGCCATGAAGAAGCCGGTCCAGCCGCCGAGCCAGATGCACACCGGCGCCAGCGTCCACAGCAGAACCGCCAGGGCCAGGCGCAGCCGTCGCCGGGGCGGGCGGGTCAGCTTGTCGATCCGGCGGTTGAACCGCGGGTCGCCGGCTCGCAGGCCCGCCACCAGACTGTCGAAGGACTGCTTCTCGTGTGGTTCCAGCACCTGACACCTCCACGATCAGAGCGCTGACGACATCGACTACCCGCGAGTCGGGGCGTCAAAACGTCAGACGCGCTCCAGCGGAGGGGTGAGACTAGCGCGCGTTCTCGGGCTCCCGAGTCGTCGTCGCGTGGGGGCGGGGCCAGCCGGCTCGCTTGCCGCAACCGGCGCAGCTGAGCTGGTCGCCGCAATGCGTGCACCAGTCGTTGGTGCGTCGCAGGTACCAGCCGAGGGCGACACCGGCCAGGAGGCTGGCCAGGCCGATGATGGCGGCGAGCGCCACCGCCCCGGTCACGCGGCGTTCCGCACTTCGGCGGGTACGCGCTTCACCAGCAGAGAACGGTTGTCGAGCGCCGGGTCCTCGTCGGCGCGCTTTTCCACGCAATCGGCGGTGAACGTGTCGACGCCGGTGCCGAGAGCGGCGCCGGGCCGATAGGTGACCGTGACGGCGCGCGCGGAGGCGGCCTCGATGACACCGGCCCGCCAGCCGTTGCGGTAGACCCACACGGGGTCGGCCTTGTGATAGGTGTCAGCCGGCAGAACATCCTGAGGGTCGCGCTCCGGCGGGGCGATGGTCGGAGTGGACATCGGGGAAGCCTCCAAGATCAAGTGCTTCAACGTCGGCGGGGGAGCACCTCGGTCGAGAAATCGAACTTTTCAGCACGCTGTGTCAGCAGGTCGATACGCGCCTGTCAGCTATCATGCTCGCGAACCAGTGCAATCGCAAGGCCGGATGCACGTGCATATGGCTCGTGCGAGTTCCATGAGATGGATGCATCGGACGGTTTCGTGCCGGACGATCACACCCCTAAGATGCGAAGGGACTGCGTGCCGGCAGCCCTCATCAATGGAGATCAAGAGGCGGGAAGTCACGTGACTGCGGAGGAGGCGCCGGGCAGCGGCCCGACCGTGCTGCGCATCCTTCTAGGTGCACAACTTCGGCGGCTGCGCGAAGGCAAGGCGATCACCCGCGAGGACGCGGGGTGGGAGATCCGCGCGTCCGGCTCCAAGATCAGCCGCATGGAACTCGGCCGGGTCAGCTTCAAGGAGCGTGACGTCGCCGACCTGCTGTCCCTCTACGGCGTCACCGATCTCAAGGAGCGCGAGGCGCTGCTGGGCCTGGCCCGGCAGGCCAACAACCCCGGCTGGTGGCACCACTTCGGCGACATCCTGCCCGGCTGGTTCCAGTCCTACCTCGGCCTGGAGGCCGCGGCGACGCTGATCCGCACGTACGAGATCCAGTTCGTGCCCGGCCTCTTGCAGACCCCGGAATACGCCCGCGCGGTCATCATGCTCGGCCACGCCGGTGCGAACGCCGACGAGATCGACCGTCGGGTGGAGCTCCGCCGGCAGCGGCAGATGGTTCTCAACCGGCCCATGCCACCGCAGATCTGGGCCGTGGTGGACGAGGCCGTGCTCCGCCGCCCGATCGGCGGCGTCGAGGTGATGAAGGCTCAGATCGAGGCCCTGATCGAAGCGGCCAAGCAGCCCAACGTACGGCTCCAGATCATCCCGTTCGACGCCGGCGGCCACGCCGCGGCGGGCGGACCGTTCTCGATCCTGCGTTTCCCGGAGCCCGAGCTGCCCGACGTGGTCTACGTCGAGCAGCTCACCAGCGCCATCTATCTCGACAAGCGCGAGGACGTCGATCAGTACGCCATCGCGATGGAACGCGTCTGCATCGACGCCGACCCGCCGAACCACACGCCGGAGATTCTCGAGAAGCTCCTGCACGAGGTCGGCCGGCCGGGCTGAGCCTGACCCCCGTCTGAGGCTGACCCGGGCGGCGGGACGAGCCTCAGCATGTCTCAGCGGGGGAGCAGGTTGTCGAAGTCGCCGTCGCGGACCCCGCCGATGAAGGCCTCGATCTCGGCGGGCGTGTAGATCAGAGCCGGGCCCTCAGGGTCCCGGGAGTTCCGCACGGCGACGCTGCCGTCCGGCAGGGCGGCGCATTCGACGCAGTTGCCGCTGGGGTTGCTTCGGCCGCTCTTCTGCCAGGTCACTCCAAGCAACTGGCTGGCCGACATGCCGTTGACCATGCGCGACATTTGTTACTCCCTACGTTGCCCTTCCGGCCGGGTCTCGGCCGGTGGTGGTACTACCCTCCGGCCCGATCAGGCGACAGGCTGTGCAGATGCACGTGCATTTGGCCTTGCGCTATCACGGGATTGTGAGCATGATAACGCACGCACCATTAGAAAAAAGGTCACCGAGGGTGACATCTTTAAGTGACCATACGGTCGCAGAACGACCTCAAGCGAGGCTCCTTGGCGGGGGCGTCCAAGCGGGAGGTAACAGAGCATGTGGGTCCCGAACATCGGTCCGGAGCTTCCTGACCCGTCCGATCCGCGTGCGACGGACCACGCGCGGAAGGGCAACCCAGCACTCTTGTATCGCGACGACCTGCTCATCGACGACTTCTACGCGGCCTCGTCCCGCGCGAGCGTCGTCACTCACCGTTTCGGCGGCGTACGCTACGCATTGATTCGGTCGACCCGTCGGAAGCAGGACGGTGGTGAGTCCGATCCGCACGCTTGAGGCCCTGCGCTGCATGTGGCACGGTCACCCGACCTCGTGGGTGGCCGAGTCGCCGGCGATGCGCGGCGGGCGGCTCCAGCCGGCTCTGCGCCGCCACCTGATCTGCGAGTTCGCCGAGACCGACTATTGCTACGGCATCGGCCCGCTGACCATCAAGCTGGACCGCATCGACTGGGACCGGCCGGTACCGTTCGAGGGCGACACGTGGCTCGAGGTCGAGGGCGTGCTCATCGATGGCTCGGGTCGCGAGGGCGCGCGCCGTGAGGTGCTCGTCCGGGCCCACTGCCTCCCGCCTCGCCCGATCCGCAAACGTCCGCGGCTCCGCCCCTGAGACCCCGGTCGGGCGGTCGGGTTCCCCCGTGCCAGGCCGCTCGACCGGCTTCAAACGATCATGAACGCCGTGAGTGCATTCTGCATCAACAGGGCGTGACCACCCGGGACAACCCGGCGGTGGGGCACCGAGGGTGACCAGCGACGGCCCGGCGTGAGTGCCCCGCCGGCCTTTCCGTCGCTCGTACTCGAAAAAGGGTCTAGGCCGCCGGCCGGAAGACCACCCGGTCGCGCCCGGCGTGCTTGGCCGCGTAGAGGTTGCGATCGGCCTCGGACAGCAGCTCCGGGAGCGACGACGAACCGCTCGCGACGCCGGCGCTGATGGTGACGGCCAGCTCGCCGGCGAGCAGGTGCCAGGGGTGGGCGGCGACGGCCCGGCGGATGTGATCGAGGCAGGTGGTGGCGTCCGCGGCCGCGACATCCGGCAGATCTGCCGCGCGGCCGTGGCCAGCTCGCCGGTCCTCATCAACATCGCCACGGCGCACAGCCGGGCCCGCTGCACCAGCAGCTCGTCGCCGAGCGCCAGCGCCTCCTGCTCCAGTCGGCGGGCGGTGGCGAGGGCCTCCGGGACGTCCCCGGGCGTACCGTCCTCGATCTCCAGCAGAGCGTCCATCGTCAGGCGGCCGTCGCAGCGTCTCGGTAGGAGCGATTCCGCAGGTCACGCGTCATGTTGAAGACCACCCGGTCGCGACCGGCGTGCTTGGCCGCATAGAGGTTGCGGTCGGCGATGGACAGCAGGACGGGCTGGGTCGGCGCGGGCGTCTCGGCCCGGGTCGCGACCCCGATGCTGACCGTGACCGGCAGCTCGCGGGTGATCGGTTGCCACGGGTGCGCGCCGATCGTCGCCCGGATCACCTCGAGCAGGCGGGCCGCGGCGAAAACCTCGATCTCCGGCAGCACCAGCAGGAACTCCTCGCCACCCATGCGCGCCACGAAGCCGTCGCCGCAGACCTCCGCCAACGACGTCTCCAGCAGCCGGGCCACCTCGATCAGCACCTGGTCGCCGACGTCGTGCGAGAGCTGGTCGTTGATCTGCTTGAAGTGGTCCAGGTCGACGATGGCCAGGGTGAGGTCCCCGTCCCGCTGGATCAGGGCGGGCAACTGCTCGTCGACGTACCGGCGGTTGCG
This sequence comes from Actinoplanes sp. NPDC089786, assembly GCF_040684855.1. Classification (NCBI taxonomy): domain Bacteria; kingdom Bacillati; phylum Actinomycetota; class Actinomycetes; order Micromonosporales; family Micromonosporaceae; genus Actinoplanes; species Actinoplanes sp. NPDC089786. The sequence continues at coordinate 449,653 of NZ_JBFBGU010000001.1, forward strand.
CAGGCCGGTGAGCGGGTCGCGGCGCGCCTGCTCGCGGAACCGCTCCGCCTCCTCGCGGGCCTCGGCCGTCTCGTACATGGCCTGGCGGGTGCGCGCCTGCGCCTCCCGCTCGGCCGACCCCAGCGCGAGGTGGGCGGTGAAGAACTGCTTGTGCTCGGCGAACGCCAGGGCGAACTCACCGCGGGCGGCGTACAGCTCGGCCTGGTCCTGATGGACCCGCACCATGACGTGGCCGAGTTCCCGCTCCACGCAGATCGCCCGGCACTCGTCCAGCGTCGTCTGCGCGCGGTGCACGGCGCCCATGCCGCGCTGGGCCCGGGCCAGGGTGAGCAGGTACTGCGCCATTGAGTCGGCGTCCTCGAGCCGGCCGTCGCCATGCCGCCGGACACACTCCAGCAGGGTCTTCTCGGCCTGTGCGTACTGCCCGTTCTCGATCTCGATGGAGCCGATCGTGTCCAGGATCGTCGGGTGCAGCTCGAAGCCGTACGTGTCGGCCAGCGGGCGCAGCCGCTCGATGATCCGCTCGGCGCGGACCGGCTCGCCCATCAGGCACTCGGACCACGCGTAGTTGTTCAGCACCCAGAGCTCGAGCACCGGGTGGTGGAAGCGGCGGGCCGCGTCCTCGGCCTGCTCGTAGCGCTCCCGGGCCGCCGCCCGCGAGTCGACCAGGCCGAACGCGCCGCCCAGCCGGGCCAGGTGCCAGATGCGCATGAACGGGGTCGAGTCGTCGTCCAGGAGCTCGACCGCGAGCAGCGACTGCTCCAGGTTCTTCGAGTAGTCGCCGAGCAGCCGGTGGATGTTGGCCCAGACGAGATGGGTGCGGGCGAGCAGCTTCCGGGACTCGTTCTCCTCGGCCCAGCGGTGCACCGCCCAGATCCGGGTGGCCGCGCCGGCCAGGTCGCCGGCCCGCATGAGCACGGCGATCTGGCACAGCCGGGCGCGGTGCACGAGCAACTGGTCGCCGAGTTCGACGGCCCGCTGCTCGTATCCGTCGGCCAGGTCACGGGCCTCGATGGCGTCGAAGACCAGTTCGTCCTCGATCGCGAGGATGGCGGCCGAGAGCTCCTCCGCGTCCAGTGCGCGTTGCGACACGTTGCCATCCCCTCCTCTCGCACCTTCCCTTCGACCAGGGGAGGCGGGAGGTGAGGTTTCGGGCTGCGGCTTTTCCGCCATGCCGACCGCGAGGCTGCCGAGGATGGCGAGGTCGGTGGTGCGCGGGCGCACGATCGGAGCGGATGGGGTACGCCGACGAAGAAGCCGGCGTGACCCACACGCCGGCTCCGTCGCCGGTCACCCCCGGTGCCCCACCGCCGGGTTGTCCCGCGGGGAGACGCCGTTCAGCCCGTCGAGGAACATCTGCTCGAACGCGGCCCGGTCGGCCTCGGTCACCACGGTCACCGGGGTGCCGTGGGCAGTCTCGACGGTCCGCCCCGACTGCGCGCCGTCCTGGACGATCGCGATCCGGGCCGGCCGCGACGCCGTCACCACCGACGGATGCACCAGCGACACCGCGGCCAGGGCGTCCCACCAGAACATGATGTCCAGATCGATCAGCGCGGCCAGATCGGGCTGACTGGCGATCCGGTACGCGATGCGGGCGCCCGGCGCCCGGGCCGAGGCGCCGATCCGGGCCACGTACTCATCGGTGATCGGCACGAAGCGGGTCGCGTCGAGCGGCACCAGGTGGATGCTCCCCGGCCGGGCGCGGCGCAGCAGGTCGCGGGCGGCCGGCGGGTCCATCCACAGGTTGAACTCCTGCGAGTTGTCGAACCCGGGCAGCGCCGACCCGTAGAGGTTGCCGCCCACCGCGATCGCCCCGCCCATCAGCTGGACGCGCCCGATCCGCGCCGGCACGCCCGGGACGGCCAGCGCGTCGGCCACGTTGCTCATCGGTCCGGTCGCCAGCACGGTGATCGGGTGACGCGAGGTCAGCGCGGTGCGCGCGATCAGCTGGGCGGCGGTCAGCCGGGACGGCGGCGACGTGCGGCCGGCGTCGTCCAGCGCGCCGGTCAGCACGGTCTCGATGGTGGCGACCAGCTCGGGTGGCGCCGGGTGCACGCCCTCACCGGTGGCGCCGTCGGCCACCGGGATGTCCGGCCGCCCGCACTGCTCCAGCACGCTGTGCGCGTGGCGGCGGGCCCGTCCCGGCATCCCGAAACCGTCGTTGGCGACCGTCACCGCGCGCAGGTCGATCCGGCCGAGCTTGTGCTCCTCGCAGAGCAGCGCGAGCGTCGACGCGTCGTCGAAGTCCATGTCGCTGTCGTAGACCACGGCCGGCCGCTCCGGTGTCGCGGCCGTTGGCGTCACGACGGTCGGCACCAGGAACACACCCAGCAGCGCAAGCCCGCGAATCATCCGGGCAGGCTAGAAGGCCCCTGCTTCACGGATGCTTCATGCGCTGCGAGGTAGACCGCGCGTACCGCGAGGGTGCTTTCGACCTCGTCGAGGATCGGGGCGAAGAACTGGCGGCGGTTCTCGGTGTCGATCATCGAGGTGACGGCGAAGTACATGCTGCCGAAGCCGGCCAGCAGCGCCGCGTTGCGGAACAGCGCCGACGGCACGTCCGGGAACACCGGCGAATAGTGCGGCGGACCGCCGATCCACTGCTCGGCCGTCTCCGGGCTGACCACGAGCAGACCGACGATCAGGAAGAACGCGAACAGCCAGAGCCCGACCACCATCGCCTGGACCAGTTGCCGGGAGGCGAGCATGACCAGCAGGTTGCCGACCTGCCGGCTGTTCAGCGGCGGCGGGTGGGCCCCGCCGTCCGGCACCAGCTCACCGATCGGCAGGTGCTCGAGCGGGGTGTCCTTGCAGGCGGCCTCCAGCGTGGGCGTACTCAGATCCTGCTCGACCCGGCCGATCTCCTCGCGCAACCGACCGGCCGCGGCGAACACAGTGACCGCGGCGAACAGCGTGGGCACCCCGCTCAGCCGCCACCAGGAGAGCCGGTTCATGGCCTGCCACAGCTCGCCGGTGAAGAAGAAGAACAGCGTGACGAACAGCAGCATCGGCAGCGCCCGGCTCTGCAGCCGCACGGTGTTCCGCAGGTCCCGCACGGCGTGCCGGACCGCGCGTTCCAGCATCGGCAGGGCGCCGTAGGTGGTGGCCAGCCGGGACACCTCGAACAGCGCCACGAAGATGGCCAGGAAGGCGACGAACGCGCGCAGGAAGGTCGTGCTGCCCTCGGTGATCGCGCCGGCGTGCAGTTGCGGCGCCGACGCCCGATGCCAGACGGCCACGTCCAGCAGCGGGATCAGGAGCGGCATGATGCCGTACGCGACCACGACGGTGACCGCCATCCAGCGCGGGAACGTGGGCAGCCGCCGGAACCGGTTGAGCAGGATCCCGGCCACCACCCCGCCGACCAGCACCACCGCCACGGTGATGAACCGGCCGACCGGGCTCAGCTCGTCACGCAGCGGCCACAACAGTCCGGTGACCGCGACCAGCGCCAGGAACGGCACCATGCGCGGCAGGATGTGTCCGGTGAAGCTGTAGTCGGCGATCAGTTGCGGCAGCCCCTGCCGGATCAGCCAGCTCTCGGTGCGCCGTACCGTCGCGTCCGACACGTTCCCGCTCAGCCGGCCGGGTGGACGCGGTCGAGCAGCTCGAACAGCCTCATCCAGTGCCTCTTCTCGCCCTCTTCGTGGTACATCGCGGTGTCCGACATAGTGAAGCCGTGCGGCGCCCCCGGGTAAAGCTCCGAGGTGTAGGTGACCCCCGCGTCGTCCAGCGCGGCCTCCAGCGCCTTGATGTTGTCGGCGGTCATCGAGCGGTCGTTGTCGGCGTGCCCGAAGTACAGCTCGGTGCTCCCGGCCAGCGCCGCCACGTGCAGGTGCGGGCTGTCCGGCTGGTCGGTGACCACACCCCCGGCGTGGAAGCTGGCGACGGCCTTGATCCGGTCGGGGTGACCCTCGGCGGCCACGAGCGCGTTCCGCCCGCCCATGCAGTAGCCGACCGCCACCACCGCTTCTGTTCCCAGGGCGTCCAGGTAGGACTCCGTGTCGCTGATGACTTTGTCCCGGCTCAGGTCCTGAATCATCGGCATGACCGTCCCGAAGATCTCACCGCGCCGGTCCGGGTCGCTCATTCCGGCCAGGTCGACCAGCGGGGTGCGGCCGAAGCGATAGAACAGATTCGGTACGAGTACGGCGTAACCGCGCTCCGCGATGCGGTCGGCCATCTCCTCCAGCCGCGGCCGGAGCCCGAAGGCATCCATGAAGAGCAGCACGCCCGGGAACGGCCCGTCCCCCGGGGGTCGCACCAGGTAACTGTCCGCCACACCGTCGCGCGTCTGGATGTCCACCGAGAGGCCTCCTTGTGGTCTTTTCGTCGTTCGTCACGCTACCGCTGAACGGGGACTTATCCCCGTTAGCGTCGGTACGCTGTGTAGATGGCTGCCGTACGATTGCGCGCTGACGCGGAGCGCAACCGCATCGCCCTGCTCGCCGCCGCCCGCGAGGTGTTCAGCGAACACGGCCTGGAGGCGTCGCTGGACGAGATCGCCCGCCGCGCCGGCGTCGGCAATGCCACGCTGTACCGCCGTTTCCCCACCCGCCGCGACCTGATCGCCGCGGTCTTCGCCGACCGCAAGGCCACCCAGGTCGAGCTGGCCGAGCACGCGCTGGCCCAGCCCGACCCGTGGCCGGCGTTCGTAGGCTACGTGACCGCGTTGTGCGAGCTGCAGGCGGCGAACAAGGGCCTGGGCGAACTCCTGGTGGCGGTGAACTTCGACGGCGACGACCGCCTGGCCCAGCTCCGGGCGGCGTCCCAGCGCCGCGCGCGCGAGGTCATCCAGCGGGCCCAGGAGGCCGGCGCCCTACGAGCCGACTTCGACCTGGAAGACCTGTGGCGCCTCTTGATGGCCAACGCCGGCGTCATCCAGCGTTCCCCCGACCCCCAATCCTGGCGCCGCCAGCTGTCCCTCCTCCTGGACGGCCTGGCCACACGCTGACCGCCCTTGTTTCGACTCCCATCGCTGCACGAAGCGTAACGAATACCTGTGAACTTGCTGTGACCTTTCACTCCATGGTGGAGCCACCATTCCCGGCGAAACGGGCGCGGCGCCGGGGTGGGGGTCCCGGCGCCGCGCGCTCCTGGTGGGGCAAGCCTCCCTGTCCGTGATCAACCCAACGTCACGGCGTCGGTTGCTTCGCCGCCTTCCGTCTGCTGGTCGCTCAGCTCTTCGCCGGCTGCCCGTCTACCGGGTCGGCCCGCGCTTGTCGGCCGGTCAGTCGAGCTTCCCCTGTCCGAATCCCGGCCGGTCAGCCCAGCCGACATCCAGGTCACCCATGACACGACCGCCCGACACGGCCCGACCGGTCACAGTGGCCCGTCCAGTCAACGTGTTCCGCCCCGAGATCGCACCTCGGCCCACCAACTCTCACCGAACCCATCGCGCCACCTCGGAGCAACACGACCGCCCGCCGCCACCCACCACTCACCCGACGCGCCGCCGTCAGCCACCGCCGCGTGCCCACCGACGTTCCCAGCCGCATCCCGGCCGCTGCTCGACATGTGTTCGCGTCCGCCCGCGGGTGCTTCCCGGCCGCTCATCGGCGCCGATCGAGGCCACCCAGCGAGTGCCGCGCGCCCGGTGCGATCGGCGAGCATCCCGCTCCCGATCAACGCGGCGGCGCCGTCTGGTGACGCCGAGCGCGCGAAGTCCGCTGTGGCCGCCGCTTCCATTGCGGCGAAGCCATCCCCGGCCGCTCAACCCCAAGACGGAACGGCCGCCGAAAGACCCCTCCGAACACCAGGAATCCCGGAACAAGATGCGGCGGCAACCCGCTGTCCGCCTCGGACGCCTCACCACCCGAGCGAGGCGACAACGGGTCAGCTTCAGAGCCGGACGACATACATTCTCCGATCGCGGGGGGGTTACGACGGGAACCGAATCTTGACTCGCCCACACCCTCCACGGCGACACTTCAAGGCTTAATTTTCCTTGAAAAGCCTCTACGTAGCCGCCACATCCACACCAGGTTGCCAAACTCCCACCCGGTAACCCTCCGTTGTGGCCACCCCACCACCGCACCAAGACGCGTCCGCGCGACCGCGCCGATCAGCTAGGCACCTCCGTCGTCGCGCCGCGCCGCCGCGCCGATCAGCCAGGCGCCTCTGCGCCGACCGGCCGAGGCGCCTCCGCACCGCCGCCCAGATCCAGCGTTCCGCCGGGCGGCCGCGCAGATCGGCCGCCGTACCGCCGTACCGCCGCTGACCAGAGAGCTTCGGGTGGAAATCTGCTGCATCGCTCGCGCTAATCATGGATGGAGCTTCAGGCGCATCAGGCACCCGACCTGCCCGCTCGCCCTCCCTGCCGCCGCTCACTCTCCTACCGAGCCGCGCAGCAGCAGAGCCGCGGGCCATGTGCCGTCCGCCCCTACCACCCCCGCGAACAGTGGTAGAGCATCACGGCATTACGGCCCCGAATACCGTCAGGACCTACCACCGCCACGAACAGCGGCAGAGCATCACGGCATCGCGGCCCCGAATACCGTCAGGACCTACCACGACCGCAAACAGTGGTAGAGCAACACGGCACTGGCCGCCCGGAAACCGTCAGGACCTACCACCGTTGCTGGGCAGCCAGAGTGAGTGGCGGCAGCGAGGGTGAGCGGGCAGCCCGGGCGCATGGCAACCCAGCTCAGCCCACGATCAGCGCGAGGGCCGGCACCCAGCGAAACCAGGCACCGACGCGACGGCCGGCATCGACGCGAAACCAGGCACCGACGCGACGGCCGGCATCGACGCGAAACCAGGCACCGACGCGACGGCTGGCACCGACGCGAGATCAGGCACCGACGCGAGGGCCGGCACCCAGCGAGGCGGGCACCACCGCGGCCCGGCGGGCGCAGATGGCCGGACCTTCACCCTCAAAGCTGTCCAAAGCCCCGGCCTCGCAAAGCGCGAGCGAAAAACGAAAATCGCCCCGCGCACCGCCACCTGCCCCCGCCCTGTGGGTGGGCGTTGAATGTAGCCGTCAAATGTGACGATCCATGACGTTATCCACAGGCACTCGTAAACAAAGAGAAGGGGCGAGCCGCCGAAAACCCCCGGCGCCCCGCCCCTCAGCAAACCAATGTGGATCAGCGACCAACAACCAAATCCACCACCGTGCCACTCCGAGGAACCGGGATCTTCACCGCCGACCCCAAATCCACCGCGTCCACATAAAACCCTCGCTGGTCAACCCCAGCCTCATCGTCATAGACACTCCACCCGAGCTTGATCTGCTGCCCCGGCAGAACAGCCATGCGATACCCCCCGTCCGAAGCCTCAGAGCCGTCGAACTCAGCCAGCTGATCCCCGGTAGCCGCATTGAACGCCGTGAGATTCCAGCGCGCGGTGGGCAGCCCGGGCGCCACCGCCACGGTTCCGGTCACGGGCACACCGGGCTGCAGGGCGATGTCGTAGGCGGCGGTGGCCCCGGCGGTCACCGCGATGGCGGCGGCCTGGTTGCGGTTGGCCGTGTTGCCCGACCACTGGCGGGGGTGGGTGCCGGTGGTGAAGATGAGGGGCCATGCGTACGGCCCCAGGCGCCCGATCGTGTAGCGGCCCTTCTCGTCGGTTTCGACGTCGTTGGAGCCGCCGACCCGCAGGCCCCAGGCGCTGTACGCCACGTTGGCCCCGGGGAGGGGTGCGCCGTTTTCGTCGGTGACCGTGCCGGTGATGGCGCCTGCCTTGTCGAGGCGTACGTCGGGGGTTCTGGCGACTTTGCCGGGCTTGACGGTGATCTTCGCGGCGAGTTTCTGTTCGCCGGTGCCGCCGGTTGCCCCCAGCCACTGGTGGCCGTAGCCCTCGGGGGCGAAGACGAAGACCTGGTAGGTGCCGGGCGCAGCGGCTTTGGTGGTGATTTTGCCGGCGATGTTGGTGCATTCGCCGCCGCCGTCGCCTACGCCGCCGTTGGCCGGCTTGATCAGGACGAGGCAGGCGCGCCGCAGGGGTGTGCCGGTGGCGGCTTCGACGGCTGAGGCGGTGACCTTGCCGCCCAGGGTCAGCGGGACGGTTATGGCGGTGTTCTGGCCGGCGGTCAGGGTCACCTCGCGGGGCGCGTCGGCGGACAGGTAGAAGCTGCCGTCGGGGGTGCTGAAGCTGAGGTGGGCCGGGCCGGCGGCGAGGTCGTTGACGACCAGGTCGCCGGTGGCGGCGCAGTCGCTGGTGTCGGGGCCGGAGACCATGACGCAGACGCCGTCGACGGGGGCGCCGGTGGTGGCGTCGACGGGGTGCACGGTGAGGGTGGCGCCGGGGAGCCAGGTGTCGTCGACCGTGACGGCGTGGCCGGAGGCGACCGTGATCAGCTGGGCGTCGTCACGGGTGGTTTTGCCGTACGCCCATTGGGTTCGGTTGCTCTTCTCCTTGGTGAACGACACGGCGTAGCCGGCGGGGCGGACGCCGGGGATGGCCCAGGTGCCGTCGGCCTGGGTGACGGCTTCGCGGCCCTCGTCCCATTCGTCGCTCGCGACCTGGGCCCGCACGGTCACCCCGGCCACGGGGGCGCCGCCGGTGTCGACCAGCTTTCCGCTCAGCGAGCCGTTGGTGACCTGCCGGTCGTCGGCGACCGTGTGTTCGCTGCCGACCACGGTGAACGTGGTGGCCAGGGCCGGGTCGGTGGTCTCGTGCATCCACTGCAGGGTGTCGGAGCCGTCGGCCCGCCAAGCCACCTTCCAGCGGCCGGGCAGGAGCTGGGGGAAGGCCCAGGTGCCGTCCTCGGCGGTCCACTGGAGGGCGAGGGGGCTGTCGCCGCCGGGGCGGTAGAGGCCGACCTCGGCGTTGACCAGCGGCTCGCCGGTGGCCGTGGTGATCGTGCCGCCGAGCGAGCCGCTGGTCAGCAGCGTGTCGTCGGCCGTGGTGGTCTGGCCGGCACGGACCACGATGGTCTCGGCTTCGGCGGGGTCGGTCTTGCCGGGCCACCACTGCTGGACGGCGCCGCGCTGGAGGTCGAGCTTGTATTCGCCCTCGGGCAGGTCGATGGCGAACCGGCCGTTCTCGTCGGGGCTGGCCGACGAGACCGCCAGCGGGTCGTCGGCGCGGGTGATGGTCGCGGTGTATTCGACCGAGGGCTCGCCGTTCGGCTCGCGGACGGTGCCGGCCAGGGTGCCGACCGGCACCTGCTGCTCGTCGACGGTGAGCGTGGCGCCGTCGCCGAGCGTGAACGTGGTCGCGGCGTCGTAGGTGAGCTTGCGTTGCGCCCACTGGATGATGCCGTTGGTCTGGAAGACCAGACGGATCGGGCCGGCGGGTACGTTGCGGAAGGTGTACCGCCCCTGGGCGTCGGTGTTCCCGTCGCGCAGCCAGGTGTAGTCGTCGTCCCAGACCTGCACGTACGCGTCCCGGATGGGTGCGCCCGCGTCGGTCGTGTAGGTGCCGGTCATGGTGCCGCGCCCGGCGGCGAGGGCCGGGGCGGCGAGGACGCCCACGAGCATGAGGCCCGCGGACGCGGCAGCACAGAGGCGTGCCCGGAAGGCAAGGGTCATCGATGGTTCCTCGGTCGGAAGAGTGCATGGCCGACCAGAGGTCACACCCGTTGTGCACCCCCGTGCGCCATGCGGTGAGCGGATCATAGCCGCACGTCGATGGCCTGTGGGGGATGATCAACTGAGGCAGAACTCGTTGCCCTCGGGGTCGGTCATCACGAACCACGAGAACGGCCCCTGGGAGTGGCTCGACTGATATGCCGCGCCCCGGGCGACCAGCTTGTCGCGCTCGGCCTCGCGCTGCTCGTCGCCCACCCAGACATCCAGGTGTACGCGGTTCTTCACGGTCTTGGCCTCGGGCACGATCTGGAACAGCACGCGCTGGGGCCGGCCGTTGGGCAGTGGGTCGGGGTGACGGATGCCGGCCCCGATCGCCCACACCAGCACCCCGTTGTGGGTCTTGGTGTCTTCTTCCTTGGCCAGTCCTCGGCCGACGAGATCTCTGATCATCGCCTCGTCGGACGGCTCGACCTGCCAGCCGAGGGTCTCGGCCCACCAGTCGGCCTGGGTGTGTGGATCGGTGGAATCGACGACGACCTGGAAGTTGTAAGTCATCCCTCGAACCTAGCCAGCGGGTGTGACAGAAACCGCCGGTCAGTTCAGGTAGAGCCCGGGGAAGTAGCGGTCGATCGCGACCACGTCGTAGACCTGCCGGATGTGCGTGATCCGGCCATCCTCGACGGTCAGGAACTCGGCCACCCGGGCGGTGCCGAACGGCGCCACCAGATCGTAGATCAGGGCGGCGCCATCCGCGCGTCCGGCCTTGGCCACCACGGTCACCGAGTCGGCGAAGACGGCGACCCGATGCAGCGTCTGCACCAGTTCCTCGTCGTCGACCGGGGCGTCCAGGTTCCACTCGACGTCGACATCCGGCGCCAGCACCTGGCGTACGCCGTCCCGGTCGTCCCGGATCCACGAGTCGGTGTAGAAGTCGATCACGTCCATGTCAGCCACCGAACCGCACCGCCGCCGGGGGGACGGTCACCGGCATCGGCGCCGGCCGGGGTGCGAGCCCGGCCACCGAGGCGACGGCCTGCGCGGCCCGGCGCGGCGCGAGCGTGTCGTCGCCGCTGATCATCAGGTCGCCCGCCGGCACACCCTCGTCCAGCAGGTTCATCGCGTCGACCGGGTGGGCGACCAGATGCACCCGGGCCACCTGGGTGATCAGCCGAGCATCCGCTTCATCACCATCAACGGCGGAGTCGCTTCGTACGCCGGCGCCGAGATGGGCGACCGGGATGCCGCGCCACGCGGCGGCCAGCGCGGCGGACAGACCGGCCGGGTCGGACCCGGCGACCAGCACGGCGGTCGGCGCGCGGTTGGCCCACATCCGGTCGAAGCGGGCCAGCAGCGCGGCCGCCGGCCCGGCCGGCAGGGTGAGGTCGGCGACCAGGTCCAGGTCGGCGAACGCGGTGCCGACGGCGCCCGGGTCGGCGCCGGCCACGACCAGCACCGGGACCAGCAGGCCGGCCAGGCGCATGGCCTGGGCCACCGGTCCCAGCGCGGTCGCGGTCGCGGTCCGGCCGGCGACAACATGGATCTCGGGGAGCGCCATCGCGGTAACCGTCTCCTCAACCTCAGGGCTCGCACGACCTCCGGTGTCGCGTCACAGATCGGCCAAAACCTAGTCAGCTACTCTGCGTGAAACAAGGTCCGTGACCGAACGATCGCCAACACTGGCTCATCGGCCCAGCTCATCGCGCTCAACCAGGCGCAAACGCCGAGGATCTGCCCATCACGGTGAGTAGTGCATAGTCCGAACAGATGACCATTTGTGGTCGAGGGCGGGGCTGCGCGTGATTGACCCCGGCTGTCATCATCAGAGTCACCTCAGGGCGGGCGGCCCGGAGGACATCTCGGCAGGCGGGGGCGGGTTTGTCCATGCGTGGGTTCGTCGAGGCTGCGATCAGCTTCCCCACCGTGGTGTTCACGCCGTTGCTGATCGTGGTGATCGGCTACTGGATCGTCGTGATCGCCGGCGGCGCCGACCCCGACACCGATGTCGACAGCGGCGAAGCCGGGGACGGGCCGCTCGCGTTTGTGGGGCTGTCGGGCGTACCCATGTCGGTGGTCTTCTCGCTCCTGGTGTTGTTCGCCTGGTTCGGCAGCCTGGCCGGGGCGGAACTGCTGACCATCCCGCTCTGGATCGTCCTGGTCGCGGCCCTGGTCGCGGCGTTCATCATCACCCGCGTCCTGGTCGCGCTGCTGGCCCGCGTGTGGCCGAACGGACCGTCCGCCTCCCGCGCCGACTTCATCGGGCTCACCTGCGTGATCCGCACCGGCACGGTGACCCGCACCTTCGGCCAGGCCGAGGTGCACGCCCCGGACGGGTCGTCGGCGATCGTCCAGGTCCGCCAGACCGGCGCCGACACGCTCACCGCCGGCAGCCGAGCTCTGCTCTACGACGTCGATGTCGAGGGCGAATTCTTCTGGGTCGTCCCGGCCGATGTCGCGCTCCGGCCGGATGAGCCCGAAAACCCCCGCTGAACCGAAACAAAGGGAATAGCCCATGGATGTGATCACCACCGGCTTCGGCATCGTGGTCGCCGTAATCGTCCTCGTCGTCCTCGGCGTGCTGTTCTTCCTCAGCCGCATGTTCCGCAAAGTGGAGCAGGGCAAGGCCCTGATCGTGTCGAAGGTGCGCCGGGTGGACGTCACGTTCACCGGCGCGGTCGTGATGCCGGTTCTGCACAAGGCCGAGACCATGGACATCTCGGTGAAGACCATCGAGATCACCCGGACCGGGCGTGAGGGCCTGATCTGCAAGGACAACATCCGGGCGGACATCCGGATCACGTTCTTCGTGCGGGTCAACAAGACCACCGAGGACGTCATCAAGGTGGCCCAGGCGATCGGCACCGAGCGGGCCAGCAGCGAGTCCACGCTGCAGGAGCTGTTCAACGCCAAGTTCTCCGAGGCGCTCAAGACGGTCGGCAAGCAGCTCGACTTCGTCGACCTCTACACCCGGCGCAACGACTTCCGCGACCAGATCATCGACGTGATCGGCACCGACCTCAACGGCTACAGCCTGGAGGACGCGGCGATCGACTTCCTCGAGCAGACGCCGCTGAGCTCGCTCGACCCGAAGAACATCCTGGACGCGCAGGGCATCCGGAAGATCACCGAGCTGACCGCGATCGAGGCGGTGAAGACCAACGACTACCGGCGCAACGAGGAGAAGGAGATCACCCGCCAGGACGTCGACGCCAAGGAGACGATCCTCGAGCTCCAGCGCCGGCAGGCCGACGCGGAGATCAAGCAGCACCGCGAGATCGAGACCATGCGGGCCCGCGAATCGGCCGAGATCGAGCTGGTCCAGGCGCAGGAGCGGCTCAAGGCGCACGCCGCCGCGCTGCGCACCGACCAGGAGCTGGGCATCCAGCGGGAGAACCTGCAGCGTGAGGTCGCGGTGGCCGAGAAGAACCGCGAGCGGGTGATCGCCATCGAGACCGAGCGGATCGAGAAGGACCGCATGCTCGAGGTGGTCATCCGGCAGCGCGAGGTCGAGCTTTCCACGATCGCCAAGGACAAGGACCTGGAGACCGAGAAGCGGGCGATGGCCGAGGTGGTCCGGGAGCGGGTCGCGGTGGACAAGACCGTGGCCGAGCAGGAGGAGAACATCAAGCGCCTCCGGGTCGTCGAGGAGGCCGAGCGCACCCGCCAGGCGGTCATCATCGCGGCCGAGGCCGAGGCACAGGAACACCTGGTCAAGGACATCAAGGCGGCCGAGGCGGCGGAGACCGCGGCCGGCTTCAAGGCCCGCGAGGCGATCGTGCTGGCCGAGGCCCGGCAGCAGGCGGCCGAGCTGGACGCCCGCTCGAAGATCCGGCTGGCCGAGGGCACCCAGGCCGAGGCGGCCGCCGCCGGCCTGGCCGAGGTGCAGGTCAACGAACGCAACGCCGAGGCGATCGAGAAGGTCGGCCGGGCCGAGGCCACCGTGTCCCGCGAGAAGGCGCTGGCCCAGGCCGAAGGCCTGCGCGAGAAGCTCAAGGGCGAGGCCGAGGGCCTCACCGACAAGGCCGCCGCGATGGCCGCGCTGGACGACGCGTCCCGCGGGCACGAGGAGTACCGCCTGCGGCTGGAGATGGAGAAGGAGATCCGGCTGGCCGGCATCAACGTCCAGAAGGACATCGCCGAGCAGCAGGCCATGGTGGTCGCGGCCGGCCTGGCCAAGGCCGACATCGACATCGTCGGCGGCGACTCGGTCTTCTTCGACAAGCTGCTCGGCTCGATCACGATGGGCAAGAGCATCGACGCGCTGGTCGGCAACTCGACCGTGGCGACGACCCTGGTCGAGAACGGTGACCTGAGCAAGCTGGTGGGGTCCGCGACCACCGCCGACCTCAGCAACACCGCGCTGGCGGCCTACCTGGTGAAGCAGCTGCAGACGGAGAACGGCGAGAAGTGACCCTCGACGCCGGGACTTATGAGGTCCTCCAGAAAAGGCTCGGCGAACAGAGCGCTGAGCTGGCGCAGCGGGCCGAGGCCCTGAACGAGCGGCGGATCAGCACGTTCGGCGGTGCCGAGCTTCGGCTGCTCGGCACCGAGCGGATCCGCACCGAGAACAACTGCGTCCCGCGGGACGTGGCGCAGGTCGGCGGCGCGATGCTGTTCGGCTACAACGTGTTCATCGGCCTGCGCTCCGAGACCACTGTGGACGACGTGTTCGCCGTGCACGGGTTCTCCCGGGACGGCGACGCGTTCCGCTTCGAGCCGTCGTCGAGCCTGCCCGGGCTGCTCACCGATCCCGGGTTCCAGCGCGACTTCGGCGAGATGTACCGGTACTACCAGCAGGCCAAGCTCCTCCAGCTGCGCCGGCTGGAAGGGTTGCTGCTGGCCGTCTTCCAGACCGGGCCACGGGCCGACGACCTGCGCGTGCTGCGCTGGCGGGTGGACACCGGCGGCAAGGTGTCCTATCTGGACAACCGGGGCGAGCGCGACCACGTGTTCCCGCCGGCGCACGACTTCGAGTGGATCGAGACCACCCGCGAGCAGCACGTCCAGGGCAAGCACCCACACATCTCGATCGACGACGCGGTCTTCGTCGAGACGGTCGGCGGCACGCTGACCATCAAGGTGGAGAACAACACCTCGGACGGCGAGGGCATCTACTCGGAGCCGGTCGACGAGCCGTTGCAGAGCCTGGCCGACGCCGACGTCCGGTACACCCGGATCGGCCCGCTGATCCTGCTGAAAGTGTTGCCGTACAAGGAAACGACGTACCGCTACCTGGTCTTCAACACCCGGACCCGGGACGTGGTGCGGCTGGACGGGATCGGGCAGGCCTGCCAGCGGCTGCCCGAGGACCACGGGATCATCTTCCCCGGCGGCTACTACCTGGCCACCGGTGTGCACAAGACATTCGACGCGGACGTGTCCGATCTGGAGTTCGAGCGGACCCTCCGGTCGGTGAACGGCGAGGACGTGCTCTACGTCTTCCACGCGCGGGTGGCCGGGGCCTATCTGCTGCTGCCGTACAACATGATTCGTAAGCAGGTGGCGACGCCGATCCCGTGCCACGGGTACTCGCTGTTCGACGACGGGACCCTGGTCTGCTTCCGGGAGATGTCCGACGAGCCGGCCCGGGTGCACCCGATGCAGGTGTGGCGGACGCCGTTCGTCTCCGACACGTACGCGGCCCAGCAACCGGTCGGCACCGGCCCGCTGGAGCGGATCGGCAACGCCGAGCTGGTCCGGGGCATCTCCGAGTGCCTGTCGGTGGCACGGATGACCGACGAGATGGCGCCCTCCGGCCCGGTCTTCGAGGCGATGGTCGCGGCGTGCACCCGGATCTTCGACCACTACCACTGGCTCGGCGAGGCCGACCTCGGCGATCTGCGTACGCCGCTGTCCGAGGTCCGGGCCACGGCCGCGCAGGTGCTGGACGAGTTCGAGACCGTTCAGGAGCTGACCGCGCAGGCCGCGTCGTCCGTGCAGGATGAGGCCACCGAGGTCGAAAGCCTGATTCGCCGGGTACGCGGGGAGACGCCGACCGGCACCGACGGCTGGGTCGCCCAGCTGGCCGAACTGCGCCGGCACCAGGGCAAGCTGGTCGGTCTGCGCGAGATGCGGTTCGTCGACGTGGCCCGGCTCGACGAGCTGGCCGGCCAGGTCTCCGCCGAGGTGGACGCGACCGCCCAGCGCGCGGTCGACTTCTTCCAGCGGCCGGACGCGTTCACCGGCTACCAAAGGGTGGTCGACGACCTGGTGACCGAGGCGGGCGGCATCGCCACGGTGGCCGCGGCGGCGCCGGTGGCCGAGCGGGTCACCGAGCAGTCCGACGGACTCCAGGTGGTCACCGGGGTGATCGGCGGGCTGGACATCGCCGACGCCACCGTCCGGGTGGCCATCCTGGAACGCATCGGCGAGGTGCTCGGCGGCCTCAACCGGGCCCGCGCCACCCTGGACGCGCGCCGGCGTGAGCTGTCCGCGGTCGAGGGCCGGGCCGAGTTCGCGGCCGAGTTCGCCCTCCTCGGGCAGGCGGTCAGCAGCGCGCTGGCGACGGCCGACAGCCCGGAGAAGTGCGACGAGCAGCTGGCCCGCCTGATGCTCCAGATCGAGGCGCTGGAGACCAGGTTCGGGGACTTCGACGACTTTCTCGATCAGCTCGGGGCCAAGCGCACCGAGGTGTACGAGGCCATCGCCGGCCGTCGCCAGTCGCTGCTCGACGAGCGGGCGCGGCGGGCCGACCGGCTGGTCGACTCGGCCCGGCGGATCCTGGACGGCGTGCACCGGCGGGTCGCCTCGCTGGACAGCGTCGACGAGGTCAACACCTACTTCGCCAGCGACCCGATGGTGAGCAAGCTGCGCTCGCTGGCCGGCGAGCTGCGTACCCTCGGCGACTCGGTCCGCGCCGAGGAGCTGGACGGCCAGATCAAGGCCGCGCGGCAGGAGGCCGGGCGGGCCCTGCGCGACCGGCTCGACCTGTACACCGACGGCGGCAACACGATCCGGCTGGGCAAGCACGCGTTCGCGGTGAACACCCAGGCGATCGACCTGACCCTGGTTCCGGACGGGGAAAGGCTGGCCTTCGCGGTCACCGGCACCGACTACCGCGCGACCGTGCGGGACGCTGCGTTCGAGCTGACCAGGCCGTTCTGGGACCAGCCGCTGATCTCCGAGACGAAGACCATGTACCGGGCCGCGCATCTGGCGGCGGCGGTGTACGCGGCCGACCCGGCCGCGGCGGCCGCGGCGCTGCCCGAGGGCACGCTGCGCGATCTGGTGCGGCGGGCGGCCGAGGCGCGCTACGACGAGGGGTACGAGCGCGGCGTGCACGACGCCGACGCGGCCCTGATCCTGGGCGCCCTGATCCGGCTGCACGCCGGCGCCGGCCTGCTGCGGTACCGGCCGTCGGTCCGGGCCGCGGCCCAGCTGTTCTGGGCCTTCGGGACCACCGAGGAGCAGCGCCGGCTGTTGTCCGTGCGGGCGACGTCGCTGGTCCGGGCGCGGGACGCCTTCGGCGCCAGCGAGGCCCTGCGGGAGCTCCAGGCCGAGATCGGGGAGTACCTGGTCGAGGAGCTGGCCGCCGAGCCGGCCGGGTTCGTCACCGGCGCCGGCGCGCGCACCCTGCTGGATCGCTTCCACCGGGCGCTCGGCGGTGGCCAGGCGCCGGCCGCGCGGCAGTTCGCCGACGATCTGCGGACGCTGGAGGACGACCTCGATTCCCGCCGGAAGATCGTCGAGGCCTGGCTGACCGCGTTCCTGGCCGCCACCCCGGACGCGGGCGCCGAGGCCGATCTCCCCGAGGCGGTGGCGATCGAGCTGACCGGCACCGCGATCACCCGCTACGACTCGTCGGCGGCGACCACCGAGACGGTCACCGGCCTGCTCGGGGTGCATCCGACGATCAACGGCGGGTCGTTCACCGTACGGCTGGAAGACCTGCTCGCCGACGCGCGCGAGTTCCGGGAGGAGCGGGTGCCCGCCTACCGCGCTTACCAGAAGCAGCGGTCGGCTCTGGGCGCGGCCGAACGTGCCCGCCTCCGGCTGGACGAGTTCAAGCCGCGGGTGATGACCTCGTTCGTCCGCAACCGGCTGCTGGACGAGGTCTACCTCCCGCTGATCGGCGACAACCTGGCCCGGCAACTGGGCGCGGCGGGGGACGCGAAGCGTACCGATCAATCAGGTCTGCTGCTCTTGATCTCACCGCCCGGTTACGGCAAGACGACGCTGATGGAGTACGTCGCCGACCGCCTCGGGCTGGTCTTCGTCAAGGTCAACGGCCCCGCGCTGGGGCACGGGGTGACCTCGCTCGACCCGGCCGAGGCGCCCAACGCCACCGCGCGGCAGGAGGTCGAGAAGATCTCGTTCGCCCTGGAGATGGGCAACAACGTCCTGCTCTACCTGGACGACATCCAGCACACCTCACCCGAGCTGCTGCAGAAGTTCATCTCGCTCTGTGACGCGCAGCGGCGGATGGAGGGCGTCTGGGACGGCCGGACCCGCACCTACGACCTGCGGGGCAAGCGCTTCGCGGTGTGCATGGCGGGCAACCCGTACACCGAGACCGGGCAGCGCTTCCGGGTGCCGGACATGCTGGCCAACCGGGCCGACGTGTGGAACCTGGGCGACGTGCTGGCCGGCCGGGAAGACCTGTTCGAGCTGTCATACCTGGAGAACTCGCTCACCGCGAACCCGGTGCTCGCGCCGCTCTCCGCCCGCGACCGGGGTGACCTGCCGCTGCTCGTGCGGCTGGCCGAGGGTGACGACGCGGTCCGCCCGGACCAGCTGTCCCACCCGTACTCGGCCGCCGAGCTGGAACAGATCCTGTCGGTGCTGCGGAAGATGCGCCGGGTGCAGCGGGTCGTGCTGCGCAACAACCAGGCGTACATCGCCTCGGCCGGGCAGGCCGACTCCTCCCGGACCGAACCGCCGTTCCGCCTCCAGGGCTCGTACCGCAACATGACCAAGCTGGCCGAGCGGATCGTCCCGGTGATGAACAACGAGGAGCTCGAGGCGGTGATCGACGATCACTACCTGGGCGAGGCGCAGACGCTGACCACCGGCGCCGAGGCCAACCTGCTCAAGCTGGCCGAGTTGCGCGGGCGGCTGACCCCGGAGCAGGCCGCCCGCTGGGCCGACGTGAAGGCCGCCTACCTGCGTGAGCTGGCGCTGGGCGGGGCCGAGGACGACCCGATGACCCGGGCCGTGGGCGCGGTGGGCCTGCTCGCCGACCGGGTCGGCGGGGTCGAGGACGCGATCAGCAAGCTGCGTCCGCTCGACTGAGGCGTACGGCCGCCTACTGCCGGTCCTGCCGGAGCAGGGTCGGGTCGTCGCGGAGCAGGGCGGCCAGTCGCTTGGCCGCCTGCTCGGTCTCCTGGGTGTCGACGTCACGCAGCGGGATCGGCTCGGGCAGCGGTGTCAGGCCGCCGTTCTCGGGCTCGGGCTCGGGTTCGGGGGCGGCCTGGCGTGGCGGCGCGTACTGCGGCGGGACCCGCGGCGGCGGGGTGGGCGCGAACGGGCTGCGGAACTGGGCCGCGTCCAGGGTCTCGGTGTGGTCCTCGTCGTAGCCGGCCGGCTGCGGGTGGGGGTAGCCGCCGGGCATGTCGTAGCCCGTACCCGGGTCGTAGCGGTCTCGATCGTCGTAACTCACATGCGCCGTGCGGGGCTCGGGCGGCGGTGGGGCGACGGTGTGCTCCTCGGGATCGAGGTCGAAATCGGCGTGCCGGTGAGCGGCATCGCCGGCCCGCGCCGCCACCGACTGGTCCGCGGTGACCCGGACCGTGCCCTCCTCGACGTAGAAGTGGAGCAGCGTCGGGTCACCGACACCCTCGACCCCGACCGTCACCTCGAGCTTCGGGTTCCGGCCGACAACCGTGGCGATCGCCTCGACCAGTTCCTGCACCGCGAGTGGGGTGGCATCCGCCTCCCCGGTCGCCCGCCGACGCAGCTCGTCACGACGCGCGAGCTTGTCCAGCGCGTCGTCCAGTCCGCCTCGCACGACTCCGCCCCTCCGTCTGGGATCTGCCCGGTACAACTCTGCCCGTTCGAAGGCCGTTTTGGAAACCGCGAACCTGTGCGATCAGATGCACACTCAGTGAGAATTCATCTTGATCGACTTGTGCAGTGCCTGGTCGAGGACCACAAGCAGGGCGTCGCGCACCGAACCACGGAATCGTGCGTCAAAGGAGAGGACGGGCACGTCTTCCCGCACTGCGAGAGCCCAGCGCACCTCGTCGAGGTTGTAGGCCAGCTGACCGTCGAACGTGTTGACCCCGACGACGAACGGCAGACCGGCCCGCTCGAAGTAGTCGACGGCCGGATAGCAGTCGTCGATCCGGTTGGTGTCGACCACCACCAGGGCGCCGAGCGCACCCCGGATCAGGTCGTCCCACATGAACGCGAACCGGGACTGACCGGGCGTGCCGAACAGGTAGAGCTTCAGCGTCTTGTCGATCGTCACACAGCCGAAGTCCATCGCGATCGTGGTGGTCGTCTTGGACGTCGCCGGCCCCGGATCGTCCACGCCGATCGACTCCATGGTCATCTCGGCCTCGGTGGTCAGCGGCGAGATCTCCGAGATCGCGCCGACCGTGGTGGTCTTGCCGACACCGAAGCCACCGGCCACGATGATCTTGACGGGGACCGGAGGGGCGCTCCGCCGCTGCTCGTCGGGCACCCGCGCGGTGCCGACGATGCGGCTGTCCGGCAGGCCCGGCTCACGATATGGCTCGTAGTCCACGGATCACTCGCATGATGGTCTCGGGTTTCGGGAATTCGTGGTTCAGCACGTGCACCTCGAGCTGGCCGGCCGCCCGAAGGTCGCCGACGAGGATGCGGGTGACGCCGAGGTGCATGCGCAGGCGGGCCGAGATCTCCGCCACCGACAGCGGCTCGACGCACAGGGTCACGATGGCGCGCTTCTCCGGCGGCAGCCGGGTCGGCACGGCGCCCGGGTGGGCCGTGACCTGGGTCTCCATGCCGATGTCGGGGTCGGGACCGTCCACCCGCCCGGACGTGATGACGAACGGGCGCAGGGTGGAGTTGGAGTCACCGGCCTCGGTCGGCCGGGGTGACGGTTTCATCCGCAGGAACGGCCGTACCCCGGGCGCGGGCTCGCGTCCGGGGTGATCGGGGCCGCCCGGGTAGGTCATTGCTGAACGGCGTTTTTCAGTTCCGCGATCAGGCGGGGGCTGAGTGCGCCACCGGCCCGGGTGGCGAACAGCGTCATCTCGTACGCGAGCGTGCCCAGGTTGGCCGTGCGGTCGGCGATCACACCGAGCACCGAGCCGGCGCTGATCGCCGTGACCAGCAGGTAGCCGTCCTGCATGTCGATGATCACGCGGTTCAGGCTGCCCAGGTTGTACCAGCTCGCGGCGCCGCCGGAGAGGCTGGTCAGGCCGGAGACCACCGCGGCCAGGCGCTCGGCGTTGGGCCGGTCCTTGATCGCCGACATGGCCATCAGCAGGCCGTCGGAGGACACGGCGATGGCCTCGATCACCCCAGCGGTGCCGGACGTGAACGAGTCCAGCAACCAGTTGAAGGTTTTCGCCTCCGCACTGAGCTGCGAGTGCGCGTAGTCGCGACCGCTGTTGGTTTCGGTGCTATAGGGGGAAGTCATCGCGATTGTCCCTCGTGTTGGCTCTTCGACTCATTCAAGGCGAGTGCGACTCCGTACTCGAACTGCTCGACCAGGGCGCGCGCGGCGTCCGGGTCCAGGGGCTGGCGCGGCGAGGCGGCTGGCGTGTGGTTCTGCGGCTCGGGAGCCGGCAGCGAGGCGCCCGGGACCCGGCGGGCCAGCGGCGGGTTGCCGTCGGCCGACGGGGCGGTCATCCCGGCCTCGATGACGTCCCACTGCGCCCTGGTCACGCCGGCCTCGAAAGCCTCGAACGCGGCTCGGGCGGCGAGCGCGTCGTCGGTGGACGGCGGTGCGGCGGGCGTCTGGGGACCGGTGTCCTGCGGCAGCTGACTGCCCGGCACCCGCCGGCGCAGACCGTTGCCGTTGCCATTGCCGTTGCGGGCCGGCTGTTCCGGGCCGGTCCGCTGCCGGGGGATGGTGACCGGCTCGAACTGCTGCGGCTCGACCTGGTGCGGCTCGAACCGAGGTGGTGCGGCCGGCGGCGGGGGGACCGGCGCCGGGGTCATCTCGATCGGCACCGGCAGCAGCTCGGGCATCGCGGCCGGGTGCCGGCCGGCCACCGGGGTGCCGGCGTCGTAGGGCCGTCCCGGCTCGTCCCGGCCGTACGGCAGGTCGTCGACGATCTCGGCGTCGATCGGCGTGGCCGACGAGGTCAGCTCGGGGTGGGGCGAGGCGAACGCGTTCCAGGTCTGCGCGCTCTGCAGGGTCCGGGTCGCGCGGTCGAGCACGTTCGCGTCGAACGGCTGGAAGCTGCCCGGCGCCGATCGCCGGACGCCGCCGGCCAGCAGCGCCCCGAACTCGCTGGTCGGGCTGGTCACGATGGCCTGGATCGGCGTGCCCGGCGGCAGCGTCTCGGCCGCCGGGACCAGGTGGGCCGGGCGCAGGTCGATCCACGCGGTGACGCCGCCCTCGGGCGTGTCGGTCAGGGTGACCTCGATGCCGTGCCGGCGGGCCAGCCGGCCGACCACGAACAGGCCGAGCACCTCGGTCGGCGCCAGGTCGAGGCGCTCACGGCGGGTCAGCCGGGCGTTCTCCTCGGCCAGCCGCTCGGGGGCCAGGCCCAGGCCGTGGTCGACGATGGCCAGCCGGGCGCCGCCGCGCAGCTCGGCCGCGGTGACCATGACCTGGGTGTGCGGCGGGGAGAAGGCGGTGGCGTTCTCCATCAGCTCGGCCAGCAGCAGGGTCAGGTCGGCGACCAGGGCCGGCACGACCACGATCTCCTCGGGCACCTCGACCTCGACCCGGGTGTAGTCCTCGATCTCACCCAGGGCGAGCCGGACCACGTCGGAGAGCGGCAGCGGCGCCATGTGCTCGTTCGTGCCGGCGCCGCCGGAGAGCACCACCAGGCTGGACGCGTTCCGGCGCAACCGGCTGGACATGTGGTCCAGGCGGTAGAGCTCGCGCAGGCGGTCCGAGTCGGTCTCCCGGCGCTCCAGGTTGTCGATCAGCGCGAGCTGACGACCGACCAGGTTCTGCGTACGCCGGCCGACGTGCCCGAACATCTGCGCCACGTTGCGCCGGCCGCCGACCTGGCGCTCCACCAGCCGGACGGCGGTGGTCTGCACCCGGTCGAAGGCCCGGGCCAGGTCGCCGATCTCGTCCCGGGCCGCCACATCCACCGGGTCGAGCCGGATCGGTCTGGCCACCTCGGCCTCGTCGTCGGCGACCCGCTCGAGCTCGGTCTCGGCCGCCCGGGCGATGCGGTCGGCCGAGCTGGTCAGGCGCTGCAGCGGCCGGGCGACCGCGCGGGCCATCACGATGCTCAGGCCGAACACCATCAGCAGCAGCAGCAGCGACGCGCCACCGACCCAGTACGCGGTCCGCAGGGCGTCGTCCCGGTTCGTGGTCACGGCCGCGTTCACGTCGGCCGAGACCCGCTTCTCGACGAAGCCACCGAGCACGTTCACCGACTGCAGCGACCCGAACAGCGAGTCGCGGTTGAGCAGCCCGATCGCTTTGGCCGGGTCGGTCGCCGCCAGCGTCAGGAACTGCACGCCGACCCGGGACGACCAGGCGTCCTGGGCCGAGAGGTAGAGCTTGTACTGCGAGGGCGTGAAGAACACCTGCGCGGTGAGGATGTCGTTCTGGAGCCGGATCAGCAGCGACGCGAACAGCCCGACGAACTGCGGGTTGTTGGCGATCGCGGCGGTGGTCAGGTACGACGACGACTGGCTGATCAGGTCGTTGGTGCGCAGGGCGTAGTCGAGCGCGTAGAGCTGGCGGCCGACCGAGGTGGTCAGGTCGGCCTGGGTGCGCAGCTGGAGCCCGTCGATCAGCGGCTGCACCACCGCGTTGAAGTCCTGCACGAGCTTGTACGGGTCGGTCTTGCGGCTCAGGACCGCGGCGCGGGTGTCGTTCAGCCGTGCGGCGTTGGCCACCGCGCCCTTCATCGTGGCGTTCAGCGGCTTGTCGCGGCGGGTCAGCGCGGCCAGCTTGTCCTGCACCTTGGCGCTCTGTGCGACCAGGTCGGGACTCTGCACCAGGCCGAGGAAGTAGCCGGACGAGAGCAGGCGCTCCTCCTGGAGGTCCTGCACGGCCGAGCCGACCGCGTTGGCCAGCTCGACGGTGTCCTTGATCCGCTGGGCGTCGCGCGCGGCGTCGACCCGGTTGATCACGATGGGCACGGCCAGTGCGACCACGCCGAGCAGCGGTACGAGAACCAGCAGGGTCAGCTTGCCGAGGATGCGGAACTTACCGAAGAGCACCGGAACGCTCCCGCCGATCGGGCCCGGCCTGTGTGCCGTAAGGCGGCGCGGGATCATGGGCGTGGGCGGCGGCGAACGGGTCGCGGGCGCTCGGCAGCGAGTCGGCCAGGCTGACCGGCTCACGCTCGGGCACCGCGCGGCCCCGGCGCCGCCCGGTGGCGATCAGCAGCACGACGGCCAGCACCAGCAGCACGACCAGGGCGCCCATCACGATGGTTTCGATCCGCCGGCTGTCCAGCCGGTCCATCCGGCTGTCCAGCAGGCCGCGCATCTCGCGGACCAGCACACCGGAGAGGCTGGACAGCGAGGTCTGCAGCTGGCTCTGCGCGGTGGCCATCGCGGCCGCGTTCGGGGCGCTGCTGCCGCCGGGGCTGGCGCCGCGGATGAACGCCTCGACGCCGCGGCGGAACGCGTCCACCGTGGTCACCAGGCTGCCGCTGAGCGTGGTGCTCTCGGTGTCGTCGACCGCCGCCTGGAGGTTGTCGGTGAGCGAGGCGACGTTGGTGTTGACCGCCAGCACCGCCGCGCCGAACTGCGGCAGCAGCGCGGCCTGGGCCTGCGCCCGGGCCTGGGCCGAGCCGCTCGGGTTCTGCAGCATCAGCGCGAGGTCGCCCATCCGGCTCACCATGACGGTGGTGTTCGGCAGGTCGAGCGCGAACGCCTGCTGCAGGTGGGACAGGTCGTTGTCCGGGTCGCGGCTCAGCGTGGAGTTGTCGGCGACGCTCTTGAACAACGCCAGCGTCAGGTTGGTCACCTCGACATGGGCCTGGTAGATCTGCAGCGGCTGGCCGGTCACCGAGCTGAGCCGGTTGATCCGGTCGCGCAGGCCGGTCCACCGCTCGCGGGTGCCGAGGTCGTCACCGATCCGCTCGTCGATCGCGGCCATCCGGCTGACCGCCGTGGTCAGCGAGGCCGGCGCGGCCGTTACGCCCTGCATCGACGAGGACTGCGCCTCGGTCAGCGCGCTGACCAGCGGCGCCAGGCCGCCCAGGTATTCGACGCCCTGCTGTTCGCTCTGCGCGTCGTCACGCTCGCCGGCGTTCTGCTGCCAGGACCGGAAGAAAAGCGTGCCGGCCGGCGCCAGAATCAAGATCGTCAAAACGACCGCGAGCGCGGAGCGTAGACGCGACGGGCCATTTCCGTCCGATGCTGCCATTGCCTCTTCCTCCGCCACGGGCACTACTGAGCCGCCGCCCGGCCATCGATCACCCTCTGTAATCGCACAGACGCGCGGATCCGGGCCAATCTATCCCGAGAAATACTCAAGGGACCCCTTACCGCTGGTCAGTCTTGAATCGTCTGATCGGGGGATGCGCCGCGGGCAGGGTCGGTTGTATCGAGAGGAAAGGCATGGATATCGGTCAATTATTAGGCCGATAGTGACGGGATAACAGCGGAGAGTGCCGAAACTGCGGACGGTAACGCAGCGGACACAAAGTCCGTCGCGTTTCTAAATGCGAGAGAGGGCTTTTCTGAGTGGGTCGAGCCCGAGAACGCCCAGATTTAACGCGTCCTGATGGAAGGCTTTCAAGTCGAATTCGGAGCCTTTGCGGGCCTTGGCGTCGTCACGCGCCTGCAGCCAGATTCGCTCGCCCACCTTGTACGCCGGCGCCTGTCCCGGCCACCCCAGGTATCGGCGCCACTCGAAGCGCAGCACGTCCTCGTCGACCCGGCAGTGCGCCCGCATGAACTCCCAGCCCAGCTCCGGCGTCCAGCGCTCGCCCGGGTGGAAGCCGAACGGGTTGTCCCGGGGGATCTCCAGCTCCAGGTGCATGCCGATGTCCACGATCACCCGCAGCGCGCGCAGCGCCTGGCCGTCCAGCATGCCGAGCCGGTCGCCCGGGTCGGCGAGATAGCCGAGGTCGGCCATCAGCCGCTCGGAATACAGCGCCCAGCCCTCGCCGTGCCCGGAGCACCAGGCCAGCAGCCGCTGCCAGCGGTTCAGCCGGTCGGTCAGCAGCTGGACCCCGCCGACCTGGAGGTGATGGCCGGGCACGCCCTCGTGATAGACGGTCGACGTCTCGCGCCAGGTGGAGAACCGGGTCTGCCCGGCCGGCACCGCCCACCACATCCGGCCCGGGCGCGAGAAGTCCTCGGTCGGCGCGGTGTAGTAGATCGCCCCGTCCGAGGTCGGCGCCAGGCAGGCTTCGAGCTTCCGCAGCGGCGGCGCGATCTCGAAGTGGGTGCCCGCGAGCTCGTCCATCGCCTTGTGCGCGACCTGCTCCATCCACTCCCGGAACGCCTCCTTGCCCGGCACCCAGCGGGCCGGATCGGCGTCCAACGTGGTCACCGCGTCGTCGATGCTCGCGCCCGGTCCGGCGATCTCGGCCGCCACCGCGCGCATCTCGGTCTCCAGCCGGTGCAGCTCGTCGAAGCCCCAGGCGTACGTCTCGGCCAGGTCGATCTTCGCGCCCAGGAAGTACTGCGAGGCCAGCGCGTAGCGCTCCGGACCGGCGGCCTCCTTGTCCCGCCCGCGGGGCGCCATCTCGGCCCGGAGGAACTCGGCGAAGCCGGCCACCGACGCGGTCGCGGCCGTGGCCCCGCGGTCGATCTCGGCGCCCAGCGTGCCGCTCGCGCCGACCCGGCGGGCCAGGCCGCGGAAGAAGTCGTCCCGCTCCGGGTCGGCCCAGGCCTCGCACAGGTCGGCCGCGGCCAGCAACTGGGCCCGGGCGCTGACCTGGCCGGCCTCGGCCGCCTCGGTCAGCGTGCGCTGATATTCCTGCACCGCGCGGGGGAACGCCGCGAGCCGGGCGCTGATGTTGGCCGCCGCCTCCTCGCCCTGGGTCGGCATCAGGTCGAACACCTGCCGCAGGGCGGCCACGCCGTGCGAGATGACGCTGACCTCGCTGGCCGTGTAGCCGGCCTCGTAGCGGGACAGCTCCAGGCCGAGCCGCTCGAGCATGGCCTCCTTGGCGACCTGCTCGGTCTCGGACTCCGGGTCGATCAGGGTGAGCTCGGCGATGGTCCGCCGGGCCAGCTCGCCCTGGGCGGCGTAGCCCTCCGGCGACAGATCGTCCAATTTGTCGTCCTGGCCGGGAACACCGATGAAGGTGGCGCCGGTCGGGTTCAGCGGAGCCCAGGCGGCGATGTACCGGTCGGCAAGGTCAGCTACGTCTCCCACCGGCCCGACACTACCGCTCGTGCGACGCCGTCCAATCGAGCAGGCGCGACGTCGTCCAGGTGTTCACGACCCGTTCGACCGGTACGCCGCACAGCGCCGCCCGCTCGCAGCCGAACCGCAGCCAGTCCAGCTGGCCCGGGGCGTGCGCGTCGGTGTCGATGCTGAACAGGCAGCCGGCCTCGACCGCCGCGGTGAGCATCCGCTTCGGCGGGTCCAGCCGGTCCGGCCGGCAGTTGATCTCCACCGCCTTGCCGTGCTCGACCACCGCCGCCAGCACCTTGGCCAGGTCGAAGTCGCTCGGCGGCCGGGTCGGCGAGCGGCGGTGGGCCCGGTCGCCCTCGGCCTTCACGCCGGCCGCCGCCGCCGACACCTTGCGCCCGGTCATGTGCCCGAGGATGTCCAGATGGGGGTTCTCGATCGCCCGCAGCATCCGGCGGGTCATCCGCGGCGCCTCGTCGCGCAGCTTGCTGTGCACCGAGCCGACCACCACGTCGAGCCGGGCGAGCAGCGCGTCCTCCTGGTCGAGCGAGCCGTCGTCCAGGATGTCCACCTCGATGCCGGTGAGGATCCGGAAGCCCTCCGGTAGCGCGTCGTTCACCCGGGCCACCCGGTCGAGCTGCTGGCGGAGCCGGGCCGGCGACAGGCCGTGGGCCACCGTCAGCCGGGGCGAGTGATCGGTCAGCACCAGGTACTCGTGGCCCAGCTCGACCGCGGCCAGGGCCATCTCCTCGATCGGCGAACCGCCGTCCGACCAGTCCGAATGCGAGTGGCAGTCGCCCCGCAACGCCTCCCGCAGCTTCGCCGCCGCGCCCTGCAGGTCGGTGCCCTCGGTCGCCTCCATCCGGCGCAGATAGGCCGGGACGGTGCCGGCCAGCGACTCGCCCACGGCCAGCGCGGTCACGTCACCCACGCCCTTCAGCTTCGACAGCGTGCCCGAGGAGACCCGTTCGCGTAGTTCGTCCGGGGGCAGCGCGGCGATCGTCGCGGCGGCCGAGCGGAAGGCGCGCACGCGGTAGGTGGCCTCGTTGGCGCGTTCCAGCAGGAAGGCGATGCGGCGGAGGTCGGCGACCGGATCTCTGGCGGGCATGTCTGCAGAATAGGAGGCATGCGGACGATCGACTGGGTGGACGGCGCCATCGAGATCATCGACCAGACGGCGCTGCCGGCCGAGGAGCGGGTGCTGCGGCTGACCACCGTGCCCGAATTGATCACCGCGATCCAGACGCTGGCCGTGCGGGGCGCGCCCGCCCTGGGGGTGGCCGGCGCGCTCGGGGTCGCCCTGGCCGCCCGCCTCCATGCCGAAGATCCCGAAGATCTTGCTCTGTGCGTACGCGCGATAGAAAGCGCCCGGCCCACCGCGGTGAACCTGGCCCGCGGAGCGCGACGCACCGCCCAGCGACTGCCCGAGGGTCCGGGCGCCGCGCTCGCCGAGGCGTTGCGGGTGCGCGACGAGGAGATCGCCGCGTCCGAGGCGATGGCCACCCGGGGCGCCGACCTGATCACCGAGCTGTGCGGCCGCGCGCCGCGGATGCTGACCCACTGCAACACCGGCGGGCTGTGCGCCGTGGTCGGCGGGACGGCCCTCGGCGTGGTGCTCGAACTGCACCGGCGCGGAACGCTGCGGGACGTGCTGGCCAGCGAGACCCGGCCGCTGCTGCAGGGTGCCCGGCTGACCGCGTGGGAGCTGACCCGGGCCGGTGTCGACTTCCGGGTGGCGGTGGACGGGGCCGGGCCGTTCCTGATGGCCCGCGGCGAGGTGGACGCGGTGGTCGTGGGGGCCGACCGGATCTGCGCCAACGGCGACACGATCAACAAGATCGGCACGTACGCCCACGCGCTCGGCGCCCGCCGGGCCGGCCTCCCGTTCGTCGTGGTGGCGCCGGAGTCCACGATCGACCCGGACACCCCCGACGGCGGCGCGGTGGAGATCGAGGACCGGGCCGCCGCCGAGGTCAGCGCCGGATTCCCGGCCGCCAACCCGGCCTTCGACGTCACGCCGTACGACCTGATCACCGCGATCGTCACCGACAGGCGCGTAATCAGACCGGCCTCCGGCGAGCGCCCCGACGCGTAAAATCCGTACGTGACACGGGGATTGGCGGCGCTTCTCACGCTCACGGCCGGCCTCGCCGCACCGGCCTCCGCAGACACCACACCACCGGAATACCACTCCGTCACGTTCTCCCGGAGCACCGCCACCGTGGCCGGGCTGGAGACCGAGTTGCTCTCGGTCAGCGTGCGCCTGACCGACGACGACTCCGGTGTGGAGGTGCACCCGGGCCTCCCCGGCTGGGAGGGCTATTCGCCCGCCGTCCGGGTCGGCTCGCGCTGGGTCCACCTGACCCTCGGCTCCGGCACCCCGCGGGACGGCGTCTGGACCGGCGGCGTGGCGATCACCTCCGACTGGGCCACCGGCGCCTACCGGCCCGAGAGCGTGGTCGCCTACGACGTGGCCGGCAACACCCTCGAGACCGACCCGCGAA
Source organism: Actinoplanes sp. NPDC089786 (assembly GCF_040684855.1). Classification (NCBI taxonomy): domain Bacteria; kingdom Bacillati; phylum Actinomycetota; class Actinomycetes; order Micromonosporales; family Micromonosporaceae; genus Actinoplanes; species Actinoplanes sp. NPDC089786. The sequence goes on from NZ_JBFBGU010000001.1 coordinate 479,022, forward strand.
CCGCCGGCGAGGTGCCGTCGATCGACGTGCACAGCTCGAACAAACCGCGGCTGACGCTCACTTTCACGCCGAGTCCGGCCACCGTGGACGCGCCGCTCACCCGGATCGTCCGGGTGGCTGACGGAACCACCGGCCGGCCGCTGGCCGGCGCGCCGATCGGCCTGGGCTACGACAACGTCTGCGCCGAAGACCCCAGCCGCACCCCGGCCGGGCACACCGACAGCGCCGGCGAGTTCCGGTCGACGCTGCCCGCCGCCACCTACGACCAGGGCCACTGTGCCTGGATCTCCGGCGACAACGTGCCCCGGCAGAACCCGACCCTGATCGCGCCGACCTTCCAGGCCCCGGCCTACCGCTGGTCGGTCACCGGTAAGCCGGCGCGGGCATCGGCCCCGGCCGGCACGAACGTCGCCGTGACCGGTTCGCTGGTGCCGATCGCGCCATTCGGCACGACGGTCCAGCTCCAGCGCCGCTACAGCGACAACACCTGGCACACCGTCAACACGGCGCGGACCGACGGCAACTCGCAGTACAGCACTCTCGCCACCCCACCGGGAGTGGCCACGTACACGTACCGTGTGTTCGTCCCCGCCATCGAGTCGCGCGCGGCGGGCACCTCGGCGACGTTCACCATCCGCGGCACCTAGAACGGGGAGGTTCTCCGGTCGTGCGACGGGCGTTTGTGGCGTTGACCCTGGTCCTGGTGACCGTTCTCGGCCTGGCGGCGCCGGCCCAGGCGGCCCCGGTGATTCGCTTGTGGAATCCGGGCTTCTTCTTCCCCGGTGACTTCGTCATGCAGGGGGTGACGGTGTCCGCCCCGGGCGTCCCGGTGGCCATCGGGTACGGCGACGAGTGCGCGACCGGCTCGGGCAGCTACGCCGCGGGCCACACCGACGAGCGGGGCGACTTCCGCATGACGTTCCCGGCCGGCCGCGACTACACCGGGGAGTTCTGCGCCTGGCTGACGGACGGCGACCCGGCCGCCCGCCTCGGCGAGGTCCGTGGCCACGTCGGCTACTACTACGTCCTGCAGGCCGCGCCGGCCCGGCGGGTGGTCCTGGCCGCCACGGATGTCGCCGTGGCCGGCGTCCTGCAACCGTTCCAGTCCGGCAAGGAGGTCCTCCTCCAGCGCCTCTACCGGGACGGGCAGTGGCGCACGGTCAACCAGGGCCGGACCGACACGACGGCCGGCTTCAGCGTGGTGGCCACCCCGCCGACCTCCGGCACCCACCGCTACCGCGTGGTGGCCGCGGAGGAACCGCACCGGGCCACCAACCACTCGCCCGAGTTCACCATCCGCAGCGTCGAGGCCTAGCCGCCGACCTCGGTCGCCAGCCGGACGGGATGTTTGGGGGTTGGCGCGAAGCGCCGGGAGGGTGACCACGCACGCAGAATGAAGGTCGCGCGGCTCTGTTTTGGCCGCGCCAGCGGCCTGGAGCCGGGTGGCCGGCCTCGGCGGGAGCGACGGTCAGAACCACCCACACAGCTACGACATCAAGCTCTTGATCTTGATGTGGATCGAGCCGAAAAGAGGGGCTCGTCAGGTTGTTGGTTGCGTCGCCGGCTTCCACGGCTTGACGAAGTCGTTGGCGGGCCAGCCCTCGGCCGCGGACATCAGGCTGTACGCGGTGGCGCCGTCGACCGTCTGCCGGATGATGTCGGCGTGCCCGGTGTGGTGGGCGTACTCCTCGATCAGGTGCATCAGTACCCAGCGGAGGCTCCAGTGGTCGTGGTCCTGCGGGTTCCACGGGACGCTCTTGTCGATCGGGATCTGGTGATCGAGGTCGAGGCCGGCGACGACCCGCGCGGTCTCGGCCGCCACCCGGTCGGTGAAGGCGAGGATGTCGTCCAGGGTCTCGCCCTCGGCCACGTCGAAGTGCTGGTCCCACTGGTGGGCGCCGGGGTAGGACGGCGGGCGCTGGAGGACCGTGTCGATCCAGCCCGCTTCGGTGTACGCGCAGTGCCGGATCACGCCGCCGACGCTCAGCTCGCTGGCGCTGGGAGTAGCCCGCAACTGCGAAGGGGTGAGGCCGTAGCCGGTGAGCTTGAGCAGGTAGCGCCGCTGCTCCAGGAAGGCCATCAGGCCGTCGCGCTCGTCGCTGACCGGACGGGTCTGACCAGGCATGTCGTGCTCCTTCGTCGTTGTTGAGGACAACGCTAGGGGCTATTGCGGTCAGTTTCCGGCCGCATGGCGATGACTTTTCGGCGCTCGCGGTCGATGCCGGTGACCCAGCCGCCGACCCGGCCCAGCCGCAGCAGCACGTCCTTGCGAACGGGCAGCTCGGCCTGCTCGCCGGGGACGGGTGGCCAGGCGGCGCGGGCGGCGCTGGCCGGTGCGAGCAGCGGGCCCAGGGCGGCCACCGGGTCCTTGGCGCTCAGTTCCGTACGCATCGCCTGCAAGCTCCGCAGCACCTGGTCGAGGGCCTCGGTCACGGCGGCCGCGTTACCGCCGCACATCGCCGCGATCAGCTCGGGCCGGGTCGCCGCCACCCGGGTGCCGTCCCGGAAGGACCCCGCGGCCAACGCGGCCGCGAGCGGGTCACCCTCGATCGCGCCGGTCAGGGCCGCGGCGAGCAGATGGGGTACGTGACTGACGCCGGCCACCACGCGATCGTGCTCGGCCGCCGTCGCCGGCACCACCCGCGCCCCCAGCCCGGTGATGATCTCGGCCAGGTCGAACCACTCGGCGGTCTCGGTCTCCGGCTCCAGGCAGAGCGCCCAGGCGCAGCCGACGAAAAGCCCCCGGTCGGCGGCCCGGAACCCGGACGTCTCCTTGCCCGCCATCGGGTGCCCGCCGACGAACCGCAGGTCGCCGGTCAGGTCGCGGACCGGCGCCTTGATCGACGTGACGTCGGTGACCAGCCCGCGGTAGCCGGTCATCTCGTCGAGCACCGAAGGCAGGGCGGGGAACGGCACGGCCAGCACGCACAGGTCGGTGTCCCGCACCGCGTCCCGGATGGTGCCCGCCACCTCCCAGCGGGAGCCGGATCGGGCGCGGGCGGCCGCGGTGCGCGCGGTGGCCCGGGTCGCCGGGTCGGCGTCGAAGCCCACCACCCGATGTCCGCCGGCGGCCAGCGCCTGGAGCACCGAGCCGCCGATCAGGCCGAGTCCCAGCACCGCGACGTTCACGAAGAGGCACTCTATCGGCCATCCGGCTGGTGGGGGATTAGTACGTTTCGCAGTAGAACGCAGCTTATCTTCGCGTTACTGTCACTTCGTGACTTACACGGGCAAATCTGTCAATCGGGGGATTATCGGCGCCGGGATTGTGGCGGCGCTGGTGGCCGCGGCCACCCCGGCGTGGGCGGCCCTGTCCGCGTCGCCGGACGTGCTGCCCGGCTTCAACGGGACGGTGCTGGCGGTGGCGTACTCGGGAAACACGCTCTACGCCGGCGGGGACTTCACCTCGGTCGTGGTCAAGGGAAAGACCATCGCCCGGAGCCGGCTCGCCGCGGTCGACGCGCGCACCGGTGAGTTGCTGAGCTGGGCGCCGTCCGCCGACGGGCGGGTCAAGGCGCTGGCCGTGAGCGGGTCGGCGGTCTACGCGGCCGGTGACTTCGGCGCGGTCAGCGGACAGACCCGCGACAGCCTCGCCAAGCTCGACGCCGTCACGGGGGCGGTCGGGAGCTTCGAGCACAGCGTCAGCGGCCGGCCGTACGCGCTGGCGGCCGGCTCCGGGCGACTCTACGTCGGTGGGGCGATCACCGCGGTGGACGGGCAGACCCGCACCCGCCTCGCCGCGTTCAGCCTGGGCCGCGGCGACCTCGACAGCACCTGGAAGCCGGCCGTCGACGACCAGGTCGAGACCATCGCGGCCACGACCGGCCGGATCTACGTCGGCGGCAAATTCCACAAGGTCAACAGCACGTCCGGGTACGACCGGCTGGTCGCGCTCGAGCCGGCCAAGGGCTCCGTCGTCACCGGGTTCAAGCCCAAGGCCTCGGTGATCACGTACGCGATCACGGCCGCACCGGACGGCGTCTACACCGCGCACGGCGGGCAGGGCGGCAAGGCGAACGCGTACTCGGCCGGCGGGACCCTCAAGTGGACGGCCACGTTCGACGGTGACGCGCAGGCCATCGCCTCGTACGGCAACACGGTCTACGTCGGCGGGCACTTCGACCGGGCCTGCAAGAGCGCGCGGACCGGCGACCACGGCGTCTGCCTGGACGGGTCGAACTCGCGGATCAAACTGGCCGCGCTGGCCCCGGCCGACGGGAAGCTGCAGTCCTGGACGGCCAACGGGAACGGCATCGAGGGCGTGCTGGCCATGGCCACCACCTCGAGCTTCGGCGCGATGGCCGCGGGCGGCGCCTTCACCACCATCAACGGCAAGTCGGTGAAGCGCCTCGCCCAGTTCAGCTGAAAGTCTTGGGCCGCACCTCTCGGGCGAGGGTGCGGCCCTCCTCTTCGATTACGGCTTGCAGTGGTTCTTCTTCTCCCAGGCCTTCACCGTGGCGACCGGGCTCTTGCCGCCCTTCTTGCGCCACGAGTCGAGGAAGGTGGCCGGCCAGACCACGCCGCGCCGGGTCTTCCAGTCGCCGGTCCGGGCGCACGGCGGCGAGATGCCGAAGTGCAGGTGGCAGACGTTGTTGGCGTTCCCGGTACGGCCGACCTGGCCGAGCAGCTGACCGGCGGTCACGCGTACGCCCGCCTTGATCGCGCTCTGCACCTTGCTGAAGTGGGAACCGTAGTAACGGACGCCGTCGTCGCCCAGCAGCGACACCGAGAGGCCGCCGTTGTTCGGGCCGTCCGGTGACCCCTTGACGTAGCTGTCCTTGCGGCTGACCTCGAGGACCACGCCGCTCGTGGCGGCCACCACCGACTCACCGCAGTCGGCGAAGATGTCCGTCGCCGGGTACTTGCCGTGGGTCGGGTGGTAGGCGACGTTCGACGCCTTGACCGGGAAGACGTACTTGACGTTCTTGGGCGTGGCCGGCGTCGACGTCTTGGCCTTGGGCTTCGGCGTCACCGACGGCTTGGCCGGGGTCGGCGACGGCGCCGTCAGGGCCGCGGGGGGATCGGCGGCGGCGGGCGACGACGGCTCCACGAAGATCGGCGTCGCGGCCGCCGGGGCGGTCTCGGTGCCGTCGCTCGCGGGAGCGCCGCAGCCGGCCAGCACGAGGGCCAGAGCGGTCAGTCCGGTGAGGGTACGGAGGCGAAACACCGCGCCATCCTGACAGAAGTCGTCCGATCCCGCTGCCCTGGTCATCCCGGCTAGTCTCATTCGGTATCGGCTCTCATCCGGCGTGCAGAGGCCGGGAGCGGCTCTCATTCGGCGTGAAGGGGTTTGGCATGGGCGAGCGGCACGGCATCTGGCCCGCGGCGCAACCGCCGCCGCCCGGGTGGCTGCCGGTCGGCGGCGACACCCCGCCGGCGCCGCCGCCCGGCCTCCCCGCCGGCGCGCCGCCACGCCCGGTCTACCGCGAACCCCACACGATCTCGGCCGCGCCGCTGCTGTCCGGCATGGCCGCCGCGATGGTGTGGTTCGCCGCCTTCGGCTTCCTCGGCCGCGACCTGGTCAGCTATGCCTGGTGGACGGTCGGCGCCGCGGTCGGCGCCTGGGCCGTCGCGCTCATCCTGAGCCTGCTCGGCGACCGCGGCGTGGCCACCGGGGTGGCGATCGTCTCGGGGCTGGGCCTGTCCATCGCGATGGGCTTCGTGACCCACCGATGGGTTACCACCCTCGACTGGCCGCTGTGGTGAATGTCCTGGTCTGGCGATACTTCTCATAGACGTACGGTGTGTTCATGGTGGCGCTGCGCACTTGGCCTTGACGAACATCGCCGCGCTCGGCAACCTCTGCCTCATGGCCTCTTCCCCACAGCGGCTTGACCCCGACCGGCGCCGCCGGCGGCTCGAACTGTTGGCGGCCCTCGCCGACGCCAAGGCCGCGCGTGAGTTCACCCAGCCCGAGCGGCTGCGCGGCGCCCGCATCCGCGAGTTGATCGCCAACCGGCGCCGCCGCCGCGTCGTTTCCTGACACTCATTCGGGGCGTGGTGCTTCGCGCCCGCGCGCGCACCCGATAGCTTTGTTCGCGCCAGGACATCGCAGTGGGGGAATCGTGTCGACTTTTGCTGCCGCCGTCGCCCGGGGCAAGAACGGTTGGACGGCATCCGAGATCGAGCTGAACGGCCTCGCTGACCTCGACGAGGTCGCCGACCGGCTGCTCGACGCCGAGCCGGAGGCCGAGGTCTCCCTGCTGTTCGTCGAGGCCGACGATCTGTACCTCGTGATCCTCCGCCTGGACGAGGGCGAAGACCTGCGGGTCTTCGGCTCGGACTCGGCCTTCGCCGAGGAGTCGCGCCTGGGCGCGATGCTGCTCGGCGACATCGAGGCGCCCGCGCTCGACATCGACGAGGTCGCCGAGCCGTCGTCCGGCGCCGAGGAGGACGAGGACGACGACGAGGACGACCCGCCGGTCGCCGACCCCGACGCCGACCCCGTGGGCGACACCGAGATCCTGACCGACCTGGGCCTCACCTCGTCGCGGCTGCTGGCCCTGTGCGCCCAGGAAGGACTGCTCCCGGCCGACGTCATCTCGTCGGTGGCCGAGAAGCTGGGGTTCGTGGACGAGCTGGAAGAGCTCCGCGAGGCGTGAGCAGCCGGCCGCTCCACCTCGCGTGGATGCGCCGCGCGCTCGAGGTGGCCGCGTCGTACCCCGAGGACGTCCCCGTCGGTGCGGTGGTCCTCGGTCCGGACGGCGCCGAGCTGGCGGCGGCCGGCAACGAACGGGAGGCGGCCGGCGACCCGACCGCGCACGCCGAGATCCTGGCCCTGCGCCGGGCCGCGGCCGCGCTGGGCACCCGGCGGCTCGAGGGCTGCACGCTGGTCGTGACGCTGGAGCCGTGCACGATGTGCGCCGGGGCGCTGGTCCTGGCCCGGGTGTCGACGCTGGTCTTCGGCGCCTGGGAACCGAAGACCGGCGCGGTGGGGTCGCTTTGGGACGTGGTGCGGGACCGGCGGCTCAACCACCGGCCCGCGGTCTACTCCGGGGTGCTGGAAGCGGAGTGCGGGGCCCTCATGCGGGAGTTCTTCCGGCGCCCGTGATGGTGTCGAGCCCGATCTGCACCATCGCCGAGAAGCCGGTCTCCCGCTGGGCCGACTCCATCGCCTCGCCGCGCTTGATGTGGTCGCTCACGGTCAGGATGGTCAGCGCCCGGGCCTTGTAGCGGGCCGCGATCGTGTAGATCGCCGCCGACTCCATCTCGACCGCCAGCACGCCGTAGTCGGCCAGCGTGTCGTAGAGGTCGGGGCGGTCGGTGTAGAAGGCGTCGGCGGCCAGGATCGGGCCGACCCGCATCGCGGTGCCCCGGCGTTCGGCGACCTCCACGGCCGTACGCAGCAGCGTGAAGTCCGCCACCGGCGCGTAGTCGACCAGCCCGTCGAACCGGACCCGGTTCATGTTCGAGTCGGTGGCCGAGCCGATCGCCGCCACCACGTCACCCAGCTGAAGCTCCTCGGCGAGCGCGCCGCACGACCCGATCCGGATCAGGTCGCGGACGCCGTACTCGTTGATCAGCTCATGGGTGTAGATCGACGCCGACGGCATGCCCATGCCCGACCCCTGCACCGACACCGGCACGCCCTGCCAGGTCCCGGTGAACCCGAGCATGCCCCGCACCTGCGTGTAGCACTTCGGGTCGTCCAGGAAGGTCTCGGCGATCCACTTGGCCCGCATCGGGTCCCCGGGCAGCAGGACCCGCTCCGCGATCTCGCCCGGCTGCGCCCCGATGTGCACGCTCATGCTTTTCCCTCCGTCGACGGTTCCCTCACCGCCGATCCTGCCAGCCACCGAGGTGCCAACCCGGCGGTGGGCCGGATCCGCCGGTCGGGTAATCTACTTCGCGGTGGTGTGTCCGAGCGGCCTAAGGAGCACGCCTCGAAAGCGTGTGAGGGTGCAAGCCCTCCAAGGGTTCAAATCCCTTCACCACCGCTCTTCACCCGAAGCGCCCGGCGACCCGCCGGGCGCTTCGTCGTTGTTGTCGTCCGGCTAGAGCCGGGTGGCGGTCCGGACCAGGGCGGCCAGGGCGCGGGATGTGCTGTGCGGCGGCCAGGCGATGACCGTGGTCACCTCGGGGGCGTCGGACACCGGCACGATGGCGTGGCCCTCGCTCAGGTAGGGGCGGACGCTCTCGGGCAGGACCACCACGGCCCGGCCGAAGGGAGATCAGTTGCAGCAGCTGGGCCTGGTCGTGGATCTCGGGGCCGGGGCCGGGCGGGTACGAGCCGTCCCGCCGGGGCCAGCGCGCCATCGGCAGGTCGGGCAGCGAGTCGACGTCGGCGATCCGCAACCGCGTTCGCGTGGTCAGCGGGTGTCCGGCCGGCAGCACCGCGACCTGGGTCTCGGTGTGCAGTTCCTCGACGTCCAGGCCGGTCGTGGAGTCGAAGGGGGTGTGCAGCAGGGCCACGTCGGCCCGGCCGTCGCGCAGCATCGCCTCCTGCTCGCCCACCCCGCACAGCACCACATCGACCGGGACCGCGCCGGGCTCGGCGGCGTACGCGTCGAGCAGCTTGGCCAGCAGCTCGCCGGCCGCCGCGGCCTTGGTCACCAGGACCAGGCCCGCGGCGCCACCGGGCTGGGCCCGGCGGGTGCGGCGCTCGGCCGCCGCCACCGCGTCGAGGGCGGCCCGGCCCTCGCGGAGCAGCACCTCGCCGGCCTCGGTGAGCGTGACCGACCGGCTGGTCCGCCGCAGCAGGGCCACGCCGAGCCGCCGTTCGAGCTGCCCGATGGCCCGGGACAGCGGCGGCTGCGCCATGCCGAGCCGCTGAGCCGCCCGCCCGAAGTGCAGCTCCTCGGCGACCGCGACGAAGTACCGCAGCTCCCGCGTCTCCATACCGGCCAATCTACTAGCGGATCGATACCCGGGGGATATTGATCCGTACCCAGACGGTGTTGGAGCCGTCACCGGGCCGCGGCCAGGCTTCCAGGCATGAGCGAATCCATCACCGCGCTGGTCACCGGCGCGAACAAGGGCATCGGGTACGAGATCGCGGCCGGCCTGGGCGCCCTCGGCTGGAGCGTCGGCGTCGGCGCCCGCGACGAGGAGCGCCGCGAGGAGGCGGTGGCGAAGCTGCGCGCGGCCGGCGTCGACGCGTTCGGCGTACCCCTGGACGTGACCGACCAGGCCACCGTGACGGCCGCCGCCGAGCTGATCGAGAAGCGCGCCGGCCGGCTCGACGTGCTGGTCAACAACGCGGCCATCACCGGCGGCATGCCGCAGGCGCCGACCGTAGTCGACCCGGCGACGGTGGCCCGGGTGGTCGACACCAACGTGATCGGCGTCGTCCGGGTCACCAACGCGATGTTGCCGCTGCTGCGGCGCTCGGCGTCGCCGCGGATCGTCAACATGTCGAGCAGCGTCGGCTCGCTGACCCGGCAGACCGGCCCGGACGATGTCACCGGCCCGATCTCCGGCGCCTACGCCCCGTCCAAGTCCTTCCTGACCGCCATGACCGTGCAGTACGCCAAGGAGCTCCACGACACGAACATCCTGGTCAACGCGGCCTGCCCGGGTTTCGTGGCGACCGACCTGAACGGCCACCGCGGCGTGCGCACCCCGCGGCAGGGCGCCGCGATCGCCATCCACCTGGCCACCCTCCCGGACGGCGGCCCGACCGGCGGGATCTTCGACGACCAGGGCGTTGTTCCGTGGTGATCGCTGGGTAAGGTCCCGCCGTGAGCACCCTGGTTTCGCTGTTACTGCTCGCCGGGGTGCTGGGTTTCGCGGTCGCGCGGCCCCGCGGGCTGCCCGAGGCCGTCGCCGCGGTGCCGGCTGCCGTGATTGCCGTGGTGGCGGGGCTGGTGCCGTGGCCGGACGCGTGGCGGGAGATCCGCGGCTTGGGCCCGACCGTCGGCTTCCTGGCGGCGGTGCTGCTCCTGGCCCATCTGGCCGACCGGGCCGGCGTCTTCCGGTGGGCGGGCGCGCTGGCCGCCCGGTCCAGCCGCGGGTCGCCGACGCGGCTGCTCGGCCTGGTCTTCGCGATCGCGGCCGTGGTGACCGCGGTGCTCAGCCTGGACGCGACCGTCGTGCTGCTCACGCCCGTGGTGTTCGCGACCGCGGCGCGCCTGAGGATCAGACCCAAGCCCCATGTGTACGCGTGCAGCCACCTCGCCAATTCGGCGTCCATCCTGCTGCCCGTCTCCAACCTCACCAACCTGCTGGCGATGGGCGCCGGCGGCCTGTCGTTCCCGCAGTTCGCCGGGCTGATGGCGGCGCCCTGGCTGGCCGTGGTGGCGGTCGAGTTCGCGATCCTGCGCTGGTTCTTCGCCGGCGACCTGCGGGTACGACGCGCGACGGAGCCGGCCGAGCTCGAGCCCGCGCCGCGGTACGCCCTGGTCGTGCTGGGCGTGACGCTGGCCGGGTTCGTGGTGGCCGGGCCGCTGGGCGTGCACCCGGCGTGGGTCGCGGCGCTCGGGGCGATCGCTCTGGGCGTACGGCAGAAAGGTCTGACGCCCCGATCGGTCCTGGCCGCCGCCAATCCGTGGTTCTGCCTTTTCGTGTTCGGTCTCGGCATCGTCGTGCTGGCGGCGGGCCGGAGCGGTTTCGGGCGGCTGATCGATCGGCTGGCGCCGCACCATTCCGGAATTCTGGGTCTGCTGGCGATGGCCGGATTGGCCGCGGTCCTCGCCAATCTGCTCAACAATCTGCCCGCGACGCTGATGTTGTTGCCGCTCGCCGCGCACAACACCGGTCTGGTTCTGGCGGTTTTGCTGGGCGCGAACATCGGGCCCAATCTGACCTATGTCGGTTCGCTGGCGACGCTGCTGTGGCGACAGATTCTGCACCGCCGCGGCGAACCGCCGGTCACCGGCGAATTCCTCCGGCTGGGTGCGCTTACGGTGCCGGCGTGTCTGCTCGTGGGGGTGGCGGCGCTGTGGCTCAGTCTGCGAGTGTCGGGCGCGTGAGGACGCTCGTGTGGCTCGCCGACGACACCTGGGAGGCGTGCGTTGACGCCGCGCGCGAGCAGGGCGGCGAGATCACCCTGCTGTACGTGGTGGACAGCGACACGATGGCCGCGCTGAGCGGCCGGGCCGGTCTGCTCGGCCGCAACTGGCCGGGTTCGCCGGCGCGGGACGGGCCGCCGGCCGCCGGCGACCCACCGGAGCCGGGCGGGGAACTGCTGGCCGAGGCGGCGGAGTCGGTGCTGACCGCGGCGGAGCGCCGGCTCGATCGCCAGTGCCGGCGGGTGACGCGCTGGGGCCGGCCCGAGCGTGAGGTGGTCGCGGCCTGCGCCGACGCCGATCTGCTGGTGCTGGCCCGGGACGGCGATCGTCTGGCCCTGGGCCCGCGCAGCCTGGGTCACGCGACCCGCTTCGTGGTCGACCACGCCCCTTGCTCAGTGCTGCTCGTCTGGCCCTAGTTCAGCGCAGGGTAGTGGCACGATCACGGTTCGACCTGGGCGGCGGACGTCCCACCTCACGGATTGTGAAAAATTGTGTCGGCCCCCGAATCCTCGTGACGGGGCTCTCAGGGAGCTCACAGCATGATCAAACGGGCCGCTGTCGTGTCGATGACGTGACGGTGCCGTTTCGTCCCGACGGATGCATTTTCGCGCGGCGCTTCGACCTGCGGTTACTACGAATAGTGACGACTCCGAGACTGCCCTAAGACATAGGCGTCCAGGCAAGATGTGGCGGCCAAATCCGACCTGTCGGCCGATGGTCCCTGACCTGGTGGTGAAGAAGTTTCACGAATCTGGCCCGGTCGCATTGGTCGATGTCTGTCTTAAAGTTGACCCGTGAGAGTTGAGCATCACTGGTGGAATGGTGACGTCCGGCTTGCACGGCGGGACGTCTTTGTCCGGACCGACGGCAGAGCCTGGGAAGTCGAAGCCCAGATGGGCGGACCCGAGGGGAGATCGAAGGTCCAGCAGTGTCCAGGAAAGGCTTCGGCCATGATCCTGGCGGACGCGTGGCGCGGTTCACGCTGGCAGTGGCGCAAGCTTTAGGCGCCGGATGCCGGGCTGAGCCTCCTGCTTGACCTCTTCTGGCTTGGCCCCAATACCTTGATCGGGCCGGATTCCCTTTGCGGAGTCCGGCCCGATTGCTTTAGGCAGGAACCATGCTGCCCGATCCCGGCCAGGTTCTGCATTTCTCGGAAGATCCGACGCTCACCCTTTTCCGGCCACACGTCGCACGGACGGCGCGCGAGGCCGAGGCGTACGTCTGGGCGGTCGACGCCGAGAACGCGCCGTCCTACTGGTTCCCGCGCGACTGCCCCCGGGTGTGTTCCTGGTCCCGGCCCCATCGCGTGCACGCCATCGAGTACGGCTGGCTGGACCGCCTGCGTACGGTCCGCCTCTACGCCTACCGCTTCGCGAGCGACGCGTTCCGCCCGTTCGGGACGCCGCACCCGCACGCCTGGGTGAGCACCGAGGAGGTGCGTCCGCTCGGCCCGCCCGACGAGGTCGGCGACCTCCTGGCCGCGCATGAGGCGGCCGGCGTCGAGTTGCGGCTGCTGGCGAATCTCTGGCCGCACCTGGACGCGGTGGCTGCGGGCGACCAGCGCTTCAGCGGCATCCGGCTGCGTAACGCCCATCCTCGGATCTGAGCCCATCCACGGAATCTGACGGACCGGACGAACGGACCTCGTGTCCGGCCGTGCCCGTTTGTGACGTTCTAGCCTGTATTGGCAGTGAACTGACCTGTCCGGAATCCGAAAGAGAATGGGATGTTGGCCACGATTTCCGACGACCGCTCCGACATAGCGGTGCTCAAACTGTCCGGCGAACTCGACGCCGAAACCACGGCCAAGCTGCATGCCACGCTGGCCGACCTGTTGGACCGGCCGGTGCCACGGATCGTGGTGGACCTGGCCGATCTCAAGTTCTGCGACTCCGTCGGGCTGAGCGCGTTCATCACCAGTAAACAGGTGATCGCGGCCCGCGGCGGCTGGCTCAGCTTCGCGTCGGTCAGCCCGTTCCTGGCCGGCCTGATGCAGACGGTGGGCCTGAGCCGCTACTTCGCCGTGTTCCCCACGGTCGAGGACGCGATCGCCGCCGCCGAGATCTGAGAGGTTGCTTTCACGAACGTGAGAGATTAGTTTCGAAAGATGCCTCTCACGAATCCCCTGGGCGATGTCCCGCTCACCGATCCGAAGGCGATGCGGGCGCTGGCCCACCCCGTACGCCTGGCGATCCTGAGTTTCCTGCAGCGCAGCGGCCCCGCGACCGCCACCGTGCTGGCGCCGCACGTGCAGGCCACACCCTCCGTAGTGAGCTGGCACCTGCGGCACCTGGCCGAGTTCGGCCTGGTCACCGATGCCGACCCGGCCGACGTGCCGGGCGACCGCCGGCAACGCTGGTGGGTCTCGGTGGGCCAGGGCTTCCGCTTCGAGGGCAGCCACGACCCGGCCGCCGAAATGCTCGCCGACCAGATGTACGCCACCGCGAACACCCAGGTCGAAGCCTGGATGGCCGAGGTACGCCCGACCCTGCCGGCGGAGTGGCTGCGGCACGCCGGCCCGTCCAACACCCGTGTGGCGCTCACCGCGGACGAACTGGCCGGCCTGGCCGACGCGATCGACACCCTGCTCGCCCCGTACGTGCACCGGGAGACGCCGCCCGACGGCGCGCGCCCGGTCCGGATCCTCCGGCACTACCTGCCGCTCGAGGAGGAGGACCGGTGAGCCGCTTCGGCAAGTACTGGGCCGGCCAGACCGTCTCCGAGTTCGGCGACCGGGTCAGCGAGCTCGCCCTGCCGCTGATCGCGGTGACCACGCTCGCCGCCACCCCGGTCGAGGTCGGCCTCCTGACCGCCGCGGTGTGGACGCCCAACCTGCTGTCGATCCTGATCGGCGCCTGGGTGGACGGCCAGGCCCACCGCCGGCGTCTGCTCATCATCGGCGACGTGATCAGCGCCGCCGCCATCCTCAGCCTCCCGTTCGCCTACTGGTTCGGCGTGGTCACGCTGGCGCAGCTGTTCGTGGTGGCGTTGCTGGCCGGCTTCGGCCAGGTGCTGTTCCAGGCGGCCGGCCCGTCGTTCTTCGTCAAGCTGGTCGACCGCGAGCGGTACGTCGACGCCAACAGCAAGCTCAGCACCAGCCGGTCCGCGTCCTTCGTGGCCGGCCCGGCGATCGGCGGCGTCCTCATCCAGGTGCTCACGGCCCCGGTGGCGATGCTCGCCGACGCACTGTCGTTCCTGGTCTCGGCGCTGTTCATCAGCCGGATCCGGGTCGAGCCGTCGGTGCCGGCCGCCTCGTCGTCAGCGCGGGACGGGCTCGCCTACGTGCGCCGGCACCCGTACCTGAGGTCGGCCCTGGCCTGCGTGACCACGATCAACTTCTTCACCTTCATCGCGCAGGCCCTGCTCGTCCTCTTCGCCAGCCGTGACCTGGGGCTCTCCGCCGGTCAGATCGGCCTCGCCTTCGGCCTCGGCTCGCTCGGTGGTCTGCTCGGCGCCGTCGTGGCCCCGCGGCTCTCCCGGCGGTACGGGGTGGGCCGCGGCGTGGTGGCCGGCGCCATCCTCTTCCCGGCCCCGATCGCCGTCCTGGCCCTGGCCCACGGGTCCGGCTGGTCGACGTTCGCGCTGCTGGCGGCGGCCGAGGCGCTGTCCGGGTTCGGCGTGATGATCTTCGACATCAACCTGAACGCGGTGCAGGCCGCGGTCACCGCCGACGAGATGCGCGGCCGGATGGTCGGCGTCTTCGGCACGATCAACTACGGCATCCGCCCGCTCGGCGCGGTCATCGGTGGCCTGCTCGGTTCGGCCGTCGGCGTACGCCCCGCGTTGCTCATCGCCGCGGCCGGCGGGGTGCTCGCCTGCCTGTGGTTGCTGCCCTCGCCGATCCCCAGGATCTTCCTACTGAGCGACGTCGATGAGGTCGACCCGGTTGCTCCACAACCAGCCTGACCAGCCGTCCGGAACATCCTTCAGGTCCTCGGGACGGTCCCAGCCCTCGGACCACGGCCCGTCGCCGGCGACCAGGATCACCCGGGTGTCGGCGGCGCGCATCCGCTCGACGAACCGGTTCGGCCAGCCCCAGAGGAACCGGCCGTAGCGTTGCGGCAGGTGCAACTCGGTGTGGCGGCAGGCGTCGGGCACGTGGCCGGTCCAGCCGATTCCTTCGTACGCGATCAGGCAGCTCTTCATCGTCTTCTTGGACGCGGCGCGTACCTGCGGCAGTCGTTCGGACACGGCGGCGACCGGCGCGTCCCCGCCGTACACGGAGATGGTCTTGAGGCGCTCTGGTTTCTCGCCCCGCAGCAGGTCGGCCAGGCGCGCGCCCTCGGTGGCGTCGTCGTTCTTCAGATCGATCAGCAGCTCGCGGTCCGGGAAGGCGGCGAGCACCTCCGGAACCGTGACCAGCAATCCGACGCCCTTGCCGCGTAACGGGAACGTGGCGCCATGGTCGGCCGTGTAGCCGTACCCCAGATCAAGCTTGCGCAGCTCGGCCAGCGAATGGTCCTTGATCGCGCCGGTGCCGTCGGTCCGGCACTCGAGCGTCGAGTCGTGGAAGACGACCAGCGCGCCGTCCCGCGACACCTGCAGGTCGAACTCGAGCATGTCGGCGCCGGCCGCGAACGCCGCCCGCATCGACGGCAGGGTGTTCTCGATGAACGCGTGGTCCGGCGGGTCGATCCGGGTCGCCGTGCAGGTGTCGTTGCCGACGCCGGCCAGCGGGAAGGTCTGCGCGATGCCACGGTGGGCCAGCAACCGAGGGTGGCCGGCGCCGCCGCCCGACCGGTTGCCGGCGTAGAGACCGGCAGCGAGCAGGACGACGACGCCCGGAATGACCCAACGTTTCTTCACGAGGACATTCTGGCGGTCCTACCAGGACCAGGGCCACCAGATGTTGTTCTTGAAGCCGGTCGACCACTGATGCTCGGCGCACGAGGCCTTCGTGGCGAACCGCTGCTCGTCCAGGATGGAGACGGTGCCCTCGTTGTAGGTGCCCAGGCCGAATCCGATTCCGGTGACCGTCATCTTCGGGTTCTTCGTGACCACCTCGGCGAAGGTCAGCGTCGCCGGGCCGCCCGCGGTCTTGTCGATGCCCTCGATCGTGTTGGCCGACGACGTCCACAGCTTGCCGTCGAGCACGTTCCACTCGGTGCGGAGCTGGCGCTGCGGGTTACCGCCGCCGATGTCCATCAGGTAGTAGTAGGGCTCGTAGATCAGGACGCCGTCGCCCTTGGGCGTGCGCACGTAGAGGTGGTAGGCCGGGAGCGCGGCGTCGTTGACACCCACGCCCTTCTTGTCGAGCTTCACCGTCTCGTACGTGACCTCCTGCACCGAGGAGGCGAGAACCGGCGAGAACGAGGTCTTCCACGAGACCTTGTCATTGACCTCGCCCGGCTGCGTGGTGAGCTGAACACCGTCGGCGACCAGCTTCGCCTTGCCGCCGGCCGTCTCCACCACCCCACTCGTGCTGGAGTGCTTGACGACCTTGCACGGCCGGTGGGTGGAGGCCTGGGCCGGAGCCGCCGCCCCCAGAACAGAAACCAGGGTGATACCTGCCGTTGCCGCAATCATTCGACGCATATGTCCAGTTTATCCCATTAGGGGCGGCGCCAAACACGACGAAGGCCGGACCCGATCGGGCCCGGCCTTCAGCGTCTGAACTGCTCGCTGAGTCAGTGCTGCTCAGTGGCGGAGGATACGAGATTCGAACTCGTGAGGGTGTAAACTCAACACGCTTTCCAAGTCTGTGGACCATCGTCTGGCGAAGATCAGCACCGTCCATGACCTGCGGCTACCGCTCCGCCTGGACACCGGTGAACGGCCCCGATCGACGGCGAATGAGACCACAACTGAGACCGCGACGGGTGTATCGGCAGATCGGGCGCGCCACGCAGGACGGCGCTGCCGAAAACTGCCGCACGGGTCTGGGCCCCGAAGAGTTGTGCGCCGGCGGCACGGCCTCGTTGGCCCGCCGGAGCGAACACTTGGCGCGCCGCAGACCAAACGTGCAGGCCGTTAACTTTCTGCCTGATAATATCCAGGCCATGGCTAACGAGGACGTCGAACGCATCCGGGAAGCACTGCTCCCCCTCTGCGAGCCCTTGCATGATGTCTTCACCTGGGCCGATCAGAGGCGTCGTAAGGCGTTCCCTGAATTGGTCGATGACGCCGAGTACCGCTGGTTTGTTACACATTCGGTGCGAGCCATGGCTCACCTACGCCTGGGAACGACCAGGACAGCGCCCTGGAGCTTGGCGGGGAACCACGCCCGCAACGGAGAACTCTGGCTCACCGATGGCGGATACAGCGTTCGCATCCTTCATGCAGTGCGCGACTCTGACGTGCCTCCGCCTGGCAGCACCCTCGCCAGGCAGGCGTACTACCGCAACCAGCCACTTTTCGAGATGGATCCCCAAACCAGGCTCTTCGGCCCCGCCGACGACAGACTGCTCTTCATCTGGCGCATCGACCCGAAGACGAGCGTGCCGGCCTTCAGGGTCGTCCGCCCTGTCGGAAACTGGAAGTGGGGCGACCATGCACAAACTGACATCGACTTCGTGCTTCCAGAGACCGCTGAGGATCTTGCTGCCCTAAGCTTCGAGCCATCGGATGAAGAGATGGAACTCGACATCCCAAACGAAGAAGAGACGGAAGGCGGAGCAGGCAATGCTGGCGGCAGCGCCGGGTGAGCGACTGAAGACTTTGCGTGACATTCTCGGCCTGACGCAGATACAGCTGGCCGAAGTGTCGGGTGTGAGCCAGCCGTGGATCTCAGACGTCGAGACATCCACAAGAGACGCCGCCGCCGACAAGCTTGCCCAGATCGCAGAGGCTACTGGGACACCGCTTACCTTCTTTAGCGTCCGACCATCATCCGTTCCACTCGATAGCCTCCGCTTTAGAAAGAATTCTGCGGCGAGGAAGAGTACGACTCGGCGAGTTCATGCCATTTACGGCGAGAGCTATCGGGTAACTGAAGATCTCATAGAGCTTGAGAACTATCCTACTCCATCGCTGCCGTTCGCTACCGGTGACGATCCATTAAAAGATGAGGCCGTAGAGCAATTCGCATCAGAAGCTCGTGAGGCGCTCAGGCTTGCTCCCGATAAGCCTATCCCGCATCTGACGCGTGCTCTCGAAAGAGCAGGCATTGCCGTTGCGCCGATGGTCCTGCCAGATGCAGACGGCGAAGAGCACACAGCGGTTGGACACTTTGGCGTCTCATACTGGGCAGGCAAGGGTGCTACAGCCCTAATTGGATACTTCCCCGGATATCAGGGCGACCGCGATCGGTTCACGTTGGCGCACGAGTTGGGCCATGTTGTGCTGCATACGTTCCGTCCACGGCTTCCTCTGCCTCAAGCCGAGGCCGAAGCCAACCGATTCGCGACAGCCCTCTTAATTCCACTGAGCCGCGCCGAGGCAGAGCTTTCCGATTCTTTGTCATTGACGGATTATGCTCGCCTGAAGTCGACATGGGGCGTCTCCATGCAGGCCATCATCATGAGAGGCAGCGCGCTTGGGGCGGTAGGCGAGACAAGAAAGAAGTCACTGTTTGTTCAGCTATCAGCAAAGGGCTGGCGGAAGATAGAGCCAGTCACGGTCGGACACGAGGAACCCAAGCTGGTTTGGACTCTCTTAAGCCGGAGATTCGGCGACCGACCATACATGCGGGGTGCAGAGAAGCTCGCTATTCACCCGACTGTGCTGAGGTCAATCGCTCCAACGCCTCTCACCAAAGACTCGGCGAACCAAATTTTTCCAAGTGGCCAACCACCGTCGGGCAAGATCGTGGAGTTTCGGAAACGCCACTCGGGCTGACTAATCATCCAGTCCGCGTAATCGACCGGAAGTCCGAAGATGCCATGCCATCTCACGCCGTCCGGCGATCTTTTTCGCGGTGTCGTGGACGAGGTCCTGAGACGTCGGCGGCTGGCGGCAGGCCAAGCCCTGGTCCGGCCGGCACGAGCGGCCTCCCTTCAATCTGTGCAGAAACCAGCACCGGCCTTCAAGACCGTGCACTGCGCGCTGCGGCTGTCATGGCGTGGGCCTCAGCCTTTTCGCCCGTTTTGCGGGGACTGCGAGCAGCGCAGACTCTCGAAACCCGCAGCGCGTTCGGCCGCATGTGGGCAGCAGCGGTACACGTCTTCAACCGCAGCGCACTTCCAGGCCTGGTTGGAGGACGTTCCGTCCATACGGCTTTCGTCCCACCTTCCGTGACTGATCGATTCCCGGCGTTAGATCAACAATCCATAGCCGCAAGTCAGAAGCTTCTAGGCCGAGCTAGGCAGCGGCCGTCAGTCAAGTGCTGTACCTCTGTGCTGTACGGGCAGCAGACCCATCAACCTTCTTGCCGACGCCATAGCCGGCGGCGAGGCATGGTCAAGGACAGCGCTGGCCTCGTAAAGTCACCTTCTGTGACCTCGAACCTAGTGTTTCCCGAGCCGGCTCATGAACGGCTCAACTGGCTCGCAGCCGGAGAGCCACAAGTTAATTGGTATTTGGAGTGCAGCCACCCAGAGGCGCAGCGCGGGCGCCAGCAGATCAATGACTGGTATGAAAAGTTTAATGACCCGGACGGTCACTTCCGAGCACGACTACGGAGTCAGGTAGACGAAGAGCACTCTGGTGCCATTGACGAACTGTTCATATACGATCGGCTTTCCACGCGTTTCCTCGTCACCTACGAGGAAGACAACGTTGGGCCGGATTTCCGACTGTACGGCGACGGGGTTCTTGTTGGATCGGTCGAAGTGTTCTCATTGTTCATGCGCTCAGATTGGGCAGCCGAGCAAAGACGTGAGCACATCATCACTCGCGCGCTCAACGACAACATCCAACTTCAGTCCTGGTTTCTGCGGTTCGAGATAGTGAACTGGAGCAATAGCCCCTCCACCAACTCCATCGTGACTTGGACTCGACAACAGATAGCATCCCTTCCAGCGCCTGAGACCGTCGGTACACGTCTCGCCGAAGCTCCTCATGCCACTTACCAAGATCGCGCTGTAACTCTGAATTTCACATTCATCCCTAGGCGTGCAACGAAACCTCCGGCAGCCACCGACCGGATTGTCGGAGTCGGTGGAATAATCGGTGGCTTCGGCAACTCTCAAGGGCGGCTTCGGAGAGCTCTGGACAAAAAGGCGGGTGGGCGCTACGACTTGCGAGGGGCACCCTTCGCGATTACCGTTGGAGTCCACGACCCGTTTTGCTCCGTCGATGACGTTGAAGGTGCGCTCTACGGGAGTGAGCGAGTAATCGTCAACATCGGCGACGGTTCCGTCACGCCGAACCTCGGGCTCGATGGCTTCTTTTCGCCGTCACGAAAGTTCGCTAGAGGAAAGAACACTCGCGTTTCCGACGTGTACGGGCTCCTGCCGTGGTCACCGTGGGATCCAGAGGATGCCCGCTTCATTAGGTTGGAAAATCCCTTTGCCGAAAGGCCGTTCGGTACCAGCGTCCTACCCGTCATTGCAGGCATCGGTGTGACCAACGCTGATGAACGCGGCCTAACTCTGGGGTGGGTACCTGAACGCCCACACTTCTAGCCCGCGCGTTGTGCCGGGCTGCTTGCGACCCATTCCAGAGATTGAAGACCCTCCGGAGGCTTGTCAGGCCGATCGTTGGTTCTCGCAAGAACATATTGCCCTTCGCACCGTCCGCTGCGCAGGGGACACGTCTACCGCACCGTCCGGCAGCGGGCCGGCAGGCCGGGCCTTGGTCTGGCCGACGCGAGCGGCCCCAGTTAAGGAGCCGCTCAAGGCCGAAGCGAAAGGACTCATAGCCTTGAGCGTTCTGCGAGACGGAGCCGGCGAACGAAGCGGCACGGACTACAGTTCAATTCCGGCCCTGACTCTCGCTCAAGTTAACTGCGTCGATATCTAGGGCTCTCCGAATCAGGTTGGCTTGAGGACCGATTACCATCGCCGCGTTGAGCCCAACCGAATAGACGTTGAAGCGCGCCCAGTCCCGAACGGATTGGGGCATTCCCGCAAGCCACCTTCTTTTGTCCTCATCCAGGTGGAACATCTCTCCATACGCCACCGCGAAGAAGAAATCGATTGCGGCGTAGGTCACCCCGTTAATGTTGAAAACCTCAACGCCTCGCTTGACGAGGCTCCACTGCTTGCGGTTGTTTTGGCAAATATTCTTTAGGTTCTCGTCGGATAATCTCTGGTACAGGAGATTGTGGACGGATTCGAAGTGAACCGACTCGTCATTAAGTAAAAAGGGTCGGAGATCCATGAGGAAAGAGCGGTAATCCTCTTCGTCCGGCGCGGAAAGTTCGAAGAAGTGCCGACGTCCGCCTAAATTAGTCTTGTATGCAATTCGAGGGATCCCGTGTGCGAATATGCGACGCTTCTTCATCTTCTCGGTTTGCTCGATGAAGAGTCGGAACACTTCCTCAGGACTTCGAGAGTCTTTGGGCATGCCCTCATTTCACCACCACAAGTTTGCCCGCGCGAGCGACTATCTACCCGCTTCCTCGTTGACCTCCGTCCAACCTCCACGGAGCAGACGGAGTCCGGCTGGGGGAAGGTCGAGCACCCTTCGGCTGACCGACCTTGCCAGGCAGGCCCTGTCTGCTCAGCACGCCTAGGCGAAGAGTCGCGGGTGTACAGCATTCGAATCTTCAAGGCGGAGTGCCGGGCAGGAGCCATCGGCCCGGCTCAGTTTGCAGGTTCCTCTTCTCCAGGGCTGTGAGTAGTTCGGCCATCACTGAACGCTGCTCGGGTGGGCTTGCGTTGTTGGCGGCGGCGACGATCTGTTCCCGCTGTTGAGCTGGAAGGTTCCACTCCAGCAGGACATCGAGCAGGTCGGACGAGTGGCATTGGAGGTCCACGAAGCCTTCGTCGCCCCACGGTGTCAGGCTTACGGCGTCGAGGTGTTGGTCGCCGATTTGCACGCCGATGGGTGTGTCCTCGGGCAGTGCAATGAGCTGCATTATGAGCGCGTTTCGCATCATTAGCGTCGACCCTAACTCGCCTTGGCGCATCGATTACGGTTCGTCAATCGTCTCCGACCCGAGGCATGTCAGGCGGTTTTGGACTGTCGGCTGAGCAGTGGCGGACGACGGGCTAATCGTCCACAGTCATTTCGTAATCGAGGACAGTGAGGTCGGCTCGGATCGTGAAGCGTGTGACTTCGAATGGTCGGCCGTGGTTGTCGTAGCTGGTGTGCAGGATTTCCAGCACTGGCACGCCTGGCGGGATCTTCAAGCTTGCGGACTCGGCCGGCGTCGGCAGGCGGGTTGTGACTTGCTCTCGGATGCGGGCGATGTCGTAGCCCAGTTCTTCGAAGCGGGAGTAGAGAGAGCCGCGTCCGAGTGCTTTGGTCGCGACGTGCGAGTCGCTGCCAGCGACGCTGATCGGAATGTACGTGGTGCCGTTCTGGACGGGCTCGTCGTCGGCGTAGTACCGATTTTCGCGGCAGACGACCATGGTGTGCGGGTCGATCAACAGCCTGCCGGCGACGTCAGGCGGTGCCGGCTGCTGGGTGACGGAGCGGCATTCGGCGTGGGGAGTTCGGCCTTGGCGGCTGACTTCCATCCGGAAAGGCGACGCCCCAGTGTCTTCACGCATCCGGCGGGAGTACCGCTGCGCTCCGAGTCGCCGTAGCGCCGGACGATTGCTGACGAAGGTGTCGTACAGCCACCTGGCGAACTGGGTCCATTGGGTTGCCTCGGCGCGGGCCTGAATGTCGCCAGGTGCGGACCAGCTCTGCCGGGCGAAGTCGGCGATCTGCGCCCGGTTGGCATCGAGTACCTGCATCGCCGCGGTGAGTGGGGTTCTGTCGCCGGGCTCGTCTTCGACATCTTCGGTCACCAGCTCCGCGAGCATGCCGTTGGCGGACAGCGCCGTGTCGACCGCGTCGGCGAACTCCGAACTGGGTTGCTTCCGGCCGATCTCGATGTCCCACAGGTAGGTATGGGAGTAGTGCATGCGCGTTGCCAGCTCCCGCAGCGACAGGCCGCGATCATGGCGAAGATCCTTCAAGAGGTGCGGAAACCGGGGGTCCACCTTGACCATCGGGTTACTTCCCTGGGCGGGTCGAGGTGTCGGTTTCGGTGTGGCTGGGTGCCTCGGTGGGCGCTCGGCTGGTCCGGCGTTGGACCAGGGCGACGCCGCCGAGGACGACGATCATTCCCGCGATCATCGGCAGAGTCACCCTCTCGTTGACGACCAAGGCACCGAGACCAACGGCGACGAGCGGCAGCAGGTATGTCGTGGTGGACGCGACAGTCGGCCCCTCGTCGCCGATCAGCCGGTAGTTGAGGACGTAGGCGAGGCCGGTTCCGAAGATGCCGAGGATGATCAGGCTTCCGACCGCGTCGAGACGCCAATGCGGTGCGACCAGGCCGCCAAACGGTAGGGCGAACAGCATCAGAACTGCGCCGGCCGCGAGTTGCGATGCGGACAGCATGATGGGCGGGATTCCTTTGTTGGTAAGGAATTTGCCCATGTAGACGTACGAAACTCCGTAGCTGGCCGACGCCGCCAGGATCGCCACGCCTCCCCAACTGGCGATCTCATTGGCGGACTCCCACGGGGTGAAGATGAGCACCGTGCCCGCGAATCCGAGCGCGAGGCCGATCCCGCGTCGCCAGCTCACGGAGCGGTCGGTACCCGCGAGGAACGCCACGAGCACCGTCCAGAGCGGGGTAGTGGCGTTGATGACACCCGCGACGTTCGACCCGACGGTGCGTTCGCCGATGCCGAAGAGCGTGTAGGGGATCGCGTTAGCGACCAGCGCCGCGACGAACAGGTGCACCCACGTCATGCGGCCGGTCGGGAAACGCATGCCGCGCGCGAGCGCGATCGGGGCGAGAACCAACGCGCCGAGGGTGAGCCTGACGAGCACGATCTGCGTCGGGGTAAAGCCGCGTAAGGCGAGCTTGATCCAGAGGAATCCGGACCCCCAGAGCAGGGCGAGTAGGGCGAGCCTGGCCAGGCTGCTGCGGCTCATCAGGTGCCTCTCGTCAGTCTTCGACGGGCATGTCATAGTCCAGGCCGTTGAGGTCGCCGCGCATGACGAACCTGGTGACCTCGAAAGGCCGGCGCTGCTCGTCGAAGCCAGTGTGCAGGACCTCGATGACGGGTACGCCGGGCGGCATGCCGAGGCCTGCCATCTCGTCCGGGTTGGGCATCCGCGCGGAGATCTCCTCCCGGATGCGGGCGATGGTGTAGCCGAGTTCTTCGAAGCGGGCGTAGATGCTGCCCTTGCCGAGCGTCTTCGCCGAGGCGAGCGGCGAGTCGCCGGCCACCTCGACGGGGATGTAGGTGACGCCGACCTGCACGGGTTCGTCGTCGGCGAAATACCAGTTCTCGCGACGTACGACCGTGGCGTTATCGGAGTCGAGACCGAGGCGCTCGGCCACATCTTCGGGAGCCTGCTCCTTGGTCACGGAGCGGCATTCGGTCTTCGGCGTACGGCCTTGCTTGGTGACCTCGATGCGGAACGGCGACAGGCCGGTCTCGCCGCGTAGACGCCGTGAGTAGCGGTTCGAGCCCAGGCGCATGAGCGGCTGTTGCGGGCGCACGAAGACGCCGCGTCCGTGCTGGGCGACGACCAGGCCCTCACCTTGCAAAATGCTGATCGCCTCACGGGCGGTGTTGCGCGCCGTGCCGTACTGCGCAGCAAGGTCGCGCTCGGAGGGCAGCTTCGCGCCGCTGGCCAGGTCGCCGCGTTCGATGCTGGCGCGCAGGTCATCGGCTATGCGGCGGCTCGGAAGTCGCTTGTCGGATTCGGGCTCCTGCTTCATGGGCTCTGCCTGTCCTTGTCTGGGGATAGGTCCCTCTCGCCCAGCGTATCGCAACTGGCTCAAGCCAGCTCTTGACAGAGATCACCTTGCGCTCCAAACTGGCTCAAGCCAGTCAGCTGGCTCAAGCCAGTTGAACCGTTGATGCAGGGGAGCTTTGCGTGCAGACCCATCTGTTCACCCAGGACGGCCCCACACCGGACGACCTCGCCGAGATCGAGCGCGAGATGCCGCTCATCGAAGCCGGCATTGATCTGGTTGACGCCGAGATCCGCATGTTGACCGCCAACGGAGGACCGTCGCCGCTGGACTGGCGGCGACTGCGCCGGGCCGAGGCCCGCGTTACCCGCATCGCCGCCGAACTGGCCGCGCGTCCCATCGACTTCAAGGCGGTGGCGTGATGCGCAAGCCGTACGTGTCGGGCCGTGGCTGGGCCTACATCGGTGCCGCTCTTGGTGGCTCGGTCTCGATCGCCGCAAACGTCGCTCACTCCTACGTCCCGCCCATCTACGGTTCGGCCGACTGGACGCCGCAGACCGGGGCGGTGATCGGCTCGGTGTTCTGGCCGGTAGCCCTGTTCGTCGCCACCGAGATCCTTGCTCGTGTCCCATGGCCGACTGGGCGCCGCTGGATGGCTTTGCGCTTTCTCGGCCTGCTGCCCGTCGCCCTGGTCGCCGCGATCGTGTCGTACAAGCACGGTTCCGGTCTGCTCCGGTTCTACGGCGAGGACGTGCTCACCGCGCACCTCGGTCCGCTCGCTGTCGATGGCCTGATGGTCATGGCGTCGGCCGCGCTGCTGGCCACCGCCCGACCCGCCGCCGCGCTCGCTACCTCGGTTGCGTCGGCCGTGTCACCCGTCCCGAAACCGGTTGCTGCGCCGGTGAACGCAGCCGAGAAGACGCCCGCCAAGCGTGTCACCCCGCGTCCGGCGTCGGCCGAAAAAGTCGCCAAGGTTGCCGCCAAGATGCCCGGCGCACCGGTCGCGCAGATCGCCGCCAAGGCCGGAGTCAGCGAGAGCACCGCGCGCCGATACCTACCTGCTCCTGCCGCCACCGTGGCGTCACCATCCGCCCCGGTTCCTGCGGAAACGCCTGCTCTCGCCGCCGCCTGATCCCAACCAACGGTTCCTGTTCGTCGCCGCCCTCGTGATCGCCGCCTGAGACCGGAGGACCGACACCGTGAACACCCCCAACCCGAACCCCGAAAACTTCGACTGGAACGCCGCCGAGGCCGACGTGACTGACGCCAACGTGGTGAACCTGGACGCCGAGCGGACCCGCCGCACGGCCGCCGAGTCGAGCACGCACTTCGAGGTGGCCCTGGACGAGACCGCGACTCGTGGCGGGATGCCTGTCGACGCTCCGCCGGTCGGGCCGTCCGGGCGACGCCCGATCGTGCCGGCCAACTGGTCGACATGGCCGAACATCCGGCACAGCCTCGTGCAGGCCGCCGAACTGACCGCCTACCGCGCCGGCTTCCACGCGTTGCGTTCGCCTTGGTACGCCACCCTCGCCACCTTCTGGGCCGTCGTCGGAGTGTTCCGGCTGGCCGGCCGCCAGCTCAAGTGGTGGTGGGTCACCGAGCAGTACGGGCTCCGGCAGGCTGCCGCTGACGCCAACGACCCGCAGATGTGGCTCAAGTTGCACCGTGAGGTCAAGGCCACCCGCATGTGGCGCGCCCTGGTCCTGCTCGCCGAGCTGCTGACCGCAGCGATCGGCGGGCCGATCCTGTACGCGACCGCGCCCACCTGGGCTCTCGGTCTCTGCCTCGCTGCCGTGGTCTTCTTTCTGGCCCACATCGGCCGCCCGGAAGACCGGCGCATCATCACCCCCGCGACCGTCGCGGGCCGGTTCCGCCGGGTCAACCCGGACATCATCCTGCGCGCCTACTACGCCGCTGGTCTCGGTCACCCGGACAAGCCGCACCAGCAAGTGAGCTTCGGCTCGACCATGGCCCGCGACGCGTCCGGCACCGGCTCTCAGGTGTCGATCGATCTGCCGTACGGCAAGACGTTCGACGACGCGGTCAAAGCCCGCGGTGCCGTCGCCTCCGGCCTGGACGTCGCGGTGTCGCAGGTGTTCATCACCCGCGATCCCAGCTCGCACCGTCGGCACACGTTGTGGGTCGCCGACCGCGACCCGCTCGCCCAGGGCGCCGGGCGTACGCCGCTGCTGCGCGGCAAGGCCACCGACATCTGGCAGGCCGCCCCGTTCGGGCTGGACGAGCGCGGTAACAAGGTGTCCATCGCCCTGATGTGGACGTCGATGCTGATCGGCGCGCAGCCGAGGCAGGGCAAGACGTTCGCCGCCCGCACACTCGCTCTCTACGCCGCGCTTGACCCGTACGTGAAGCTCACCGTCCTGGACGGTGGCGGCAAGCCGGACTGGCGCAAGTTCGCCCTCGTGGCCGACCGGTGCTCGTTCGGGCTGGCGATGACCCGTGACGGCGACCCGGCCGAGATCGTGTTGGAGGCGCTGCGGGAGATCAAGGCCGACGTGCAGGACCGTTACGAGCGGCTGTCGGCACTGCCGGTCGACGTGTGCCCCGAGGGCAAGCTCACTCGGGAGATTGCCCGTGATCCGAAGTACCGGATGCCGGTGCGGATGGTCGTCCTGGACGAGTTCCAGGAGTACTTCGACCTCGGCGAGGTGTCCAAGGAGATCGCCGGTCTGCTGGTCTACCTGGTCAAGGTCGCGCCGGCCGCCGGGATCATCTTTGTCGACGCCACCCAGCGCCCGTCCGGTGTCGGGACGGGACAGGTCGCCCAGCAGTTCATCTCCTACCGCGACAACCACCAGGTCCGCTTCGCCCTGCGCACCGGCTCGTGGCAGGTATCCGACCTGGTGATGGGCTCCGGCGCGTACTCCGAAGGCCACGACAGCTCGACCCTGCTGCCCACCTACAAGGGCGTCGGAATCCTGCGCGGCGCGTCCGACCACACCCCGACCGTGCGGACCTACCTCGCCGACCAAGAGGACGCCGAGAAGATCCTCATCGCCGCCCGCAAGCTGCGCGAGGCCGCCGGAACCCTGGCCGGCATGGCCGCCGGTGAGGACATCGTCCGGGAGTCCCGCGACGTGCTCGCCGACGTCCGGTCGATGTTCGAAGCGTCCGAGCGCGGGTTGCAGTGGGAGGACATCGCGGCCCGTCTCGCCGACCGGCTCGCTGAGCACTACGCCGACGTCACGGCCGAGTCGGTCTCGGCTCAGGTCCGATCGTTCGGTGTACGCAGCGTAGACGTCAAGCGTGCCGGTAAGGCCCTCAAGGGAGCCAAGGCCGACGACATCGACACCGCGATCAGCCGCCGCAAAGCCGCCTGACGGTCGCGGTCCACCCGCGACCGGTCGCGTTACCGCGACCCGACCCGCGACCGGCCTGGTCAGCACACTCTTTGACCGGTCGCGGGTCGCGCCGCCAGCCCTTCACACCCAGAAATCGTCCCAGGAGGCTTTCCGTGCCTGCCCTCGCCGCGACCGCAACCCCCGAAACCACCCTCACCGGCCTACTCGCACTCGCTCTCCTGCTGATCACGCTCGGTTACGCGCTGGGATGTTGGCTCTGGCCGTTCGGAGTCTGCCGCCGCTGCAAGGGCAGCGGCAAGCGCCGCTCACCGTTCGGCCGCGCGTTCGGGCTGTGTCGCCGCTGCGGCGGCGACGGCCGCCGCCTGCGGGTCGGCCGCCGGATCATCAACAGCCTGCGGGAGCTGCACGACAAGGGCACCCGCTGATGGCCGCCCGGACCGTGCGCCGATTCCACCGCACCGGCACCCCACACACCGACTGGTGCGCCCGCGATCACCGCTGCGGCATCAACGAGCACCGCTCCGCCGACCTCATCGCCGCCGCCCTCGGCGGGCGGGCCGTTATCACACGCGTCCGCGCCGGAGATACCGAGTACGCCGAGATCCGCGCCCGGATCCCGTTGCACAGCAACGAAAACGCCGCTCGATGGCAACTCGCCGCAGCCCTACGCCTGATGCGACACCTGCTCGACACGGTCGCCGTCCGACCTGGCGCGCTGCGGTCCCGGACTGAACGGCTCGCCCTCGGCACCGCACGACGCTGATCGCCCTACTCCCGAGACCCAAGAAGGAGGCCACGTGACCCACGTTGCCGCGTTTGACCTGGCCGCCGAGCAGGCCGTCATCGGTGCCGCCCTACTCGCCCCCGACCTGATGGCCGATCTGGCGGCCACTCTCGCCCCGAGCGATTTCTGGCGTCCGGCGCACGCGGTTCTGTGGGAGTCGATGTGCGCCATGCACGCCGCCGGTACGCCCACCGATCCGATCACCGTCACCGCGCACCTTGCCGAGGCTGGCGACCTAGGCAGGTTTGGCGGTGCCCCGTACCTGCACACGCTGACCGCCGAGGTGCCCTCGGCCGCGAACGCCGGGCACTACGCGGGCATCGTGGCCGGGCACGCCAAGCGCCGCAAGGTCGCCAACCTCGGCACCCAGCTCGCCGACCTCGCCACCTCCGGCGCCGACCCGGCCGAGGTGGTCGCGACCGGCCGCGCCCTGCTCGACAACGCAGACACCCCCGGCGGCTGGACGCCGCTGATCCCGCTCGGCCGTGGCCGGCACCTGCCGCCGTTCCCCGCCGAGCTGCTACCCGGCTGGCTCGCCGAGCAGGTGTTCGCGGTGGCCGAGTTCACCCAAACCCCGGTCGACCTTGCCGGGAGTATCGCCCTGGCGTGCCTGTCCACCGCCGCCGGTGGCCGCGCCGAGGTGGAGGTACGCGGCTCGTGGCGCGAACCCACCAACCTCTACACCGTCGTCGTCCTACCGCCCGGCTCCCGCAAGTCGGCCGTGTTCGCCGCGATGGTCGCGCCGATCCTGGCCGCCGAAAAGAGCCTGATCGAGCGAAGCGCACCAGCCATCATCGAAGCCGAACTGGCGTCGAAGGTCGCCGGTAAGACGGCCGAGAAAGCCGCTCTCGCAGCCGCGAACGCTGACCCGTCCGGGCGGGACACGTTGATCGCCGAGGCGACGGCCGCCGCGATGAACGCCGAAGCCATCACGGTGCCGGTCAAGCCCGTCCTGATTGCTGACGACGTGACCAGCGAGACCGCCACCTCATGGCTCGCCGCGCAAGGTGGCCGGCTGGCCGTGCTCTCCCCGGAAGGCGGGATCTTCGCCACCATCGCGGGCCGGTACTCCGGCACCCCGAACCTCGAAGTGTTCCTGAAAGGCCACGCCGGGGACATGCTCCGGGTTGGCCGCCAGTCCCGCGATACCGAGCACGTCGACAAACCCGCGCTCACCATGGGTTTGGCCGTGCAGCCGGAGATCCTGCGCGACATCGCGAACATGCCCGGCTTCCGCGGCCTGGGCCTGCTCGCCCGAATCCTGTTCGCCCTGCCGGAGAACACCGTCGGCCGCCGCAAGATCGGAGCCGACCCGATCCCTTCCCCGGTCGCCGCCGACTACCTGGCGAAGCTGCACGCCCTGGTCCTCACCCTCGCCGAGTGGACCGATCCGGCCGTGCTGGTCCTCACCCCGGACGCCAACACGCGCGTGCTGGACATTGAACGCGCGGTAGAGCCGAGGCTCGCTCCGGGCGGGGCGTGGGCGCATGTCGTGGACTGGGGATCGAAGTACACCGGGGCCGTGGTCCGGATCGCCGGGCTGATCCACCTCGCCGAGCACCTGCGCGACGGGTGGGGACACCCAGTCGATGCCCACACGGTCGAACGGGCGGCGATGATCGGCGACTACTACGCCGCGCACGCCCTGGCCGCGTTCGACGACATGGGAGCCGATCAGAGCACTCGCAACGCCCGGCACGTGCTCGCCTGGATCGAACGCACCACTACAACGGCGTTCACCAAACGGGAGCTGTTCCGAGCTGTGCAGTCCAGCCAGCTCAAGACGATGGCTGACCTCGACCCCGTGCTCGCCGTCCTGGAAGCCCACGGCTACCTGCGCCAGCTCGACCCGCCCGCACCCAAACGGGCCGGGGGCCGGCCGCCCTCGCCGAGCTACCTCGTGCACCCCGACGTCCACCGACCCGCTGCGACCGTGCACTCCATCACCGCGCGGCGGTCCGCGTGAAGGCCCTGACAGAACTGACACAACTGACACAACCCCACCGCGACCGAGGTTCTGTCAGTTCTGTCAGTTGTGTCAGGCCCGCTTCCGGCAGGAGCCCGCCTCCCCATGGCGACCTTCGGCCGGCACACCGGATCGCTCCACGGCGACGAATGGCGCTCACCGCGCCGATGAGAAACCGCTCCCAGCAACATCGCTCGTATCGGAATGGGGAAGCCGAAGTGGAAACGCAGAGCATGGACTTCGTTTACACCGTCGCCGAGGCTGCCCGGCACCTCAAGATTGGCCGGACCGCCATGTACGAACTCGTGATGAGTGGACAGATCCGTTCGGTCACCATCGGTCGATCTCGCCGCATTCCCGCCAGTTGTATCGCCGAATATCTATCGCACTTGCTGGACCAGCCCGCAGATTTCCCCACTGCCGCCTGATCGAAGGAAACGACAATGCCTCGCAAGCCAAACGGAGCATCCAGCATCTACCAGGGAACTGACGGTTCGTGGCACGGCCGAGTAACGGTCGGCATCAAGGACGATGGCACCTCGGACCGCCGTCACGTGCGGGGCAAGTCGGAGGCGATCGTCACGCGGAAGGTGCGTGCCCTGGAACGGGAGCGCGACGCCGGGACAGTGCGCAAGGCGGGTCAGACTTGGACAGTGGCCAAGTGGCTGACGTACTGGCTGGACAACATCGCCGTCCCGCCGAACGTGCGCGAGAACACTCATGATGGGTACCGCGTCGCCGTCAACGTGCACCTGATTCCCGGCCTCGGTGCGCACCGCCTGGAGCGGCTGCAACCCGAGCACATCGAGAAGCTGACGCAGAAGATGCAGAAGAACGGCAGTGCACCGGCAACCGCGCACCAAGCACACCGGACGATTCGAACGGCACTCAACGAGGCGATGCGCCGTGGTCACATCGGGCGTAACCCGGCCACCCTTGCGAAATCGCCGACCTTGACCGACAAGGAAATCGAGCCGTACAGCGTGGATGAGATTCAACGACTGTTGACCAGTGTTTCCGAGCGCCGTAATCGGGCGCGGTGGGCCATGGCCTTGGCGCTCGGCATGCGTCAAGGAGAGGTACTCGGACTCAAGTGGGAAGACGTCGACCTGAGTAACTTCTCGCTCCGCGTGCGTCGTGGCCGGCTACGTCCCAAATACGCGCACGGATGCGCGCAGCAGCCGTGCGGGCGCAAGGCGGGTTATTGCCCCAA
The DNA here is from genome assembly GCF_040684855.1 of Actinoplanes sp. NPDC089786. Taxonomy (NCBI): domain Bacteria; kingdom Bacillati; phylum Actinomycetota; class Actinomycetes; order Micromonosporales; family Micromonosporaceae; genus Actinoplanes; species Actinoplanes sp. NPDC089786. The sequence goes on from NZ_JBFBGU010000001.1 coordinate 510,950, forward strand.
CCGGAAGAGGACTCGGGCCGACACGAACGACACAAAGTCTCGGGCTGGCCGACGCAGCATCGGACTACCTCCCGAGATCGCCGAGCTGCTGGAACTGCACAGAGTCGAGCAGGAGGCCGAGCGCAAGACGGCAGCTCAACTATGGGAAGAGGGGGAATGGGTCTTCGCGACCCCGATCGGTCGTCCCCTGAACCCGAACACGGACTACCACGATTGGAAGCAGATTCTCCGCGATGCCGGACTCCGTGACGGCCGCCTTCACGACGCCCGGCACACTGCCGCGACCGTGCTCCTCATCCTCCAGGTCCACGAGCGCGCCACGATGGGCGTCATGGGCTGGGCCACCACGAGCATGGCCGCCCGCTATCAGCACCTGACCGACCCGATCCGGGCAGACATAGCCAAGCGGGTCGGTGGACTCATCTGGAAGCCAGCCGAGCGCGCGTCGACGGACCCGCCGGGGGAGCAGGACAGCGGCTCAGAGGCCGCCTGACGGCCAACTGAGACCAAAATTGAGACCACTAACGCAGAAGGGTCGATCCCATGAGGGGTCGACCCTAGCGTTTTGCCTGCTCAGGCTGGCGGAGGATACGAGATTCGAACTCGTGAGGGTGTAAACCCAACACGCTTTCCAAGCGTGCGCCCTAGGCCACTAGGCGAATCCTCCGTACGCCAGGATACAGACCGTCGCAGCCCGGTTTCGTGGGAGGGCTGCGCGGGTGCGTGTCGGCGTTGGGTAAGCTGGCTGGCAGCCCCTCGTGCGGCGTCATCTTGTGAACCTCCCCAGGGCCGGAAGGCAGCAAGGATAAGCGAGCTCTGGCGGGTGCACGGGGGGTCCTTTCGTGTCGCCACCCGGGCACGTTTGTTTCTGTCACACCCTCGGCGGACAATGGCGCGGTCGTCGAGGAAGGGGCAGGCGTGGCACTCGCGCTCTACCGCAAGTACCGTCCGCGGACCTTCGCCGAGGTCATCGGTCAGGAGCATGTCACCGAGCCGCTGTCGCAGGCGCTGCGCAGCGGGCGGCTCCATCACGCCTATCTCTTCTCCGGGCCCCGCGGCTGCGGCAAGACCTCCAGCGCGCGCATCCTGGCCCGGTCGCTGAACTGTGAGCAGGGTCCCACCCCCGAACCGTGCGGGGTGTGCGCGTCCTGCCGGTCGCTGATGAACGACGGCACCGGGTCGATCGACGTCATCGAGATCGACGCGGCCAGCCACGGTGGTGTGGACGACGCCCGTGAGTTGCGCGAGAAGGCGTTCTTCGCGCCGGCCAGCAGCCGCTACAAGATCTACGTCATCGACGAGGCCCACATGGTCTCGTCGGCCGGCTTCAACGCGTTGCTCAAGCTGGTCGAAGAGCCACCGGAATACGTCAAGTTCATCTTCGCCACGACCGAGCCCGAGAAGGTGCTCGGCACGATCCGGTCGCGGACCCATCACTACCCGTTCCGGCTGATCCCGCCGGCCGTGCTCCGGCCGTACCTTCAGCAACTCACCGAGGCCGAGGGCGTCCATGTCGACCCGGCGGTCCTGCCCCTGGTCGTCCGGGCCGGCGGCGGCAGCGCGCGTGACTCGCTCTCCGTGCTCGACCAGCTCATCGCCGGCGCCGGCCCCGAGGGCGTCAGCTACCCGCGCGCGGTCGCCCTGCTCGGCGTGACCGACGTCGCGCTGATCGACGAGATGTGCGACGCGCTGGCCGCGGGCGACGGCGCGGCGGCCTACGCCACCATCGACCGGGTCGCCGAGGCCGGCCACGACCCGCGCCGCTTCGCGTCCGACCTGCTCGAACGCTTTCGCGACCTGATCATCCTGCAGCAGGTCCCCGACGCCATCACCAAGGGCCTCATCGACGGCCCGGCCGACCAGCTCGAGGCGATGGGCGCCCAGGCCACCCGGCTCGGCCCGGCTCAGCTCTCCCGCAGCGCCGACATCGTGCACAACGGACTGGTCGAGATGCGCGGCACGACCGCGCCCCGGCTGCTCCTCGAGCTGATCACCGCCCGCATGCTGCTCCCCGGCGCCGACGACTCCCACGGCGCGCTGCTCCAACGCCTGGAGCGCATGGAGCGGCGGCTGACGCTCAGTTCCGAGGTACGCCCGGACGACACGACTTCGTCGCTCCCCGACGCCAGTGCCGGTGGCGGTGTCCAGGCCGTCGCCCCGGGCTCGAGCGGTGGCATCTCCGCCGCCCGAGCCGCCGCGGCCGCCGCGGCCCGCCGCGCCCCCGCCGGCGGCCTCGCCGCAGGCCAACGCCCCGCCTCTCCCGAGCCCACGCCGGCCGCCGCCTCTGTTTCTCCCGCGGCCGTGTCAGCTCCGCCCGCGGCCGGCCCTGCGTTTCCCGAGCCGGCCGCTCCGGTCTCTCCCGCGCCGCCCTCCGGGGCCGTCGCGCCGGTCAGCGAGCCCGAGCCGACGGGTTCCTCGGTGGCGTCCGGGGGGCCCGCCTCGCCGTCGGCGCTTGCTGATCCCTCCGCGGCATCTGCGACACCCGCGGTCTCGTCGGCCGCGCCTGCTTTGGCCGCTCGTGCTTCGACCGGGGCCGTGGCTTCCGCTGCGCCTGCGTCGGCTTCCCCGCGGCCGACGTCGGCGCCTCCCGCGCGCCCGGCCACCGCCGCCTACGACGAGGACGAGTGGCCGGAGGAACCCCCGCCCTACGACGATGAGCCCACGCCTGCCTCGCGCCCGGTGCCGCCGCAGGCCGCGCGTACCTCGGGCGGCGCTCAGCCGCCGAACCGTCCCGACCCCGGCGCGATCCTCCCCGACGCGCCCGACGACGGCGTGGAGCCGGTCTCCTCCGGCGCCCCCGGCCAGTTGACCGCCGCGGCGGTCCGCGAGGTGTGGCCCGAGATCATCACCACGGTCAGCCGCCAGAGCAAGAAGCTGGCCGCCTTGGCCTCCGGCGCCACCGTCCGCGATCTCGAGGGCCAGACGGTGGTCCTGACGTTCCGCTTCCCGGCCCACGCCAAGATGGTCGCCGACCAGCCTCAGCTGCTGGCCGACGCCCTCTACGAGGCGTTGGGCGGCCGCTGGCAGATCCGCTGCGAGGTGGCCGGCGAGGCCGGCGCCATCCCCCAGCCCGGCGGCAACCCCAACCGCGGCCCGGCCCAGCAGGGCCCGCCGCAGCAGGGCCCGCCCCAGACCGGTCCGTCCCGCAACGGCCCCGCCCCACGCGAGCAGTCCGCCCAGCCGACCCGCCAACGCGAGTCCCCACCGAGGCGCTCACCGCAACCGTCCTCGGACGACAGCGACGACTGGCCTGACCCGGCCCGCCCCGCCACCCCGCAGCCCGCCGCCACCCGGCCGGAGCAACCCGCCACCACCGGCAGCGCCTCGCCCCAGGCGCCCGGCGCCCCGGTCGGCGCTCACCCACGGCCGGTCGGCGCCGATGGCAGCCTCCATGCGGAGGCGTCCGTCACCCGTGCCGGCGCGCAACCGCAGGCTGCCAACACCCCTGCCGACGCCCGTTCGGCACGCCAATCCCATGACGGCGCTTCGTCGGCACGCCCAACTCATGACGGCGCCCAGCCGAACACGCCAGACGTTCGCGCCGCGAGCAGTGCCCCAGCCGGCGAGCAGCCGGGAGCGGCCAGCTCCGCGTCTACGTCCGACGACGACTGGCCCGAGCCGGCCCGCCCGGCCACCCCCACGGCCCAGCCGAGCGCGACCCCTTCCACCACGGACGCCGACGACGACGGCTGGCCCGAGACCGCTCGCCCCGGTGGCGGCGCGGCGCCCGCCCCCGCCCCACCGGCTGACGAGGCGTGGCCGGTGCCGGCCCGCCTTGGCGGCGTACCCACTCAACCCCCGCCACCCGACCCACCAAGGCCAACCACCGCCCCGGCAACCCCCGCGGCGGCCGCCCCCCAGCAGCCCGCACCGCCTTCCCGCTCGAGCGGCCTGGCCGCCGCCCGAGCCGCCGCCGCGGGTCCCACTGCGGGCAGCGCGGCCACCGGCGCCACTTCTCAGCCGTCCGCAGCCAACCGCCCGGCGACCCAGACCCGCCCGGCGACCCAGGCCCGCCCGGCCGACCAGGCATCGCGCCCCAACGCCGCCCCCGCCGCGGCCACACCGGACGCCCGCCCCACGGCGAGCCCGGGCCTGGCCGCCGCCCGTGCCGCCGCGGCCGCCGGTGCCAGTCGCCAGGGCGCCCCGAAGACCGCCTGGTCCGACGGCTCACCGACCGAGGAAGCACCCTTCGACCCGGAGTTCGACGACTCGGCCAAGCCGTTCGACGGGTTCGACCCGGGCGACGAGCCGCTGGACGAGGTCATCGACGAGAAGAGCGCACGCCAGAACAGCGAGCAACAGGCCATGGACCTGCTGCGCGAGGCGTTCGGCGCCGAGAAGATCGGCGAAACCCAGGGCTGACCCCGGCGGTGGTGCTGCAGGGACCACTACGCTGGACGGGACTTTGAGCCGACTGAGTAGGAGCAACGCGATGCGCCCCGGTGGACAGCCGAACATGCAGCAGCTGATGAAGCAGGCGCAGAAGATGCAGCAGGAGATGGAGAAGGCGCAGGCCGAGCTGGCCGACGCCGAGCTGACCGGCACGGCCGGCGGCGGGCTGGTGTCCGTCGTGGTCACCGGCCTGGGTGAGTTCAAGTCGATCAAGATCGACCCCAAGGCGGTGGACCCGGAGGATGTCGAGACGCTGGAAGATCTGGTGCTCGCCGCCCTGCACAACGCGGCCGAGGCGCAGCGTGAGCTGACCAGCCAGAAGATGGGGCCGGCCGCGGGCGGGCTCTCGCTCCCGGGGTTCTAGGTGTACGAAGGCGCCATCCAGGATCTGATCGACGAGCTGGGCCGGCTGCCGGGCGTGGGCCCGAAGTCGGCTCAGCGGATCGCTTTCCACATCCTGTCCGCCGACCCGGCCGACGTGAACCGGCTGGCCACCACGCTCCGCAAGGTCAAGGAGCTGGTGCGCTTCTGCACGACCTGCTTCAACGTGGCCGAGTCGGAGCAGTGCCGGGTGTGCCGCGACCCGCGCCGTGGCGGCGAGGTGCTGTGTGTGGTCGAGGAGCCGAAGGACGTGGTGGCGATCGAGCGGACCGGCGAGTTCCGCGGCCGCTACCACGTGCTCGGCGGCGCGATCAATCCGCTGGAGGGCATCGGCCCGGACAACCTGCGGATCCGGGAGCTGATGGTCCGGCTGGGCACCGGTGAGATCAAGGAGCTGATCCTGGCCACCGACCCGAACACCGAGGGTGAGGCCACGGCCACCTACCTGGCGCTCATGGTGAAGCCGATGGGCATCGCGGTGACCCGGTTGGCAAGCGGGCTTCCGGTTGGTGGTGACTTGGAGTACGCCGACGAGATCACCCTGGGCCGGGCCTTCGAAGGTCGGCGTGCGGTGTAGGTGTCCTGTTGGGGCCGTTGATCACAAAGTGCCGAAACGCACCTCGGCGATACGACTGTGCGTTACCGTGAGTTCGCGGAGGGCTTTGTCACGCTGCCGTCACGGCCCGGCCAGGAAACGATAAACGGACCGAAAGCCTATTGACCGATGGACGGGATTACGTGAGCGTTCCTCTCACGGCGGCGGCGTAACCCGTCCGCTGGTTCGTGTCCGCATCGACGACCATCCTTGTCGAGGCGGTCCGCACCACCCCACGTACGCGAACAACCGATCGGTTGCCCGCGCTGCGGGGCCGGTCGATCTCGCGGCTTCGTGCCGTGACGGCGGCGGCGCCGTGGCCGGTGGCCGGGGAGAGGACCGGAAGCTTCATGGTCGTTGGACCCGGCACGGTCTCAGACCAGATCCCGCTGGCGCCCGATCCCGCGCCCGGCGGCGCGATCGTGACCAAGCAGATCGAGGGCCGTTCGCTCGGCCGCATCGCCTGGAACCGCCTGAAGCGCGACAAGGTCGCGATGGGCGGTGGCATCGTTGTCATCCTGCTGATCCTGGTCGCGATCTTCGCGCCGCTGCTGGCCGACTGGTTCGGCTCGCCGCCCAACGAGTTCCACCAGGACCTGATCGACACCAACACGCTGGCCCCCAAGGGCGGCACCGGCATCTCGTCCGAGCACCTCTTCGGCGTCGAGCCGCAGAACGGCCGGGACATCTTCAGCCGGATCGTCTACGGCGCCCGGATCTCGCTGCTGATCGCGTTCTTCGCCACGCTGCTGTCCACCCTGATCGGCACGACGCTCGGCGTGATCGCCGGCTTCTTCGGCGGCTGGGTCGACACGATCATCAGCCGCGCGATGGACGTCTTCCTGGCCTTCCCGCTGCTGGTCTTCTCGATCGCGCTGGTCGGCGTGGTGCCCGACAACGCGTTCGGGTTCACCGGCGACGGGCTGCGGATCTTCCTGCTGATCTTCATCATCGGCTTCTTCAGCTGGCCGTATATCGGCCGGATCGTCCGTGGTCAGACCCTGTCGCTGCGCGAGCGTGAGTTCGTCGACGCGGCCCGCAGCCTGGGCGCACGGTCGCCGCGCATCATCTTCAAGGAGATGCTGCCCAACCTGATCGCGCCGATCCTGATCTACGCCACGCTGCTGATCCCGACGAACATCCTGTTCGAGGCCGCGCTGTCGTTCCTCGGCGTGGGTGTGCGCCCGCCGACGGCCAGCTGGGGCGGCATGCTCTCGGACGCGTCCAGGTTCTACACGATCTGGCACTTCATGTTCTTCCCGGGCATGGCCATCTTCATCACCGTGCTTGCCTTCAACCTCTTCGGTGACGGCCTGCGAGACGCCCTCGACCCCAAGGGCCGGCGCTGATGCGCCACATGACTTCTACTCCAGCCAGGCGGTCCGGACCCGGACCGTCCCACCAGGGAGGTTGCTACAAGTGATCCGCAAGAACAGGGTGCTGGCGGCCGCGACGGCCGTCCTGGCACTCGGATTGACCGGCGCGTGCGGCGGCGGTTCTGACGATGATTCGGACGGCGGCACGACTTCCGCGAAGCCGGAGTTCAATGCTGCTCTGACCAAGGTGTTCAACCCTTCTGACAAGAAGGGCGGCACGATTCGCATGGCGAACTCGGGGGACTGGGACACCCTAGACCCGGGCGAGACCTACTACGGCTACTCGTGGAACCTGCTCCGGCTGTACGGCCGCAGCCTGCTCACCTTCAAGGTGCAGCCGGGCAAGGTCGGCAACGAGCTGACTCCCGACCTCGCCGAGGGCGTCGGCACGCCGTCGGACGGCGGCAAGACCTGGACGTACAAGATCCGGGCCGGCATCAAGTACGAGGACGGCACCGTCATCAAGGCGGCCGACGTCAAGTACGCCGTGCTGCGCTCGATCGACAAGGAGACGTTCCCGAACGGCCCCGCGTACTTCGAGCAGTTCCTGAACCTGCCGGCCGGCTACAAGGGCCCGTACAAGTCGAAGGGCGTGAACACCGACTCGGCGATCACCACCCCGGATGACACGACGGTCGTCTTCCACCTGAAGCAGGCCTTCGGTGGCTTCGACTACCTGGCCGCGCTGTCGCAGACGGTTCCGGTGCCGGAGGCCAAGGACACCGGCGCCAACTACAAGCAGCACGTCGTCTCGTCCGGTCCGTACATGTTCGACACGAACAACCTGGGCAAGGACTTCGCGCTCAAGCGGAACCCGAACTGGGACCAGGCCAGCGACCCGGTCCGTAAGGCGCTGCCGGACCGCTTCGAGGTCCAGCTGAACGTCAACGCCGACGACCTGGACAACCGGCTTCTCTCCGGTGACCTGGACATCGACGTGGTGGGCACCGGCGTGCAGCCGGCCGCTCTGGGCCGCGTGGTCGGCGACCCGACGGTGAAGGCCAGCACGGACAACGCGTCGCTCGCCCGCCTCTGGTACACCTCGATCAACGGCAACGTCGCGCCGTTCGACAAGGCCGACTGCCGCAAGGCCGTGGAGTTCGCCGCCGACAAGACCGGCTACCAGACCGCGTACGGCGGCCCGCTGGCCGGTGGCGACGTCGCGACCACGCTGATGCCGCCGATCGTTCCCGGTTACCAGAAGTTCGACCTGTACCCGTCGCAGGACGGCAAGGGTGACGTCGAGAAGGCCAAGGCGGCCCTGGCCGCGTGTGGCCAGCCGGCCGGCTTCGAGACCAACATCGCCTACCGGGCCGAGCGTCCGAAGGAGAAGGCGGCCGCCGAGTCGCTGCAGCAGTCGCTGGGCCGGGTCGGCATCAAGCTCACGCTGAAGCCGTTCCCGCAGGGTGACTACTTCTCCCAGTACGCCGGCAACCCGCCGTACGCGAAGAGCAACAAGCTCGGTCTGATCGTGAACGGCTGGGGCGCCGACTGGAACGACGGTTTCGGCTTCCTGTCGCAGATCGTGGACAGCCGGGTCATCCGGGAGACCGGTGGCTCGTCCAACACGAGTGTCCGGGACCCGGACGTCGACAAGATGCTCGACGCCGCGATCGCGAACACCGACACGGCCGCTCGTGAGAAGGCCTGGGGCGAGATCGACAAGAAGGTCATGGAGGACGCTTACATCCTCCCCGGCGTCTACGCGAAGTCGCTGCTCATCCGCCCGAAGAAGCTGACCAACGTGTTCGTCAGCGAGGCGTACAACATGTACGACTACACCGCGCTCGGCGTGGCCTGATCCAGGCCGGAACACACCTGACAGGTAGGTGAAGGCAGCAGACGGCCGGTCCGGGGATGTCCTCGGGCCGGCCGTCCAGCCGAGCACCGATGAGATTTATTCACGACGGTGGAGACCGAGTTGCAGCACTTTCGCATGTCGCTAGTCAAGGAAGGTCGTGAATAAACCTCAGTGATCACGTACATCATCAGGCGCCTTTTCGCGGCCGTCCTGCTGCTCTTCATCGTCAGCGCCGCCACGTTCTCGATCTTCTACCTGTTCCCGCGGCTCGTCGGTGGGACGCCGGAGACGCTGGCCACCCGCTACGTCGGCCGGGCGGCGACGCCCGAGACGGTCACGCTGATCGCCCACAAGCTGGGCTTCTACGAGCCGATCTGGGTCCAGTACGGGCGCTGGATCAAGGGCATCTTCGTGGGCGCCGACTACAACATCGGCTCGAGCCTGGAGCACTGCCCGGCGCCCTGCTTCGGTTATTCGTTCATCACCCACCAGCCGGTCTGGCCCGACCTGCTGGACCGCCTGCCGGTGACCCTGTCGCTGGCGATCGGCGCGGCCATCCTGTGGCTGCTCCTCGGACTGTCCGCCGGCACCATCTCGGCGCTGCGCCGCGGGTCCCTGCTGGACCGCGTCGCGATGGGCATCTCGCTGGCCGGCGTCTCGCTGCCGATCTTCTTCACCGGCCTGATCGGCCTGCTGGTCTTCAGCTACACCCTGAACTGGACGGCGGACGGCGGCAGTTACACGCCGTTCACCGAGAATCCCGGCGAATGGTTCTATTCGCTGCTGCTGCCATGGGTCGTGCTCGCTTTCCAGTTCTCCGCCCAGTACGCCCGGCTGACCCGGGCCGGCATGTTGGAGACGTTGAGTGAGGACTACATCCGGACGGCGCGCGCGAAGGGACTGAAGGAACGCGACGTCAACGTGCGACATGGTCTGCGCGCGGCGCTCACCCCGATCCTGACCATCTTCGGTCTCGACTTCGGCCTGCTGCTCGGCGGCGCGGTGCTGACCGAGACGGTCTTCTCCCTGCCCGGCCTGGGCAAGTACGCGATCGACGCGATCACCAACAACGACCTGCCGAAGGTGCTCGGCGTGACGTTGATGGCGGCGTTCTTCGTGGTCATCGCGAACCTGGTCGTCGACCTGCTCTACGCGGTCGTCGACCCGAGAGTGAGGGTGGGCTGACATGACCGACCAGACACAGCCATTCCTCGAGGTCAAAGACCTGAAGATCCACTTCCCGACCGACGACGGTGTGGTGAAGAGCGTCGACGGCCTGACCTTCTCGGTCGAGCGCGGCAAGACGCTGGGCATCGTCGGCGAGTCCGGCTCGGGCAAGTCGGTGACCAGCCTCGGCATCATGGGGCTCTACAACAAGCGCAACTCGAAGATCTCCGGCCAGATCTGGCTGGACGGCGAGGACGTGGTCAGCAGCGACGACGAGACGGTTCGCAAGCTGCGCGGCAACAAGATGTCGATGATCTTCCAGGACCCGCTGTCCTCGATGCACCCGTACTACACGGTGGGCCAGCAGATCGTCGAGGCGTACCGGGTCCATCACAGCGTCTCCAAGAGCGTGGCCCGCAAGCACGCCGTGGACATGCTGGGCCGGGTCGGCATCCCGCAGCCCGACCGCCGGGTGGACGACTACCCGCACCAGTTCTCCGGCGGTATGCGGCAGCGCGCGATGATCGCCATGTCGCTGGTCAACGACCCGCAGCTGCTGATCGCGGACGAGCCGACCACCGCCCTGGACGTGACCGTGCAGGCGCAGATCCTCGACCTGATGCACGACCTGCAGTCGGAGTTCAACTCCGCGCTGATCGTGATCACCCACGACCTGGGCGTGGTGGCCGAGCTGGCCGACGACGTGCTGGTCATGTACGGCGGCCGGTGCATCGAGTTCGCCGATGCCACCACGATCTTCGACCGGCCGGAGCACCCGTACACCTGGGGTCTGCTCGGATCCATGCCCCGCATGGACCGTCCGCAGATCGACCGGCTGGTTCCCATCCCGGGTCTGCCGCCGTCGCTGATCAACCTGCCGACGGGCTGCTCGTTCCACCCGCGCTGCCAGTTCGAGCCGCGCACCGGCGGACTCGGCTCGACCACGATGCCGGAGCTGAGCCCGGCCGGTGGCAGCAAGCACCTGGTCCGTTGTCACATCCCCACCGGTGAGCGGCAGCGGATCTGGTCCGACGAGGTCAAGCCGAGGCTGGAGGCGTGATGAGCGACAAGAAGACCGCGCTTCTGTCGGTGCGGGGCCTGGAGAAGCACTTCCCGATCACCAAGGGCCTGCTGCGGCGCAAGGTCGGCGCGGTGCGCGCGGTCGACGGCATCGACTTCGAGGTCTACAAGGGCGAGACGCTGGGCCTGGTCGGCGAGTCCGGCTGTGGCAAGTCGACCACCGGCCGGCTGCTGACCCGCCTGCTGGAGCCGACCGGCGGCAAGGTCGAGTTCGACGGCCGGGACATCACGCACCTGGGACAGGGCCGGCTGCGGCCGATGCGCCGGGACATGCAGATGATCTTCCAGGACCCGTTCTCGTCGCTGAACCCGCGGCACACGGTCGGCACGATCGTCGGGGCGCCGTTCCGGATCCAGAACGTGAAGACCGAGCACGGCGTCAAGCGCGCGGTTCAAGACCTGCTCAAGCTGGTGGGCCTGAACCCGGAGCACTACAACCGCTACCCGCACGAGTTCTCCGGCGGCCAGCGGCAGCGCATCGGCATCGCCCGGACGCTGGCGCTGCGGCCCAAGATGATCGTCGCCGACGAGCCGGTGTCCGCGCTCGACGTGTCGATCCAGGCTCAGGTCGTCAACCTGCTCGACGACCTGCAGAACGAGTTCGGCCTGACCTACGTGTTCATCGCGCACGACCTGTCCGTGGTGCGGCACATCTCCGACCGGGTGGCCGTGATGTACCTCGGCAAGGTGGTCGAGATCGCCGACCGGGAGTCGCTCTACAGCAACCCGCGCCACCCGTACACGGTGGCTCTGCTCTCGGCCGTGCCGGTGCCCGACCCGCGCCGGCGGGACCGCCTCCAGCGCGAGCGGGTGCTGCTGACCGGTGACGTGCCGAGCCCGATCAACCCGCCGTCCGGCTGCCGGTTCCGCACCCGCTGCTGGAAGGCGCAGGACATCTGCGCGACCGAGGAGCCGCCGCTGGTTCCGCGTCTGGACGACCCCGACTCCCACCAGACCGCGTGTCATTTCCCGGTGGCGGAGGGCGAGGCCGTCCAAGGACGGAAGACGGCTCTTACTCCCAGCTGATCTGCGGGGACGGGTAGAAGTCGACGCCGCGTGCGGTCCACTGTGGGCCGTGCGCGGCCAGCCGCGACCGGAACGACTCCCAGTCGTGTGTCGAGGCCGGCGACCAGGCGAGCTCGGCGATCGCGGCCAGCCTCGGGAACGCCATGAACTCGATGTCGTCGATGCTGCGCAGCGTCTCCGACCAGAGGGCGGCCTCAACCCCCAGAACCGCTGATTCGGGTACGCCGGTCAGGTGCGTTCCGGGATCCCAGTCGTACGCGGTCCGCACCTCGATCAGACCGGCCCAGGTCAGGCCGAGCCGGGTGTTCCGGTCGTACTTCATGTCGAGGTAGGCCTTGTTGGCCGGCGACATCACCACGCGCGTGCCGTTCGCCACCGCGCCGGCCAGGACCGGGTTGCTGCGCGTCGTGCCCCAGTACTGGGCGACGGAGGAGTGCGCGGCGGGGGACTGGGCGATCTCGTTCCACCCGTACGCCGTCTTGCCGTACTTGGCGACCAGCGGGATCACCCGGTTCTGGAACGTCAGGTAGTCGGCCGGCGGGGTGGCGTGCGCCTCGTCGCCGCCGATGTGGATGTACGGCCCGGGGGTGATGGCGGCGAGCTCGCGGATCACGTCCTCGACGAACCGGTAGGTGGTTTCCGACGAGATGCACAGCGAGCTGTAGCCGACCGCGGTGTCGGTGCGGGGCGGCGGCGCGACCCCGTCACAGGTCAGCTCGGGATAGGCGACCTGGGCGGCGTTGACGTGTCCGGGCATGTCGATCTCGGGCACGATGGTGACGAACCGGGCCGCCGCGTACGCGACCAGGTCGGCGTACTGCGCCTTGGTGAGGAAGCCGCCGCCGACCCCGTCCACGCCGGTGCCCGCGGCCCCGCCGATCTCGGTGAGCCGGGGCCAGCCGTCGATCTGGATCCGCCAGCCCTGGTCGTCGCTGAGGTGCAGGTGCAGATAATTGATCTTCAGGCGGCGGATCTCGTCGATGTACTTCTTGACCTCGTCCGGGGTGTGGAAGTGCCGGGCCAGGTCGAGGTGGGAGCCGCGGTAGGCGAACCGCGGCCGGTCCTGGACGGTCCCGCCGGCGATGGCCCGGCCCTCGCGCAGCTGCAGCAGCGTCTGGGTTCCGTTGAAGAGCGCTTCCGGGTTGCCGCCGGTGACCTCGACGCCGCTCCGGTTGACGGTCAGCTGGTAGCCGTCGCCCAGACCGCCGGCGATCCTCAGCGAGATCTTCCGGGCGGCCGGCGCCGCGGAGGTCGTCACCGGGAGCGTCAGCCCGGTGGCGGCGGCGAGGTCCGACGCCAGCAGGGTGCCGACCGCCGGGGTCCGGGTCTGGATCACGGTGTTGCGGTCGAGGTGGAAGTCAGCGCCGCTGGGAACCGCGGAGACGGGCGCCGGGATGACATCGCCGAAGGTGGATGCCGACAGAACGGGCACCGGAGCCGCCAGGAGGGCGGCGGTCAGAATCTGAGGCAGGGCCATGCCCGACGCTACATCGAGGACTGTAAATAAAGCTACTACTCCGGGCGGTGCAGCAGCGCCACCGCGAAGTCGTGCAGCACGTCGGCGTCGGCCGCGTCGGCCAGCTTCACCTTGCCGCCGGTCACGTGGTACCACTCAGCGGCGTCCTTGTACTGCACGGTCAGCGTCACGTCCTGGCCGGACACCTCGCTGATCAGCGTCACCTCGCCGGTGATCACGCCGACCTCATCGGTCATCACGCCGCCCGGCGCGTTCAGATCGCTGCGCTTGCCCGCCATCAGCACTCCTTGAGCATCGTGCTCAGCGCCTTCTTCTCGGCGCTGGTCACCGTCAGCTTCCAGTAGCTCTTCACCGTGATCCAGTCCCCGGCGTAGCCGCACCACTCGGCCTTGACCGAAGGCTTCCACGTCGATGGATCCTGATCGCCCTTACCCCGGTTCGAGGTCTGCGACACCGCCACCAGCTGGGGACGTTCCAGGTCGTTGGCGAAATCGCCGCGCCGATCCTTGGTCCACGCCGCCGCGCCCGAACGCCACGCGTTGGCCAGCGGCACCATGTGGTCGATGTCGACCAGGGTGGGCTTGGTCAGGACCTTGCCGTCGTAGCTGCTCGTCCAGGTGCCGCCGACCACGTTGCAGCCGGAGAACTTCACCTTGCGGCCGTCCCGCTTGAGGACCGAGTCGCGGACGTCGCAGTTCTTTCCGGTGTCGCGCCAGTGCGGGAACTCGTCCCGGGTGTAGCCGCGCATCGATCCGGCCTTGGCCTCCTTGAGGCCGGCGAGCAGCTTCGCGGGGTTGCCGCTGGTGCTGCCGCCGGCCTCGCCACCGCCCGGAGTCGTCGTCGTGGGAGCGGGCTCGAGGGGAACCACTTCACAGCCGGTGGTGAGGGTCGCTGCCGCGATCAGGACAAGAGCGAGGGGGGTACGTGTGAGCACCCCCCAAGCCTAGGAGGGTTGTGCCCGTTTCTCGCCCTGGAGAGCGGGGTGTCCGCTTTGTGTGGCGCGCCGTCGTTCAGTGGTAGCCAAGATCAGTGGTAGCCAAGACCGGCATCCGAGGCCCGGATGGCGCGCTCGGCTACCACTCGGAGGGGTTAGCGGACCCGGTTGACCGCGCTCGTCACGGCCTTGATCGAGGCGGTGACGATGTTCGCGTCCAGTCCGACGCCCCACACCGTGGTCTCGCCGACCTCGCACTCCACGTACGCGGCGGCCTGCGCGTCTCCACCGGAGGACAGTGCGTGCTCGGCGTAGTCGTGCACCCGGACCTGGATGCCCAGCGGCTGGAGCGCCTGCACGTACGCGTCGATCGGGCCGTTGCCCACCCCGGTGAGCGTCTTCTCCTCGCCCCGGTCGGTCACCGTGACGTCGATCTCGACCTTGCCGTCCACCGTGGCCGTCGTGTAGCGCTGCATGACGATCCGCGCGAAGGCCTGGTGATCGGGGAGGTACTCGCCGGCGAAGATGTCGTACATCGCCTGCGGGCCGACCTCGCCACCCTCGCTGTCGGTGACCCGTTGCACCACGCCGGAGAACTCGATCTGCAGCCGTCGCGGCAGGTCGAACTTGTGCTCCTCCTTCATGATGTACGCCACGCCGCCCTTGCCGGACTGCGAGTTGACCCGGATGACCGCCTCGTACGTGCGGCCCACATCCTTCGGGTCGATCGGCAGGTAGGGCACGCCCCAGGTGAAGTCGTCCACCGGCGTCCCGGCCGTCTCGGCGTCCTTGGCCAGCGCGGTCAGGCCCTTGTTGATCGCGTCCTGGTGCGAGCCGGAGAAGGCGGTGTAGACCAGGTCGCCCACGTACGGGTGCCGCTCGTGCACCGGCAGTTGGTTGCAGTACTCGACGGCCCGCTTGATGTCGTCGATGTCCGAGAAGTCGATCATCGGGTCGACGCCCTGGGAGAACAGGTTGAGGCCCAGCGTGACCAGGTCGACGTTGCCGGTCCGCTCGCCGTTGCCGAAGAGGCAGCCCTCGACCCGGTCGGCGCCGGCCAGCACGCCCAGCTCGGCCGCGGCCACCGCGCAGCCGCGGTCGTTGTGCGGGTGCAGGCTCAGCACCACCGACTCGCGGCGGGGCAGGTTGCGGTGCATCCACTCGATGGAGTCGGCGTACACGTTGGGGGTGGCCATCTCGACCGTGGCCGGCAGGTTGATGATCAGCGGCCGGTCGGGCGTCGGATCGATCACGTCGATGACCGCCGAGCAGACCTCGAGCGCGTAGTCCAGTTCGGTGCCGGTGTACGACTCGGGGCTGTACTCGTAGAAGATCTCGGTGTCCGGCGTGTGGATCTCGGCGTACTTCTGGCACAGCCGCGCGCCCGTGGTCGCGATGTCGGTGATGCCGGCCTTGTCCAGGCCGAACACCACCCGGCGCTGCAGCGTCGAGGTCGAGTTGTAGAAGTGCACGATGGCCCGCTTGGCGCCGCGGATCGACTCGAAGGTGCGGTCGATCAGGTGCTCGCGACATTGGGTCAGCACCTGGATGGTGACGTCGTCCGGGATCAGGTCCTGCTCGATGAGCTGGCGGACGAAGTCGAAGTCGGTCTGGCTGGCGGCCGGGAAGCCGACCTCGATCTCCTTGTAGCCCATCTGCACCAGCAGCGTGAACATGCGCCGCTTGCGTTCGGGGGACATCGGGTCGATCAGGGCCTGGTTGCCGTCGCGCAGGTCGACCGCGCACCAGCGCGGGGCCTTCTCGATGCGTTGCGAAGGCCATTGCCGATCGGGCAGCTCCACCGCGAACTGCTGGTGGTAGGCCTGGTAGCGCTGGAACGGCATCGCGCTCGGGCGTTGGCGGGCGATGGCGTCGTCAGTCACGACTGAGTCGTTCGAAGACATGGGATGTGCTCCTGCGAAAAGGGGAACGGACCTAGGGCGGCCGCGCGCACATCAACTCCGCGACGAGGTGTCGGCCTAGAAACGGGCCTCGTCGCGGCAGCGAAGGAGAAGTGCGTTCCACATGTCGTCGGAAACACTATCAGCCTTGCGGCTGAGCGCTAGGGGCGATGGATCCGTTCGAGGGATCGACGGTGGGCGCGGGCGGCGGACTCTTGGTGCCGAGCGGCTCGCCGCCGGTCAGCGGGCCGGGCAGGTCGATCCGCGGCGGCGCGGCCGCGACGCTGACCAGGGTGAGCATGCCGAAGTCGACCCGGGCCGCGGTGAGCAGGCCGTTGTCGGCGTAGCAGTAGATGCCGACGTCGACCGGCGGCTTGAGCGCGGCCGAGATGCCGTCCACCGCGTAGCACGCGCCCTGCGCCGCCGGACCCTGCGTGGCCAGCGGCTTCGCGGCCACCACGGACAGCGGCGACTGCCGGTCCTGGAAGACGCTCAGCCACTGCCGGAAGATCCGCTCCACCCCGGGGTCGAACTCCCGGGGCAGGCGCTTGTCCGGATCGGCGACCCGGACGCAGGAGGGGTTGATCGGGTTGCTCGCCGACGGCATCGCGCATTGGAAGACGCCCTCGGGGGTCTGCACGACGGACACGTCCGCGGCGCCGCCGAGCGCGCCGCCGGGGATGTCCACCCGCCACGAGCCGTCGGTGGCGACCGTGGCCACCACCGAGCGGGCACCCTGGCCGTCGCCGGGGTCGTAGTCGTAGAGCGCGGAGTAACGGTGGTCCTGGGCCAGCGCCGCGCGCGCCGCCAGCTCGCTGCGCGCGGCCGAGGTGTCGGTGATGACGTCGTCGCTCGGCTCCGGCGACGGGCCGGCCGCGGGCGCGTCGGACCCACAGCCCGCGGCCAGAAGGGTCAGCAGGACGACGGGTACCAGGCGTGGACGCACCGAGACATTCTCGCCTCTGTGCCGCACATCGGTCGCGGTCCGCCGCCGGGCGTGTCGCGGCGCACAGGCCGGATTCTGGGATCGCCATCCAGCGTGATTCTGAGTTCCCACTAAGCTGGTCCGCGTCCGTTCCCGCCCCATGCTGAGAGGAAGTCCGCGGCCGTGGCCCTGGTGGTGCAGAAATACGGCGGTTCGTCCGTCGCCACGGCGGAACGCATCAAGCGGGTGGCGGAACGGATCGTGTCCGCCCGCAAGGCCGGCGACGACGTCGTCGTGGTGGTCTCCGCGATGGGTGACACCACCGACGAGCTGATGGACCTGGCCAACCAGGTCAGCCCGCTCCCGCCCGGCCGCGAGCTCGACATGCTGCTGACCGCCGGCGAGCGCATCTCGATGGCGTTGCTGGCGATGGCGATCCACAACCTGGGCTATGAGGCCCGGTCGTACACCGGCTCGCAGGCCGGCGTGCTGACCACCTCGGTGCACGGCAAGGCCCGCATCATCGACGTCACGCCCGGCCGGCTGCGCACCGCGCTGGACGAGGGCGCGATCGCGATCGTGGCCGGCTTCCAGGGCGTGTCACAGGACACCAAGGACATCACCACGCTGGGCCGCGGCGGTTCCGACACCACGGCGGTCGCGCTGGCCGCGGCGCTGCGGGCCGACGTCTGCGAGATCTACACCGACGTGGACGGTGTGTTCACCGCCGACCCGCGGATCGTGCCGAACGCGCGACACATCAAGAAGATCACCTACGAGGAGATGCTCGAGCTGGCCGCCGGCGGGGCGAAGGTGCTGATGCTGCGCTGCGTCGAGTACGCGCGGCGCTTCGGCGTCCCGATCCACGTACGCTCGTCGTACTCACTCAAGCCCGGCACCATGGTCACCGGATCGATGGAGGACCCTTCCGTGGAACAGGCGCTGATCACCGGGGTCGCCCACGACCGCAGCGAGGCCAAGATCACGATCGTCGGGGTGCCCGACGAGCCGGGTGCCGCCGGCCGGATCTTCGAGACCGTCGCCTCGGCCGAGATCAACATCGACATGATCGTGCAGAACGTGTCCACCGAGGGCACCGGCCGCACCGACATCTCGTTCACGTTGCCCAAGGCCGACGGCCCGACCGCGATGGCCGCGCTCAACAAGATCCAGGGCCAGATCAAGTTCAAGAGCCTGCTGTTCGACGACCACGTCGGCAAGGTCTCGCTGATCGGCGCCGGCATGAGGTCACACCCGGGTGTGGCCGCCTCCTTCTTCGCCTGCATCGGCGCCGCCGGCGTCAACATCGAGATGATCTCCACGTCCGAGATCCGGGTCTCGGTGGTGTGCCGCGACAGCGACCTCGACAACGCCGTCCGCGCCGTGCACGACCAGTTCGAGCTGGGCGGCGACGAGCAGGCGGTCGTCTACGCCGGCACCGGACGTTAGCCCGGCGATGGCGAAGCAGCCCACGCTCGCCGTCGTCGGAGCCACCGGCTCCGTCGGCACGGTGATGCGTGAGCTGCTCTCCTCCCGGCGCAACGTGTGGGGCGAGATCCGGCTGATCGCATCGGCCCGCTCGGCCGGCAAGTCGTTGCGCTGCCGCGGCGAAGACCTCTCGGTCGTCGAGCTGACGCCCGAGGCGTTCGACGGCGTCGACGTGGCCATGTTCGACGTGCCCGACGCGGTGTCACTGGAGTGGGCGCCGATCGCGGTCGAGCGCGGCGTCACCGTGGTCGACAACTCGGCCGCCTTCCGCATGCACCCCGACGTCCCGCTGGTCGTGCCCGAGGTCAACCAGGACGCGATGCGCCGCCGGCCGCGCGGCATCATCAGCAACGCCAACTGCACCACGATGGCGATGATCATGGCGATCGCGCCGCTGCACCAGGAGTACGGCCTGCGCGAGCTGGTCCTGGCGTCCTACCAGGCGGTGTCCGGGGCCGGGCAGATCGGCGTCGACGTCCTGCACGACCAGCTGATGAAGGTGGCCGGCGACCGCACGCTCGGCTCCCGCCCCGGCAACGTGCGGCAGGCGGTCGGCGACGACCTCGGCCCGTTCCCGGCCCCCCTGGCGCTCAACGTGGTGCCCTGGTCGGGTGATCTGGCCGCGAACGGCTGGTCGTCCGAGGAGCTGAAGATGCGCAACGAGTCGCGCAAGATCCTCGGTCTGCCCGCCCTCAAGGTCTCCGCCACCTGCGTCCGGGTCCCGGTGGTGACCGGCCACTCGGTCGCGGTGCACGCGGTCTTCGGCTCCGAGCTGACCGCCGAGGACGCCCGCGCGGTGCTGCGCAACGCCCCCGGCGTGATCCTGGTCGACGACCCGGCCGCGGGCGAGTTCCCGATGCCGATCGACGCCGTCGGCACCGACCCGTCCTGGGTCGGCCGGATCCGCCGGGCGATGGACGACCCCCGGGCGCTCGACATGTTCATCACCGGCGACAACATGCGCAAGGGCGCGGCGCTCAACACGGTGCAGATCGCCGAGCTGCTGGCCGCGGAGGCCGCCGCCTAACGCTCAAGTGCTCGGGGTGCGCGTCGATCCTTACGGCCGCAGATTCTGAACACCCCCCGAGGAGACCCACCGATGGCTTGCCCGAACTGCGGCACCGGCGTCAGCGTCGGCGCGCCCTGCCCGGCCTGCGGCTTCACGTCCCCGGCCCCGGCGGCCGACCAGTTCGGCGGCCCGATGCCGTCCGGCCTGACCGGCTACACCCCGCCCCCGACCGCAGCCCAGCTCTACCCCGAGCCGGCCCCCGCCTACAGCGCGCCGCCACCGCCGCCCGGCCACCCCGCGGCCTACTCGGCTCAGGGCTACCCGGCTCAGGGCTACGCGCCCGGTTACCCGCCGCCGCCCGGCAACTACCCGGTCGGCGTGCCGTACAACGCCTACTTCGCGCCGCAGGCCGACGTCGGCAACGGCTTCAGCATCGCCGGCATCGTGCTGGGCGTCATCGCGCTGGTCGTCTGCCCGCTGCTCTTCGGCCTGGCCGGCGTGGCCATGGCGCAACGCGCCCACAGGCGGGGCGAGAGCCTGTCGAAGGTGTCCTTCGGCGTGGCGATCGGCGGGCTCGTGGTCGGCATCATCGGCACGATCGTCCTGAGGGCGACCACGAGCCTCTACGACTTCAGCTGACGCCCCGGTCAGACCGCCGCGTCGAGGGCGGCTCGGTTGAGCAGGGCCCGCAACGTGATCCCGTGCTCGGCCAGCGCCTCGCCGCCGCCTTCCTGCCGGTCGATCACGCACAGCGCGTGGTCCACGTGTGCGCCCAGCTTCCGCAGCTCGCCGGTGGAGATCACCACCTGGCCACCCGAGGTCACCACGTCCTCGACCACCAGCACCCGCCGCCCGGCCACCTCCGCGCCCTCGGAGAGCCGGGCGGTGCCGTACTGCTTGGCCTGCTTGCGGACGAACGCGCAGGGCAACCCGGCGTGCCGGGCGACGGCGGTGACCACCGCGATGCCGCCCATCTCGAGGCCGGCCAGCACCTCGGTGCCGCCCGGGATGAGCGCCGCCATCTGCTCGGCCAGCTGGTCGAGCAGCACCGGGTCGGACTCGAACTGGTACTTGTCGAAGTATTCGGTCGCCGCGCGGCCGCTGCGCAACGTGAACGTGCCGGTCAGCCGGGCAACGCGGTTAACCTGCCGCGCCAGGTCGGAGTCAGTCACAAGGTGACAGCCTGTCAGGTCAGCCCCAGGGGAATCACGGCACCCCAGCCGCAACCGCTCAGCAACCGTGGGTACCCGCCGATCAGAAGATCATGCAGACACCGCACCGCTGGTTCGGCGCCGGTCACAGCATCGCCGCGGACAGCGCCAAGGCGGGCGCCGAGGCGGCGGCATCCGCGGTCGGTGGGCGTACCCCCGCGGTGGTTTTCGTCTTCGCCTCACACCAACATGACCTGCCGGCGCTGCTGATGGCCGTCCGCGACGAGGCCGGACCGAACGCGCTGGTGGTGGGCGCGTCCACGCTCGGCGAGCTGGCCTACGACGGCGCGAGCGCGGGCGGGGTGTCGGTGGCCGCGCTGGGCGGTGAGGGCTTCACCGTACGGGCGAAGGTCGCCCACATCGGCGACGCCGGGCACCGCCGGGCCGGGGCCGAGGCGGCCGAGGCGATGGCCGGCGTGACCAGTCCGCACAGCGTGCTCATCCTGCTCGCCGACGGGCTGTCCGGCGACCCGCACGAGGTGGTCCGGGGCGCGTACTCGGTGCTCGGCGCCGCGGTGCCGCTGGTCGGGGGCTTCGCCGGCGGCGGGTCGGACAAGTCCCGGACGTTCCAGTTCATCGGCGACACGGTCTACACCGACGCGGTCGTGGGCGTCGCGCTGGGCTCGGACGCCCCGATCGGCATCGGCGTCGCGCACGGCTGGCACCGGGTCGAGCCACCGATGATCATCACCAGCAGCCGGGGCGGCCGGATCTTCGAGCTGGACGACGAGCCCGCGCTGGACGTGCTGCTGCGCCGCAACGACCTGGCCGGCCAGCGGGCCGCCGACCTGTTCCACGGGGTGGACGCGCTCCAGGCGCTCGGCCTGTCCCGGCGCAACGGGGAGGACATCCGGGTGATTCACGACGGCGACGACGCCGACCGGTCCATCCTGGGCATGTCCGACGTTCCGCAGGGCGCGCTGTGCTGGCTGATGGAGGCCGACCACGACGCGCTGATCCGGGGCGCGACCGACTCGTGCCGGGAAGCTCTGGACGGCCTCGGCGGGAAGGTGCCGCTGGGCGTGCTCGCCTTCGACTGCGGCGCGCGGCGAGGCCGGCTCGGACCCGACGGCATGCAGGAGGAGATGGCCGCGATGCGCTCCGCTCTGGGCAGCACGCCGTACGCCGGCTTCTACACCGCCGGGGAGATCGCCCGGGTCCGCGGCGCCCTCGGCACCCACCACCTGACCCTCGTCACCCTGGCGCTGGCCTGACATGTCCCACTCGTCGTCACATCAGCTCACCGAGTTCTTCTCGGTGGTCAACGCGGCCGCCGACGAGGAGACCGCCGTCGCCGCCGCCGTGGAGCGGGCCGCCGAGATGGTCGAGGCCGAGGTCGCCGCCGTGGTGCTGGCCGACCAGGTCCGCGGCGCCTGGGGCTTCGGGACGGAGGTGCCGTCGGCCGGGCTGCTCCGCGCCGACAAACGGCTGGGCGTGCCCGCCCTGGGCGCGCTGCACACCTGCTACACCGCGCTCGGCGAGGACAAGAAGCACGGCGCGCTGATGGTCGGCCGGCTCAGCGCCGAGTTCAGCCCCGAGGAACGGCACGTGCTGCAGGGCATGGCCCAGGTGCTCGGCCTGGCGCTGCGCGGCATCCGGGTGCTCTCCGACGAGCGCAACCTGCGCGCCGACTCGGAACGCGTGGCTCAGGTCGCGCGGACCAAGCAGATGCTGGTGGAGACGCTGCTGACGATCCAGCGGACCATCTCCAACCGGCGCCCGCTGCCGGAGATCCTGGACGCGGTGACCAGCGGCGCCGCGGCCCTGCTGGGCGCCGACTCGGTGGCGCTGATGCTGGCCGAGGAGGGCCGGGCGCGGCGGCTGACCGTGGCGTCCACGGCCGGCACACCCGAGGCGTCCACCCACGACGGCGATGCCCGCGAGGCGATGGCCGGTGGCCAGGTGGTGATCCGCCCGCTCGCCCGGGACGCCGTGATCGCCGCCCCGGTGCAGGTCACCGGCGAGATGACGGGAAGCCTGGTGGCCCGGCTGCCCGGACCGGTCGAGCGGCACGCCGAGCACCGCGAGCAGCTGGCCGCGTTCGCCCAGCAGGTGAGCGTGGCGCTGACCGACGCCCGTACCGCCGAAGCCGCTCACGAAGCGCACCATGATCCGGTCACCGGCCTGCCCAACCGGGGCCTGTTCCTGAAGATCTTCAACCGGGTGCTGGCGTCGCGGGACGTGGCGACCGACCCGACCAGCGTGCTCTTCGTCGACCTGGACCGGTTCAAGGCGGTCAACGACAGCCTCGGCCACGAGGCCGGCGACCAGTTGCTGGCCGCGGTGGCCGGTCGGATC
The DNA here is from genome assembly GCF_040684855.1 of Actinoplanes sp. NPDC089786. Classification (NCBI taxonomy): domain Bacteria; kingdom Bacillati; phylum Actinomycetota; class Actinomycetes; order Micromonosporales; family Micromonosporaceae; genus Actinoplanes; species Actinoplanes sp. NPDC089786. The sequence goes on from NZ_JBFBGU010000001.1 coordinate 534,011, forward strand.
CGCGGCTGCGTCCGGGCCAGCGACACCACCGCCCGGCTCGGCGGCGACGAGTTCGCGGTGCTGCTGCACGATTCGCCGATGGACGCCGCGACCGGCGTCGCCGAGCGGATCGTCCAGGCCGTGAAGGACCCGTTCCGGTTGGCCGGGCGGGACATCTTCATCGGGGCCAGCGTCGGCGTGGCCATCTCGCGGGAGACCGCCGAGCACTCCGACGTGCTGCTGAACAACGCGGACGTGGCGATGTACCGGGCCAAGAAGGAGGGCCCGGGCAAGGTCATCGTGTACGAGCCGTACATGCACACCGAGGCCCTCAACTATCTGAGCCTGCGCGGCGACCTGCAGAAGGCCCTGGACGCGGGCGAGTTCGCGCTGCAGTACCAGCCGCTGATCCGCCTGGCCACCGGCGAGGTGACCGGGGTCGAGGCGCTGATCCGCTGGCACAGCCCCGGTCGTGGCCTGGTCAGCCCGGTCGACTTCATCCCGATCGCCGAGGAGTCGGGCCTGATCGTGGAGATCGGCCAGTGGGTGCTGGAGACCGCCGCGGCCCAGGTCGCCACCTGGCGCCGGACGTTCCCCGACCTGACCCTGAACGTGAATGTCTCCGGCCTCCAGCTGGTCAACCCGCGCTTCGCCGACGACGTGATGCGCGCGCTGGCCCTGGCCGGCCTGCCGTCCAGCGCGGTCACCCTGGAGCTCACCGAGTCGGTGCTGATGAGCGAGCCCGATCTGGCCCGGTCGTCGCTGGCCGCGCTGCGTACGCTCGGGGTTCAGCTCTCGATCGACGACTTCGGCACCGGCTACTCGTCGCTGGCGTACCTCCGCGAACTGCCGGTCGACGAGCTCAAGATCGACCGTGCCTTCATCGCCCGCGCCGAACTCACCGCCGAAGACCTGGCCCTGGTCCGCACGATCGTGCAGCTCGGCCAGATCCTGGGCCTGCGGGTGGTCGCCGAGGGCATCGAGAACGCCGCCCAGCTCGAGGCCCTGCGCTCGCTCAGTTGCGCCTGCGGCCAGGGCTACCACCTCTGCCGCCCCGCCGACGCGGCCGACCTACCACCGTTCCTCGAGCGCGCAAGCCTCCGTCACCCGAACGCGTCACTCATGGCTTAGTTACGGCCGGTTCTGTCGGGTTTCGCGTATTTTGCACGTCAATGGGAGATTCGCTGCTCTCGAGAGGACGGACCATGACACCCTTCGCGCTGCTGTTCCTCCTGGCCCTCGCCGGCTCCTCCTGCTTCGCCATCGGCCGCGCCCTGGGCCGCGGTGAACGCTACGAGAAGGGCTACCGGGCCGGCTTCCGCGACGGCGAGACGGGTTCCCTGGCCCGCGCCGCCCGCCTGATCTCACTCAACGAACGCCCGGCGATCGCGCCCGCGGTCGAGTCCATGATGCTCCCGGCCTCCTACGCGGTCCCCCAGCAACTGCCCCCGCAGCGCGCCGCGGCGCCCGCGGTGGTGGGGGTTCCGGCCCGTCCGCAGCTCGCGCTCTAACCCTTGGGAAGTACGCCGAACACCCGGTCCCGCCATCTCGGCGGCCTGACCGCAACTCCAGGCCGTCCCCCGCCATCCGGCCCGGTGGGTCGTCACCCCAAGACCAAGGACAAAGTCATCGAGAGGGGTACGGCCGCCGCCCGGCCGTACCCCTCTCGGCCCCTCTTCCGTGTTGAAGCCTGTGGGTGGTGATCAGCAGTACAGGTTGCCGCCCGGGTCGACGCCGAGCAGTTGCGTGAAGCGCAGGTAGGAGTTGACCCGGCTCTGCACCTGGGCCGGGTTGCCGCCGTCGCACTCGCGCGACCCGTTGATGCTGCGGATCGTGCCGCCGAAGCCGGAGCCGCCGGTGATCGCCTGATGCGCGGTCATCGTGTTCGGGCCGTTCTGGCTCATCCAGTACCAGAAGGCGGTCTGGAAGGTGATCGACGTGTCGGTCTTGACCAGGTCGGGGAAGTGCAGCAGGTCGACGCCGAGGTAGTCGCCGGCCGCCTTGTAGTTGTAGTTCCAGCTCAGCTGGATCGGACCGCGGCCGTGGTAGGCCGTCGGGCCGGCCGGGCAGCCGTACGGCCGGCTGAGGTCGCAGTACTCGCCCCAGGGTTGGTGTTCCTCGGCGTACTGCAGCTGGCCCGACTCGTGGTCGATGTTGGCCAGGAACGCCGCCACCTCGCGCTTGCGGGTGGTGTCGTCGCCGGCGGCGAAGGCCGGAAAGTGGCCGGCCGCGTCGACCAGGCCGGCGTACGTGTAGATCGGCAGCCGGTTGGGGAAGTTCTGCTCGAACTGGGTCTGGCTCAGCGGGAAGCCGCCGGCCGGGGGCGGGTCCTCACCGCCGCCGCCACCGCACGCGCCCTGGTCGGCCCAGACGTCCCACTGGCCGCTGTGCGTGGCCGGGCTGTCGTTCTGGGTCCACCACTTGGCGCGGTAGTTGTGGCCGCTCTGCGAGGCGACGTTGTCGGCGACGTACACCTGGGAAGCGTTCCAGGCCGCGGCGCAGGCCGCGGCGGCTTGGGAGGCGGTCATCGGGACGAGGGCCGCGGCAGCGCCGGCAAGAGCAACGCCGAAGCACGCGAGCAGACGGTTCTTGCGCATGGGGGGATCAGCACCTTCAGGCTGGGGGGCCGTGAGGACACATTGAGCCAACCCGATGTCTGAGGCTGCGTCAACTACTGTTAGGAAACTTCAAGGAATGAACAAAGCTCCCGTTTTGCACCCTCCGAACGCGCCGATGGGAGACCGCGGAGACGAAGTAGGGATGGTGACCCGATCCCGAAAGGTGCAGTGATGTCGGCACTTGCCCGCCTGATCCCCGACGTGCCGCTCTCCGACCACGCCTTCGACGCCCGGCACCGGGTGCTCCGGGTGCTGCTCTGGGTGCACGTCCCGGTGATCCTGGTGATCGGCTTCTTCGCCGGCCAGCTCAGCCCCGGTCACCACGCCCCGCTGCTGCTCACCGTCCTCGGCGGCGTGATGGTCTGCGGCGTGATCGCCGGCCTGGCCGCCTCGCAGCGCGGCCGCGCCATCTCGACCAGCGTCGGCTTCCTGCTCGCGGCGGACGCCCTGGTGCACGCCGGCGGCGGCATGATCGACCTGCACTTCCACTTCTTCGTGGTGATCGCACTGATCGGCCTCTACCAGGACTGGCTGGCCTTCGCGCTGGCCGTCCTGCTGGTCGCCGGCCACCACTTCGGCATCGGCCTGCTCGCCCCGGGCCTGGTCTTCGGCGAGCACGGCGACCACAGCGCCGGCGCGGTGTTCAACCGGGCCCTGCTGCACGCCGGCTTCGTGCTGGCCATGTCCGCCGCGCAGATCACCTACTGGTACTTCGACGCCGCCGTCCGCCGCGAGAACGAGGCGCGCCAGACCCAGCTGGCCGAGGAGAGCGCCACCCAGCTGCGCGAGGCCGCCGAGCAGGCGAGCCGCCGCGAGGAGTCGGCCCGGGCCGAGGCGCGGGCCCAGCTCGAACGCTCCGAGCAGATGGCCGTACGCCTGGAGGACGTGCTCCAGCGCACCAGCGCGACCGGCGCCCGCCTCCGCACCGACGCCGACGAGGCGCTCGGCGGCTTCGAGTCGGCCCTGTCCGACGTCACCCGCACCGTCACGCACGCCAGCGACCAGGTCACCACCACCCTGAGCGACGCCGACGCCGCCCTCAAGTCCCTGGAGGAGCTGCGTACGTCGGTCGCCGACATCGCCACCATCGCCAACCTGATCCAGGCCGTCGCCGACCAGACCAACCTGCTCGCCCTGAACGCCACCATCGAGGCGGCCCGGGCCGGCGAGGTCGGCAAGGGCTTCGCGGTCGTCGCCGGCGAGGTCAAGCAGCTGGCCGGCCAGACCGCCACCGCCACCGCCCGCATCGAGGCCACGCTCGCCGAGGTGACCACGGGCGCGGCCGCGGTCGGAACCGCCGTCAGCGGCATGACCAGCCGGCTCGGCGCGGTCGCCGACGCCCAGCGGCTGGCCGCCTCGGTCATGGACGAGCAGGTCGCCATGGCCGCCCACACCCGAAGCCTGGTCACGTCGGCCGCCGACCAGGTCGCCAACTCGGCGTCCGAGGTCTCCATCCGCTGACCCCGCTCCTGACCTGCGTCCGCGCGGAGGATGTCTAAAGCTTGTCGATAATCTCGACGAGCATCATGCGCGGCGTGGGGTCGGCGTTGGGGGCGGCCGCGTGGAGGGTGCGCGGGTGCATGAGGACGACGTCGCCGGGGGCGCCGGTCAGTTCGCGCACGGTGACCGGGATCCCGTCGAGGACGGCCGTGTCGCCGACCGCTCGCCGGCCCCGCAAGACCTCGCCCAGCCACGGGTGGGCGTCGGCCAGCGCCGTCCGCACCTCGCCGGACGCCCAGACGCCGGTGCGGGCGATGTGCCGGTTGACCAGCTCGTGCGAGCCCTCCAGCACGACTGTGCCACCGCCCCGCGGGCTGGCCGGGAGCAGGAACGTGAAGACCGTGACCCCGGGCAAGGCGGGTTCCGGCCGCCACGAGTCGAGATGCCAGCCGGTGGTGGGCACGCTCCAGCCGTCGCCGGGAAACGTGATCAGCGGCAGGCCCCAGGCCTTCGGACGCTGCCACGCGCCGAGCAGGTCGTCGAGGGCGGCGACCACGGCGGGCGCGGCCATCGCGGCGAAGGCCCCGGAGCGGCGCAGCGCCTGCAGATGGCGGGGCCGCTCGACGGTCCAGGTCTCCGGCCGGTCCGGCCGCAACCCGTGGCGATCGGCCAGGAACGCCCAGAATCGTTCGCGCATGGCCGCCACGTCGGCCTCGGGAACGGCGCCGGGCAGGTGGCGCAGGGCGAAGGTCATCGTCCTTGCGTACGCCCCGGGGTGGCGAGACCACCAGCGGATTCTTGTCGTCCTATGACATAGAGTGATCAGATGAGCGAGCTGACCGTCGACTCGACGTCGGCCACGCCGGTCTACCGGCAGATCGTCGAGCAGATCCGCTACCTGGTCGAGGGCGGTGGTCTGCGGCCGGGTGATCGCCTTCCGCCGGTCCGCCGGCTCGCCGACAATCTGGGCGTCAACCGGAACACCGTCGCCAAGGCGTACTCGATGCTCCGGGAACTGCGGCTGATCGAGACCAAGGGCGCGTCGGGGACGACGATCGCCGGCCGTCCGCCACGCGCGCGGGCCGATCTGCGGGAGGCGGTCCTGGAGGCGGTGCGCGGCGGGATGACCCCCGAGGCGGTTCGCGACGCCGCGTACGCCATCGCTCAGCAAGCCGGGTCCGATGTGCGGGCGGTCTTCGCCGAGTGCAACGAAGAGCGCGCGTCGGCCTTCGCCAAGGAGCTTTCCGACCGGCTGTACGCCGACGTGCGCCCGAGCCTGCTCACCGAGCTGGACGCCGCGACGGCCGATGCCGAGCTGGTCATCACCACGTTCTTCCACCTGGCCGAGGTCCGGCGCTGGGCGCATGCGGCCGGTCGCGAGATCGAGACCGTGGCGATCGTGGTGGCGCCACACATCCGGACCCTGATGAAGGTGGCCGAGCTGCCCGAGGGGGCCCGGGTCGGCGTCCGCTACTCCACCCTCCACCAGGCCGAGCAGGTGCGGGACTGGCTGGCCGCGGCCGGTCGGGCCGAGGTGGTCGTGGTGCCCTACGCGGCCGCCGAGCCCCGTCCCGACCTGGCGGTGCTCGTCGTCCCGAGCGAGGAGCCGGCCCTGGCCGCGGTGGCCGGGCCGGACACCGAAGTGGTCGAGTTCGGCAACGTCCTGGACGAGGGATCGATCCAGATGGTCGGCACGGTTCTCGACGACCTTCGTAGCCGCCCCGTTTGACCTAGGACAAGATGGCTTGATCTTCGCCCTGATGCACGGCCTCAACGCGGTGTTCGTGACCGCGCTGGTCGTCGGCCTGGTCGCCGCCGAACTGCGCCGGCGCAGCGGTTCGGTCTGGCCCGGCGTCGTGGTCCACGTCACCAACAACCTGATCGGCCAGGGCCTGGTCCTGTTCCTGGCGAGCTGAGGGGAAACAAGCCCCGTCCGGCGCCCGGGGTGCGACGCTGAGCCACATGGGTGGCGGGACAACAACCAGGGAAGTCGTCGACGCGCGTACGCTGCTCGACCGGTCCTTCGAACTCGGCCGGTCCGGCCGCCACGAGGAAGCCGTGGTCACCTGCCGGGAAGCCATCGCGGCCTACCGCCGGGAGGCCGAGGTCAAGATCGTGGTCCACGAGCCCGGCCTCGCCCTGACCCTGATGGGCCTGGCCCTGTCGTTGCAGAGCCTGGCGCTGTGGTCGATCGCGCTGGACGCCCGCGGCGAGGCCGTGAAGGCCGACCTGGAAGCGGTGGCCGTCCACCGCCAGCTGATCGAGCTCAACCCCGCGACCGACCGGTCGAGCTTCGCGTCGGCCCTCGACCGCCTTTCCGCCCTCCTGGCCGAGCAGGGCGACCACGATCAGGCACTGATCGCGTGCCAGGAGGCCGTCGCGCAGTACCGCCAGGTAGCCGACCTGCCGTCACTCGCCCACGCGCTCTACCACGTCGCGGTGCGGCTGGGCGCGGTCGACCGCCACGACGAGGCGCTGGCGGCGTGCACCGAGGCCATCGGCTACTTCCGCGAGCTGGACCCGGCCGAGTACCTCCCCGAGCTGGCCGACGCCCTCCACAACGGCGCCGCCGAGCTGTACGAGCTGGGCCGGTACGACGAGGGCCTGGCCGCCATCAACGAGGCCATCACCCTGCGCCGCCACCGGCCCGACGACGACGGCGGCGCCAAGCTCGCCAAGTCGCTGCGCGTGCGGGCGGTCATCGTGGCGAAACTGAACCACTAGCACCGAACGAACAAGGGCCGGTCTTCATGAGAAGACCGGCCCTGCATGCGCGTCGGGGTGGCCGGATTTGAACCGACGGCCTCTTCGTCCCGAACGAAGCGCGCTACCAAGCTGCGCCACACCCCGCAACGTGCTGAGCAATAGTATCCGACGCCCCGCCCAGGGTGAAACCGGTATACCGCTCCGGACGAAACCGCAGGTCAGCGCGGTATCAAGGTGAGCACGGTGGCTTCCGGGCGGCAGGCGAAGCGGATCGGGGCGGTGGGGTGGGTGCCCAGGCCGGCCGAGACGTGCAGCCAGCTGTCGGTTCCGGGCCAGCGGTGCAGGCCGCGGGCCATGTGGTGGGGGAGGTCGCAGTTGGTGGTCAGGGCGCCGTAGCCGGGGACGCGGACCTGGCCGCCGTGGGTGTGGCCGGCCAGCAGGAGGCTGAAGCCGTCTTGGGCCATCGGGGCGAGGACCCGGCTGGCGGGGGTGTGGGTGACGCCGATGTGCAGGTCGGCGCCGCGGGAGACGTGGCCGGAGACCGACGGGTAGTCGTCGCGCTCGACGTGCGGGTCGTCGACGCCGGCCAGCTCGACCGAGCGGCCGCCGGCCTTGATCACGGTGCGGGCGTTGTTCAGGTTGATCCACCCGGCGCCGGTGAAGGCGTCCCGCAGGTCCTCCCACGGCAGGTCGACGCCCTGCACGTACTCGCGCTCGGACAGCAGGTACCGCAGCGGGTTCTTCCAGATCGGGCCGCGGTAGTCGTTGCTGCCGAAGACGAACGCGCCGGGCACGTCGAAGAACGGATCGAGGGCGTTGAGTACGCCGGGGACGCCGCCGGGCGACGACAGGTTGTCGCCGGTCACCACCACCAGGTCGGGGTCGGTGCCGCGCAGCGCCGCCACCCAGGCCTGCTTGCGCCGCTGCTCGGGCATCATGTGCAGGTCCGAGAGGTGCAGGATGCGCAGCGGCTCGGCATCCGGTTCGAGCACGGGCACGTCGAAGCGCCGCAACGTGAACAGGTTACGCTCGACCAGCGACGCGTACGCGAAGGTGGCGCCCCCGAGGGCGGTGAGACCGGCGGCCAGCGAAATTACGGTGCGCTTACGCATGAGGGCAAGGGTAGTTTCTCGGTTCATGGGATCGCTCAAGGACCGCCTGAACTCCGACCTCCGCTCCGCCATGAAGGGGCGGGACGAACTCACCACCTCGACCCTGCGCCTGGCCATGGCCGCCGTGCAGACCGCCGAGGTCGCCGGGGACGCGGCGCGGGACCTGTCCGACGACGAGGTCACCGCCGTGCTGACCAAGGAGGCGAAGAAGCGGCGCGAGGCGTCGGCCGCGTTCGCCAAGGCCGGTCGTGGTGACCAGGCGGCGCGAGAGAGCGCCGAGGGCGAGATCCTCGACCGCTACCTGCCGAAGCAGCTGTCCGACGAGGAGATCGCCGAGATCGTGGCCGGCGCGCTGGCCGCGGGCGGCTTCACCGGCAAGGGGCAGATGGGCCCGGCGATGAAGGCGGCCCAGGCGGCGGTCGCCGGCCGGGCCGAGGGCGGCCGGGTGGCCGCCGCGGTCCGCCAGCGGCTCGGCTGAGGTTCGCCGGCAGCTGGGCTGAGACGAACGAACCCCCAGGGCGAGTGCCCTGGGGGTTCGGCCGATCAGTTACGTCTCGGTGGGTTCTGACCGCCCGGTGGGGCGGGACCCCCGTTCGGCGGCAGCGTCACGCCGCCCTTGCCGTTGCTCACCTCGATGCCGATCGGGCTGCCCTTGATCGACTGGCCGCTCGGGTTGGTGCCCGCGGCGGTGCCGGCCGGGCACTTCGAGTCGACCTGGCCGCCGACCACGTACGGGTCGAAGTCGGCGCCGGCCAGGCGGGACTTCGCCTCACCGATCGACGAACACTCGACGTTCGGCACGCGGCGCTGGTCGCCGACCGTGAGTTTCTTGTTCCCCGGTTTCTTGAAGCCCTTCGACGGTTTGCCCTTCATGTAGTCGGCCACGGTCTTGTACACTGCGGGGTTGATGACGTCGTGGCTGATCCGGTCGTTGTGGTTGGCCCAGTCCGGATTGACCTCGTAGCCCGCCACCACGATCGACGTGGTGCCGACGATCAGCGAGGCGGTCTTGGCCGAGTCGGTGGTGCCGGACTTGCCGAACACCGGGTGGCCGACGTCGCGGCGGACGTTGCCCGCGGTGGCGCCCTTGCAACGGCCGAGGTACGACTGGTCGCCGACCGGGCAGCGGGCGGCGTCCAGGGCCGATCGGGCCACCTCGGCCGACGTCGCCCGGGTGCAGTGCGGCTTGCCGACGTCGATCTTCTGGCCGCGCTGGGTCTTGATCTCCTGCACCGGGGTCGGCTCGCAGTACATGCCGTCGCCGGCCAGGGTGGCGTACGCGTTGGCCATCTCGAGTGGCGTGGACGAGGAGACGCCGAGCGTGAACGCGCCCCAGTCGTGGGCGTATTCCTTGTTGTTGGCCAGGCGGGCGTCGTTAGCGGCGCGGAACTGCACGCCGAAGCGCTTGGCCACGTCGACCACGTTCTCGGCGCCGACCCGTTCCTCCAGCGGCACGAAGAACGTGTTGCGGGAGGTGCCGAAGCCGGTCCACATGTTCGTCGGGCCGGCGTCCGCCCCACCGGCGTTCTTCGGGCAGTACTTGTTCGTGCCGGGGCAGGCGGCCGGGCTGCCGTACTGGACGATGTAGTTGGTCTTGGCCACCGGACCGGCGTTGATCGTGGTGCCGAGCGGCATGCCCTTCTCCAGGGCGGCGACCATGGTGAACATCTTGAACACCGAGCCGCCCTGGTAACCGGTGATGTCGCCGCCGCCACTGAACAGCGGGTTCACCGTGTTGGGGGCGCTGCCCCGGAGGCCCTTTTTCTTCTTCTTGGGGTCGGAGGACAGCTTGTTCTGCGGCTTGGCCGGATCGTCCAGCTTGAACTTGCGGTTGGCGGCCAGGAACTTGACCTGGCCGGTGCCGGGCTGGATGCCGGCCAGCAGCACCGCGTTCTGGTTGGTGTCCCTGATCTTCTCGGTGGCCCGCTTACGCGCCTGGTCCTGCGCCTTGGTGTCGAGCGAGGTGACGATGCGGTAGCCGCCGCTCTTGAGCTGGCGCTCCCGGTCGTAGTTGTTGACGCCGAACGCCGGCTGGCTGTTCCACCAGCGGTAGAAGTAGTCGCAGAAGAAGCCCCAGCTGTTGGTGCGCACCGACGTGCAGCCGTTGCCGACCCGCTTGATGTTGGTCGGGATCTTGGTGGCGATCGCGTCGGTGTATTCCTTGGGCGTGATGTAGGCCATGTCGCGCATGTTGCCGAGCACCCAGGTGCGGCGGTCCTTGGCCTGCGGGTAACCGGTCTTGGTGGTCGGGTCGAACGCGGACGGCGCCTTGACCATGCCGGCCAGCAGCGCCGACTCGGCCACGGTGAGCTTGCTGGCCCGCTTGCCGAAGTAGACCTGGCTGGCCGCGGCGATGCCGTACGCCCCGCTGCCGAACGGCGCCGTGTTCAGGTACCGCTCGAGGATCTGCTGCTTGGTCATCTCCTTCTCGACCTGCAGCGCGTACTTCATCTCGTTGACCTTGCGCTTCGGGGTGTCCTTGGTCGCGTCGACGACCTCCTGCGGGCTGGTCGCCGTGTAGGCCAGCGACATCCGCACGTACTGCATCGTCAGCGTGGACGCGCCCTGCTGGGACTTGCCGGTGTTGTTGTTCACGAAGGCACGCGCGACGCCCTTGACATCGACGCCCTTGTGCTTGAAGAACTGGTGGTCCTCGGCGGCGACAATCGCGTCCTGCATGTTCTGCGCGATGTCCTTGAGCCGGACGTCGCTGCGGAACTCGTCGTACATCGCGGCGATCTGGGTCTTGCCGTCGCTCGCGTAGACCCGGCTGACCTGTGGCGCGGTCGCGGTCTTGAGCGTGCTCGGGAGCTGGGCGAAGGTGTCGCTGCCGGCCTTGGCGGCCAGCCCGGACATCGCCACCGCCGGGAACGCGGCAGCCGCGACCACCACCCCGGCCAGCAGACCGCAGATGAGCAGCGAGGTCGCGTTGGCGAAGATGTTGTGATCGCGTCGGCGCATCCAGGAACTCACGCGCACAAGTTACCTGACCGGTGCACGCGTCTGCTCGGCGAGAAGGTCACGGTTCGCCGAGAGTGATTCTGCACGCTCAGCGCGCCATCCGCTCCGTTTTCCCCCAAGACGTTCACCCAGATGGTGCGATCGGCTGACCGGACTTGCCCGACTGTGCCCACCTATGCCGATTTTGAGGGTGAACGTTGCGTAATCGCCCGACTACAGAGCATGATGGTCCGGCGAGCTATCGCACGACGTCAGCGCGGCTTGGGGGACACATGAGCCCGCAGACGTCAGGGGGTAAAGCAAGGGGGGACGTTTACAGATGGGAATGATCAGCGACTGGCCCAGCATGGCGGCGTGTCAGAGCGGCGACCCGGACGCGCTGTTCGTGCAGGGTGCCGAGCAGAACGTGGCGAAGAGGATCTGCCGCAGCTGCCCGGTTCGCTACGAGTGCCTCGCCGACGCGCTGGACAACCGCATCGAATTCGGGGTCTGGGGCGGGATGACCGAGCGGGAACGCCGCGCGCTGCTGCGCCGGCACCCGCACGTGGCGAGCTGGCGGAAGATGTTCGAGGCCGCGCTCAAGGAGAAGAACGCCGACAAGGTGCTGGTCTCGGCACGCTGACCTGAACCATCAGGGGTTCATGGCCGCCCGGTCGTGGCCAGGGCCGCGCCGATCGTGCGCAGCCCGTCGACATCGTGCACGTCGGCGGGCTGGGCCACGATCGCGGCCGTGGGCACGACCGGGAACGCGTCGGTGAACGTCGCGGCCACCCGGGTCTCGCGCTCGGTCTGCCGCAGCAGCGTGGCGTGGATCCGGAGCGCGTCGGCGGTGACCTCGTTGCCTTCGGTCGCGTCGAGAGCCGCCGCGGCCCGCTCGGCCTCGTCGGCGCTCAGGCCGGGCAGCTCGGACCGGTGCACCCGGTTCAGCACCAGGCCGGCCAGCGGCATCCGCTCGGCGACCAGCCGCTCGGCGAAGTAGGCGGCCTCTCGCAGCGCGTCCCGTTCCGGGGTCGCGACCAGCAGGAACGCGGTCTGTGGGTCTTGCAGGATTCGGTACGTCTCGTCGGCCCGCTGCCGGAACCCGCCGAACATCGAGTCGAGCGCGGCCACAAAACCCGACAGGTCGGTCAGCAGCTGGGCGCCCAGGATCTTCTGCACTGCCCGCGAGAACAGCCCGAAAGACGCCGTGACCAGCGAGAACATGCTCCGGCCGCCGGTTCGGGCGGGCGCCAGCAGCAGCCGCAGCATGCGCCCGTCGAGGAAGCGGGAGAGCCGGGCCGGCGCGTCCAGGAAGTCGAGCGCCGAGCGCGACGGCGGCGTGTCGACCACGATCAGGTCCCACTCGTCGGTGGCCCGGAGCTGGCCCAGCTTCTCCATCGCCATGTACTCCTGAGTACCGGCGAAGGTCGAGCTCATCGCCTGGTAGAAGGGGTTGGCGAAGATCTCCGCGGCCCGCTGCGGCGTGGTGTGCTCCTGGACCACGTCGTCGAAGGTCCGCTTCATGTCGAGCATCATCGCGTGCAGCTCGCCGCCGCTGGCCTCGGTGTCGATGCCCTTGACCTGCCGAGGCGTGTTGTCCAGCTCGGTCAGGCCCATCGACTGCGCCAGCCGGCGGGCCGGGTCGATGGTCAGCACCACGGTGCGCCGGCCGTGCACCTCGGCGGCGCGTACGCCGATCGCGGCGGCGGTCGTGGTCTTGCCGACACCGCCGGAACCGCAACACACCACGATCTTGGTGACGGGATCGGCCAGCACCGCGTCGAGGTCGAGGCGCGCAACGGTCACCACCCGAGCGTAACCAGTCCGGTCGTCAGGCACCCATCAACGCCTCGGCCAGTGCGTCCAGGCCGGCCCGGTCGACCCCACGGGCGAGCAGCGACAGCTCGACCATCGGCAGACCCAGCTCGGCCAGCTCGCCGCGCAGCGACTCCTCCAGCCCACGGCGGGTCAGATGGGCCTTGGCCTCGTCCTGGAGCACCGCGACGGTGCCCGCGTCGGTGGCCAGCCCGGCCGCGGTCAGCCCGCGCTTCAGCTCGGCCTTGGTGACTTTGCCCTCAGTGAGCAGAGGCGGGCGTACGGCGTTCAGAATGACCCGGCCGACCGGGATGTCCAGGGTGCGCAGCTCGGCGATCGCGTCCAGGGTCTCCTGGACCGGCATCTCCTCGAGCAGGGTCACCACGTGCACCGACGTGATCGGCGAGCGCAGCAGGGACGCCACGCCCTCGCTCTGGTTCTTGATCGGGCCCATCTTGGCCAGCCGCGCGGTCTCCGCGGTCACGTTCAGGAAGCGGCCGATGCGCCCGGTCGGCGGCGCGTCGAGCACCACCGCGTCGTACACCCGGCGGCCGTCCCGCGACCTCGTCGTGGACTCCTTGACCTTGCCGGTGAGCAGCACGTCCCGCAGGCCGGGGGCGATCGTGGTGGCGAAGTCGATCGCGCCCACCTTGCGCAGCGCCCGCCCGGCCGCGCCCAGTCGGTAGAACATCTCGAGGTACTCGAGCAACGCTTCCTCGGCGTCCACGGCCAGCGCCCGCACCTCGCCGCCACCCGGCACGCTGGCGATCCGCAGCTCTTTGTAGGGCAGCGGCTCGACGCCGAACAGCTGAGCGATGCCCTGCCGGCCCTCGACCTCGACGAGCAGGACCTTGCGCCCGCCCTCGGCCAGGCCGAGCGCGAGCGCGGCCGCCACGCTGGTCTTCCCGGTCCCGCCCTTGCCGGTCACCACGTGCAGGCGAGCCGGCCAGCGCGAGGTCCGCAGTTGGTCACCCATGGTTCGAGAGTACGGCGAGGCTGTGCTTACCCAATCAAGGATGTAACCCCGATGTGAGCGCGCTCAAGTCAGCCCTTGATCTCGCAGACCAGCCAACCCGATTTCCGTACGGTCGTGAAGGTCAGCGTCTGCTCGGCCGTCTTCTCGTCCTCGGTCGCCATGGTGAGCTGAACCGACACCGTGGCGCGCTCGTCGGTCCGCCCGTCCACGGCCGGCTCGTCCCAGCGGAAGGTCGGCGCGTCGTACTCGGCGGCGTAGCCCTTGATCTGTTCGACCTTGGCGGTCAGCTTGTCCTTGTCGCGCGCCTCGCGGCAGACCAGCTCACCGGCCGCGCCCGGGTCCTGGCGGGTGTAGACCGCGGTGAGGAACTCGTTCACCGCGGTGGCCGGGTCGGGTGCCCCGCCGGTGTCGCTGTCCCGCAGCAGCAGGTAGGCCGAGGCCGCGCCGCCACCACAGAGCAGCAGCGTGGTGGTCAGCGTCACCGAGATCCACAGCCCGTTGCGCCGGCGGCGGTCGCTGTCCTCGGCCTTGAGCGGCACCTCCCACGGCGGGGCCGCCGGCACCGGCACCGCGGCCGCGCCCAGCAGCGACGGGATCTGCACCTCGGCCGGCGGCGAGTGCTCGAACGAGAGGTGCTCGGGCGGCACGTACTGCCACTCGCCGGGCTTCTCGTGCCGCGCGTGCCACGGCCCGCTCGGCACCGGCTGGTGCCACACGGTCGGCGCCTCGCCGCCGGGCACGGCCGGGAGCTGGGTGGTGTCGTCCGTGCGTACCGCCGGCATCTGTTCGGTCTGGTCGGACACCGCGGGCAGCAACTGGGTGCCGGCGTCGCTCGAAGCGGCGGGCTCGCTGGGTTCGGCCGCCGCACCAGGTTCGGCCGATGCGCCAGGCTCAGACGCGCCAGACTCGTCGGCGAAGGCGCCCGGCGGCGGGTACGGAGCCTCGATGGCGTCCGGACCCGCATCGATGAAGTCCGCCCCGTAGGAAGCCAGGGCGGACTTGTGCGGCGGTTCCGGAGCGGGCACCGGCTCGGGCGGCGGGATCGGCTGAGGCGGATCGGAGTCCGGAGCCGGGACCGGCACGGGCTCCGGATGACTGGGCGCCGCCGTCATCTCGGGCCCGTCGTCCTCGGTCTCGTGTGACATCGCGCTCAGCCTAACCAAATCGGGACTCGCGCGAGCCCTAAGCTGTCGCGGTACCCGAATCGAAGGAGCACATCGACGATGCAGAAGTGGGAGTACGTGACCGTGCCTCTGCTGGTGCACGCCACCAAGCAGATTCTCGACAACTGGGGTGAGGACGGCTGGGAACTGGTCCAGGTCGTGCCCGGTCCCAATCCCGAGCAGCTGGTCGCGTACATGAAGAGGCCCAAGTCATGACCGACCGCACCGAGCCGCACACGCCGGCGGCGGCCGGCGGCGCCGCACGCGAGGGCCGGAAGGGCATGACAAAGGACGGCACAGCATGACCGTTCCGGTCAGCGGGGAGGGCGGGGCGGCGATCTACGCCCGCCTGGCCGAGCTGGGCCTGACCCTGCCACAGGTGGTGCCGCCACTGGCCGCGTACGTGCCGGCCGTGCAGTCCGGCAACTACGTCTACGTCTCCGGCCAGCTGCCGATGGTCGAGGGCACGCTGGCCGCGACCGGCAAGGTCGGCGCCGAGGTCTCGGCCGAGGAGGCGACCGGCCTGGCCCAGATCTGCGGGCTGAACGCGCTGGCCGCGATCGACGCGCTGGTCGGCCTGGGCCGCGTGGTGAAGATCGTGAAGATCACCGGGTTCGTGGCGTCCGCGCCCGGGTTCACCGGGCAACCGGGCGTCGTCAACGGCGCCTCCGAGCTGTTCGGGAACGTGCTCGGCGAGCTGGGCCGGCATGCCCGGAGCGCGGTCGGCGTCGCGGAGCTCCCGCTCGGCGCTCCGGTCGAGGTGGAGGTCATCGCCGAGGTGGCCTGAGCGGGCAGGTCCGTGTGCGTTTGTGCACGAGACCTGACCGAAAGTGACCGGATCGCACATCCGGTCCCTGCCACGTGGCACGAAGCGACGTACCATCCGTGACGTGGGTCGTGCTGCTCAGGAGGGTCTGCCCGGCTGGGTGACGCTGGTGCGCGCGCCCAATCCGGGCCCGATGACGCTGGATGGCACCAACACCTGGGTGTTGCGTGCGCCGGGGGCCACCGACGCGGTGGTGATCGACCCCGGTCCGCGCGACGACGGTCACCTCGCGAGGCTGGCCGAGCACACCCCGGTGAGCACGATTCTGATCACGCACGGCCACGGTGACCACGTGGAGGGCGCCGCCAAGCTGTCCCGGCTGCTCGGCGGCGCTCCGGTCCGGGCGGCCGACCCCCGGCTCTGCGTGAACGGCGAGCCGCTGACGCCGGGCCGGCTGTCGCTGGCCGGGCTCGACCTCGAGGTGCTGGCCACGCCCGGGCACACCGCCGACTCGGTGTGCTTCGTGACCGAGGACGCGGTGTTCACCGGCGACACGATCCTGGGCCGGGGCACCACGGTCGTCGCCCACCCGGACGGCGACCTCGGCGCCTACCTCGACAGCCTGACCGTGCTCACCGCGTACCCGAGGATGTTGCTGCCGGGGCACGGCCCGGCGCAGGACGACTGCGCCCGGGTGGCACGGGCCTATCTCGCGCATCGGCGTGAGCGGCTGGCGCAGGTGCGCGCGGCGATTGCGGAGGGTGCCGACACTCCGCAGGCGATTGTCAACTCTGTGTATCGAGACATCGACCCGAAAGTACGGTTTGCGGCGGAGATGTCCACCCGGGCTCAGCTCGAATATCTGAGGCGGGAATCACAACCGGGTGCGCAACAGTTGGACCCGCTGTGACTTGTCCCGTGTGTGGAACCGTCGCCGTTCCCGGTGCCCGTTTCTGCCACAACTGCGGCGCCGCCCTGCCCGCCGCGGCCACCCTGCCGGCGGCCGAGCGGCGGATCGTCACCGTACTGTTCGGCGACCTCTCCGACTTCACCTCCTGGTCCGAAGACCTCGACCCGGAGCGGGTCGGCGCGGTCACCGACCGGGTGCTGGCCGCGCTCGCGGGCGCCGTCAAGACCTTCGGCGGCCACGTCGACAAGCTCACCGGCGACGGGATCATGGCCGTGTTCGGCGCGCCGGTGGCCCACGAGGACGACGCCGAGCGGGCCGTCCGCGCCGCGCTGAGCATGCAGCGCGCGGTCCGCCGGGTGCTGGACGACGAGCGCGGCGGCGGCGCCCCGCTGGGCCTGCGCGTCGGGCTGAACACCGGCGAGGTGGTGGCCGGCATCCAGGCGTCCATCGAGTACACCGTCATCGGCGACACCGTGAACACCGCCGCCCGGCTGGCCGACGCCGCCGCGGTCGGCGGGGTCTACGCCGGTGCCCGCACCACCGGGGCCACCCGGCACGTGGCGGCCTGGCGGCAGCTGCGCCCGCTGCGGCTGAAGGGCAAGCGTGAGCCGGTGCCCGCGTTCGAGCTGCTCGGCCTGCACGACGCGCCCGGCATGCGCTCCGGCGTGGGCGACGAGGCGCCGTTCGTGGGCCGGGAGACCGAGCTGGGCCGGGTGTCCGGGCGGCTGTCCGAGGCGATCGACACGCTCACCCCCCGGGTCATGGTGATGACGGCCGAGGCCGGGATCGGCAAGACCCGGTTCGCGACCGAGATCAAACGCCTGGCCGCCGGGTACGACGTGAGCAGCCACGGCCGGTTCGCGGCACACACCGGCGCCCGGGTGCTGCGGGTGCGCTGCCGCGCGTTCGGCGAGCGCCGCCGCTTCGCGCCGCTGGCCGACCTGGTCCGCAAGTCGGCCGGACTACCCAAGGACGTGACCGCCACGATCACCCGCCCGGTGGTCGAGGAGCGGCTGAAGAAGCTGGTCAACCGGCTGGGCCGAGACGGCGAGCCGGCCCGGGTGGACATCGACCGGCTGCTCGGGCTGCTCGGCTACGGCGAGGCGCCGACCGTCCCGGTGGGCCCCAACGCCACCGCCGACTGGGCGCCCAGCGGCAAGCGCACCGACGCCGAGGCGATCTCGATCGCGGTCGCCGACCTGCTCAACGCGCTGGCCACCGAGGCGCCGCTGGTGGTGATCGTGGACGACCTGCATGACGCCACGGCCACCACGGTCGACGCGCTCGGGATGACCCTGGCCCGGCTCGACGGCCCGGTGGTGGTGCTGCTGCTCGGGCGGCCCGAGCTGGTGCGTACGGCCGGCGCGCTGACCCGCCTCTCCGAGGCCGAGGTGCACACGCTGCCGTCGCTGCGCGGCGCCGACGCCGCCCGGCTGCTCACCTCGTACCTGAACGGCGGCAAGCTGCCCCAGCCCGACGCGGACCGGCTGCTCGCCACCGCCCAGGGCAACCCGTTCTACCTGGCCGAGCTGGTCACGCTGCTGATCGAGCGCGGCGCGCTGATCCCCGCGGTGGGCGCCAACGCGGCCGGCAAGTGGCAGCTGGCCGCCGGCTCGATGGGCAGCCAGCTGCTCTCCCGCGACCTGGCCGCGGTGCTCGCCGCCCGCATCGACGCGCTGCCGGCCGAGCCACGCTCGGTGCTGCGGGACGCGGCGGTGGTGGGTGACACGGTGCCGACCGGCGTGGTCGAGGCCCTGCGTGAGCGCCGCGCCGCCAGCGACGCCCGGCCCGGCGCGGTCGCCGCCGTCGAGCTCGAGCGCGCGGTCGACGAGCTGCTGCAACGCCGCATGCTGCACCGGGTTCGCGGCGGGTTCGCGTTCACCACGCCGCTGATGCGCGAGGGCGCGTACGCCGGGATCGGCAAGGCCGAGCTGGCCGACAAGCACGCCTACCTGGCCCGCTGGGCGGCGCCGGAGTCGGTCACCGAGCTGGGCTACGACGCGGCCGGCCGGCTCAGCCTGACCGAGAACGAGCGGGACGCCTTCGTGGCCACCCACGCCGAATGCGCGGTCGAGCTGGCCGACCAGGTCCGCCTGCGCGCCGACGCCCCGGCCCGGCAGGTCGGCCCGCTCGGCATGAACGCGCTCAGCCGGCTGGCCCGGCGGGCCCTGGCCAACGTGGAGCCGGGCGCCACGATCGAGTACGGCGAACGGGCCACCGCCCTGGCCAAGGGTGACCTGCCGGTCGCCGACCAGCTGGTCCAGGCCCGGGCGTTGCTGCGGCTGGGCCGGGCCGACGAGGCTCTGGCGTACGGCGAGAAGATCGCCGGGGTGGCCGACGACGACCCGGTCGCGCGGGCCGAGGCGCTGCTCGTGGCCGGCCGCGCGCACGAGGCGCTCGGCGACATGCCACGGGCCACGGTGTCCTGGCAGCGGGCGCTGGACGTCGCCACCGAGGCCGAGCTGGCGCCGGAGCGGGCCAACGCGATGCGCCGGCTGGGCATGGCCGACTTCCTGGCCGGGCGGCTCAGCCAGGCCAGTAGCCGGTTCGCGGCCGCCTACCAGGTGACGCTGGCCGCGGGCGACCGGCACGGCCAGGCCTGGGCGCTGCAGAACCTGGCCTGGGTCACCACCACCCGCGGCGACTTCACCGGCACCGACGCCGTCCTGGGCCGGGCTGCGCGGCTCTTCGCCGAGCTGGGCGATCCGGTCGGGCGCTCCTGGCTGCGCGGCACCACCGCGTTCGCCCGGCTGCTCTCCGGCCGGCTGACCGAGGCGCGCCGGCTGGCCCAGGTTTTCCTGCCCTTCGGCGAGCGGGTCGGTGAGGGCTGGGCGGTGGGCACGCTTCGTGCGGTCGAGGCGTACGCGGCCAGCGAACTGGGCGACCTCGGTGAGGCGGACCAGGAGGCGCGCCGCGCGTACAAGGAGTTCAGCGCGGTCTCCGACGACTGGGGGCGTGGCCTGGCGCTGGTGGTGCGGGGCGCGATCGCCCGCGGCCTCGGCGAGTGGGACCACGCCGCCGACCTGTTGACCGACGCGCTGGGTTACGCCGACCGCACCGGGCACCCGCTGCTGCTCGGCATGGCCGGGACGATCCGCGGCTTCGTCCACCTGCACCGGGGTGACACGGCGGCGGCCGAGGCCGATGCCCGCCGGGTGATGAGCGCGGTCGAGCCACACAATCCGCTCGCGCCCGCGCAGGTGGGGCCGCGGGTGCTGCTGGCCGAGGCGCGGCTGCGGGCCGGTGACGCGTCCACCGCGGTCGGGCTGCTGGCGCCGATCGCGAGTGACACGGGCACGCCGTCCCTGCTGTTCTCGCGGCGGCAGGCGCTGGCCTCGTACGCATCGGCCCTGTTGGCCGAAGGCCGGGGTGACGCCGCGCTGACCTGGATCGTCCGGGCCCGCGAGGTGAACGCGGAAGACGTCCGCAGCAGCGTGGTGGCGGCCGGGGTGCACGCGAGGGTGCTGGCGGCGGCCGGTTGTCTCGACGAGGCCCGGGTGGCCGCCGACGAAGCGGTCCTGCTCGCCCGCTCGACCGAACAGGCAGGTGAACGCCTCGCGGCGGAGGAATTGCGAGACGCTCTCGCCCTGCCGCTGACCGGTCCGGCCGAATCAGTTGTCCTTACCTCTGACGTGCCTGGATGATCTCAGCCGCTCCTGGGTTATTTTCATAGCCGTGACGGACACCCCGCCTGGCGCCCTGCCCACACCCTATGTGCCAGGCATGTCCGGATTGTCGGTCATGGCCCGCGGCGGATACGCCACTGTCTACAAAGCCACTCAGGATTCGGTCGGCCGCGAGGTCGCGATCAAGGTCGAGAACCGCACCCTGGACAACCCCCGTGATCAGGCCCGGTTCCTGCGCGAGGCGCGCGCGGCCGGTCGCATGTCCTCGCATCCACACGTGGTCGACCTGTTCGACGTCGGTGTCACGGTCGACCAACACCCCTACCTCATCATGGAACTGTGCGACGGCTCGTACCTCGACCGCATGCGCGTCTCGCCGCTCGGCGCGGTCGAGGCCCGCGACCTCGGCGTCAAGATCGCCGACGCGCTGGTCCACTCGCACGCCAACGGGGTGCTGCACCGCGACGTGAAGCCGGCCAACATCCTCTACTCCCACTTCAACCCGGCCGTGCTCGCCGACTTCGGGCTGGCCGTGCTGGGCGAGATGCGCGACTCGTCGGTCACCCTCGAGGTGCTGACCCCGGCGTACGCGCCGCCGGAGATGTTCCGCCACGACACCCCGTCCGGCGCGGTCGACGTCTACGCGCTCTGCGCCACCCTGTACGCGGTGATGAAGGGCCACCCGCCGCGCTGGGAGGGCGACCGCAGCCCCAGCCTGATCACGTTGATGGACCTGTTCAACCGGCCCATCCCCGACCTGCCGCACATCCCGCAGTCGATGACCGACGTGCTGCGCTACGGCATGACCAACGACCCGCGCGCCCGGCCCACCGCCGAGCAGCTGCGCGAGATGCTCGGCGGCCTCCAGCTCGCCCCCGGCGGCACCCCGCCCGTGCCGCCGACCCTGTACCGCTCGGCCCACAGCTTCGGCACGCCCCGCCCGGTCCCGCCGACCAGCCAGACCCAGCCCGACGAGACACCCACCGTCAACACCGAACGCAAGAAGCGCAGGTGGTTCCTCGGCGGCTTCGGCGTGTTCCTGCTGGTCGCCGTCGCCCTGGCGGGCGCCTGGCTGGCGTCGTCGGCGCCACCCGCCGGCGTGCGCACCCTGGCCGGCAAGCTCCGCGTCCCGGTCTCCTCGGCCTCACCGATCGGCTGGCGCACCTACGCCACCGGCCGCCTCCCGGCCGGCGTCGACCCCGCGAACCGAGCGGCCGTGACCGGCGACGAAACAGTGCGCGAGGTGTGCAGCGTCCGATCGTTCCGCCGCGCGACCGAGGTGACCGACCTGCACGGCTGGTCCTTCGCCGTGCGCCCACCCACCGGCGACGACCGCACCTTCCACTGCCTGGCGGCGCCGAACCGCTGAATCAGTTGTCGTTCGCTCCGAGGAGGTCCCAGCGGTTTCCGGCCAGGTCGAGGAAGACGGCGACGCGACCGTAAGGCTCGGTACGCGGTGCGCGAACGAACGTGACACCGGCCTCGGTCATCCTCCGGTACGTCGCGTCGAAGTCGTCGGCCCGGAGGAAGAACCCGACCCGGCCGGCGGTCTGGTGGCCGGCGGCGGCACGCTGGTGCTCGCCGTCGGCGCGGGCAAGAAGGATTCCGGTCTGCGCCCCGGGAGGGCGAACCACCACCCAGCGCTTCGGCCGTCCGTCGTTGGTCAGCGACGGCGTGTCCTCGACCAGGTCGAAACCGAGCACCCCGGTGAAGAAGGCGATGGCCGGGTCGTAGTCGTCGACGATCAGGGCAACCAGGTCGATCTGCACCCCGAGAGCGTACGAATGGATCTACTCGGGGTCGAGGACGGCCAGCAGTTCGCCGGTGTCCACTTCGGCGCCGGGGTGCACCGGGACTGACGCGACGACCCCCGCGGACGGGGCGTGCACGGGATGCTCCAGCTTCATCGCCTCCAGGGTCAGGAGCAGTTCGCCGGCGCGTACTCGCTGGCCCGGCACCACCAGGACGCGCCGCACGGCGCCCGGCAGCGGGGCGATCAGCGAACCCTCGGCCGCCTCGGGGGCGGGCAGCGGGAACCGTGGCACCTCGCGCAGCGTGACCGAACCCTCGGGGCTGTCCACGTAGGACACCTCGCCCACCCGGTGCACGTGGAAGGTCAGCCGGATGCCGCTCACGTCCAGTGCCACCTTGTCGCGGGAGGCGTACACGACCGTGGTCGGCGGGTGGTCGTCGATCGTCGGCTCCTGCCCCAGCCCGGCCAGGTCGAGCTCCTCCGGGTCGACCGCACGCACCCACCAGCCGGCCAGCTCACCGTGCCGGTTCATCCGGTAGCCCACCTCGACCGGGCCTGCCGGGCCGTCGTAGACCGAGGTCTGCGAGCCGGAGGGCACGTTGCGCCAGCCGCTGGGCAGGGAGTGGAGCACGCGGGCGGACGAGCGGCGACCGGCGGCGCCGGCCAGGGCGGCGGCCAGGCAGGAGATGCGTACGGCGTCGACCGACGAGAGCAGCGGCGCGAAGACCTCGGGGTGCCGGTCGAGGAAGCCGGTGTCCACCTCGCCCATCCGGAACGACGGGTGCCGCAGCACCCGGACCAGCAGGTCGCGGTTGGTCACGACGCCGTGCAGCTGGGCCCGGGCGAGCGCCGAGCCGAGCATCCGGGCCGCCTCGGGCCGGGTCGGCGCCCACGCCACCAGCTTGGCCAGCATCGGGTCGTGGTGCGCGCCGACCACCGAGCCGTCGGTGACCCCGGCGTCGAGGCGGAGGCCGGGCTGTGGCAGCGGGCGGAACGAGCCGGCCACGTCGGGGACGGCGAAGCGGTGCAGGGTTCCGGCCGCGGGCAGCCACGCGTACGCCGGGTCCTCGGCGCAGATCCGCACCTCGATCGCGTGCCCGCGGATCGGCGGCGGGCCGGGCATCGGCAGCGGGCCGCCCTCGGCGATCAGGAACTGGAGCCGGACCAGGTCGTACCCGGAGACGCACTCGGTGATCGCGTGCTCCACCTGAAGGCTCGGGGTCAGCTCGAGGAAGTGGAAGTCGCCGGCCGCGTCGAGCAGGAACTCGACCGTGCCGACGCCGACGAAGCCGAGCACCTTGACGCTGACGATCGCCGCGCGGCACAGCTCCTCGCGCAGCGCCGGGTCCACCGCCGGGGACGGTGTCTCCTCGACGATCTTCTGGTAGCGGCGCTGCACCGAGCACTCCCGTTCGCCGAACGGGACCACGTTGCCGTGCGCGTCGGCCAGGATCGGGATCTCGATGTGCCGGGCGTCCTCGACGTACGGCTCGCAGAACACGTCCGAGCCGACCTCCTGGCGGGTGGTGGCGACCGCCTCGGCCAGCGTGACCCTGTCGCGGACCACGCGCATGCCGGTGCCGCCACCGCCGATGGCCGGCTTGATCAGCACCGGGAAGTCAGTGACCTGCGCCGGGTCGGTGTGCGTGGGCAGCACCCGTACGCCCGCCTCGGCGACCCTCGCCTTGCTCTCGATCTTGCTGTGCAGCGTGCCCAGGATCTTGGCCGGCGGGCCCACCCAGATCATCCCGGCGTCCACGACCGCGGCGGCGAAGTCCGGATCCTCGGCCATCACACCGTTGCCCGGATGCACCGCGTTGGCGCCGGCGCGGCGGGCCGCGGCGATGATCAGATCGCCGCGGAGGTAGGTCGACGACGGCGAGTTGCCGGGCAGGTGGACGGCGTAGTCGGCCTCCGTCACATGCGGCGCGTCGGCGTCGGCATCGGAGTAGACGGCAACCGTCTCGATGCCGACCAGGCGGCAGGTGGCGAACACCCGGCGGGCGATCTCACCACGGTGGGCCACCAACAGACGTCGGATCACTGCTTCAGAGTCTCCTTAGTGCATTGCGGCGGAGCCGCCTTCGGCGGCACAGCTCGCTTTCAGGGTCTGAACACGCCCACGTGCTCGGCACCCTGCACGGCCGCGCTGTGCACGGCGGAAAGGCAGAGACCAAGCACCGTACGCGTGTCGCGGGGGTCGATGACGCCGTCGTCCGGAAGCTTGCGCCGCTGGTCCGGCTCCTCGGCGGGTCGTTCCACCGGCCAGCTGAAGAGGAACCGTGGCTCGTACGCCCGACCGTAGATGCCGCCCAGCTGCTCGGCCGGTGTCCCGCCGATCATCAGCGTCAGGTGCGGCACGGCCGACTTGGCCACCGCGTGCACCAGCGGCGCGCCGTGCCGGACGTCGGCCGCCTCCCGGTCCTCCACCTGGGCGTCGCCGGTGTACTGCACGAAGAGCAGGGTGGTGTCGGTGGCGTTGGCGAGCTGGATGAAGTGCACGGCCTTCTGGGTCTCGGCCGGGGTGAACGTGCCGCCGAGGTTGGCCACCACGCCGATCGGGTAGCCGTGCAGCTCGCCCCAGCCGGTCACCACCGCGGTGCCCTGGGTTGGCTTGAACTCGTCGAAGTCGCTGTCGTCGAGGATCCGGGCGAGCACCTCGCGCGGGTCGAAGGCGTCCGCCCCGCCCATGGTGAGCAGGGCGTCGGCGTCGTAGCGGGGCGGGCGCGGGGGAGTGGTGCGCGGTGCGGGGCCGCGCTTGCGCCAGTTGAAGCGGCGTACGCACTGACGGGCCAGCCGCAGGCCGTCCCGCTCGTCCTCGGCGAGCTGATCGGCCGGTCCGGTGACACCGGCCGGCACGGTCGGGGCGCTGCGCACCTCGGAGCCACGGCCGTTGGTGGTGGCGCGTACCGGCTGGGGGTGGATCGTCAGCACCTTGGCGTGCCCACGCACCATGATCGTGTAGTCGGAGAGCGCCGGCAGGTAGGCGGCGTCACCCGTGGTCGCGCCGAACACCACGCAGACGGTCGGCACCCGGTCGGCGGTGAGCTGGCTGAGGTCGCGGGCGATGGCGCCGCCCGGCGGTGGGCCCGCCGGGGCGGCCGCGCCGGTCGATTCGACCAGGTTGACCAGGGGCAGCCGGTTGACCGCGGCGATCCGGGCGGCGCGACGGATCTTCTCCACCGTGTACGGGTTGACGGCGCCCCCGTCCACCGTCGGATCGTTGGCGATCACC
This sequence comes from Actinoplanes sp. NPDC089786, assembly GCF_040684855.1. Taxonomy (NCBI): domain Bacteria; kingdom Bacillati; phylum Actinomycetota; class Actinomycetes; order Micromonosporales; family Micromonosporaceae; genus Actinoplanes; species Actinoplanes sp. NPDC089786. The sequence continues at coordinate 559,050 of NZ_JBFBGU010000001.1, forward strand.
ACGCACTCGACGCCCTCGACCACGCCGATGCCGGTCACCACGCTGGCGCCGACCGGATAGCCGGAGCCCCAGGCCGCCACCGGGGAGAGTTCCAGGAACGGGCTGTCCCGGTCGAGCAGCATCTCGACCCGCTCGCGGGGCAGCAGCTTGCCCCGGGCATGATGCCGCGTCACCCACTTCTCGCCGCCACCGGCGCGGGCCTCGTCCAGCGCCGCCTCGAGCTCCGCCAGGCGCTCGAGCATCGCGGACCTGCCCTGCAGGAAAGCGGGAGTACGCGGGTCGATCGCGGACTCAAGGACGGTCACGTGCTCACCCCGCTGTGCCCGCCGGCCCGTGCGTTGCTCAAGTCCGCGCCCTCTCGCTGTGGTGTCGTGCCTCTCGACCACCTCCACAACGAACATCCGACCAGGTGCGACACGGATCTTGACGTCCTTCTCCCGGGTGGCCTTCCGGCCGGCCGGGCCCGTCTCCGAGCGGCCAGGCACATCTTCCGGCGGAAGGGCCGTCCGGGCACATCTTCCGGCGGGAGGGCGTCCGGGCATGCGAAAGGGCCGCCCGGGCGGGCGGCCCTTTGTCAGCTGTTCGGGGTCAGACGCGCGCGCGACGCGCGAGACGCTCCGGGTCGAGGATGATCACGCTCTTGCCGTCGAGCCGCAACCAGGCGCGCGAGGCGAAGTCGGCCAGGGCCTTGTTCACCGTCTCGCGGGAGGCGCCGACCAGCTGGGCCAGCTCTTCCTGGGTGAGGTCGTGGGTGACCCGCAGGACGCCGCCGTCCCGGGTGCCGAACCGGCCGGCCATCTGGAGCAGGTTCTTCGCCACCCGGCCGGGCACATCGGTGAAGATCAGATCGGCCAGGGCGTCGTTCGTCCGGCGCAACCGGCGGGCGAGCACACGCAGTAACTGCTCGGCGATCTCGGGCCGGTTGTTCAGCCACGGACGCAGCGACGACTTCTTCAGCCGGGCCAGCCGGGTGTCGGTCACCGCGGTCGCGGTCGCCGTTCGCGGACCCGGGTCGAACAGGGACAGCTCGCCGAGCATGTCGGACGGGCCCATGATCGAGACGAGATTCTGCCGGCCGTCGGCCGCACGGCGTCCCAGCTTGATCTTGCCGGAGAGCACGATGTAAAGGCTGTCGCCCGCCTCGCCCTCGTTGAAGACGATGTCGCCCTTGCGGACCTCGATCGTGTCCATCTCCTTGGCGAGCGCCTCGGCCGCCTCCGGGTCAACGCCCTGGAAGATCCCGCTGCGCGCCAGCACCTCATCCATCGCCGCACCTCCACCTGCGCGTTTGCCCGCGCTCGATCAGTCTAGGCGCACGCGTGCCGGAAACGGGCGGGCACCCCTTGATCCAGATCCCGCAGCGTAACCGCTACGGGCCGTCTCGCTCGAAAATCCGTCGCTCTCGGTGATTGATTGTCGGCTGAACGACCGTCGTCCGTAGTCGCCCCCTGACGGTATCGTCGCCGTCGATGAATGCCCACCCCCGGACCGGTCTGTTCGGCCGTCCCGTCCTGACGGCGACGATCGTGGTCGCGGTGCTGGCCGGCGCGGGTATCGGCGGGGTTGCTCTGGCCAATCGCGACAAATCGGACCCGCCGCAGTGGCAGTCCGCGCCCGCCGCCGCGCCCTCCTCCGTACCGAAGAAGAGCCCTGCGCCCAAGGGGCAGGAAGAGGAGCCGGCCGCCGCCGACGCGATCTCGATGTCGGCCACCGGGGACATCATCATGGGCAGCGCGCCCAACAAGCTGCCGGCCCGGGGCGGTGACGGCTTCTTCGACTCGGTCCGCGACGGGCTGAAGGCCGACCTGGTCATGGGCAACCTGGAACAGCCGCTGACCGGCGACACCGGTTCCTCCAAATGCGGGTCGCCGCCCCGGGCCAACTGCTTCGCGTTCCGGGCTCCGCCGTCGTATGCGAAGCATCTGAAAGAGGCCGGCTTCCAGCTGCTGAACACGGCCAACAACCACTCCAACGACTACGGGCGGCAGGGCTACAAGAACACCGCCCAGGCGCTCGAGGACGCCGGGCTCAAGCACACCGGGGCCCAGGGTCAGATCACCGTGGCCGAGGTCAAGGGCGTCAAGGTGGCGGCGGTGGGCTTCTCCTCGTACGCCGGGGCGAACAACCTGAACGACCTCGACGCCGCGCGTGAGGTGGTCGCCAAGGCCGCCGAACAGGCCGATCTGGTCGTCGTGCAGGTGCACATGGGCGCCGAGGGCTCGGACAAGAACCACGTGCGCTCCGGGCACGAGCTGTTCTTCGGCGAGGACCGCGGCGACCCCAAGGCGTTCAGCCGGGCGGTCATCGACGCCGGCGCCGACGTGGTGGTCGGGCACGGTCCACACGTGCTGCGCGGCATGGAGTTCTACAAGGACCGGCTGATCGCCTACAGCCTGGGCAACTTCGCCGGCGGCGGCAAGACGCTGTCCAACACCGGGGTGCTCAAGTACGGCGCCATCCTGCACGTCTCGCTGAAGCCGGACGGTTCGTGGGCCGGCGGCAAGGTGGTCTCCACCTTCATGAGCCCGGTCGGGGTGCCGACCGCGGACGAGGACGGTAAGTCCCGCGATCTGATCGCCGACCTGTCCGCCGACGACTTCGGCGACACCGCGGCGAAGATCGGTGAGGACGGATCGATCTCGCCGCCGGGGTGAGTCGGCCTGTCGTACCGGCGACGTACTCTTTGTCGGTGACTCCGTCCCCTGCCGCTGTCCTGGCCCGCGCGGCCAAGCGTTTCGCCGGTGAGACGCCGATCGGGCGCAAGCGCCGGGCCCGCAAGATGGCTCGCGAGCTGGCCGAGACACATCCCGACGCGCATTGCGAGCTCGACTTCACCAACCCGCTCGAGCTGGCCGTCGCCACCATCCTCTCCGCGCAGACCACCGATGTCCGGGTCAACGAGGTCACGCCGCGGGTGTTCAAGCGCTACCTGACGCCGGCCGACTACGCGTCGGCCGAGCGCAGCGAGATGGAAGAGATCCTCCGGCCCACCGGGTTCTTCCGGGCCAAGACCGACTCGCTGATCAAGCTGGGCCAGGCGCTGGTCGAGCGGTACGACTCGGTGCTCCCCGCCAAGCTCGACGACCTGGTCAGCCTGCCCGGCATCGGGCGCAAGACGGCCAACGTGATCCTCGGCAACGCGTTCGACGTCCCCGGCATCACCGTCGACACCCACTTCCGGCGGCTGACCAACCGGTTCGGCTGGGTTCACGAGGACGACCCCGTCAAGATCGAGTTCGCGGTCGCCGACCTGATCGAGAAGCGCGACTGGACCATGCTGTCGCACCGGGTGATCTTCCACGGGCGGCGGGTGTGCCACGCCCGCAAGCCGGCCTGCGGGGCCTGCACGCTGGCGCCGATGTGCCCGTCGTACGGCACCGGCCCGACCGACGCGGCCGGCGCGGCCCGGCTGCTCAAGGGTCCGCGGGCCCGCGACCTGGCCAGCCACGCCGGCGTCGACCCCGACCTGGTCCCGGCGGCCGCGATCGTCACCCCGGAGGCCCCGTGAGGCGTGGTCCGGCCCTCCCGGCGCCGCGACCGGCCTCTTCCGCCCGTCGTGCGCCGCGACCGTCCGTACCCTCGATCTCTCCTGGTCCTTCGCCTGCAAGCCGCGGGCTGACGTGGCTGGCCGTGCCCCTGGTGCTGGCGTTGGCGGCGTGCACCTCGCCGCCCGAGACCTCGGCCACGGCCGCCCCCGAGACCCCGTCGCCGTTCGCTGACTGTGCCGCGTTGACCGCGCCGCCTGCCTCGGCGACCCCCTCCTCTTCCTCGGCCGCGACCTCCCCCCTGCCTGATTTGTCGCTCCCGTGCTTCACCGGCGGACAACAGGTGGCATTGAACGATTTGCGCGGACCAGCCGTCATCAACATGTGGGCGTCGTGGTGCGGGCCGTGTCGCGACGAACTGCCGGTCGTGCAGAAGCTGGCCGATCGGGCCGGCGGGCGGCTGCACGTCCTGGGGGTCGATGTGGGTGACAGCCGTGCGGCGGCCGCGTCGTTCGGTGAGGGCCGCTCGGTCACCATGCCCACGCTGTACGACCGGGACCGCCGCCTGCTCACCGCCCTGGGCCGGGCGAACCTGCCGGTCACCGTGTTCGTCGACGCGGCCGGCCGCACCAACGTGCACCCGCTGCCGGTGGACGCCCGCACGCTGTCCGAGCTGGTCCGCACCCACACCGGTGTGACGGTGGCGCCGTGACCGGGCTGCCCGGCTGGTGGGAGCCGTTGCGGAGCCGGGCGGCGACGCTGCGTACCGAAGACTTCACCACCCTGCGCGCACCGCACGGCGAAGGGCGACCCAGCGCCGTGCTCGTGCTGCTCGGCGAAGACCGACCCGGCGAACCCGACCTGCTCGTGCTGCAACGGGCCGCGACCATGCGCAACCACGCCGGTCAGCCCGCCTTCCCGGGCGGCGCCTCCGACCCCGGCGACGCCGACCCGGCCGCCACCGCGCTGCGCGAGGCCCACGAGGAGGTCGGGCTCGACCCGGCCACCGCCACCGTGGTCGCGCGGCTGCCCGAGCTGTACATCCCGGTCAGCGGTTTCGTGGTGACGCCGGTGCTGGCCTGGTGGCACGCACCCCATCCGGTGCGCCCGTGCCAGCCCGCCGAGGTCGCCCGGGTCGAACGGCTGCCCGTGGCCGAGCTGGTCGACCCGGCCAACCGGCTGCGCATCCGCCATCCGAGCGGCTGGATCGGCCCGGCCTTCCTGGTCCGCGACATGCTCGTCTGGGGTTTCACCGCCGGTGTCACCTCGACCCTGCTCGACCTGGCCGGCTGGAGCCGGCCGTGGGACACCGACCGGGTCGAGGACCTGCCCGCGGAGGTCTCGCCGGTCCCCGATCAGGTGGTCCCGTGAGCGAGTGGTCCGTCACTTCTACGCTGAGTTGGTGCATGTGGTCGACGCGATCCTGATCCTGCTGATGCTGGTCTTCGCGATCAGCGGATACCGGCAGGGTTTCGTCATCGGTGCCCTGTCCTTCGGCGGCTTCTTCAGCGGCGCGCTGATCGGCCTTCAGGTCGGCCCGCTGATCGCCAACCAGTTCGCGGACGGCGCGGTCCGCGTCGTGGTGTCGCTGGTCTCCATCTTCGCCCTGGCCGTGCTCGGTCAGACCCTGGCCGGCTGGTTCGGCACCAAGCTGCGCCGGTCGATGACCAGCAAGCCGGTGCAGCGGCTGGACGACGCCGGCGGTGCCCTGGTCTCGCTGGTCGCCGTCCTGCTGGTGGCCTGGCTGGTGGCCATCCCGTTGAAGTCGACGTCGTTGCCGTGGCTCAACCGCGAGGTCCGCAGCAGCTCGGTCCTCGACGCCATCAACGGCCTGATGCCGCAGGAGGCGCAGGCGCTGTCCTCGGCCCTGCGGTCCACCCTCGACACCAACGGTTTCCCCGAGGTCTTCAGCGGCCTCGCCCCGACCAACGCCCGCGAGGTCGCCGAGCCCGACCCGGCCCTGGCCAAGTCCGGCGTGGTCGTCAACAGCAAGCGCTCGGTCCTCAAGATCCTCGGCACCGCGCCCAGCTGCTCGCGCCGCATCGAAGGCTCCGGTTTCGTGTACGCCGACGAACGCGTGATGACCAACGCGCACGTGGTCGCCGGCACCCGCGAGATCGAGGTCGAGACGTCGAACGGCCGCCTCGACGGCACCGTCGTCGTCTACGATTCGAAACGCGACCTGGCCGTCATCTACGTCCCCGGCCTGCGGGCGCCCCGCCTCAGCTTCGTGGACAAGCCGGCCGCCACCGGCCAGAGCGCGATCGTGCTGGGCTACCCCTTGGACGGCCCCTACGACGCCCAGTCGGCCCGGGTCAGCGACGTCGGCAACGTGCCCGGCCCCGACATCTACGAGGCCGGCGAGGTGAACCGCGAGATCTACACGATCCGGGCCCTGGTCCGCAGCGGCAACTCGGGCGGCCCCTTGGTCTCCACCAACGGCCGCGTCCTCGGCGTGATCTTCGCCGCGGCCGCCGACGACCGCAAGATCGGCTTCGCCGTAACCGCCCGCGAGGCCGCCGGCGTAGCCCAAACCGGCCGCGACCGCACCCGAGGCGTCCGCACCGGGGATTGCGCCTGATCCCCACCAAGTTCAAATTCAAGGTCAAGCGCCGGTCGTAGCGGGGTGGTGGGTGCAGACCGCAGCTCCCGCCGAGGGTCGCTCCGCTCCACCTGCGTAAGTGGTTGCGCCCCGCCGCCCCGCCGCCCGCCGCCCCGCCGCCCGCCGTGTCCCGCCGTCAGTGGTAGCCCAGCGCGGCTTCGGAGCCGGGGATACCGCCTTGCTCTACCACTGGCAGGCCGCGAGCCACGACGGCTCGCGGCGGCGGCAAGCAGGGCGAGTCGGCACCCCGGCCGCATGGTGCACCCAGGGCCGCAGCCAGGGTCGGCCCGCACTCGCCCCGCACACAGAAACCGACGGGGCGGCCGCGCACCCAGCGCATCAACCCGCCGCCCGGACACTCCCACAACGGTCTCCCCGCGCAAATAGGGCGGAGTGGCGGGCAGCTAGGTGACTGTGGCGAAGCGGCGGATTATGAGGAAGGCGACGCCGGCGGAGAGGGCGAAGAAGGCGGCCGCCGCCCACCAGCCTCGGGACTTCTGCTCGTCGTCGGCGGGCGGGGCGGCCACGACGCCGCCGGCGTTCTTGCCCGGGGCTCGATTGTTGTTTCGGGCCGCGTCGCCGGCGAGCTTGTTCGGGGCCGACTGGGCCGAGCCGGAGACCTTGGCGGCGCCCAGGCGGGCCACCCCGGGCGGCGGCGACGTGTCGAGCGGGTTGCCCGCCACCTCGGGAATCTCCGCGGTCAGCGCGCCGGTCGGGTCGATCAGGCCGAAGCCGTACTTGTCGTCGCGGCCCTCGGGGCCCCGGTCACGGGCGGTCTTGATGATGCGGTTGACCACCTCGCCGGCCGGCATCGTGGGCCAGCGGGAACGGATCAGCGCCGCCGTCGCCGACACCATCGGCGCCGCGAAGCTGGTGCCCTGCACGTTCCAGTAGCCGCCGCGCCCGGCGCCGACCAGCTTGGTCGCGGGGGCGGTCACCACCGTCTCGGCCCCGGTGATCGAGCCGGACCAGAGCACGTCGCCGGAGCGTTCCATGCCGGCCACAGCGAGCACGCCGGGCTCGCGAGCGGGGTACCACACCCCGGTCGACGACGAGGCGCTCGCGTTGCCGGTGCAGGCGACCACCACGACATCTTTGGCGAAGGCGTAGTCGATGGCCGCGGCCAGCGCCGCGCTGCTGCCGCTGCCGCCCAGGGACAGGTTGATCACGCGGGCGCCGTGGTCGACGGCCCAGCGGACGCCCTTGGCCACGATCAGCGCGTCGTCATAGCGATTTTCCTGGTCGAGGACGCGGACCGGGAGGATCTTGGCCTTGGGGGCGATGCCCACCACGCCGGCGTCGTCGTCCTTGCCGGCGATCAGCGCCGAGACCGTGGTGCCGTGGCCGACCAGGTCGGTGTCGCCGTCGCCCTTGGTGTCGACCAGGTCGAGGCCGGGCAGCACCTGGCCCTGCAGGTCGACGTGCTTGGAGTCGACCCCCGAGTCGATCACCGCGACCGTGACACCGGCGCCCTGCGACCAGTTCCAGGCGCCGGCCACGTTGAGCGTCCGCAGGTGCCATTGCTGGGCGCGGATCGAATCTTCGGTGATCGGCCGTGGGGCGGCCTGGGCCACCGTGGCGGGCAGCCCGATCGCGGCGACCACACCGGCGAACAGCCCGGCCAGCGCCCGAAGGTCTACCAAAGCGCACCACCGCGCGCGGGGCAGGGCGAAGGACGACGTGCGAGGAAACGGCCCTGGGAGGAGGTGCTCGCTGCGCTCACGGGTCGACGATGCCTATCTGGAGAGGTGAACAGGGTCGGTCGATGCAGGGAGATTACTCCGAAAAAGCAGGGTGCGGCTGAGGTGTGGACAACTCAATCGCACCGTTCGTCCGATCGCCCCAGGACCAGTCCCAAATTCGGCCCAGATGAGGCGCCCGGGAGGCGAATATGGGACAGGTTCTAGTAAGGCGGTTGGTGGGCCAGCTGGACCAGGCGTACTCCTTCACGCCGGGTGATGAGGCGGCCACGTCCTGCTGGCATCGGGACGGCCTTGACCGGGCCGATGAGCGCGCCCTCGTCGGTCGGCCCGGACATCACCAGGCCGGGCGACGACAGCTCGCGCAGCCGCTGGATGATCGGCTCGTAGAGCGCCCGGCTGGCGCCACCGGCCCGCCGGGTGACCACCAGGTGCAGGCCGACGTCGCGGGCCTGCGGGAGGTAGGGCAGCAGCGGGGTGAGCGGGTTGGTCGGGCCGGAGACGACCAGGTCGTAGTCGTCGACCAGCACGAACAGCTCCGGTCCGGTCCACCACGAGCGTTCCCGCAGCTGCTGCGCGGTCACGTCGGGGCCGGGCAGCCGACGTTCCATGTAGCCCGCCACCGACTCGATCAGCTCCAGCGTCTTCTGGGCCTGCATGCCGTACCCGATCCGGTGTTCGGTCTCGGGCAGGTCCATCAGGCTGCGCCGGTAGTCGACCAGGATGATCCGGGCCTCCTCGGGCTGGAACCGGTGCATCACGGTGCTGGCCATGGCCCGCAGGAACGACGACTTGCCACACTCGGCGTCGCCGAACAGCAGGAAGTGCGGGTCGGTGGCGAAGTCGATCTCCACCTGGGACAGGTCCTGCTCGGACAGCCCGATCGGCAGGCGCAGGCCGGTGCTGCGGTTCAGGTCCATCGCGGTGTACGGGTACGAGTCGGGCAACATCCGCACCCGCGGCGCCAGCGGGCCACGCCAGTTGGTCGCGATCTCCTTGACCAGCTCGGACGTCTCGCCGATGGTGCTGAGCTCCGCGCGTACGGTCAAAAGGTGGTAGCTCTTGTTCTTGTCGGTCGGGTGTTCGGTGATGCCACGGCCGGCCTGTTCCGGCACGTTGACGGCGGCGCGGCGGTTGATGTTGGAGTCGCTGGGGTCGCCCAGCCGCAGCTCGAGCTGGGAGCCGAAGAGGTCGCGGATGGCCGGCCGGAAGTCCATCCAGCGGCTGGCGGTGGCCACCACGTGGACGCCGTAGGACAGGCCGCGGGTGGCGATGTCGGTGATCACGCCTTCCAGCTCGTCGAAGTCCTTGCGTAGCGTGGTCCAGCCGTCGACCACCAGGAAGACGTCGCCGAACGGGTCGGCCGCCACCGCGGACGGGTTCGCCCGCCGCCGCCGGTAGGACGCCATCGAGTCGACGCCCATCTCGGCGAACCGCTGCTCCCGGTCGGTCAGCACGGTCAGGACCTCGCCGACGGTCCGGCGCACACCCACCAGGTCGGTGCGCGCGCTGACACCGCCCACATGCGGCAGATCCCGGAGTACGCCGAGAGCGCCGCCACCGAAGTCGAGGCAGTACACCTGCGCCTCGGCCGGCGTATGGGTGAGCGCCAGCCCGGTGATGAGTGTCCGCAGCGCCGCCGACTTGCCGGACTGGGTCGCCCCGACCACGGCCAGGTGCCCGGCCGCGCCGCCGAGCTGGATCCACATCGCGTCGCGTCGCTGCTCACGCGGCTTGTCGATGAGCGCGATCGGCACCTGCAGGGCGCCGTGCAGCTCGGGGTTGGCGAACGACAGGCCGCGCACCGGGTCGACCACGACCGGTCCGAGCAGCTCGTCGAGCACCGAGGACTGGTTCAGCGGCGGCAGCCACACCTGGTGGGCCGGTGGTCCCTGGCCGGCCAGCCGGGCCACCATCACGTCCATCACGCTCTCGCCGGCCGGGGTGTTCTCCTCGGGCTTCGGCTCGACCGGTTTGACGGTTTTCGGCACCGGCACGTAATGGGTCGAATAGGACAGTACTTGGGGTGCGGCGCTGGCCCCGGTCGCGCCGGGGCCGCGGCTGCCGGGCCTGCGGTAGGTGCCGGAGACGTACGCCGCCTTGAACCGGACCAGCGGCTCGGTGCCGAACTTGAGGTAGCCGTGGCCGGGCGAGCGCGGCAGCTCGTACGCGTCGGGCACCCCGAGCACCGCCCGCGATTCGAGCGCGGAGAAGGTTCGCAGACCGATGCGGTACGAGAGATGCGTGTCCAGTCCCCGCAGCCGCCCCTCCTCGAGGCGCTGGCTGGCCAGCAGCAGGTGGACGCCGAGCGACCGCCCGAGACGTCCGATCTGGACGAAGAGGTCGATGAAGTCCGGTTTGGCGGACAGCAGCTCGGAGAACTCGTCACAGATCACCAGCAGCGACGGCAACGGCGGCAGGGCCGAGCCACTGGCCCGCGCCTTCTCGTAGTCGCGCAGGCTGGCGAAGTTCCCGGACTTCCGCAGCAGCTCCTGCCGGCGCAGCATCTCGCCGTCGATCGCGTCCACCATGCGGTCGACCAGCGGCAGCTCGTCGGCCAGGTTGGTGATCACGGCGGCGGTGTGCGGCAGCCGGTCGAGCGAGGCGAAGGTCGCGCCGCCCTTGAAGTCGACCAGCACGAAGTTCAGCGTCTCGGACGAGTGCGTGCCGGCCAGCGCCAGCACCAGCGTGCGCAGCAGCTCGGACTTGCCCGACCCGGTGGCGCCGATCAGCAGGCCGTGCGGGCCCATGCCGTCCTGGGCGGACTCCTTCAGGTCCAGTTCGATCGGGCCGCCATCACCGCCGATTCCGATGGGTACGCGCAGCTTGTCCCGGTTGGGCCGGGGCTGCCAGCTCTGCCCGACGCTGAAGGTCTCCAGGTCGGCGATGCCGAGCAGCTCGGTCAGGCCCATCTCGGCGGCCAGCGGGGTGTCCGGCGACTTCGAGGCGGCGGCCAGCCGGTAGGGCGCGAGCCGCCGGGCGATCGCCTCGGCGTCCGGTTCGCTCAGCCGGTCGGGCAGGCCGACCTCGGCGGCGTGCTCGGTGGCGTACGTGTGGAGGGCACGCCTCCCGGCACCCGCCCGGACCTCCAGCACGAGCAGCGACCGGTCGAGCAGCTTGGGTGGGGTTTCGTCGAGATCGAGCACGGTGACGCCGTCGATGCCGTCGTCGAGTTGGGTCGCGCCGCGCAGGTCGACCCCGTCGAGCACGATGATCACGTGTGGGGTGGTGGTGCCGATCGCGGCCGGGCTGAACCGCGGCCGGTTGCCGATCACGTCCTCGATCATCCGCTCGAGGTCGGGGCCTGAGCTGGCCACCATCCGCACCTGGCCGAGCGCGTCGGTCCGGGACGGGTGCAGGTTGTGCGGCAGCCACTTGACCCACTCCCAGGCGGCCCGCCGCTCCGGCCCGGCGGCCACCGCGATCAGCAGGTCGTCGGGGGCGTGGAAGACCGCCAGCTGGGCCAGCACCGCCCGGGTCAGCGCCCGCGCCTCGGCGTCCGGCCCGCGCATGAAGACCCGGGCGAAACCGCGCAGGGAGACCGCCACCGGCAGCTCCGGGACCACGGAGTACGCGTCCAGGAAGCGCCGCAGCGCCCCCGCCGTCATCGGCTCCAGGTCTTCCAGCGGCCGGGTCACCGGCGGAACCAGCGGCGTGGCCAGGGTCTGCGGCCCGACCGCCAGCCGGACCACCCCGAAATCGGGATCACTCGGGCGGCGTTCCCACACCCGGTGGCTGCCCGCGGTCGACCAGAGCTGACCCGGCTCCGGGTGCCGGTAGTAGAGGCCGGTGCGTTGCTTGCCCGCCGTCTCGCGGACCCGGCGCCGCAGGTTGGCCAGGTGGCGCAGGTATTCCCGGCGGGCGGCCATCATCTCGGCCTTCTTCGGCGAGCCGTTGCTGCCGAAGGAGGTGGCCAGCATCGCCAGCGAGGACACCCCGAACAGCCCACCGACCACGTAGGACATCGCGCCGCCGCTGCCCCGGCCCATCATCATGGCCATGGCGACGGACCCGCCCAGCATCGGCAGCGCCATCAGCGCCTGCTGCCAGCGCCGGCCACCGTCCTGCGGAATCTCCGGCGGCGCGTCGACGGCCAGCTCACCGGTCGGAATCTCCGGCGCCGGTCGTCGCGCGGACCGTTTGATCACGGTCGTACTCATGGCGGGCTGTCCCTTTCCTCCCCGTCACCCGCGGCAGAACGTCATCCACAGGCGGGCATCGCGCCGCGCCCAGGATAGGTAAAGTCCCCTCCGTTCCGCAGCACCGCTGCCTGTCGATGGGTTTCATTCATGAGTGTCGGTCTGGCGCGAATCACGATCAGCGCTCCGCAACGTCGCGTCGATGTGGCGCTGCCCGAGCATGTCCCGCTCGCCGAGCTGCTGCCCGAGGTGCTGCGCCACGCCGGCGAGGGCCTGGCCGACGACGGCGAGCGCCACGGCGGCTGGCTGCTCCGGCGCACCGACGGCGTGCCCCTGGCCACCGCGCAGGGCCTGTTTCCCCAGGGTGTGCGCGACGGCGAGGTGCTCCATCTGGTGCCCGCCCGCGACGACTGGCCCGAGCTCGAGTACGACGACGTGGTCGAGGCGATCGCCGATGGCGCCCGCCGCCGCGGCACGGTCTGGACGCCCGCCTCGACCCGCACGGCGACCGTGCTCAGCGGCGCCCTGCTGCTCGGCCTGGGCCTGATCGCGGTGCTCGCGGCCGGTCCGGCGTGGGCCGGTTCGGCCTATGTGGGGCTCGGCGTCGGCCTGCTTCTCGCGCTCGCCGGGGTGACGGCTTCTCGGGCGTACGGGGACGCGCGAGCCGGCACGGCCCTCGGCGCGTGTGCGATGCCGTACGCGTTCGCCGGCGGCGCCGTCCTCGTCTCGTCCGGCGCCGGCGACCGCGTGGGCATGTTCGCCCTGCTCCCGTGGCTGGGCGGGGCCGAGCTGCTGACCGGCTCGGTGGCGTTGCTGCTGGTCGCGGCGCTCGGCGGCATCGGGGTGGCGGCCGGCCTGCGGGTCTTCGCCGCCGGTGGCCTGGTCGGCCTGCTCGCCGCGGCGACCGCGCTGATCAGCATCTGGTCGTCCGCCGCGGCCGGCGCCGCGGTGCTGATCTCGATCCTGGTCTGCGGCATCGGCCTGATCCCGCTGCTCGCGATCCGGTTCGGCAAGGTGCCGATGCCGCCGGTCACGCTGCCCACCGGCAGCGGCGCCGAGGGCTTCACCGCGGCACAGACCGCGGGCGCCGCCGACCTGGCCCGCGAGCGTCCCGACCGGGCGACCGTGTTCGCGGCGGTGACCCGCACCGAGGAGCTGCTGGCCGGCATGCTGCTCGGCCACGCGATCCTGGCCGCCGGGGCGTTCGTCGTGCTGGCCAGTGCCGGCAGCCTCTCGGCCCGCATCCTCACCACGGTGGCGGCGGCCGCGCTGCTGCTGCGCTCACGCCTGTTCGTGACCCTGCGGCAGCGGGTGCCACTGATCTGCGCGGGCATGTTCGGGGTGGCCGCCCTCGGCGTCGACCTGCTGACCGGCGCCAGCACCCCGGTGCGCCTGGGCGTCAGCGCCGCCGCGGTCATCCTCGCGTTGTCCACGATGGCGGCGGGCGCCACCTATTCCCGCAAACCGCCGTCGCCCTACCTCGGCCGCGCCGCCGACCTGGTCGACACCCTGGTCGTGGTCTCGGTGATCCCGGTCGCCTGCGCGGTGGCCGGCCTCTACGACGCGGTCACCAACATCTCCTTCTGACCGCCCTGATGCCGACGGCCGGCCTTCCGCGCTGCGGAGGCCGGCCGTCCGGGCTGAGTTTGGGCTGGTCAGTGGCCGTCGGGGCCATGTTCGAGGGCTTCGGCGCGCTTGAACGACGCGCGGATCTCCTCTTCGGCCTCGACGCGGCCGGTCCAGGTGGCGCCCTCGACCGACTTACCGGGCTCGAGGTCCTTGTACACCGTGAAGAAGTGCTGGATCTCCATGCGGTCGAACTCACCCAGGTGGTGGATGTCGCGCAGATGTTCCTGGCGCGGGTCTTCATAGGGGACGCAGAGGACCTTGTCGTCGCGGCCCTTCTCGTCGGTCATCCGGTACATGCCGATCGCCCGGGCGCGGACCAGGCAGCCGGGGAACGTCGGTTCCTGGATCAGGACCAGGGCGTCGAGCGGATCGCCATCCTGACCGAGGGTGCCCTCGATGAAGCCGTAGTCGGCCGGGTACTGCGTCGCGGTGAACAGTGTGCGGTCCAGCCGGATGCGGCCGGTCTTGTGGTCGACCTCGTACTTGTTGCGCTGACCCTTGGGGATCTCAACCAGAACGTCGAAATCCATGCTGTGCTCCCTCGGTCGTCTTGCCGGGCGTGTGTAAGCCCTATCACGATGCGCGCGGGCGAACTCGCGCTCGGCAAGATCCGCGCGCCGCGATGTGCGGGATTTCAGTAGTCTCCCCTAAGTCTGACGCCGCGAACGAGGGAGGGGCCGGTGGGGAGGGAAGACTCACATAGAGGACGGGCATCGGTGCCCGCAAACCCTCCCGAGACGGGCTCGGACGCGCCGGCGACCCACCAGTCACCACCGGCCCAGCAGGCACAATCCGCGGAATCGGGCGTCGGGCAGCCCGGTCGGGGCCAGGCCATGGCGCCGGCCGCGACGGGTGACGGGGACGACCAGGGTGACGGCCGGCGCGAGGACGGCGCCGGGCCGGGCGGGCCGGAAAGGGCTTCGGAATTGGCACGGGGTGGAACGGCGCCTGAGGGCGCCCGGGGTTCGGCGCGCGTCGGTCCGCCGGCCGAGAGCGAGCAGGGCGCGGGTACGCCGCCACAGCCGGCCGCCGCGAGCCCGCAGCCCCCGGGTGCAGAGCCGCAGCCCCCGGGTGCAGAGCCGCAGCCCCCGGGTGCAGAGCCGCAGCCCCCGGGTGCAGAGCCGCAGGCTCCGGGCGTCGGGCCGCAGGCTTCGGCGGCCGCGGCGGGCGCGGAGGAGGCAGTCGGGGGATTGCGGCCGGCGGTGGGACGGGTCAGTGTTTCGCGGCCGGTCGGGATTGACCGGGCCGGCGCGGGCGCGGGTGGGCCGGGCGGGGGACCGGCCGATGGGCCGGGACAACCCGCAGGTGGCCCACCGGGCGGGAGCGGGCAGCCGGCCGGTTCGGTGAGCGCGGGACCGTCTTCCGCTCGGCGTATCTTATGGGTTTCCGGGTTGTTGGTGTTGATCTTGGTCGTGGGGCTCGGAGCGGGCGCCTTCATCATGCGGCCGGGGCCGATCGCGGGGTGGCTCGCGGACAAGCCGGCGCCGACGCCCTCGGCGACCCTCCCGCCCGAGCCGACGCCCACGCCGGTGCTGGCCGCGGCGGGCGAGGTCGGCACGGCGCCCACCGCGGCCGGCGTCCAGAAGGCGATCGGCAGCCTGGTCACCGCGCCGGCGTTGGGCTCCCGGGTCCGCGTCTCGGTGGTCGACGCGGCGACCGGCGCGACGCTGTTCTCCCGGGACGCGGCCACCCCGGCCACCCCGGCCTCGACGACCAAGCTGGTCACCGCCGCGACCGTGCTCGCCGCGCGCGGCCCGGCCCACCGGCTGACCACCCGCGCGGTGGCCGGCGCCAAGCCTGGTCAGGTGGTGCTGATCGGCGGCGGCGACCCGTCGCTGGCGGCCAACGCGAAGGGCCAGTTCCCGGGCGCGGCCCGGCTGGACAAGCTCGCCGCCCAGGTCAAACGGGCGATGGGCGACACACCGGTCACCCAGGTCGTGATCGACACGTCGCTGTTCACCGGGCCGACCACGGCCAAGGGCTGGACCGGCACGATCATCGCGCCCGAGGGGCAGGTCTCGGCGATCATGCCGCTGATGATCAACGGCGGGCGTCGGCAGCCGGTGCACCGCGAGGCCGGCGGCGATCCGCGGTCGTCGGATCCGGCGCTGGCGGCGGGGCAGGCGTTCGCGAGGCAGCTCAAGGTGAAGGCGGCCGTGGTTCGTGGCACGGCGCCGTCCAGCGCGGGCGGGGCCTCGTCGGCGCCCCCGATCACCCTGGAGCCGGGCTCCGAGCTGGGCCAGGTGCAGTCGCCGCCGCTGGTGCACGTCGTGGACTGGATGCTGGAGCAGTCCGACAACACCATCGCCGAGGTGCTGTCCCGGCAGGTGGCGCTGGCCGCGGGGGAGCCGGCCACGTTCGACGGGTCGACCCGGGCGATGATCGCCAAGCTGACCGAGCTGGGCCTGCCGGCCGACCGGATCAAGCTCTCCGACGCCAGCGGGCTGTCGCGGCTCAACCAGATCAGCCCGGCGCTGCTCACCCAGCTGCTGGCGCTGGCGGCCAAGGGCGACCACCCGGCGCTGACGCCGATGTTCGGCGGGCTGCCGGTGGCCGGCTGGTCGGGCACGCTGCGGACCCGGTTCGTGACGCCGGCGCCGAACCGGGCCGGTCAGGGGCTGGTCCGGGCCAAGACCGGGTCGCTGAGCGGGGTGAACACGATCGCCGGTCAGCTCGTCACCAAGGACGGGCGGCTGCTGGTCTTCGCGATCATGGCCGATAAGAGCGGCGAATCGACGTCGGCGCGGCAGGCCCTGGACAAGATCGCCACCCGGCTGGTCGCCTGCGGCTGCTGATCTCGGGGTTTGTTCAGGGGCCACCGGCTGGTGAGCCGCGAGTACTGTCGATTCATGGCGCAGTTCGTTGACTGGGATCTGGCCGCCGCGACCGCGGGGGCGTTGTCCAAATCCGGCCCCGCGGTCTCCTATGAGGAAGCCATGCAGGTGGTGACCCAGCTGCGTGAGCTGACCGACGAGGCGGCCGGTCACGTGGCCGACTACACGGGGCTGACCTCGCAGGTCGAGGTTCCGCCGGTCCAGGTGGTCGACCGCAAGGACTGGGCGGCGGTGAACATCGCGGGCCTGCGACAGGTGATCAGCCCGCTGGTCACCCGGCTCTCCGGCGACCGGCAACCGGGCGGGGTGGCCGACGCGATCGGCTCCCGGGTCACCGGTGTGCAGGCCGGCACGGTGCTGGCCTATCTCTCCGGCCGGGTCCTCGGGCAGTACGAGGTGTTCTCCGGCGAGCCCGGCCAGCTCCTACTGAACGCGCCGAACATCGTCGAGGTCGAGCGCAAGCTCGATGCCGACCCGCGCGACTTCCGGCTCTGGGTCTGCCTGCACGAGGTGACCCACCGCACCCAGTTCACCGCGGTCCCGTGGATGCGCGGCTACTTCCTGGGCGAGGTGCAGGCCTTCGTCGACGCCTCACAGAGCGGCGGCGAACACATCCTGGAGCGGCTGCGGCGCGGCGTGGCCACGCTGTCCGACGCCCTGCGCGACCCCGACAGCCGGTCCTCGGTGCTCGACATCGTGCAGACGCCGGCCCAGAAGGCGGTGCTCGACCGGCTGACCGCGCTGATGACGTTGCTCGAGGGGCACGCCGAGTTCGTCATGGATGGCGTCGGCCCCGAGGTCATCCCGAGCGTGGAGTCGATCCGGGCCAAGTTCAACCGGCGCCGCGAGACCGGCAACCCGCTGGAGAAGGCGATCCGCCGGGTGCTGGGCATCGAGGTCAAGATGCGGCAGTACGCCGAGGGCCGCAAGTTCGTGCACGGCGCGGTCGAGCGGGTCGGCATGGCCGGCTTCAACAAGATCTTCGAGTCGCCGCTGACTCTGCCGCGGCTCGACGAACTGGGCGACCCGGATGCCTGGGTGGCCCGGGTGCACGGCGGCGTCTCGGCGGGATAGGTGGCGTACCTTCCGGCGCCGGTCGCGGCCACCCGCCGGGCGGTCCGGGCGGCGCTGGCCGGGTTTCCGGCCGAGTCGCTGGTGCTGGTGGCCTGCTCGGGCGGGGCAGATTCGATGGCGCTGGCCGCGGCTTGTTCTTTCGTCGCGCCGCGGCTGGGTTTGCGGGCCGGGCTGGTGACTGTTGATCACGGACTCCAGGCCGGGTCGGCAGCGCGCGCGGCCGCAGTCGTGGCGTGGGCCTCGGGATTTTCGCCCGTTTTGTCGATGGAAGTCTGCGTCACCGGCCCCGGCGGGCCCGAAGCTGCCGCCCGAAATGCGCGATATGCGGCGCTGGAGGCGGCGGCCGAGGAGCACGGCGGCGCGGCGATCCTTCTCGGCCACACCCGCGATGACCAGGCCGAGACGGTGCTGCTGGCGCTGGCCCGGGGGGCCGGCCCGCGCGGGATGTCCGGGATGCCGGCTCGGCGTGGGCGGTTGCTGCGCCCGTTCCTCGGGGTGGCCCGCTCCGACACGCGGAAGGCCTGCGCGGCGCTCGGGCTCGAGATCTGGGACGACCCCCACAACCAGGATTCCGCGTACGCCCGCGCGCGCGTCCGCGCCGATCTGCTCCCCGCGCTGGTCGCCGCCCTGGGCCCGGCCGTGGTCGACAACCTGGCGCGTACGGCCGGCCAGCTCGCCGCCGACAACGCCGCCCTGGACGCGCTGGCCGCGGCCGAGGTCCACGACGAGCTCGAGGTGACCGACCTGTCCGTCCTGCCCGACGCGATCCGCACCCGGGTGCTCCACCAGTGGGCCCGGCGGCTGGGCGTCTCCGGCAGCGCGCTGTCCCACCGGCACGTCGCCGCGCTCGACGCCTTCGTCACCGACTGGCACGGCCAGGGTCCGGCCGCGTTACCGGGCGGGGTGCTGGTGGCCCGGCGGGAGGGACGCCTGAGGCGGGTCGACCTGTGACGGTCGACACCCCGTGTCACGACCGCCTCGGGTTTAGCCGGATTTGCGCTGGTCCGAGCAGTGACCCCGGCCGCCGCTCGCAACCTTCATCAGGCAGGCTAGGCGCATGGCAGACGGCTCCTGGTACGACGCCGACATCGACCACGTGATCCTCTCTGAGGAGCAGATCCGGGAGAAGACCGAGGAACTGGCCAAGCAGGTCTCGGCCGACTACGCCGGCGCCGACGGCGGGCTCCTGCTCGTCTGCGTGCTCAAGGGCGCGGTCATGTTCATGGCCGACTTCGCCCGGTCGCTGGGGCGGACGGGTCCGTCCGTCGAGATGGAGTTCATGGCGGTGTCGTCCTACGGCTCCGGAACCACCTCGTCGGGCGTGGTGCGCATCCTCAAGGACCTCGACCGCGACATCGCCGGCCGACACGTGGTGATCGTCGAAGACATCGTCGACTCCGGCCTCACCCTGTCCTGGCTGATGAAATACCTGCAGAGCCGCTCGCCGGCCAGCGTCGAGGTGGTCGCCCTGGTGCGTAAGCCCGACGCGGTCAAGGTCAGCATCCCGGTGAAGTACATCGGCTTCGACATCCCGAACGAGTTCGTCGTCGGGTACGGGCTCGACTTCGCCGAGCGGTACCGCGAACTGCCGTACATCGGGGTGCTGAAGCCGGACGTGTACGCCCGTAGCTGAACGGGTTCCTCAGCGTCTTCTCAGGAATGCGGCGATTCGCCCGGTTTTCAGCGTCCTAGGGGGTAAACGGTCGGTGTCGGGCGGGTGGGCTCACGGAGTCGCGACCGGCACCCACGGTGTACCGTCGAGTGACCAATGGCGTAGCCCCACGCTCGCCGGAGCAAGTCAGGTGACCAGGACGCCGATCAGGAGGGTCCGGGCGCGCTAATCGCCCGACAGACAGTATGGAACGTACGCGTTTCTTCCGCCGCCCGGTGGTCTGGATCAGTCTGGTGATCATCGGTGCGATTGCGCTGAGCTCAATCTTCACCAGTGGTCCGAGCTACCAGCGAGTTGACACGTCGGTCGCCCTCGAGCGGCTGAACCAGCCGGGCATAAAAAAGGTCCTGATCAAGGACAAAGAGCAGACACTGCAGATCGATCTGGTCTCCGACGAGCGATTCGCCGGCAAAGAGACCAAGCTGATCGAGACGCAGTATCCCTACGAGGCGAGCAACCAGATCCTGTCCGCCGTCCAGCAGGCCAAGGCCGCCGGGCGCGTCCAGGAGAACTTCAACGTCACCGTCTCGGGCGACAGCATCCTGCTCAGTCTGCTGGTCAACCTCCTACCGATCGCGATCCTGGTGATCCTGCTGCTGCTGTTCATGTCGCAGATGCAGGGCGGCGGGTCCCGGGTGCTCAACTTCGGCAAGTCCAAGGCGAAGATGATCACCAAGGACACTCCGAAGACCACGTTCGCCGACGTGGCCGGTGCCGATGAGGCGGTCCAGGAGCTCTACGAGATCAAGGACTTCCTGCAGAACCCGGCCAAATACCAGGCTCTCGGCGCCAAGATCCCCAAGGGTGTGCTGCTGTTCGGCTCGCCCGGAACCGGTAAGACGCTGCTGGCCCGCGCGGTCGCCGGCGAGGCCGGGGTGCCGTTCTACTCGATCTCCGGCTCCGACTTCGTCGAGATGTTCGTCGGTGTCGGCGCCAGCCGGGTCCGTGACCTGTTCGAGCAGGCCAAGGCCAACGCGCCGGCGATCGTCTTCGTCGACGAGATCGACGCCGTCGGCCGCCATCGCGGCGCCGGCATGGGTGGCGGTCACGACGAGCGCGAGCAGACGCTCAACCAGCTGCTGGTCGAGATGGACGGCTTCGACACCAAGGGCGGCGTGATCCTGATCGCGGCGACCAACCGGCCCGACATCCTCGACCCGGCGCTGCTGCGCCCGGGCCGCTTCGACCGGCAGATCCCGGTGGACAACCCGGACATGGAGGGCCGCAAGGCGATCCTCCGGGTGCACGCTAAGGGCAAGCCGTTCACCCCCGACGTCGACCTCGACGCGGTGGCCCGCCGGACGCCCGGGTTCTCCGGCGCCGACCTGGCCAACGTGATCAACGAGGCGGCGCTGCTCACGGCGCGTAACGAGAAGCGGGCGATCAGCAACTACTTCCTCGAGGAGTCGATCGACCGCGTCATCGCCGGCCCCGAGCGCAAGACCCGGGCGATGAGCGACAAGGAAAAGAAGATCACCGCCTACCACGAGGGCGGGCACGCGCTGGTGGCGTACGCGCTGCCACACTCCGCCCCGGTGCACAAGGTGACGATCCTGCCGCGCGGCCGCTCCCTGGGCCACACGCTGGTGCTGCCGACCGAGGACAAGTACACCCAGACCCGGGCCGAGATGATCGACACCTTGGCCTACGCCCTGGGTGGCCGGGCCGCCGAAGAACTCGTCTTCCACGAGCCCACCACCGGTGCCGGCAACGACATCGAGAAGGCCTCCGGGCTGGCCCGGGCCATGGTCACGCAGTACGGCATGAGCTCCAAGCTGGGCGCGGTCAAGTACGGCACCAGCGGTGACGAGCCCTTCATGGGTCGCAACATGGGCCACGAGAAGGACTACTCCGACTCGGTCGCCGCCGACATCGACGGCGAGGTCCGGGCGCTCATCGAGCTCGCGCACGACGAGGCGTGGGAGATCCTGGTGGAATACCGGGATGTCCTCGACGATATGGTGCTCGAGCTGATGGAGAAGGAAACCATCACCCAGGACGACATGAACCGCATCTGCGCCCGGGTGCAGAAGCGTCCTCCGATGGCTCCGTTCAACGGCTTCGGCAAGCGCCTGCCGTCCTCGGCGCCGCCGGTCCTCACCCCGTCCGAGCAGTCCGCGCTGAAGGCTCAGGCCGAGGCGGACGGCCAGGCAGCGGTCGGTCCCGGCCCTTCCGGCAACACCAGCAATGGCTCGGAAGGCGGCCACTGATCGGCGAGCTCGACTATCTCGCGGCGCGACTGGTCGACGGCAAGCTCAACGGGTCTCCCGTCGAGGACGCCGTCGACCTGCCGCGGATCGAGAACGCGGTCCGGGAGATCCTCATCGCGATCGGTGAGGACCCGGACCGTGACGGCCTCCAACGCACCCCGTCCCGGGTCGCGCGGGCCTACGCGGAACTCTTCGCCGGCCTGCGGGTCGACCCCTCCCTGGTGGTCACCACGACGTTCGAGGCCAACCACGAGGAACTCGTGCTGGTCCGCGACATCGAGGTCCAGAGCGTGTGCGAGCACCACCTGCTGCCCTTCATCGGCAGCGCGCACATCGGCTACATCCCCGGCGCCGACGGCCGTATCACCGGCCTGTCCAAGCTGGCCCGCCTGGTCGAGGTGTTCGCCCGCCGCCCGCAGGTGCAGGAACGCCTCACCTCGGAGATCGCCGATCTGCTGATGAAGCAGCTGGCGGCGCGCGGCGTCATCGTGGTGCTGGAGTGCCGGCACCTGTGCATGGAAATGCGTGGCATCCGCAAGGTCGGCGCCCGTACGGTCACCTCGGCGGTCCGCGGCGCGTTCCAGCGCGACGGCAAGGTCCGCGCCGAAGCGATGGCTCTGATAAACGCGAGGTGACCTTGCTACATCGATCCAACCCACCAGGTCTGCACCAGCCGGACGGCTACTCGCACATCACCGTCTCCGACGCCGGCCGCATGATCCACTTTGCCGGTCAGTGTCCCCTCGACATCGACGACAAGGTGGTCGGCGACGACTTCCTTACCCAGACCGACCAGGTCATCTCCAACTGCCTGGCCGTCCTCGCGGCCGCCGAGGTCAGCGCCGCCGACGTGGTGCGATCCGTCGTCTACGTGGTCAGCACCGACAGCGACGACCTCGGGGCGGTCTGGCGCCGGCTGATGGCCTCGCCACTGGCGCCGGCCTTCACCACGGCCAGCACCCTGCTCGGCGTCGCCGCCCTCGGCTACCGCGGCCAGCTCATCGAGGTCGACCTGACTGCTGTCGGTTAGGCCGGGTTATGAAACACGGCCTACACGATCATCCGGTAGGTGTTGCCGGAGTCGATCGCACCGCGGGCCAGCGTCGCCGCCTCGTCCAGCCGCATCCGGGCCTGCTCGAGCTGGGCAATGGCCGACGCCACGGACGGGTGGAACGACCCGATCGCCGTCATCCGGAGCAGCGTCAGCGCGTCATCGAGCTGCTGCGTCACATGCTGGATGCCGGTGACCGCCCGCTCCGCGCCGTCGACCGACGCGGCCACGTTCGCCTTGACCTCTTCGACACTGGCCACCGAGCCGCCCCTAGTTCACGAACTGCAGCAGGCCGACGGCCATGCAGGTCAGCAGCACCGGCGTCAGGCACGCGACCACGCCGACCAGCGGGGTCCGGTCCACCTTCTCCGGGCCGCCGCCATAGACGAACCCGATCGTCACCCAGCCCATCCCGAACGCCAGCAGCGGCATGCTCAGCCCGCACAGCAGCGCGTAGGTGGGCACCGAGCCGGCCGGCGCCACCAGGTAGAGCACGATCTGCACGATCAGCACGGCGGCGGCGAACGGGCCGTAGACCAGCAGGTTCCGCGCCCACGGCCGCAGCGACGAGATCCGCTTGGCCGGCGAGTTCAGCATCGCCGCGTCGGCCGCATCCGCCGTACCCCGGGCCTGCCGCAACGCCGCCAGCACGGCGACCGGCCCACCGGCCATCGCGAGCACCTGGTCACCGGCCTGCGGCACCAGATCCTGATCGGGTACGCCGAACTCCTGCGCCAACCGGGCGCGCTGCGGTGCGAGCCGCGCGCGTACCCCCGAAAGCTCCTGCCTCGCGGCCTGCAGAGCCGCCGCCTGCTCACCCGCGGTGACGCTCGCCTCGCGCCGCACCGCGTCCAAGCGTTGCGCCGCGGCCAGATAGTCTGCCCACGGCCCATGGGCGGGCGTCTTCTGGGTCGGTATCTCGTGGGTCGTCGGCTCGGTCATCCGTCCGCCTCCGGCAGCACGAACGGCACCACGACATCGGACCGGTCGGTCTGCCGGTCGTAGAGCAGCGCCCGGTTCGCCCGCGGGTGCCAGTCGACCGTCCGTCCCAGCATCAGCGTGACGTCCTGCTGCGTGCAGTTCAGGAACAGCAGGCCGGCCACGTCTTCCCGGCCCATGCTGCCGCCCGTCTCCTCGGTGAACCGCCGGGTGCCCCGCCACCACGACAGCAGGTGCACGCCGCGGCTCGGTCCCTCACGCAACACCTGACGCAGCGACGGCAGCGTCCCCGGGCTGGCCGCGTCCATCCCGAACACCACCAGATAGCCCGGCTGCTCCAGGGTGAGCTGGGCGGCCAGGCCGGACGCGCCGACCGCCACCACCTCTTGCCGGTGGCCGATCTCCACCGCCAGGTCCTTGGCCAGCTCATCGCCTTCGGCGACCAGGGACGAGATGACAAAGCGGGCGGTACGCGGCGCGTGGAAGGCCGCCACGCTCAAGGCGGCGGCCTGCAACACCTCGGCGCCGTCCGGCCGCGACCCGAAGATTGCCAGGTGCCGCCCCGGGGACGCGTCCAGCGGGAACGACGCCGTCGACAGCTGCACGTCGATGGACCGGCCGACCAGCGCCGCCGGGCGGCCCGCGCGCCCGGCCAGCGCCGCGCGGTAGGTGGGGTCGTCGGCCAGGTGCTGCTGGGCGTACCCGGCGAAGATCCGCGGCGCCGGCGACTCGGGGTCACGGGCGCCCCACAGCTTGTGCCGCAGGTCGCTGAGCGCCTCTTTGTCGGCGTGCGGGTCGGGGAAGCGCACGATGCGTTCGTGGGCGCGGGTGGCGCCACGCGGGCCACCCAGGCCACCGGCCGTGTTCATCACCGCGGTGCCCAGGGCCAGGCCGGCCGCCGAGTCGTTGGTCGGCTCCAGCACGTCGCCGCCGCCCGGCAGGGCGACCCGCACCGGGAACTGGCCGAAGATCGAGTCACGCTTGGTGTAGAGCGCCTCCACGCCGAGCACGGTCTGGCTGGCCAGGACCAGATGGATGCCGTACGACCGGCCCTTGCGCGCCAGCGACTCAAGCAGGCCGACCGCCTCGGAGGCGATCGGATCGTTGCCGGACAGCAGCACCTGGAACTCGTCGATGACGCAGAGCACCCGGGGCAGCGACTTGCCCCGGCCCTCCTCGGCGGCCACCGCGCGCAGATCGGCGAACTTCGTCACACCGGCCCGCTTGTACGCCACCGACCGGCGGGTCATCTCGGCGTCCAGTTCACGCAGGACGGCCAGTCCGTACTCCCGGTCGGACTCGACACCGACCGCCCGCGCGTGCGGCAGCCAGGTGCGGTCGCGCTGGGTCGGCACGAACTCGGCGAACGAGACGCCTTCCTTGAAGTCGAGCAGGTAGAGGGCGAGCTCGGCCGGGCTGAACCGGGCGCACAACCCGTACAGCACGTTGATCAGGAAGGCCGTCTTGCCGGCGCCGGACCGGCCGCCGACCATCCAGTGTGGCGTCAGGTCGTTGAACTGGAGCATCACCGGGTTGTCGCCGGCCTGCCCGACCGGGGTGCTCAGCCCGTCGGCGGCGTCCCCCGCCCAGATCTCCTCGCCCGGTTCCGGCAGCAGATCGGCCAGCGTCACCTGGGCGGCCTGCGCCGAACTCGCGGCCAGTTCCTGGCAGACGGCGTCAATCAGGTGGGGCGGTGGGTCGTCGTCGAGGAACACCGGCACGTCGAAGAACCCGTCGACCCCGGCGGTGAACGCGCCGGCCGGGGTGTTGCCGATGCGTACATCCGGGTTGAGCAACGCGATCGCGGTCGAGTGAGGCAGCATCCCCTGCTGACTGTCGCCGGTGTTCTCCGGCGGCGGTGGCCAGCCCGCGACGATCAGGTGCAGTCCCGCCTCGGGCCCCTGCTGGGCCAGCAGCGCGATCTGGCTCAACTCGCCCCACGCGGTCGGCGGCAGGCTGGCGATGACCAGCAACATCACCTTGTCGCGGCGGCTGCGCCGAGACCCTTCACCCCGACGGGTACGAAGCCACTTCTGCACTTCGTTCAGGGTGTCCCGCAGCCCCGCCTGGTCGGTCGCCACCGGTTCCATCACGCCGGCGTCGGTCAGCGGCTCGAACGGCGCGAACACCGTTCCCCCACCCGCGCAGTCAACCGCCCGCACCAGCAACGACCCGGCCGGCGCCGCGGCCAGCAGCCGCAGCACGACGCTCCGCAGCATGCCGCCGACCCGGGCATCGCGCGCATCCTGGTCGATGGTCAGGTTGCCGGTCCCCAGCAGCGGAACAATCGCCGGGAACGTGGCATCGTCGAGTGGCTGCGCCACACCCACCCGCACGAACTGAGGCAGCCCAGCACCACCCAGCGGCGTATTGGCCGACCGAGCCTCCAGCGGCGCACCCAGCCACCCCGGGGCGAGCGCCTGCGCCGCGACCCGCAACTCTTCCGCCAGCGCATGCTGCTCACGCGGATCGGCCGCGGCCGGCCCTTGCGCGTCAAGCGCGGCGGCCGCCGCAGCGACGGTGGCCTCGGCCTGCCGGTGCAGGGCAGCGGCCTGATCGATCCGGGAACTCGATTCCGCCACCGCCTCACCTCCCTGTGTGCGCTCAAACCGTATCCCAGCCACGCCGCCGCTTCGCGTTCCGTAGCCCAAGCGCCTTCCGTGGCGCAGGTCGATCAATCCCCACACGCACTAAAGTCGACACCGTGCACCCACCGGAGCCCCCCACCCCCCCGGCGCAGCCACCCCCAGCCGCGCCTCCCCAGGGCGCCCCACCACCCCCACCCCCCGGCGTGCCGCCCCCCGCACCCGCCACACCTTCCCGAAACCGCCGCATGCGCCTCTTCCTGGCCATGGCAGCAGGCATCGTGGCGTTGCTCTGCCTAGGCGGCGTAGGCGTCTTCGTCTCCCTCTACGACGACGCAACCAAGATCAAGCGCACAGAGCCCGACGCGGTCGTCGACTCATACCTGCGGGCCTACCTGGTCAATCGCGATCCGGGGGAGACGTCTCTGTTCACCTGCTCCTCTGGCGGAGACTTCACGCAGATCGAAGCGTTTCGAGGCCAGATCGAGTCGACTGAAAAGCAATACACGGTCGGCGTTCGGGTGTCGTGGACGAGCCTGGAGGTCACCGCCGTCAACGGGCAGACGACCGTGTCGACCGATGTGATCCGCACTCTCACCGACAACAGCGAACGGGATACTCAACGTTGGTCGTTCACGATGGTCGACCAAGATGGTTGGCGCGTCTGCAAGGCCTCTCAGCTTGCCTGAATCTCACTCCACCCAAAGTTGGATGACCGGGACCTCGAGAGTGCTCGGAGCGCGGCCGCTCCAACTCCACCGATACCACTCTAATTCGGTGGTGACGCGTACACAGATGTCGCCACCACCGTTTGTGTGGATCTCGGTGACACCTCGGAGGTCACGTCGCTCGCCGCCACCATCGAGAATCTGGATCACACGGCGTCCTGTGATGACATCGGCGTCGAGTGCAGCCACCGGATTGCGACGTGGCGGCCCGTCCAATGAGACAAGGCGCGAGGTCATGTCCCCGTCCAAGTTCGTCGTTCCAGCAAGACCATATTCTTCTGCCCAGACCCGCTCGACTGGAACCATCGGTGCGAAAACCTCGGTCTGTTCGGCTTCGGCGCGATACCACTCTGATTCGGACATGACCGGCACATAGGTTCGGCTGCCCTGGACGACTTTCTCATCCGCGCGCATATCAGTACGCCACCCCATGCCTGGCAAGCCAATGAGCACACGGCGGCCGCGCAACGCCCCAGCCATGATGGCCGGCGTAGGCACGAGAGGTCGAGGGCCCTCATGCTCCCAACCGCCGGCTTGACCGCCGAAGGGATCAGGCATCGCGCCGCCACTGCTCACTCGTCGCCTCCGAGGGGCGCGCCCTGCTCCCGCATGAAGCGAACAGGGTCGATCGCACCATTGCTCGTCCGGTCATTGTTCAGGTGCACTTCGAAGTGGAGGTGCGGCCCGGAGGAGTTGCCGCTCGTGCCCACCCGTCCGATGATGTCGCCGGCGGTCACTTCCTGTCCGACCGTTACGAATGGCCGCTGCACCATATGGCAGTAGCGTGTCATCACTTTGTTGGCGTGCACGATCTCCACCATCCATCCGCACCCTCCCTTGCCCGGGTAGCCGTCGACGTCGCAGGTTCGCCGTCCGCGGTGGTCCTCGTTGCATTTGACCACCGACACCACGCCGCTCGATACGGCGGCGATCGGTGTGTAGCGTCCGATGATCAGATCGACGCCTTGATGGGTGGGGCGCTGCGGGGTACGGAAACCGGAGCCCACCACCGCCTTTAGTGGGATCGTGTAGCCGGAGGCCGCGACCTGTCCGCCCGCAGCGCAGGCCATGGCCAACGAATTGCCAACCGCATTGGCCGCTCCGTGAGCGAGTTGGTTGACGATAATGGCGGCGATCGCCTCATGCTTGGCATAGGCATTCGGGTAAGCGCTCCGTTGAACCTTTTGCGCCGCCTTGGTAAGCGACATCTTGTCCCAATTTTTGACGGTCTGGAGCTTCTCGTAAAACTTTCGGCTCGCGTAAACCGGATCTTGGACCTGCGCCGGTGTACCCCACCCAGCGCTTGGCCGCTGCTGGAAGAGCCCGAGGGAGTCGTGGTCGTTCGCCGCGCCCAGGTTGCCATAATTGTGAAGCGTTGACTCTTGCATGGCCGTGGCGACGGCGATCACCCAGGCACGCGGGGGTAGTTTGAGGTCTGCTCCGACGTTGATGATGATCGCAGCATTACGGATCTGCTCCGGACCGTAGTCGGAGATTGACGGCAGTTCGCTGTTCTCATCGATGGGACCGCCCTGACCGCATCCAAGCGTGGAGAACGCATTGGTATTTTCCTCGCTGCCTAAACCGCCGAGCAGGATGGCGCTGACGCTGCCGCCGCAACACAGCAGGACCAGCGTCGCGACCAGGGCGATCAGCAGGCCAAGACGAGACGGCCGTGGAATCCTCACGGCCCGTCCCAGTCGATGGCGCTCACCAGCCATCTTCCTTCTGGCGCGACCAGACGCAGAGTGAGTTTTCCGGAGTCCGTCTCGATGACGGCGTCGAGCAGGTTCTCTCCAACCGGTACCAGTTTCGGCTGGCCGTTCACCCGGTCGGCCGGTACATCGGCCGGATCGGTGCCGGTTAGATCGTCCGATAATTCCTTGGTGGCATTCGGTACCAGGCGGTCACGCCATTTCTTCGCGGAAACGTTGCGATGGTCGACCCACGCTCCGGCAAAGGCGTACGCGACTGCCGCCGGCTGCGCGGTACCGGGGCTCGTGCTGGGCTGCGGGGGCGGTTCCGGCGAGATGACGCTGTCCTCGTCCTCGGGCTTCGCGCTCAACGCTGGCTCCGGCGAACCAGCACCGACGGATGGGCGCGTCCTATTTGAGCCGTCGGAGAAAATGCGGCCGATCCCGACCACCGCCAGCACGATGATCGCGATCACGATCGCTACGCCCCATCGTGACCGGAATAGTCCGGTGAGTCCTCGTTCGAACAAGCGCGCCATCGAATGTCACTTCGCCTCGGTGCGCACTCGCGGCTCGGAAGGCTCCCGCGTCGTGCTGCCCGTCTCCGGACGGTAAATGGCGTAGGAGGCAGGGCGTTCGGCGACGTCAGGTTCGGACCAGGTGGGCGTCCGGCGCGGCTGAGCGGGTGCTCCAGTTGGCGGTCCGGTCGGCTCACGCTTGGCCGGAACGTCCTCGACCTTGGTTTCCGCACCGTCACGACGCGGCGTGGGTACGGCCGTTTCTGGCCTTTGATCGCGACGGCCCACCTGCGGGAGCTTCCGGCCCGGCTGGGTCTGCGAAGGGTCCTCGTTCCGCGACTCGGGCCGCTGGATGGCCGTCGGCCCGCCAACAGGATCGACCGAGATAGTCTTCGACCTTCCCTCGTCGTCATTAACGACGTAGTCGCGGCCACGCCGGAAAAAGACGCCTTCGAAAAGCCGGGAAAGCTGCTGCGTCGAGTTCTTGCCGCCGAGCTGGGTGATGCGCGTATAGGGTCGAAGCAATACCCATCCGACCACACCGCAAAGGAAGACCAGGACAACTTGCAGCCAACCTGCAAGGCTCGCGGTGTTCATGATCAGGTCGACGGCGAACAGATAGATCGCCGACCCGGTGCCGAAGATTGCGATGTTGAAGACCGCGGCGACGACGGCATTGCCCAGCCGCTTGATTCCCGCACTGGCTGGGCGAAGCAGCCCGATCGTGCCGAGAATGGGAGCCGCGATCACGGCCCACCGGAAGATCAGGAAGCCGAGCAGCACTAGCAGCGACGCGGTCAGGTCGAACAACGCGAACATCAGGGAAGCAAGCATCGCTATGAATCCAGCCCCGACACGGTCCATGCCGTTGATGCCTTTGAGGTACCCGTAAGCCTCTTGGTCCTCTCGGCTTACCTGCTCAGCGACCCTTTTCCACTGGTCCTTCTTGCCGTTCAGAACCGCGTCACGTGTGTTTGGGTTGTCGCGGATGCGTTTGGCTTCGTCCCAGGTCAACGAACGAGCGTCGTACAGCGCCGGACCATACTTCTTGGCGGTAGCGTTGTCTGCCGAGCCGAGCAAGCCGCGCAGCCAGTTGCGGTAGAGCATAGTTTCCGTAGCGGTATCGCTTGCCCGGACCGCGGGCGGGCGGTTGTCTTTGCACGAGGTACCGCTGAGCTTGCAGCGCGTGTTGGTGTTCTCGTTCGCTGGGCGTGGACCGACCGCGTCGTGGACAACGCTGAGAGTTGAGACCAGCGTTTGGTCGGCGAGCCGGGCGGACTGGACCGGCCACGACGCAATGGCGGTGACGATGACCATCACGAGAAGAGCCCAACCAGCCGTAGTTGTGGCGGCACCCATTTCTGCTTGCCTGGATCGCCAGATCAGGTACAGCCCGACGATCGCCAAGGTGACGACTCCGAAGACGCTGAAGACCTTTTCGTAGACGGCCCGGGTCGCTTCCTGCACCAGCGGATCCGCCCAGCCCCACAGAGCCTCGGGATCCCATGCCCGTTCCCGGAGCGCGTTCGAGGCGCCGATTACAGCCGTCGCGATCATGAACTCGCCGTTGGCAACGGTGGTCTCGAACTTGTACTCCGGATCGATAAGGGAAGACGCGCACCCGTTGTCCAGGTCGTAAGTCGTGTAGCTGTATCCCGCGTAGCCGTAGTCGCTGTATAAGCCTGGAAAGCCGCCGGACTTCGGTCGCTCCGCGAACCAGCCGGCCAGGCCAGAGTCAGGAGTGCTCGGTTGAGGAGCGTTGAGACATTGCGCCCGCCCTTCGCCAACTTCGGCGAGCCGCTTGACGCAGCCCTTCATGTCCTTCTGCCACTCTTCGAGGCTGCAAGCGCCCGCCGGGGCGCGCTCCAGGACCGGGGCCGCGGTCGCCGGGACTGGGGCCGCCACCGCCCATGCGATGGACGCCACCGCTGCGACCAGCAAAGTCAGCACCGTAGCCAGCGCCCGCCGCATCATCTCAACCCTCCAGGTCGGACATGCTCGGAATGGTGGTCACCGGGGGCGCCTGGGCCGCCGGCGTCGTGTCCAGGTGGTCGAGGAGGCCGTCGACGTACGAGACGTCGACCCGGACCTTCTGGACCCGGCCGTCCACGTCTCGCATGACGAACTCGCGGAAACCGAGACGCGACGACGACGAGGTGTCCACCTGGGACAACGAAGCCAGCGTGGCCTCGTAGCCGTCGTTCACCGGCACCCGCAGCAGGCGTAGCGCCTCGCTGGCGATCTCCTGGTCCTCGGCGATGCGGCCGACGAACACCGTGGACACCAGGTTCTGCACGTCCAGGCCGAGGATGTCGCGCGGGTTCTGGGAGGCGACCAGCGCCGCCAGGTTCCACTTGCGGGAGTCCCGGGCCAGGCGGACCAGGAACGAGCGGCCGGAACGCCAGCCCTCCATGAAGTGGGCCTCGTCCAGGCCGACCATCTTGCGGGCCGACATCGAGCCGCCGTACGACCGGCGGACGGCCAGGCGGTGGGCGGTGTGCAGCATCGGCAGGGCCAGGCTCTCCTCGGCCGACCAGTACTCCCGCTCGATCTTCAGGTCGGGCAGCCGCAGCCCGGCCATGGTGATCACGGTGAGGGTGGAGTCGGCGCCGAGCAGGTGTTTCGGCGGCGAGCCGAAGAACAGCAGGGCCAGGGGCATCTCGGCGGTGTCCAGGAGCAGGTTGGCCAGCTCCTTGCCGTCGTCGTCGAGGCCTTGCAGGGTACGCACGACGTCGTCCAGCGTGGACGTCTCCTCGGCCGGCACCAGGCGGACCGCGTGCCGCAGCAACGTCGCCGTCGACGCCTCCTTGGCGACCTGCGGCGGCACCAGCATCGAGCAGATGTCCTGCACCAGCATGCGGCGCTCGGCCCGCGCGTTGGAGACGCCGATCTCGTACTCGCGGTCACCACCGGGCCCGGCCGCGAACTCGCTGCGTACCGGCGTCGGGATCAGCGCATAGGGCGCCAGCGTCCCCTGCTCGGAGCCGGTCAGATTCAGGACGCGGGAGTACGGCCGGAGCTCCGGCATCTGGCACAGCCGGGCGAGCGGGCCGGACGGGTCGAGCAGCGTGACCTGCACACCCCGCCGCGCGTTCAGGTAGCCCAGGGCACCCATCAGCGTCGACTTGCCACCGCCGGGCTCGGCCACGAAGACGCCCAGGCCGGACCGCTCCCGCACCTCCATCGGGAAGTGCAGGTCGAGGAAGACCGGGCGGCGGCAGGTGCCGGCGGTACGCCCGATCAGGTCGCCCCGCCGGTCGCCGACCGTGGACGCGGCCTGGGGTAGCGCCGCCGCCAGCAGTTTCACCGGCATCCGGCGCACGTAGCCGGTGTTGGCGATCGGCTCGCCGGGGATGAACTCGCGCGCCAGCTGGTCCTGGTTCTTCGGGTGCTGCAGGGAGATGCGCAGCTCCCGCGAGTAGAGCTGGATGAGGCGGCGCGCCCTTTCCATACATTCTTCCCGGGTACGCCCACCGACCGCGATCCGGTGCCAGCCGTGCGCCCGGGCCGACTCGACGGGAAGGCCGGTCGTCATCTCGTCGCCGATCACCAGCGCCCGCTTGGCCAGGCGTTCCAGCTCCGGCGGGGCGTCGATCCCGTGCTCGGCGTAGTCGAGCTGCTGGGACCGGATCATCCGCAGCCGGTGCTCGAGGTTCTTGAACGAGCTGCCCGACCCGAGGATGTCGATCCGCGAGGACAGCTCCATCGGCCACGGCAGCCGCTCGTGGAAGTGCAGCCACGGCTCGTGCTTCTCGGGGATCTCCAGCGGCTCCATCCGCCCGACGGACAGGACGGCGACGTGCCGTTCCTCGCCGGTCATCCGGTTCACCAGCTTGACCGTCGACCCGTACGGCGTCCGGTAGCGCTCCACCTGCTCGGTCAGCGCCAGCAGGTCGCCGGAGTCCCACTGCCCGCTGGTCACCGGGGAGAGCGGCCCGGGCGGGGCCATGCACAGCGCGACCGAGCGGAACAGCAGCCACTCGAGCTCCTGCGGGCTGACCCGGCGCCCGCGCATGCCGAACGCGTTCAGCACCTCGTCGAACTGCTCGACCGTGCGGCCCAGCTTGCGCCGCTCGCCGTCGGACGTGCCCTTGCCGAACATCCGCAGGATGCGCTCGGAGAACGTGTCGCCGAGCGACCGCCGCGCGAACGTCACGCCCAGGTAGGTCTGTCCCTCGGCGTGGTTGACCGAGAGCAGGTGCCGCTGGGCGGCGACCAGGTGGTCGGACCACGAGGTCGCGCCGGCTACGTCGGCCAGCGGCCGGGCGGTCATCGAGTCGACCGTACGGGCCCACTCGTCGGCCGGGAACGGCCTGGTGGTGCGGCGCAGGTGGAGGCGGAACCCGGCCAGGCCGGCGTACTGCTCGGAGATCGCGGACAGCAGCGCCTCGCGTTCCGCGTCCGGCCGGAACGCCCAGCGCACCTCGGGCAGCCAGTACCAGGCGGTCACCGTCGACTGGGTGAAGGTGAGGTGGCCGGCTATCTCGCTGATCGCCAGCTCGATCGCGGGGTCCCGGTCGCCGAACTTGATCCGGTTCGGCTTGAGTGGGGCCGGCTTCACTTCCTTCTTGCGTACGGCCGGAAGGTTCTCGGGCTCCTTGCGCTTCCGCTTCTTGGCCGGCGCCTTCTCGGGCATGGTGGCCGGCAGGTCGCGCGGCTCGGGCTCGGCCAGCGCCCGCCCGGTGCGGATCGGCTCGAGGTCGCGCTCGGGCGAGCGGGGCACCGGGGTCACCCCGGGGTGCCCGGCCGGCGAGCCGTTGGCCCGGTGGGTCCGATCGGGTGTGGCGACGGTCTGCCACAGCGGCGGCGTCGAGACCGGCGCCGGGGAGACCGGCCGCGGCGGCGGCGCCGGGGAGACCGGTCGGGCCGGCTGCGCGTTACGCACCTCATCGGGCCAGTCGTCCAGCCCGGTGTCGAAGTCGTCCTCGACCAGCGCCGGACGCTGCGGCCGCACCGGCGGCGGCTGATCCAGCGGCCGATCCTGGGCCGAAGGCCGGTCGTAGACCGGCGGCTGCTCCGGCCCCGTGGGCTGGTCAAAGACCGGCGGCTGGTCATAGGCCGAAGGCTGGTCGTAGGCGGGAGGCTGCTCCTGCGCCGAAGGCTGGTCAAAGGTCGCCGAGGGCGCCGAAGGTCGGTCGAAGGTCGCCGGGGGCGCCGAGGGCCGGTCGAACGTCGCCGGGGGCCCCGAAGGCCGGTCAACGGGCGGCTGGACCGGCGGTGGCGCGTCGAACCGAGCGGCCGGCTGCTCAACCGTCGGCGCCGAAGCCGGATCGCCCACGGCGGGATCAGCCGAAGAGGGACCGGAAACGGGATCGACCGACGAAGGCGCCGGATCAGCGGGCGACGGGTCCAGGGCGGACAGTGCCCCGGCGGGCGTCCGCTCCTCGAACTCGAAGCCGAAATCGAAGTCGTCCTCGTCGCCCGGCGAGCTGGGTGGTTCGTCGGGCGGCGGCGGAACCGGCGGCGCCGACGCGGGCGCACCGCCGAACAGATCGAGGAACGGCGAGTCGATGTCCATCGAGCTGTCCAGCCCCGGACCGCCGTTCGCCCGCGGGCGCATCGGCTGGGGCGCCTTGAACACCCCGACCGCCCCATGCCCGGGGCTCGTCACCAACTCGGTGTCGGGAGAGTTGAACTCAGCAGAACCATCGGCAGCGTAATCATCCGAACGCACACCGTTACTTTGCCTGGCCGACTGGGGTGAACCGCCTCGGGGACGCCCCGGCGGAGGGGATGTCGTCATGAAGTGGCCCCGCTCGGGCGTGCGACAGGACTGTGGAAGCTCATATCAACTCCTCCCGAACCCGGATGCGAGAAGCGACGAGACGGGGGTCGCGCCGTTCGTCAGCCGGCTCGCGGGTACGCCGCCAGTCGGTGAGCGCGGTCCGGATCACCATCCGGGCGGGCCGGTCGGGGTCCACGTGTCGGAACACGAACGACGTCGTGACCATCGCGAGGGCGATCTCCCAGGCCGGGAAGGGGTCGATCTCGAACGAGATCAGATAGTGCAAGAACATGAAAAGCGGCACCAGGAGGATGAACATCCCATACTGCGCGTACGGCAGGTGCATCGGCAGCGTGTAGCCGGGCGGCCCGAGATAGACGAGCCGCGCCCGGTAGATGTCGTCATCCGTGCGTAGGCGCATGGCTCAGGTGAAGATCAAATCGATCAGGCGGTCGCCGACGAAGAACAGCGTGGCCGCGCCGGCGATGAACGCGAGGCCGACGATGGCGATCGCCGAGCTGGTCAGCACCTTGGAGATCTCGCCCCGGCTGGCCCGGCCGATGAAGATGACACCGAGCACGGCGAGAAGGATCGGCGCGACGTTGCTCGCGAAGAACGAGACGATGCCGTTGGTGTTGATCTGGCCCTGGTCGGCTGCGAGCACAGCGCCGTGTTGAAGCACCGTCGCAGCCTGAGCGGCGAAGTCGGTGGCGATCATCGGTTAAACCTCCCGGGTGACCGACGAGAAAGATCGATCACTGCAGTTGTGAAGCCTGACGGCAACCCCATATGGTGCTACTTCTGGCGCACCGGAGTCCAGTGAGCCGTAAGGGCGACCTGTCCTGCGCTAGCCCATCTGCTTCCTTCGGTCCTTCAAATGATGCCTGTCCGAAGCGTACGGGCCGCCCCTCTTACCTACAAGCTGCCTGATTCGTTACCCAAGGTAAAGGCGTGACTGAACCTGAGTGACGGGACGGATGAAGCCCAGGCAACCTGCGCGACTGTACACACGTTCTAAGATCGACTGTGGATAAGTTTGGAGCCGTGCCGAGCGGCGTCAGTTTGCTGCACCCGGGTCACCCGGTCGTGATGGGGGTCCTCAACGTCACCCCCGACAGCTTCAGCGACGGCGGGTTGTACGCCGACCGTGACGCCGCGGTCGCCCACGGCATCGTCCTCAGAGCAGAAGGCGCGGATCTGGTCGACGTCGGCGGTGAATCCACCCGTCCGGGCGCCGAGCGCGTCGACGCCCGTACCGAGATCGAACGGGTCGTTCCGGTGATCGCCGCGCTCACCGAGGCCGGCGTCCCGACCAGTGTCGACACCACCCGGGCCGAGGTCGCCGCGGCCGCCCTGGAGGCCGGCGCGGCCCTGGTCAACGATGTCTCCGGTGGACTCGCCGACCCGGACATGGCCCCGCTGGTGGCGCGGGCCGGCTGCCCGTACGTGGTGATGCACTGGCGTGGACACTCGCGGGACATGAACGCCCTGGCCCGCTACGACGACGTGGTCGCGGAGGTCGCGGCCGAGCTGACCCAGCGGGTCGAGGCCGCGCTGGCGGCCGGGGTCGCGGCCGAGCGGATCATCCTCGACCCGGGCCTGGGTTTCGCCAAGAACGCCGAGCACAACTGGGCCCTCACCCGCCGGCTCGACGTGCTGCTCGGGATGGGTCACCCGATCCTCTTCGCGGCCAGCCGCAAGTCCTATCTGGGCCGGCTGCTGGCCGACCCGGACGGTACGCCCCGCCCGGCCGCCGACCGGGACGCCGCGACGCTGGCCACGAGCGTGCTGGCGGTGGCCGCCGGCGTCTGGGGGGTGCGCGTCCACGAGGTGCGCGCGACCTACGACGCGATCAAGGTGTGGAGCGCGTCGGGCGCTCCGAGGTTGGCACAAAATCCGGGGGGTACGCCGTGAGCGATCGAATCCGGCTGACGGGTCTGCGGGTCCGCGGCCGCCACGGCGTGTACGACTTCGAGCGGGCCGACGGCCAGGACTTCGTGATCGACGCCGAGCTCGAGCTCGACCTGGCCCCGGCCGCGGCCAGCGACGACGTCACCCGCACGGTGCACTACGGCGAGCTGGCCGGCCGCCTCGCCGGGATCGTCGCGGGCGAACCGGTCGACCTGATCGAGACGCTGGCCGACCGCCTGGTCACCGAGTGCCTGGCCGATCGCCGGGTCGGCGCGGCCACGGTCACCGTGCACAAACCACAGGCGCCGATCCCGCACGAGTTCGCCGACGTGGCCGTGGTCCTGCGCCGGGAGCGGTCAGCCGGAGCCGCCTCGTGACGCGGGCGATCCTGTCGCTGGGCAGCAACCTGGGCGACCGCCTCGGGCACCTGCGGCGGGCCGTCGACCTGCTCGGCGACCGGGTGCTGCTCGTCTCCGGGGTGTACGAGACACCACCCTGGGGCGATACGGCTCAGCCGCCGTACCTCAACGCGGTGGTGATGGTGGTTGATCCTCAGGCCGGGCCGGACGAGTGGCTCGCGCTGGCCCGGACCTGCGAGGAGGACGCCGGGCGGGTGCGCGACCCGGAGCGGCGGTTCGCCCCGCGCACCCTGGACGTCGACGTGATCGAGGTCTACCGCGACGACGACGCGCCGGTGGTCCGCGACGATTCCGAGCTGACGCTGCCTCATCCGCGCGCCCACCTGCGCGCGTTCGTGCTTAAGCCGTGGCTCGACATCCAGCCGTACGCCCGGCTCGCCGGTCATGGCTGGGTGACCGACCTGCTCAACCAGCCCGGGCTCGCCGCGGATGCCGCCGCGATGAGCCCCCGGCCCGACCTGTTACTACAGTTGGACCCGTGAGCAACAACCCGAGCGGTGGTCCGCGCGCCGACCCCTCGATCCGCCCCACCAGCATCTCGGTGCTCGTGGTGGCGGCCCTGGTCGCCGCCGCGGTCGGGTGGCTGCTGCTCAGCTTCTTCTACAACGAGTGGCCGGCCCCGCCCTGGCTGCCGGTGATCGTGATCGCCGCGCTGGCCGCCGCCGAGGGCATCCTGGCCCAGAACACGGCGGCCCGGGTCCAGCGGCGGCGGGGCGCGCTCCCGGTCGAGCCGCTGGCCGTGGCCCGCTACGCGGTGCTGGCCAAGGCGTCGTCGCTGGCCGGCGCCCTCTACGGCGGGTACTGCGCCGGCCTGCTGCTGTTTTTCGCGCTGGACATGTCCCGCGAGTTCTCCAACGACGCGCTGCCGGCCACCGCGGGCGGCGTGGTCGCCGCGCTGGCGCTGGTCGGGGCGGCCCTCTGGCTCGAGCGGTCCTGCCGGGTCCCCGAGCCGCCAGACCGGGACGAGCCCGACGACTCGGACAATCGTCGCGACCACATCTGACCAGCCTCTTGGTCTTGAACCCTGGTGGTGGTACATCCGTATCCTGGGCTAGGTCCTCGCTCCCGCCCGGTCGGCCGGACCGGACCTCGGGGCAGGGCGGAGGCAGGGAAGATGGCGTACGACGAGCAGGTCAGTGATCCGGCGGCGTATCGCACGGGCTACGCCGCGCAGGACTTCCGGAGCCGCCACGGTCTCGACCCGGACCAGGACGGCGGCTCGGGCCAGCCGTTGCGGCTGGTCCCGAGCGAAGACTCGGGCCGCGACCGGCTGGGCATCCACATCGGCTGGGAGATCATCCTGCTGCTGACCGTGGCGGCGGTCGGCTTCCTGCTGTACCGCCTCGAGCCCGACGCGCTGCGCCGGCCCGCGCTGGACACGCTGCTCATCTGGGGCTCGGCGATCGGCCTGCTCGCCCTCGGGGCCGGGCTGACGCTCCGGGCCGGCGTACCCAACCTGGCCATCGGCCCGATCGCGGTCGCCGCCTCCCTGCACTACGCCGAGAACGGCGACAAGGGCCTGCTCCGGGCGGCCGTTCCCGCGCTGATCATTGCCGCGATCGCCGGCCTGGTCGTCGCCATCCTGGTGATCAGCCTGCACGTGCCCGGCTGGGCGGCGACGCTGGCTGCCGCGCTCGGCGTGGTCGTCTACAACCAGCTCCGCACCGCCCCGGTCAACGTGCAAGGCACCTTCGACCCCTCCGACCAGGCATTCTTCCTGTTCGGCGGGTTCGCGCTGCTGGCCGTGCTGGGCGGGGCGACCGGCACGGTGGCGCCGATCCGGCGGTTCTTCGGCAAGATGCGCCCGCTCGGCGACCCGGCCCGTCGCCGCGGCGCGGGCGTGACCGTACCCGTGGTCGCCGCCCTGGTCTTCTCCTCGCTGTTCGCGGTGGTGTCCGGCATCCTGCTGGCCACCGTCCAGCCCAACACGCCGGTCACGCCGGGGCCCGGCTTCGAGTGGACCGGCATCGCCATCGGGACCGCCATGCTCGCCGGAACCAGC
The DNA here is from genome assembly GCF_040684855.1 of Actinoplanes sp. NPDC089786. NCBI lineage: Bacteria > Bacillati > Actinomycetota > Actinomycetes > Micromonosporales > Micromonosporaceae > Actinoplanes > Actinoplanes sp. NPDC089786. The sequence continues at coordinate 597,967 of NZ_JBFBGU010000001.1, forward strand.
GCCTACGGCCGGCGCGGCGGCATCTTCGGCACGCTGCTCGCGACCGCCGCGCTCACCCTGTTCCTCGACTACGCCGACCGGCGTGACTTCGACATCGCCCTCTACGCGATCGCGGCCGCGGTGGTCGCCGCCGGTCTGGTGGTCACCCGCCTGATCGAAACGTACGGTCGCCCGCAGCCCCTCGGCGGCACCGACGACGACTGGCAGATGACCGCGGCCAGCTCGGCCGGCACCTGGCACCCCGACCAGCCCGAGACCTGGTCACCGTCCCCCGCCCAGCCCCAGCAGCGCACCGATCGCTGGGACGACGGCCCCTGGGGCGGGGCGCGGCAGTAGCCAATATGCTCTGCTCATGACCTCTGCGAGCTTTGCCGAGCTGGACGCCCTGGAGACAGAGGAGTTGCGCGAGCGCGCCTTCGCCAAGGCGCGAGAACACCGCGACCTGGGCTTCTTCTGGTCCGTCTTCAAGCATCTGCCCGACTCCGACGAGGCCTCCTCGCTGGACGGCGCGCCCAACTCGGTCGGCCCGACGATCGACGAGGCGGTCGCGCTGTGGCGTGAGCTGACCGGCCACGGTTACGGCGAGCAGGAGCCGCTGCTCCGCGCCGCCTTCATCGACTACCTGCAGAAATAGGACATTCAGCGTCGTCGTTTGAAGCTGTACGCCGCCTGGGAAATAGGCGGCGCATGGCTCTCGGTAACAAGTACAAGTCCGCGCCCGGCGCGGGCACCGCCGCCGCACTGATACTGGTCCTGGTCTTCGGTAGCCCGTGGTACCGGGACTGGGCGGCGAACAACACAGATCCCGCCACGGCGGGCGGCTGGTTTCTCCGGCTGCTCGGCTGGCCGGCGTGGTTCATCGACTCCGGTGACTCGCTGCGCGAGATCCTCGTGCAAGATCTCCGGGCGATCCTGGTGGTCGTCCTGACCGCGCTCTTCCTCTTCATGCTGCCCGGTTCACAGCTCGCCCGGGCCCGCGGCACGATCAGCCAGTTCTTCGCCGGCTGGAGTGCGTACATCTTCTCCTGCGGTTTCGCCGCGCTGCTGACCACGCTGTTCCTGGCCAACCCGACGCTGCTCCGCGCGTTCGAGTCGGCCGCGTCCGGCGCCACCTACGGCATCTTCGTCGGCTGGCTGGTCGGCCTGGCCACGCTCGGCGGTCGACGAGGCACACGGTAGCCCGCTGTTTGCTATAGCAAGAAAGCAAATTTGCTACAGCAAAAGGGCCACTCCTCGGGCGCGCCGTTCCCTCCGTCCCCCGCGGCGCGCCCATGGCCGGGCGGTCCCCTCCGGGACCGCCCGGCGCAAGCCGTTCAGCTCCGCCGACGCCGGACCCACCCTCTGCTAAGCCGACGCCGGACCCAGCCGGCGGCGTTCCCGCCTTCAGTTCGGCCGGCGGCGTTCCCGGCTTCAGCTCGGCCGGCGGCGTTCCCACCTTCAGCTCAGCCGGCGGCGTACCCACCAGAAGGTCAGAAGTGACAGGAGCGCCGTGACCAGCAGGATCAGCCCGGACTCGACCCACTGCAGCGGCCAGTACCGGCTGGCCGGCTGATAGACCGCGTCCTGACGCAGGTTCTGCGACAGCACCCACTTCTCACACTTGCCCGGGCCGCCGGTCGCTTCACGTCCGCAGGAGGCCGGGTCGAACGGCCCGCGGAAGGTGGACCCGTCGGCGGTGACGGCCCGGTTCGACAGCACCCAGGCGCCCGGTTTCGCTAGTTTGGGGACGACCGAGATGCTGCCGTCCATGCTCATGATCATCTCTTCGAAGGAGTCCCCGCCGGCGCCGCTGGGCTGGGCGGTGAGCGCCGCGTTGTCGTGCAGCGGCGGGATCAGATGCCCCCGTACCAAGGTCGGCATGACCACCTGGATGGCCGCGAGCAGGACCAGCGTCAGCGCCATGGCCGGCACGGTCCGGCGAAGGACCACTCCGATGAGTACGCCCAGAGCGAAGGCCAGCCCCGCGTAGGCGATCGGCACGACGCCCCGGGCACCGAACACCTCGGGGATCAGCCGGTTGTCCCGGACCGTGTCGAACGGGCTGGAGAACCAGGTCACCACGAGGCTGAGCAGTCCCGCCGTCAGCATCGCGGCGGCCGCCCCGGCCAGCAGCTTGACCGCCAGCCAGCGGGTCCGGGTGATGCTCTGGCTCCACACCAGCCGATAGGTGCCGGACTCCAGCTCACGGGCGATGAGCGGCGCGCCCCAGAAGATGCCGATGATCGCCGGGACCAGATAGAGCACCGCGATGCCGACCAGGAAGAGCGGCGCGGCGGCGAGATCCTCGGACCGGAGGAGGAAGTCCTTGGCCTCAGCCTCGCAGTTGCTGCCGCAGGTCTCCATGCCGGTGGCGCGGAACAGGTCCATCAGGGCGGGCCGGGTCGCCACGAGCGCGATCGCGACCGCCCCGACCAGCGCGGCCACCAGGCCCACCGGCGTGCGCAACTGCCGCCACGTCAACCAGGTCATCGTTGTCCCTCCAGAACCGGGGCCGGGGTGATCCCGGCGGCCTCCGTCATGTACGCCAGCACCAGGTCCTCCAGGCCGAGCGGCTCGACCGTCCACCAGGGATCGTCGATCGGCGCCGAGCTCCGCACGATCATCGTGCTCTGCTTGCCGGTGTGGGTCTGGTAGATCACCTCGTGCCCGGCCGGCAGGCTGGCCGCCTCGCGCCTCGCGCCGGTGACCCGGTGGTGCTCGGCCAGCAGGTCGTCGACGTCGCCGGCCACCCGGATCCGGGAGTCGACCAGCACGATCAGGTAGTCGCAGGTGCGTTCCAGGTCGGCGACCAGGTGTGAGGAGAGGATCAGCGACGTGCCGTGCTCGGCGGTGTGTTCCATCAGGCCCTGCAGGAACTCGCGCCGGGCCAGCGGGTCGAGCGCGGCCACCGGCTCGTCGAGCAGCAGCAGCTCCGGTCGTTTGGCCATGGCCAGGGTGAGCGCCAGCTGGGCCCGCTGACCGCCGGAGAGCTTGCCGGCCTTCTGCTTCGGGTCCAGGCCGAGCCGCCGGATGCGCTCGTGGGCCAGGGCGTCGTCCCAGCTGTGGTTCAGCGCGCGGCCGAAGCGGAGGTGTTCGGCGATGGAGAGATGGGCGTACGTCGGGGTGTCCTGCGCGACGAAGCCGACCTTGGCGCTGTGTTCCGGGCTGCCCGGCCGCCGGTCCAGCACCTCGATCGTGCCGGCGGTCGGCCGCAGCAGCCCGCAGGCCAGCTGGAGCAGGGTCGACTTGCCGGCCCCGTTCGGACCGACCAGCCCGACGACCCGCCCGGTCGGGACGGTCAGCGTGCAGTCGTTCAGCGCGGTCTTGCGGCCGTACTTCTTGGTCAGGCCCCGGGTGGTGATCGCATCAGTCATGATCGGGCCTCCGCCTGGGCGCGAAACGCGCTGACGAACAGGGCCTCGATGCTCTCGTCGTTGAGCCCGGCCTCGCGCGCCTGAGCCAGCCACCGCTCCAGCTCGATGCGCAGCGGGGCGTGGGCGGCGAGGGTCTCGTCGCTGAGCGTACGGGCGATGAACGTGCCGACCCCGGTACGCAGCTTGACCAGGCCCTCGTACTCGAGCTCGCGATAGGCCTTGAGCACCGTGTTGGGATTGATGGCGATCTTGCCGACCACCTCTTTCGCCGTGGGCAACTGGTCGCCCTCGGTGAGCAGCCCCAGCCGCATGGCCCGGCGGACCTGGTGGATGAGCTGCATGTACGGCGCTACGCCGGACCGGGCGTCCAGATGAAAATCGATCACGGACAGCCTCCATTCAACTAACGTGCTATGACCCTAGCACCCTAGTTCAATATGGAGGCTCTCCGGCCCGGCCTAACCGGCGTTGGGCGCCTCGAAGATCGCCGAGCGGGAGACCGTGCCGACCGGTTTGTCATTCTCGACGGCCAGCACGTTCAGGGCGTCGGCGGTCAGCATCGCGGCCAGGGCGTCGTAGAGCGTGCCGTCGGCGCTCACGGCCGGCAGCCGCTCGAGGTCCTCCACCCGGCCCAGCGGTCGCAGAGCGGTACGCAGCGGCGTCACGGTCAGTCGCCGGATGCCCCGGTCGGCGCCCACGAAGTCGCGGACCGTGTCCGAGGACGGCGAGCCCAGCAACTCGGGCGGCGCGGCGTACTGCAGCAACCGGCCACCCTCACCGAGCACCGCGATCCGGTCGCCCAGGCGTACCGCCTCATCGATGTCGTGGGTGACCAGCACGATGGTCTTGCGAACCGCGGCCTGGAGCCGCAGGAACTCCTCCTGCAACCGGCCGCGCACGATCGGGTCCACCGCCGAGAACGGCTCGTCCATCAGCAGCACCAGCGGGTCGGCGGCGAGCGCCCGGGCCACCCCGACGCGCTGGCGCTGGCCGCCGGAGAGCTCGTTGGGGTAGCGGCCGCCGTAGCGACCCGGGTCGAGGCCGACCAGGTCGAGCAGTTCGTCGGCGCGTTCGTTGACCCGCTTCTTGGGCCAGCCCAGCAGGCGCGGCACGGTGCCGACGTTGGTCCGGATGCTCTGGTGCGGGAAGAGGCCGACGTTCTGGATCACGTAGCCGATCCGGCGGCGCAGGTCGACCGCGTCCTGACCGGTGATGTCCTCGCCGTCGATCAGGATGCGGCCCTTGGACGGCTCGATCAGCCGATTGATCATCCGCAGCACGGTCGATTTGCCGGAACCGGACGGGCCGATCAGCACGACCAGCTCACCCGCGGGTACGTCGAGGCTGATGTCGCCGACCGCCACGGTCCCGTCGGGATAGACCTTCCCCAGGTTCTCCAGCGTGATCGAGGCCGCGGTGCGTCCTGCGCCGGAGTCGGTGATCGCGGTAGCGTCCACGTATGTCCTTCCTGTCGTGGGGTCTCGCGGCGTCCCCGCTGGCCGCGCCCGCTGAAGACGGGCCTGGAAATCCGTGGTTCTCCTGGCGATACATCCACGACAACGCCGACGCCATCCTCGACAAGTTGGTCTTCCACGCCGGGCTCACCGCCGAGACGGTGCTCATCGCGCTTGTCGTCGCCGTGCCGCTCGCGGTCGTCGCCTACTGGATACGCCCGCTGACCGGCCCGATTCTTGCACTGTCCGGCGTCCTGTACACGATTCCGTCGCTGGCTCTGCTCGCGCTTCTCGCCCCGGCGCTGGGCACCACCAACGTGACGTCGGTCCTGGTCGCGCTCGTCCTCTACGCCCTGCTGGTGCTGGTCCGCAACTCGCTGGCCGGGCTCAGCGGCGTTTCCGACGAGGTCCGAGACGCTGCCGCGGGCATGGGGTACGGGCGGGTCGGCCGGCTGTTCCGGATCGAGCTGCCGCTGGCCCTGCCCGGCATCATCACCGGCCTCCGGCTGGCCACGGTGTCCACGGTCGCCCTGGTCACGGTCGGTTCGCTGATCGGGCAGGGCGGGCTCGGCGACCTCATCCTGGGCGGCTTCCGGAACAACTTCTACAAGGCACAGATCCTCACCGGCGCGATCCTCTGCGTCGCCCTGGCTCTGGTGCTCGACCTGGTGCTGGCCGGCGTCGGCCGGCTGCTCACGCCGTGGACCCGGGGCAGGACCTCATGAACTACTTCCAGCAGGGCATCACCTGGCTGAACGACCCGCTGAACTGGACCAACCCCGGCGGCCTGCTCGAACGGCTGGGCGAACACCTGGCCATCAGCGCGCTCGCCGTGCTGCTCGGCTGCCTGATCGGCTGGCCGATCGGCATCTGGCTCGGACACCGCGGCAAAGGCGGTGGCGCGGTGATCACGGTGGCCAACCTCACCCTGGCCATCCCCACGCTGGCGCTGCTCACCATTCTGCCGCTCACCCCGCTCGGCTTCGGCCGGCCGCCGGTGGTGGTCGCGCTCGCCGTCTTCGCCATCCCGCCGCTGCTGGCCAACGCGTACACCGGCCTGCGGCAGATCGACCCCGAGACCCGGGACGCGGCCAAAGGCATGGGCCTGTCCGGCGGCCAGCTGCTGCGCCAGGTCGAGCTGCCGCTCAGCGTGCCCTACCTGGCGGCCGGTCTCCGCACCGCCGCGGTGCAGGTGGTGGCCACGGCGGCGCTGGCCGCGTTCGTCAACGGCGGCGGCCTGGGCCAGATCATCAGCGCCGGGTTCGGCCTCGGCATGAGCCAGGGCGGCGGCGGCCAGATCGTGGCCGGCGGCATCGTGGTCGCGCTCCTCGCGCTCGTCGTCGAGGGTCTGCTGGCGATTCTTCAGCGAGCGGTCACCCCGAAGCCTCTGCGGGTTCGCCGGCGGCGCCGGTCGCCCGCGGCGGCGGTACCGGCTGGGTAACGGTCGCCACACCACCTGCGAACTTGTCATACCGAGCAGGTAGGAAGGGCAGTGGAAGATTCATACGGGCATCGGCCCCTACCGACTCGCCCGTCGGACACGCGGCCCGGCCTCATGGCCGAGCCGGGACACAGAAGGCGGCAGTAATGCGTCGACACCTGCTCTTGACGGCCACCTCGTTGACGGCGGCCGTCCTCATCCTCTCCGGCTGTGGCGACGCCGGTTCCTCGGGCACCGAGGCCCCGGCGGCGAGCGCCTCCGGCGCCGGCTGTGCTCCGGTGGCCGGTGACAAGCTCGTCGTGCTCGACGACGACAAGAAGCTCCAGAACACCGACAACGTGCTTCCGGCGATCAACGCCAAGTCGTCCAGCCCCGAGCTGATCGCGGCGCTCGACAAGGTCTCGGCCGCGCTCGACACCCCGAAGCTGATCGAGCTCAACAAGGCGGTCGACGTCGACCGCAAGTCGTCCAAGGCGGCGGCCCAAGAGTTCGCGACGGCCAACAACGTCACCGCGGGCATCACCAAGGGTAAGGGTGGCGCCCTCACCATCGGCTCGGCCGACTTCGCCGAGAACGCCACGCTGGGTGAGCTCTACGCGATCGCCGCGACCGCGGCCGGTTACACGGTCAAGACCCAGACGATCGGCAACCGCGAACTGTACGAGCCCGCGCTCGAGAAGGGCGACATCGACGTCGTCCCCGAGTACGCCGCGACCCTGGCCGGCTTCCTGAACGGCAAGGTCAACGGCGAGAAGGCGGCCGACCCGTCCTCGCCCGACCTCGACAAGACGGTGGCCGCGCTGACCGAGCTGGGCCAGAAGTCGGGCCTGGTCTTCGGCAAGCCGTCGACCGCGCAGGACCAGAACGCGTTCGCGGTCACCCAGGCGTTCGCCGACAAGAACGGCGTGAAGTCGCTGTCCGACCTGGCCGCCAAGTGCTCCGGCTCGGCCACCGTGCTCGGCGGTCCGGCCGAGTGCCCGCAGCGGCCCAAGTGCCAGGCGGGCCTGGTCTCCACCTACAACTTCCAGGCCGGCAAGTTCACCTCACTCGACGCCGGCGGCCCGCTCACCAAGACCGGCCTCAAGCAGGGCACGGTCAGCGTGGGCCTGGTCTTCAGCTCGGACGCCGCCCTGGCCGCCGGCTGACCTGACTGTGCACTCAGGCTGCGAGAACCGGGCCTGACCGCCGAACCCGCAGGCGAAACGGGCAGCGCTGGGCATGATCACCAAGATGCCCGGCGCTGCCCGTTTCGTGCCCGGTTGAGGGTGAGTAACATCGGCGTCCATGTCATCCGACCGGATTGCTGAAAACGGGCAGAACGCACGACTGCTGCGTGCGCTCGTCTGGGGCGGCGTGAGCCTGGCCCCGGTGGCGGCCCTGGTCGTGATGCTCGGCGACAGCCAGGGGCCGATCCGGTTCGCGGTCCTGCTGGTCGCGGTGTGCGTGGTCCTGGTCGGCGCGTCCCTACTGGTCCGCAACGACCCGGCGCTGCTGCAGATGCATGTCGAAGACCGGGTGGCCGAAGAGGTGGGCGCGCTCCGCGAGGAGATGCGCTCCGAGATCGCCACGGTCTCGGCCCGAGTACGAGCAATGCCGGCCGCGCCGCCCCGGGCCCTGCCGCCTCAGGCCCTGCCGCCACACCCGGGCGCGGCGCCGCCGCGCGAACCCGGCCAGCGCACCGGCGCACGCCCGGCACCCAACCCGGGCAGCGCCCACGGCGTCGGTCCGGCGCATGGCGCCCCGGCACACGGCGGGCCGGCACATGGCGCCCCAGCACACGGCAGCGGCTCGGTCCGCGGTGGCGCTGGTCATGGCGATGTTGCTCATAGTCGTGCGGTTGTTGGTGGCGCTGCGGTCGCCGGCGGCGCGGTCCATGGCGCGGCGTCCAACAGCAGCGGCGTGGTGGTGAGCGGCGGTGCTGCTCGTGGCGGTGCTGTAGTCGGCGGTGCTGCGGTCGGAGGTGCCTCGGTTGCCCGCGCTGCGCGGGTGGCCTCGTCGCCGGGGTGGCCTCAGGACGCTCCGGCGGTAAGCCCGGTCGATCCGCTGGGCGACTTTTCCGACTTTTCTGATGGGGCGGATCCGGCCGGTGTGCCGGGACTGTCCGGTGCGGCCGGGCGGCCGGGGTCGCAGGTCCGGCCGGTGCACGGTGGACGGTCGGCCGGTGGCGCAGCCGTCCCGGGCCAGCCGCCCGTCCCAGGTCAGCGGTCCGTCTCAGGTCAGCGTCCTGGTCCCGGTCAGCGGCCCGGTCCCGGTCAGCGCGGTGGCCGGGGCGCGGCCCAGGTGCCGCCGCCGATGGCACCGGACTTCCAGGCGCCGCCCGACGAATCTGTGCCGTCGCAGGGCGGCACCTATGGAGCCCCGCGCGGTCCGAGGCCCGGCCCAAACCCGCCCCACCCCGGCGGTCGCCCGATTCCGGGCCGTCCGCCGCAGTCCGGGCACGTCGTCGCACCCGGGCGTGTCACCGGTCCCGGCATGCGCCCGGCTCAGCCCCGGCCGCAGCCGGCCGTCCGCCGTGCCGGCGAGGTCTACGGCGCGGTGGAGGCCGCCGACGCGATCCACGGCTCCGGCGACGACTTCCACTCCGGCGAGATCTACGGGTCGGGTGACGCCGAGCGGTCCGGGGAGATCTATGGCTCGGGCGACGGTTACCGGTCGGGTGCGAGTTACCAGTCGGGCGAGGCCGAGCGGTCCGGAGACGTCTACGGCTCGGGTGACGGCTATCAGTCCGGTGACATCTACCAGGCCGGAAGCGTGGACCGGCCCGGGGAGATCTACGGTTCGGGCGACTCCTACCAGTCCGGTGACGGCTACCAGCCGGGCGAGGTCTACCGGTCCGGGGACAGCGAGCGGTCCGGGGAGGTCTACGGTTCGGGCGCCGACTACCAATCCGGTGACGGCTACCAGGCCGCCGACGCCTATCAGGCCGGCGACGACTACGCCGCCACTGACGGCTATCAGCCCGCCGACGCCTATCAGTCCGGTGACGCCTACCAAGCGGCTGACGCCTACCAGGCCGGCGAGGTCTACGGGTCGGACGGAAGCGGAGGCGCGGGCGGCGTCTACGGCGCGAGTCGCGGTGTCGACGACTCAGGCGCCCTGCCGGACGATCAGAGTGGCGGCAAGCGGCGCGCCGATGTCACCGCGGTCGACCTCGGCTACACCGGTAAGAGGGCCAAGCCCGACCCGAACGCCGTGGCGATCGAGGATGACGGCTACTACGGCAACGGGAACTACTGGGAGGCCGGGAACTTCGGGAACGTCGACGAGGGCTATCCGGGGTGGACCGAGGCCGAGGAGCGCCACGGCAAGAACTGGTGACTACTTGTCGATGTCGCCGACGACGAAGAACATCGAGCCCAGAATCGCGATCAGGTCGGGCACCAGGCAGCCGGGAATCAGCGTGGCCAGGGCCTGCACGTTCGCGTACGACGCGGTGCGAAGCTTGAGGCGCCACGGGGTCTTCTCGCCCCGTGACACCAGGTAGTAGCCGTTGATGCCGAGCGGGTTCTCGGTCCACGCGTACGTGTGACCCTCGGGCGCCTTGACCACCTTGGGCAGCCGCACGTTGACCGGGCCGCTGATCGTGTCCACCTTGGCCAGGCACTGCTCGGCGAGGTCGAGCGACGCGTACACCTGGTCGAGCAGCACCTCGAAGCGCGAGTGGCAGTCGCCGGCGGTCCGCGTCACCACGGGCACGTCAAGCTGGTCGTACGCCAGATAGGGCTCGTCCCGCCGCAGGTCGAGGTCGAGTCCGCTGGCCCGGGCGACCGGTCCGGACGCACCGTACGCCGCCGCCTGCTCGGCGGTCAGAACGCCGACTCCGACCGTACGCGCCAGAAAGATGTCGTTCTTGCGGATCAGGCGGTCGAGGTCGGGCATCCGGCGACGGACCTGCCCGATGGCCTCCCGCGCGCGCCGCGTCCAGCCGGCCGGAACCTCCTCCTTGAGGCCGCCGACCCGGTTGAACATGTAGTGGATGCGCCCGCCGGAGACCTCCTCCATCACCGCCTGGATGGTCTCCCGCTCGCGGAACGCGTAGAACATCGGCGTGATCGCGCCGATCTCCAGCGGGTACGAGCCCAGGAACATCAGGTGGTTGAGCACCCGGTTCAGCTCGGCCAGCGCCATCCGCAGCCAGACCGCGCGCTCCGGCACCTCGATGCCCATCAGCCGTTCGACGGCCAGCACCACGCCCAGCTCGTTGGAGAACGCCGACAGCCAGTCGTGCCGGTTCGCCAGCACGATGATCTGCCGGTAGTCGCGCACCTCGAACAGCTTCTCGGCGCCGCGGTGCATGTAGCCGACGATCGGCTCGCACTCGATCACCCGCTCACCGTCCAGGGTGAGCTTGAGGCGCAGCACACCATGCGTGGAGGGGTGTTGCGGCCCGATGTTCAGCACCATGTCGGCGGTGTCGAGCCCCGCGCCGGTGCCGACCGTCATCTCCCGCACATCACTCACCCGAGCATCGTGCCACGCGCGCTTTCCTGGAGACCGACCGCGCCTTCGCCGAGCCCACCCGACTGCGGCAGTCGCCCTCGTTCGTTCTCGCCCAGCCCGACCGACTGGAGCAGCCACCAGTGCCCGCCCAGCCCGTCCGGGTCGGTCAGCTCGGCCGCCGCCCCCGCCCCGCTCAGCGCCCGCAGGTAGGCCGCCGGGTCCCTGCTCGCAAGATCAAGCGGTGGTCGCGCGCCGTCGACCCCGAGCGCTCGGAGCGCCTCCCGCTGGGTGATCAGCGTGTACGGCCACCCGCCCGCAATCGCCACCGCGTCCATGGCGACATGCGCCGTGACATCGCACGACCCGTCGGGCACCGGCGCCACCTGCCGCCCACCCCGGAAACCGGTCAACGTCCCGTGCCGCGGCCTCTCACCCTTGCGGTGCCCATAGTCGACGGCCAGCGCCACACCCTTCCGCAGCGCCCCGACCGCCTCACTCCACGCCGCATCCCGCGTCCAGCCGATCTCCACCCGCTCGCCCGGGCGCGGATCGGGCCACCACCGCGCACACCAGAGCCGGTCATCCGCGCCCACCGCCGGCCCGGCCGTCTCCTCACCCGTGCCGGCATCGACGAGAACCCGCCGCAACCGCCCCGCGGCATCCATCTCGGCGACATCGAGCGGCACGTTGTCCAGCCATTCCGTGGCCAGAATCGCCCCGGTCACCTGGTCGGGGAGGGTCGATCGCCACGAGATCCGCGCATTGAGCCCGTCCGGCCGGGCGGCCTTCTCGACGCCCACGAGGCGCACCCGCTCGATCAGTGGCGCCGGCTCGGCCTG
>NZ_JBFBGU010000001.1:609589-931709 GCF_040684855.1 Actinoplanes sp. NPDC089786
CCTGTGGTGCCGGCTCGGCCTGTGGTGCCGGCTCGGCCTGTGGTGCCGGCTCGGCCTGTGGTGCCGGCTCGGCCTGTGGTGCCGGCTCGGCCTGTGGTGCCGGCTCGGCCTGTGGTGCCGGCTCGGCCTGTGGCGCCGGCTCGGCCTGTGGCGCCGGCGTGTCCTGCGACGCCCGCTCGGCTTGTGGCACCGACTCAACCTGTGGCGCGGTTTCAAGATCGTTTTGACTCGGCGCGGCCCCCGCCGCCACCCCCACCCCGTGCACTGGGTGGGTGGCAACGTAGCGGGCGGATGCGACGTTTTCCGGTGGTTGTCCACAGGGCGGCTCGGGTGTGGATAAGTCGGTGCTGCTCAGCGCCGCGAGCAGGGCCGTCAGCAACTCGCCCCGTCCGGCCCCGACGTCGACCACGTCAAACACCGCCGGATGCCCGAGCGCCGAGTCAACACGGTGCAGCAGCCGCGCCACCGCCCCCGCGAACAGCGGCGACGCATGCACGCTGGTCCGGAAATGACCACCCGGCCCGGGCGATTCCCGCACGAAGAAACCATCCGGCCCATAGAGGGCGGCTTCCATCGCCACGCGCCACCCGACCCCGTTCACCCCGTCACGGTAGGCCACCCGCCTCGCGCCTGGTGGAGTTGGCCACATCGGTTGTTTCCGGGCGGTGGAACGGGCGCATACTGGCAGCCGACCGGTACCCCTGTGATGAGGACTGGATCTATAGATGAAGACTGAACCGCTGGTCATCGGCGTGGTCGGCGCCGGGCGTGTCGGTGCCGTGCTGGGCGCGGCGTTGCGTGCGGCCGGGCACCAGGTGGCTGCCACCGCCGCCGTTTCCACCGCCTCCCGCGAGCGGGCCGAGCGCCTGCTTCCGGGCGTGCCGGTCCGGCCCGCTGACGAGGTCGCCCGAGCCGCTCGAGATCTCCTTCTGCTCGCCGTCCCGGATGATGCCCTCCGCGGCGTGGTGGCCGGCCTGGCCGAGACCGGCGCGCTGTCCGAGACCCGCATGGTCGCCCACACCTCCGGCGCTCACGGCGTGGCCGTCCTCGGTGATGTGACGGGCCTGGCCCTGCACCCGGCGATGACCTTCACCGGCGAGCCGGCCGACCTCGACCGCCTGCCGGGCATCGCCTGGGGCGTCACGGCCGACGACCGCGGCTTCGCGACCCGGCTGGTGGCCGATCTGGGCGGTGTCCCCGAGTGGATCGCCGAGGCGCAGCGGCCCCGTTATCACGCGGCGCTGGCCCACGGCGCCAACCACCTGGTGACGCTGGTCAACGAGGCCGCCGCGATCCTGCGGGCGGCCGGCGTGGAGCACCCCGAGGCGGTGCTGCGCCCGCTGCTCACCGCGGCCCTCGACAACGCCCTGCGGCTGGGCGACGCGGCGCTGACCGGCCCGGTGTCCCGTGGTGACGCGGGTACCGTCCGCCGCCACCTCGAGAACCTCCCGGCCGAGTCCTTGCCGACGTATCTCGCCCTGGCCCGCCGCACGGCCGACCGGGCCATCGCCTCCGGCCGCCTCCGCCCTCAGGACGCGGCCCATCTGCTGGACGTGCTGTCCCACGTGACGACGGAGGCGGCCCGATGACCGAGCTGGTGGAGACCAAGGCGGGGCTGGACAAGGCCCGCAAGGCGATGCCGGGCACGGTGGCCGTGGTGATGACCATGGGCGCCCTGCACGACGGCCACCGCGAGCTGATGCGCGCGGCCCGGAAGAACGCCGACCGGCTGATCGTGACGATCTTCGTGAACCCGCTGCAGTTCGGGCCGGACGAGGATTTCGGGCGCTATCCCCGTACCCTCGAAAAAGATCTTGAGGTTTGCGCCGCCGAAGGGGCCGACGTGGTGTTCGCGCCCAGCGTCGACGAGATGTACCCGGGCGGGCGGCCGGCGGTGCGGGTCGAGGCGGGCGCGCTGGGCGAGGTCTTCGAGGGCGCCAGCCGGCCCGGCCACTTCACCGGCGTGCTGACCGTGGTGTGCAAGCTGCTCCAGCTGACCCGCGCCGACCTGACGTTCTTCGGCGAGAAAGACTTCCAGCAGCTCGCGCTGGTCCGGCGGATGGTGCGTGACCTGGACATCCCGGTCGAGGTGCGCGGGGTGCCGACGGTGCGCGAGCCGGACGGCCTGGCCCGCTCCAGCCGCAACCGCTACCTGTCCGGGGCCGAGCGCGAGGCCGCCCTCACACTGTCCCGGGCGCTGCGGGCGGGCGCGGCTCAAGCCACGGCCGAGGGTGCGCTGTCGGCCGCTCGCAAGATCATCGACGGGGGTACGGGCGTCCGGCTCGACTACCTGGCCCTGACCGACCCGCTGCTCGGGCCCGCGCCGGCGACCGGACCCGCCCGCCTGCTCGTGGCCGCCCGGGTCGGCACCACCCGCCTCATCGACAACCTCTCGCTCGACCTGGAAGGCTCCTGATGCAGCGCACCATGCTCAAGTCCAAGATCCACCGCGCCACGGTCACCCAGGCCGACCTGCACTACGTCGGCTCGGTCACGGTCGACGAGGACCTGCTCGACGCGGCCGACATCCTGCCCGGCGAGAAGGTCGCGATCGTCGACGTGACGAACGGCGCCCGCCTGGAGACGTACACGATCCCCGGCGAACGCGGCACCGGCGTGCTGGGCATCAACGGCGCCGCCGCCCACCTGGTGAAGCCCGGCGACCTGGTGATCCTCATCGCCTACGGCCAGATGGACGATGCCGAGGCCCGCGCCTACCGGCCCCGGGTCGTGCACGTGGACGCGACCAATCGGATCCTCGACCGCGACAGCGACCCCACCAGCGCCGCTCCGGGCGTACCCGGCGTGTAAGGCCCTTAGCCCATCTCCTCGAACGTCTGCGCCAGCCGGCCGCGGGAGTCGATGGCGTCCAGCAGGTGCCCGCGCCACTCGTCGGCCGCGGTCGGGTAGTCCTCACGCCAGTGGCAGCCACGCGTCTCGAGGCGCGTGGTGGCCGCGGCGACCAGCGCCGACGCCACGGTCAGCAGGTTCGTCGACTCCCAGGCGGCGTTGTGCGGCCGGGAGCGCTCGCCGCCCAGCCGGGTCAGCTCGGCCGCCGTCGCCGCCAGCGAGTCGGCCGACCGCAGCACGCCGGCGCCCCGGGTCATGGCCCGTTGCAGGTCGGGCCGCGCCGTGGCCGGGATCACCCACGAATCCGCCTTCGCCGCCACCGGGTCGGCCTGAGCCGGCAGGTCACGCGCGATGTCCTCGGCGATCCGCCGCGCGAACACCAGCCCCTCCAGCAGCGAGTTGCTGGCCAGCCGGTTGGCGCCGTGCACGCCCGTGCAGGCCACCTCGCCGCACGCGTAGAGCCCGTCGATGCTCGACCGCCCGTGCAGATCGGTGCGTACGCCGCCCGACGCGTAGTGCGCGGCCGGCGCCACCGGGATCAGCTCGGTGGCCGGGTCGACGCCCGCCGACCGGGTGGACGCCACGATCGTCGGGAACCGCCGCTCCAGGAAGTCCTTGCCCAGGTGGCGGGCATCCAGGTAGACGTGGTCGGCCCCGGCCGCGCGCAGCACCCGGTGGATGCCCTTGGCCACCACGTCCCTGGGCGCCAGCTCGGCCAGCTCGTGCTGACCCACCATGAACCGCTTGCCGCTCTCGTCGACCAGGTGGGCCCCCTCGCCCCGCAGCGCCTCCGAGATCAGCGGCCGCTGCACCGAGGTGACGTTCGCGGTCATGAACGACGTCGGGTGGAACTGCACGAACTCCACATCCGTGACCGTGGCGCCGGCCCGCAGCGCCAGCGCCACCCCGTCGCCGGTGGACACCGACGGGTTGGTCGTCGACGAGTACACCTGGCCCATGCCGCCGGTCGCCAGCACGACCGCCCGGGCCAGGATCGCGCCCACGCCGTCGTCCGTGCCCTCGCCCAGCACGT
The DNA here is from genome assembly GCF_040684855.1 of Actinoplanes sp. NPDC089786. Taxonomy (NCBI): domain Bacteria; kingdom Bacillati; phylum Actinomycetota; class Actinomycetes; order Micromonosporales; family Micromonosporaceae; genus Actinoplanes; species Actinoplanes sp. NPDC089786. Next base: position 613,473 of record NZ_JBFBGU010000001.1, read on the forward strand.
GCAGGGTGATGCCACAGGCCCGCCCGTTCGGGGTGCGCAGCAGGTCGAGCACCAGAGCGTGCTCGACCAGCCGGATCCACGGATCCCGGTGCACCGCCTCGTGCAACGCCCGCTGCACCTCGGCCCCGGTGGCGTCGCCGCCCGCGTGCACGATGCGGTCGGCCCGGTGCCCGCCCTCCCGGGTCAGCATCAGCGACCCGTCCGGATGCCGGTCGAACGCGGCCCCGAGGCGCATCAGCTCGCGTACCCGAGCCGGCCCTTCCTCGACCAGGACCCGGACCGCACGGGGATCGCAGAGCCCGACCCCCGCGATCTCGGTGTCGAAGGCGTGCGCCTCCGGGGTGTCGAGCGGGTCGAGCACCGCCGCGATGCCGCCCTGGGCCCAGCGCGTGGACCCGTCATCGATGTTGACCTTGGTGACCACGGTGACGTGCAGCCCCTGCTCCCGCAGATGCAACGCGGCGGTCAGGCCGGCCACGCCGGAACCGACCACCACGACGTCGGTGGTTTCGGTCCAGCCCGGCTCGGCGGCGGCCAGACGACGGGGCAATGCGGGGAGATCCATCCGCTCAGTGTTCATCGACCGGACAACGGTTTCGACAGTCGGGCCGCGAATAGTGCGCTGAGTTACTTGTACTGAACCGGCAGACCCTTGGCGCCGGCCCCCTTGAGCGAGGCGGTCAGCTCGGCCCCCTCCAGCCACAGGTAGCAGCGCACCCCATGATCACCGAGCCGCCACACGTCCTCACCGCCCGGCAGCGACACCACGCCCGTCCGAAATTGCAGGTCAGCGTCGTCCGGTACCTTGGCGAAGGTCGCGATCAGCTTCCGGCATCCGGTGTGGAAGGCGGCCCACTGCTTGTCGGTCTTCGGGTAGGTCAGATTCCCCGCGTTCCAGACCCCCACGAACTCGGCGTTGTGCTTGGCGCCGCAACTAACTCCCGGCATCGTGCTGATCGCGTTCTTCGAGTCGAGCTGAATCGCGTAGCACCCCAGCCGCAGCGCCGACCCGCTCGCCGCCAGCGAGTCCTTGACCGTGCCGAGCCGCATGACCAGCCCGCCGTCATCCTCGATCGAGCTGATCTCGAGCACCTCGCACCGGAACCACCGCGCCCCACCGGTCCAGGCCGCCGGCGACGGGTGCGTGACCCCGATCCAGAACCGTCCCGTCCGCCAGGGCCCGCCCACGTATGCGGTGGTCCTGGCGTCGCAGATCTTGTACGTGGCCCGGGCGCCCGCAGAGCCGTCGGCCGGCGGGGTGTCCGCCTCGGCGGCCGGTGCGGCGTACTCGCCGACGTACACGGTCTCGGTCCGGTGCTTGAGGTCGCAGTCCACCTCTTCGTACGCGGCCCGCGTCCCCGTCGTCGAGAAGTTCCCCAGGTGACACGTGTCCGTCGTAGGCGTGAACCCGGTAGGCGCCTGGATCGCACCCCACCCGTCGGTCAGGTTCCCGTCCACGCCACCCGGTCTGCCGCAGCCGGCCAGCGCCAGACACAGCGCAGCGACCACCCACCCCCGGTACCGCACGGGCCCCCCGATCGATGTCCGTTTTGTCGATCATAGGCGGGTTGTCGGCGCAGCTCAGGCGCTTTCTGCAGATCCACATTCAAGATCAAGATGTCGTAGCCGGGTGGGGCGTACAGGCCGCAGCTCCCGCCGAGGCCGGGCGCGCGGCTCCAAGGCCGCGGGCGGCCAGAACAGAGCCGCGCACCCTTCATTCTGAGTGAGTGGTCCGGCCGGCAACCCACGGCCACGCCCGCCACGCGACCACCACCGACCCGACCGCCAGCAGGCTGATCACGCCTTGCGCAACCCGGGCCACCATCCCGCCGTCAACCAGCCGATAGGTCGCATACCAGTTGGCCGCCGCATCCGTCGCGAACACCAGAACGGCCAGCCAGAGCCCTGCCACCCGCCGCCCGACCAACAACCCGGCAACGAAAAAATCAACCACAGTGAGCAGCGTGAAGTACCCCGCCAACCACCCCGGCGCCCAGGCATAGGGCGGCCACCCACCACCGACCACCTGCGCCACATGCACCACGCCGCCATAACCCAGCACAAGCGCCTGACCCACCACAGCAACGCAAACTCCCCGTGGCACCCCATCCCAAAGCCGCCGCATCCCCACCCTCCCGCCGCGCCCCCGTGGCGTCGCCGTCCTCACGCCGCGCATCGCTCTTCTCCCGCGCCCCGGGCCTTGCGCCGCGCATCGCAGTTCGCCCGCGCCCCGGCTCCGCCGCGCAGTTCGCCTCTACCGCCGCCTCGCGCCGCGCATAGCAGGTCCCGCGCCGCGCCGGGGCCTTGCGCGTGTTCCGCAGTTCGTCCTCTGCAGCGTCGCTGTCTTCTCGCGTGAATCGCAGTCCCGGCTCCTCGGGGCGTCGCGCCGCGCATAGCAGGGCTCGTGCCGCCGCCGCGCACCTCGCCGAGGCACCGCACCTTCGCGCTGCCGCCGCTCACCTCGCGCCGAGGCGCCGCACCTCGCGCCGCGCGTCGCAATTCGTCTGCGCCGCGTTGCCTGTCGAACCAACCGCCACCCACCCCCCACCCCGGCACTGGGTGGGGTCGAATGTAGGCCGCGAATTCGACGTTCTTGTTGCAGTCCACAGGGACGGTTGTGTGTGGTTGGCCTCGGTGCGGCCGCCCGCCGCCGGTGGTTAAGTGGTGATCGTGAACAGGACGGGGCTCGACGCGGAAGCGGTGCAGCGGATTGTCCGGACGGCGTTGGCCGAAGACCTGGGCGATCCGCCGCGTGATGTGACCAGCGAGGCGACCATCCCGGCCGACCAGGTCGACACCGCCGATCTCGTCGCCCGGGCGCCCGGTGTCGTCGCCGGCCTGGTCGTGGCGGGGGAGGTCTTCGCCGTCACCTCGCAGGGTGCGGCCACCTTCGAGCAGCGGGTGGCCGACGGGGTGGCCGTCGTCCGGGGCGATGTGCTCGCCACGATCACCGGGCCCACGCGCGCCTTGCTCACCGCCGAGCGGACGGCGCTCAATCTGCTCTGCCGGATGTCCGGCGTCGCCACCCACACGCGGCGCTGGGCCGATGTGCTGGCCGGCACCAAGGCGACCGTTCTGGATACCCGGAAGACCACGCCGGGGCTGCGGGCCCTGGAGAAGTACGCGGTGCGGGCCGGCGGCGGCACGAACAAGCGGATGGGCCTCTACGACGTCGCCATGATCAAGGACAACCACAAGCTGGCGGCGGGCAGCATCACGGCGGCCTACCGGCGGGTTCGTGAGGCGTTCCCGGATGTGCCGGTGCAGGTCGAGGTGACCACGGTGGCCGAGGCGGTGGAGGCGGTGGAGGCCGGCGCCGACTTCCTGCTCTGCGACAACATGAGCCCTGAGCTGCTGACCGAGGTGGTGGCGCGGGTGGGTGACCGGGCCGAGCTGGAGGCCACCGGCAACCTCACGCTGGAGACGGCCGCGGAGTACGCCGCCACGGGCGTCGACTACCTCTCGGTGGGCGGGCTGACGCACTCCTCGCCGATCATGGACATCGCCATGGACCTGAGATCCCGATGATCGGAGCAAGGGCGCGCTGAGGAAGAGAGCGGAAGGAGCGAGGGGAGCGGTGAGCGACAAGGCGCGGCGGGGCGAGATGACCGCCACCGACATTGGGCAAGCCCGCCGCCGCGGTTGTGACCTACGCCCGGCGTACCCCCGAAGCGGTCTTTTCTGCCGCAGGCAGTGAACAATCGGGACCGTGCTGCTTTGTATCGACATCGGGAACACCAATACCGTGCTGGCCACCTTCGACGGCGACAAGCTGGTGCACGACTGGCGGATCAAGACCGACGCCCGGTCGACCGCGGACGAGCTCGGCCTGATGTTCCGCGGGCTGCTCGCGGGGGACGCGGTCGAGGTGACCGGCGTGGCCGCGTGCTCGACCGTGCCGGCGGCGCTGCGCAGCCTGCGGACGATGCTGGCGCGCTACTACGGCGAGCTGCCCAACGTGGTGGTCGAGCCGGGCGTGAAGACGGGCGTCCAGCTGGCCATCGACAACCCGAAGGAGGTGGGCGCCGACCGGGTGGTCAACACGCTCGCCGCGCATGCGCTCTACGGCGGGCCGTCGATCGTCGTGGACTTCGGCACCACCACCAACTTCGACGTGATCAGCGCGAAGGGCGAGTTCCTGGGCGGGGCGTTCGCGCCGGGCATCGAGATCTCGTTCGACGCGCTGGCCGCCCGGGCCGCCCAGCTGCGCAAGGTGGAGCCGGCCCAGCCGCGGTCGGTGATCGGCAAGAACACCGTCGAGTGCCTGCAGTCCGGCATGTATTTCGGGTTCGCCGGCCAGGTCGACCGGATCGTCGAGCGGATGACCGAGGAGCTGGGGGCGGTGCGCGCGGTGATCGCCACCGGTGGGCTGGCGCCGCTGGTGAAGGAGGAGTGCCGGACGATCACCGCGTACGAGCCGATGATCACGCTGATCGGGCTGCGGATGGTATATGAGCGGAACGTCTGAGGCGGGCTGAGTAGGCTATTCCGTCGTGACGCAGCAGAACATCCCAGATGCAGACCCGGCCGAGGATCTTCCCGAGCAGATGCGGGTCCGCCGGGCCAAGCGTGACCGGATGCTGGCCGAGGGGCTCACGCCGTACCCGGTCAACGTCGACCGCACCGCGACCATGGGTGAGGTCCGCGAGAAGTACGCCGACCTGGCCACGGACACCGCGAGCGGCGACAAGGCCTCGGTCGCGGGCCGGGTGATCTTCATCCGGAACAGCGGCAAGCTGTGCTTCGCGACGCTGCGTGACGGCGAGGGTGTCGAGCTTCAGGCCATGCTCTCCCGGGACAAGGTCGGCGAAGAGGCTCTGGCCCGCTGGAAGGCCGTGGTCGACCTGGGCGATCTGGTGTCGGTCACCGGTGAGATCATCACGAGCCGCCGCGGCGAGCTTTCCGTCCTGGCCGATTCCTGGGCGATGAGTGCGAAGGCGCTGCGTCCGCTTCCGGTCGCGCACAAGCCGCTTTCCGAGGAGACCCGGGTACGCCAGCGTTATGTCGATCTGATCGTCCGGCCGCAGGCCCGTGAGGTGGTACGAACTCGGGCGACCGTGGTCCGCAGTCTTCGGGAGTCGCTGTTCCGGCGCAATTATCTCGAAGTGGAGACGCCGATGTTGCAGTTGCTGCACGGGGGCGCCACTGCTCGCCCATTTGTGACGCACAGCAACGCCCTTGACATAGATCTGTATCTGCGCATCGCGCCGGAGCTTTTTCTGAAGCGCGCGGCGGTCGGCGGGATCGAGCGGGTCTTCGAGATCAACCGGAACTTCCGTAATGAAGGGATGGACAGCAGTCACTCCCCGGAGTTCGCGATGCTCGAGGCCTACCAGGCCTATGCCGACTACAACGAGATGGCCGAGCAGGTTCGCGATTGGATTCAGGAGGCCGCGGTCGCGGTGTCCGGCTCCACCACGGTGACCCACCACGACGGAACCGAGCTCGACCTGGGCGGCGACTGGCCGAAGGTCACGTTGTTCGGGTCGCTCTCCGCGGCGCTGGGGGAAGAGGTGACCATCGAGACCGATCTGGATCGGCTGCGGGCGTACGCCGAGAAGGTCGATCTGGCCGTTGACCCGAAGTGGAGCGCGGGCAAGCTGGCCGAGGAGCTGTTCGAGCATCTCGTTGTGCCGTCCCTGCGGGCGCCGACGTTCGTGCTCGACTACCCCGAGGAGACCACCCCGCTGACCCGCGCACACCGGGAGACGCCGGGTCTGACCGAGAAGTGGGACCTGTACGTCCTCGGTTTCGAGCTCGGCACCGCCTATTCCGAGCTGGTCGATCCGGTGGTGCAGCGCGATCGGCTGACCGCCCAGTCGCTGCTCGCGGCCGGCGGCGATCCCGAGGCGATGCGGCTCGACGAGGATTTCCTCCGCGCCATGGAGTACGGAATGCCCCCGTCCGGCGGCATGGGAATGGGAATCGACCGGCTGCTGATGGCGCTCACCGGCCTGGGCATTCGGGAAACCATCCTGTTTCCGTTGGTGCGGCCCGAGTGAAGGTCGCAGTGGAGAGTGGCGGAGATAAATCTGCCACCCTCCATTGACGCACTACGCACGCAACAAGTTATTGTTCTGCTGATAAAGCGCGGAGCACCGCGCGGTGCTCGGAAGGATAACGGCGCGTGGCCAAGCAGATCATTCACAAGCTGGTCGATGACCTCGACGGCGGCGACGCCGACGAGACCGTCAAGTTCGCCCTCGACGGCATTCAGTACGAGATCGACCTGTCCGGCAAGAACGCCGCGAAATTGCGCGACGTGTTCGCACCCTATGTCGGTTCCGGCAGCAAGATCGCGCGTGGCGGCGTCGTGGTCGGCGGGCGGGCCGCCCGGGGTCGTGGTGGCGCGACGGCCGACCGCGAGCAGAACAAGGCGATCCGGGAGTGGGCGAAGAAGAGCGGCAAGGACATCTCCGACCGGGGGCGTATCCCGCAGGAGATCGTGGACGAGTTCCACGCGAAGGGTCCGGGCCGGAGCTGACGCTCGGGAAGCGAGAGACCTGTGGACAACGAGGGTCCGTGGCGCCTGGCGCCGCGGACCCTCGCGCTTTTCGCCCCGCCTTCGGTCTGGGTGCGTACGGTTATCCACAGGGGTGGACAACGTTGTCCACAGGCTGTGGACAACTAGCGATCCTGTCCTAATTTCGCTGTGCGCGTAGTCCGCCGGGGTGGGGAACACCTGGTCAGCGTGCGAAGTTGGGGAGAACATCGTCGCCAGGAGTTCAGCTCGGGTCGGTGAGCCCCCAGCGGTGGCATCCGGCGGCGATAGAGTTACAGCACGGGCATCACCGATGCCCGTGCGCTGGCCCCGCCAGTTTCAAGATTGGCGCACGGCACGTGAGGAGCACGAGGGCATGTTCGAGCGGTTCACCGACCGAGCGCGACGGGTTGTCGTCCTGGCCCAAGAAGAGGCCCGGATGCTCAACCACAACTACATCGGGACAGAGCACATCCTGCTCGGCCTGATCCACGAGGGCGAGGGTGTCGCCGCCAAGGCTCTGGAGAGCCTGGGCATCTCCCTCGAAGGGGTCCGGCAGCAGGTCGAAGAGATCATCGGCCAGGGTCAGCAGGCGCCGAGCGGGCACATCCCGTTCACGCCGCGCGCCAAGAAGGTGCTGGAGCTCTCGCTGCGCGAGGCGCTTCAGCTGGGCCACAACTACATCGGTACGGAACACATCCTGCTCGGCCTGATCCGCGAGGGTGAGGGCGTCGCCGCCCAGGTGCTGGTCAAGCTCGGCGCCGACCTCAACCGGGTCCGCCAGCAGGTCATCCAGCTGCTCTCCGGCTACCAGGGCAAGGAGCCGGCCGCGGCCGGCGCCGCCGCCGGTGAGGCCGCGCCGTCCACGTCACTGGTCCTCGACCAGTTCGGACGCAACCTGACGCAGGCCGCCCGCGAGGGCAAGCTCGACCCGGTCATCGGGCGCGAGAAGGAAATCGAGCGGGTCATGCAGGTGCTTTCCCGCCGTACGAAGAACAACCCGGTGCTCATCGGCGAGCCGGGCGTCGGCAAGACCGCCGTGGTGGAGGGCCTGTCCCAGTCCATCGTCAAGGGCGAGGTGCCCGAGACGCTGAAGGACAAGCAGCTCTACACGCTCGACCTGGGCGCGCTGGTCGCCGGTTCCCGCTACCGCGGTGACTTCGAGGAGCGCCTGAAGAAGGTGCTCAAGGAGATCCGCACCCGGGGCGACATCATCCTGTTCATCGACGAGATCCACACCCTGGTCGGCGCCGGCGCCGCCGAGGGCGCGATCGACGCCGCGTCGATCCTCAAGCCGATGCTGGCTCGGGGCGAGCTCCAGACCATCGGCGCGACGACGCTCGACGAATACCGCAAGCACCTCGAGAAGGACGCCGCGCTCGAGCGCCGCTTCCAGCCGATCCAGGTGGGCGAGCCGTCGCTGGCTCACACCATCGAGATCCTCAAGGGCCTGCGCGACCGGTACGAAGCACACCACCGGATCAGCATCACCGACGCCGCCCTGGTGGCCGCGGCGACGCTGGCCGACCGCTACATCTCCGACCGCTTCCTGCCGGACAAGGCGATCGACCTGATCGACGAGGCCGGCGCCCGGATGCGTATCCGCCGGATGACCGCGCCGCCAGACCTGCGCGACTTCGACGAGCGCATCGCCCAGGTGCGGCGCGACAAGGAGTCCGCGATCGACGCGCAGGACTTCGAGCGGGCCGCCCAGCTGCGCGACAAGGAGAAGCAGCTCCTCGGCCAGAAGGCGCAGCGGGAGAAGGAGTGGAAGGCCGGCGACCTCGACGTCGTGTCCGAGGTCGACGACGAGCAGATCGCCGAGGTCCTGGGCAACTGGACCGGCATCCCGGTCTACAAGCTGACCGAGGAGGAGACCTCCCGGCTGCTCCGCATGGAAGATGAGCTGCACAAGCGGGTCATCGGCCAGGAAGACGCGGTCCAGGCGGTGTCCAAGGCGATCCGGCGCACCCGCGCCGGTCTGAAGGACCCGAAGCGCCCGTCCGGCTCGTTCATCTTCGCCGGCCCGTCCGGTGTCGGTAAGACCGAGCTGTCCAAGGCGCTGGCCGAGTTCCTCTTCGGCTCGGAAGACGCGCTGATCCAGCTCGACATGTCCGAGTTCCACGACCGCTACACGGTGTCCCGCCTGGTCGGCGCCCCTCCCGGCTACGTCGGCTACGACGAGGGTGGTCAGCTGACCGAGAAGGTGCGTCGCAAGCCGTTCTCGGTGGTCCTCTTCGACGAGATCGAGAAGGCCCACCCCGACGTCTTCAACACGCTCCTCCAGATCCTGGAGGACGGGCGCCTCACCGACGGACAGGGTCGCATCGTCGACTTCAAGAACACGGTGATCATCCTGACCACCAACCTCGGTACGCGTGACGTGGCCAAGGCCGTGTCGCTCGGCTTCCAGGCCTCCGAGGCCGAGGAGTCGAACTACGAGCGGATGAAGCAGAAGGTCAACGACGAGCTGAAGAACCACTTCCGCCCCGAGTTCCTCAACCGCATCGACGACACGATCGTCTTCCACCAGCTCCGCCAGAGCGAGATCCTGCAGATCGTCGACATCTTCGTCGCCCGGATCGAGACCCAGCTCAAGAACAAGGACATGGGTCTCGAGCTGACCGACACGGCGAAGAAGTACCTGGCGAACAAGGGGTTCGACCCGGTGCTGGGCGCCCGGCCGCTGCGCCGGACGATCCAGCGCGAGCTGGAAGACACGTTGTCCGAGCAGATCCTCTTCAACGAGCTGCGCCCCGGCCAGATCGTGGTCGTGGACTGCGAGGGCGACCCGGCGAACGTCGAGAAGAGCAAGCTGACGTTCACCGGCGCCGACCGTGGCTCCAACGTTCCGGACGCTGTTCCGGCCGACCTCGGGGCTGCGACGACCGAGGGCGAGTAGTTCTTCACCGGACGGCCCGGCGGGCGTTACCCGCCGGGCCGTTCCGTGTCTCCGGCCAGCGCGAACTCGCCGTCGGCGACCGGCTCGACCAGGCCGTCCTGGACCAGGCCGGCCAGGGCCCGGGCCCGTTGCACGTCGTCGCTCCAGACCACGTCGATGCGCTGGCGGGGGACCGGGCCGGTGGCGTGGCGGAGCACCTCGAGGATCAGGCCGCGTACCTGGCGGTCGGTGCCGGCGTACCGCTGCGGTTTGCGGCTCGGCCCGTCCGGGAGGTTCTGGCCGGAGGCGCGCCAGAGGCAGATGTCCTCGACCGGGCAGAGAAGGCATTTCGGCGCGCGAGCCGTGCAGATCAACGCGCCCAGCTCCATGAAGGCGATCGAGGCGCGCGCTGCTCGCGAAGCCGAGGAAGGCAGTAGATCCTCCACCGCGACGAGGTCGGCGGCGGTGGTGTTCGGGCCGGCGTCGGGCTGCCCTTCCACCACCCGGGTGACAACCCGGCGCACGTTCGTGTCCACGACCGGGTGACGTTGCCCGAAGGCGAAGGTGGCTACGGCCCTCGCGGTATAGGTGCCGATGCCCGGGAGGGCGAGCAGTTCGTCGAGATCGGACGGCACCTGCCCGCCGTGGTTGGCGACCATGGCCACGGCGCACGCGTGCAGGCGCATCGCCCGCCGCGGATACCCCAGCCGGCCCCACATGCGGATGGCCTCCGACGGCGGATCGGCGGCCAGCGCCGCGGGCGTCGGCCACCGGGTCATCCAGGAGCGCCACGCCGGCTCCACCCGTACCACCGGGGTCTGTTGCAGCATCACCTCGCTGACCAGCACACCCCACGGGCTGGAGTCGGGCTGCCGCCAGGGCAGATCACGGGCGTTGGCGTCATACCAGGCGATGGTCTTGTCAGCGAGCGTCATAGCGCCCCCTACTGTAGGGCTGTGCACGAGCTAGCCATCACCGTGATCGGCCCGGACCGCACCGGGATCGTCGCCGACGTCGCCGAGGCGCTCGCCGGCATCGGCGCCAACCTTGACGACTCCACCATGACCCGGCTGCGTGGGCATTTCGCCATGACGCTGATCTGCACCGGTCCGTCCGTCGACGAGGTGCGGGCGGCGCTCGAAACCCTCACCGCGGACGGGAAGCTGCTGGCCACCGTACGCGCCGTGCAACCCGAGACCGATGCCGCCGTCCGCGGCGAACCGTTCCTGGTCAGCGTGCACGGCGCCGACCGCCTCGGCATCGTCGCCGCGGTCACCCGGGTCGTCGCCGGGGTCGGCGGCAACATCACCGACCTGACCTCCCGGCTGACCGGCCCGCTGTACGTGATCGTCGCCGAGGTCGACCTCGACCCGGCCCACGCCGACGAGCTGGCCGAGCAGCTGGCGGTGGCGGCGGCCGAGCTGGGCGTGGATGTGACACTGCGGCGCGCCGAGTCGGAGATCCTGTGACCCCCGACCTCCTCGACTGGAAGCCGGAGATGCTCGGCGTCGAGGGCCGGGTACGCCCGGTGGTGACCGCCCCGGCCACCGTGCTCAGCGCGGTCGGCGACGATGTCGACCCGGCCGACCCCGAGGTCGTGCAGCTCGCCGCCGACCTGGTCGCCACGATGCGGGTGTCGCCCGGCTGCGTGGGGCTGGCCGCGCCGCAGCTCGGGGTGAGCGCGCAGATCTTCGTCGTGGACGTCACCGAACACCCGAAGACGGCGACCACACACGGCACCTTTGTGCTGTGCAACGCCAAGGTGGTGGAGGCCAGCCGGTGGCGGCCCGGTCGGGAGGGCTGCATGTCGGTGCCCGAGCTGACCGGCGACGTGAAGCGGGCCGGCCGGGTGGTCGTCGAGGCCGTCCTGCCCGGCTCGGGCGACCAGGTCAGCCTGACCACCGACGCGTTCGAGGCGCGCGCCCTGCAACACGAGATCGACCACTGCGGAGGGAAACTCTTCCTCGATCGGGTGGCCGGGGCACATGCCATCTACCAGCGCAAAGTCTGGCTATAAGCGAAGCACCGTCGCGTACCTCGGCGCGTCGCGCCGGCTGGCGTGCCTCGCGGGCGTACGGTGAGCCCATCATGCGATCGACGGTCGGTCCCCTCTCTCCCGCCGTTTACTGGCGGCGCCGGGCCGTGGTGCTGGGAGCACTGCTGCTCGTTGCTGTCCTGCTGTTCGTGTCCTGCGGCGGCAACGGCGATGACTCGAAGCGCGGCTCCGGCAAGGGCACGGCGGCCTCCCAGCCTCCGACTCCCAAGCCCGGCAATTCCGCGAGCGCCGAGCCCGAGCCGTCGTTCGGCAACGACCGGCCCGTCGACCCGAACCTGCCCGACCCCGACGACCTGACGCCCAGCGCCGGGGTCCCGAACCCGTCGAGCGGCACCGGGAACGGCACCAACAACAACGTGAACGTGCCGGCCGACGGCTCATGCGCCGACCAGGAGATCTCGGCGGTGGCGATCCCGGCCGCCGCCACGGTCAAGCGAGGCGCGGCCCTGGCCGTGAGCCTCAAGATCAAGAACATTTCCAACCGCGCCTGCACGCGCGACCTGGGCGCCGGCGTCCAGGAGCTGTACCTCGACCAGGCCGCCCGCAAGTTCTGGTCCTCGGACACGTGCAATCCCGACCGCAGCACGAACCCGACCAAGATGCAGCCCGGCGTCGAGTACAACTTCAACGTCACCTGGAACGGCCAGCAGGCCAACAAGTGCGCCGGCACCGTGCCGTCCGGCCCCGCCCTGGCCCCCGGCCAGTACCAGCTGCGCTACCGCCTGGACCGCAAACTGAGCGACCCCGTAGCGATCACCATCACCGCGTAGGCCGGTCGATCCGCCCATGACCTCGCAATTGTGGGACGGGCACGCCGCACACGGCTACGACGAGAGCACCGCCGCGATGCCCACCGGGGCCGCGGTAGATTTCCTGGCACCCCTGGCACCCCTGGCGCCCAACGGCCGCGCCCTGGCGTTCGCCATCGGCACCGGCCGCGTGGCCGTGCCGCTGAGCGACCGGGGCATCGAGGCCCCCTTCACCGCCGACAGCCGCGCCCACATCTCCATCTGGCAAAAACCCGAAACCCCATAACCCGACGAGTACGCCGAACACACACTCCCCAATGCCGAGGCGACCCAGGCGCGCAAAGAAGCCGTTGCGCCCCCATCCGGTCTGAGGCGTCTGGTCACCGGCCCCGCCTCCCACCGAACCCCAACGCCCCGTGCCTGACCCCACCCGGGCAGCCACCCGCAGCGGCATCAAAACCAGAGCCCGTCTCCAAGCGATGCATCAATGCGCTCAGAGCAAAGCGCCCCAGAGGCTAGGGGCGCGCCGAAGCGCGGGTGGCGGCAGCGAGGGTGAGTGGGCACCGACGAGCCCGGCCAACCCGCCTTGCGCACCGCAGAGGGTGGGCGGCCGCAGTGAGGGCGCGTGGGCAGCGGCGGGCCCGGCTACCCGCCTCAACCGACCGCAAGCGTGGGTGGCGGCAGTGGGGGTGCGTGGGCACCCGCGGGCCCGGCCACCCGCCTCGACCGGCCGAGCCTCAACCCCAGGTCAGACGTAGCGCTCGAGAATCGACGCCTCGGCCAGCCGCGAGAGCCCTTCCCGAACCCCCCGAGCCCGAGCATCCCCAACCCCCTCGACGGCCTGAAGGTCTTCGACCGTCGCCCCCAACAGCCGCTGCAAACTACCGAAATGCCCGACCAGCCGATCGACGATCGGGGTGGGCAGGCGCGGCACCTTGGCCAGCAGCCGGAACCCGCGCGGGCTGACCGCGGCGTCCAGGGCGTCTGTCGCCGCGGCGTAGCCGATCGCCTTGGCCACCGCGACCAGGTCGATCATTTCGGTGGCCGTGAGCAGGTCGAGTTCGACGAGGCCTTCATCCAGGGTGCGGGCCTTGCGGCCGGTCGGGAGGTAGTCGCGGATGACCAGGGTGCGGTCGGCGTCGACGCCGGCCATGAGTTCGTCGAGCTGGAGGGCCAGGAGGCGGCCGTCGGTGCCCAGTTCGACGACGTAGCCGGAGATCTCGTCGGCGATGCGGCGGACCATTTCCAGGCGCTGGACGACCGCCACGGCGTCGCGGACGGTCACCAGGTCTTCGATCTCCAGGGCGGAGAGGGTGCCGGACACCTCGTCGAGGCGCAGCTTGTAGCGCTCGAGGGTGGCCAGGGCCTGGTTGGCGCGGGAGAGGATGGCCGCCGAGTCGTCGAGGACGTGGCGCTGGCCGTTCACGTAGAGGCCGATGATGCGCATGGACTGGCTGACCGAGATGACCGGGAAGCCGGACTGTTTGGCGACCCGCTCGGCGGTGCGGTGGCGGGTGCCGGACTCTTCGGACGGGATCGACGGGTCGGGCATGAGGTGGACGGCGGCGCGGACGATGCGGGTGCCGTCGCTGGACAGGACGACCGCGCCGTCCATCTTGCACAGCTCGCGCAGGCGGGTCGCGGAGAACTCGACGTCGAGCGGGAAACCGCCGGTGCAGATGCTTTCGACGACGGCGTCATGTCCGAGAACGATCAGGGCGCCGGTACGCCCGCGGAGGATCCGTTCGAGCCCGTCGCGGAGGGCGGTGCCGGGCGCCATCAACGCGAGATTCGCTCGCAACGGGTCGGCGGTGACGCCGCCGCCGGTCAGACCGGGCGCCGACGTGGGAACGACCCCACGGGAAGTCGACCCGTTGACAGACACGGGCTTCGAAGGATCGCGGTCGAGCGGCACCGGTACATTCTACGGACTGTCAACCAGGTCAACGAGGCGCGGTGCGAGGAATGCTCCGTAGCGTGATGATCGGTGACCTTGCGTGATCACTTGGCCGAGAGGCTGGCCGCCGAACGCAACGCCGAGCGCAGGTCACCGACCTCGATGACCTCCATGCCGCGGGGCGACTCGCCGCCACAACCGGGCGGGACCAGCGCCGACTTGAAGCCGAGCCGCGCCGCCTCGGCCAGCCGCCGGCCGACCGCGCCCACGCGCCGGATCTCGCCGGTCAGCCCGACCTCACCGATCGCCAGCAGGTGAGGGGCCATGGCCAGGTCAAGGCCGCCGGAGGCGACCGCGAGCGCGATGGCCAGGTCGGCCGAGGGCTCGACCAGGCGGATGCCGCCGACGGTGGCCGCGAACACCTCGCGGTTGTAGAGCTTCAACTGCTTGGTGCGGCGTTCCAGGACGGCCAGCACCATGGCCAGCCGGGCGCTGTCCAGCCCGGACACGGTCCGGCGGGGCGAACCCTGCACCTCGGCGCCGATCAGTGCCTGCACCTCGGTGACCAGCGCGCGCCGGCCTTCCATGGCGACCGTCACACAGGTGCCGGGGACGGGTTCCTGATAGCGGGTCAGGAACAGCCCGGACGGGTCGGGCAGGCTGCTTATACCGCCCTCGTGCATCTCGAAGCAGCCGACCTCGTCGGCGGCGCCGTACCGGTTCTTCACCCCGCGCACCAGCCGTAGCGAGGAATGCTTGTCGCCCTCGAAGTGGAGCACCACGTCGACCAGGTGTTCCAGCACTCGGGGACCGGCCACCTGTCCGTCTTTGGTCACGTGGCCGACGAGCACGGTGGCGATGCCGCGTTCCTTGGCCACGGCCACGACGGCCGCGGTGACCGCTCGGACCTGGGTGACGCCGCCGGCCACGCCCTCGGTGCCGGGGGTGGAGATGGTCTGCACCGAGTCGAGCACCAGCAGGCCGGGCTTGACCGCGTCGAGGTGGCCGAGCACCGCGTCGAGTGCGCTCTCGGACGCCAGGTAGAGCCGCTCGTGCAGCGCGCCCATCCGCTCGGCGCGCAGCCGCACCTGGCTCACCGACTCTTCACCGCTGACCACGAGGGACGGTGTGCCCGCGCCGGCCGCCCACTGCTTGGCCACGTCGAGCAGAAGGGTGGACTTGCCGACCCCGGGCTCACCGGCCAGCAGCACCACCGCGCCGGGCACCAGGCCGCCGCCGAGCACCCGGTCGAGCTCGCTGACCCCGGACGGCACCGCCTTGGCCGGGGCGGCGCTGATCTCGGAGATCGGGCGGGCCGGCTCGGACGGCAACCGGGAGCTGACCACCCGCCCGGAGACCAGTGGACCGGTCACGGTGGACTCGATCACCGAGCCCCACTCGTTGCACTCGGGGCAGCGGCCGAGCCACTTGGGCGGCTGGTGCCCGCAGGCGTCACAGACGTAGGCCGGTCTGGGCGCCTTGGTGGCAGCGCGGGAAGTCGTCACCGGATCACGCTATCCGGCGGGTACGACAGAACTATTCGCCCTCGTGGTTCTCGCCGGGCGCGGCCGAGCCGCGCGGGGCCGGCGACTGCGGCACACCGACCGAGGCCTGGAGCTCCAGCGGCTCGGCGCCGTTGCTGAAATCGAAGACCAGGTTGATCGACTGACCGGGCAGCAGCCTGCCCGGGATGCCGGTCGCCACCAGCTGTTGCTGGTCACCCGGCAGGAAGGAGGCCGAGCCCATCGGCTCGATGGTGATCCGCGCCGGCTGCAACTGCGCCCCGTTGTCAGGTGGCGGAGGCGGGAGGGCAGGGGCGGAGGGGTCGCCCGAGGGCACGTTCTCGGGCGTCTCGGTGTCGGGGGTGGCCGGCGGCCGGCTGCCCGAGGGCTCCATCGCGGGGCTGGGCGGCGTGGCGGAAGCGGACCCGCCGCCGAGGAGGCCGATCTGCCCGGCCGCGACGACACCCTGGTTCGCCGGCGCGCCGGTCAGCGGCCGGCTGCCGATCGTCACCACGACCGGTTCGGTGGTCTGGTTGAACAGACCGACCTCGATCGGCACCCGGGCGCTCGCGTCGTACCCCTCGACGCCGTTGTACAGCACCTGGAGGTTGCGCACGACGACGCTGTTGTTCGAGTTGTTGGCGTTCACGCCCGAGTTGGACGGCTTCTTCAGCGCGGTCTCGGCGACCTGACCGGCACTGCACCCGGTCAGCGCGAGAGCGGTGACCGCGGCGGTACCCGCGACGAGCGCGGCGGCACGGCGACCAGTGAAGCGCATCGTTCAGCCTCCAACGAAAAGGACAGTGGCTCAGGTCAGCCTAGAGGCACGTGATCCGGGCCGTGCGGCGACCCAAGCAAACACGCCTTCAGACGGGTCATAGGGCGGCGGTGGGGCAGGCCTTAGGCCACCGGCCCGCTGAAGATCAGCAGGAGCACGTCGATCAGGGCCACCAGGATCACCGCCCGGAACATCGCGACCGCACGGCCATGAGCGCGCCTGGCCGCGTACCAACCAAGGGGCAGGACCACGACGGTGGCCGCGCCGGCGACCCAGCCGGACCACGACGGCGGCCCCGGCGGCCCGACGACCAGCGCGAGCGTCGCACCCAGCAGAAGCACCGCGGCGGCGATCTGCGAACCGGTGGCGCCGAGCCGGTGGGGCAGCCCGCGCACCCCGGTCGCCGCGTCGTCGGCCAGGTCGGGCAGCACGTTGGCGAAGTGCGCGCCCCCGCCGAGCAGGGCGCCCGCCGCGACCAGCCACACCGGCGGCGTGGGATGGCCGGGCAGCGCCACCACCACGAACGCCGGCAGCAGCCCGAAGGCCACCAGGTACGGCACGATCGAGAACGCGGTCGACTTCAGCGGCCAGTCGTAGAGCAGCGCGAACACCCCGACCAGCGTGATGCACAGCGTCGCCGCCCACCCGAACGGCAGCCCCAGCAGCGGGATCACCAGCGAGGAGAGCAGACCCGCGATCCCGACGGTACGGCGGGAGACCGCGCCCCGGGCCACCGGCTTGTCGGTCCGGCCGGCCGCGCGATCACGGTCGGCGTCCAGCCAGTCGTTGACCCAGCCCACCGAGAGCTGGGTCGCGCCGACCGCGGCGGCCACCCCGAGGATGGCCCAGCCCCGATGTCCCGCTCCGACGCCGAGCAGGGTCATGGCCAGCGTCACCGCCCCGCCCGGTTCGGGATGGGCGGATCGGAGCAGAGCGAGAGCGCGCGACATGAGAGCAGTGTGGTGGTTGTCCCGGTCCCGTGCCACGCTCGATCACATGCGGCCACGAAACGACCCCGGGCAGTACGACGAGCTGGCCGGCGAGTGGTGGCGGCCGGGCGGCACCTTCGAGTTGCTCCACTGGCTGGCGGCGTCGCGGGCCGCGCTCGTACCCCCGGCTCGAAGAAAGCAGGCCGTGCTGGTCGACGCCGGTTGCGGCGGTGGGCTGCTCGCGCCGCACGTCGCCCATCTCGGCTACCGGCACGTCGGCGTGGACGTGCGCCGGGCCGGCCTCGAGCAGTCGGTGACGCGCGGCCTGTCCCCGGTCGCCGGCGACGTCACGGCCCTGCCCCTGGCCACGTCCTGTGCCGACGTGGTGGTGGCCGGCGAGATCCTGGAACACGTCACCGACCTGCCCGGCACCGTCGCCGAGCTGTGCCGGGTGCTGCGCCCGGGCGGCCTGGTCGTGCTCGACACCGTGAACGACACCGCGGCCGGCCGGTTCATCACGGTCACCGCGGGCGAGGGGCTGGGCTTCGCCCCACGTGGCCTGCACGACCCGGCGCTGTTCGTCCGGCCCCGGCGGTTGATCGATGAGTTCCGTCACCATGGGGTTGATCTGCGCGTGCGGGGTATCCGTCCGACCATGACCGGGCTGATGCGCTGGCTGACGCGGCGGCCGCCGCCGGGTGGCGGGCCTCTGGGCCGCATCGTGCCCACCGTCACGACGGCGGTGCTCTATCAGGGGCGGGGACACAAATCATGATCGACGAGGCCCGGCGGCTGGCGCCCCGGTTCGCCGCCCGCGCCGCCGACCACGACCGGGACGGCAGCTTCCCGGCCGACGACTTCGCCGACCTGGGCCGGGCCGGCCTGTTCGGGCTGATGGTCCCGGCCCGGCTGGGCGGCGCCGGCGCCGGGTTCGCCGAGTACGCCGCGATCGCGTACGAGCTGGCCCGGGGCAACGGCGCCACCGCGTTGATCTTCAACATGCACGCCTCGGTCACCGGCGCCCTGGCCGGCGTCACCGACGAACTGGCCGACGCGCTCGGCCTCCCGCCGGAAGCCCTGGCCGCCCGGGACAGCTACCTGCGGGCGGCCGCCGAGGGCCGGTGGTACGCGGTCGCGATGAGCGAGCGCGGCGCCGGCTCCCGGCTGTCCCAGCTCACCACCAGCTACGAGAAGGCCGGCGACGGCTACCGCATCACCGGCAGCAAGACCTTCTGCTCCGGCGCCGGGCACGCCGGCGGCTACCTGGTCGCCGCCCGCAGCGCCGACGACCCGACGCAGGTCAGCCAGTTCGTCGTGCCGCCCGGCGACGGCGTACGGGTGGAGGAGACCTGGGACGCGCTGGGCATGCGCGCCACCGGATCGCACGACCTGCACCTGGACGTGACCGTGCCGGCCGGCGCGCTGCTCGGCGGCGTGGAGGGCCTGGCGCTGGTGGTGGCCCAGCTCGCCCCGCACTGGATGGTGGCCAGCTACGCGGCCGTCTACACCGGGGTGGCCCGGGCCGCCGTGGACGCCGCGGTCGACCACGTGAACCAGCGCAAGCTGGGGCATCTGCCGGCCGTACGCGCGCGGTTGGGCCGGGCCGACGCCCAGGTCGCCGCCGCCCACCTGGCCGTCATGGAGGCCGCCCGCCGGGTCGACGCCGAACCCGGCGACGCCGAGACCAACCGCTGGGTCTGGCGGGCCAAGCTGCTGGCCGGCACCACCGCGGCCGAGGTGGCGGCATCGATGCTCGAGGCGGCCGGCACCTCGGCGATGCGCCGCGGGCACCCGCTCGAACGGCTCTATCGCGACGCCCGGGCCGGCTCCCTGCAGCCGGCCACCTCGGACGTGTGCGCGGACTGGCTGGGCGTGGACGCGCTCGGCGGCGATCCTGACTCGGAGGGGTCGGCGCCACGCTGGTAGGAGGCCTTCTTGTCCACGATCGCCGGAATCGGCATCTCGCTCCCCCCGTCCGTCGACCAGGACGACCTGTGGTCCGGTTTCTTCGCCCGCCACTACGACTCCCGCCGCCGCGCGCTGGCCCAGCGGATCTTCCAGAATTCCGGGGTACGCAGCCGGCAGACCGCGGTCAGCCCGCTGGTCGAGGATGTCTCCGAGTGGTCCACCGGGCGCCGGATGGACCGCTACCGCGTCGAGGCGATGCCGATGGGCAAGGAGGCGATCGACCGCGCGCTGGCCGACGCCGGGGTCCGCGCCGACGAGATCGGCCTGTTCGCGGTCTGCTCCTGCACCGGCTACGCCACCCCCGGCCTGGACATCCTGCTCGCCCGCGACCTCGGCATGGCGCCGACCGTGCAGCGCCTCTTCATCGGCCACATGGGCTGTTACGCCGCGCTGCCCGCGATGGGCGCCGTCGCCGACTTCGTGGCCACCCACAATCGCCCCGCGCTGCTGCTCTGCATCGAGCTGACCAGCCTCCACCTGCAGCCCGCGGCCGCTCGCGTGGACATCCAGCAGATCGTGTCGCACGCGCTCTTCGCGGATGCGGCGGCCGCCGTCGTGCTCACTCCCGGCGACGACTCCGACGCGTACGCCTTCCGTCAGCTGTCCGCCCTGACCGACGTCACCGCGGTCGACCACATGACCTGGGACATCACCGACACCGGTTTCCGCATGGGCCTGTCTCCGCAGGTCCCGGCCGTGCTGGCCAAGCATGTTCAGGGCTTCGCGTCGACGCTCGGCGCCACGCCGGCCGACGGCTGGGCGGTGCACCCCGGCGGCCCCAAGATCCTGGATGTCATCGAGGAGCGGCTGGAGCTGCCGCCGGACGCGCTCGAGGCGTCGCGCAGCGTGCTGGCGGCGTACGGAAACTGCTCCTCGCCGACCGTGCTCATGGTCCTCGACGCGCTCCGCCGCCGTGACCAGCGACCCGCTCGCGTGGTCCTGATGGCCTTCGGGCCCGGACTCACTCTGTACGGCGCGGTTCTGGGACCTAATCTTGCGGGGTGACCGAGGAACGCACCCGAGGCGTGCTGCTGTACGCGCTGACCGCCGTGGTGCTTCTCGGCGGCGGGCTGTGGTTCGTGCGGGCGGCGCCGCGAACCGGCGAGGACCCGCGCATGCGCGTGTGGCAGGACAAGGTCGAGGAGGTCGTGCCCGACCGGCCGCTGGCGATCGCCGAGACGGTCCGCCTCGAGGGCAACAACGCCACCGAACGCACCAGCTCGGTCGACGGCGGCTCCTACAGCCTGACCATGGCGTGCGCGGGGACCGGGCAGGTGCGAGTGCGGGTGAGCACCAACCGGCGCGATTCGGGCCGGGCGGTGCCGTGCTCGGACATCCCGCGGATCGGCCGCCTCGACGTGGCGCTGGCCGACGAGTTCTACATCCAGGTCTCGGGCGAGGACGAGCAGGGCGGCGCCGTCTTCCGCTGGCGCCTGGAGCGCAACCTGGGCTATTAGCCTCTTCGCCGGCGTCTGGGGCGCAACCTGGGCGCAGCCTCTCGCCGGCGGCTGTCAGCCTCTCGCCGGCGGCTGTCAGCTCAGAGCCGGGCCAGGTCGGCTTTCAACACCTCGACCGATTTGGTACGCGCCTCGGTGCGGATGATCTCGCCGCCCCGGTTGACCAGCACCGCGGCCGCGGTGCCGTCGGGCGCCGTCAGCCGGAGGTGCCGGCGCAGCCCGTCGGTCGGGTCGCGCAGCTCACGCACCGTCTTGCCCTGCGCCTGCGGCGTCGCCCCGGTCGGCGGCGTGGTGCCCTGGCTGGGGCGGATGGCGCTCACCGTGACCACCGCGATCTCGGGACGCACCGCGGCGATGGTGTCGGTGACCAGGTCTGTGCAGTCGCAACCATCGGTCAGCAGGATCACCGCCGGTAGCTGACCACGGAGCGCGACCGTCTTGCCGTCGGGGCCGAGCAGCTCGAGGGCGGGCAGCGTGTCGCCGCGATCGTCGGTGCTGTTGGCCGTGCGCTGGGTGGCCGGCGACCGGCCGGGCCCGGGCCACGCCGACGCGAACAGGCTCGCCACCGTGACGAGCATGGCCATCGAGATGATCAGCACGGGCGCGCGAAGGCCGGCGTTGGCTATTCGGCGCAGCCGCCGCACCCCCGGCCGGACCTTGAACCGTTCCCAGCGGGAATAGGGCGCGGAGATCGCCAGCTCGGCCCGCACCGCCCTGACCTCGTCGGCAAGCTCGGAGAGATCGTCGGGGATGACGATGACGCCCCACTCTTCGGGGAGCTCGGGAAGGTCGTCCGGGGAGCCGCCGTCGCGCGCGAAATCGCCGCCGCTGTCATTGAAGCTGCCCATGGTTCACCCTCCCCCCAGATCGACCACATGCGCCGTTCGAGGACTTGTTGCTAGCCTCTCTCAAGCGGAGCCGGGACGCCAGTAGTGTGCGGTTCCGGACCCCAGCGATAAGCTTGACCTCGCAAAGCCACCGGTTCCGACATTTACGACTCCATCTATGGAGTCGTAACCCTCCCCTCACGCTGAGTGACGCAGGCAGCTCAACGCCCGCATGTCAAGCGGTAGAAAGGCCCGTCACAGGGCCTCTGAGCTGCACTAACAGTCACGGGCAGGGTGAGACATCGCCGCCTGGGCGTGTTACCCTAGACACAGCGAAAGGGGTTTCGAACCTATGGTTTTCAGTGTCGGCGAGACCGTTGTTTACCCCCACCACGGGGCCGCACTCATCGAGGCAATCGAGACTAGAACTATCAAGGGCGTGGAAAAGCTGTACCTCGTCCTTCGGGTTGCCCAGGGCGACCTGACGGTCCGCGTGCCCGCTGAGAATGCCGAGATCGTCGGCGTGCGTGAGGTGGTTGGCGAGGAAGGCCTGGGCAAGGTCTTCGACGTCCTCCGCGCACCGCACACCGAGGAGCCGACCAACTGGTCGCGGCGTTACAAGGCCAATCTCGAGAAGCTCGCCTCCGGCAACCCGCTCAAGGTGGCCGAAGTCGTTCGTGACCTCTGGCGTCGTGAGCGCGAGCGTGGCCTGTCGGCTGGGGAGAAGCGCATGCTCGCCAAGGCCCGCGACATCCTCGTCGGCGAGGTGGCCCTCGCCGAGAAGAGCACCAAGGACGAGGCGGAAGTTCTCCTCGACAAGGTCCTCACCGAGGCCTGATCCGCACACCGCCCACAAGCTCCACCTGAGAAGGACCGCGACGTGACCGCGCAGCTCAATGCTCGGGGTGACGTCGCGGTCCTCGTTCCCGCGGCGGGCGCCGGCGTTCGCCTTGGTCCGGGCGGGCCCAAGGCGCTGCGGTTGCTCGCCGGGGAACCTCTGCTGGTCCATGCGGTGCGCCGGGTCGCGGCCGCGCCGAGCGTACGCATGATCGTGGTCGCCGCCCCCGCGGCCGACGTCGACGCGGTGACGGAGTTGCTCGCTCCGATCGCGCCGGTGACGGTCGTGGCCGGCGGCGCCGAGCGCCAGGAATCGGTCGGGCGCGCGCTGGCCGCCGTGCCGGCGAGCGTCCCGATCGTCCTGGTCCACGACGCGGCGCGCGCCCTCACCCCGCCCGACCTGGTCGAGTCGGTGGCCGCCGCGGTGCGTTCCGGCCACCCCGCGGTCATCCCGGTGCTCGCGGTCGTCGACACCATCAAAGAAGTGTCGCCCGACGCCGTCGTCCTCGGCACGGTCGACCGCTCGGTGCTGCGCAGCGTGCAGACGCCACAGGGGTTCGCCCACGAGGTGCTGGCGGCGGCGCATGCGGCCGCCCGCGACCCGCTGACCGACGACGCCGGGCTGGCCGAGAAGGCCGGCATCCCGGTCGCCTGCATCCCGGGCTCGGAGCTGGCCCTCAAGGTCACCCGGCCGATCGACCTGATCATCGCCGAGGCGCTGCTGGCCCATAGGGTGTCGGGGTGATCTATCCCCGGGTGGGACTCGGCACCGACGTGCACGCCTTCCAGGCCGGCGAGGAGTGCTGGGTGGCCGGGCTGCACTGGCCCGGCGAGGTCGGCCTGGCCGGCCACTCCGACGGCGACGTGGCGGCGCACGCGGCCTGCGACGCGTTGTTCAGCGCGGCCGGGCTGGGCGACCTGGGCAGCAACTTCGGCATCTCCCGCCCCGAGTGGGCCGGCGCCGCGGGCGTCACGCTGCTCACCGAGGCGGCCCGGCGGCTGGTGGCGGCCGGCTTCACCGTGCTGAACATCTCGATCCAGGTGATCGGCAACCACCCCAAGATCGGCCCGCGCCGCGACGAGGCCCAACGGGTGCTCTCCGATGCGGCGGGCGCCCCGGTCACCGTGTCGGGCACGACCACCGACGGGCTCGGCCTGACCGGCCGCGGTGAAGGGCTCGCGGCGACCGCGGCGGCCCTGGTCCTCCCACCCGCCTCCTGACTCCCGGGCGGGTCGGTGGCATTCAGGTTGGTCGCATACCCTCGGGGCGTGACCGCCAGTCCGTCGGAGCCCGAGACCACGCCCGAGGAATATCGGCAGCGGGCGCTGCTCTTCGCTGATCTGGGGCGATACGACGATGCGGCGGCCGAGGTCGCGGCCGGGCTGATCGACGCGCCGGACGACGCCGACCTGCTGGCCACCCTGGCCCGGGTGCACCTGGTGGCCGACCAGCCGGCCGAGGCGCTGGTCGCGGCCGACCGGGCCGTGGCGGCGACCACCGAGACGTTGCCCGGCCTGGTGGTGCGGGCCATGGCGCTCACCGACAACCGGCGGTACGGCGAGGCCGCCCGCGTCGCGTCCGAGATCCTCACCCGCTGGCCGACCGACGCCTACGCCCAGCGCACCGGGGCGGCGCTGCTCAGCGAGTCACGCAACGGGCAGGACGCGCTCAACGCCGCCTGGAACGGGGTGCGGGCCGCCCCCACCGAGGCCGAGGCACATCTGGTGCTCGCGGTGGTGGCCGCCCGGCTCCGGCTCTTCGATCTGGCCCAGCGGGCGTACGCGGAAGCCCTCGATCTTGATGACGCGATCGGGGACGCCCAGCGCGACGTCGGGATCGTGCGGCTGGAACGCCGCCGGTGGGCGCAGGCACTGGAAGGGCTGGCCGACGAGGTCGCGATCGACCCGCCGGCGCCGTCGTCGTCACCGCCGGCCCCGACCGAGTTGCCGCGGCCCTACCCGGCGCCCGACCGCCCCGAGCCCGAGCCGACCGCATACGACCCCACGGCTGGCCTGAAGGGCGAGGCCTTCCAAGAGCCGGTGAGCCGGCCGAGCCGTCCGGTGCTCGACCCGTCCGCCGACTCACGCGACGCGGTGCGCCAGACCATCCTGTACGGCAGCAACGGCGTCCTGGTGTCGGCTCTGCTGACCGCGCTGATGGCCCAGGCCAGCCCCGGCGCGTCCCGGGTGTGGGCCGGCCTGATCAGCGTGATCCTGTTCGTCGCCCTGCTGGTCTGGCTGACCCGCCGCCTCACCGAGCCGGCCGCCGCCGCCCTGACCCGCCTGCGCCGCAACGAGCCGCCCCTGGCCGTCGCCGCCTACGCCGCCCTCGTGGCACCGTTGATCATCCTGGGGTACGCGCTGGTCGGCGGCCTGATTCCGCTGGTGGCCGCGATGGTCGTGGCGGCGGTCGCCGAAGCGATCACGCTGATCCGGCGCTGACGCTCGCCCGGTTCTCGACCCGCCTCTGACCGAGCCGGCCACGGTTGTGCTCGCCGTATGCGCCGCAACGAGGCCCTGCCGGCCGTCGCCCAGACATCACGCTGCCCGGTGCGCTGACGCTCGCATCGCTCGCTGACATCCCACGGGCCGGGCCCACCTGGGTGGTGGGTGGGTTGCGCTGCGCGACGAGCCGCCGCCTCCCCCACCCCGGCACTGGGTGGGCCGCAAATGTACCGCCCGTGACGGTCAATTCGGGTGGTTATCCACAGGCGCTGGAGCGCCCTCCGGGTAGAGGTCTGCACCGACGCTCGTCCAGCCGGCATCGCTCGCGCTGGTCACGGGCGGAGGACCAGGCGACCAGGCGGGTGCCGGCGCCGATGGCCTGAAGGTGTCTAGGGGAGCTTGGCGATCAGGATCTGGTCTCGGGTGAAGGTGGGGCCTCGGTCGATGGCCAGGTAGCCGGCCGCGAGCTGCCAGCCGCGCGGGGTCCAGGTGGTCGGGTCGTTCGGGAAGGCGAGAGCGAAATCACCACGGAGAGCGCCCGTGGTCAGGTCGCGGGCGAGCAGGTGGCGAGCAGGGGTGAGTTCGTAGGAGACGCCCGCGGCCGTGCCCAGCAGGATGTTGCCGGGTGGGGGCGGCGGATAGGAGATGGGGCGGCCGGCCCGCCAGACGTGGCCCGTGGCGTCGCGTGCGGCCAGGCAACCCACGTGGCACTCGACGCCGGTGAACGGGCCCGTCGCCACGGGAGTGCCGGTTGAGGCGGCGAGCAGGGTGGGGCCGCAGGCGATCTCGAAGGGGGTCGCGAACGCGGGGGCGGGGCACGATGCGGTCCAGGCGAGCGCGCCGGTGGTGAGGGACAAGGCCCGGACCTGGCCGTCGGCGCGGAACATGGCCACGTCGGTGGCGGCGAACATGTCCGGTGGCGACCACAGGACCGTCCGGGCGTCGGAGAAGGCGGGGGCCGACGGGACCGAGGCGCGCCACAGGTGCCGGCCGGTCCGCCCGTCGACCGCGATCACCACGCCGTCGGACCAGCGGCTCACCACGGTCGGGCCGGAGGTGACCACGCCGCTGACCGACGCCGGCCAGCGGCGGAGGGACCAGAACGGGGTGCGTGCGGTCTTGGCCGAGACCGGTCCGTCCGCGCGGACCTGCCGTCGCGACACGAAGACCCGGAACTGGCCGTCGAGCAGCAGCGGGACCACCGACATGCGCCCGGTCAGGCCGGGCTGGGCGGGGACGGCGGCCGGGACGGCGCCGGCGGAGGAGAGTTCGGCGGGACGCAGCACCCGCCACCCGATCAGTCCCGTGACCCCCACCAGCACCACGGCCACCAGCGACCGCGCCAGCGTCAAGCGGCGGCCGCCAGGTCGTCCAGGTCGCGGCGCAGCGCGCCCTCGAGCGTGCGGGCGGCCAGGCCGCCGAAGACCAGCGCCAGCAAGCGGCCGGCCGGCGCCGTCGGATTGCCGTCCTGCACCACGGTGACCATCGTGCCACCGCGGTGTTTGCCCTCCAGCACGGGGACGAACGTGTACGTCATGCGGTAGTCGGCGCCGATGCCGGGCGACTCGACCACGAACTCGCGTTGCGCGGCACACGAGCGTACGAAGAAATCTTCGGTGATCTCGCCACCGTCGGGCATTGTGCGGGTCTCACGCCAGACCGTGCCCTGCCCGAACGGCGCCGGGGTCTGCACCTCGACCGCGGTGACCGTGGACAGCCAGGCCGCGCGGCCGGGCAGATCCGTGAAGACGCGCCAGACCTCTGCTATTGGCGCCTCGATGAGGCGCGTCACCGCGACTGTCGACATTGCGTGACCTCCCGAGTACAAAATACGGGCAACCGCAAGGTATCGAACAGGGGTTACTGGTAGCCGCCGTTGATGAGGCCCAGCCGGACCAGTTCGGTCAGGGGCTCGACGATGGTGGCGACGCCGAAGCCGGCCCACAGCGGCCGGGTCTCGTCGCGGCGGGCGCGGGCCGGCTCGACCAGCGGCACGGGATGGGTCGCGCCCAGCGCCTCGGCCACCTCGGCGACCTCTTGACCGTCGCCGGCCAGCAGCACCGCCACCAGCACGTTGAGGAAGCCGTGGTGGGTGAAGCCGGTCTCCGGGTCGGTGTGCCGGAGGGCGTGGCGGATGCCGGTGGCCAGCTTGAACGGCAGGTCACGGTCGCGGCAGGCGCAGATCACCGCGGCCAGCTCGACCGGGGTGGGGAACAGCTCGGCGGCCAGCCCGCCGACCCGGAACTTCGGCGCGATCCGCAGGCCGTCGGCGCGCATCGCGGCCACCGCGTCCAGCGCCCCGAGCAGGCCCCAGCTCAGCGGGATCTCGGCGTACACCTCGAGGTCTTTGTCTCCGGCGGCCAAGGTGCGCAGCTCAGCCAGGCCGGGTTGGGGATCTTCGCCGCGCCGCGCGACCGCCGACTCGATCGAGCGAACCGTGGCGCCGCCGGCCCGCAGCTTGGCCACCGCGGTCGGCAGGGCGGTGACGGCGGCGTCGTTGACCACGCCGACCGGCAGGCCGGGTGGGTCAACGTCAAGATCCAGAAGCGATGAGGGTACGAGCAGAGAGCCGACCAGTTCGCCGTACCAGGCGGCGTGGTGTTCGCGGAACCCGGCGGTGGTGTCGGCGACGGTGGCCGGCCCGGGCTGGAGCAGTGCGGAGTCATCGACCAGCCCGGCCAACAGCGGAGGCACCATCGACGACACGAACCGAACCTAACGGACGCTGTGAGCCCTGTTCAACAGCGTCCGTCAGGACGGTTGACTGGTGCGAGATCAGTCGATCCGGAACTGCTCGCCGTAGACCGCGAACACCAGTGGCGTGTTCAGGTCGAAGTTGCCGTTGTTGAGGAAGACGCGCTGCGCGGTGTCCACCCGGGACGTGTCCGAGTGCGCCTCCTCCTTCTTCATCTCGGCCACCCGCGCGTCGAGGAACGCGTTCAGCCAGGTGGTCTCGTTGCCGCCCTGGGACGGCGGGGCGGCCCGGCGCAGCGCGTCCTGCCGGATCGACCGCATGCCCTCGTAACCGTGCATGACCGCGGCGTCGTAGTAGGCGAACTGGCCGAGGGCGCGGACGCCGTCGTTCTTGGCGTCGCGTACCGACGGGTTGAAGTAGACCCGGTCGCGTTCGGCTTCCTGCGCGGCCTGGAAGACGGAGTCGTTGGCGGCGCTGCGCCAGTCGGCCGGGTAGTTCGGGTCGAGCCCGGCGTGCGAGTCGGTGCCGTCCACCTGGCGCAGGGCCGGCAGGTACTTGGCCAGCACGTTGTTCGGCTTGGTGGACGTGTAGCGCTCGACCAGTTCGAGCATGTCGCCGGTGCCGGAGCAGAAGCCGATGATCCCGGCGGTGTAGCCGCGCCCGTCGCCGATGTCCTCGATGTACTTGAACTGGGCCCGCCAGTCGAGCGACGAGTTCTCGGCCGCGCTGACGAGCTTCATCGCGACCTCCTTCTTGGCCGGGTCGTCGAGCGGGCTGCCGGCCGGCGGCGGGTTCTGGCCGCCACCGGGCAGTGTCCACTGCTGGTTGGCGCTGGTGCCGCAGGTCCAGATCTGCAGGCGGGTGCCGTCGGCCGAGTTGCCGCCGGTGACGTCCAGGCACTTGCCGGAGCCGGTGTTGCGCAGCCGGCCGCTCTCGGCGGTCCACGCCTGCGCGGCGGTGCCGTTGCAGTCGTACAGCTGGATCTTGCTGCCGTTGGTCGTGCCCGCGGCCGTCACGTCGAGGCATTTGCCCAGCGCCCGGATGTCGCTGCCGACGGTCCAGGTCTGCGCGGTGGTGCCGTTGCACGTGTAGAGGTTGATCGCGGTGCCGTTGGCGCTGGAGGCGCCGGCCACGTCGACGCACTTGCCGGCGAGCCCGGTGATCGGCCCGGCGCCGGCCGCGCTGGCCGGGAGGACGCCGATGACGACGCCACCGGCACTGATGAGCACACCTGCTGCGGCCGCGAACGCGGCCCTGGGGATGGACATGAGCGCTCCTCATGTTGATGGGGAGGGTAACGCTATGTCAGTTAATCTGTTTTATCAATTCCCAGTTGTCAATGTCTTGGAAGAACC
Source organism: Actinoplanes sp. NPDC089786 (assembly GCF_040684855.1). Classification (NCBI taxonomy): domain Bacteria; kingdom Bacillati; phylum Actinomycetota; class Actinomycetes; order Micromonosporales; family Micromonosporaceae; genus Actinoplanes; species Actinoplanes sp. NPDC089786. The sequence goes on from NZ_JBFBGU010000001.1 coordinate 642,330, forward strand.
GACATCGCTTGACACTGATGCGTCCCGCGCCTACGTTCCGTGACAACTGTTCAGGTGTCTTCGCAGTGCACAGGGGAGCATTCGGTTGTCGCGACCAGCGGGTTCGTCGAAACTCCTGCGTGCCATGAATGAGAGCGCGGCCTTCGCGTATCTGCTGGACCCGGGCATGTTGACCCGGGCCGACCTGCGCAAGTTGACCGCGCTGTCCACCCCCACGATCTCCGAGGTGCTGCGCCGGCTGGTCGGCTCCGGACTGGTCTCGGTGGTCGGGCACAACAGCGGACGGCCGGGCCCGAACGCCGAGGTCTACTCGGCCAACCCGGACGCCGCGTGGACGGTCGCCATCTCTGTGCGTGACATCGGCGCCAGTGGCGCCCCGTCGCTGGCCGCCGCGGTGTGCGACCTGACCGGCGTGGTCCGGGGCCGGGTCGAGTCGCGGGTCGACTTCCTCGAGACCGACCCGGTCGACGCGCTGGCCGCCGTGGTGTCCCGGCTGCGGGCCGAGACCGGGGCGCCGGCCTCCTGGATCCGGCAGATCCAGCTCGGTGTGGCCGGCTCCTACGATCCGCGCACCGAGACCATCCACCACGTGGAGGTGCCCGGCTTCGGGCGCAGCGGGCTGGTGCCCGAGATCGCCGCCCGGTTCGGCACCCGGGTCGACGTGGACAACGACGTGAACCTGGCCGCGGTGGCCGAGCGCCGGCGCGGGGTCGGGCAGGGCGCGGACGGTTTCGCGCTGCTCTGGCTCGGCCAGGACGGCCTCGGTCTCGCGATCGACATCGGGGGCGCGCTCATGCGGGGCGCGCGCGGCGGCGCCGGTGAGATCGGCTACATGCCGCTGTACGCGCCGGACTCGGCGCACAGCAAGATCGCCCTGCAGGACCTGGTCGGCGGCGCCGCGGTGCTCGACCTGGCCCGCGAGCACGGCATCCCCGGCGCGACCCCGCCCGAGGTGGTGTCCTACGCCGCCGCGCGGCGGGCCGACCACCCCCAGTTCTTCAGCCAGCTCGCCGACCGGGTGTCGGTCGGGCTCGCCGCGGTGATCGCGGTGCTGGACCCGCCGCTGGTGGTGCTGGCCGGCGAGGTGGCGCAGGCCGGCGGCGAGGCGCTGTGCGACGCGGTCGCCGGCGCGATGCAGCGCAACGAGCCGCTGCAGGCGCAGATCGCGGTGACCACCATCGACGACGACGCCGTCCTGCTCGGCGCCCTCGACGCGGGCCTCCACTCGATCCGTGAGGCGCTGCTTTCCGCCATATCCGACGCTTGAGCCGCCCTTCTCAGCGTGTCACGGTTTCTGCGCCCAAACCAAGATCGATTTGGGTACGCCCACACCAGAGCTCTGTCCCCGCTCCGCGGGCTGAGCGATCCGTCCCGGCCGTGCCGCGAGCGCCGGTCGTGACCGATCCGTCCAGGTCGAAGCCGCAGCCGCCGCATAGGCTTCTGAGCATGTCGGTTGACGTGGTTCTGGACGGGATCGTGCTCGGGGAGTCGGTTCGGTGGCACGGCGGCAGAGTGTGGTTCGCCGACTGGGTAGCCGGTGAGGTTGTTGAGGTTGTCGACGGGAAACCGCGGGTCGCCGCCCGGGTCGAGGGCCTGCCGTTCTGCTTCGACTGGCTGCCGGACGGGCGCATGGTCAGCACCAACGGCCCGCACCAGCGCCTGCTCGCGATCGCGCCGGACGGCGAGCAGACCACCCACGCCGACCTGACCGGGGCGGTCGCGCCGCACGCCTGGAACGACATCGCGGTCGACCCGCGCGGCCATGTCTTCGTCAACAACATCGGGTACGACTTTCCCGGCGGCGAGCCGGCGCCCGGCCTGATCGCGGTGATCACGCCGGCCGGTGAGGTCCGCCGGGTGGCCGGTGACCTGCTCTTCCCCAACGGCATGGCGGTCAGCCCGGACGGCGGCACGCTGGTCGTCGCCGAGTCGCACGGCGAGCGCCTGACCGCCTTCGACATCACCACCGAGGGCAACCTGACCGACCGCCGGGTCTGGGCCGAGCTGCCCGGCGACGCCCCGGACGGCCTCTGCTTCGACGCCGAGGGCGCCATCTGGTACGCCTCGGTGCCCGGCCGGCACTGCCGCCGCGTCCTCGAGGGCGGCGAGATCGCCCAGACGGTCACCTTCGACCGTGGCGCTTTCGACTGCGTGCTCAGCCCGGACGGCGTTCTCCACACCGTGACCGCTGACTTCTCCGACCCCGAGGCCATGTTCCGCGGCGCCCGGACCGGCCGGCTCACGGCCACGAAGGTCGGGTAGCGAGGCGCAGCCGCCGGCGCAATCAGCTGGTCAGGGCGGCCTCGGCGGCCGTGAGGAAGGCGTCGTTCTCCTCGGGGGTGCCGATGGTGACCCGGACGCCGTCGCCCTGGAAGGCCCGCACGATCACGCCGCGGCTCTCGCAGGCGGCGGCGAACGCGGCCGCACCCGAGCCCAGCGGCAGCCAGATGAAGTTCGACTGCGACGACGGCACGTCCACGCCGAGCTTGCGGGTCGCCTCGGTGACCCGGTCGCGCTCGGCGATCACCAGCGCACAGCGGCGGCGTACCTCGTCCTCCTGGTCCAGCGCGGCCATCGCCGCGGCCTGCGCCACCAGGCTGGTCGAGAACGGCGTCACCACCTTGCGGACGGCCGCGGCGACCTCGGGCTGGGCCACCAGGAAGCCGATCCGCAGCCCGGCCAGACCCCAGGCCTTCGAGAGGGTACGCAGCACGACCACGTTCGGCCGATCGGCGTAGGTGGTCAGCGCGTCCGGCACCTGCTCGTCGGTGACGAACTCGCGGTACGCCTCGTCGAGCACCACGACCACGTCCGACGGCACGTCGTCGAGGAAGCGGTCGAGCTCGGGCTTGCGTACCGAGGTGCCGGTCGGGTTGTTCGGGTTGCACACGATCACCACCCGGGTGCGGTCGGTGATCGCCGCGCTCAACCCGGCCAGGTCGTGGCCGTGGTCGGCGGTGTTCGGCACCCGGATCGAGGTGGCGCCCGCGGTGGCCGTGATGATCGGGTACGCCTCGAACGAGCGCCAGGCGTACACCACCTCGTCGCCGGGCAGGCTGGTCGCCTTGATCAGGTGTTCGGCCAGCGCCACCGAGCCGCAGCCGGTGACCACCCGGTCGGCGGCCACGGCGTACCGCTGGGCCAGCCGGTCGCGCAGGTCGACCACGCCCATGTCGGGGTAGCGGTGCGAGCCGAGCATGCTCTCGGCCACCGCCTCGACCACGCCGGGCAGCGGCCCGAACGGCACCTCGTTGCTGGCCAGCTTGATCGCCTCGGCGATGCCCAGCTCGCGCGCCAGGTCGGCGACGCTGCGGCCGGGCACGTAGCTGGGCAGCGCGTCGAGGTCGGCACGGGTGAGCCGGGTCATCGCGGTTGTCCTTCCGAGGAACCGCCGCCCTGACCGGACGACGAGGTGGTGGCCGAGGCGGTCGGCCGGTGGTCGGGCGGGAGCGCGACGACGACCGTACGCGCGGTCTTGTCGTGCAAGGCCTGCCGGAGCTGCAGGTCGAACAGCGGCGACAGCGAGTCGACCAGCTGGACCAGCAGCCCGAGGCCGGCGCAGCCCCAGAACGGCGTGAACAGCCCGAGCCGGGCCCAGCGCCGGAACGCCCGCCCGAAGCCGAGCGGCTCGGTGTTCTCGACCGCCATCACCTTGATGCCGACCAGCCGTTTGCCGAGCGTCTGGCCGCGGGAGCCGATGGCCGGCGCCTCGTAGAGCAGCCAGAGCAGCGTGGCGATGATCAGCATGGCCCAGAGCAGGGCCTCGGACCGGGCGGTGGGATCGGGTTGCTCGCCGAACGGGTCGGCCATCGCGGCCCGGTACATCGGCACGAACTCGAGGAAGAACTGGTAGGCGAACCAGCCGTTGACCAGGACGTTCAGCAGGAAGACGGCGAACACGTCGACGAGCCGGGCGACCAGCCGCCGGCCCATCCCGGCGAGCGCGAACCCGTGTGGCCGGGCCTGGACGACCCAGCCCGAGCCGGGCGGCGGCGCCCACCCGGGGGGCGGCGCCCACCCGGGCGGCGGGGGCGGGTAGCCCGGCGGCGGCGTCCAGGTCTGCGGGAAGTCGGGCATCTTGTTCGGGTCGGGGGCGGCCGGCGCGCCCGCCGGGGCCTTCGCGCCTGGCGCGCCGGGAGCGAGCGCCGTGACCGGTGGGGCCGGTTCCGGCTCGGGCGGCGGCGGGCCCTCCGGCGGCGTGGCGTCGGCCGGGATGGCCTTGCCGACCCAGCCCTCACCGTCCCAGTAGCGCTGGGTCTCGGGGTCGGCCGGATCCTTGTACCAGCCGGCGGGCAGCGAACTCATGGGCCAACCTTTACCACGACGGTCTGCGCGAACTTGTCGTGCAGGGTCTGCAGGTACGGCTTGTCCCACAGCTGCCACAGTCCGTCGAGATAGCTGAAGAACGGGATGATGACCCCGCCGAGGATCTCGACCACGTAGCGCTTGGCGGCCATCCCGCGGGTCAGCCGCGCGTTCGGGTCGATCGGCACCACGCGCAGCTTCATCAGCTTCTTGCCGACGGTCTGGCCGGATCGGTGCATGTATTCGACGTGGTAGAACCAGTACGCCACCAGCACGAACAGGATCAGGCCGAGTTCCAGCAGGAGCAGTGGGCCGACGAGGTCGCCGACGAAGTCGGGTTCGTCGGCGTATGTCGACTGGATGGTGTCCATCCAGCTCATCATGATCCAGATCCAGAACGGCGCCGAGACCACGAGGATGACCGCGTAGGCCAGCGCGCCGTCGATGAGGTAGGCGAGCAGTCGCGTGCCGAAGTCGGCCAGCGGCTGCCCGCCCGGGCTCATCGGTTGCGGCAGCGGGCGGTAGGCCGGCTGCTGCGGGCCCTGGTAGGGCGGGTAGGGCTGGTAAGTCACCGGCACAGTGTTACAGGTTTCCGCGCAGCTCTTGTTCCCGCTCGATGGCCTCGAACAGCGCCTTGAAGTTGCCCTTGCCGAAACCGAGCGAGCCGTGCCGCTCGATCAGCTCGAAGAACACCGTCGGACGGTCCTGCACCGGCTTGGTGAAGATCTGCAACAGGTAGCCGTCCTCGTCCCGGTCGACCAGGATCGAGCGCTTCTTCAGCTCCTCGATCGGCACCCGGACCTCGCCGATCCGGGCGCGCAGCTCGGGGTCGTCGTAGTACGAGTCGGGCGTGTCCAGGAACTCCAGCCCGGCCGCGCGCATCGCGTCGACGCTGCGCAGGATGTCGTTGGTGGCCACCGCCACGTGCTGGGCGCCCGGGCCGCCGTAGAACTCGAGGTACTCGTCGATCTGTGACTTGCGCTGCGAGACGGCCGGCTCGTTCAGCGGGAACTTGACCTTGCGGGTGCCGTCCGCGACCACCTTGCTCATCAGGGCGGAGTAGTCGGTGGCGATGTCGTCGCCGATGAACTCGGCCATGTTGGTGAAGCCCATGACGCGGCGGTAGAACTCGACCCACTCGTCCATCCGGCCCAGCTCGACGTTGCCGACCACGTGGTCGACGGCCTGGAAGTAGCGCTTGGGCTGGAGACCGGCCTCGATCGCGGCGCTGCGGTCGACGATCGGGCCGCGGGTCACGAAGCCGGGCAGGAACGGGCCGTCGTACCCGGACCGGTCGATCAGGGTGTGCACGGTGTCGCCGTAGGTGGCGATCGCGGCGATCCGGACCGTGCCGTGCTCGTCCTTGACGTCGTAAGGCTCGGTGACGCCACGGGCGCCGGCCGCGGTCGCGTGGGCATACGCCTTGTCGACGTCGGGCACGGCGAGCGCGATGTCCTTGATGCCGTCGCTGTGCGCGGCGACGTGATCGGCGCCGGCCGCGCCCGCGTGCACCGTGCCGGTGATCAGGAACCGGGCCGAGCCGCTGGTCAGCACGTACTCGGCGTGGTCGCGGTAGCCGTTCTCGGGGCCGCGGTAGGCCACGCAGGTCATGCCGAACGCGGTCGAGTAGTAGTGGGCCGCCTGCTTGGCGTTGCCCACGAGGAACTGGAGGTGGTCGACGCCCTGGACGGGGAAGACGTCGGCGGTCGGGGTCGCGCTTTCCATCATCTGCGTCATGTCGTGATGGTCGTCTCGCCGCCCGCAGTTGAGCAATAGTTGTAGTTTCTGCTGGTCAACCTGCGCAATTCGTAGAGTGGGTGAGGATCGTGACTGGTCAGGATGTGCAGCTCGACGACGTTGATGCCCGGCTCCTGACGCTGCTGCGGGACGAGCCGCGGATCGGCGTCCTCGAGCTGTCGCGGCGGCTCTCGGTCGCTCGCGGCACAGTCCAGGCCCGGTTGGACAAGCTGATCGCGCGGGGCGCGATCCGCGGCTTCGGTCCGGACGTCGCGCCCGCGTCGATCGGTTTCGGGGTGACCAGTTTCGTCACCCTCGAGATCAGTCAGCGGTACGGGCACAGCGCGGTCGCCGGCCACCTGTCGGACATCCCGGAGGTGCTGGAAGTGCACACCATCACCGGCAGCGGGGACATGTTGTGTCGCGTGGTGGCCCGGTCCAACACCGACCTCCAGCGGGTGATCGACCGGATCCTGAACTACGAGGGCATCCTGCGGGCGGCCACCATCATCGCGCTGGCGGAGCTCATTCCGTACCGGATCATGCCGTTGGTTTTGGAGGCCGCGCAGCGCCCTCAACCAGAAAGAGCGGCCGCGCAGCGCCCTCAACCAGAAAGAGCGGCCGCGCAGCGCCCTCAACCAGAAAGAGCGGCCGCGCAGCGCCCTCAACCAGAAGAGCGGCCGCGCAGCGCCCTCAACCAGAAAGAGCGGCCGCGAAGCGGTAGCTATCGGGACGACACGGGCCTTTCCGGCCTCACGGACGAGACTCGTCGATCTCGTTAGCGTGTGCTGTGGCTTCCGGCGGCACCCCGAGGGGGTACATCGCGATCTTCATCGTCGTCGGCCTCGTCGTGCTCGCCCTCACCCGGGTCTTCAACCCCTGGCCACAGGTCTGGGACTGGGTGACCGCGGCCGGCCCGGTCGCCGAAGGCTCCTCGTCGTGGCAGGTCAAGCTCAGCGGCTCGCCGGCCGGCGTGACCATCGCCGGCGACGCCGCCATCGTCGAATACCGCACCCGGGTCGAGGCGTACGGGCTCGGCGCCGGCGTGAAGCTGTGGCAGTCCGACGCGGACTGGGCGTCGGTGGCGGGCAACGGCTCGGACGCCGTGGTCGTCACCGGCAAGCTGCTCACCAAGGGCTACCAGGTGCTCGACCCGCGCAGCGGAGCCGTCCGGCGCAGCGACAACGCGGCCACCGCGGTGTGGGCCTACCGGGACGCGATCATCGACCTGCGCTGCGTCAAGGGCGGCGAGTGCGAGTTGTCGGCCTGGGACCCGCGCGGATCCCGTCCGCTGTGGACGGTCGGCACCGGCGGCATCGGCTTTGTGCTGGACGCGGCCAACCCCGACCTGCCGGACACCCACCCGCTGACCGCGTCGCAAGTGGACGACCAGGCGGCCGGCCGGCCCTACCTGCCCGGGCTGATGGGCCTGGCCGACGGCGGCCGGGTGCGCATCGTGGACACCGCCACCGGCAAGGTCGTGCAGACCGTGACACCCAAGCCCACCGAACGGGTCACCGTCGTCGGCGGGCGGGTGCTCACCGTCACCGGCGAGGCCGGCGACGGCACCTGCTACTACAGCGTGATCGCCACCGATCCGCCGTCCGGCGTGGTGTGGCGCCGGGACGGGCTCAACCTGCGGACCGCGGGCAACGGCGGGTCCTGCAAGCAGGACCGCGACCCGGCCGGCGGCGACGACGTGGTCCTCGGCGTCGACCCGGTCGGCCGTGAGGAGCTGATCGCGGCGCACGACGGGCGGCGGCTCTGGTACGGCGCCAAGGACCAGGACGTGCTGGCGGTCGACGACGCGCACGCGATCGTCCGGAGCGCCGACCGGAAGACGCTCAGCGGGCGGTCGTTCAGCACCGGCGACGTCACCTGGCGGCGCGGCGTCAACAACGGGGCGTCGGCGGCGCTCACCCCGTACGCGGCGATCGTGGTGAACACCTCGCCGCGACGCATCACCGCGCTGTCGCCGACCGGCGGGCGGGTGCTGGTCGACGCCCGTACCGAAGCCTCGGTCTTCGCCACCGGCGCGGAGGGTCTGATCGTGGTCGACGGGCGTGACATGGCCTACCTTCCGTATCGGTGATCGATTCGATATCCCGGGTCGTGCGCAGCTTCCGTACACACTGATTTAGGCTTGCCGCTCATGAACAGCTCCGGCTCCTTCACCTACGCGCCCTTGCTGCCGGTCGGTGCCGACACCACCGACTACCGACTGGTCAGCGACGAGGGTGTGGACGTTGTCGAGGGGCCCGGAAAGCGGCGTTTCCTGACCGTCGAGCCCGAGGTGTTGTCCCTGCTCACGGCCGAGGCGATGCATGACATCGCGCACTTCCTGCGGCCTGCCCACCTGGCCCAGCTCGCCTCGATCATCGACGACCCGAAAGCGTCGCCCAACGACCGCTTCGTGGCCCTCGACCTGCTGCGCAACGCCAACATCGCGGCCGGCGGGGTGCTGCCGATGTGCCAGGACACCGGCACCGCGATCGTGATGGGCAAGCGCGGGCGGCACGTCCTCACCGACGGTCGTGACGAGGAGGCCATCGCGGCCGGGGTGTACGAGGCGTACACCCGGTTGAACCTTCGCTACTCGCAGCTCGCGCCACTGACCATGTGGGACGAGCGGAACACCGGCTCCAACCTGCCGGCCCAGATCGAGCTGTACGCCGAGGACCCGGGCGGGCAGCCCGACGCGTACAAGTTCCTGTTCATGGCCAAGGGCGGCGGCTCGGCCAACAAGTCGTACCTCTACCAGGAGACCAAGGCGCTGCTGAACCCGGCGCGGATGATGGCCTTCCTGGACGAGAAGCTGCGGCTGATCGGCACCGCCGCCTGCCCGCCGTACCACCTGGCCGTCGTGATCGGCGGCACCAGCGGCGAGTACGCGCTGAAGACGGCCAAGCTGGCCAGCGCGAAGTACCTGGACAACCTGCCCCGGCACGGCACCATGGCGGCGCACGGATTCCGCGACGTCGAGCTCGAGGCGGCGGTGCTCGAACTGACCCGCGACTTCGGCATCGGGGCCCAGTTCGGCGGCCGGTACTTCTGCCACGACGTACGCGTGATCCGCCTCCCCCGGCACGGCGCGTCCTGCCCGGTCGCGATCGCCGTCTCCTGCTCGGCCGACCGGCAGGCCCTCGCCAAGATCACCCCGTCCGGCGTCTGGCTGGAGCGGCTCGAGACCGACCCGGCGCGCTTCCTGCCTGACATCGTCCCCGACAGCGAAGAGGTCGTCCGCGTCGACCTCAACCAGCCGATGGACGAGATCCGGGCGCTGCTGTCCAAGTACCCGGTGAAGACCCGGCTGTCGCTGTCCGGCCCGCTGGTGGTGGCCCGCGACATCGCCCACGCCAAGATCGCCGAGCGGCTCGACGCGGGCGAACCGATGCCGCAGTACCTGCGCGACCACGCGGTCTACTACGCCGGCCCGGCCAAGACCCCCGAGGGGTACGCCTCCGGCTCGTTCGGGCCGACCACGGCCGGGCGGATGGACTCCTACGTGGAGAAGTTCCAGGCGGCCGGCGGCTCGATGGTGATGCTGGCCAAGGGCAACCGGTCCACCCAGGTGACCCGGTCCTGCCAGACCCACGGCGGCTTCTACCTGGGCTCGATCGGCGGGCCGGCCGCGCGCCTGGCCCAGGACTGCATCCGGCACGTCGAGGTGCTGGAATATCCCGAGCTGGGCATGGAAGCGGTCTGGAAGATCGAGGTGGAAGACTTCCCCGCCTTCATCGTCGTCGACGACAAGGGCAACGACTTCTTCGCCGACGTCACTCGCCCGAAGACCGTCCTCCAGGTCGGCGCCCGCCCCTGACGCTCACGGAGCGTGGTTGAAAACCACCTGTGTAATTTAAAGTTTCTGAGGAAAAACTTTCATTCGGCCGCGTGTCATGTACGCGGACTTGAAAAGCGGCCCTAGGTTTTCAAGTTTTACGTGATTTACTTTAATTCATGGATGCCGCTATGTTCCGATCGTCACCCGTCGGGTCTCTTGTCCGAATCACCGGATGGGACTCGCGGTTCCGTGAGGACTACGAGTGCTCGGCGTTCATCCCCGACCCGCTGCCGACCAAACTCGACCTGGCCCAGGAGACCTACCTGGCGGTCACCGACGCGGCGGTCGCTGTCGCTCGTCTCGACCAGGCGGCGTTCCGGTTACCCAACCCTGGGCTCCTGGCGCGTCCGGCGATCCGGCAGGAAGCGGTCAGCACGTCGGCGCTCGAAGGCACGTACGCGGCGCTCGATGACGTGCTCGAAGCCGACTTTCTCCAACGGAATCAGCTCACCGCGTCGGTCGCCGAGGTTCACAACTACGTCGAGGCCGCGGAGCTCGCGTTCGAGTGGATCAAGGACAAGCCGATCACGGTCGGGATGTTGGAGCAGCTGCAGAAGATCCTGGTACGAGGTACCCGGGGGGATTCGCAAGACGCCGGTCGCATCCGAACCACCCAGGTGTTCATCGGCGGCGGCGGCGGACGGGTCGACGAGGCCCGCTTTGTCCCTTCGCCTCCGGGCGACCAGCTGCGCGCCGGAATCGACGCCTGGGCGGCCTGGCTCAGCGCCGAGGACACCCTCCACCTGGTCATCAAGATGGCTCTGGGCCACTACCAGTTCGAGACCCTGCACCCGTTCAACGATGGCAATGGCCGTCTTGGCCGGCTCGTCTGCGTGTTGCAGCTCGCTCATCGAGGCGAGCTTCGCGTGCCGGTGCTGAATCTCTCGCCTTGGCTCGAGAGCAGAAGGCGCCAGTACCAGGATCATTTGCTGGCGGTCAGCGCCACCGGCGACTTCGAACCGTGGATCCGCTTCTTCGCCGAGGCGGTACGGGCGCAGGCTGTTCGGGGGGTGGAGAAGATCGACGCCTTGCATGACTGGCGGGACGGGGCGCTCACACGGTTGATCGAGGCCGACGTCCGAGGTGTGGCCGTGCGGATCGTCGAGGATCTGTTCGGGTACCCCATGATCACGGCGACGCCGACCGCCGAAAGGTACGGGGTCTCGTACCAGGCCGCGAACACGGCGATCAGACGTCTTGTCCAACTGGGAATTCTCGAGGAGCGGACGGGCCGACGGCACGGGCGCGTGTTCGCGGCGCGTGAGGTGCTCAACGTCATCAACGACGCTTGACGCGGGTCTTGGTTTGAGCCGGACGGATCCGTCACGACCGGCGGACGCGGCACGGCCTGGGCGGATCGGTCAGGCCGCGGTGTGGGGACAGGGCCTGACGTGGGCGTACCCAAGAATTGATCTTGGTATTAGGCGCAATACCCGGTGACCGGGTTCATCCAGTCGAGCATCTTGGTCTCGATCTTGGCGTTCAGGTCTTTGGTGGTCTTGATCGAGTCGAAGAAGGCCTTGTCGGTCGCGCTGCCGGTGACCTTGGTCGCGCTCTGCTCGCCGGCGGCCTTGAGGTTGGGGTCCTGTGCCGCGGCGACCTCCTTCTTGATCTGCGCGCCGACCTTCTTGAGCTCCTCGCCGGCCGCCTTCTGGGCCGCCGTCGCCCCGGGGGCCTGCTTGGCCTCCTTGTTGGCGATCATCTTGCCCAGCTGGGTGGAGAAGCCGGCGAAACCGTCCGAGTAGATGGCCGCGACCTTGTCGCAGACCTGCTTGGTGTTCGCCGACCAGTCGGGCGCCTGGTAGGTCGACTCGGCCGTCGGGGGCGGCGCCGGGGTGTTCTGAGCAGCGGTCGAGGCGTTGTTCTTCGCGTCGCTGCCACAGGCGGTCAGCGCCACCAGAGCACCTCCCGTAACGATGGCCAACAGAGCGCGTCGCATCACGAAGATCCTGTTCAGTAGGCGGTCCAAACGCTCGCCCACGGTACGTTCCGTCGTCCCGCGCGTCCACTGCGGTGTACGAATGACGGGTGACGACTGACGAGAGCGGATACCGCATCGAAAAGGACACGATGGGCGAGGTCCGGGTCCCGGCCGACGCCCTCTGGCGGGCACAGACCCAGCGCGCGGTGGAGAACTTCCCGATCTCCGGGCGTGGCCTGGAGCCGGCCCACATCAAGGCGCTGGCCCAGATCAAGGGGGCCGCGGCCCAGGTCAACGCCACCCTCGGGGTGCTCGACGACGAGCTGGCCAAGGCGATCACGACGGCCGCGGCGCAGGTGTCGGCGGGCGGCTACGACGACCAGTTTCCGATCGACGTCTTCCAGACCGGCTCGGGCACGTCGTCGAACATGAACGCCAACGAGGTGATCGCCTCGCTGGCCGCGCGTGAGCTGGGCCACCCGGTTCACCCGAACGACCACGTCAACGCCTCCCAGTCGAGCAACGACGTCTTCCCCTCGTCGATCCACCTGGCCGCCACCGAGGCGATCACGGCCACCCTGATCCCGGCCCTCGACCACCTGGCCGCCGCGCTCAAGGCCAGGTCCGACGCCTGGGCCGAGGTGGTCAAGAGCGGGCGTACGCACCTGATGGACGCCACCCCGGTCACCCTGGGCCAGGAGTTCTCCGGCTACACCGCCCAGGTGCAGTACGGCATCGACCGGCTCACCGACACCCTGCCCCGGCTGGCCGAGCTGCCGCTGGGCGGAACGGCCGTGGGCACCGGCGTGAACACGCCGCCCGGGTTCGCGCCCGCGGTGATCGCCACGCTCAAGGAGATGACCGGCCTGCCGCTGACCGAGGCCCGCAACCACTTCGAGGCCCAGGGTGCCCGGGACGCGCTGGTCGAGGCGTCCGGCCAGCTCCGGGTGGTCGCGGTCGGCCTCTACAAGATCGTCAACGACATCCGCTGGATGGGCTCGGGGCCGCGGGCGGGGCTGCGCGAGCTGCGGCTGCCCGACCTGCAGCCGGGCTCGTCGATCATGCCGGGCAAGGTGAACCCGGTGGTGCCCGAGTCGGTCCGCCAGGTGTGCGCCCAGGTCATCGGCAACGACGCGGCGGTGGCGTTCGCCGGCACGCAGGGTGACTTCGAGCTCAACGTGATGCTGCCGGTGATGGCCCGCAACCTGCTGGAGTCGATCCGGCTGCTGGCCTCGGCGGCCCGCATGCTCGCCGACCGCTGCATCGACGGCCTGGAGGTCAACGAGGAGATCACCCGGGGGTACGCCGAGGGCTCGCCGTCGATCGTCACACCCCTCAACCGCTACCTCGGGTACGACGAGGCCGCCGCGATCGCGAAGGAGGCCCTGGCTTCCGGTTCCTCCATCCGCGAGGTGGTCGTCGCTCGTGGCCATGTCTCATCCGGCGCCCTGACCGAAGATCAACTGGACTCGCTGCTTGACGTGCTCCGCATGACCCGTCCTTGATCGTCGGCCGTTGTCCACAGGCGGAGCGTTTCCGATTGGACCACCTCGGTACCCTTGACAGGTGACGCTCCGCCTCCATGACACCGCGACCCGATCCGTCCGGGAGTTCGTCCCGAAGACAGCCGGTCAGGTCGGGATCTACCTGTGCGGTCTCACGGTCCAGTCGGTGCCTCACATCGGCCACCTGCGGTCCGCGGTCAACTACGACGTGTTACGGCGCTGGCTGCTGCACACCGGCAACGAGGTCACCTTCGTCCGCAACATCACCGACGTCGACGACAAGATCCTCGACAAGGCGGCCGCCCAGAAGCGTCCGTTCTGGTCGATCGCGTACGAGAACAAGCTGGTCCTCGACCACGACTACGCCGCGCTCAACGTGCTGCCGCCGACCTACGAGCCGCTGGCCACCGGGCATGTGCCCGAGATGCACGAGCTGATCACCGACCTGATCGAGCGCAAGCACGCCTATCCGTCCGACAACGGCTGCGGCGACGTCTACTTCGACGTGCCGTCCTTCGCGGGCTACGGCGCCCTGTCCGGTCAGAAGCCGGACGACATGCGTCCCCCGGCCGACGGCGGCGAGAAGGACAAGCACGACTACCGCGACTTCGCGCTGTGGAAGGCGGCGAAGCCCGGTGAGCCGGCCGACGCCACCTGGGCGTCGCCGTGGGGGCGCGGCCGCCCCGGCTGGCACATCGAGTGCTCGGCGATGGCCCGGCGCTACCTCGGCGACGAGTTCGACATCCACGGCGGCGGGCTCGACCTGACGTTCCCCCACCACGAGAACGAGATCGCCCAGTCGCACGCGGCCGGGCTGCCGTTCGCCCGTTACTGGGTGCATCACGCGCTGCTCAACCTCGGCGAGGCCAAGATGAGCAAGTCGCTGGGCAACGTGATCGACTTCCAGTCGGTCGTCGCGCAGGGCATCCGGCCGGTGGAGTTGCGCTACTACCTCGGCACGCCCCACTACCGCTCGCGCATCGACTACTCCGACGAGGCGCTGCACGAGGGGGCCACGGCCTACCGCCGGATCGAGGGCTTCGTGCAGCGCGCCGTCGAGATCGTCGGGCCGGGCCGGCCGAAGGACGTGCCGCCCGACTTCGCCGCGGCGATGAACGACGACCTCAACACGTCGGCCGCGCTGGCCGTCGTGCACGACACCATCCGAGAGGGCAACACCGCCCTGGCCGCCGGCGACGAGACCGGCGTCCGCGCCGCGCTCACCGCCGTGCGGGCCATGCTCGGGGTGCTCGGCCTCGACCCGCTCGACCCGGCGTGGGGCGGTGGCGACCGCGGCAACGACCTCAAGCCGGTGGTGGACGCCCTCGTGCACCTCGCCCTCGAACAACGTGCCCAGGCTCGGGCGCGCAAGGACTGGGCCGCCGCCGACGCGGTCCGTGACCAGTTGAAGCATGCGGGCATCCAGGTGGAAGACACCCCGGCCGGGCCCCGCTGGACCGTGGGAGAGCAACACTGATGCCGGGAAACTCCACCAACCGCAGCCGTCGCGTCACCTCGAAGAAGGGGGCGCAGGCCGGCTCGGGCGGCAAGAACCGCAGCGGCCTCAAGGGCCGCGGCCGCACCCTGCCGGCCGACGAGCGGCCCTGGCACAAGGGCTACTCCGGCACCGAGGACCTGCCCGCGAAGACCGCGCGCAAGCAGGACAAGGAACGCCGCGCGGCGACCGCCGAAGGACGCGCGCCCAAGATCGGCGTCCCCGGCAGCAAGGACACCACCTGGGGCAAGGGCGGCGGCCGGGGTTCCAGCGCCGGCCGTCCGGCTCCCCAGCGCGGCAAGGCCAACCCGCGTGGCGGCCCCCGGGTCGCGCCGGGCCGCCGGTCCAACCCCACCAAGGAGGGGCCCGAGCTGCTGCTCGGCCGCAACCCGGTGGTCGAGGCGCTGCGCGCGGCGATCCCCGCGACCGCCCTCTACGTGGCCCAGGGCATCGACATCGACGACCGGGTCAACGAGATCGTCCGAACCTCGGGCGACCGGGGCATCCCGATCCTCGAGGTCAGCCGCAACGAGCTCGACCGGATGACCGGTGGCGTGCTCCACCAGGGCATCGGGCTTCAGGTGCCGCCGTTCGCGTACGAGCAGCTCGACGACCTGATCGCCGCGGCGCTGGAACAGACGGCGCCGCTGCTGGTCGCCCTCGACGGCGTGACCGACCCGCGCAACCTGGGCGCGGTCATCCGTTCGGTGGCGGCGTTCGGCGGGCACGGCGTGTTCATGACCGAGCGCCGCGCCGCGGGCATCACTCCGACCGCGTGGCGGACCAGCGCCGGGGCGGCCGCCCGGGTGCCGGTCTCCCAGGTGGTCAACCTGACCCGGGCGGTCAAGGCGTGCCAGCAGGCCGGCTTCACCGCGATCGGGCTCGACGCCGACGGCGAGACCGACCTCTACCAGCTCGAGGTCGCGGTCGGGCCGCTGCTCGTGGTGGTCGGCTCCGAGGGCCGCGGCCTGTCCCGCCTGGTCGGCGAGACCTGTGACCTGCGGGTGAGCATCCCGATGGCGTCCACGGTGGAGTCGTTGAACGCGTCGGTGGCCGCCGCGGTCACGCTGGCCGAGGTGAATCGGCGGCGTACGTACGGCGCTTAGTCCCGGGGACGGACGGCGCCTAGTTCCGGGTGAGGAGCGGCAGGCGGACGGCCGGCGGGAGCGGCGCCGCGGTGGGCTTCGCGGCGAACGACTGGATCATCAGCGCCGCGAAGCGCCGGGAGGCGGCGATCCGCAGCCCGGGCGACTCGGCGTGGATGCCGTCGTTCGCCATCATCGCGAGCACCACGTCCTCGAGGACGACGTCCGTGCGCAGGCCGCCCGCCTCCTTCGCGCGCCGGATCAGCTGGAGCAGCGTCCGCATCGACCGGTCGCGGGCCTCGGCGAAGTCGAACAGCCGCGGGAACTGCGAGATCATCGCGCGGGCGAAACCCCGGTCGAGGGCGTGCACGGCGAGCAGGTTCTCGATCACCTGGCAGAAGCCCAGCCACGGGTCGGGGTGGGCGAGACCCTCGTCGATGATGTTGACGCAGACGGCCATCTGGTCGGTGAACGCGGCCGACAGCAGGGCCTCCTTGGTCGGGAAGCGCCGGTAGACGGTCGCCACCCCGACCTCGGCGCGCCGGGCGATCTCTCGCACCGGCACGTCCAGCCCGTCCACGGCGAACGCCTCGCGGGCGACCGCGAGAATGCGGTCGCGGTTGTCACGTGCGTCCGAGCGCAGCTTCTGAACCAGTTCCTCCGTCACCGTTCTCACTTTAGCTAAGCGGATCGGGTGTTCCGTTACGGTCCGGCGCATGAGAGCTGTTCAATTCGCCGCATATGGCCCGCCCGACGTCCTTTCCGTGGCCGAGGTGCCCGCCCCGCAGGCCGGCCCCGGCACCGTCCGCATCGCCGTACGCGCCTCCGGGGTCACGCCCGGCGAGACCTACATCCGCTCCGGCCGTCTCCGCGACACCGTGCCGGCGACCTTCCCGGTCCGCACCGGCGTCGACGCGGCCGGTGTGGTCGACGAGATCGGCGACGGTGTCACCGGCGTCGGCATCGGGGACGAGGTGTTCGGGCTGGCGTCGTTCTTCGACGGGGCCAACGCCGACCATGCCGTCCTCTACGCCTGGGCGCCCAAGCCGGATGCGTGGAGCTGGGAGGAGGCCGGCGGGGCGGCCGGCAACGTGGAGACCTCGACCCGGGTGCTCGACCTGCTCGGGGTCACGGCCGGTCAGACCCTGCTGATCCAGGGGGCGGCCGGCGGGGTCGGCACGGTCGCGGTTCAGCTGGCGGCGGCGCGGGGAGCTCGGGTGATCGGCACGGCCGGCCCGCACAACCACGATCTGCTGCGGTCGCTCGGTGGGGTGCCGACGACGTACGGGCCGGGGCTGGCCGACCGGGTCCGGGCGCTGGCGCCGGACGGGGTGGACGCGGTGTTCGACTGCGCCGGCGGGGATCTGCCGACGCTGATCGCGCTGGCCGGGGCGCCGTCCCGGGTGGTGACCATCGCCGACTTCGACGCGGCCGCGCACGGGGTGCATCTGTCGCACGGCGCGCCGGCCGACGAGACCGGCACCGCGTTGGGGGCCGCCGACCGGCCGGCGTTGCACGGCTTGGCGCTGGCGGTGGCGTTGGCCGGGGAGGGGCGGCTCCGGGTGCCGGTGGCGGCGGCGTTCCCGCTGGAGGCGGCCGCGGCGGCCCACGCCTTGCTCGAGACGCGCCACGCGCGGGGCAAGGTCGTGCTGCTCAACTAGGCAGGCGACCAGGACTTGAGCGTGCCTCACGTTTCGCTGGTGGTGGGCCGGGCGGCCGAGTGTGCCGGTAGTGCGGGGGCCGTAACATGGCGGTCCGGGTGTCCGATGGCGGAGGGGCAGCACGATGACCGGTCCCGGGGGCGGCTTTGTGCTGGCCGTCGACCTTGGCACGTCGCACACCGTCGCCATGCTGCGCTGGCCCGACGGGCGGACCCGGCCGCTGCTCTTCGACGGCCAGCCGCTGCTGCCCTCGGCGGTGCACCTCGACGGCGAGCGCCGGCTGCATGTCGGGCGAGACGCTTTGCGACTGGGGTACGCCGACCCGGCGCGAATCGAGCCCAACCCCAAGCGGCGCATCGACGACGACGGGGTGCTGCTCGGCGACGTGACCGTGCCGGTGGCCGACCTGCTGGCGGCGTTGCTGGGCGCGGTGGCCCGGGAGGCCGTCGCCACGGCCGGCTTCCTGCCACCGGCCGTGCTCACCTACCCCGCCGCCTGGGGACGTTTGCGTCGCGCCGTGCTGCAGGAGGCGCTCGGGCGGGCCGGGTGGCCGGCCGAGACCGAGCTGGTGCCCGAGCCGGTGGCGGCGGCACGCTACTTCGCCGACGTGCTGCGCCGGCCGGTGCCGGTGGGCGCGGCGCTGGCGGTGTTCGACTTCGGCGGTGGCACGCTCGATGTGGCCGTCGTACGCAACGAAGGCCTCGGCCCGGACGGCCGGCCCCGCTTCGAGGTGGCGGCGTCCGGGGGCGCCGACGATCTCGGCGGGCTCGACCTGGACGCGGCGCTGGTCGACCACCTGGGCAAGTCGCTCGCGGGCGGTGAGCCCGAGGCGTGGGGCGCGCTGACCGATCCGCGCACGCTCGCGCAGTGGCGGGCTCGGCGGCAGTTCTGGGAAGACGTACGCGGGGCCAAAGAGATGTTGTCGCGCTCCGCCCTGGCGCCGGTGCCCGTGCCCGGGGTGGAGCAGGCCGTGCACCTCACGCGGGATGAGCTGGAGGCCGCGGCCGGGCCGCTGATCCGGCGTGGGGTGACCGAGGCCGGGGCGGTGATCCGGGCGGCGGGGCTCACGCCCGGGGAGTTGGCCGGGCTGTTCCTGGTCGGCGGGTCGTCGCGGGTGCCGTTGGTGGCGCGGCTGCTGCACGCCGACCTGGGGGTGGCGCCGACCGTTCTCGAACAGCCGGAACTACCGGTCGCCGAGGGGGCGATCGCGGCGGCGGCCGCCGCCCGGGCCGGCGCGGCGGCGGCGGAGAGCGCGTCGGGCACGCAGCCCTGGACGCCGGACGATCTCACCGGAGATCGGTCGGGAACGGACGAATCCGGCGGGACTCGGATGGACCAGGGCGGTGAGTGGGGGGCGGCGGCTCCGGTTCCGGATGATGCTTTGCGGTATCAGCGTGGGGTGGCCGAGGCGGCTACGCCAACGCCTACGCCTGCGACCATTCCTACCCAGCCCACGGGTCCGGCCGGTGGCGAGCCGCCGCAGGAGTATGCGGAACCCGTCGACCCCTGGGCGACCGGGGAGGCCGCGGCTTTCGGGCCGGGTGGAGCGCCTGCCTACGGCGGCGACTTCGGCGGCGACGCCGGCGGAAACGGTGGGCGCGGCCACGGCGGGCCCGGTGGCGCGGGTGGCGGGCCCGGCGGCGGGGGCGGTCATGGACCCGGCGGCGGGCGCGATGGAGCAAGCGGCGGTGGAGGCGGGCACGGTGGGCCCGGAGGCGGGGGCGCGGCGGGTGGACCGCGCACCATGGCCGGGGCGCCGAATGAGCCGTGGCTGGCGTCGGCCGAGCAGGCCGGTGGAACGGAGCGCTCACCTGCGTACCGGAGGAAGTGGGTCTTGATCGGCGCTTCCGCCCTGGTTGTGGTGGTGGGGGTGGGGGCGGCGCTCGCGTGGGCGTTCTGGCCGGGGTATCGGGCGATCGACTTCCAGCCGCTGGGTAGGACGCCGGCCGTGACGCTGGACGCGGCGACGGTGTTCAGCAGCAATCTGACCGACTCGGTGATCGTGGGGAACCGGGTCTACTACGCGACCGAGAACGACGACGGGACGCTCGGCGTCGTGGCGGCCGAGGCGGACACCGGCAAGCAGCTGTGGGCCGGCACCGAGGCGGGGGTGGCCACCGGCTGGGAGCAGATCGTCGGGCTGCCGGACGGCGTCGCGGCGATCACCGAGGTGGACTCCGGCTCGGATCAGCGGCGGTTGGTGGTGCTGGACGGCGGCTCCGGGAAGGTGCGCTGGCAGCACACGATGGCCCGCGCGGACAGTGTGCGGTTCAGCGGGCCGAACGCCGTCTTCACCGACAGCGCCGGCAAGCGGCTGGTCGCCATGCGCCGCAGCGACGGCGGCAAATCCTGGGAGCTGCCCGACCCGGCCAGTGACTCGTCGACCGTGCCGGTCCTCTACAGCAGCCTCACCCCGGACGACCTGTCCGGACCGGCGCGTCCGTCCGGGTCGGCGTTCGCGGCCGACCTCGACGACGACACCCGGCTGCTCCAGGTGTTCGCCGACCGGTCGGCCCGGGTGGTCGACGCCGAGGACGGCGGGGTGGTGGTCGCGCCGAAGGCCGGCATCGCCGACACCGACGGCCTGATCTCGGTGACCAACAACCGGGTGGTGGCCGTCGAGACGACCGGCACCACCCAGCGGGTGCTGGCCTTCGACCTGTCCACGCTGGACAGTCCCAAGGTGCTTGGCCAGGCCGCGGCCGGCGCCAAGATCACCGCGCTGGCGTCGTGCGGCGCCGAGCAGGTCTGCTGGATCGAGTCGCTCGCCTACGACGGCAAGGAGAACAAGGTCGCGGGGGTACGGGTGGCCGACGGCGCCAAGACCTGGCGGGTGACCCTGCCCGGCGCCGAGTCGATCGTCCCGGTCGGCGACAACGCGCTGGTCACGCAGAAGGATTCGTCGGCCACCAAGGTGACGTTCATCGACGCCGCGGCCGGGAAGGTGCGGTGGAGCGCGGACGGTGCGGCCGGCCGGCTGGACGGCGGCAACGTGCTGCTGTTCTCCCGCACGCTGTCCACCACGCCCGAGGACCCGTCGCTCGCGGGGCGGCACCTCGGCGACGATCCCGTGCAACTGGGGCCGATGAGCGGCGTACGCACCGCCTCGTGCTCCTGGAACACCGAGGTCATCGCCTGCGTCGCCGACAAGAACCTGACCTGGCAGCGCTTCGCCGGATAGCGAACGGCCCCGGCGCGAACGCCGGGGCCGTCGTGAAGCAGAAGCGGAAACTAGATGCGCTCGCCGCTCGTCGCGTTGAACGCGTGCACCTGGTTGATCTGCGGCTTGATGTACACCGTCTCGCCCATGCTCGGCATGGTCCGCCGGTCGGTGCGGACCACGAAGCGCTCCGAGCCCTCGTCCATGGCCGCGTGGCCGTAGACGTTGGCGTCCGAGCCGAGGTCTTCGACCAGGTCGACGACGATCGGCAGACCGCCACCGGACTCGGCGACGATGTCGGTCGCCTCCGGCCGGAAGCCGAGGGTCACCTTGCCGCCGCCGCTCTGCGCCGCCGCGACCTGCTCGCGGGTGAGCGGGAGGGCCAGCGGGCCGAACGAGGCGCCCGCCTCGGTCAGCGCCACGGTCTTGATGTTCATCGCCGGCGAGCCGATGAAGCCGGCCACGAAGACGTTGCCGGGGGTGTCGTACAGGGCGCGCGGGGTGTCGCACTGCTGCAGGACGCCGTCCAGCATGACCGCCACCCGGTGGCCCATCGTCATGGCCTCGACCTGGTCGTGGGTCACGTAGACGGTGGTGATGCCGAGCTTGGCCTGCAGCGTGGCGATCTGCGAGCGGGTCTGGACGCGGAGCTTGGCGTCGAGGTTCGACAGCGGCTCGTCCATGAGGAACACCTGCGGCTCACGCACGATCGCGCGGCCCATGGCGACCCGCTGACGCTGACCACCGGAGAGCGCCTTCGGCTTGCGGGCCAGGTACTCGTCCAGCTGCAGCAGCGCCGCGGCCTCTTTCACCCGGCGGTCGATCTCGGGCTTGGGGGTCTTGCGCAGCTTCAGGGCGAACGCCATGTTCTCGTACACCGACATGTGCGGGTAGAGGGCGTAGTTCTGGAAGACCATCGCGATGTCGCGGGACTTCGGGGGCAGGTTGGTGACGTCCTTGCCCTGGATGAGGATGCGGCCGCGGTCGACATCTTCGAGGCCGGCGAGCATGCGCAGGCTGGTCGACTTGCCACAACCGGAGGGGCCGACCAGGACGAGGAACTCGCCGTCACCGATCTCCAGGCTGAGCTCGTTGACCGCGGGGCGCTCGGAGCCCGGGTAGATCCGGGAGGCTTTCTCGTACGTGACAGTAGCCATGAAGTAACGACTTCCTTTCCACCGGCAGGAACGTGCCGGACGATCCGAGTGGATGGAACACCGTCACGTTAAATGTTTTTAACCTTCTTGCCAAGGTCCGGACGGGCTGACCTGCGGTTTCGAGGCCGTCACGCAGAGCCGCTATGCTGTTCGCGCGCGCCCCTGTAGCTCAGTTGGCCAGAGCAACCGCCTTGTAAGCGGTAGGTCGCCGGTTCGAATCCGGCCGGGGGCTCTATGCGGGCGCGACTGGTGCTGGTGGTCGGCTACGACGGAGCCGAGTTGCTGGACATCGCCTGCGTCACGTCCAGCCTGGCGATGGCCAATCTGATCGGGGCGCAACCGGCTTATCGGGTCATTCTGGCCACCCCCGGTGGTCGTGCCATTCGCTGTGATTCGGGGTTGAGCCTCGCGGCACAGGCCACCCTGGAGCGTCACACCGAGCCGGTGGACACGCTGATCGTCTCGGGCGGGCTCGGTCATCTGGCCGCGGCGGCCGGTCCGGTGCTGGTCGGACACGTACGCCGGATCGCCCGTACCGCCCGCCGGGTGGCCTCGGTCTGCACCGGCGCGACCGTTCTGGCCGAGGCCGGCCTCCTGGACGGTCGCCGCGCCACCACCCACTGGCGGTTCGCCGAGGAGTTCGCCCGCAGCTACCCGGCCGTCGAGGTGGATCCCGAGCCGATCTACATCCGTTCGGGCGACGTGGCCACCTCGGGCGGTGTGACCAGCGCGCTCGACCTCACGCTGTCGTTCATCGAGGAAGATCACGGGATGACGCTGGCCCGCGGCGTCGCCCTGGGCACGGTCACCTATCTGCAGCGGTCCGGCGAGCAGGCCCAGCAGAGCATGTTCCTCAGCCGTTGCTCGACCGACGACCTGGTCGTCCGCCGGGTCCGCAACCATGTGGCCGGCCACCTCGCCGACGACCTCAGCGCGCCGGCGCTGGCCGCCCTGGCCGGGGTCAGTGAACGGCACCTGTCCCGGCTCTTCGGCGCGCACCTCGGCCGGACGCCCGCGCAGTTCGTCCGGCGCGCGCGGACCGAGGCGGCCGCACACCTGCTCACCTCGACCGATCTTCCGGTGGCGGCGGTGGCGCGGCGGTGCGGGTTCCACACCGGCGAGTCGCTGCGGCAGGCATTCCTCCTGGAGTACGGGATGCCGCCGTCGAGGTACCGCAACGTTTCGGCCCAGGAGAACAGGAATCCGGACGGGTCCGTCTCGTCCTCCCCGGCCTGAGCCACGGCGTACCGACCATGGGTCCATGACTCTGTTGCGCCGCTGGCCCACGGCTCTGGGCCTGGTCACGATCGTCGCCGGGCTGCTGGTGCTGCCGCGCGACGCGGAGAGCTTCGGCCCGGCGGTCGCCGCGATGGGCGGCGTCTACCTCTTGGCGTACGCGGTGGGCATCCCGTGGTTCGCGTGGCCCGGCTTCGTCATCATCACGGCGGTCACCGTGGTCGCCCAGATCTTCCGGGACACCGTCGACCCGGCGGTCACGCTCGCCGTCGTGATGCTGTTGCTGTGGCTGGCGGCGGTGGTCCGGCGGCGCTGGACCGACCGCCGCACGTTCGTCGTGCAGACCGGCGGGCTCGTGGTGTTCGCCGTGATCGCGATGATGTGCTCGGCCGTGCGGCCCGGCTTGGGCCTGGCGTTGGCCGGCGTGGGCTGGCTCGCCCACGGCGCCTGGGACGCCTACCACTTCGCCCGGAACAGCGTGGTCGACCGGCCCTGGTCCGAGTTCTGCGCCGTGGTCGACCTGGGCGTCGGCGGCGCCCTGCTGATCGCCGCCCTTGCGCCGTAGGTGGAGGAGGCGCCCGGCCACCGCGTCCGCCGCCCCGGACGACGCGGTGGCCGCGATCGAGGAGCACGGCGGCACGGTCACGTTCCTGGTGCGTACGGACGTCGCGCCGGCGCGGCGTCCGGGCTGATCCGGTCGGCGAGCCGGCGCAGGGCGGTCACGGTCGCCCGGCGCAGGGCCACCCCGTGTTGGCGCGGCGGGCGCTCGGGCACGATCGGCGCGTCGGGCCGGGCCGACAGCACGTGTCGCCGGGTCGCGTCGTCGGCCAGTTTCACATGCAGCAGGTCAAGCATCGTCTTCTCCTTCGAGGGTCTGTCGGAGGGTGGCCAGCGGGCCGTCCCAGTCGCGGGCGAGCGCGCCGAGGAACTGCTGGGCCACCCGCATCGGCGCGGAATCGAGCCGGTAGCGGACCCGCCGCCGCTCGCCCGGCTCGGCCACCACCAGGCCCGCGTCGGTCAGCAGGGCGAGGTGTTTGGCGATGGCCTGGCGGGTGATCGGCAGCCGCGCCGCGAGGTCGGTCGCGGTGGCCGGGCCACCGGCCGCGAGCGACGCCAGGATCGCCCGCCGGCTCGGGTCGGCCAGCGCGGTGAAGACCTCGGCCGCCACCGCCTCGGGGTCAGGCCTGGCCATCGAGGTACGCGACCAGCTCGCCCAGCTCGTTCGTCCAGCCGGTGTTGTTGCCGGGCCAGGCCACCTGGTGTTCGGCCTCGGAGGTCTGGCCGAACCCGGTCTCGACCATGGTGAGGGTGGTGCCGGCGCCGACCGGCTCGAGCGTGAACTCGACGTAGGTGCGTCGCGGGTCGCTTTCGGGCAGCCCGTAGATCGGCCAGGTGTAGGCGAACACGCGCGGCGGCTCGAGCCGCTCGATGGTGAGGGTGGCGGTGTCGCCGCTGTCCCAGGCGAGCTTGGCCTGACCGCCGACGCGCAGGTCGACCTGGGCCTTGTTGCCGAACCAGGTGCCCAGACCCTCGGCGGTGGTCAGGGCCGCCCAGACCCGCTCGGGTGGCTGGGTCAGGTCGAGCCGGCGTTCGATCCGATCGGGGAATGCCATGACGCCTCCTCAGTAGCAACCATTTGGTTGCTACTGAAGTTATCGCAACCAGTGGGTTGCGTCAAGGGCGCCCGTATCGAAGGATGACCACGCCGGTGGTGGAAACCTCGCTGTGCTCCCAGGCGAGCGTCGCCGGTGCCACGCCCTCCGCGAACATCCGCTTCCCGGTGCCCAGCACCAGCGGGAACATCAGCAGCGTGCAGTGGTCGATCAGGTCCTTGGCGAGCAGCGTCGGCATCAGCCCGCTGCTCCCGAAGACGACCAGGTCCTCCCTCGTGCCGAGCGGGCCGATCTCGTCGTCCCGGATGACGTGGCTGTTCGTCCAGCCGGCGCTGTCGAGGGTCCGGGAGACGACGTACTTGGGCTTCTGGTTCAGCGCGGCCACGGCCGGCTCGCTCTGATCGGCCCCCGACCAGCTCGCGGCGAAATTGTCATAGGTCCGGCGGCCGAGGAGGAACCCGCCGGCCCCGGTGGTCGCGTCGCTCATCACCCGCCCGACGACCGGGTCCATGTAGGGCTCGGTCCAGCCGCCGTGCTCGAACCCGCCGTCCCGGTCCTCGTCGGCCGACAACACCGACTGCACGACCCCGTCCAGCGTCACGAAGTTGACCACCGAGATCCCGGGCATGTGTTCCCCTGTCAGCTGGAGCGCGTCTCGTGGATCAGCCACGCCGGTATCGGGGCGCCACGGTCCACCGCGGACAGCTGGTCGAGCATCTCGACCAGGCGATCGGGGGTGGTGCCCTGGTCGCCGCCGAGGTAGAGCTCGAGGCCGATCGCGATGGTGAAGTCGACCACCGGGCCGTACCGGAGGACGACGTCGGCCTCCAGGGTGACGCCGGTGATCCGGAGCAGCCAGGTCGCGTCCATGCCGGGGGCGTCGAACGGGCCGCGCAGCTCCAGGGCCAGGGTGCCGGCGTTGGCGTCCCGCCAGGCGGCCAGCGCCGCCCCCAGCGCCAGGTCACGGCTCTCCAAAGGCTCGTCGGCCGGCTCGGCCCGCCGGGGCAGACCGGACTCGACGGCCGAGAGGACGAGCCGGCGGTGGCACCGGTTCTGGTCGGCCTCGAAGCACAGCAGGGCTACGCGCGACCTGCGGGCCAGCCGGGCGAGGTCGTCGAGGGCCCGGGCCGGACCCGGGGCGCGGAGCAGCATGACGTAGGCGGCCTGCCGGGCCGGCGAATCGGCGAAGCCCTCCCGGTTGTCCCGCGGGTTGCCCAGTTCGGGCCGGTGCTCGTAGGCGATGTCGTGCTCGGCCAGCGCCTGGGACAGGGCGGCCCGGCCGAACCCGGGCTTGCGGGAGACCGGGTTGAGGCGCACGTCGACCACGCGGGTGATGCCGCTCGCGACCAGACCGGCGACAAAGGACTCGATGGCCTGGCCCTCGTAGCCGACGCCGACGAGGCCGGGCTCAGCGGAAGGTGCCGGCGACATGGGCCGCGTCGCGGAGGAAGAGGGTGTCTCGTCAGGCCGCATCGTGGTCCTCCGCCACCGGTGGCGTGGCCTGTTCCAGCAGGGCCCGCAGGCCGGCCCGCCGGGCCACCACGACCACGCGATCGCCGGCCGCCAGCACCCGGCGCCGGTCGGGGGACCAGTCGACCCACTCCGAGTCGGCCGCCGACATGCCGATCACCCGGACCATCAGCGGGCGGTCGGCCTGGTGCAGCACCGCGCCGTCCATGGGTGACCCGGGCAAAACCCGGACCGCCGCCACCAACAGCGCGTGCCGGTCGACCGGGATGGTCACGATCACGTCGCGGTCGAGCAGGGACGCGGCGAAGGCCGGGGCCACGAGACGGGACACGCTGCGCGAGATGTTGATGTTGAAGGCCTTCTGGACCCGGCCCGCGAAGTCGTCGTCGAACAGGCGCAGCACCACGCGCATGTCGGCCCGGGCGGCCCGCGCGTTCAGCGCCGCCTGCAGGTTGGTGACGTCGTCGGTGGAGACGACGACCAGCGCCTTCGCGGTGTCGATGTGGGCCTGGCGGAGCGTGTCGTCGGAGGCCGCGTCGCCGACGATGAACGGGACACCGAGCTGACGGGCGACCTTGGCGCCGCGGGCGTTCGGGTCGCGGTCGATGGCGACCACGTCCAGGCCGAGGTCGTTCAGGTGGCGGAGGGTACGCGTACCGACCGTGCCCAGGCCGACCAGCACGATGTGGTCGGTGTGCCCGCTGCGGACCTGCCCGTTGGCCAGCTCCAGCCGGGCGTTCACCATGCCCTCGACGACCGCCGCCGTGATCAGCGGGATCAGCGCGACACCGGCCAGCGTCAAGATCAGCTGGGCGGCCTGCGCGATCCCGTTGCGCTCGACCTCCACATCGGACGATCCGACCGCGGTCAGCAGCGTGACGTACATCGACGTCCAGAAGCCGCCCGGCACGTTGTCGGTGCGCGCCAGCACCGCGCCGGCCAGCACGGTGATCACCAGCGTGATGAGCACGGCCACGCCGAGCTTGCGGTTCATCGCGGCGCGGACGGCCCGGACGGTGGACCGGAACGGCCGCGGGCGGCGGGCCGAGCGGGCCAGCTTGCGGGCGGCCACCGCCTGGCCGACCGGCCGCCCGGAAGCCTCGGCGAGCACCAGGTCGGTGGGCCGGTCCTCGCCGGGGGCGGGGTCGGCGGGCAGCACGGCCACCTGACCCGATCCGTCCGACGAGGTCAGTGAGCAGACCACGTGATCTTCCGGTACGTCGGCCCGGCGGGCCACGTACATCGTCCGGCCGGCATGGCGGAAGTGGGTGGGCGCCGGCTCGCCCAGCGCGGCGGCGACGAACGCGGGCGCGGCCATGGTGGCGTCGCTGAGCACGGCGCAGTCGTCGAACAGCTTGCGGACGCCGTACCCGAGACCGGTGTTGAACATCCGCAGCACCAGCCGCAGGTCGGGCTCGACGGCCTGGGCGCACAGGGCGGCATGAAGGTTGATCACGTCGTCGGGCATGACCAGGGCCAGCGCCGCCGCGCCGGCCAGACCCGCGGCGCGGAACGTGCTCTCGTCGAGGCGGTCGGCGCGCACCACGCGTACCCCTCGAAGCCCGCCCAGGTCAGGGACGTTGGCCCGCAGCCGGTGGGGCACGACCAGGGTGATCCGGATCCGGTGGCCGGCGTTGGAGAGCTCCTCGGCGAGCGTGTAGACCAGCGAGTCGCTGCCGCAGATGACGAAGTGTGGACGCCCGTCGGCGCCGTTAGTGAGGCGTTGCTGGAGGCGGGACATGAGCCCGCGCCGCGACGCTCCGGACGGCTGATCGGCACTCACGGACTGATCGTAATCATGCCGATCACCGGAACCAGGTGCGCCGGACGCTCGTTGCCCCTTCCGAGCCATTTTGTCCGTGAGGCTGACATACGGAGGACCCGAATGCGTAAGTACCTGATCGCCGCCGCGGTGACCGGAGGGCTCGTCCTGTTCGGCGCCGGCCCGGCGCAGGCGGATGAGCGGCCGCTGCCCGTCGTCGACCAGGTCGGCGGGATGCTCGACCCGGCCGCGGGTGGCGCGAAGCCGTCGGTCGGGGGCCTCAACCCGCTGGGCGACGGCATGACTTTGGACAATCCGCTCGGTGAGGCGCCGATCGTCGACTTCAAGCCGGGCACCAACTCGGTGACGCCGCCGAAGCTGCCGGGCGGGGCGGCCCCGGCCACATCCACGGCCAAGTCCACGGCCAAGGCCACCGAGGACAAAGCCGACGGCCCGAACAACGGGATCTCCACGGGCGTCGGTGGCCTGCCGGTCGTCGGCGACCTGATGAACGGCGGCGGCCTCCCGCTGCTCGGCGGAGGCGGCGTTGGCGGCGGCGCGACCGGCGGTGAGCGCCCGGTCGCCACCCAGGAGTCCCGGCTGCTCGGCAGCGATCTGCCGCTGCTCGGCGGCCTGCTGCCGGAGAAGCCGGCGCGCACCCTGCCCGCGGCCGTCGGCGACGACCCGGCCGACGTGAGCGGCCTGCCCCAGGGCGGCACCGACGTCCCGGCGGCGACCAAGCCGGCCACCAAGCCGGCCGACGACACCCCGCCGGCCACCAAGCCGGGCAGCGACACCCCGGCCCCGGCCGCCCAGGGCCCGGGCGACGACCAGCAGCGCCTCGCCGAGGAGCCGATCGACAACGAGTCGGAGCGCCCGTTCTCGGACGGACGCCCGGTCACCGGCGAGGACCCGGACTTCAAGTAGAAGAAGAGCCGGACACGAACGGGCCCGCCCTCACCGTTGAGGACGGGCCCGCTCGCCTACCGAGAATTGCCTAGCTGACCGACCCGATCTGAACGGTGCCGCGGCCGACGACCGCGCCCTGGCTGGTCAGGAAGACCGCCTCACCGAAGAGGTTCCGGCCCTCGGCCGGCGCCGCCGAGGCGACCACCGACCCGGTCACGGTCGTGGATTCGCCGTTGGCCAGCGGCGTCGCCGTCGCCGGCACGGTCAGGGCGCCGAGCGCCGGGCTGTAGAACACGTCCAGGTAGTCGTACTGCGTGGTCCCGGCCGGAACCGCGTAGCCGTCGACCACCACGGTGTACGTGCCCGCCGCGGGCGACGGGATCGACACCGCTTCCTCGGAGTCGCCGTCGGCCCGCAGCGCCACCCGGACGCCGCCGAAGTAGACCTCGAGGTCGAGGTCGGCCGCCGGGTCGGACGGGTTGCCGATGGACACGTCGAGCCGCGACGCGCCCGCCGGGACGGCCACCTCGAACTCCTGCCCGTCACCGTCGGCGATGGTCGGGCGCTCCGACTTGGCGCTGCCCAGCGGACCGCCCTGCGCGGAGAGCGTGAACGGCCCGAAGGTGTTGGTGACCTTCCAGGTCACCGGGGCCGGGGTGCCGGCCGTGACGCTGGGCAGGGTGACCGTCTCGGGCTCGACCGTGGTGCCCTGCACCTTGGCGGTCAACCGGTACGGGTTCTGCAGGAACGGCGACGTCCGCCGGGACTCCACCTCGATCTCCCAGACGCCCGGGATCGGGTCGTCGTAGGAGCGCTCGTCCGGCTTGCAGGTGGCCGGGTCGGAGAAGTTCGGGTAGCACTCCAGGCTGGACGTCGAGTCCATCGGCACGCCGTTCGGGTTGATCGCGATGAACCGTGTCTGCGAGTCGCCCTTCAGCCCGGCCAGGTCGACCTGGAGCGAGGTGGCGGCCTCGGGCACGACCACGAAGTACGAGACGGACGAGTTGCGGTCCACCTTGCCCTCGCCGTTCAGCGCGTAGGCCGGCTTCGTCGTGGTGACCGAGGTGACGACCGTGTTCAGGATCTCGTAGTCGACCACCGACGTCGCCGGGTCGTCGACCTTGAGGATGGCCGCGTTCAGGCCGTCCTTCGGGTTGACGATGACCGAGACGGTGACCGCCTGGTTCAGCGGCAGCAGCACGTTGCCGGCCGACTTGAACGCGCCCTTGTCGCCGACCCAGGTCAGCTTGTGCCGGACCGGCTTGGCCGAGCCGCTGGTGCGCTTGATCTCCACGTTGTAGACGCGGGTCTGGCCGGCCGCCTGGCCGCCGTCACCGGCGACGCACCGGTTGTGGATGCCGGCGCCGCGGTTCGGGGTCGGGGTGAGGAACCCGGACAGCGGCGTGCAGACCGGCGCCGAGGACTCGTACCCGATGGTGTCGATGGTCTTGGACAGCAGCTTCCACGCGCCGTTGACCTCCATCAGGCCGTCGCCCTGCGCCGCCACCGAGACACCCTTGATCGGCTGGGCCGAGGTGTAGATCGCCTTGCGCAGTTGGGCCGAGGTGACCTGCTTGTTCGAGGCCTTGGCCGCGGAGAGCAGCAGGGCCGCGGCGCCGGTGGCCTGCGGCGAGGCCATCGAGGTGCCGTTCTGGTGGTTGAGGCCGATCGGCAGCGTGTAGCCGGCCTCGGCGATGCTCGGCTCGTCCAGCCACATGTTGATGGTGGAGACCGCCGAGCCGGGTGCGGCGATGTTCGGCTTGAAACCGCCGTCCTCACGCGGGCCGCGCGAGGAGAAGTTGAACATCGCCATGTCCTTGCGGACCACCGAGCCGTAGTTGGACAGCCAGGTGTCCTTGCTGATGCTGGCGGCCACGCTGACCACGTCGGTGGCCACGGACGGGTCGCCGATGGTGTTCACGCCGGGGCCGGAGTTGCCGGCCGAGATGAACAGCTGGACGTTGTAGTCCCGGATCAGCCGGTTGTAGAGCCCGGCCCGGGCGTCGGAGCCGTCGTTCAGCGCGGGCAGGCCGCCGATCGACATGTTGATCACGTCGACGCCACGGTTCACGACCAGGTCGATCATGCCGGTGGTCAGCGCGGCCGCGGTGCAGCCGCCGCCCCACGAGCAGGCCCGCGCCGACACGATCTTGGCGCCGGGCGCCTGACCGTCCAGGTTGTCGTTGCCGAGCATGTTGTTCGCGGCCAGGATGCCGGCGACGTGCGAACCGTGCAGGCTCTCCGGGATGCCGATGTTGACGAAGTCGACCAGCCGGCCCGGCTGGCCGAGCGGGGCCAGGTCGACGTCCTCACGGAACTCGACGACGAACGGGATGCGCTCGGCGACCGCGGTGGCCGGGTTGTCCGTGCCGAACCACCCGATGTCGTACTTCTCCTTGTACGGCCGCATGACGGCGTCGTCGGTGAAGTCGTTGTTCTGGTTGGTGTCGACCCGGATGTCGTGCGACGCCGGGTCGTAGAGGATGCCGAAGACATCGGTGGTGTCGCCGTCGCGGTTGACGTCACCGGCCGGGTCGCTGGCCGCGGTGATCGCCTCGCGGAACGTGTTGTAGAGGTAGGAGCCGGCCGGCACCTTCACGGTGGCCGGCGCCGGGTTGACCATGCCCCGCCAGGTGGCGTCGTTCTCGACCAGCGGGTCGGTGGCGGTCACCCAGTCGACGATCTTGCGTTCGCCGGTCGAGGTGGTCTGCAGCGCCGGGTTGTCCAGGGCCACACCGGAATCCATGACACCGATGGTCACGCCGCGGCCGTCCCACTCCGGGTGCTGCCGCTTGAACTTGACCGAGCCGGTCTCGTTGGTCGGCATGTACGGGTTCGACGCCGGCGTGCGGCGCCCGGGGCCGGGCAGCGTGGTCGTCTGCTTGGCGCCGCGCTTCCCCTTGTGCTCGAGCGGCTCGGGCAGCTTGATCTGTTCGTCGAGGTCGATCGCGGTGACGCCGGGCAGCTTGGCCACCTTGACCACGTTGCCGGTCGGCACCTGGGCCAGCACGTAGCCGACCTGGTCGAAGCGCCGGGCGACCTTGCCGCCGAGGCTCTTCACCTGGGCCGCCACCTCGGCCGTCTTGCCCTCGTCGGCGGCGATGATCACGGTGACGGCGGCGGCGCCCTTGGTCTCGGCCTGGTTCAGCAGGTCGGTGTCGTGCGCGCCGAGGGTCGCGGCGGGCGATTCCTTGGGCGTGTCGCCCGGTGTCTCCTGGGCCGGTGGCACGGTCGGTGCGGGCGCGGCCTGGGCGGGAAGGGCGTTGCCGAGTACGGCGACCCCCACCGCGAGCACGGCGACACTGGTGCGCCGGCTCCAGGCGGATCGATGTCTCACGTACGGTCCTCCGGAAGCATGGTCGCCCGCCAGGGGTTTAGCGGGCGTACCCGAGCGATCCTCGGACTCTTTCGTTCAGCTAGTCACTATGGTCGATGGAGTCGTGACAAGCTTGAGACATTTACATCTACGCATGTTCACTATGCTGGTGACTTTTTAAAGGGCGGCGTCCGTTAGGTCGGTTTCTTCCTGCCGGTCATGTCAGGTCCCAGTTGAGCAGCAGGAACGGCTGCTCCTCGGCCGCGCCGGCCTTCCGGTAGGTGGCCTGGGCGGCGGCGTTGTCACTCTCGGTGCCGACCCACATGCCGTAACACCCGCGTTCCCGGGCCAGGTTCGCCAGCGCCGTGACCAGCGCCGTGCCGACCCCTTGCAGCCGGGCGGCCGGCGCGACGCCGAGCTCGTACACGAACATCTCGGTTCCCTTGTCCGGGTGGGTGGTCTCCACCCCCGAGATCATCCCCACCGGCCGCCCCGCCTCGTCGTAGGCGAACAGCAGATGGTGTCCGGGCTGTTCCAGAAATCGCCGGGTGGCGTCGGGCCACGGCGGCCCGTCGAAGAGGTCTCCACCTCGCAGAACCTCGTCGACATCCACGACCCGCTCGATCCGCATGGCGCCACCCTATGACCGCCGCCGGTGATCGCTACGGAAGTGAGGGGGCGTCCTCGAGCGAGCCGACCTCGACACCGAGCACGGCCTGCTCGTCGGGCTTGTTGACCAGCACCTCGGTGAGGTAGCTCTGCACCGTGGGGGCCATCCCGACGTCGCGGCCGGCCTGTTCGGAGAGCAGCCACTTGTGCTGGATGATCTGGGAGAAGATCTCCTGCGGCTCGAGCTTGCGGCGCAGGTTGGCCGGCACGGCGCGGACCACCGGCTCGAAGACCTCGGTCAGCCAGCGGTGGGCGGCCTGCTGCTCGTCGATCAGGTCGCTCTCGGCGCGGTAGGTGTCGAGGTTGTTGAGCAGCTGGCGGGCCTGGTTCTCTTCGGCGTCGAGGCCGGTCAGGCGGATCAGGCGCCGGGTGTGGTAGCCGGCGTCGACCACCTTGGGCCGGATCCGGTAGCCGCCGTCCACCGTGGACATGGCCACCTCGGCGACGTCGAAGCCCAGCTCGTTGAGCCGGCGGATGCGGCCCTCGATGTCGTGCCGGGCGTCGCGGGGGATCTCCTGCTCGTAGGTGACCTCGTGCCACAGGCGCTCGTAGCGGGACACGATGTCGTCGACCACCGTCTCGGGGTCGATCGACTCGTGCAGCAGCTCGGCCGCCTGCAGGTCGAGGCATTCGCCGAAGATGTTCAGGCGGAGGATCTCGATGTCCTCGCTGCGCTGGCCCTCGGACAGCTTCGGGTAGAGGTTGCCGGTCTCGGCGTCGACCAGGTAGGCCGCGAAGGCGCCCGCGTCGCGGCGGAACAGGGTGTTGCTCAGGCTGCAGTCGCCCCAGCTGAAGCCGGTCAGGTGCATCCGGACGATCAGCGCGGCCAGCGCGTCGAGCAGACGGTTCATCGTCTCGGGGCGCAACACGTGTGAGAACAGCGCGCGGTACGGCAACGAGAACTGCAGGTGCCGGGTGATCAGCACGCTTTCCAGCGGCTCGCCCGACTCGTCGTGGCGATCGGTGACGATGGCCACCGCCTCGACCGCCGGGAAGTCGATCCGTTCCAGGGCGCGGAGCAGGTCGTACTCCTTCTCGGCGATCCGCTCGCGGGTCTCCTTGAGGGCGTACACGGTCTCGTTCAGCTTGACGAAGCGGACGATGTGGCGGGAGATGCCCTGCGGCAGCGCGACCAGGTGGTCGGCGGGCCAATCCTCGAGCGGCACCGACCACGGCAGGTCGAGCAGTGCCGGGTCGACGAGGGCGGACGTGATGCGCACCGACCCAGTGTGCACGCTGTCCCGCGCGCGTCGCTCCCGCACGTGGCTCGTTACACAAACTGCCAGATCGCCGTATTGGCCTTTTTGTGCCTTCTATGAGCTTCGGGAGCAGCATGCGCCGCAAGGTAGGCATCGTCGTCGGGGCCTGTGCCGCCCTCGTACTCACCGGATCGGCGGGTGCGGTGGCCTGGAACGCGCCGACCGGCGACGACCGCCGGCCGGTCGGGGGCTGGCAGGAGGCGCCGGCGGTGGAGCCTACCCCCGTGTCGTTGGCCGAACGCGCGGCCAAAGCGGCGCCGGTGACGACCACCGGGCAGCCCGAGACCGAAGACCCGCGCACGCACGCCGAGCCGGTCCGGACCAAGCCCGCGGCCCCGCGCCGGGTCGTCGAGGAGAGCGCGGCCGCGGCCGCCGCCAAGGGCCGGCAGAAGGTGGGTGAGCTGCTGCGGGTCGGAAAGATCCTGGGGTACGAGCAGAGCCCGCGCAAGGAGACCTTCCGCTACCCCGGCGCCTCGTACGTGAAGCTGCACTTCGACCGCATGATGATGGTGCCCGGCGACTACCTGACGGTCTCCGACGCCAAGGGCGAGGAGTCCTACCGGTACGACGCGCCGCCGCTGCTCGAGGGCGCGTCGGTGGACAAGTGGGCGATGTCGGTGACCGGTGACACCGCGGTGGTGGAGATGCACCGGGGCATCGACCCGCTCGGCACGCGTTCGCTGGCCGGGGACCTCGGGGTCAGCGTCGACCGGGTGGCGCGCGGCTTCTCGCGTACCGAACAGCGGGGTGTGCCCGAGGAAAGTCTGACCGCGCCGGGCCGCACCGGCCGGGAGGAATCGGTCTGCGGCTCGGACGAGTCCAAGGACGCGGTCTGCTACCGGTCGAACGACCCGGTCGCCTACACCCGGTCGAAGGCGGCCGCGCGGCTGCTGATCGACGGCACCGAGCTGTGCACCGGCTGGCGGATCGGCGCCAACAACCGCCTGCTGACCAACAACCACTGCTTCGACAACTCGGACGCGGCCTACGAGACCGAGGTGTGGTTCAACTACCAGTGCGCGGCCTGCGGCGGCTTCGACACGTTCAAGCCGACCAAGGTCTGGGGCGACCAGGTGCTGGCCACCAACCACACGCTCGACTACACGCTGTTCACGGTGGAGAACTTCAACGCGATCAAGAAGTACGGCTACCTGGAGCTGGACACCGCCCGCCCGGCGAAGGGCCAGCCGCTGTACGTGCCGCAGCACCCGGCCGGCGACCCGACGCGCATCGCCGGCGTGCTCGGTGACAAGGCGGGCAACTGTGCGGTCTCGGACAACGGCTACACCGGGTACGCGGCCGGCTCGGACGTCTCCTACTACTGCGACACCGAGGGCGGCTCGTCCGGCTCGCCGGTGCTGTCCCGCAAGACCAACAAGGTGGTCGCGCTGCACCACTTCGGCGGCTGCCCCAACTCGGGCGTGCGGGCCGACCTGCTCCACAACCAGCTGCAGAGCAAGCTGTAGGTACCGTGGTCGCGTGACCCGACCCCGCAGCTGGTGGCCCGACCTGGTCTTCGTGGGCGCGTTCGCGCTGCTCACGGTGCTGCTGGCGCAGGGGCACCTGCTC
Organism: Actinoplanes sp. NPDC089786; assembly: GCF_040684855.1. NCBI lineage: Bacteria > Bacillati > Actinomycetota > Actinomycetes > Micromonosporales > Micromonosporaceae > Actinoplanes > Actinoplanes sp. NPDC089786. The sequence continues at coordinate 678,000 of NZ_JBFBGU010000001.1, forward strand.
GGGGCCGATGCCGCGGTGGCCGACTGGTCGGACGCGCACCGGCCGCCGGTCGCCTACTGGATCGCCCGGGTCCTGAACAGCCTGGGCCAGGGCGGCTGGCTGCTGATGCCGCTGGCCGTGCTGCTCGCCGTGCTGCTGGCCTGGCGGACCCGGTCGGTGCGGCCGCTGCTGGTGTTCCTGGCCACCGGCGTGCTCACGTACCTGACGATCGGCCCGGCCAAGATCTTCTTCCAGCGGGCGGCGCCGGCCTTCACCGGCCCGGACCGGACGATCCTGTTCAACGACGCCGCGGTCGGCCCGCTCGGGATGAGCTATCCGTCCGGCCACGTGGCGAACGCGGTGGTCTGGTACGCGGTGATCGCGTTCCTGCTGGCCGGGCTGATCGGCGGGCTGGGCCGCCGGGCCAGGCTGGCCCTGCGGATCCTGCCGCCGGTGATCGTCTTCGGCACGACCACCTACCTGAGCTGGCACTGGATCACCGACTCGATCGCCGGCCTGTTCCTGGGGCTGGTGCTGGCCCGGCTGCTGGCCCGCGTCCCGTGGGAGACGCTGCCGCTCCCGCGATGGCTGGAGCGCCGGGCCCCGGTCGGAGCTAGCCGGCCCGGGAGCTGATCTCCATGCCGTCCTCGACCGGGAAGCCGACGCTCACGTAGCCGTTGGCCGGGTCGCGGACGAAGTCGACCGCCGCGATCTTGGCCGCGCTCATCTCGGTGGTGACCACGCGGCCCACGCCGTTGTCGCGGACGGCGGCGGCGAGATGGAGGGTGGAGATTCCGTACGAGGTGCCGAACTCGACCCGGGCGGGCGGCGCGGGTCAGCGCGTAGAGCAGCCGGCCGCCCTCGGGGGAGACCGGCAGGTAGGCCTCGGCCAGCGCGTCGGCCCGCTCCTGGGCGGTCGCGCTGGTCACCGGGCAGGAGATCACCGACGAGTACGTCGACGACCTGGTCAGATCCATTCTCCGGCCCGCATCACGCGCTTGACCCGCAGGTCGTCGGAGAGCACGACCAGGTCGGCGCGCAGGCCGGCTTCCAGGGCGCCGACCTCGTCCGACCGGCCCAGCACCCGGGCCGGGGTGGTCGACGCCATCAGGCAGGCGTCGGTCAGCGGGATGCCCGCGCCGACCGCCCGGCGCAGGGCCGCGTCCATGGTCAGCGTGCTGCCGGCGATCGAGCCGGTGGCGATCCGGGCGACCCGGCCGGCCACGGTCACGGTCTGGCCGCCGAGCTCGTAGGCGCCGTCCGGCATCCCGGCCGCGTCGATCGCGTCGGTGACCAGGGCGGTGCGGTCCGGGCCGGCGGCGCGGGCCAGGTAGCCGAGCATCCCGTCGTGCAGGTGGACGCCGTCGGCGATCAGCTCGCAGACGACCTGCCTGGCCGCGAGCAGGCCGATGACCGGGCCGGGCTCGCGGTGATGGATCGGGCGCATGCCGTTGAAGAGGTGCGTCCCGAGGGTGGCGCCGGCCTCCACACCCTTCAGGGTCTGTTCGTACGACGCGTCGGTGTGCCCGATGGCCGCGACGACGCCGTTCCGGTGGAGAAAGGAGATCGCCTCCCGGGCGCCGGGCAGCTCGGGGGCGATCGTGACGGCGCGGACGATGCCGCTCGCGACCAGCGCCCGCAGTTCGGTCAGGTCGGGATCACGGAGGAAGTCCGTGTTCTGGGCGCCGCAGCGGACCGCGGACAGGTAGGGGCCTTCGAAGTGGACCCCGTGGATCAGCCCGTCCTCGACGAGCGGCTGGAACGCCGTCACCGCGTCCCGCATCAGGTCGAAGGGCGAGCTGACCAGGCTCGCGAGCACCGTCGTGGTCCCGTGGGCCAGGTGGAAGGCCGCGGCCGCGGCGGCCGAGACCGGATCCCCGGTGGTGAAGGTGTGCCCGCCCCCGCCGTGGCAGTGCAGGTCGACGAAGCCCGGCACCACGTAGTCGGTGGTGTCGGCCGCTGACTCCTCGACGGCGAGGATCGCCGGACCGTCGACCGTGACGTGGCCGGGGACGATCGAGCCGGGCCGGACGATGCGGCCAGCGATGTTCACGACAGCGCGTCCAGTCCTAGGAGGGCGGCGCCGAGGCAGCCTGCATTGTCACCGAGCGCCGCTCGCTCCACGCGCGGCAGCCGGAGGAACCTCTTCCGCGCGTCCAGCGCGCCCCGGAGCGGGGCCAGCAGCGCCTCGCCGGCCTCGGCCAGGCCGCCGCCGATCACGATCATCCCGGCGTCGTAGAGGGCCTGGGCGGTCAGCAGCCCGTCGGCCAGGGCGTCCACGGCCTCGTCCCAGACCGTACGGGCGAGCGCCTCGCCCGCCGCGGCCCGGGTGGCGACGTCGAAGGCGGTGGAATCGGCCACGCCGGACACCCCGGCGTACCGCCGGCCGATCGCGGACGCCGACGCGATCGACTCCAGGCAGCCGTTCCCGCCGCACGGACAGGGCGGGCCGCCGGGCCGCACGATCACGTGCCCGACCTCGCCCGCGGCGCCGTGCGCCCCGGCGAACGCGACCCCGTCGACCACGTGGGCCGCGGCGATGCCGGTGCCGATCGCGATGAACAGCACGTGCGGTTCGCCCCGGCCCGCGCCCAGCCGCGCCTCGGCCAGGCCACCGGCGCGGACGTCGTGCCCCAGCGCGGCCGGTAACCCCAGCCGGGCCACGACCAGGTCGCGCATCGGCACGTCCCGGAAGCCCACGTTGGACGACCAGACCGCGATGCCGTTCGGCTCGTCGACGACACCGGGGACGGCCAGGCCCACCGCGGCCGGCTCGAGTCCCTCGGCGCGCGCCCGCTCGGCCAGGCCGACGATGACCGACAGGATCGTCTCGGTCACCGCCTCGGGCCCGCGCTCGGCCCGGGTCAGGTGTCGCTCGGTGTGCAGGACCCGGCCCTCCGGGTGGACCAGCGCGCACTTCATGCCGGTGCCGCCCACGTCGAGGGCGATGACGACGGGCGTCACTGGAGGACGACAGACCGGGTCAGGTTGCGGGGGTGGTCGGGGTCGAGACCGTGGGCCTCGGCCAGGGCGATGGCCACCCGCTGGGCCAGGATCAGGTCGGCCATCGGGTCGAGCGGGGTACGCCCGCCGCACCAGCGCCCGATCGCGCCGTACCCGCCGTGGTGCCGGGCGTGCACGAACGACGCGCCGGTGGCCTCCACGTCGTCGGCCAGGTGGGCCGGCACGTCACCGATGGCCCAGACCACCCGGCCCGGCGCCGCGATCGAGATCGGCCCGTGCCGGTAGTCCATCGCCGGGTACGCCTCGGTCCACATCATCGCGGCCTCACGGCACTTGAGCGCCGCCTCGTGGGCCAGGCCGACGGTCCAGCCGCGACCGAGATAGGTGATCTGGGTGGTGGTCTCGACCCGGATCGGCAGGGGCAGCCGGACGGCCACCTCGGCGTCGCAGGCGATCGGGGCGATGTCCTGGCCGAGCCCGGCCCGCAGCAGGGCCAGCGCGCTGGTGGCGAACCGGGTCTGCACCACGGCCTGCTCGTCGGCGAAGTCGAGCACGACCACCTCGTCGGCCACCGCCGCGGCCGGTTGCAGCGGATCGGCGGTCACCACCGTGGTCGGGGTACGCAGGGCGCCGAGCAGGTCGACCACCTCGGTCGTGGTGCCGGAGCGGGTGATCGCGACGACCCGGTCGTACCGCCGCCCGGCCGGGAACTCGGACGCCTGGAACGCGTCGGTCTCGCCCTGCCCGAGCTGCTCGCGCAGCGCCGCGTAGGCCTGGCCCATGAACCACGACGTGCCGCACCCGACCACCGCGACCCGCTCGCCGGCGACCGGCAGCCCCGGCGAGGAGGCCAGCTTGGCCGCCTGCTCCCAGCAGTCGGGCTGGCTGGCGATCTCGGTCTGCACGTAGGTCATCTGGGTTCCTTCGGCGGCGGGGATGCGCATATGCGTTCGGTACGGTGCCCTTTCGAGCTGCATTCTGCGTGGATCTCCGCTGGGATCGCAACAGTCGGGTTACGTTCGCGCAGGCGCGATCTTTGCTCCGCCGCTTTTCGAGCACTAATGTGCACACTCTTATCACGGAACGTGCATGAGGAGGGGTGGGTGGATCGGTACGCGCGGTGGAATGCCTTGCTCGAGCTACTGGCGGAGAGCGGGCGGGTGACCGTCGAGGACGCGGCCGCGCGACTGGACGTGTCCCAGGCCACCATCCGGCGCGACTTCGACCAGCTCGCCCAGCAGCAGATGATCACCCGGACCCGGGGTGGCGCGGTCGCCAACGGCGTCTCCTACGACCTGCCGCTGCGCTACAAGAGCGCCAAGCACTCGGCCGAGAAGCAGCGCATCGGCGAGGCCGCGGCCCGGCTGGTCGACCCCGGCATGGTCGTCGGGCTGAACGGCGGCACCACGATGACCGAGGTGGCCCGGGCCCTGGCGGTCCGCGCCGACCTCAACACCAGCGGCGAGGGCGCCCAGCTCACCGTGGTCACCAACGCCCTGAACATCGCCAACGAGCTGCTGGTCCGCTCGCGGATGAAGATCGTGGTGGCCGGCGGCGTGGTCCGCCCGCAGTCCTTCGAGCTGGTCGGCCCGCTCGGCGGCGCGCTGCTCAAGGAGGTCACCCTCGACGTCGTGCTGCTCGGCGTGGACGCGCTCGACGTGGAACTCGGCGCGGCCGCCCATCACGAGGGCGAGGCCGCGATGAACAGCCTGATGGTGGCCCGGGCCAAGCGGGTCGTGGTGATCGCCGACTCGTCGAAGCTGGGCGGGCACGCCTTCGCCCGGATCTGCCCGATCAGCAAGGTCGAGGTGCTGGTCACCGACTCGACCGCCCCGGAGAGCGCGCTGGCCGGGTTCCGTGATGTCGGCGTCGAGGTCATCGTGGCTTGATGCCCTGTCGCACATTCGCCTCCGGGGCGCCCAAACCGCGCCTGAATGTGGAACCGGGCACATAAGGTGCTCGCGTGACCGCCGTACTCGAGATCGAGGGTCTGCAGAAGACCTATCGGAGCCGCAAGGGGGTGCGCCGCGCGCTCGACGGCTTCGACATGGTCGTCGAGTCGGGTCAGGTGCACGGCTTCCTCGGGCCCAACGGCTCGGGCAAGACCACCACGCTGCGTACGCTGCTCGGCCTGATCAAGCCGAACGGCGGGCGCATGACCATCCTCGGCCGCGAGGTCCCCGAGCACCTGCCGGCGGTGGCCGGACAGGTCGGCGCGATCGTCGAGAGCCCCCAGTTCTTCCTGCCGTTCACCGCCTGGGACACGCTCAGCCTGCTGGCCGACGCGGGCGGGGTGCCGCGGCCGCGGGTGCCCGAGGTGCTCGAACTGGTCGGCCTGCGCGACCGTGCCAAGGACCGGGTCAAGACCTTCTCGCTCGGCATGAAGCAGCGGCTCGCCGTGGCGTCGGCGCTGCTCAAGAAGCCGAAGCTGCTCATTCTGGACGAGCCGGCCAACGGGCTCGACCCGGGCGGGATCCGGGAGATGCGCTCGTTGATGCGCACCCTCAGCGAGGCCGGCATGACGGTCGTCGTGTCCAGCCACATCCTCGGCGAGATCCAGCTGATCTGCGACTCGGTCACGATCATCTCGGCCGGGCGCCGGGTCGCGGCCGGCTCGGTCGCCAGCGTGCTGTCCCACAACCGGTCGGCCGGGGTCCGCGTACGCGTCGAACCCGGAGTTGACCTGGTCGCGGTGGCCGAGGTGTTGCGCTCGGCGGGCGCGCCGCAGGTGACCGCGGCCGACGACCACCTGATGGTCGGCGGGGTGGACCGACCGGCCTGGATCACCTGGGTGCTCGCGCAGCACGAGGTGTGGGTGAGCGAGCTGGCGCCGGTGGCGGTCGACCTGGAGAGCGTCTTCCTGGAGCTGACCGGCACGGCGCCCGTCGACGGGGTGAACCGGCAGGTGGACGAGTCGGCGGCGGCGACCGGCGGAGCGGGCGGGTGGGGACAGTGAGCCTGGCCACGGCGGAACTGCGCCGGCTGACCAAGCGCCGTTTCGTGCGCTGGCTGGTCGCCGGGACGCTGGCGGTGATGGTCGCGATCGCGGCGGGCATCTTCCTCAGCAACGAGAAGGTCGGCCCCGAGCAGGTCGCCCAGGCCAAGGCGGCGGCCGAGCGTGAGTACCAGGACGCGTTGCGCCAGGCCGAGCAGGACCGGCTCACCTGCGAGCGAGCGCCGGGCACCAACGGCCTGCCGGCCGACTGCACGCAGCTCTACCAGCCGCAGCCGCAGGACTTCTCGCCCGACTGGCACATGCCGTCGACGTTCACCTTCAAGTCCGACTTCGGCGCCGTCCTGACCACGTTCGCCGCGATCTTCGTGCTGCTCGGGTTCGTGGTCGGCGCCTCCTATGTGGGCGCCGAGTGGAGCAGCGGCGGCATGATGAACCTGCTGCTCTGGCGGCCGCGCCGGCTCCAGGTGCTGGGGACCAAGCTGGGCATCCTGCTGGGCGCGGCGGCGGCGCTGAGCGTGGTCGTCGCGGTGCTCTGGACGCTCGCCTTCATCGGGATCGCGTCGACGCGCGGCACCCTCGACGGCATGACGGCCGGCGCCTGGCGGTCGACCGCGCTGACCGAGCTGCGGGCGGTCGTGCTGATCCTGCTCGGCACCGCGATCGGGTTCGGGCTGGCCTCGCTGGGCCGGCACACCGCGGTGGCGCTCGGCGTGGCCGCCGGGGTCGTGGTGGTCCTGCAGTTCGGGCTGTTCCTGGTGCTGAACATGGCGTCGGTGCCGTTCGGCGAGATCTTCCTGCTGCCGATCTGGGCGGTCGCCTGGATGAACAAGGAGATCAAACTCGAGAATTACCAGTCCTGCGCCTATTCCGCGGTCAACGGCTGCCAGCCGGACACGCTGACCCTGACCTGGCCGATGGCCGGCGGCCTGTGGGTGGCGATCTTCGTCGTCATTGTGGGTGCCGCCCTGTGGACCATGCAACGCCGCGACATCACATGAGGTAGCTTCGGGGTTGCTCGTACGATGCTCTTCGATCCGTGCTCAGGAGCACCATGCACCCCGAAACCTCACCATCCGATGTGGAGCGTCTTCCGGCCCCGAGGCCGCCCGCTCCCTGCACGACCGCCCACGCCGCCGAGGCGCCGCCGGTCGCGGCGCTGTCCGAGCGCGAGCTGAAGATCCTGGCCTTCGAGGCCAAGTGGTGGCGCCACGCGGGCAGCAAGGAACAGGCCATCCGCGACACCTTCGAGCTCTCCTCGACGCGCTACTACCAACTGCTGAACGCCTTGCTGGACAACGCGGCCGCGCTCGAACACGACCCGGTGCTGGTCGGCCGGCTCCGCCGCCTGCGCTCGACCCGGGCGCGCAGCCGCCGCCGCTAGGCTCGCGCCTGCTGGTCGGCGAACTCGGCCAGCCACTTCACCTGGGCCGGGTTGAGCGACGGGCGGATCCGGCCGCGGGCCGCGGTCACGTTGGCCGCGGTCACCCGGGTCGCCTCCAGCGACTCACGCATCGCGGCCAGCGCCGACTCACGGATCAGCGCCGCGCAGTCGGCCGACGAGAAACCGTCCAGGTCGGCGGCGAGCGCGTCCAGGTCGACCTCGTCGTCCAGCGGCACCGAGCGGGACGACGCCTTGAGGATCGCCAGGCGCGCCTCGGTGTCCGGCGGCGGCACGTAGACCAGTCGTTCCAGCCGGCCCGGCCGCAGCAGCGCCGAGTCGATCAGGTCGGGCCGGTTGGTCGCCCCGATCACCACCACGTTGCGCAGTTCCTCGACACCGTCCAGCTCGGTGAGCAGTGCCGCGACCACGCGGTCGGTGGTGCCGCCGTCGGTGCCCTGCCCGCGCTGCGGCGCCAGCGCGTCCACCTCGTCCAGGAAGACCAGCGTCGGTGCGGCCTCGCGGGCGCGGCGGAACAGCTCCCGCACCGCCTTCTCACTGTCGCCGACCCACTTGCTGAGCAGCTCGGCGCCCTTGACCGACAGCACGTTCGCTTTACCCGTACCCGCGATGGCCTTGACCAGAAAGGTCTTGCCGCACCCGGGCGGGCCGTAGAGCAGCACACCGCGCGGCGGCGAGACGCCCAGTCGCGCGAACGTGTCGGGGTAGGTCAGCGGCCACAGCACCGACTCGGTGAGCACCTGCTTGACCTCGGCCATGTCGCCGACGTCGTCCAGCGTGACCGCCGCGACCTCCAGCGACGACTCGGCCATCGAGGTCGGCCGGACCACGTCGAGCGCCGCCTCGAAGTCGGCCATCGCCACCGTCGGCGAGTCGGCCTCCTTCTGGCGCAGGGCCGCGCGGACCCCGGCCTCGCGGGCCAGGGCGCCGAGATCGGCGGCGACGAATCCGGGAGTACGCCCGGCGACGTCGTCCAGGCGCACGTCCTCGGCCAGCGGCATTCCCCGGGTCAGCACACCCAGCTGCTCGCGGCGCATGGCCTGATCGGGCAGCGCCACCGCGAGCTGCACGGCCAGCAGGTCGGGCGCGCGCAGCTCGGGATCGACCGTCTCGGGCCGGCTGGTCGTGCAGACCACCGCCACGCCCGCCTTGACCGTCTCGGCCAGCACCTGCCGGAACACCGTGGCGATCGGACCGGGCTCGGCACGCGGGGCGAGCGCCTCCACATCGGCGACCAGGATGACGGCCGGGCCGCCCGTGCGCGCCTCCCGGGCGGCGGCGCGCAGCCGGCCGGCCGCGGCGTCGTTGGTGAGCGCGGCCAGCTCGGGACCCCAGATCGCCAGCACCCGCGCGCCCACGCCCGCGGCCACCGCCCGCACCAGCGCGGACTTGCCCGACCCGGCCGGACCGGAGAGCAGCACGCCCAGTGACACCGTGGTGCCCAGCCGGCCCAGCACCTCGCGGTGGTGGAAGCCCAGGTCGAGCAGCTCGGTCAGCTCCTTGGCCTGGGTGCGCAGGCCGGGCAGGTCGTCGATTGAGGGCGGCGGCACCTCGGGGTCGGTGGTCGCGGGCGCCTGGGGCCGTTCCGTCCGGGCGCCGGCCGGCTGGGCGAAGTGCCCGTCCTGCCAGCCGACCACGGTGTCCATGGTGACCAGCGCGGCGTCGGCCTCGGCCACGTCGATCACCTTGAGCAGCGTGCTGGTCCAGGCGTAGCCGACCCGGTTGGAGAGGCTGCGCCGGGCGCCCTCGACGGCCGCCCGGTGATCGGCCGAGAGCAGCACGTCCTGTGGCAGCAGCGACACGTCGTCGCCGGCGCTGACCACCTTGCCCAGCAGCGCGAGCCGGAGCATCTCGGGGGAGACCACGGCGACGATCTCGGCCGGGCCGCTCAGCGTGACCCGGCGGGCCGCGACCACCGGGATCGGGGTCACGGTCACCTGGCCGCCGTCGCGCAGGCCGAGGTTGCCGATGGTCAGGTCGTCGGCGTAGAGCAGCGCGCGGCTGGCGCTCGCCTCGGCCCGGGCCGCGATGCCGGCCGTGGTGCGGGCGCCGTCCAGTCGAAGTGGGTCGCCCGGGTTGATCGCCAGCGCCGCCATCACCTCGGGATGCAGGCGGACGATGCCGCGACGAGCGTCAAGGGCCGCGGGCCGCTGGGTCACGGTCAGCGTGAGATCGTCTGCCACGCGTACAAAGCTAGCGTCTCCCCGCCGGTCGTATCCCCTCGCAGTTCACAGCACTCGCACAGTTGGAGCGGGATAGTTTTGCACGCATGCAATCAGGCCGTCGTAGGGTTCTGTCCGCCGCGGCGGTTCTGGTGATCGTCGCGGGTCTCGTGGTGGCCGCCGTGTTGCCCGACCGCGCCGCCTGGACCACCGCCGACCAGATGGTCACCGTGCCCGAGGCGCCGGCCGGTGCGGCCACGATCGACCTGGACACCCGCTTCTACCTGCCCCGCGACCGCGACGGCAAGGTGCCCGCGGTGCTGCTGGCGCATGGTTTCGGCGGCACCAAGAACTCGGTCCGGACCGACGCCGAAGACCTGGCCGAGCAGGGGTACGCGGTGCTCACCTGGACCGCCCGCGGCTTCGGGCGCAGCGGCGGACAGATCCACCTGGACAGTCCCGACCACGAGGTCCGGGACGCCCAGCGCCTGCTCGACTGGCTGGCCCAGCGGCCCGAGGTTCGCACCGACGCGGCCGGCGACCCGCGGGTCGGCGTGGTCGGCGGGTCGTACGGCGGCGCTCTCGCCCTGATGCTGGCCGGCCATGACCCACGGGTCGACGCGATCGTCCCGCTGATCACCTGGAACGACCTGGGCCGCTCGTTCCTGCCGCAGTCGGCCGGCACCGGCGCGCCCGGCGTCTTCAAGAAGGGCTGGGCCGGCCTGTTCTTCGGCAACGGCGCCGCCTCGCCCGCGGCCTCGGGCGACTCGCCCGACACCGGCGGCGCCGGGCTGCCGCCGCGGCTGCCGGCCCAGCTCCCGCCCGGCACCAACCCCGCCTGTGGACGTTTCGCCGCCGACGTCTGTGCCGCCTACCTCTCGATGGCCACCACCGGCATCCCCGACCAGGCCGCGCTGGACGTGTTGCGCAAGTCGAGCCCGCAGGCCGTGCTCGGCCGGATCAAGGCGCCGACGCTGCTCATCCAGGGCGCGGTGGACACGCTCTTCCCGCTCTCCGAGGCCGACGTCAACGCGCGCGGCATCGCGGCGGCCGGCACGCCGGTGCGGGTCGCCTGGTTCACCGGCGGGCACGACGGCGGGCTCGGGCCGCAGACCGACCAGGACCGGACCAAGTTCCTGACCGTCCAGTGGCTGAACCACTACGTGAAGGGCGAGGGCGCCGCTCCGTCGATGAGCTTCACCTACTCGCGGGTGGCCGGCTTCAGCGCGCTCGACCGCGGCCTGGTCACCAACGGGTACTCGGTCGACGCGTACCCCGGCATCAGCGGGACCGGCCGCACCGACATCTCCGTGCAAGGCCCGGCGCAGCCGATCGCCAACCCGCCCAACGGCAATCCCGGCGGCCTCTCCTCGTTGCCCGGCGTCGGCGGCCGGCTGTCCACGCTGCTCGAAGGCGTGGCCGGCGACATCCCCGGCCAGTACGCCACGTTCGCCTCGGAGCCGGTCGCCCAGTCGGTCGACGTGGTCGGCGCGCCCACCGTCCGGCTGCGGGCCGCGTCACCGACCGGCGAGGCGACGCTGTTCGTCAAGCTCTACGACGTGAACCCGGCCGGGACCGAGACGCTGAGCGCCGGCCTGGTCGCCCCGGTCCGGCTCACCGGCCTGCCGCGCGACGTCGCCCAGGCCCAACCGGTCACCGTCACCCTGCCGGCGATCGTCCGGCGGATCGAGGCGGGCAACGCGCTGCGCGTCGTGGTGGCCACCTCCGACCAGGGCTATCTCACGCCCGCCGCCCCGGCCACCTACACGGTTGCGGTCGAGCCCACGCTCACGCTGCCCACGATGGTGGGCACGCCGATCAGCAACCCCCAGGTGATCTGGCGGTACGTGCTGGCCGGCCTGATCGCCGCCATCGTGCTGGGGCTGGCCGTGGTGCTGCTGCTGCGCCGCCGCCGGGCGCGGCGGGCGCCGACTGTGGCCGAGTTCGCCGACACCCCGCTGGTCGTGCGCGACCTGCGCAAGGAATATGCGGACGGCTTCGTCGCGGTCGAGGACATCAGCTTCACCGTCGAGCGCGGTCAGGTCGTCGGGTTGCTCGGTCCGAACGGCGCCGGCAAGACCACCACGCTTCGGGTGCTGATGGGGCTGACCATGCCCACCCGGGGTGAGGCGCTGGTCTTCGGCAACCCGCTGGTGCCGGGGTCGCCGATCCTGTCCCGGGTCGGCTCGCTGGTCGAGGGGCCGGGCTTCCTGCCCCACCTGACCGGCGAGCAGAACCTGCGGGCGTACTGGCAGGCGACCGGACGGCCGTGGGCCGACGCGCGGTTCGACGAGGCGCTGGAGATCGCCGGTCTGGGCGATTCGATCCACCGCCGGACCAAGAACTACAGCCACGGCATGCGGCAGCGGCTGGCCATCGCCCAGGCCATGCTCGGGCTGCCCGAGCTGCTGGTGCTGGACGAGCCGACCGACGGGCTCGACCCGCCACAGATCGCCGAGATGCGCCGGGTGCTCAAGCGGTACGCCACCGACGGGCGGGCGGTGCTGGTCTCCAGCCACCTGCTGGCCGAGGTGGAGCAGACCTGCACCCACGCGGTGGTGGTCAACAAGGGCCGGATCGTGGCGTCCGGGCTGGTCGACGAGATCGTCGGCGAGTCGCCGTCGGTGCAGATCGACGTGAGCGACGTGGCCGAGGCGTCGCGGGTGCTGGGCGGCCTGGGCGTCGCCTCGGTGCTGCCGGACGGGGCGAACGGGCTGATCGTGGACATGAACGGCACCCCGCGCGCCGAGGTGGTGGCGTCGCTGGTGCGGGCCGGGGTCGGTGTCGATCGGGTGGTGCCGAGACGCCGCCTGGAAGACGCCTTCCTGGCTCTGGTCGGCGAGAATTCGCGGGGGAGTGGAGACCGATGACGGGAAGCGGCAGCGGGGAGGCTACGGTCGCGACCACGACGGCGAATGATCGCCGGACCGCGGAGCGTGGAAACTCAGCCACGGGATATCGGCCGTCGGCCACCATGCCGATCTGGGCCGAGGTCAGGCGGCAGGCCTCACGGAGGCGTACCCAGCTGGCTCTGGGTTTCATGGCTCTTCTGCCGTTGATCGTGCTGGTGGCGTTCGAGTTCGGCGGCGAGAGCGACGACGACAACGGTGGCGGGCAGTTCTCCAGCCTGGTCGACCTGGCCACCTCGGGCGGGCTGAACTTCGCGCTGTTCTGCCTGTTCGTCTCGGCGTCGTTCCTGCTGGTCGTGGTGGTCGCGCTGTTCTGCGGCGACACCGTGGCCAGCGAGGCGTCCTGGGGCAGCCTGCGCTACCTGCTGGCGATCCCGGTGCCGCGCGCGCGGCTGCTCGGCGTCAAGCTCGTGGTGGCGCTGGCCTACTCGCTGCTCGGCCTGCTCACCCTGGCCGGGGTGGCGCTGCTGGTCGGCACGCTGCGGTACGGCTGGCACCCGCTGGGCAGCACGATCGCCGCGGAGATCCCGCCCGGCGAGGGGCTGCTGCGGCTGCTCGGGATCCTTGGCTATCTGGCCGTGATCCTGCTGATCGTGGCCGGGCTGGCCTTCCTGCTGTCGGTGCTGACCGACGCGGCGCTGGGCGCGGTCGGCGGCGCGGTGCTGCTGTGGATCCTGTCCAGCATCCTGGACCAGATCGAGGCGCTCGGGGTGGTCCGCGACTTCCTGCCCACCCACTACAGCGACGCCTGGCTCGGGCTGCTCTCCACCCCGACGCAGACCGACGACATGGTGCGCGGGGCGATCGCCGCGGTCGCGTACGCCACGATCTTCTGGTCTCTCGCGTTCTGGCGCTTCACCCGCAAGGACATCACGTCATAAGCATCACGTTTTCGCTTAGCGTGATGGGCACGTAAGGTGTGGGAAACAACTGAATACCTCATCCAGAGGGGCAGAGGGAACGGCCCTGCGAAGCCCCGGCAACCACCACGCATGTCTCGATGACGAGGCCCCGCGCGGCAGGTGCTAATTCCGGCCCAGCCATCTCGGTATGGGAAAGATGAGAGGAATCTCCGTGACGTCTACCGTCAGTGCATCCGCTCCCACCACCTCCAGCCCCGCGCGCGCCCTGGTCTGCCGCGCCTGCGGCGCCGAGTTCCCGCTGGCCGCCCAGCACGCCTGTTACGAGTGTTTCGGGCCGCTCGAGGTCGCGTACGACCCGGCGGCGATCGCCCAGGTGACCCGCGCCCAGATCGAGGCGGGTCCGCAGAACATCTGGCGCTATGCGCCGCTCCTCCCGGCCGGCCAGGACCCGGCCACCCGGGTGACCCTCGACCCCGGCCTGACCCCGCTGGTCAGCGCCCCGGCGCTGGCCACCGCGATCGGGCTGGACGCGCCGCTCTGGGTCAAGGACGACTCGGCCAACCCGACCCACTCGTTCAAGGACCGCGTGGTCTCGGTGGCCCTGACCGCCGCCCGCGGCCTCGGCTTCACCCGCTTCGCCTGCGCCTCCACCGGCAACCTGGCCAACTCGGTCGCCGCCCACGCGGCCCGGGCCGGCGTCCCGTCCATCGTCTTCATCCCCGGTGACCTCGAACAGGGCAAGATCGTCACCACCGCGGTGTACGGCGGGGAGCTGGTCGCGATCGACGGCTCGTACGACGACGTGAACCGGCTCTGCGGCGAGCTGGTCGAGACCGACGAGTTCGAGGACACCGCGTTCGTCAACGTGAACGTCCGCCCGTTCTACGCCGAGGGCTCCAAGACGCTCGGTTACGAGGTGGCCGAGCAGCTCGGCTGGCGCATCCCGGCCCAGGTGGTCATCCCGATGGCCAGCGGCGAGCTGCTCACCAAGATCGACAAGGCGTTCACCGAGCTGGTCGAGATCGGCCTGGTCGAGGCCCCGGCCGGCGGCTGGCGGGTGTTCGGCGCCCAGTCGGCCGGCTGCAATCCGATCGCGACGGCCCTGCACAACGGCACCGACCAGATCGTCCCGGTGAAGCCGACCGGCATCGCCAAGTCGCTGAACATCGGCGACCCGGCGGCCGGCGCCTACGCCATCGAGGCGGTCCAGCGCACCGGCGGCTGGATGGACTACGCCGGCGATGACGAGATCCGCGAGGCCATCCAGCTGCTCGCCCGCACCACCGGCGTCTTCGCCGAGACGGCCGGCGGGGTGACCGTGGCCGTCCTGCAGAAGCTGATCGCCTCGGGCAAGCTCGACCCGGCCAAGGAGACGGTGGTCTTCAACACCGGTGAGGGACTCAAGACGCTGGACGCGGTGGCCGACCGGGTCGGGCCCACCCACCGCATCAAGCCGTCGCTGCGGGGTGCTCGCGACGCCGGCCTGCTCGGGTAACAGGGTGTAGTCGGTGATCCGACAGTAAGTTCGTTTTCCATCCTGCGAGGACTTGCGAAGGGATCACAACGTCGGCAGGATGCTCTCTGCGGGAGGACGCGACGCCGTACGAGGCCCCACCTTCGAGCTTGGCGACAATCTCTACCGGGGCCCAACGACCCAGTGCCGGAGGCGCTGTGCGCGTGTCCTCCCGACCAATATCTCTCCCGGTAATTCGGTCGCGGCGGACTGGTAGTGCGTCCAGTCTGTGGGGATGCGCATCGATGTCGCCGCGTTCGACGGCTCCGACGAGTCCGTCCTCCACCAGGCCTACCAGGTGACCAGGGCCGCCCAGCTCCACGAGGTGCCGGACATCCCGTACATCCCGGAGCCCTTCTACGTCGACACGGTGCGCCGGGGCTACCCCGCTCAACGGCACATCCGCGCGCTGGCCACGCTCGACGGTCAGCCGGCCGGCACCGCCGAGCTGGGCCTGCCGCTGCTGGACAACCTCGAGCTGGTCAGCCTCGACCTGAACGTGCACCCCGAGTTGCGCCGGCGCGGGGTCGGCCGGGCCCTGCTCGACTGGGCGATCGAGCGGACCCGGGCCGAGGGCCGGAAGCACATCTCCTCGGAGACGGTCCAGAACCGCCCCGACGGCGACGCCTTCGCCGCGGCGGCGGGGGCCAAGGCCGCGCTGCCCGAGACCCGCAGCCGGCTCGACCTGACCACGGTCGACCCCGCCCGGCACGCGTCGATGCTCGCCGAGGCGTGGGAGCACGCCGCCGGCTACCGGGTGCTGAGCTGGCTGGGCATGCCCGCCGACCAGTACCTCGACGACATCGCCTACCTGGACAGCCGGATGGTCGAGGACGCGCCGATGGGTGATCTCACGATCGAGCCGGAGAAGATCGACGCCGACCGGGTCCGCGAGTCCGAGCAGAACCGGCTCGCCCGGGGCATGGACCGCTTCCACACCGGGATGGTGCACGAGGCGAGCGGGCGGATGGTCGCCTGGTCGACGCTCTCCGGGCCGCCCGCGCTGGAGACGCACATCTGGCAGCACATCACGATCGTCGACCCCGACCACCGCGGCCACCGGCTCGGGACGATCGTCAAGCTGGGGAACCTGCGTCACACGCTCGAGCACAAGCCGACGCTGACCGCGATCGACACGTTCAACGCCACGGCCAACGAGTACATGCTCTCGATCAACCGGGCGATGGGCTTCAAGGCGGCGGACACCTGGATGCAGTGGGAGCTGACGGTCTAGCCGTTCTCGCTCCTCCTTCGTCGGAAGCGCGCCGCCCAGGGGCGGAGCGGGTGGTCCGGGTCGTAGCCGCCGGCGTGCAGGCCCGCGTGCTTCTCCAGGGCGTTGCGGCAGCCGTAGGAGCCGGTCATCGCGTACGAGTAGCCGCAGAACAGGTAGTAGGCCGGCCAGAACAGCGGACCGAGGGCGGCGTACTGGCCGACGTGCCGGCTCTCGTGGCCGAACAGGTCGGTCCGCTCGTCGGCGAGCAGCCATTCCGCCGTCCGCCGGGTGAAGATCACCGACCCGACGGTGAAGCAGGTGTTCTTCGGGATCCGCCGGGTGTAGCCCTCGGCGATCAGCACGCCGTCACGGCCCGGCCGGATCGTCGCGCCGGTCGCCCGGGCGATCGCCAGGCCAGCCAGCGTGGTGCCGTTCGCCCAGGTCAGCAGCGTGCGGGCGCGCATCTCACGCCGTCCGGCGCATCTGCAGCTCGGTGAGGCTCGGGATCACCGGGTGGGGCACGCGGACGCCGGTGTCGGTGAAACCCAGCTTCTCGTACGCCCGGACCGCCCGGTCGTTGCCGGTCACCACCTCGAGCATCAACTCGTTCCGCCCGGCCTGCCGGGACCAGTCGGCGACCGCCTCGACCAGGTCGGCCAGGACGCCGCTGCCGCGCCGGGCCGGGGTGACGTAGACCGCGAAGACGACCGTGGCCGCCGGGTCCTCCGGCAGCACCGTGCCGCCGGCGTGGCCGACCAGCGGGCCGCCCGGGTCGGCCACGAACTGGGCGAGCGTCCGCCCGGCGCTGGCCTGCACGATCCGGCGCCGGTAGTCGTCGTGGCCCCGGGCCGCCGCCGCGGCCAGCGTCTCGAGGAAGGCGAGCGGGCTGTCGGCCAGCATCTCCAGGCGCAACGCGCGCATCCGGCCGGCGTCCTCCGGCGTCACGCGGTGAACCGCGACCGTCGAGCGAGGGGCTGTGCTGAGCGACACCATGATGCCTGCCTACCCGGCACACCGGGGAGCGGCAAGCAGGTTGCGTCTATCCGACCTCGCTGCCACCGGTTTCGCCACCGGCGTAACTAGTCGGGTGACTACGGCTTCGTCCTTGCACTCGCACCCTCGGAGTGCTAAACATGGCGTTGGCACTCGCGTCATGTGAGTGCCAAGCAGGTCGGGACGGTGGGGTTCCGGCCGGGCGCCGCCATCGGTGCCCCGGCACGGGGCCGGTCGTCGCGGGCTATCCGGCTCGACCTGAGGACGTCGCATCGCCAGGTGGCGACGTCCGCAGAGGTTCCTGTGAATGTCCGGGAGGACACAGCCGTATGGCCAAGATCATCGCATTCGACGAGGAAGCTCGTCGCGGCCTCGAGCGGGGCATGAACCAGCTCGCCGACGCCGTCAAGGTGACGCTCGGCCCCAAGGGCCGCAACGTCGTGCTCGAGAAGAAGTGGGGCGCGCCCACCATCACCAACGATGGTGTGTCGATCGCCAAGGAGATCGAGCTCGAGGACACCTTCGAGAAGATCGGCGCCGAGCTGGTCAAGGAGGTCGCCAAGAAGACCGACGACGTCGCCGGTGACGGCACGACGACGGCGACCGTCCTGGCCCAGGCGCTGGTTCGTGAGGGCCTGCGCAACGTTGCCGCCGGCGCCAACCCGATGGCCCTCAAGCGGGGCATCGAGGCCGGCGTGGCCAGCGTCATCGAGGCCCTGACGCAGCTCAGCAAGGACGTGGAGACCAAGGAGCAGATCGCTTCGACCGCCTCCATCTCCGCCGGTGACTCCACGGTCGGCGAGATCATCGCCGAGGCCATGGACAAGGTCGGCAAGGAAGGTGTCATCACCGTCGAGGAGAGCAACACCTTCGGGCTCGAGCTCGAGCTCACCGAGGGCATGCGCTTCGACAAGGGCTACATCTCGGCGTACTTCATGACCGACGCCGAGCGTATGGAGGCCGTCTTCGACGACCCCTACATCCTGATCGCGAACAGCAAGATCTCCGCGGTCAAGGACCTGCTCCCGATCCTCGAGAAGGTGATGCAGGGCGGCAAGCCGCTGATCATCATCGCCGAGGACGTCGAGGGCGAGGCCCTGGCGACGCTGGTCGTCAACAAGGTCCGCGGCACCTTCAAGTCGGTCGCCGTCAAGGCGCCGGGCTTCGGTGACCGCCGCAAGGCCATGCTGGACGACATCGCCATCCTCACCGGCGGCACCGTCGTCAGCGAGGAGGTCGGCCTCAAGCTCGACGCCGCCGACCTGTCCCTGCTGGGCCAGGCCCGCAAGGTGGTCATCACCAAGGACGAGACGACCATCGTCGACGGCAACGGCAACGCCGAGCAGATCCAGGGCCGGGTCAACCAGATCCGGGCCGAGATCGAGAAGTCGGACTCCGACTACGACCGTGAGAAGCTGCAGGAGCGCCTGGCCAAGCTGGCCGGCGGTGTTGCGGTGATCAAGGTCGGCGCGGCCACCGAGGTCGAGCTCAAGGAGCGCAAGCACCGCATCGAGGACGCCGTTCGCAACGCGAAGGCGGCCGTCGAGGAGGGCATCGTGCCCGGTGGTGGTGTCGCGCTGGTGCAGGCCGGCAAGACCGCGTTCGACAAGCTTGACCTGGTGGGCGACGAGGCCACCGGTGCCAACATCGTCAAGGTCGCGCTGGACGCCCCGCTGCGTCAGATCGCCGTCAACGCCGGCCTCGAGGGCGGCGTCGTGGTCGACAAGGTGCGCAACCTCGAGGCGGGCCACGGCCTGAACGCCGCGAACGGTGAGTACGTCGACCTGCTGGCCGCGGGCATCATCGACCCGGCCAAGGTCACCCGCTCGGCGCTGCAGAACGCCGCGTCGATCGCCGCCCTGTTCCTCACGACCGAGGCGGTCGTGGCGGACAAGCCGGAGAAGAACCCGGCCCCGGCCGGTGCTCCGGGTGGCGGAGACATGGACTTCTGAGTCCAAGCTTTCTCGAACGGGCGGGTCGCTGCTGCGGCCCGCCCGTTCTGTCGTTACTGCACGCGCCTTTACTGCCCGAGGGCCAGTCAGAGTTGTTTGCGATACAGGAAGAACACCCGCTCGACCCGGGCCCCCACCACCTGGGAGTAGAACGGCATCGGGCCCACCCAGCCGATCTGGACCGACGTCAGACCAGCCTTCTTCTGATCGGCCAGGCAGCGCTTGAGCAGCACCGAGCCGATGCCCAGCCCCTGCGCGGCGGGCGCGGTGCCCATCGGGCCGAACCAGTTCGGCCGGGACCCGTACGCGGCGAAGCCGAGGATCGAGCCGTCCCGCACGGCGACGTGACAGCCGGTGCTGTCGGTGATCTCGGCCGCCCACTGGCGCCCGAAATTCGACTCGGCGAGGTCGGTCAGCGCGGGCCCGTCGGCCGGCGTCGCGCCCCGGACCACCACGCCCCGCCCGGCCAGCCGCGCCTCGTCGGCCTCGGTGTCGCCCAGGGTCTCCAGGTCGGCGGTCATGTTCCAGGCGGGCTGGTCCTCCTCGAAGCCCAGCGCCATCGCGGCGCAGATCGCCGGGGTGTATCGCACGTCGATGCCCGGCCAGGCGTAGACCGGCGGGTTGCCGGCGATCACCACGTCGCTGGCGCCTAGCCCGGCCAGCGCGCCCTCGACCCGGGACACCAGGGCCCGGGCCACGCCGCGGCGGCGCTCCCGCCGATCCACCGCGATCAGGTCGATGTGCCCGATGGACGGGTCGCGGTGGGACACCGAGCCCAGCACCACGCCGATCACCCGGTTGCTCGTCGCCGCCACTTCTTCCCCGGCGCCTTCACTCCAGGCCTTCTCCTCGGCCGGCGCCAGCGCCAGGAAACCCGCCGTCCGCCGGGTCGCCGGCCCGCCGGTCCCGCGCAGCCGGTGCACGATCTCGGCCGCCTCGGCCGCGTCCTCCGGCAGATCCAGGGCGGCCCGGCACAGGGACACCACGGCCGGGACGTCGTCGTCGGTCAGTTCGGCGATCCAGAACTCGCTGTCCACAGACGTCGAACCTACCGGGCCGGATTCAACCGCCGGAGTGACGCCTCGGAGCGCTAACGTGGGACGGGTGCGTGATCCCTCGGTTTCCCGGTACACGGCCGGCCGGCTCTCACCGATACGCCGCGTCACCGACCTCAAACGCTTGCGCGACGAGCGGTTCGACGTGCTCGTCATCGGTGGTGGCGTGACCGGCGCGGGCGCCGCTCTCGACGCCGCCTCCCGGGGCCTCAAGGTTGCCCTGGTCGAGGCCCGTGACCTGGCCGCCGGCACGTCCAGCCGGTCGAGCAAGCTGATCCACGGCGGCCTTCGCTACCTGGAACAGCTCGAGTTGCACCTGGTGCACGAGGCGCTCACCGAGCGTGGCCTGCTGGCCAGCCGGATCGCGCCCCACCTGGTGCGCCCGGTCCCCATCCTGGTCCCGCTGGAGAAGACGAGCCCGCCCTCCCGGGCCTGGCACCGCGCCTACTACGGGCTGGGCGTGGCGGCGTACGACGTGTTCGCCGGCGTCTTCGGCTCGGGCCGGGGCATGCCGCTGCATCGCCACCTGAGCAGCCACGGCGCCCGGCACATGTTCCCGAGCCTGCGCGCCGACCGGGTGGCCGGGGCGATCCGCTACTTCGACGGGCAGGTCGACGACGCGCGGCTGGTGGTCAACCTGGCCCGCACCGCGGGCAGCCTGGGCGCGGCGGTGGTGACCAGCGCCCGGGTGGTCGGCTTCGTCCGCGAGGCGCGCGAGGTGGTCGGCGTGCGGGTCCGCGACCTGGAGGCGCCCGACGAGCCCGACTTCGAGGTCCGGGCGCGCACGGTGGTCGCGGCGACCGGCGTGTGGAGCGACGACATGTCGCAGATGCTGAGCGACGTCGGCGTACGCCCGGGCCTGCGCGTCCGCGCGTCCAAGGGGGTCCACGTGGTGGTGCCGCGCTCGGCCATCACCGGCGAGGCGGGCCTCATCCTCCGTACGCCCACCTCGGTGCTCTTCGTCATCCCGTGGGGCGGCCACTGGATCATCGGGACCACCGACACCGACTGGCAGCTCGACCGGGCCCACCCGGCGGCCTCCGCGCGCGACATCAGCTACCTGCTCGACCAGGTCAACCAGTGGCTCGACCGGCCGCTGACCACCGACGACATCGAGGGCGTGTACGCCGGCCTGCGCCCGTTGCTCTCCGGCGAGGCCGACTCCACCTCCAAGCTGTCCCGCGAACACGCCGTGGTCGAGCCGATGCTCGGGCTGATGCTGGTGGCGGGCGGCAAGTACACGACGTACCGGGTGATGGCGGCCGACGTGATCGACCGCGCGGTGCGCCGGCTGGGCGGTCCGTGGCGCCCGTCACAGACCGCCGAGCTGCCCCTGCTCGGCGCGGACGGCTATGCGGCGGCCTGGCGCGACCGTCTCGACACGGCCCGGCGCCATGGCGTCTCGACCGGCGTGGTCGAACATCTGCTCGAACGCTACGGCACCCTCACGGTGCACCTGCTGGCCATGATCAACGCCGACCCGGCGCTGGCCACCCCGCTGACCGGTGCCCCGGAATACCTGGCCGCCGAGGTCGCCTACGCGGCCCAGGCCGAGGGCGCGCTCCACCTCGACGACGTGCTCACCCGCCGCACCCGGATCTCCATCGAGACCTCGCACCGCGGCGCCGAGACCGCCAAGCACACCGCCGCGATCATGGGCGAGGTGCTGGGCTGGGACGAGGCGGTGCGCGAGCGCGAGGTCGAGCACTACCTGGCCCGGGTCGAGTCGGAGCGGCAGTCCCAGAAGATGCCCGACGACGCGACCGCCGACGCCGCCCGGATCGGGGTGCCCGACGTGCGCGGATACGCCGCGGACCGCCCTTGATCCTGGTGGACGAGCCGGTCTGGCCGGCTCGCGGACGGCTGTGGTCGCACCTGATCAGCGACCTCTCCTACGAGGAACTGCACGTGTTCGCCGAGATGCTCGGGGCGCCGCGGCGGGCCTTCGACCGCGACCACTACGACATCCCGGACGTACGCTTCCGGCCGGCGCTGTGGCTCGGCGCGACGCTGCTGCCGTCCCGCGACCTAGCCGCCCGCCTGCGCGCGAACGGCCTGCGCCGGCCCAAACACCTGCACCGTCCTTCGCCGCGCCTGCGCTGAGCCGCTTCTTCGCCTGTTTCTTCCGCCCTGCGCCTCGCGTTCTGCGCTGAGCCCTTCTCCCCGCTTGTGCTGAGCCCTTCTCCGCCTGC
Organism: Actinoplanes sp. NPDC089786; assembly: GCF_040684855.1. Lineage (NCBI taxonomy): Bacteria > Bacillati > Actinomycetota > Actinomycetes > Micromonosporales > Micromonosporaceae > Actinoplanes > Actinoplanes sp. NPDC089786. The sequence goes on from NZ_JBFBGU010000001.1 coordinate 700,150, forward strand.
GCTGAGCCTTTCTCCCCGCTTGTGCTGAGCCCTTCTCCGCCTGCGCTGAGCCCTCCTCCTGCGCCCGGCTGGCCGTCAGCCGTTGAGCTCGCGTTCCAGGTTGGCGCGGGCCTTCGCCTCCCACTCCTCGCGCAGCGGCGGGTGGCGGTAGATCGACGGCAGTTCGAGCAGCGCCTTCAACACTTGGGCGCGGCCGTCCTTGAAGGCGTCGTCCGGCACGTGCGCGTATTCGCGCCGGATCGCCGCGGTGTACTCGGCGTACCGCTCCTCGTCGGCGGCCAGGATCGCCAGGTCGGCGTCGCACAGCAACTCGCCGTCCGGGTCGTCCTCGCCGGTCGCGTGCCCCGCGGTCAGGCCGACCAGGCGCGCGATCTCGGCCGCCACCTCGGCCGGCGCCCCCAGCGTGGTCAGCAGCCCCTCGGCGAACTCGGCGCTGTCCCGCTCGTTCTCATCACCCAGCGCCCGCGGGTCGTAGATCGCATCGTGCAGCCACGCCGCCACGCGCACGCGGTCCGGATGCGGCGCCAGCGCCGCATGACGATCCACCACCGCGAGTACGGCGGACAGATGCGACACGTCGTGATATTGCCGCTGTGGTTCCGCCCAGCGCGACAGCAGGTATTCGCCCGCCGCGCCCAGGTCGTCGTCCCCGGCCGTTGCCCCGACGCCCCGAACCGCTGCCCGCCATTGCTCCACAAGACTCGTCACCGCCTAAGTTTGGGTCATGACCGAGGCGGGTGACGAACCCACCGACCGCAGGGTGGCGAAGATCCTGGCCGGAATCCCCGGGCGCTCCCGGCATGGCGCGGCGGCCGCGTGGACCCGGGTGCGCGGCGGACTCTTCCTGGCCGTCCAGGCCGCCCTGGCCGCCGGGCTGGCCTGGTTCCTGGCCCACGACGTGCTACATCGGCCGACACCGTTCTTCGCGCCGATCGCCGCCGTGATCACCCTGGCCTCGTCGGTGGGCCAGCGCGCCCGCCGCACCGCCGAGCTGGTCCTCGGCGTCGCCATCGGCATCGGGGTCGGCGACGCGCTGATCTACCTGATCGGTCGCGGCCCCTGGCAGATCGGCCTGATCGTGCTCGGCGCCGTCCTGGTGGCGACCGCGGTCGGCGGCGGCACCCCGCTGGTCGTCCAGTCCGCCTCGTCCGCCGTCCTCGTCGCCACCCTGACCACCGGGCCGGGCCTGCCTTACACCCGATTCATCGACGCCCTGGTCGGCGGCGGCGTCGGCCTGATCGTGATGACGCTGCTGCTTCCCCTGAACCCGCTGAGCGTGGTCCGCCGCGCCGCCGACCCCGCCCTCACCGAACTGGCCGAGGGCCTGCACGGCGTCGCCGATGGCCTGGCCGACCACGACGACGACGCGGTCGACAAGGCGCTCACCCGCCTCCGGTCGGCCGAGGCCGCCTTCGCCGCATTCACCGCCGCGGTGGCCGCGGCCCGGGAGAACGTCGCCTTCGCCCCCGCCCGCTGGCGGTCCAAGGGCGCGCTGGCCCAGTACGTCGACGGCGCCCAGCACCTCACCTACGCCCTGCGGAACGTCCGGGTGCTGACCCGCCGGGTGCTCACCGCGATGGGCGACCAGGAGACCATGCCCGAGGTGCTCCCCGAGTCGATCAGAGCGCTCGGCGACGCGGTCGCCCTGCTCCGCCAGGAGTGGGCCAAGGGCGTCGAACCGATCGCCACCCGCGAGCGCGCGCTGCGGGCCGCCGCCGAGGCCGGCCGCGGCTACGAGGAGGGCGTCGGCTTCTCAGGCGGCGTCGTGGTCGCCCAGATCCGCACCACGGCCACCGACCTGCTCCGCGCCACCGGCGTCGACCACGCCGAGGCGCCCCGCCTGGTCCGCAAGGCAGTCGGCTGGCAGGCCAAACGCCGCGCCGGCCGCTACCGCACCGCCCGCCCCCGCCCCGAAGCCACCGGCCACCAGCCCTCCTGACCCTCACCCGCCGCCCTCCCGCCCTGTTCGTCCTGGCTCGGGCCAGCCGGGTCGAGGGCGGATGGCTACGCTGGGCGCTATGGCCGAACCAGCCCCGCCGAGCGGCGCGCCCGACCCGCATTCCCAGTCGGTCGTGCCCGCGGCCGCGCATCAAGACGCGCAGTCGGCGGCGCCCACGACCGCATATCAGTCCGAGCAGCCCGCGGCGTCGTCCGCCGAGCAGCCGGGGGCGTTCTCCGCCGAGCAGCCCGCGGCGTCGTCCGCCCAGCAGCCCGGGACGTTCTCCGCCGAGCAGCCGGCGGCGCCTCTGGGCCAGCCGCCGGCCGTCCCCGCGATGCCCCGCCGGAAGACCGGCTGGCGGCGCTGGCTGCCGCTCACGCTGGTGATCACCGGCATCGCCATCTGCTCGGTGGCGATGCTGCTCGTCCTCGGCTTCAACAACGGCATCCAGGGCCTGGTCGTCGGCCTGATCGCGGCGATGCTGCCGGTGCCCGTACTCGTCGGCTGTTTCCTCTGGCTCGACCGCTACGAGCCGGAGCCGAACCGCTACCTGGTCTTCTGCTTCGCCTGGGGCGCGGCGGTCGCCACCTTCACGGCGTACTGGGTGAACAACGGCGCGGCCTGGCTCTTCGGCGTCCTGGGCCTGCCCGACGCCCTGGTCGCCGTCCTGATCGCGCCGTTCATCGAGGAGTCGATGAAGGCCCTCGGCCCCGCCCTGCTGTTCTGGCGCCGGCGCGGCGAGTGGTCCGGCATCACCGACGGCATCGTCTACTGCGGAATCTCCGCCCTCGGCTTCGCCATGGTGGAGAACGTCCTCTACCTCGGCGGGCACGGCTACGCCGCGGGCAACGAACAGTACGGTCCGGCCACCGGCATCCAGAACGTCTTCCTGATCTTCATCGTGCGCATCCTCTTCACCGGCTTCGCGCACCCGCTCTTCACCTCGATGACCGGCATCGGCCTCGGCCTCGCCTCCCGCTCCAGCGACGGCCGGGTCCGCGTGCTGGCCCCCATCGCCGGCCTGCTGCTCGCGATGATCCTGCACGGCACCTTCAACCTGCTGCCCACGCTGTCCGTGGCCACCGGTCAACCCCTGATCATGCTGTACGGCTACCTGGGCTTCATGGTCCCGTTCTTCTTCGCCACGGTCGGTTTCGCGATCGCACTACGTGGCTACGAGGGCCGCCTCAGCGAACGTGTCCTGCCCCGCTACGTGCAGGCCGGCTGGTTCGCCCCACCCGAGGTCGCCTCCCTGAGCAGCCTGGGCCGCCGCCACTCGGCCCGCCGCTGGGCCCAGCGCGTCGCCGGCGCCGCCGGCAGCAAGGCCATGCGCAGCTTCCAGTTCGCCGCCACCAGACTCGCGATCGTCCGCGACAGCATGGAACGCGGCCTGCTCCGCAAACCCGAGGACCAGGCCCGGGCGCTCGAGGAGGAACAGGAGCTGCTGACCGCCATCGGCGGCTACCGCGCCATCTTCTCCGGCCGCGACCCGCTGATGCCCCGAGCCTTCTGGAACGGCCACGACTACCAGATCTCCTTCCCCGACGGCGTGACCCGCACGGTCAGCGCCCCCATCGAGCCGGTCGTCCCGGTGCCGGTACGCCTGGCCCCGCAGCCGGCAATGGCCTGGTCGGGCGGCAGCGGATACGGGGCGGTGCCGGGGTATGGCGGTGCGCCCGGCTATGGCTCCGCGCCCGGCTATGGCTCCGCGCCCGGCTATGGCGCGGCCCCGGGTTACGGCGGCTCGACGCCCGGCTACGGCGGCGCACCGGGCTACGGCGGCAGCTCGCCGGGTTACGGCGGCTCGACCCCGGGTTACGGCTCGACTCCCGGCTATGGCCCCGCAACCGGCTATGGCCCCGCAACCGGTTATGGCCCCGCAACCGGTTATGGCTCAACCCCGAGCTACGGCGCGAACCCTGGCTATGGCTCAACCCCGGGCTACGGCGACGCTCAGCCAGCTACGGGTGCTCAGCCTGCGACGGGCACTCAGCCTGCCACTGGCGAACAGCCTGTCTCGGGCGCGTATCCCGGATACGGCGCGGCACCCGGTTACGCGCCGCGGCCTGATCTCTTCGGACAGCCCGGCTACCCGCCCCAGCCAGGCCAAGGGTCCCAACCCGTATCCGGTCCCTCTGCCCAGGCGGGGTATTCCGCTCAGCCCGGCCAGCCCGCTCAGCCGGGCTATTCTTCTCAACCTGGCCAGCCCTACCAGCCGGGCTATCCGTCCCAGCCTGGCCAGCCTTCTCAGTCGGGCTATCCGTCCCAGTCCGGCCAGCCTTCCCCGTCTGGCTACCCGGCTCAGCCTGGCCAGCCTTCCCAGTCGGGATATGCACCCCAGCAGGGCTATTCGGGTCAGCCTGGTCAGCCTTCTCAACAGGGCTATTCGAATCAGCCCGGCCAACCTCCTCAGCCGGGGTATCCGGCCGGGCCGGGCCAACCGTTCCAGCCCGGCTACCCGAACCAGGCCGGCCAGACTTCTCAGCCGGGTATCTCTGCGCCGCGACCGGCGGCGCCGGGCTGGGGTGCCCCGGTAAGTGGAACCAACACCCCGCAGGACCTGGCATCCGGGTCCGTGCCGCAGGTGCGGCCGCAGTCGCCGGAGCCCTCCGCATACCCGTCCTACGGCAATCCCTCCACCTTCGGCGGCCCGGACACGACCCCGAGCCACACCCCCTACGCCCCGCCGTCGTATCCCTACTCCGCGCCTGACCCGACTGCCACGCCGCAGCCTGCGTCCGATCCGCAGTCTGGGTCCACCTCGCCGCCTTCGGGATCGACGCCGTGGTCCTCGCCGCCGAGTTCGGCTCCGCCGCACTCGACCGGCTGGGGTGACTCGCACTCCTCGGCAGCCGCCGGGATGCCCGGCTATGGCTCACCATGGCCGGACTACAACTCACCGAACACCGGATCGGGCTCGTCGTCCTCGGGCGACGACTCACGGTCGTCCGACTCGGGTGCAGCGTCGGACTCGGGTTCTTCCTCGTCGTCCACCGATTCCGGCTCGTCCTCGTCGTCCGACGGCTCGTCGTCTTCCTCGGACAGCTCGTCCTCCAGCTGACCTGGTGCCTGCTTCTGAGCGCCTACTGGCCGGCCGGTAGGCGCTCGGCGCTCAGGGACGTCGTCAGCCGGGCGGGAGTGGTGCATGGTCCGGAACGCTGTTGGCCTGGGCGGGAGTGCTGACGCTCAGGAATGCCGTTAGCCCGGGCGGGAGTGCTGAGGGCACGAGGACGCTGTTGACCCGGCGAAAATGCTGCGCGCTCAGCGACGCTGCTGGTAGGTGGAAAGCGCGGCGCGCAAGCGGGACTTGCGCCGGGTCAGGGGCACGTGGCTATCGAGGCCAGCCGGTCGCCGAGCCCCGGTTCGGGGGTGTCACGGGCGTGAGGGCGGAGCGGGTGCCTGGGGTGACCACCCTCATTCAGCCCGGATGCGGGCGCAACGGCCTTGAGTGGCAGGTGGTCGCTTCGATGGCGGGGCCTTGTGTTCGGCGTACCTCAGCGGTTTGGTTCTCAGAGGTAGAGGCCGGTGCCGTCGGACTCCACGCGGGTGGCCGCGACGGCGTGGACGTCGCGTTCGCGGAGGAGGGTGTACTCGCGGCCGTGCAGCTCGACCTCGGAGCGGTCGTCAGGGTCGAAGAGCACCCGGTCGTTCACCACGATGGAGCGGACGTTCGGGCCGATGCCGACCGCCGTCGCCCAGGAGAGCCGGCGGCCCATCGACGCGGTCGCCGGGATCACGATGCCGCCGCCGGAGCGGCGTTCGCCTTCGCCGCCGTCCATGCGGACGAGGACACGGTCATGCAACATCCGGATCGGCAGCCCGGTCTCGGTAGTGGTGTCGGCAGTCACGACGGAGACGGTACGCCCGCCACGCCGAGTGGGAAGACTCGGCCACGTGCGGCGCGGAATGTGTCGTGCCGTGCGACTACGGTGATCCCTACGCGATGACGCGAGGAGGGTTTGGCGGGGTGAGTCGCTTTCAGCGTGTGCGGGACAACCTGCAGCGCGCTTACCAGAGCGGGCGTGAGTCCGTGCGGATCGCCCGGGCCGACCGTGACCGTGAGCGCGAGGCAGAACCAGAGGTCGAGTTTGTTCCTCCGCCTCCACCCGACCCGCTCGACAACCAGTCCACCAGCAGCCGTGACGACACCGAGGTGCCCCACGCGCTGCGCATCGCCGCCGCCTGGTCGTGGCGCCTGATAGTGGTCGGGGTGGTCGGCTGGGCGCTGCTGCGATTTGTCGGGATCATCCGCATCGTCATGATCCCCCTGGCTATCGCGCTGCTGCTGTCCGCTCTGCTGGCGCCGGCCGTCGGCTGGCTGCTCAAGCTCAAGCTGCCGCGGTCACTGGCGACGTTCCTGGTGCTGATCTGCGGGCTGGCCGCCGTCGCGGGCACGCTGACGCTGGTGGTCAACCAGTTCGTCGACGGCCTGCCCAAGCTGACCGACAACGCCAGCGCGGGCATCCGCCAGATCCAGGAGTGGGCCCGCACCGGTCCGCTGCACCTCTCCGACGATCAGGTCGACAACGCCATCGACCAGCTGCAGCGGTGGGTCAACGCGAACACCTCGTCGCTGACCTCGACCGGCATCTCGACGGCCGCGACCCTCGCCGAGATCCTGGCCGGCGCGCTGCTCGTGCTGTTCACGACGTTCTTCTTCCTGCGAGACGGCCGCAAGATCTGGCGCTTCCTGGTACGGCTCTTCCCGGTGAACGCCCGCTGGTCGCTCTCCGACGCCGGTGACGCCTCCTGGTCGACGCTGGGCGCCTACGTGCGGGCCACGGTCCTGGTGGCCTTCATCGACGCCACCGGCATCGGCCTGGCCCTGGTGATCCTCGACGTCCCGTTCCCGTTCCCGCTGGCCGCCCTGGTCTTCCTGGGCGCCTTCATCCCGATCGCCGGCGCCAGCATCTCGGGTGCGGTGGCCGTGCTGGTCGCCCTGGTGGACAAGGGCTGGGTGATCGCCCTGATCCTGCTCGGCGCCGTCATCGCCGTGCAGCAACTCGAGGGCCACGTCCTCCAGCCGCTGATCATGGGGCGTGCCGTCGCGATTCACCCGCTGGTGATCATCATCGGCATCACCTCGGGCGTGGTGGTGGCCGGTGTCATCGGCGCGCTCGTCGCCGTGCCGCTGATCGCCGTGCTCAACACCGGCATCCGCCGCCTGGCCCGCCGCATACCCGAGGTCCCTCCCGACGCCGTTGTCGTCACCGCCGAGCAACCAGCGACCTGACCAAGGCCGGTTGCGCTGACCGGCCAGGGCTACGGCTTGCCGGAGAGGCGCTTCAACGCGCCCATCGCAACCTCTTGGCGGGTCGTGTACCAGAACGGCGGCAGCGACCGGCGGAGGAAGGCGCCGTAGCCACGGGCGGTCTCGAGCCGGGAGTCGAGGACGGCGACCACGCCCTTGTCACCGGTCGAGCGGATCAGCCGGCCGACGCCCTGGGCCAGCCGGATCGCGGCGATCGGGACGCTCACCGCGGAGAAGCCGGAGCCACCCGTCGCGTCCACCGCCGCCGCCCGGGCCGCCGCCAGCGGCTCGTCGGGGCGGGGGAACGGCAGCCGGTCGATGACCACGAGCTGGCAGGACTCGCCGGGAACGTCCACGCCCTGCCAGAGCGACATCACGCCGAAGAGGCAGGTCGCCCGCTCCTCGCGGAACCGGCGGACCAGCAGCGGCAGCGCCTCTTCGCCCTGCAGCAGGACCGGCAGCGTGGTGCGGGAGCGGACCAGCTCGGCCGCCTGTGTCGCGGCCTTGCGGGACGAGAACAGGCCCAGCGTGGCGCCGCCCAGCGCCTGCACCAGCTCGAGCAGTTCCTCACCGGCCTGGTCGGGCAGCCCGGACGCGGCGGGCCGGGGCAGGTGGGACGCGACGTAGAGGATGCCCTGTTTCGGGTAGTCGAACGGCGAGCCCACGTCGAGCGAGGTCCAGCCCTCGCCGGACGTCTCCTGCGGGGCGCGTGGCGCGGGCAGACCCAGCGACCGGGCCACCGTGTCGAAGCGACCGCCCAGCGTCAGCGTGGCCGAGGTGGCGACCACGGTGCGTTCCTCGTACAGCTTGCTGGCCAGCGTGCCGGCCACGGACAGCGGCGCCACCACGAGCGCTCGGCGGCCGCTTCCGAGGTCGGACTTCTCGACCCACGCCACGTCGAAGTCCGACTCTTCGAGCAGGCGCCGGGACGTCTCGGCGATCTCGTCCAGGGTCGCCTTCGCCTGCTGTTTGCGTACCGGATCGGGGTCGTCGTTCTTGACCTCACCGACCGCGGACAGGGCCTGACGGGTGGCCGAGTCGATCAGGATCACCGCCTCGGCGAGCAACGGCGGGAGGCCGGTGGTGATGCGACCGGCGGGTGCGTCGCCCAGGCCGACGGTGAGGGCGTCGGCGGCCTCGGCCAGCGCCTCGGCGGCGGCCGGTGGGAGCAGCGTGCGGGCGCGCTTGGCGGCCCGCTCGATGGCGTCGGGGGTCAGCTCGGCCTGCGACGCCGACGACACCCGGTCGGCCAGTTCGTGGGCCTCGTCGATGATCAGCAGCTTGTGTGGCGGCACGATGTTGCGCTCGGCCAGCATGTCGACCGCCAGCAGGCTGTGGTTGGTGACCACGATGTCCGCCTCGCGGGCCCGGGTGCGCGAGGCCTCGGCGAAGCATTCCTGACCGTACGGGCAGCGCGCCGCGCCTGGGCAGTCGCGCGCCGGCATCGACACCTGGCGCCAGGCCGTGTCGTCGACGCCCGGGTCGAGCTCGTCGCGGTCGCCGGTCTTCGTCTTCTCGGCCCAGGCCTGAAGCCGCTGGATCTGTTTGCCGAGCCGGCCCGCCTCGCCCAGCCACTGGGTGCCGGCGCGCTGGGCGGGCGCCGTGTCGAACAGCGTGTCGGTCGGCTCCTCCTCGTCGGCGTGTTCCATCTTCGCCACGCAGAGGTAGTGATGGCGGCCCTTGAGAACGGCGAACTTCGGGCGCCGCCGGAGCAGCGGCTCGACCGCGTCGGCCAGCCGGGGCAGGTCGTGCTCGACGAGCTGGTTCTGCAGAGCCAGCGTTGCTGTCGACACGACGACCGGGCCGTCCACCAGAAGCGAGGGCGTGAGGTAGGCCAGCGACTTGCCGGTGCCGGTGCCGGCTTGGACGAGCAGATGTTCCTTCTCTCGGACGGCGCGCTCGATGGCGTTGGCCATCTCTTGCTGGCCGGGCCGGGTGGCGCCACCGGGCACGGCGCCGACCGCCGCCCCGAGCAGATCGGCGGCCTTGGCCTTGCGTCCCTGGGCCTTGTCGCCCACCGCGGCCGTCACGACCGCCCGCCCCGGATGACAGCTGCCCGCACCCCACCGCGACGCCGCGGTTGAGGGCCGGGAGGACAGGAGTGAGATGGCTCGACCACGTCGGAGACCGTACCCGCAGCCACCGACAAAGTCCGCGCACCGTTAGGGTGCCTGTCATGCCGAGCGAGACGGTCCGGGTCGTCTATACGAAGTTTGACGGCTCGGCGCACCGCGACTATCCGGCCCGCAAGCTCAGTGAGGATGACCTGGGCATCTGGGTCGGTGTGCCGCGCGGAACGGCCTCCGTCTACCACGGACGGCCGTCGGTCGAGCAGATTCCGTTCGTGCTCCTGATTCCGCACGCGGCGTGGTGGACCGGCATGTTCAACCCTCCTCCTCGCACCAGCGAGGTTTATTGCGACATCACCACTCCCGCTCGGTGGGAGGGTGACACGGTTCACATCGTGGATCTCGACCTGGATGTGGTCCGCAGGCGCGAGACGCAGGCCGTCGAACTGCGCGACGAAGACGAGTTCGCCGACCACCGGGAGCGGTTCGGCTATCCGGACGAGGTGGTCACCGAGGCGTTCGCGGCGGCGAGCAAGCTGCTGGTCGCCCTGGGCGACGGCACCGAGCCGTTCGCCACGCAGTACCGCAAGTGGCTGTCAGACGTCGTCGACTAGCCCCAGCTTCTCGATGTCGCCCAGCTTCGCCGGGTTGAGCTGGTTGTAGACGGCGGTGATGCGGCCGTCCTCGACGGCGAGCGAGAGCACCGACCGGAACTCCCGGCCGTCCGGGTGCCAGCCGTGCGCGAAGAGGCCCAGATCGCCGTTGACGAGCACCGGGGTCATGGTCATGCCGGTCATCGCGCCCAGCCGGGTGCCGAGCAGGCCGATCCAGAAGCGGGCCACCTTGTCGGCGCCGACGATCGCCCGGGTGCCGGCGTTGACGACGCCGCCACCGTCGCCGATCGAGACCACGTCCGGCGCCAGCACGGCGGCGAGCGCCTGGGTGTCGCCGGAACTGGCCGCCGCCATGAAGGCCTCGAGCACCCGCCGCTGCTCCGGAAGGTCGGCGTTGTGCCGGGCGTGGTCCTCGGCCACCGCGCGGCGCCCGCGTGAGGCGTGCTGGCGGGCCGCGGTCACCGAGGTGTGCAGGACGTCGGCGATCTCCTCGTACGGCACTGCGAACGCGTCGTGCAGCACCAGCGAGACGCGTTGCTCCGGGGTGAGCTTCTCGAGGACGACGAGCAGCGCCAGGCCGACCTCGCTGCGCTGCGTGACGCGCTCGGCGGGGTCGTCCAGCCGGGTCACGACCGGCTCGGGGAGCCACTGCCCGGGGTACGCCTCACGACGCACCCGGGCCGACTTGAGCACATCCAGGCTCAGCCGCCCCACGACGGTCGTCAGCCACCCACGGAGATCGTTGATCGCACCGACCCGCCGTGCCTTGTCGAAACGGAGCCACGCCTCCTGCACCGCGTCTTCCGCCTCGGCCCGGCTGCCCAGCATCCGGTAGGCCACGGAGATGAGGTGCGGCCGCTCGCGCTCGAACTCCTCCTCGGGAGACATGGGGTAATTCTCTGCGACATTGCCCGCTCGCGGGAGCCTTGTGTGTCACAGTGGCAGCACCGAACGTACCATTTGTCCGATCTCGGAGAAAGCCGTGGCGAACGATGTGACCACCATGGTGGGCGGTGCTGTCGGCCTGGCCGGCGCCGCCGGCGCTCTGTCGGCCGGTGTTGCCGCCCTGCGCCGACCCGCGCGGTACCAGCCATCGGGCCATGCCCTGGTTGGCACCAACGACGTGGATCCGCTACCCGCCGTGCTCAGAAGCGGCCTTGCCGGACTGACCGTGCCGGTGCTGCCCGGCCCGCACGGTGAGCTGTTCATCGGCCCCGGCGTGCCGCAGCCGGGCCGAACTCTGCGCCGCCTGGTCCTCGGGCCCCTCCTGGCCCGGGCGAAGGCGCGTGGTGGCCGGTTGTGCCCCGACCAGACGGTGCCGTTCCGGCTGGTCGTCGAGTTCATCGGGCCCAGCCGGGACGCGAAGACGCTGCTTCGCGCCTACCGGATGCTCGACCAGCAGCTTCGCGACCACGCCTCGCTGCTGAGCCGATGTGTGGACGGCCGGCTCGAGCCGGGCGCGGTGACCGTGGCCGTGGCCGGCATCGTGGACGTCCGCGAGCTCCTCATCGCGGAACGTCAGCGCTACGCCTTTGCCGACGGCACCTTCGACGACATCGGCTCGCGTTCCGCACCGCCCTCGCTGGTGCCGATGATCAGCGAACCGTGGTCGCGGCGGTTCGGCTGGGACGGCCGTGAACCGATCTCGGCCGAGGAGAGGCACTTGCTTCACGCCATGGTGCGCGCGGCGCACGAGGACGGCCGCACCGTCCGCATCTCGGGTCTGAGCGTGGGCGCCCGCAACGCGCGCCGCGCCGTCTGGCGTGAACTCGGTCTTGCCGGCGTGGACGTGCTCGCCGACACCGATCACGTCGGGCTGGTCCGCCACCTGCGGCGGCACCCGGTACGCCCGCAGGAGGCCGTGCGGACCTTCGTCGCCAAGCCGGCCCGGAAATCGGCGCCGGCCCCGCGCGCGGTGGTCTCGGACGACGCGACGGCGTTGCGTAAGGTGAACGAAGCCTGACCTGCGGGTGATCGGGAAATGAGCCGGGGTGGGCCGGGTCAAGGCGCCACTCGGGCGTTACCTATTGTTCCCGAAGAATCTCCACTCCCGTCGATCGAGGTCCGCGCCGTGAAGTTCTCCTTCCGCCCCACTGAGGGCGCGTTCTACGAGCTGTTCACCCGTGCTGCCCAGAACCTCGTCCGCGGCACCGAGCTGCTCAACGAACTTGCTCTGCCTGGGGTGGACGTGCAGTCGGTCAGCGACCGGATCACCGACGTGGAGCACGACAGCGACCAGATCACCCACGACCTCTACAAGAAGATCAACTCCACCTTCATCACCCCGTTCGACCGCGAGGACATCTATTCGCTGGGCTCTCAGCTCGACGACGTGATGGACCACCTGGAGGCGGTCGGCAACCTGCTCTATCTCTACGGCCTGACCGAGTTGCCGTCGCTGCCGCGGGAGATGCACGAGATGGTCAACGTGCTCGATCAGCAGGCGAAGATCACCGCGGACGCGATGCCGCGGCTGCGCGCGATGAAGGGCCTCGACGAGTACTGGATCGAGATCAACCGCCTCGAGAACGAAGGCGACCGCACCTATCGGATGCTGCTGGTCCGGCTCTTCAGCGGTGAGTACGACGCTCTGACCGTGCTCAAGATGAAGGAGGTCGCCGACGAACTGGAGGCGGCCTGCGACGCGTTCGAGCACGTGGCCAACACCATCGAGACCATCTCGGTCAAGGAGTCGTAGTTGTCCGCGGAACTCATCGCCGTCATCGCGGTGATCGTCGTCGCGCTCGCCTTCGACTACACGAACGGTTTCCACGACGCCGCCAACGCGATCGCGACGAGCGTCAGCACGCGAGCCCTGACCCCGCGCGTCGCACTGGCCATGGCGGCGGTGGGTAACTTCATCGGCGCGCACATCGGAACCAAGGTCGCCGCGACCGTCGGCAGCGGCCTCGTCGATCTGCCCACGGGCGTGCCCAGCCTGGGTGTGGTCTTCGCGGGCGTTCTCGGCGCCATTTGCTGGAATCTGGTCACCTGGTATTTCGGCCTGCCCAGCAGTTCGTCGCACGCCCTTTTCGGTGGGCTGGTCGGCGCCACCATCTTCGCCGCCGGCGGCGAAGTGCAATGGTCGAACATCACCGAGAAGATCTTGCTACCCATGGTGTTGTCGCCGATTGTGGGATTCGTCCTCGGATTCGCCGCGATGATCGCCGTGCTGTGGATTTTCCGGGGCGGCCACCCGGCTCGTCTCAATCGTGGTTTCAGGCACGCGCAGACCATCAGCGCGGCCGCCATGTCCATCGGGCATGGCATGCAGGACGCTGCCAAGACGATCGGTGTGGTGGTGTTGGCCCTGCACGTGGGTGGGTGGCAGTCGGACGCCCGGACCATTCCGGAATGGTCGATCTGGGCCTCGGCCGCCGTCCTGGCGGCGGGCACCTATTCGGGCGGGTGGCGGATCATCCGCACGCTGGGCCGCAAGATCATCGACCTGCGGCCGCCGGAGGGATTCGCGGCGGAGACGGTCGCCAGCGGCGTGCTCTACTTCAACGCCCTGGTGCTGGGCGCGCCGATCTCGACGACCCACACCATCACCTCGGCCATCATGGGTGTGGGAGCCACCAAGCGTCTCTCCGCGGTGCGCTGGAACGTCGCCGGCAACATCGTGCTCGGCTGGGTCATCACCTTTCCCGCCGCGGCGACCATTGCCTGCCTGCTCTATTTAGTTGTCAAGCCACTGTTCGCCTAGGCGCTTTCGCCTGCGAGGCCACAATCGTCGCAGGGCGGCCGCCGGCGGCGGTAGTGACAAAGTGTCATGGGATTTCGATGACATTTGTCAGTTGCCGTCGGCAGCCGGTGCGGGTCTATGGTCGAACGGCATCGAAGCTTTCAAGGAGGCGGGCTTATGACGTTGCGGCAGAGAGTCGCGAGATGATCACCTGCGTTGTCGACTACGTGATCGACCCGGCCAAGGTCGCCGACTTCGAGGAGTTCGGGCGGCGCTGGATGCGGCTGGTGGATGAGCATGGCGGAACCCACCACGGCTACTTCCTGCCGTCCGAGGGCGCGAGTGACCGGGCGCTGGCGCTGTTCAGCTTCCCGAGCCTGGCGGCCTACGAGAACTACCGGGCGCTGTTCGGCCACGATCCCGAGTTCGTCGAGGCCGACCGGATCCGGGATGAGAGCGGGTGCGTGTTGCGCTACGACCGCACGTTCATGCGCCCTCTGCTACCGGGAGGCGATCAGTAGGAGACACCGATCTGTTCGCGGACCATGTCCAGCAGGGTCATGACCTCGAGCGTCGTGGCGATGGGGACGAGCGGGCTCTCCCTGAGACCGGCGTCCAGGCAGCGCTGCACCTCGGCCGCCTCGAAGCGGTAGCCGAGGCCGTCGTAGTCACGCTGCCGGTGCTCGACCTCGGTGCCACGGGTCACGGTGAAGCCGCGCGGGGCCCAGAAGCCGTCCGGGATGTCGATGCGGCCGGTTTCGCCGGTGATCGACGCGCCGTTGGCCGAGGCGCCGTTGATGCTGCAGGTCAAGGCCGCTACGGCGCCGCTGTCATAGCCGAAGAGGAGGCCGGTGGTCTCGTCCACGCCTTCGGGGGTGAGCCGGGCCCAGGACTGGACCGAGGCGGGAGCGCCGAGGAAGAGGTGGGCGAAGTGGATGGGGTAGACACCCAGGTCGAGCAGGGCGCCGCCGCCGAGCGACGGGGCGCGCAGGCGGTGCGTGGGCTCGAACGGGCCTTGCAGGCCGAAGTCGGCGTGGATGGCGGTGACCGGGCCGATGTGGCCCTGTTCGATCAGTTCGGCGATCTCGCGGATGACCGGGTTGCAGCGCATCCACATGGCCTCCATGAGGAAGGCGTTGTGGCCGCGGGCCTCCTGGACCAGCAGGGCGGACGAGGCCAGGTCGAGGGTCATCGGCTTCTCGCAGAGGACCGCCTTGCCGGCGCGCAGGCACTCCAGCGCGGCGGCCTCGTGCTGTGCGTGCGGGGTGGCCACGTAGACCACGTCAACGTCGGGGTCGGCGGCCAGGTCGGCCCACGAGCCGTGCGCGCGGGCGAAGCCGTGGCGCTCGGCGAACGCCGTCGCCGTCTCGAGGGAGCGGGAGCCGACGGCGGCCAGTTCGGCGCCGTCGACCAGTTTGAGGTCCGAGGCGAACGACTCGGCGATGCCACCGGTGCTCAAGACTCCCCAACGCGTCGTCATGATCGCCACCGTATCGTCCGGCGTCGGCCCGGTGGGAGGATCCTCCCGTGACAGAACCTCGTGATGGGTATCCGCTGCCGCCCGCGATGGTGAAGCGGGCGAACGAGTTCACCGGGCCGCCGGCGCCGACCCGCCCGGCCGCCACCGTGGTTCTGCTGCGCCCGGGCGGTGTCGGGCTCGAGGCCTATGTGCTGCGACGGGCGAGGGGGATGGCGTTCGGTGGGGTGTATGCGTTCCCGGGCGGGGGCGTGGACCCGGACGATCAGCCCGCGACGGTGCGCCAGGACTGGGCGGACCTGCTCGGGGTGAGCGACGCCGAGGCCCGGGCCGTGGTGGGCGCGGCCGTGCGGGAGCTGTTCGAGGAGGCCGGCGTGCTGCTGGCCGGAAAGCACGAGGCGGGAAGCGGCGCGGCGGCGAGCGGCGGGGAGATCGTGGGAGATGTCGCGGGGGAGGAGTGGGACGCGGAGAGGGTGGCGGTCTTGCGGCGGGAGTTGCGGATGGCCGACCTGCTCGCGAGGCGGGGGCTGAGGATGCGTGACGATCTTTTGCATCCCTGGGGCCGGTGGGTCACGCCAGAGTTCGAGCCGCGTCGGTTCGACACGTGGTTCTTCGTGGCGGCGCTTCCGGCCGGTCAGGAGGCTCGGGACGTGTCCGGGGAGAGCGACGGCACCGCCTGGATCGATCCGGCGGACACCGGCGGCCTGGCCATGTTGCCGCCTACGCGGGTGACGCTGGCCTCGCTCAGCGGGTTCGGCAGCGTGGACGAGGTCTTCGCCACCAAGCGGAACGCCGCCGTGCCGGTGCAGCCCCGGGTGGAGCTGACCGACGACGGCGGCGCGGTGTTGCGGGTCGATCCCTGAGAAGAGGCCGACCCTAGGAAGAGGCCGACCCTAATTAGGAAGAGGCCGACCCCTGAGAAGGGTCGATGCCCAGGAAGACAGCTCAGCCGAAGCGGCCGGTGATGTAGTCCTCGGTCTTCTTCTCCGTCGGGTTGGAGAAGATCTTCTGGGTGTCGTCGTACTCGATCAGGCGGCCGGGGTCGCCCGTCTTGTCGATCGAGAAGAAGCCGGTCTTGTCGCTGACCCGGGCGGCCTGCTGCATGTTGTGCGTCACGATGATGATCGTGAAGCGGTCCTTGAGCTTGAACATCAGGTCCTCGATCGCCAGCGTGGAGATCGGGTCGAGCGCCGAGCAGGGCTCGTCCATGAGGACGACCTGCGGCTCGACGGCGATCGTGCGGGCGATGCAGAGACGCTGCTGCTGACCACCCGAGAGCCCGGCGCCGGGCCGGCTGAGGCGGTCCTTGACCTCGTCCCAGAGGTTCGCCGAGCGGAGCGAGTTCTCCACCGCGTCGTCGAGCACCGACTTCTTCTTGACGCCGTTCAGTTTGAGGCCGGCCACGACGTTCTCGTAGATCGACATCGTCGGGAACGGGTTCGGGCGCTGGAACACCATGCCGATCATGCGACGGACCGCGGTCACGTCGACGTCGGGGTCGTAGATGTTCTGGTCGTCGATGGTGAGCCGGCCCTCGATGCGGGCGTTCGGCAGCACCTCGTGCATGCGGTTGATCGACCGCAGGAACGTGGACTTGCCGCAGCCCGACGGACCGATCAGGGCGGTGATCGTCTTCGGCTCGACCGTCATCGAGATGCCGTCGATCGCCTTGAAACTTCCGTAGAAGGACGTCACGCCGGACGCCTCGATACGCTTGGCCATGGGGTTACCTCTTGTCAGGAAAGCCGGTTGCGGCGGGCGAGCAGCTTGGCGGCGATCGTCAGGATCAGCACGATGGCGACCAGCGTCAGTGCGGCCGTCCAGGCGCGGTCGGGCGCGAAGCGGGACGCGTCACCGGCCTGCGAGTACGTGTACAACGCGAGCGACGACTGGTTGCCGTTGAACGGGTCGAAGTTGATCGCCGCGGCGCCACCGGCGACGAGCAGCACCGGCGCGGTCTCGCCGGCCGCGCGGGCCACCGACAGCATGACACCGGTCACGATGCCGGGGAGAGCGGTCGGAAGGACGATCTTCATGATCGTCTTCCACTGGGGTACGCCCAGCGCGTACGACCCTTCGCGCAGCGGCCCGGGCACGAGCCGCAGCATCTCCTCCGTGGACCGCACGATCGTCGGCAGCATCAGCACGGTCAGGGCCAGCGATGCCGCGAATCCGGAGAACCGCGGCTGCCCGTCGTTGAACCAGGGGCTGACGATCAGCACCCAGAACGCCAGCACGAACAGGCCGGCGACGATCGACGGGATGCCGGTCATGACGTCCACGAAGAAGCGGACGGTCAGGGCGAACCGGCCCCGGCCGTACTCGACCAGGTAGATCGCGCCGAGCACACCCAGCGGCACCGCGATGAGCGTGGCCAGCCCGACCTGCTCCAGCGTGCCGATGATGGCGTGGTAGGCGCCACCGTTCGGGTCGCGCGCGCCGATGTTGTTCATCGACGACCCGAAGAAGTCGCCGTCGAGCCGGTTGACGCCCTTCGAGACGAGCGTCCAGACCACCGAGGCGAGCGGCAGCACGGCCAGCACACAGGTGGTGTAGATGAGCGTCTGCCAGACCCGGTTGGTGGCCGACCGGCGGCCCTCGACCCGGGTGGCGGCGACGGACAGCCCGATCAGGTAGAGGATGGCGCCCACGACCACGACGAGCACCCAGCCGCCGAAGCCGGTGCCGAGGACGACGGCCGCGGAGACGGCCAGGGCCGCCACGGCGATGAGCAGGTTGACCACCACCGGCAACTGCTTGGTGCGCAGGCCGGACGGTGTCATGGCGTAGTTCGCGTTGCTCATGCGGCACTGTCCCGGAACTCGCGACGGCGGTAGATGATCGCCCGCGCCGCCATGTTGACCACCAGGGTGATCGCGAACAGGACCAGACCGGAGGCGATCAGCGCGCCGCGGCCGGTGGCGTTCGCCTCACCGAAGGTGTTGGCGATGTTGGCGGCGATCGAGTTCCCGCCGTTCTCGATGATGTTGTAGGAGATGTTGAAGACGATGCCGAGGGTCAGCGCCAGGGCGATCGTCTCGCCGAGGGCCCGGCCCAGGCCGAGCATGATCGCGGCGATGATGCCGGGCTTTCCGTACGGCATCACCGCGGTGCGGACCATCTCCCACTTGGTCGCGCCCAGGGCGAGCGCGGCCTCCTCGTTCATGGCCGGGGTCTGCATGAAGACCTCGCGGGAGAGCGAGGTGACGATCGGCAGCACCATGATCGCCAGCACCAGGCTGCCGAGCATGATCGAGCGGCCGAACGGCCCGTCGCCACCGAAGATCGGGATCCAGCCGAAGTATTCGTTGAGCCACACCGAGAAGTCGCGCACCGGGTTCAGGAACACGTCCCGGCCCCAGAGTCCGAAGACCACGCTGGGCACGGCGGCGAGCAGGTCGATGATGAAGCCGAGCGGCGTGGCCAGCCGCTTCGGCGCGTAGTGCGACAGGAACAGGGCGATGCCCAGCGCGATCGGCACCGCGACGATGAGCGCGATGACCGAGGACAGGACGGTGCCGAACGCCAGCGCGGCGATGCCGAACTTCGGTTCTGCATCGTTCGGGAACCACGCCTTGTAGGTCAGGAAGCTCTCGGTGTTGGCCGACAGGGCCGGCACCGCCTTGGAGATCAGGAAGATCGCGATGGCCACGATGATGACCAGCAGCATCGCGCCGGCCGCGGTGCTCAGCCCTCGGAAGACGGCTTCCATACCGAAGCGCTTCTTCGGGGGCAGGGCGCCGCCACCACCAAGGGACGGTCCAGCGGGGGCGTTCGGCGATACGCCGGTGCCGGCGGACCGGGTGTGACGTCCTGTCACACCTGGTTCGCCGGCCGGTGTTGTCGCCGAGCGGGAGGGGATGTCACCCATTCGCTCGCTCGCTTATTTGTGAGAAGGGGCTGTTCGAACGGGGTCAGGCGATCGCGGCGACGGCGGTCTCGACCTTGGCGCGGACGGTCTCCGGCAGCGGCGCGTAGCCCAGCTCGGCGAGGGCCTGCTGGCCACCGGTGCTGGCGGTGTAGCTCAGGAAGCCCTTGATGGCGGCGGCCTTGGCGCTGCCCTTGCTGCAGGTGATCTCGTAGGTGACCAGGACGATCGGGTAGGCCCCGGCCTCCTTGGTCGCGTAGTCGATGGACAGCTTGAGGTCGTTGCCGGTGCCCGCGATCTTGGCGCCCGCGATGGTCTTGCCGGCGCTCTCGCCGGTGAGCTCGGCGTACTCGCCGGCACCGTTCTTGATCTTGGCCATCTTCAGGTCGCTGTTCTCGGCGAACGAGAGCTCGACGTAGGAGATGGTGCCCGCGGTGCCCTTCACCTGGGTGGCCACGCCGTCCGACTTGGCCGCGCCGGTGCCGCCCGGAGCCTTCCACGCCTTGGCGTTGCCGAAGGTCCACACGGACTCGGCGGTCTTGCTCAGGTACTTGGTGAAGTTGTCGGTCGTGCCCGACTCGTCCGAGCGGTGGACCGACTGGATCGCGGTCGACGGCAGCTTCGCCGACGGGTTGTCCGCCTTGATCTTGGCGTCGTCCCACTTGGTGACCTTGCCGGCGAAGATGCCGGCCAGGGTCTCCGGCGAGAACTGGAGGCCGTCGACGCCGTCCAGGTTGTAGACGACGGCGATCGGGCCGATCACCATCGGGAGGTTGAGGGCCTGGCCACCGGCGCACTTGGCGTCGGCCTGCGGCTGCTCCTCCTCCTTCAGGGCGGAGTCGGAGCCGGCGAAGTCGGCGGTGCCGGCGATGAACGCCTGGATGCCCGCGCCGGAGCCGGTGCCCTCGTAGCCGATCTTGGCGTCGGCACACTGGCCCTGATATGCCTTGATCCACTCGTCCATCGCGTTCTTCTGAGCGCTGGAACCCTGAGCGGTGATCTGGCCGGCCACGCAGTTGGCGTTGGCCGCGGAGGCGCCGCCGGCGGACGGCGTGGCCTCGTTGTCCGAACCGCACGCGGTGAGCGCGAGGGTCGCAGTCAAAGCAATGCCGGCCACGTAGCCGACCCGCTGGAGCTTCACGGTTGTCCCTTCGAATGGATTGCACGGCCGGTATCTCACCGGTCCACCCGAAAGCTAAAAGGAGCAAGTGACTGGGCCCCGGGCCCGAAATGAACGAGACGTGAACAGGTCTGCGCCTAAGGGTGCACGACGACTGAGGATGTGTTGTCCGTTACGTGAACCAGCGCACGGCGTGCCTGGTCGTCAGGCTTGCCGGTGGTACATCACGTCGGCGGCGTGGACACCGAATTCCAGGCTCTGGTAGAGCCGGACGGCCGCCTCGTTGGACTCGTCGACGTACAGCATCGCAGTGCTCAGACCCTGGGCTTCGAGGTGGGTCAGGCCGGCCACGCTCAAGGCCCGGCCCAGCCCCCGGCGGTGGCCGCCCGGGTCGACGCCGAGCACGTAGATCTCGCCCAGCGCGGGGTCGGCGCCGGTCGCGGGATGCACCTTCGTCCAGTGGAAGCCGAGCAGCGTGTCGGCGATGTCGACGGCGAGCAGGAAGCCGGCCGGATCGAACCACGGCTCTTGCTCGCGGAGCGCGAGGTCGCGCTCGGTCCAGCGGCCCTGCTCGGGGTGGTGCGAGAAGGCGCGGGCGTTGACCGCCAGCCAGGCCGCCTCGTCCTGGCCGGGGCGGAACTCGCGCACGGTGACGCCGTCGGGCAGCCGGTTCGGCGGCAGCGGCGGCGAGCCCAGCGACCGGCGCATCTGCCACAGCACCCGGGCGCGGGTGAAACCCAGCCCCTCGGCGAAGAGGCGGGCGCCCGCGTCGTCGCCGTGGGCCCAGAAGCTCAGAGACCCGGAACCGGCAGCGCGAAGAAGGGCCGTTCCATGGCCGCGACGCCGGAACGAGGGATGAACCACGAGCTCGCCCGAGTCATCCGCGACGTTGGCGAAGCCCACGACGGCACCCTCGGAGTGGGCGAGAAGGGAAGCCCCGCCGCCGCTGCGGACGCGCAGCACCACATCTTCGGACAGCGGGTAGACGCCGTCAACGGAGGAAGCGGCGTCGGCCAGCGCGAGGACGGCCGACACCTCGGAAGGGGTAAGCCGGTCCGTGCGCCGGACCGGCTCCACCGAAGTCATGCGGAAAGACTAGACCGGCAGCGGGACCGGCTCGTTGTCGGGCAGTTGCCGGCCGCTCGGCGGGGTGACGAACTTGTAACCCACCTGGCGGACGGTTCCGATCATCGACTCGTACTCCGAGCCGAGCTTGGCGCGCAGCCGCCGCACGTGCACGTCGACCGTGCGGGTGCCGCCGAAGTAGTCGTAGCCCCAGACCTCACGCAGCAACTGGTCGCGGGTGAACACCCGGCCCGGGTGCTGCGCCAGGAACTTGAGCAGCTCGAACTCCTTGTAGGTGAGGTCGAGTGGGCGGCCCTTGAGCTTCGCGGCGTAGGTGTCGGGGTCGATGTTGAGCTCGCCGGCCCGGATCGAGCCGCCGGCCCCGGCGGTCGCGTTCGACAGCCGGCCCACGCCCAGCCGCAGCCGGGCCTCGACCTCGGCCGGTCCGGCGCTGGCCAGGATCACGTCGTCGACGCCCCAGTCGGCGTTCAGCGCGATCAGGCCGGCCTCGGTCACCACGGCGACCAGCGGGACGCCGAGCCCGGTCGCGTGCAGCATGCGGCAGGTCGCCCGGGCCTCGGAGAGCTCGGAGCGGGCGTCGACCATGACGGCGTCCGGGCTGGGCCCGGAAACCAGAGTGCGCACGTCGCGGGGCGCCGTGCGCACGGAGTGGGGCAGCAGGTCCAGGGCGGGCAGCACGGCGGAAGGTTCGCCGGCACGCGCCGTCACCAACAGGAGGATTTCCACACTCACCTCGTTCCTCGCGGGCCTGGGGAGGCCGCTCGGGTGACCCGGCTCAACTAGCACGAGCCGGAGGAACTGTCCCGGCGTCACCGACGGGTGGGCTGGGCTTACCTTAACCGACGCATGGCTTTGTTCACCCCGGTCGCACCCGCCTGTGATATTGCGTACGCCCAACAGGCAGCCGAAAGGCTGAGTGGTAACCAACCGTTCATATGACTGCCGCGCCGGACCGCACCGGATCCGGAGTCTGGCACGATCGCAGTCGTGTTCCCCTCGATGCCGACTGACGGCGACCGCGACAACTGGGATGAGGACGTCTCCCGGGAGATCGCGCGCTCTTCGCCGCGTGCGGCGTCCGGTGTCTACGGAGCGGTGCCCGACGACCCCGGGCCGGTCGCCGAACCCGACGACGGTGACGAGGAGGAGCACGAGTCCGAAGTCCTGCTCGTGCCGGTCCGCCGCTCGCTGTCGGTGGCCATCGCCGGCTTCGCCGGGCTGCTCGGCCTCGCGCTGATCCTGGGCGCGCAGACCGCCGGGCCGGATTCCCGCTGGCCGTACGCGATGGTCCTGTTCGGTGTGCAGCTGCTCTTCGTGCTGGCCTGGACGATGGCCATGCGCCCGCCGGTGCCGCTGCTCGTCGCCGGGGCCGCGGTGGTGGCCGGCGCCGTCTCCGACTACCTCTCGGTGACCGCCGACCAGCCCCGGCTGCTGCCGCTGGTGCTGATCGCGCTGCTCGGCGTCGTGGTGATCGTCGGCGGGCAGTTCGCGTTCCAGGTCGACCGGCTGGGCGTCCGGGACGCGCTGGCCTCGACCGTGCTGATCATCGGCGGCGTGGTGACCCCGGCCGCCTACGTGGTGCTGACCCGCGAGCCGGTCGGCACCCAGGCGCAGATGGTCTGCCTGGCCGCGGCCGCCCTGGGCCTGATGGTGGCCCGGCTGGTCGACGCGGTCTTCCCGAAGCCGCGGATCGCCCCGCAGGTGCCGCGGGGCGCGACCGGCATCATCCTCGGCGCGATGGTCGGCACGCTCGGCGCGGCTCAGCTGGGCAGCATCATGGTGCTGCCGTTCACGCCGGCCCGGGGCGCGGTGCTCGGGCTGGTCGCGGCCGGGGCGGCGGTGCTGGTCGACCTGGCCATCAACTTCACCGAGGCGGGTCGCGACCGGCCGGACGAGGCGCCGACGTTCTGGCTGGCCCGGCACATGCAGGGCCCGCTCGGCGCGTTCACCGCGGTCGCCGTGGTGGCGTACGCGCTGAACGCGTTCTTCCTGACCTGAGCGGTCGTGATCTGAGCCTGCTTGAGAAGTGATGGACGGGGGCATATACGGTCGCCGACATCACAGGGCGACGACAGGAGAGACCGGTGGCCGAGGTGTACGGGCAATCGAAGCCCCGCAGGCGGTGGGGACGGCGGCTGCTGGTCACCTTGATCGTGCTGCTGATCATCCTGGGGCTGATCGCGGTGGTGGCCGACCGGCTCGGCGCCTCGTACGCCGAGCGGATGATCGGTGACCGCGTCGCCCAGCAGGTCGCCGACCAGAAGGCGACCTCGGCCGAGCCGCAGGTGACGATCAAGGGCGTGCCCTTCCTCACCCAGGTTCTGCGGGGCGAGTACCAGGAGATCCAGATCCAGCTGGCCGATTTCGCCGGCCCCGCGGGCAACGGCAAGACGATCAAGATGCCGGTGCTCGACGTCCGGGCCCGTGACGTCCGCGCGCCCCTGGACACCGTGCGGTCGGGACAGGGCGACATCGTGGCCGGCACGATCACCGGCACCGGCACCGTCGACTACGTCACCCTGGCCGAGCTGAGCGACCAGCAGGGCATCAAGCTGGCCGAGCAGGGCGGCAAGCTCGCCGTCACCGCGCCGGTGAAGATCCTGAACCAGACCGTCACCGTGAACGGCACGGCCAACCTCGAGGTGGCCAAGGACAACGTGGTCCGGGTGCGTTTCGAGCAGGTCACCGCCGAGGGTCTGCCCGATGTCCCGCTGGTGCGGGGCGCGCTCAACAACTACGCCCGGCAGCTGTCCATCGACGTGCCGGTGCCCGCCCTGCCGCTGCAGCTGAAGGTCGAGAAGGTGCAGCCCACGCCGAACGGGCTGGCGGTCACGGCCAGCGCGAAGGAAGTTCCGCTGAACGGGGCGAGCTGACACTGTGACCGCCGTCCCGGATGATGGTTCGTAGTGTTCCGGTAACTGGAACCGCTGGTAGGGTCGGCCGCATGAGCCTGTTGCTCACCAAACGGCGCGCGGTCGACCTGTGCCGCGTGGCCGCCTGCCTGTGTCGCCCTGTCATCTGACGGGGTCATTCCGGCTGCTCTCTTTTCGCCCGGCAGTGGCGCCGTTCGCATTTCACGCATGAATCCCCCTCGGGGGTCCGCGCGTGTGCGGACCCCCCTCTGAACCGATTCCGAACAGGGAGAAGACAATGAGCCGCGACTCTGCGCTCGTATCTGCCGACTGGGCCGAGAAGAACCTGGACACTCCGGGTGTCGTCTTCGTCGAGGTCGACGAGGACACCACCGCCTACGACGGCGGGCACATCCCGGGCGCGATCAAGCTCGACTGGAAGAAGGACCTGCAGGACCCGGTCCGGCGCGACTTCGTCAACCAGGAGCAGTTCTCGGCGCTGCTGTCCGAGCGGGGCATCGCCAACGACGACAAGGTCGTCCTCTACGGCGGCAACAACAACTGGTTCGCCGCGTACGCCTACTGGTACTTCAAGCTCTACGGTCACGGCGACGTGGTGCTGCTCGACGGTGGCCGCAAGAAGTGGGAGCTGGACGCCCGCACGTACACCACCGACCTGCCGCAGCGCGAGAAGACCTCGTACACGGCGTCGACGCCGGACCGGTCGATCCGCGCGTTCCGCGACGAGGTCGTCGAGGCGATCGGGGCGCAGAACCTGGTCGACGTGCGCAGCCCCGACGAGTTCGCCGGCCGGCTGCTCGCCCCGGCGCACCTGCCGCAGGAGCAGGCGCAGCGGGCCGGGCACATCCCGACCGCGATCAACGTGCCGTGGAGCAAGTCGGCCAACGAGGACGGCACGTTCAAGTCCGACGACGAGCTCGCCAAGATCTACGGCGAGGCCGGGCTGGACGAGAGCAAGGACACCATCGCCTACTGCCGCATCGGCGAGCGGTCGAGCCACACCTGGTTCGTGCTCAAGGAGCTGCTGGGCAAGGAGAACGTGAAGAACTACGACGGCTCCTGGACCGAGTACGGCTCGCTGATCGGCGTGCCCGTGGTGCTCGGCGACGAGCCCGGGAAGGCCTGACCGATGACCGCATCCGATATTTCCGGCTGCGCCGCACCGGATCAGTCGGCGCCGATTCCGGCGAGCGTCGACCTGGAGAAGGAAACTGTGATCACCGGGGTGGTGAACAACGCCGAGGGTGACGCGGTGGGTGGCGCGTACGTCCGCCTGCTCGACTCGACCGGCGAGTTCACGGCCGAGGTGGTCACGTCGCCGCAGGGGGTGTTCCGCTTCTTCGCGGCGCCCGGGTCCTGGACGCTGCGGGCGCTCTCCCGCCACGGCAATGGAGACCTGGTCGTCGACGCCACCCGCGGCGTGAACGAGGTTGGGCTCAGCGTCGCCGCCTGACGCTCGGTCGGTGAAGGCCCGCCTCGGGCAGGGGCGGGCCTTTCGCGCTGACGAGGGCGTGTCACCATGACTGCCGTGACCACGCCGACGACCGAGCGACCGCGCGTGCGCCGTCCCCGGCTGGTCGCCCTCGTGGTGGTGTGGATCCTGATCGTGACCGGGCTCTCGGTGTGGTCGGTGCGGCATGATCCGCCGACCGTGCCCGAGCAGCGCGACATCGCCGAGGCGGTGCCGGTGCTCCAGGCGGCGACCGGCGCGGTCTTCGCGGCCGCGACCGCCGGGCGCGACCGCGCGGTCGAGATCGAAGATGTGCGGGTACGCCGGGGATGCCGCGTGACCCCGGTCCGGTCCGGCGTCGAGGCGACCCGGCTGGTGACCGTGTACGTCCGCGGCGACGGCGCGCTGCCGGTGCTCAAGGCGATCGCCGCCGGGCTGCCGGCCGGCTACCACGCGCGGGCCGACGCGAGCAGCAGCGGCAAGCGGGTGGGCCTGGAGGCGGACGCCGGCGGCTACGTGGCGATCGACGTGCGCGCCGATGCCGCCAGCCAGGTGCTGCCGATCGAGATCTCCACCGGCTGCCGCCCGGACGGCGACCTGAAGCTGGGTTCGCCCGGCCTGGCCGCGCCCCCGCCCCCGCTGACCTCGGTGCTGCGGGCGTTCGGCCAGGAGCAGGCGGGTGCGGCCGGGGTGACCACCGTGACGTGTCCGGGCGGGAGCGAAGGCCGTACGTACACGGTGGACGGTGTGCCGCCGCCCCGTGATCTGGGCAAGGCGTTGCAGCCGCTGACCGACGGCGCGACCGTGGTGCGTGCCGAGCCCTCCGGGTGGGCGTACCTCACCGGCGACGGATCGGTGGCCGTGGTCAAGCAGGGGTCGACGCTGCGCCTGAGCCTGACCCAGCCCTGTCACTGATAGACAACCTTCGATCTGCTGCGTTACGCTCCGGTTACGCGTCTGATCGAACATTTTCTATCAAAGGTGAACGTCGTGCGTCGTCGAACCTTGCTGACCGGAGCCGCTGCCGCCGTCCCGGTCGTCGCCCTCGCCGCGAGCCCCGCGGCCGCCGCCGCTCCCGGATACGTCGTCAACCGCGCCCCGCTGCGGGCCGACGCGCTGATCCGGCTCACGCCCGGCTCGACCCGCGCCGCCGGGTGGCTCGCCACCCAGCTGAACTACCAGCTCACCGGCCTGAACGGGCGGTTGCCCGAGGTCTCGCACTTCCTCCGGTACGACAACACCGGCTGGATCGACCCGAGCCTGGCCGGCGGGGAGGAACTGCCGTACTGGCTCAAAGGCTTCGGCAGCCTGGGCTACACCACCGGCGACGCGCGGGTGATGAGCGAGACCCAGCGCTGGATCAACGGCGTGCTGGCCACGCAGGCGCCGGACGGCTTCTTCGGACCCACCCGGCTTCGCACGAGTTTGAACAACGGCCCGGACTTCTGGCCGCACATGCCGATGTTGCACGCCATCCGCTCGCACGCCGAATACACCGCCGACACCCGGGTGGTGCCGTTCCTGACCAGGTTCTTCCAGTACGTCAACTCGCGCCCGGCCAGCGTCTTCCAGTCCGACTGGGGCAGCTTCCGCTGGGCCGACACGCTCGAGGTGGTGTTCTGGACCTACAACCGCACCGGCGACGCGTTCCTGCTCGACCTGGCGCGCAAGATCCACCAGTACTCGCAGAACTACCTCAACAACCTGCCGACCGCGCACAACGTCAACCTGGCGCAGGGTTTCCGCGAGCCCGCGGTCTACTCGGTCCTCTCCGGCGACAACGCGCACCGGCAGGCCAGCTACACCGACTACAACCTGATCATGTCGCAGTGGGGACAGTTCGCCGGCGGCGGCTTCGCCGGGGACGAGAACGCTCGCCCCGGCTTCGGCGACCCCCGCCAGGGCTTCGAGACCTGCGGCATCGTCGAGTTCATGGCCAGCCACGAGATGCTCACCCGGATCACCGGCGACCCGCTGTGGGGCGACCGCACCGAGGACCTGGCGTTCAACTCGCTGCCCGCGTCGCTCGACCCGCAGCAGCGCGGCATCCACTACATCACCAGCGCGAACAGCATCTCGCTGCGGGACCGGCCGGGCCGTCAGGGCCAGTTCCAGAACGGGTTCGCGATGCAGGCCTACATGCTCGGCATCGACAACTACCGGTGCTGCCCGCACAACTACGGCATGGGCTGGCCCTACTACGTCGAGGAGATGTGGGCGGCCACGCCGGACGGCGGCTTGGCGGCCACGCTGCACGGGCCGTCCCGGGTGACCGCCCGGGTTGCCGACGGCACCTCGGTGACGATCACGGCCGACACGACCTACCCGTTCTCGGACACCATCACCTACACGGTGAGCACGCCTCGGCAACTCGCTTTCCCGTTGCTCCTGAGGGTCCCGGCGTGGTGCGCGGCCCCCATCGTCACTGTGAACGGGGCCGCTGCGCCTGTGGCACCCGGCCCGGCGTACCTGCGGATCGAACGGACCTGGACCACCGGTGACTGGGTCGTTCTCCGCCTGCCGATGCAGGCCCGGACCCGGACCTGGTCGAGCAACCACAACGCGGTCTCGGTCGATTTCGGGGCGCTGACCTTCTCGCTGGCCATCACCGAGAACTGGGCGCAGACCGGCGGGACCAGCACCTGGCCGACACGCGAGGTGCGGCCCGGTTCCACCTGGAACTACGGGCTGGCGCTGAACGGCTTCGCGGTGACCACCGGGCTGGGCAACGCGGCCGACCCGTTCACGCCGGCCAACGCGCCGATCCGGATCACCACCGGCGCGCGCCGGATCCCGGCGTGGAAGGCCGACGCCGACGACATCATCACGCCGCTGCAGGACAGCCCCACGCCGTCGAGCGAGCCGCTGGAGACCGTGACGCTGATCCCGATGGGCGCGGCGCGGCTGCGGATCACGTCGTTCCCGCGGATCGGCGACGGGCGGCCGTGGACCGAGCCGGCCGTCCCCTTCCGCATCCAGAACCAGAACTCCGGCAAGGTGCTCGGCGTGGCCGGCATGTCGGCCGACGACTCGGCCCAGGTCGTGCAGTTCGCCGACAACGGGACGGCCGACCACCTGTGGGTGCCGGTGGACAACGGCGACGGCTGGTTCCGGATCCGGAACGTCAACTCGGGCAAGGTGCTGGGCGTGTCCGGCATGTCGACCGCCGACGCGGCCAACGTGGTGCAGTTCAGCGACAACGGCACCGCCGACCACCTGTGGCAGATCGTCGACAACGGCACCGGGTACGCCCGCATCCGCAACCAGAACTCCGGCAAGGTGCTCGGCGTCGACCAGATGTCCACTGCGGACAGCGCCCGGGTCGTGCAGTTCGCCGACAACGGCACCGCCGACCACAACTGGCGGCTGATCCCCGACGGCCGGGTCAAGCTCCAGGCCACGCACTCCGGCAAGGTGCTCGCCATCCAGGACATGTCGGCCGCTGACGGCGCCCAGCTCACCCAGTGGCCGCCGACCGGGACGGCCGACCACCTCTGGCACTTCGAGGACGCGGGCGCGGGCTGGTTCCGGATCGTCAGCGACCACAGCGGCAAGGTTGTCGACGTGCTGGGCGGCGCTACGGCTGATGGCACGCGGGTGGTTCAGTGGGGGTCGGCGGGGGCGCCGAATCAGCAGTGGCGGCTGGCGTGGGCCGGTCCGTCGACGTTCGCGATCGTGGCCCGCCACAGCGGCAAGCTGCTCGAGGTGTCGGGTCAGTCCACTGCGGACGGCGCGATCGTCACTCAGGGGTCGAGCCAGCGCTGGCGATTGATTCCGGGGTCCTAGGAGCAAGATCAAGAGCTTGGGTCGTAGCTTGGTGGGTGGTGCCGACCGTCGCTCCCGCCGAGGGTCGCTTCGCTCCACGTGCGTGAGTGACCACCCTCGAAACCGAAAAACCCCGAAACCGAAAACCCCGAAAACCGAACTTCGAAAACCCGGCTTAGTTTCGGGTCGTTATGCGGCCGCGGAACTCGGCCAGGGCGGTTTGGAAGACCTCGTTGAGGCGGGCCAGTTCGGACTCTTCCGGCTCGCGTCGCAGGGACACGTCGATCTTGAAGTCGCCGTCGACGATGGTCACGTCGAGGTGGTCGAGGAGGTCGGCGGGGAGTCGGGTGATGACGAAGTCGCGGAAGGCGGCGGCGATCGTCTCGGGCATGTCGCCGCAGCCGCAGGACCGCCCGTCCAGGACCGCGCCGAGGTGGCTGCGCCCGACGATCGCGTCCGGGTGCAGCGGATCCATCACGGCCAGGCCCTGTTCCAGCACGGTCCGGGCCTCGGCCAGCCGGTCCTCGTGCTGGAGGAACAGGCCGAGGGCGACACCGGCCCGCCCGGCCGTGTCGTGGTCGGCGCCGCGCCCGGCCTCGGCCACCGCCTCGGTCAGCCGCTGCTCGGCCGGTCCGGTCCGGCCGGCCTCCTTCAGGGCCAGCCCCCAGTTCCGCAACACCTGGCTCCGCAGCTCGGGGCGGCCGATGCGGTCCGCCCGCTCGTGCGCCTCGGAGTACGTCCGCAGCCCGGCCTCGGCGTCGCCCGCCTCGCCCTGGGCCATGGCCAGCCCGAGCGTCGCCATCAGCGCGTCCTCCGGCCGGCCCTGCCGGTCGTAGGACGCGAGCACCCGCTCGATCGCCTCCACCCGCCCGGCCTGGTCACCCAGGTCACGGCCCAGATTGGCCTGCGCCGACAGGGCGTTCAGCGTCGCCTGGTGATCGCGGCCGAGGCGTCCCTCCAACATGGACA
The DNA here is from genome assembly GCF_040684855.1 of Actinoplanes sp. NPDC089786. Lineage (NCBI taxonomy): Bacteria > Bacillati > Actinomycetota > Actinomycetes > Micromonosporales > Micromonosporaceae > Actinoplanes > Actinoplanes sp. NPDC089786. Next base: position 730,316 of record NZ_JBFBGU010000001.1, read on the forward strand.
CGGTGGCCCGGAGCAGGGCCATGGACGAAGGGTCGGTCTCGGCGACCGCGCGCCCGATCTGCTCGACGACCTCGTCCGGCAGCGGGCGCAGGTCGGGGAACAGCGGCTCACCGGTGCCGGCGTCGTGCACCAGCGCCGCGCGGAGGGCCAGCGCCGTACCCACCCGCTCGTGCCCGTTGCGCCAGAAGTTCGCCACCGTCTCCTCGGTCACGCGGCGGGCCTCGGCCAGGTCGCCGCGCCGCCGGAGCAGGTCGGCCAGGGGCTCGAGGCCGAACGCGTACCCGGCGTGCTCGCGACCGTAGAAGGCGAGCCGCTCCTCGGCGCCCCGGCGCAACTCGGCCTCGGCCTCGTCGAGGCGGCCGGCCATGCGCAGCGCCAGACCCAGGTTGAGCCGGTAGGTCAGCTGGTCCTTGTGCGACTCGTTGTCCCGGGGCGCGGCCGAGGCGGCGCGGCGGTAGCACTCGACCGCGCGCTCGTGCTGACCGGTGTTGAGCAGCACCGTGCCGAGGTCGGACTGGGCCGAGGCCCACGCCGGGCTGCCCTCGCCGTGCTGGTCGGTCACGGCCTGCAGCTCGCGGGTCAGAAGGCTCTCGGCGTCGCCCATGCGGCCCTCGCGCAACAGTGCGAAGGCGACCTCGACCGGGGTGGGGGTGTGGGTCACGAGCCGGAAGTGTACGAGGTCGCCGGCAGTCCGAGAACCGACCGGGACAACAGGGCCGCACCGGCCACCGCGGCCGGCATCAGCAGGACCGCGCCGAGCGGGATCAGGAAGCAGAGGAACACCGCGACACCGAAGCCCAGCGCCATCGGCCGCCGGGTCCGCAGCACCGCCCGCCGGTCGCGCAGCCGCTTGCCCCGGCGCTGGAACGGCACGCCGGTCAGCTCCACCGCCAGCAGCCAGCCGCCGACCGCGCCGCCGAGCACGATGCCGAGGATCTGACCGGCCACCGGGATCAGGCCGATCAGCAGCAGCGGGATGCCGAGCAGGATGGACAGGCCGATCAGGCGCAGGCTGTCGACCAGGTTGCGGCCCAGCGAACGCCACCACACGGTCTCGACCGCGTCGGGCACGCCGCCGTAGCGGTCCTCGACCAGCTCCGAGATCTTCTCGTAGAACGGGTCGCCGATCAGCAGCGTGACCGCGGTGAAGGTGAGCACGGTGAGCAGGCCGCTCACCCCGAGCAGGGCCAGCCCGGCGAAGATCCGCAGCGCGTCACGCCAGCCCGTGGCCCAGTCGTCGGCGAACCAGGTGACCGCGGCGGCCAGGTCGTCGACGTAGGCGATCAGGGCGGCCAGCGCCGCGGCGTACACCAGCGCGGAGATCAGCGCGGGCAGGATGCCGAGGCCGAGCAGCCGGGGCCGGCGCAGCACCTCGCCCAGGCCGCGGCCGAGCAGACCGGCGCCGGTGAAGAAGTCGCGAATCACCACCCGGACAGGGTAGGGCCAGAAGCTCAGCGCCGCCGGAGGAGCCCGGCGCCGAGACCGCTCGGGGTCGCGGACGGTGACGACGACGGGGTGGCCGAGGGCGGCGGCGGCTCGCTGGTGACCATCGTCGGCGTCGGCACCGGCGGATCGGTGAGCGGCGGCAACGTCGGCAACGTGGTCAGCGGGCCGCCGCGGGGGCCGGCCTGGGTCTCGGCGCCCGAGGACGGCGGTGTGACCGGCAGCGCCAGGGCGGCCGGGGCGGACGCGGCGGACGACGGCGCGGGCGCGGCCGGCCGGTTCTCGTAGCGGCCGGGCAGCCACCTCGGCGCGGAGTCATCGGTGGCCCGGGCCGGCGCGGTGCCGAGCAGGCCGGACCCGCCGGGGCCGGCGGTCGCCGGTGGCGTGGACGTGAGGTGGTGGCCGCCCAGCACCCAGCCGACCGTCAGCGCGAACGGCAGGCCGAGCGCGATGACGCCGACGAAGATGGATCTGGGGGAGAGCCGCACGCCCAGAACACCGGTCGGCGGGCCGGAAAGGTTACGGCCTCTCGTCGTTCAGGAACGTGGAGATCCGCCGGCGCAGGTCGGCCCGGTTGGTCCAGAGCACCGACGGCCGGTCGTACACATGCAGGTCAGCGCCGGGGATGGCGGCCGCGAGGCGTTCCGCGACCCGCACCGGGTGTACGTCGTCGCCGGCGCAGCCGAGCACCAGCGCGCGGGCGGTGACCCGGCCCAGCGCGGCCAGGTCGGGCACGGCGGGCACAGCCCACAGCGTGTCGAGGTCGGGGGAGAGCCCGTCACGCATCAACTGCTCGACCCGGTGGCGCAGGTGACTCCAGCCGGCCGGGGTGTTGCGGACGGCCGGCGGCATCTCGGCCTCGACCGCCTCGGCGACCAGCGCCGCCTCACCACTCTCCAGGGCGGCGAGCAGCCGCTGGAGCCGGGCCGCGGTCACCGGTGACCGGGTGCCGTCGAGCGGCGCGGGCAGGTAGAACACCACCCGCTCGAACCGGTCGGGACGGTCGGCCAGCAGCCGGCACAACGCACCGGCGCCCATGCTGACCCCGAGCGCCCGGGTCGCCGACGCATGATCGGCGACGGCGCGCAGGTCGTCGGCCAGGTCGGCGAAGGTCCAGGGCCCGGGTGGCGAGGACGAGCGCCCGTGGCCGCGGAACTGGAATAAGACTCGCCGGCCGGTCACCGCGCTGCCCAGCGGGCGGGTGCCGGAGATGTCGCCGGCCAGCCCGTGCGCGAACACCGTGACGGGTGTGCCGACGCCGGTGGTGAGCTGTTCCAGGCGTACGCCGGCCGACGCGGTGATCATCTCGGTCGGCGGCGACGGCAGGGTCGGCCGGCCGGTGCGGGGACCGGTCGGTGCCGGGCCCCAGGTCCGCGGCCCGCCGTCCGGAGGCGGCGGCCAGCGGAACCCTCTCACCAGAAGCCTTTACCGTCCGTCAGGTCACGCAGGCCTTGGCGGACGTCGAGCAGATAGATCAGGGCCGCCGCCACGCCGATCAGGCCGAAGATGCCGGTGGCGCCGCCGCCGACACCGAGGAAGGTCAGCACGAAGCAGACGGCGAGGATGGCCAGCCAGGCGCCCTTGGGCAGGGTGCCGATGGCCTGGAACCCGTCGCCACGCTGGGTGACGCAGTGGATGAGGGCGACCGCCTGCACAATCAACGAGGCGATGATGACCGTGATCGAGATCACGCCCTGCACTTGAATGTAGAAGATCGGCGCGCTTGTCGTGGCCATGGCTTCGAGTCTAAGCCGGAGGCCCCGGCGGCTGCCGGGGCCTCCACAGGCTCAGTTGCCGGGGGTGGCCTTCTTGGCCGGGGTGGCCTTCTTGCGCGGCTTCGGGGCCGAGGCCGCGGCGGCGGCCTCGATGGCGGCCGGCTCCTCGGTGGTCTCGATGTCGGCGTTGACCACCTCGGCGGCCCCGACCACGCCGGTGCCGACGACCCGCTCGCCCCGGGCGACCAGGGCGGTGTACGCCGAGACGGCCCGCTCGGAGGCGACCTGCGCGAAGCTGACCGCGCTGGAGGCGGCGTTGTCCCGCAGCTTGTCGAAGTCGGTCTGGTTGGCCTTGTCGTTGGCGGCCCGCAGCGACGCCGTGGCCCGCTCGCTGATCTCGTTCACCCGCACACCCAGCTCGTCGACCAGGGCCGGGAGCTTGCGGAGCTGCTGGTACGCCAGGTCACCGGCGCCGGCGGCGGCGTAGAGCGGGGCGGGCAGTCGGGTCTTGGTCTGCTCAGGCATTACTTCTCCTCCGAGATGGTGGTGGTGGTCTCTGTGGCGAGCCGCGAGCGGATCGCCGCCTCCTCGTCGAGGTCAGGCGCGGTCTCGAGGACGGGCTCGTCGTCGGCGACGGGAGCGTCCCGCCGGGTGTTCTCGTTGCGGAACGTCTCGTAGATCTGCGAGAGCGACTGCTTCTGCGCGATCGTGAGATCGGGGTCGGCGGCGATCGCGGCCAGCACGCCCGGCTGACCATCGCTGTCGAGCAGGCCGGCCCGCAGGTACATCGCCGGGGTGGAGACCCGCAGCGCGCTGGCGATCTGTTGCAGCACTTCGGCGCTGGGCTTGCGCAGGCCCCGCTCGATCTGGCTGAGGTAGGGGTTGCTCACCCCGGCCTTGTCGGCGAGCTGCCGAAGCGAGATCTTGGCGGTCTGCCGCAGGTCACGGATGAACGTCCCGATGTCCTGAGGCAGTTCCTGTTTTCCGGCCATGCGTTCGAACGTAGTCGGCTTTGCTAGCTCCAGCAAGCGTTCTGCTAACTGTAGCTAGCGTGAGTCGAGTCACTTGGTGGTCAAGGCATGTCAATCTGGGTGCACTTGTCCACACCCGCGGAAGTCAAGGCGGCTGGCATCCCGCCGGGTCACCCCAGCGGGCGTCCAGGACTACCCTCGCGTCACCAGGTGGCGCGGACCTCGCCGACCGGTTCGCCGCCGCCCAGGACCAGCTCGGTGTGGTGCGGCGCGGCCACGCCCAGGCGGCGCAAGCCCGAGAGGAGCACGGGGGTACGAGCACGCATGCCGCCGTCCGAGATCTTGAGGGCCACCGCTCCCGCCCCCGGCACCGCGGCCGCCACCACGCCCTCGGCGCCGCCCTTCATGAGCAGCCCCGGCACCGCCCGCATAAGCACGGTGTCGTCGTCGCCGGTGCCGGCCACCAGCTCGGGGTGGGCCCGCATCTCGTCGGCCACCCGCCGCTCATGGCTGCCCGGCGCGGCGTCCACCAGCGCGCTGAACGAGCGGGCCAGCCCGGTCAGCGAGAACCCGAGGACCGGCGCGCCACAGCCGTCCACCCCGGTCACCGCGACCGGCTCGCCGGCCAGGTCGGCCACCGCGTCGGCCAGCGCCACCTGGAGCGGATGCTTCGGATCCAGGTAGGTGTCGGTCGGCCAGCCGTTGGCCACACAGGTGGCGAGCATCCCGGCGTGTTTGCCCGAGCAGTTCATCAGCACCCGCTCGGGCCCGCCGCCGGACCGCAGCCAGGAGTCCCGCGTCGGCTCGTGCCGCGGCAGCGACGCCGGGCAGCGCAACGCGCCCAGCGCCAGCCCCGCGTTCTCGAGGATCTCGTGGACCATGCGGACGTGGACCGGCTCGCCGTAGTGGCTGCCGCTGATCAGGGCCAGCGCCGCGCCGTCGGCGACGGTCAGCCCCGCCCGCAGCATGCCGACCGTCTGCAGGGGCTTGTTCGACGACCGCGGGAACATCGGCCCGGTCACGTCGCCGGCCGAGGCGACGTCCGGGGTGACCACAACCGCGCCGTGGTGCACGCTCTCGACGAAACCGGAGCGGACCACCTCGGCCAGGATCATGCCGGGACGCCGAGCATCCGGCGGGCCTCGGCCGGGGTGATCGGCGGCCGCTGGGCCAGCTGGGCGAAGCCGACCGCGCGGGCCACCAGCTGCATGTTCGACTCGACCGGGCGGCCCTTGGCGTACGTGACGGTGTCTTCCATGCCGACCCGCAGGTGGCCGCCGGCGGACAGCGAGGCCAGCATCACCGGGATCGTCGAGCGCCCGATGCCGGTGGCGCTGAACGTGGTCCCGTCGGGGAGGTCGCGGATCGCCGACGTGCAGGCGACCAGCGCATCGGGCGTGCCTGGCATCCCACCCGGCACGCCCATCACCAGGTCGACGTGCACGTGCCCGCCGACCGGCAGCCCGTGCCTGGCCAGCAGCCGCTGGAGCGTGGCCAGCTGGCCCAGGTCGAAGATCTCGTACTCCGGCACGATGCCGCGGTCCTGCATGCGGGTGTGCAGGTCGACGATGAAGTCCCAGCGGTTCAGGAACACGTCGTCGCCGAAGTTGACCGTGCCCATCGTGCAGGACGCCATCTCGGGGCCGGCGTCGAGCACGGCCAGCCGCGCCTCTTCCGGGTCGGTCACCGCCCCGCCCGAGGAGACCTGCACGATCAGGTCGGTGGACTGCTTCAACGCGGCCACCGTGGCCCGCAGCCGCCCCTGGTCGAGGGTGGGCCGGGCCTGGTCGTCGCGGATGTGCACGTGGATGATCGCCGCGCCGAGCGCCTCGCACTCCTTGGCGGTCACGACGAGCTCGTCGAGCGTCACCGGCAGCGCGGGCACGGCCGCCTTGCTGCTCTCCGCTCCGGTCGGCGCAACGGTGATCAAAGTGCTCATGCCGCCCCTCCGGACTTTTTGCGCGGGGTTGCGCTGTGTTTCAGCGCGGGATGGATCCCTGGTTGCGATGGGTACGCAGCCTAACGCGTCGGTTGCGTAGGCGAGGCGGTTGCGCTGGTCAGTGCGGGTCGATCGCCGCAGCGGACTCGCCGATCAGCAGGTAGGCGTCGTCGGCGACGTTCTTCTTGATCACGGCCAGGGCGATCATGCCGAGCTCGTGGTGGCGCACGGCGGTGCCGACGAAGCCGACCTGCCGCCCGTCGAGCATGACCGCGGCGCCCTGGGCCGGCGGCTGGTCGGTGGCCACGCCGTCGAGGTGGAGCAGCACCAGCCGGCGCGGCGGGCGGCCCAGGTGGTGCACCCGGGCCACGGTCTCCTGGCCGCGGTAACAACCCTTGTCCAGATGTACGGACTGAGCGAGGAACCCGGCCTCGGCCGGAATCGTGCGGTGATCGGTCTCCCAGCCCAGTCGCGGGATCCGGTGGGCGACGCGGACCGCTTCGTACGCCCACAGCCCCGCCCGCGGCACATCCAGGTCGGGCACCTGACCATGGGGCACGAGCAGGTCGACGCCCATCGGGACCCGGCGCACCAGCATGCCGTTCACCTCGAGCGCCGGATAGAGCGCGGTCGGCTCGGGCGGCACCGAACCGGCGGCGAACTTCGGGCCCGGCACCGGCACGATCCGCGGCTCGGCCAGCGACGGGAAGAGCTCGGCGGCACCCGGGCCGACCAGCGACCAGACGTCACGCTCGGCGGAGGCGTCGCGCGGCTCGACCTTGGTGAAGAACCGCATCATCTCGAGGTACTTGAGCAGGCCCGCCCCGGCCCCCGGCTCGGTGTCGAGCCAGGCCGTGGAGCCGTCCTCGGTGACGAACGCGTGTTGTTCGACGTGGCCGTTCGGGGACAGGACCAGCAGCTCGGAGCCCTGGCCGGCGCGCAGGTCGGTCAGGTGTTGGGTGGTGAGCGTGTGGAGCCAGGAGGCGCGCTCCTCGCCCGGCACCGCCAGCACGTCGCGGTTGGAGCGGTCGACCAGGCCGACCGCGGTCTCGAGCAGGCGCTGCTCGCGCATCGGGTCGCCGTAGTGGGCCGCCACGCCGGCGTCGGCCGACTCGGGCGTCAGATCCTCGATCGTCACGGTGGTCACAGTCGATCCTTACAGTCGCCGCACTCACCGAACAATGAGACGTGCCCGACATCGACCCGGAACGCGCGCTCGGCCAGCAGCCGCTCGGTCACCGGCCGCATGACCGACGGGTCGACCTCGGCGATCGAGCCGCAGGCCCGGCAGACCAGGTGGACATGCTGGTCCTCGCCCGCCGCGTGGTAGGTCGGCGAGCCGTGCGAGAGGTGGGTGTGGTTGACCAGCCCGAGCTCCTCGAGCAGCTCGAGGGTGCGGTAGACGGTGGTGATGTTGACCCCGGCCACCCGCTCACGCACATAGGTGTGCACCTGCTCGGGGGTGGCATGGCCGAGCTCGTGGACGGCTTCCAGGATGAGCTGGCGCTGCGGGGTCAGCCGCAGGCCGCGCTCCCGGAGCATCTCTGCGAGGGTCGAGGCGGGCACCCTCCGAGCATAGTGCGGCTTCCTGGTTACGCTGCGCCGGTGGACGACCGGTTTGTGGTGATCCCGGCGGGGACGATGCTCCGGCCGGACGATCGCGGGGTGCTGTACGGCGAGGGCGTCTTCGAGACGGTGTGGATCCGGGACGGCGTCGCGCGGCTGCGGGATGCCCATCTGGCCCGGATGGCCCGGTCGGCGGCGCTGCTGGAGATCCCGCTGCCCGACCCGGCGCCCCTGGTCGACGAGGCCGAGGCGCGGTGGCGGGCCGACGGGGAGGGCGCGCTGCGGCTGGTGTGCACGGCCGGCCCGGCCGGTGGCGAGCCGGTGCTCTACGCGACCGTCACCCCCGTACCCGATGCCGTGATCGCTCAGCGGGCCGACGGGGTGCGCGTGGTGACCGCCGAGGCCGGAGTGTCCCGCGAACGGCCCGGATGGTCGCTGACCACCGCCAAGACCCTCTCCTACGCCGCGAACCTGGCGGCGCGGCGATCGGCCGGCGACCGCGACATGCTGTGGGTCTCCACCGAGGGGTACGCGCTGGAGTCGCCGACCGCGGGCCTGGTCTGGTTGAGCGACGGCGTCCTGCACGGTGTGGCCGGCGACGGGGTGCTGCCCAGCGTGACCGTGGCCCACCTCCTGTCCGAGGCCGGCGGTGTCCACGGCGAGGCGACGGTGGCCGACCTGGACCGGTCGGACGGGATCTGGCTGGTGTCGGCGTTGCGCGGGCTGGCCGAGGTGATCGAGCTGGACGGCCGCGGGCGCGCCCGGTCGCCGTGGACCGGGCGCTTGTCGCGGATCGTCAGCCGCCGACCCGGATGAGCCGGGCCGACATGTGCGGGTGGGGTCCCTCGCCGTTCGCCACCATCTCGTGGGCGTAGAGCAGGGCGCCCTCGACGATGCCGTACAGCCGCTGGGCTCCCGTCACCTGGGCGCCGGTGGGCGTACGCACGATCGCGTCGGCCTCCATCTCGAGCCGGGTGCCGTTGGCCCGGCCGAGATACAGCTCCATCACCCCGTCGGGCGTGATCATGGTGGCTTCCATGTCGTCGCCGGGCCGGCCGTCGACCAGCACCGGACGCCAGAAGCCGAACTCACGCACCGCCTCGCCCATCGGCTTGGAGTCGCCGTCGAGCAGCCAGGCGCGCGACTCGAACATCAGGAACGGCCGGCCGTCATGGCTGATCGTGATCTCCTGCGCGAAGTCGTAGTCTTCCGGCGCCGGGAATCCACCCTGGCCGCGGCCGCGCCACTGCCCGACGAACGGCAGCAGGCCCAGCAGAGCCGGGTTGAGGTCAGGACCCTTGCGCAGGTCGAAGGTGTCCTCGTACGGGTAGGGCTCGACGGCCGGCGCGTTCATCCACGGCGGCGGGCCGAGCGGGTTCTCGTCACTGTCGCTCACCAACGCCCCCTAGCGATACGCATGGCCAGGTAGCTGACGCCGCCCGCGACGGCGCCCAGGCCCGCCACGAGCAGGCTCACGAATCCGATCTCGGTAACCACGGGGACCCATCCTATGCTGAGCCGCATGGCACGCATGCTGGTCGTCAAGGCGACCGCCGGTTCGGACGCCCCGGAACGCTGCTCGCAGGCCTTCACGGTGGCCAGCACCGCCGCGGCGGCCGGTGTGGACGTCTCGTTCTGGCTGACCGGCGAGTCCACCTGGTTCGCCCTGCCGTCTCGGGCCGAGGAGTTCGAGCTGCCCCACGCGGCCCCCTTGCCCGAGCTGCTCGGCATCCTGCTCGAGGCGGGCCGCGTCACGGCCTGCACCCAGTGCGCCGCCCGCCGCGACATCGGCCCCGACGACGTCCTCCCCGGCATCCGCATCGCCGGCGCCGCCGTCTTCGTCGAGGAGATCACGACCGACGGCGCCCAGGCGCTGGTCTACTGAGGTCAAGATCAAGAGGGTGATGTCGCACCTGGGTGGGTGGCCCAGACCGTCGCTCCCGGCCCTTTCTTCTTCCCAACCCAGGTCAAGGTCAAGAACTTCATGTCGTAGCTGACTGGGTGGTGCTGACCGTCGCTCCCGAGGCCGGGCGCGCGGCTCCAAGGCCGTGACCGGCCAGAACAGAGCCGCCCACCCTTCATTCTGCGTAAGCGGTCACCCTGAACCCCCTCAAGTGGTAGCCAGGCGCGCCATCCGTGCCTTGAACACCGTCCGGGCCTACCACTGCAGGCGGGGGTGGTAGCCCAGCGCGCCATCCGCGTCCCCGATCCCGCCCTGAGCTACCACCGTCCCGGCGCGACCGGCGGCAATCAGCGTGAGCGGGCACCCGCCGGCATGGCCACCCGCCTCAGCCCACCACCGGGCGCAATGGGCGGCAGCAAAGGGCGACCGGGCACCACCTCGCCCGCCGGAGAAGACAGCGCGGCGACGCAGGCGCTCTTGCCGAAGGTCCACGTGGGTGAGTGGTCACACTCCGGCGCGCGCCGAACAGGACGGCCCGGCGGGCCGAGTCGGCGCCGCCGGGCTGACGAGATCAGCGGTTGCTCAGATGCAGCTCGACCGGCTCGGGCGGGAGGTCGTCGACGCCCGCGGCCACCGCCTGGTTGTGGCGGCGCCTGGCCGACGGGACCAGGAGGGCGGCGACGATGGCCAGGACGGCCACGCCGGCGCAGACCGCGAAGCCCATCGTGAACGCGTCGTCGGTGGGGAGGCCGCGCAGTGTGGTGTTCGAGGCGATCACGGCCGCGATGACCGCGGTGCCGATGCTGCTGCCGACGGTTCGGGCGATGGTGTTGACGCTGATGGCCTCGCCGGTCTGGGCCGCCGGGACGCTTTCGATGATCGCGTTCGACATGGCGGCGAAGCAGAGGCCGATGCCGGCGCCGACCAGCACGCCGGACAGGACGACCTGCCACAGCTGGCCGTGTGCGACCGCGGGGACCACGAAGCCGGCGACCACGGCGACGGTGCCGAAGAAGAGTGGGAGCTTCGGGCCGAACCTGCGGGCGAGCAGGCCGGCCAGCGGGCCGAAGACGACCATGGTGGCCACGGTGGGCAGGAGGAACAGGCCGGCCTGGGAGACCGACTTGCCGAAGCCGTAGCCGGTGATCGCGGGCAGCTGGAGCAGCGTCGGCACCAGCAGGAATGTGCCGAACATGGCGAAGCCGAGGATCAGCGCGACCAGGTCGGTGGCCCACACGCCGCGGATGCGCATCAGGCGCATGTCGATCAGCGGCTCCTTCGTACGCGTCTCGACCAGGACGAACGCGACCAGCGCGACCGCACCGAGGGCCAGCAGGCCGATGGTCGAACCCGAACCCCAGCCCCATTCGCGGCCCTTGCTGATCGCCAGCAGCAGGGAGACCAGTGACACCGAGAGGATGGTGGCGCCGACCCAGTCGAGGTGGCCGGGCTTGCGTACCGCCGATTCGGGCATGCCGAAGATGGCGCCGAGCAGGGCGATCACGACCAGCACCAGCGGCAGCCAGAACAGCCAGTGCCAGGACAGGTGCTCGACGATCGGGCCGGCCGCGACGATGCCGATGCCGGCGCCGACCCCGAAGATCGCGGAGAGCAGGCCGACCGTGACTCCGACCCGCTCGCGGGGCAGGGCGTCGCGGACCAGGCCGATGGAGAGCGGCATGATCGCGCCGGCCGCGCCCTGCAGGGCCCGGGCCACGATCAGCACGGCCAGGTTCGGGGCGAGGGCGGCCAGGGCGGTGCCGATGGCGAGGATGGCGAGGACGCCGATGAGCACCTTCCGCTTGCCGACCATGTCGCCGAGGCGCCCGAGGATCGGGGTCAGCACGGATGCGGACAGCAGGTACGCGGTGATCACCCAGCTGGCGTCGCCGCTGGACACCTCGAGCTCCCGGGCGATGGTCGACAGGGCGGGCGCCACCAGCGACTGGAGTACGGCGAAGGCCAGGCCGCCCAGCGAGAGGTAGAGCACGAGCAGGGTGCCGTTGACGTGACGGCTGGGCTGAGTCATGGAACCAGTGTGGGGGAGAGTCCCCGGATAAGTAAACGGTTGTTTACGTCACATCACGGACCGCGTACCCTGCACGGCATGACGCAACAGGCCCGCCGCCGGGACGCGGCCGGCACCCGGCAGGCGCTGCTCGACGCGGCCCGCCACCGGTTCGCCACCAACGGGTACGCGGCCACCACGGTGCGCGACATCGCCGACGAGGCGGGCGTCAACGTGTCCCTGATCAGCCGCTACTTCGTGTCCAAGGAGGGCCTGTTCGAGGCCTGCCTGACCGGGGCGGTGGACGAGTTCGACCGCAGCGTCACGCCCGGCATCACCCTCGACGAGCTGCCCCGCACCATGGTCCGCCACCTCGCCGACGACAGCGGCAAGACGCGTCTGCTGCTGCTCCTGCGCTCGTCCGGCGACGCGGCGGCCGACCAGGTCCGGCGCAACGTGATGCGCAACTTCGCCGAGCGCCTGGTCGCGGCGACCGGGCTGGAGGCCGACGACGCGCTCCTGCGTGCCGAGTTCGTGCTGGCCACCGCCCTCGGCCTGGTGCTGATGAGGACGGTCATCGGGGTGCAGCCGCTGGCCGCCGCCGATCAGGAAGACCTGGTCACGCCGCTGGGTGACGTCATCACCGGACTGCTGCGGCCCACTCCCCGAGCATCGTGATCAGCCCGCGCAGCCGCACCATCGCGCTGTCGCCGCTGGTGTCCTGGCCGTAGGTCTTCTGGCCCAGGTCGCCGTCGTGGATCATCCGGCCGAGCAGGGCCGGCGCGAACCAGGAGTACTTGGTGACCCCGAACAGCATGATCCACCGCCGGACGTCGTCGCCCGAGCCGGTCCAGCCGCCGTCGCGCAGCCCCTCGACGTAGGAATCCATCACCGCTTCGGTCAGTTCCGGCAGCAGGGAAGGGTCCATCAGGCCGTCGGTGAAGCTGTCCACGATCAGGTTGGCCGGGTCCTCACCGATCCCGCCGTCGCCGCAGAACGCCCAGTCGAGCAGCACGCTGGTCGCGCCGGAGGAGATCAGGTTGTTGGGCCAGACATCGAGGTGGCACAGCGTATGCGGAACGGCGTCGCATCGGGTGACCAGCGACGGCCGCGCGATCCACGCCGACCGCAACCGGTCCAGCGCGTCCGAGGGCCACAGTGGATGACGCCAGGGCGAGGCCGGGGACAGGAAGACCGAGGTCGCCGGCCCGGCGGAGAGATATTGCGCCAGCCAGTGCCGGGAGAGCCAGGGTTCGGCAGGTACGCGGCCCGCCCACCCGGCCTGCGCCTGGCCCAGCTGCCGGGCGAAGGCGGCGATCCGTGCCACCGGCCACGAGAAGCCGGGCATCCCGTCGGCGAACGCCAGCCAGAGCTCGATCTCGCCGTCGGGCCGGTCGGCGGTCCGCAACAGCGAAGGCGGCACGATGCCGGCGTCCGCGTAGACCGACGCGGCGAACCCGGTCCGGTAGGCGAGCGCCTCCCGCTGCCAGTAGTTCCAGTGAGCCGGATCGTCGCTGGTCGGCCAGGTCACCGGGTGCAGTGGCGGCAGCCAGGCCGGCCGGGCGACCTTGAGCACCTCGCCGCCCGGCATCCGCCACACCCCGCCGGTGGCTGGGTTCCCCCGGTTGTGAACCAAGAGCTCAGGCTGAGGCACGGACCACCAGTTCGGTCGCGAGGACCACCGACTGGGGCACGTCGAGATCGTCGTTGACCAGGCCGAGCATCTGCCGTGCCATGGTGCGTCCCATGTCCACTATGGGCTGCCGGACCGTGGTCAGCGGCGGGTCGCTGTACTGGCTGATCTCGAAGTCGTCGAAGCCGATCACGGCCACGTCGGCCGGCACCCGGCGGCCCTTGTCCTTGAGGGCCTGGAGCGCGCCGTGCGCCATCATGTCCGACGCCACGAAGACCGCGTCCAGGTCGGGGTCCTCGGCCAGCAGGTCGTTCATCGCGCGTACGCCCGAATCGCGGGTGAAGTCACCCACCGCGACGTGCCCGCTCAGCCCGGCCTCCTCCAGCGCCGCCCGGTAGCCGTTCAACCGGTCCACCCCGGCCACCATGTCCTGCGGGCCGGCGATGGTGGCGATCCGCCGTCGCCCGCCGGCCACCAGGTGGGCCACCGCCTGGGCGACGCCGCCGAAGTGGTCGACGTCGACGTACGGCACCGGCGACCCGGCCGGCGGCCGGCCGCTGCACACCACCGGGATGCCGAGCCGGGCCAGCGCGCCGGGCAGCGGGTCGGCGCCGTGCATCGAGGCGAACATGACGCCGTCGACGTGCCCGGCCATCGCGTACCGCTCGACCCGGCCGTGGCTGGCCGGCGACCCGGCCATCATCAACACCAGTTGCTTGTCGGCCGCCTCCAGTTCCTGGCTCACCCCGCGGATCACCGCCGGGAAGAACAGGTCGTCGGAGAAGACCCGGTTCGCGGTCTCCGGCAGGATCAGCGCGATCGACTCGGTGCGCTGCGTGACCAGGCTGCGCGCGGCCTGGTTGGGCACGTAGCCGAGTTCCTGCACGGCGGCGTTGACCGCGTCCCGGATCGCGACGGCGACCGTGGTCGAGCCGTTGACGACCCGGGACACCGTGGCCCGGGAGACCCCGGCGCGCCGGGCGACCGCCTCCAGGGTGGGCCGTTCCCGGGTCACCATGGACCTCACTCCAAGCCGTTGCGTCGGATCACGTCCGCGTACCACCGGGCACTGTCCTTCGGGCGCCGCTCCTGCGTCGCGTAGTCGACGTGGATCACGCCGAACCGCTTCGCATATCCCTCAGCCCACTCGAAATTGTCCATCAGAGACCACACGAAGTATCCCCTCAGGTCAACCCCGTTCGAGATGGCGTCGAGGCAGGCCCGCAGGTGGCCGTCGAGATACTCGACCCGGCGGGTGTCGTGCACCTCGTCCGAGCCCGGCGCCGGGACCTCGGGGTAGGCGGCGCCGTTCTCGGTGATCATCAGCGGCACGCCGTAGTCGTTGTGCAGGCGCTCCAGCAGCTTGCGCAGGGCGTCCGGCTCGATCAGCCAGTTCATGTCGGTGACCGGGCCGGCCGGCTTGGCGAAGCTGATGCCTTCGGTGCCGGGGGCCTCGGGCGCGGCCGGCTGTCCCGGCTTCGCGGAGACGTAGGACGGCGTGTAGTAGTTCACGCCGAGCACGTCGATCGGCTGGTTGATCTGCTTCTCGTCGCCGTCGGAGATGAAGTCGAGCGGCGTGAACCGGGACATCAGCTCACGCATGTCGTCCGGGTAGGCGCCCTTGATCAGCGGGTCCAGGAAGATCCGGTTGTGCAGGCCGTCGGCGATCCGGGCCGCGGCCTGGTCGGCCGGGCTGGCCGGGTCGACCGGGATGACCGCGTCCGGGTTGAGCGTGATGCCGATCGTCCCGGCGCCGGCCGCGCGCAGCGCCTCGGCGGCCAGGCCGTGGCCGAGCAGCAGGTGGTGGACGGCGCGGAAGGCGGAGGCCGGGTCCTGGACGCCGGGCGCGTGCCGGCCCGAGGCGTAGCCCAGGAAGGCCGAGCACCACGGCTCGTTCAGGGTGGTCCAGGTGGGCACGCGGTCGCCGAGGCGGGCGTACGCGATCTGGGCGTACTCGGCGAACGCGAGAGCGGTTTCCCGCGAGGCCCAGCCGCCGCGGCTCTCCAGCGCCTGTGGCAGGTCCCAGTGGTAGAGCGTGACCACCGGCTGGATGCCCTGACCCAGCAGTTCGTCGGTCAGCCGGTCGTAGAAGTCCAGGCCACGGGTGTTGACCGGGCCGGTGCCGTCCGGCTGGATCCGCGGCCAGGCGATCGAGAACCGGTAGGACTGGAGCCCGAGGTCCGCCATGATCGCGACGTCGTCGCGGTAGCGGTGGTAGTGGTCGCAGGCCACGTCGCCGGTGTGCCCGGCGAAGACCTTCCCGGGGGTACGGGAGAACGTGTCCCAGATCGACGGCCCGCGCCCGTCCTCGGTGGCCGCGCCCTCGATCTGGTACGACGCAGTCGCCGATCCCCACACGAATCCGTCCGGGAACCGGGCCGTCGCGGGCTGTGCCGCTTCGCCGGGCTCCACCGACTCGGACGTGACGGTTGCCGTCATGCCTTCACCGCTTCCTACGAATGGGTGTACCTAGCCAACCGCTACAGAGTAAATGTTTGAACGGTTGCGGTAACCCACCGATAGTTGCGGAACTATGACCGCATCCCGGGACGGTGATCAGGCGGCGTGCAGGGCCTGGACCAGCCGCGGGTCGCCGGTGACGGTCAGCGCCTCGATCGGCCGGCGGCCCATCAGCGCCAGCTGGAGGTCACTGGCCGTGCCGGTGGCCTCGGCCCGGGGGTGGTGGTCGTCGGTGTCCAGGATGGTTCCGGTGTCGAGCAGCGCCACCCCGGTGCCGCGCAACCGGACGAACCACTCGTATGCCGCGTCGGTGGCGGTCAGGTGCACCACACCCTGAAGCTCGGTGGACTCGAAGCGCCGGCCGGCGGGCAGCCAGGTGTCGAGGATCTCCATCACCCCGTCGGCGGCCAGCTTGGTCTCGATCGGCTGGGGCCGGCCGGCCGCCGCCTCGGCATCCCACCGGTGCACCGAGACCTCGTGGGCCACCCGGCGCGGCCAGAAACCGGCCTTCTTGGCCTGCGCGGGCCAGGTCCAGGCCGGAAATTCCGGGTCGAGGGCGTCGAGGGTCTCGATCGTGCCGACCAGCTCGCGGCGCAGGATCTCGAGCGCCTCGTCCCACGGCGGGCGGGGCGGCAGCGGCGGGCGTTCCGGCGCGGTGGTCACACCCCGGGGCGCGGACTCGCGGACCCGGCGGAGCACGGCGGTCAGGTGCTCGACGAGCTCGGCCGTGGACCAGCCCGGGCAGCTCGGCACAACGGCGTCGGGACCGGCCTCGGTGACCGCGTCGAGCAGCGCCGGACCGTCGGCGCGCAGCGCGGCGAGCCAGAAGTCCTTGGTCGCGTGCAACCTGTTCATGACCTGCTCCCGCCCGAGTCCTGCGAAATCGATGAGCCTAGGCTGACTTCGTGTCCGAAGTCTTCCCTGAGCAACGAGTCGAAGCGTCCCCCGGTTCACTCGGGGCCTACACGACGCTACGCCTCGGTGGTCCGGCCGGCGCACTGACGGTGGCCACCGAGCCCGGCGAAGCGGTGACAACCGTGCGAAACGCCGCCGCCGCCGGGGAACCGGTGCTCATCCTGGCAGGTGGGAGCAACGTCGTCATCGGCGACGCCGGCTTCGCGGGACGCGTGGTGCTGCTCCGCACGTGCGGGATCAGGGAGATCGCCCGGGACGCCACCTTCGTCACACTGCGCGTCGCGGCCGGTGAGGTCTGGGACGACTTCGTCGCGCGGACCGTCGCCGAGGGTCTGTCCGGCGTGGAGTGCCTGTCCGGCATCCCGGGGTCGGCCGGCGCCACCCCGATCCAGAACGTCGGCGCGTACGGCCAGGAGGTCGGTCACACGATCGTGGCGGTGCACGCGTACGACCGCGAGGCCGACGCCATGGTCACGATGACCGCCGCCGAGTGCGGGTTCGGTTATCGCGCCAGCGTCTTCAAGTACAGCGACCGCTGGCTGGTCCTCGAGGTCGACTTCCGGCTCGCCCGCAGCACCGAGTCCGAGCCCATCCGGTACGCCGAACTGGCCCGTCAGCTGGGCGTCGAGGCCGGCGACCGGGTGCCGCTGGAGCGGGCCCGGGAGACCGTGCTCAAGCTCCGAGCGGGCAAGGGCATGGTGCTCGACCCGGACGACCGGGACACCTGGTCGGTGGGTTCGTTCTTCACCAATCCGGTGGTCGGCGAGCTGCCCGAGCCGGACATGCCGCACTGGCCGGCGGCCGGCGGGCGGGTGAAGATCCCGGCGGCCTGGCTGATCGAGCACGCCGGGTTCAGCAAGGGCTTCGGCGTGAGCGAGGGCGTGCGCATCTCCTCCAAGCACACCCTGGCGCTCACCAACCGGGGTTCGGGCACCACCACCGAGCTGCTCGAGCTGGCCCGGGTGATCCGAGCCGGCGTGCGGGACCGGTTCGGCATCGAGCTGCATCCCGAACCGGTCCTCGTCGGCTGCCAGGTCTGACGGCCGTACTACTCCCACCCGAAGACCTGCGTGTAGTACGGCGTGCCGTCGGCCGACCGCCGGGTGCCGATGCCGACCGACTTGGCCTCGCAGTTGAGGATGTTCTCCCGGTGCTGCGGGCTGGCCATCCAGGCCTCCATGACCTGGGCCGGGTCGCGGTAGCCCCAGGCGATGTTCTCGCCGGCCGGCGTGGCGTACCCGGCCTGGCGGGCCCGGCTCACGAAGGTCGAACCGTCCGCCCCGACGTGGCCGAAGTTGCGGGTGGTGGCCATGTAGCCGCTCTGCTCGACGGACGCGATGATCAGCTCGGTCTCCACCCGGAGCGGGGCGCAGCCGGCCGTGGCGCGCTGCTCGTTGGTCGCGGTGAGCAGGGCGTAGCTGAGCATGCCGTCGGGCGAGTAGCGCGGGGCCGCGGCGCCGGCCGCGGTCGTCGCGGCCAGCAGGGCGGGCGCCGCGAGACCGGCGATGAGGGACTTCCACATCATGGAATGCCTCCGATACAGGGCCGGGCGTCCATCGCCCGGTATCACGTATCGGACCGTCTTCCCGGCTGTACGTCCGATTTATCGGCATTGTCATCCCGGGCGTGTCGCCGCGATGTCAGGCTGTGGGTTTCAGTGGTAGGCCCACACGGCATCCGCGCCGCGGATGCCGTGCTGGGCTACCACTCGGGTGTGAGCGGCAGCCGGATCTCGGCGCCCGCGCCGGCGGCCGGGTCGTAGGTGAGCCGCACCGACCCGCCGTGCCGGGTGGCGATCGCGTCGGCCAGCAACATCCACAGCGCGGTGCTGCGCCGCCGGTGCGGTGGCTCGGGCGCGGCCAGCATCTCGGCCATCAGGTGCTCGTCGGTGAGCGGCTCGGCCTGCCACGCCGTGATGGTCACCGTCCAGCCGTCCCCGTCGGCGGCGGACGAGATCACCGCCGACCGGTCGGCGGCGCCGCAGGCCACCGTGCCGAGCACCGCGTAGAACAGGTCGCGCAGCAGCGACCGGTCGGCGCGCAGGTCGGGCCCGTCGCCGGCGGTCAGGGTGGCGGCGGTGTGCGGCTCGTGGCCGGCCAGCAGGTCGATCGCCTCCCGCAGGATCGGGGCGAGCGGCCCGTCGGCCGGGTTCAGCGGCAGGTCGCCGGTCTGCAGCCGGCTCACCACCATGAGGTCGTCGATCAGGGTGAGCATCCGGTCGGTGTTGCGCCGGACCGCCGAAAGTGCCAGCGAGCGTTCGTCGGGTGCGAGATCGTCGTGATCGAGGCTCTCGGTGAACGAGGCGATGGTGGTCAGCGGCGTTCGCAGTTCGTGGGAGATGACGGCCAGAAAGCGGGCCTCGAGGGTGGCGGTCACCGGATCCTCGCGGACCGGCCCGGACGGCGGATAAGCACGCTAAAGTTTAACTGTCCGTATTTGACTGGACACATCACGCTATCGCGCGTTTCGCGTGTTTCGCGGGTTCCGGTGCGACGGGGGTTGTGGCGATGGGTATAACGAGCATGACGTGCTCCGGTGACGCCGGATGAGCCGGCTTCTGGTCGTCGAGGACGACCCGGACATCGCGCTGGCCCTGCGCCTGCTGTTCGGCCGGGCCGGCTACGAGGTGGCGCACGCCGGTGACGGCCGCACCGGCCTCAAGGAGGCCTACGCCGAACACCCCGACCTGGTGGTGCTCGACGTCGGCCTCCCCGAGATGGACGGCTGGCAGGTCCTCGAGCGGCTGCGCGACGTCTCCGACGTGCCGGTCCTGGTGCTCACCGCGCACGGCCAGGAGACCGAGAAAGTACGCGGCCTCCGCGGCGGCGCCGACGACTACCTGACCAAGCCGTTCGCCAACAACGAGCTGCTGGCCCGGGTCGAGGCGCTGCTGCGCCGCTCGTCCTCCGGGCAGAACAGCTGGGCCAGTCAGATCTACGACGACGGCCTCGTGCACCTCGACCCGACCAAGCGCCGGGTTTACGTCAAGGGTGACGAGAAGCGCCTCACGCCGACCGAGTTCCGGCTGCTCAACGCGCTGGTCCGGCACGCCGGCGCGGTGCTCAGCCCAAACCAGCTGCTCACCCAGGCCTGGGACGACCCGACCGGGATCGGCCAGGAGCGGGTCAAGTTCGCCGTGCTCCGGCTGCGCCGCAAGCTCGGCTGGTCGGAGCCGGACGACTCGCCGATCGAGTCGGTCCGCGGCTTCGGCTACCGCTATCGGAAGGCCTCCGGGGACGAGGGATGAGGTGCGGTCCGGGTGTGCTCAGGTTGCGCGTACCCGGGTCGATCAGGGTCTTGAAGAGCTCGAGCGGAAGGTGGGCGCACGGTGGAAGACCTTGGTGAGATCGTCGGCGAGTTCCTCATGGAGAGCCACGAGAACCTGGACCAGATCGACCGGGATCTCGTCGAACTCGAGCAGGAACCGAACTCGCGCGATTTGATCTCGCGCATCTTCCGCGCGATCCACACGATCAAGGGCACGAGCGGCTTCCTGGCCTTCGGCCGGTTGGAGACGCTGGCCCACGCCGGTGAATCGCTGCTGTCCAAGCTGCGGGACGGCGTCATGCCGGTCACCCCGCAGACGATCACCACGCTGCTGGCCACCATCGACGGCGTCCGGTCGCTGCTCGCCGAGATCGAGGCGAACGGCAACGAGGGCGACGTCGACGTGGAAAGCATCATCAGCGCGGTGCACGCCCAGA
Organism: Actinoplanes sp. NPDC089786; assembly: GCF_040684855.1. NCBI lineage: Bacteria > Bacillati > Actinomycetota > Actinomycetes > Micromonosporales > Micromonosporaceae > Actinoplanes > Actinoplanes sp. NPDC089786. Next base: position 750,573 of record NZ_JBFBGU010000001.1, read on the forward strand.
TGCAGGCGCCGGTGGCCGAGGCCGAGGCCCCGATCGCGCCGGCCTCGGCGGAGCCGGAGGTGGCGCCGGCGCCGATCGAGGAGCAGGGCGTACGCCCGGCGCCCGACCCGGTGGAGGGTCAGCGCCGCCCGCTCGGCGAGATGCTGGTCGAGTCGGGCGCGGCCCAGCCCGCGGACGTGGCCTCGGGCCTCCAGTCGCAGCTCGAGGGCGACGACCGCAAGCTCGGCACGATCCTGCTGGAGGAGGGCAAGGCCCAGCCGGCCGCGGTGAACGAGGCCCTGCAGCAGCAGGCGCCCAAGCGCAGCGCCGCCGACCAGGCCATCCGGGTCGACGTCGACCTGCTGGACAACCTGATGAACATGGTCGGCGAGCTGGTGCTGGCCCGGAACCAGCTGGTCCGCGGCGTGATGGACATCGGCGACTCCGGCCTGGTCCGCAGCGCCCAGCGGCTCGGCATGATCACCAGCGAGCTGCAGGAAGGCATCATGAAGACCCGCATGCAGCCGATCGAACACATCTGGTCGAAGCTGCCGCGGGTCATCCGGGACCTCTCCAACTCGCTGGGCAAGCAGGTCCAGCTGGTCATGGAGGGCAAGGAGACCGAACTCGACCGCAGCCTGCTCGAGGCGGTCAAGGACCCGCTGACCCACCTGGTGCGCAACGCGGTCGACCACGGCATCGAGGACACCGAGACCCGGATCGCCAGCGGCAAGACCCCGGAGGGGACGCTGACGCTGCGGGCCTACCACGAGGGTGGGCATGTCGCGGTCGAGGTCGCGGACAACGGCGCCGGCATGAACGTCGACCGGATCGCGCAGAAGGCCGTGGAGAACGGCCTGCTGCGCCCCGAGCAGGTGCCCACCATGGACAAGCGGGACATCATGGCGATGGTGTTCCAGCCCGGCTTCTCCACCGCGGCCAAGGTGACCAACGTGTCCGGCCGCGGCGTCGGCATGGACGTGGTGAAGACCAACATCGAGCGGATCGGCGGCGCGGTCAGCGTCGACTCCACCCTCGGCGAGGGCACGGTCTGGCGGCTGACCATCCCGCTCACCCTGGCCATCATCCAGGCGCTGACCGTCGACTGCGGCGACCAGCGGTACGTCGTACCCCAGGTCGCGGTCCTCGAACTGGTCTTCATCGACGGCCAGTCCACCAAGATCGAGTACGCCTCGGGCGCGCCCGTCTACCGCCTCCGGGGCAAGCTGCTGCCGCTGGTCCGGCTGGACCGCGCGCTCGGCCTCGAGGTCGGCGGTGACCAGGGCGTCTACATCATGGTGCTGCAGGCCGACGGTCGCCGCTTCGGCCTGGTCGTGGACCGCGTCCTGAACACCGAGGAGGTCGTGGTCAAGGCGCTCAACAGCCGGTTCAAGGACATCGGCCTGTACGCCGGGGCCACCATCCTCGGCGACGGCAAGGTCGGCCTGATCCTGGACGCCTCCTCGTTGGCCCGGCGCAGCCACCTGGCCGACTCCAAGGAGAGCAAGGCCGGCACGTCCCGGGAGTCCAAGATCGGCGGCACCGGCGAACGGCTGCTGGTCACCGCGGTCGGCGAGCGCCGGGTGGCGATCCCGCTGGACACGGTCACCCGGCTCGAGGAGTTCCCGCGGGACCGGATCGAGCAGGCCGGCTCGCGCGAGGTGGTCCAGTACCGCGGACAGATCCTGCCGCTGGTCCGGCTGTCGCATCTGCTCGGCGCGTACAGCGAGGAGCCGGAGGGCGACACCGTCTCGGTGGTGGTCTACAGCGAGGGCGGCCGCAGCGTCGCGCTGGTGGTGGACCGGATCGTCGACATCGCCGAGAACTCCACCGCCGCCCGCCGGGACGCCGAGGAGGACGGCCTGGTCGGCACCGCGGTGATCCAGCAACGGGTGACCGAGCTGCTCGACGTACGCCGGGCCATCCTCGCCGCCGACCCGAACTTCTACCGCGACGCCGACGACCCGATACTGGTGGAGGCCTGACATGGCGACTCGGCAGTTCGCCACCTTCGAGGTGGCCGACCAGCTCTTCGGTGTCGAGGTGTACACCGTGCAGGAGGTGCTCTCGTACAACGAGTACACCCCGGTGCCGCTCGCCCCGCCGGCCGTCGGTGGCCTGTTCAACCTGCGGGGCCAGGTGATCGCCGCGGTCGACCTGCGGGTCCAGCTCGGCCTGGCCCGGCAGTCGCTGGAGGGCCCGGTGATGAACGTGATCCTGCGCGGCGACGGCGAGCCGGTCAGCCTGCTGGTCGACCGGATCGGCGAGGTGGTCGACCTGGACGACGACGCGTTCGAGCCGCCGCCGGACACCCTCGGCGGGCCCACCCGTGAGCTGGTGGTCGGCACGTTCAAGCTGGACGGGCGCCTGATGCTGGCCCTGGACGTGCGGCAGGCCGTCGACACGTATCGAGCCACCACCTGATGTACAGCCTGGTCAGCGCTCCCGTCCTCGGTTTCGACCTGACCCGCCTGGGCGGCGGGGCGGCCACGGCCGAGGTGTTCCTGCGTGGCCTGCGGCTGGGGCCGGGCGACCTGTCGATCCTCGCCGAGCGGCTGCCGCACGAGGACATCCGGGGCCCGCTCTGGGTCGACGTGGAGAGCGCCGCCCGGCGGCTGCCGTCGCTCAAGTCGCTGGCCAAGGACGACCCGGCCGGCGCGCTGGCCCTGGTCGAACGGGCCCCGATCGGCTCGGTGGACTCGCTGCTGACCTGCATCCGCTACGACGTGATGGCCTGGACCTGGCACGGGACCGGGCGGGAGGCGACGCAGACCGACGCGGCGGCCTCGGCCACCGCGCTGCTCTGCGACGCGGCGGTGGCGAGCTACCTGCGCGAGGTGCTGAGCGAGTCGACCCGGCGGATGCTCGGCGCCGGCTGGGTCTCGGCGATCCGGAAGCTGCCGGCCGGGGCGCCGATCGACCTCGGCCCGCACCACTACGCGGTGTCGGCGCTGCTGGATCGGCTGCGTGGCCTCCGGTCCCGCGATCTGACCCGCCTGACGGCCTCGGCGGAGGACGCGCGGCGCAACGCCGGTGGGTGGTCCCCGGCGGTCCATTCCGCCTCGTGGGCGGCCTATCTGTCGGATCGGGTCCGCACGGCCGCCGCAGCACAGATGCTGTTGGTACAGGCCGTGGACACGGCCGGTATTCCGCTGGCCGACCGGGCCGGCGGGGTGTGGAACATGCTCAGCGGCGCGGTCCAGGCGCTGGTCGTGCGTGACCTGCTGGACACCGCTACGGCTCACCGGCTGCTCGCGCCGGTGGTCGCGGCGCTCGGCCCGTCCTGGCTCGGCGAGAAGGGGGTGATCTGATGATCACTGTCCTCGTCGTGGACGACTCCGTCGTGGTCCGGAAGCTGATCACCGACGCTCTGGGCGGCGCGCCCGGCATCGAGGTGGTCGGCACGGCGGCCAACGGGCAGCTGGCCCAGGCCAAGATCGACCAGCTGCGACCGGACGTCGTGACCATGGACATCGAGATGCCGAAGATGAACGGCATCGAGGCGGTCCGGGAGCTGCGCAAGCGGCACCGGCAGCTGCCGGTCATCATGTTCAGCACGCTGTCCGCGGCGGGCGCGTCGGCCACGCTGGAGGCGCTGTCCGCGGGCGCCACCGACTACGTGACCAAGCCGTCCAACGTCGGCTCGATCGCCGAGTCGGTGGCGGCGGTCCGGGAACAGCTGGTACCCAAGATTCACGCGCTGGCCAGGAAGGGCCCGCCGCCGCGGGCCCTGATGCGGCCGTCGAACGCCCCGCCCGGGCGGCCTGCGCCGACCCTGCGGCCCGCGCCCACCCGACCGGCCGCCGCTCCGGCGCGCCGGGGTCCGGCCGGCCGGGTCGACCTGATCGCGGTCGGCTGCTCCACCGGCGGCCCGGACGCGCTGACCAAGGTGCTGCTCGGGCTGACCGCCGACCTGCCGGTGCCGATGGTGGTCACCCAGCACATGCCGCCGGTCTTCACCAAGATGTTCGCCGAGCGGCTCGACCGCAGCACCGCGCTGTCCGTGGTCGAGGCGACCGACGGCATGGAACTGACCGCGGGCACGGTCTACATCGCGCCCGGCGACAAGCACCTGGTACTGCTGCGCAAGGGCACCTCGGTGGTCACCCAGCTCAGCGCCGCGCCGCCGGAGAACTCCTGCCGGCCCGCGGTGGACGTGATGTTCCGCTCGGTGGCGCAGCTGTTCGGCGGGTCCGGGTACGCCCTGGTGCTCACCGGCATGGGCCACGACGGCCGCGGCGGCGCCAAGGTGATGCGCGACGCCGGCGCCGAGGTGCTCGCCCAGGACGAGGCCAGCTCGGTGGTCTGGGGCATGCCCGGCGCCGTCGTGCAGGCCGGGCTGGCCGACGATGTGCTGCCCCTCGACCGCATCGCCTCCTGCCTGCTCACCCGGCTCAAGGTCGGCCGATCCGCGGCGGTGGCCCGATGACCCTCTCCCAGTCCGACTTCTCCTACGTCTCCACGCTGGTCCGCCGCGAGGCGTCGATCGTGCTCGCCCCCGGCAAGGAGTATCTGGTCGAGGCGCGGCTGATCCCGGTGGCCCGGGCGGTCGGCGCGGCCGGGGTGGCGGAGTTCCTGTCCGACCTCCAGCGCCGCCCGGACAAGGCCAACGAGCGCCTGGTCGTCGACGCGCTCACCACCAACGAGACGTCCTGGTTCCGGGACCGCGAGCCGTTCACCGCGCTGACCGACGTGGTGCTGCCCGACCTGGTCAAGTCCCGGGGCGCCCAGCGCAAGCTCCGGGTCTGGTCGGCGGCCAGCTCCAGCGGCCAGGAGGCGTACAGCCTGGCCATCACGATGCAGGAGCACCTGCCGCCCGGCTGGTCGTTCGAGATCGTGGGCAGCGATATCTCCACCGAGATGGTCAAGCGCGCCGAGACCGCCGAGTACAGCCAGGTCGAGGTCAACCGAGGCCTGCCCGCGGCGCAGCTGGTGCAGTACTTCGAACGGGCCGGCGCCCACTGGCGGGTCATGCCGGCGCTGCGCCGCAACATCAGCTTCAAGCTGATGAACCTGACCGCGCCGCTGCCGCCGATGCCCCCGTTCGACGTGATCTTCCTGCGCAACGTGCTGATCTATTTCGACGTCGCGACCAAGAAGAACGTGCTGCGCAACGTCGCCCGGCTGCTGCGGCCGGACGGCTGGCTGTTCCTCGGAGCGGCCGAGACGACCATCGGCATCGATGACAACTACGAACGGGTGGCGGCCGGACGGACCTCTGCCTATCGGATCCGCAGTGCCGTGCCGGTCGGCGCGGCGAGGAGAGGGTGAACCCGCGTGCGCGCCATGGTGATCGACGACTCCCGAGCGATGCGCATGATCCTCAAGCGCATCGTCTCCAAGCTCAACTTCGAGGCCACCGAGGCGGGTGACGGGCAGGAGGCCCTCGACCTGCTGGCCACGATGACCGAGGTGCCGGAACTGGCACTGATCGACTGGAACATGCCCAACATGAACGGGCTCGAGTTCGTCACCCGGGTGCGGTCCGATCCGCGCCTGCGGGAGATGACCTTGGTCATGGTCACGACCGAGAGCGAACAGAGCCAGATCGTGCGGGCGCTCGCTGCGGGCGCCCACGAATACGTGATCAAGCCCTTCACCGAAGGGGCGATGATCGAGAAGCTGGCCCTGCTGGGCCTCGTCCCGACCGGAGCGAACTCATGAGCGTCGACGTCGTGGTGAAAGAGGGCGACCTCGCCGAGATGGTGGAACAGGTCTGGGTGTCGTACCTGGACCCGGAGGGCGTCAACCCGCTGGTACCGACCGGTGATGCGAAGCAGCCGTCCGAGGTGCACTCGTCGGTCTCGATAACCGGCTCCTGGACCGGACACGTGGTCTACGCGTCGTCCATCAAGGCCGCCAAGATGGCCGCCGCCGCGTTCCTGGCCATGGAGGTCGAGGAGATCGGCGTCGAGGACCTGTCCGACGTGCTCGGCGAGCTGGCCAACATCGTCGGCGGCAACGTCAAGGCGATGCTGCCGCCCGGCTGCTTCCTGTCCCTGCCCCAGGTGGTGATGGCGCCCGACTCGGCCACCAAGTATCCGAGCGCCGAGCGGATCAGCGGCCTCTACGGCGTGTGGGACGGCGAGCCGGTGTCGGTCTCGATGTGGCAGAGCCGCGACGGCCGGAACGAGGGGGAGTCCGCATGAAGATCCTGATCGCCGACGACAGCCGGGTGATGCGGCAGATCGTGACCCGGACGCTGCGGCAGGCCGGCTTCGGCGACCACGATCTGGTGGAGGCCGCGGACGGCCAGGAGGCGCTGGACAAGGCCACCGCCGAAGGCCCCGACCTGGTCATCTCCGACTGGAACATGCCGGAGATGACCGGGATCGAGGTGCTCCGGAAGCTGCGGGGCGCCGGCAACGACGTGAAGTTCGGCTTCGTCACCTCGGAGTGCACACCTGAGATGCAGCAGCAGGCCGAGGCGGCGGGCTCGCTGTTCTTCATCGTCAAGCCCTTCACCGCCGACCGTTTCGACGAGGTTCTCACTCCGATTTTGGGATGATGCATATGTCTGACACCACGGTTATCCCCGGTTCCCACCTGGTCCGGAATCTCTTCGAAGACCTGCTCGGCCGGGACTGCAACGTCAGTCCGGGCGCGCCGATGAGCGCCGACGATCTGCCCGGCGGCACGATCGCCATCTACACCGACAGCCAGCAGCAGATCTACGCCGTGATGGGCATGGAACTCGTGCTGGCGGCCAACGTGGGCGCGGCGCTCGGCCTGCTCCCGCCCGGCGCGGCGGAGGACAGCATCGACGACAAGAAGCTGGCGCCCAACCTCGCCGAGAACGTGTTCGAGCTCTTCAACGTGCTGACCTCGCTGCTCAACCGCGAGGGCGGCCCGCACGTCAAGCTCTACCAGGTGATCTATCCGGGCATGCCGCTCCCGAACGACGCCCGCGCCCACTTCCTGGCGCTGGGCCGCCGCCTCGACCTGACCATCGAGGTCGCGAGGTACGGCAAGGGGAAGTACTCGCTCTCGTTTGCCCCGTAAAGATCAAGGGCTTTTCTTCCCACGTCCGTCGGGGTACAGACCGTTTGCTCCCGCGGGCTCCAGGTCCGTGCGTGGTGCGGTCAGAACCTGACCGCAATTCCGGCCATGCTGGGTGCATGGCCGTTCTCTCCGATCGTCAGCTGAATCGGGCGACCCTCCAGCGGCAACTCCTGCTGGAGCGGTCGCCCGACGCGTGCCCGCTGGATGTGCTGAAGCTGCTGGTGGGGATGCAGGGGCAGGATCCGGAGCTGCCGCACATCGGGTTGTGGAACCGGCTCTCGTCCTTTGTGCCGGCCGACCTCGACGCGCTGCTGGCGAAGCGGCTCGTCGCGCGGGCCACGCTGTATCGGTGCACCCAGCATCTGCTGGCCACCGAGGACTACGTGTGGGTGCGGCCGGTGTTGCAGCCGCTCCTCGGGCGGATGTGCACCACGCTCTTCAACCAGTGGGTGCCGGCGATCGAGCGGGACGCGCTGGCCGCGGAGGCGGCCCGGCTGCTCGACGGCCGGATCCTCAGCCGGCCCGAGCTCGGGCGGGCCCTCCAGCAGCGGTGGCCTGAGCAAGACGGTGTGTGGCTGGCGCGGGCCGCCCAGGTGGCGCTGCCGATCGTGCACCCGCATCCGGACGGGACCTGGGGCAAGCGCGGGGCGACCCCGTTCGCGCTGGCCGAGCAGTGGCTGGGCGGCCCGTTCGCGACCGACCGATCGGCGCGCGACCTGGTGCTGCGTTACCTGGCCGGCTTCGGGCCGGCGAGCGTGCGCGACCTCCAGGCGTGGAGCGGGCTGACCCGGATGAAGCCGGTCGTCGAGGAGCTGCGGCCCGAGCTGGTCACCTATCGCAACGAGCACGGCGCCGAGCTGTTCGACCTGCCCGGCCGCGAGCTGCCCGACCCGGACGTCCCGGCGCCGGTCCGCTTCCTGCCCGGCTTCGACAACGTCACCTTCGGGTACGCCGACCGCCGCCGGATCATCGACGACGAGCACCGCCCGGCCCTGGTCGAGTTCGCCGCGTTCACCGTCGACGGCCGCGTCCGCGGCGTGTGGAAGATCCGCGCCGGCGTCCTGACCGTCCGCCCGTTCGGCGCGCTGACCAAGGCCGAACGCGCCGACGTGGAACCGGAGGCCGAGGCGCTGCGGGCCTTCGCCGGAGTGGGCGAGCTCATCCTCCGGTGAGCGAGACGACCGCCGAGACCGCCTTCTGGACCAGCCCGTCCAGCGCCTTGGGCAACATCGCGACCGCGGTGCCGGCCAGCGTCAGAACCAGCATGATCTTGGCCGGGAAGCCGAGCTGGAACGCGTTCAGCGCCGGGGCGACCCGGTTGAGCAGACCGAACGCGACGTCGGTGAGGAACAGGACGGCGATCAGCGGACCGGCGATCTGCAGCGCGGCCAGGAACATCTCGGCGATCCCGGAGAGCAGCAGCTTGCTGAACGTCTCCATGGAGAAGTTCGCGTTCAGCGGCAGCGCCTCGTACGACTGGAGGAACCCGCGCAGGATCAGCTGATGACCGTCCGAGGCGAACAGCAGGGTGGCCGCGGTCAGGTTGTAGAACCGGCCGAAGATCGAGCTCTGGTTCATCGACAGCGGGTCGAAGGCCATGGCCAGCGTGAAACCGCCGAACACGTCGATCAGGTCGCCGGCCGCCTGGATCGCGGCGAAGATCATCGCGGTGATGAAGCCGAGCGACGCGCCGACGAAGACCTGGAGCGCCGCGCACGCGACGATGTCCGGCGTCTCGATCGACGGCAGGTGGCCGCGCAGGTACGGCGCCATCGGCAGGGTGATCCCGATCGACAGCAGCACCTTGACCTGGCGCGGGATCAGCCGGTTCTGGAACGGCGGGCAGATCGCCAGCCACGCGCCGGCCCGCACCGCCCCCAGCGCGATCGCGAGCAACTCGGCGATCGGGACGTCGTAGTTCACCCGTAACTCGCCACCAGCGACGTGATGATCAGCCCCCAGCCGTTGACCAGCACGAACAGCAACAGCTTGAACGGCATGGCCACGGTCACCGGCGGCAACATCATCATGCCCAGCGACATCAAGGACGCCGACACCACCATGTCGATGATCAGGAACGGGATGAAGATGACGAAGCCGATGATGAAGGCGGCCCGGATCTCGGAGAGCACGAACGCCGGGATCAGCGTGGTCAGCTCGACGTCGTCCTTGTTCTTCGGCGCCTCCTGCCGGGACACCTTGATCAGCAGCGCCACCTCGTCCTCGCGGGTGGTCCGCCACATGAAGTCGCGCAGCGGCTCCACGCCGGCCTTGAACGCCTGCGTCTGCGTCTTGTCACCCTTCAGGTAGGGCTGGATCCCCTGCTCGTTCACCTGCGAGATGGTCGGGCCCATGATGAACAGGCTGATGAACAGGGCCAGCCCGGCCAGCACCTGGTTAGGCGGCATGCTCTGCAGCCCGAGCGCGTTGCGGGTGATGCCGAGAACCATGAAGACCTTGGTGAAGCAGGTGCACAGCAGCAGCCCGGCGGGGGCGACCGACAGCAGGGTCAGGCCGAGCACGATGACCAGCGAGGTGGCCGGCTTGCTGCCGTCCGGGTTGGTGCCGCCGATGTCGATGTCGATGCCGGGCGGGGTCGGCGGGGTCGGCGCCGCCCACGCCGCGTCCGGCAGGAGCACCAGGCCCAGGCCGAGACCCAAGATCAAGATCCAGAGGGTACGCCGCATGTCAGCGCCTCGTGGTCCGGTCGCGGAGGAAGTCCATCGTCGAGCGCCAGGTCCGCGGGGACAGCACCGAGCCGTCCAGCCGCCCCGGCTGGACGAACGTCTCGCTGGGCAGGGCCACCGCGTCCCGATGCTCGTGCGGGTGCGCCGCCTGCTTCTGGAACACCGCCAGCTCGGTCTCGCCCAGCAGGTTGACCTGCTGGTCGGTGACGCCCAGGATGAGCGCCCGGTCGGCCACCTGGACCACGGTCACCGCCGCGCCCCGGGTGAGTTGCTGCCGGTTGAGCACCGACAGCGTCCCCGTCCCACGGCTGCCAGTCACTCCGCGCCGGGCCACTTTGGCCAGGCCCCACATCAGGCCGAAGACGACCAGGAGCGAGAAGCCGATCCGCAGGACGAGTTCGAACAAGGGGTCACTCCCGTTCGCTGCCCGGCGCGACGATCTCGGTGATCCGGATGCCGAAGTTCTCGTCCACCACGACCACCTCGCCGCGCGCGATCAGCCGGCCGTTGACCAGCAGGTCGGCCGGGCTGCCGGCGGCCCGGTCGAGCTCGACGATCGCGCCGGGGGACAGCGACAGCAGCTCGCGCACGCTCATCCGGGTCCGGCCCAGTTCGGCCGAGACCTCCATCTCGACGTCGTGCAGCATGTCCAGGCCGCCCCGGATCGCGGCCGCCCCGGGCGACCGGGACGCCATCCCGCCGCCGGCCTCGCCGTCGGCCGGCCAGGGGCTGAGCGCGAGCGCCACCACGGCCCGGATCTGACCGCCGTCCAGCAGCGGCACGGCCACGGCGTCCGGCTTGGCGGCGATCGCGCTGAGCGCCACGCCGGGCTCCATCAGCTGGCCGGGGTCGAGCACGGTGGGCCCGAAGGCGCGGGCGGCCGCCTCCAGCGCCGGGCGTACCGCCGCGGTCAGGTCCAGCTCACCCAGGGGGCTCTCCTTGAGCGCGTCGGCGAGGTCCTGGCCCACCACCACGACCACCTCGCCCGAGGCGGCGCCGCTGAACTTCGCGGTGATCGCCTGGCCGTCGGTGAGCAGGTCGGCGGCCGCGGCCACCGGTTTGCCGGGCATCAGCTCGCGGCTGGTCGGCAGCACCGCCAGCGCGGCCTCGGCGGCGGTCCGGGCCAGCACGAGCTGCGGTGCGGTGATCGTCGGCGCGGTCATCGACGGCCAACCTCCTTCGACGGGGCCTCATGGGGCGTCGGCACGATCAGGCACGCGAGCCGGGCGCCCTGGTTGCCGGGGACCGCGTGCGCGAAGACCGTCTCGTTGACGGTGACGTCGAGCGGCAGGCTGGTCGGGTGGCCGAGCGGCACGACGTCGCCGGGCCGCAGATCCACGATGTCATCCGTACGCATCCGGATGGGCTGAAATCGGACGGCTACGTCGATCGGCGCCGAGGAGAGGCCGGCCGTCAGGTTGCGCTGCGAGGAGTCCCGGACCATCCGCTCGGCCGCGGTCAGCTCGATGTGCTCCTGCTTCTCCAGCACCGGGAGGATCGTGTTGTACGGCAGGCAGATGCTGGCCACACACTCCTCGGTCCCGATCTTCACTTCGAAGGACGCGACGACCACCGCGTCACTGGGCTGATGGGCCCGCAGGAACTGGGCGTTGTACTCGATCTCGCGCAGCTTGGGGGAGATGTCGACCAGGGTCTCGAACCCGTACCGCAGCTCGCCCAGCATCCGTTCCAGCAGGCCGCGCAGCAGCGGCATCTCGACCTCGGTGAGCGGGCGTTCCGGCTGGGCGCCGCCCGGGCCGCCGAGCATGTGGTCGATCGCGGTCATCGCCGCCGACGAGGCCATTTCCATCAGCACCGTGCCGGGCAGCGGGTCGATCGTGACCATCGCGATCACGGTCGGGTTGAACAGCGACGACACGTACTCGTCGTAGTTCAGCTGCTCGATCGAGGCGAGGGTGACGCTGCTGACCACGCGCAGCCGGGTGGTGAGCAGGTTGCCGCAGCTCCGGGCGTAGGTCTCGAAGCAGATCTGCAGCGAGCGCACGTGCTCGCGGGACAGCTTGATCGGCCGGCGGAAGTCGTACAGGGTCGGCCCGCTGCCACGGCGCGACATCTTGCCCGGTGGGCGCGCGGCGGTGGAGGTCACATGGCCATAATCGCGCCATTTCACCCGGACCCGTGCCGGTATGCGCAAGATGCCGTGTTCCAGATTCGCTTGCGAGGCGTCGAACAGGTGGCGAATCGGGAACACGGCAGTGGGCAGGTCCGGTGGTGACCGGCCTGCCCATCTGAGCGTTTCGCGTTACTGCGTCACGAACTGGGTGAAGTAGATGTCCATGACCGGCGACTCCGTCTCGCCCTCCTTCAGGTACGCCTTCTCGACCTTCTCCAGCAGCTCCGCCTTGGCCGTGTCGCGGCCCTTCTCGGTCTCCAGCTCGCCGACCTTCATGCCGGTGTACTGGTCGATCGCCAGGTCGATCGCCTCGGCGATGTCCGGGGCCTCCTCGCCGGCCGCCTCGGTGAGCTGGAGCGTGAAGGCCAGCTTGAGGTAGTGGGCGTCGGCCAGGTTGATCGTGATCGCGTTCTCCATGGTCACCACGGCGCCCTTCACCGGCGCCTCCGGCTTGGCCTCGGCCTTGTCGCCCTTCAGCATGAAGAACGCGCCCGCCCCACCGCCGCCCAGGACGACCAGGGCGATGACGATGATCATCAGCATCTTCTTGGACTTCTTCGGCGCCTCGGCCGCTTCGGTCTTCTGCTCAGCCATTTCGTGTCCCCCTGTCTCGCTCAGTCGTGGGTGGTGCTGGTCGTGGTTCCGGTGGTCTGTTCGGCAGCCGCCTCGGCGGTCGTAGCGCCGGCGTGCAGCTTGCTGTCGTTGCCCGCGGCGGCCGGCAGCAGCGCCGCCTGCTCCGCGGTGAGCCGGGTCAGGACGACGACGTCGACACGACGGTTCGTCGTCACCGACCTCGGATCCTTCGGGTTGATCAGCGGCTTGGTGTCGGAGAAACCGACCGCGCTCATCCGGTCCTTGGACAGGCCGTGCCCGGTCAGGAAGCGCACCACCGTCGAGGCGCGGGCCGCGGAGAGCTCCCAGCCGCTCGGGTAGTACGTCGTCGTGGCCTTGAGCTGGTTGGTGTGCCCGTCGACCTCGATGTTGTTGGGCAGCTCGGCCAGGGCCGGCGCCACCGCGTCCAGGATCTTCTCGCCACCGGCCTGCAGGTCGGCGCGGTTGCCGTTGAACACCACGTCGTTGGTGATGACGGTGATCACCAGCCCGCGCTCGTTGATGGTGAACTTGACCTGGTCGCGCAGCTTCGCCTTGACCAGGGCGTCGGTCACCTTCTCCTCGACCTGCTTGAGGTTCTTCGCCTCCTTGGTGGCCGCCTCGGCGTCCTTGGACGCCTTGGACCGGGCCTCGGCCCGCAGCGCCGCCTCGACGGCCTGCTTGTCCTTCTGGGACATGTTGGCCGTGCCGGAGCCGCCGTCACCGGGGTTGGCGCCCGGGTCGATCGGCACCACCGAGGTGGAGTTGCCGGAGCCGTCGAGCGTCGCGGCCGAGCCGCTGAACGCCGCGCTCTGGGCGCCGAACCCCTCGGAGAGGCCGGACGCCAGCTCGGCGAACTTCTTCTGGTCGACGCTGCTCATCGAGAACAGCACCACGAACAGGACGAACAGCAGCGTGAGCATGTCGGCGTACGACACGAGCCAGCGCTCGTGGTTGACGTGCTCCTCGTGCTCCTCGTGACCGCCCTTCTTCTTCCTGCCCCCGCCGCTACTCATGTCAACCTCCGCTTCGCTCCGGTCGCCAGGAGCGACTCAACTGTGCTTGCCGGCCTCGCCGCGCTCGGGCGCAGATCACGCAGCCTTCTTGTTCGATGCGGCGACCTCCGCGGCAGCGGCGGCGTCCGGCGGCAACAGGGAACGGAGCTTCTGGGCGACCAGGCGTGGGTTGGAGCCGGCCTGGATGGCGAGCACGCCGTCGATCACCAGCTCCATCTCGTCGACCTCGATGCCGGTCAGACGGTCCAGGCGGGCGGCCATCGGCAGGAAGATCAGGTTGGCCGAGAGCACGCCCCACAGGGTGGCGACGAACGCCGCGGCGATCGAGTGGCCGAGCGACTCCGGCTTGTCCAGGTTCTCGAGCACGTGGACCAGGCCCATGACCGTGCCGATGATGCCGACGGTCGGCGCGTACCCGCCCATGTTCTCGAAGATCTTCTTGCCGGCCTTGTCGGCCTTCTTCTTGGCGCCGATCTCCGCGTGGAGGATGTCGTGCAGCTCCTCCGGGTCGGTGCCGTCGATGGCCAGCTGCAGGCCGCGCTTGAGGAACGGGTGCTCGACGGTCTTGACCGCGTCCTCGAGGGCCAGCAGGCCTTCGCGGCGGGCCCGCTCGGCCAGCTTGACGACCTCGTCGACCAGCTTGGTCGGCGGCGCGACCTTGGCCAGCAGCGCCTTCTGGAACAGCTTGCCGATGCCGATCGCGTCCTTCATCACGCCGCCGGCCATGGCGGCCATGAACGCGCCACCGAAGACCAGGAGCATCGACGGGATCAGGATGATCGAGGCCGGGTTGCCACCCTCCAGGATCTGGACGGCGAACACGATGACGACGGCAACGACGATGCCGATGATGCTTGCGAGGTCCATCAGCGGTCCTTCCGGTGCAGCGGGAGCACGACGGCGTCCTGCTCGACGTTGTCGGAGACCGCGGTGGCGGGCTCAGTCTCGAGGCGGCTCGCCTGGGCGATCAGCGAGGCGCGGTAGTGGCGCACCGAGTCGATGAACTCGGGCACGGATTCCGAGATGACGTACTTGGTGCCGTCGACCAGCGTGATCACCGTGTCGGGCGTGCAGTCGGCACGCTCGACCAGGTCCGGGTTGAGTGCGAACACGGCTCCGTTGATGCGGGTTACGAGGATCAAGACGTCCATCCTTGGTCAGTCAGGTATCGGCTGGGTGGGCCATCCGTAGCCCGTCAACTTGTCCATCGGCCCAGGCTCGGTTGCCGATGAGCGCGCAATGGTCGCCGTTGGGGTGCGACCTGCGCCGTGTGCTTGAACAAACAGAAGCCGGGGCGGCCACCTACGCCCGCCCCGGCCTCGGCCGGCTCGTACCCTGGTGCTGTTAGCGCTTGAGGTTGACCAGTTCCTGCAGGATCTCGTCGCTGGTGGTGATGATCCGGCTGTTGGCCTGGAAGCCGCGCTGGGCGATGACCAGGTTGGTGAACTCCTGGGCCAGGTCGACGTTCGACATCTCCAGCGCGCCGCTGGTGATCAGGCCCAGCCCGGCCGAGCCGGCCGCGCCCACCTGGGCCAGGCCGGAGTTGACCGTGCTGCGGAACATCGAGTCGCCGATCTTCTCCAGGCCGTTGACGTTGTTGAAGTTGGCCAGGGCCACCTGGCCCAGCGTCTGCTTCAGGCCGTTGGAGAAGACGCCGACGATCTGGCCGATGTTCGACACCGTGTACGAGCTCAGCACACCCGCCCCGGACCCGTCCGAGTTGCTCACCCGGGCCTCGGTGTTGCCGCTGTACTGCGTGAGGTCGTGGATGTCGAAAGTGAAGTCGCCGACCGCGACCTTCCCGCTGTCCAGGCCGGTGTCCGGGTCCGGGTCGCCGACCGGCTTGCCGTCGGTGAACGTGATGGCCTTGGTGGAGCCGTCCGGCAGCGACATCGTCCACTCGGTGTCGGCGGTCTTCTCGAAGGCGACGACCAGGGTGTTCGCGGCGCCCGCGGCGTCGTACACCTTGACCGGGATCTCCTTCTTGGTGCCGAGCACCGCCTCGTTGGAGAAGTTGCCGGTGAGCGTGATGTTCTCGGTGACCTCGGGCTTCAGGCTGATGCCGATCGGCAGCTTGATGTTGCCCGGTGCGCCGGAGGTGTTGACCTCGCCGTCGCCGTCGGCACTCCAGCCCTGCACGATCTGGCCGTTCGGGTTGGTCAGCGAGCCGTTGGCGTCGAAGGTGAAGGAGCCGGCCCGGGTGTAGAGCGACTCGCCGCCGCTCTTCACCACGAAGAAGCCGTCGCCCTGGATCATCATGTCCGACGACTTGCCGGTGGTCTGCGCGGCGCCCTGGCCGAAGTTGGCGTTGATGCTGGCCAGCCGCACGCCCAGGCCGACCTGCGCCGGGTTGGTGCCGCCGGACTGGTTCTGCGGCGCGCCGGCCGCGTTGACCATCTGCGACAGCGTGTCCTGGAAGACGGTCTGGCTCGACTTGTAGCCGGTGGTGTTGACGTTGGCGATGTTGTTGCCGGTGACGTCCATCATCTGCTGGTGCGCGCGGAGTCCGCTGATGCCGGAGAAGAGGGAACGCAGCATAGGTCAGGCTTCCTTCGTGGTGGAGGTGGCAGGGTCGGAGGTTTCCTGGACTTCCGTGACCTTCGACAGCTCCACATCCATGTTCCCGACCGTGAGGGTCGGGCCGCTGTCGCCGTTGAGCTTGGTCTTCGTCACGACGCCGGTGTGGTCCATGCCGTCGGCGTCCTTGTACGTGACCGTGCGGCCGACCAGCGAGCTCGCGCCGATCAGCTGCTGGGCGGAGAGCATGTCGGCGATCTCGCCGAGCTTCTCCACCTGGGTGAACTGGGCCGTCTGCGCGAGGAACTGGGTCGAGTCGGCCGGGTTGCTCGGATCCTGGTACTTCAGCTGGGCCACCAGGAGCTTGAGGAAGGTGTCCTGGTCGCCGAGCTTCTTGGCGCCGCCGGCGTCCGTGTTCGTCTTGTTGGTGTACAGCGACGTGGACTGAAGGCCCGCGGCGTCGTAATCCCGGCTGACGTTCCCACCGATTGGTGAGGTCATGGTCTCTCCCCTGGACGTTGACGGCCCCTACTCACTGGTTTTCGGCCGCCCGCGCGATCCGCTTAGGCGAGGATCACCGGAGGTGAGGGAGGTGAGAGTAGGCCGTGAGCGAGAAGACCGAACAACCCACCGCGCAAAAACTCAAGAAGGCCAAGCAGGAGGGCCAGATCGGGCGCAGCCAGGACGTGGGCGCCTGGTTCGGCATGCTGGCGGCGAGCATCATGCTCCCCCGGACGCTCGGCTCGGCGATGGACCACGCCCGTGAGCTGATGGCCAGGATCCCCGACGTGATCCAGGACCCGGATCCGGCCGTCGCCCTCGGCATCATGAAGGACGGCCTGATGAGCGCCGGCTGGGCGGTACTGCCGCTGGCGCTGACCATGATGGCGGTGGGCATCGCCTCGGCCGGGGCGCAGGGCGGCATCCGGGTCGCCACCAAGCTCTTCATCCCGAAGTTCAACCGGTTGAACCCGCTGCCCGGCATCAAGAAGATGTTCGGGCCGCAGTCGCTCTGGGAGGGCACCAAGGCGCTGGTCAAGACCGGGGTGCTGGCCGCCGTGCTGTACCTGACGATGAAGAACATCGTGCCGCTGCTGATGACCGCCGGCCGGCTCCAGCTCGGTTCCCTGCTCGGCGTGATCAACCAGGCGGTGCTGACGCTGATCCGGTCGGCGTCGGTGGCCGGCATCGTGATGGCCGCGGCCGACTACTTCGTGGTGCGGCGGCGGACCAACAAGCAGCTCCGGATGACCAAGGAAGAGGTCAAGCAGGAGAACAAGAACACCGACGGCGATCCGCACGTGAAGGCCGCGATCCGCCAGCGGCAGATGGCGATGGCCCGGAACCGGCAGATGGCCGACGTGCCGACCGCGGACGTGATCCTGGTCAACCCGACCCACGTGGCGGTGGCCCTGCGCTACGAGCCCGAGAAGGGCGCGCCCCGGGTGATCGCCAAGGGCACCGGGCCGATCGCCGGCAAGATCCGGGATCTGGCCGCCGAGCACCGGATCCCGATGGTCCAGGATGTCGCCCTGGCCCGGGCGCTCGAGTCGGCGGTCGACGTCGGCATGGAGATCCCGGCCGACTTCTTCGGCGCGGTGGCCAAGGTGCTCGCGTTCGTGATGAGCCTGAAGAAACGCGGGTCGGCAGCCGGCTTGCATCGCAACCCGAACCCCACACCAGTACCGGCATAAGCGAAGTTTCCGCACATCACGCCTGGTTTCGAGAGACCATTCGGGGTGAGGGGAGGAGGCCGTGGAAAAGAAGAACCTCAGCAGGCTCGCCGTGCCCATCGGGGTCATCGGCATCATCGTCATGATGGTCGTGCCGCTGCCGACCTTCCTCCTCGACCTGTTCATCGCGCTGAACATCACCGTCGCCCTGCTGGTGCTGCTGGTCTCGATGTTCGTGCAACGGCCGCTGGACTTCTCGGTCTTCCCGGCGCTGCTGCTGGTCATGACCCTGTTCCGGCTGGCCCTGAACATCAGCGCGACCCGGCTGGTGCTGCGCGACGGCGACGCCGGCAAGGTGATCCACGCGTTCGGCGACTTCGTGGTCGGCGGCTCCCTGGTCATCGGCCTGGTGATCTTCCTGATCCTGATCATCGTGCAGATGGTCGTGGTCACCAAGGGCGCCGAGCGGGTGGCCGAGGTCGGCGCCCGCTTCACCCTGGACGCCATGCCCGGCAAGCAGATGGCCATCGACGCCGACCTGAACGCCGGCCTGATCGAAGAGTCCGAGGCCAAGCGGCGTCGCGCCGACGTGACCGCCGAGGCCGACTTCTACGGCGCCATGGACGGTGGCTCCAAGTTCGTCAAGGGCGACGCCATCGCGGCCATCATCATCACCGTCATCAACCTGGTCGGCGGCTTCGCCGTGGGCATCCTCCAGCAGGGCATGTCGCCGACCGACGCGATGAACCAGTACAGCCTGCTGACCGTCGGCGACGGCCTGGTCTCGCAGATCCCGGCGCTGCTGCTCTCCGTGTCGACCGGTCTGATCACCACCCGCTCGGCCACCAGCGGCGACATGGGCACCAGCGTCACCAAGCAGCTCAGCCAGAACAAGCTGGCGCTGCGCATCGCCGGTGGCGCGGCGCTCGGGCTGTGTGTCATCCCGGGCCTGCCGAAGGTCCCGTTCCTGATCATCGGCGTGCTCACCCTGGTCATCGCCCAGCGCATCAAGGACCCGGAGCCCGAACCGGAGACGCCGGTCGGGGCCGAGGAGGGCGAGCGCCCGGCGCCGGACTCGCCCGAGCAGCTGATGGGCGAGATGCGGGTGGACCCGCTCGAGCTGGCGCTCTCACCCGACCTGGTCGACCTGGTCGACACCAACGGCGGAGACCTTCTCGACCGGGTACGCGCGCTGCGCCGCAAGATGGCCCTGGAGCTGGGCGTGGTGATGCCTCCCGTGCGTACCCGGGACGACCTGGATCTTCCGCTCTCCTCCTACGCGATCCGGATCAGTGGCGTCGACGCCGGGACCGGGCAGGCGCCACCGGGAACCGTGCTGGCCATCGGCGACGGTCTGCAGGCGCTGCCCGGCCGGGCCGGCGTCGAACCGGTCTTCGGGCTGGCCGGCAAGTGGGTGCCGGCCGAACTGCACTACCAGGCCGAGCTGTCCGGCGCGACGGTGGTCGACCGGGCGTCGGTGATCATCACGCACCTGGCCGAGGTGGTCCGCACCAACGCCAGCCGGCTGCTCGGGCGTGAGGACGTCCGCCAGCTCACCGAGATGGTCAAGCGCACCCACCCGGTGGTGGTCGAGGAGCTCACCCCGGCCCAGCTCAGCCTCGGCCAGGTGCAGAAGGTGCTGCAGGGCATGCTCGACGAGGGCGTGCCGATCCGGGACCTGGTGCGGATCTTCGAGGCGCTGTCGTTGCGGGCCAAGATGTCCACCGAGCACGACGGCCTGATCGAGGCGGCCCGCAGCGCGCTCGGCCCGGCGATCGCCGCCCAGTACGCCCAGCACGGCCGGCTCACCGTGATCACCCTCGACCCGCTGCTCGAACAGGGCCTGCTCGAGTCGCTGCGGCCCAGCGAGAGCGGAGTGTTCATGGCCATCGACGGGATGCGCGCCGAGGCCATCGTCAGCGAGGCCGGCCGGCTGATCGAGGTCGCCGAGCAGTCCGGCGTCACCCCGGTGCTGGCCTGCTCACCGCAACTGCGGCTGCCCCTGATGCGGCTGCTCAAGGCCGGCGCACGCCGGATCCAAGTCCTCTCCTACACGGAGATCTCAGGTTCCACCGCACAGATCGAGACGATGGGGGTGGTGAACGGTGCCTACGCGGGTGCTGCTTGAGGGACCGGCCATCGAGCCGTTGCTGGCTCAGGTCCGCGAGGAGTACGGCTCCGGGGTGCGGATCATCTCGGCCGACAAGGTCCGTAGTGGTGGCTTCGGCGGCTTCTTCGCGAAGCAGCACTATGAGCTCTCCGTGGAGGTGCCGGACGCCACCGAGGACAGGAAGACCATGCCCCAGCGCAGAACACCGGCGGCCGCGCCGGCGCCGCAGCGGACCGTGCCGGCGAAGACCGCCCCGCCCGCCCGCGACGAACCGGCGCAGACTTTGGAACAGCTGCTGGAACGGGCCGAGGCCAAGGACCGGATCGTGCCGGACGAGCCGCCGCTGAAGCCGCGCCCGACGCCTCCGCCGGTCGAACGTCAGGCCGGCCGGGACGCGGGCATGGACGACCTCGAGGCGGCCGGCAAACGCGATCTCTCCGACAACGCGGCCGCGTTCGCCGAGCTCATGGCCGGACTGGACGCGGCCAGTCACATCGCCACGACCGCACCCCGTCGCCCGGCGCCGAGGCCCAAGGCGGAGGACAAGCCGGAAACCCCGATGGTACGGCCGTTCCGGCCCGCCCCGGCCGGCGATGCGCCGGTCAACGCGCCACTTCGGCCGCTGCCACCCGTACCCAGCCTGGCCGAGCTGATGGGCGGCCTCGGGGTGACCCAACCGCAGAGCCCGGCCGCCCCGCGCCCGCCTTCCCCACCCCCCGGTCCCGGCCGGTCGGCGGCCGAGGCCTACGGGCTGACCCAGCCGCTGCCGCCGCCGAAGACCCCGCCGACCCCGTTCGAGGCCACGCCCGAAACCGGGCCTTCGCCCGAGGTCCAGGTCGAGGCCGAGGCGACCCCTGCGGCGCCGCCGCCGAGCACGGAGGTGGCGTTGCGCCCGGCCATGACCGATCCGGTGGTCGCGAACCTGGTCTCGGTGGGCATGCCCGAGCCGATGGCCGCGCAGATCATCGGCGGCGACACGTACGCCGGGGTGCTCACCGCCCTGGCCTCCCGCCCCGCCGCACCGGCCGTGCCCGACGGCGCCGGCGAGATCCTGGTCCTGGCCGGCGACCTGACCTACGCCGTGCCGATCGCCAAGCAGCTGCTCGACCAGGGCAACATCGACCAGAGCCACCTGCTGCTGGCCGGCCCCTCGTCGGCCGGCACCGGGCTGCACTCCTCGCGGGTGCTGCGCAACCCCAAGGAGGCGGCGGCCCGAGCGGACAAGCTGCAGAACGGCACGTCGGCCTGGGTCGTGGTGATGGACGCCAAGGTCGGCTCGGTCGACCCGATCTGGGTGAACGACATGTGCGACGCGATCGGCGCCACCGCGCTGTGGGCCGTCGTCGACGCCACCCGCAAGACCGCTGACACCGCTCGCCACCTGCGCGCCCTCGGCGACGTCGAGGCGCTGGTGGTGCACAGCGTCGACCTGACCAGCGACCCGGCCACCGTGCTCGGGCTGGACCTGCCGATCTATTCGCTGGACGGCAAGCCGGCCACCCCGCACGCCTGGGCGGCGATGCTCTGTGCCCGGATCGCCGCGGACGTGACGCCCCAGGTCGCCGCGCCGCGCCGGCAGGTGCGATCCTCGCGATGATCCGCTGGTCGGTGCTGCTGTTCGCGCTGCTGATGAGCGCACCGGCGGTGTACCGCTTCGTCCTCGACGAGATCGACGTCACCGAGATGCTGGTGCGTTTCCTCATCGCGGTGCCGATCGCGGCGCTGCTGCTGGCCGGGCTGCGCTTCCTCACCTCCGGGTACGGCCGCACCGACGAGCCGGCCACCCCGGTCACGCCTTCGCCCGCCCCGGACCCGGGCGAGAAGCAGCCCTGACCCCGTCCTGCTCAGCCGACCAGGGCGCGGAAGCGGTCGGCGGCGCCGTCGGTGACCGCGCGGCCGTGGCCGAAGACGACCACCTCGAAGTCGAGGGCGGCCAGCCGGCGCAGGCTCTCGTCGGCCACCGTCCGGTCCTCGGTCATCACGCCCGGGCTGCGCCGCACGGTCCGCCCGCCCGCGGCCGCGTCGCCCGCGAAGAGCACCCCGCCGGCCCGGTCGAGCAGGTAGGCGACGTGGCCGTCGGTGTGCCCCGGGGTGTGCACAGCGGTGAAGCCGGGCACCGAGGTCGCGCCGTCGGCGGAGAGCAACTCGTCCACCGGAGCGGCCTCGGCCGGCTTCATGAACCTCGAACTGAACCGCTGGAGCGGGGTCAGCGACGGGGCCGGCGCGCCCTCGATCGTCGGCGCGTCCAGCCGGTGGGCGATCACCCGGGCGCCGGACCGGCGGCGCAGCTCGGCCAGCCCGCCCACATGATCGGGATGACGGTGGGTGAGCAGGATCGCGGTGACGTCGCCGATCGCCCGGCGCATCTCGCGCAGCGCCTTGCCGAACTCGGCCGACCGGCCGGGCAGCCCGGTGTCGACCAGAACCACCCCGTCGTCGACCACCACGAGGTGGGCGTGCACATAGCCGACGCTGATCTCGAAGACCCCGTCCACGATCTCTCGCATGGGCGAATGCTCCCACGTCGGCGCAGGTTGACGCGGCTCCCGCGCGGCAGCGCCGCCCGTGGCGGAGAGCAGCAGGTCCACCGCCCGGGCCGGGACGAAGCCGGTTGCAGGTCGGGTGCAGGCGCTCAGCGATCGGCGCTCCGGGTCGATGCGGCAGATGAGGGCTCGAGGAGGATTGGGTGAATCGACTGTTTCGGCTGGGGCCGGTGCTACGGGCGCGCAAGGCCCAGGAGGACGCCGCCCGCGGCGCGGTGATCCAGTCCCGTCGGGAGATCAGGGAGGCGCAGCAGCTGGCCAAGCGGCGTGCACTCGACCTGACCGGCGCCGACGCGCCCACCGAGGGGACCGCGCGGGCCATGGTCGCGTCCATGGTCGCCCGGCAGTCGCTGGCGCAGAGCCTGACCAACGCCCACCGGATGGTCGCCGACGCCGAGGAGGTCACCCGGGAGAGGGTGGCCGAGCTCGCCGACGCGGCCAAGCGCCGGCGTGCGGTGGAGATGATGGCCGAGCGGCACGCCGACACGGTCCGCTCCCACGATCTCAAGGTCGACCAGGCCAACCTCGACGAGCTGGCGGTCACCATGAAGGCCCGCAACGCCGCCCGCGGACTGGACGGTCAGTCCGAGGAAAGGGCCAACCTGTTGCGTACGGGGGCCGGCACGGCCGCCGACCGGGAGGCCGTGAGCCGGGACGCCGCGCTCGCCGTGCACGCCACCCGCACCCAGCCGCTCGACCTCGCCGACGCCGCCCAGGCGATCGCCGCCCGCCGGGGGGACCTGGCCGAGGCGGTGCGCAAGGCCGAGCCTTCGCCGTCGGAGCCCACATGACGATGGGTGTCACGGGAGTCCTCTCCCGGATCTCCGAGTTGCAGTCGCAGCTCGGGCTGACGCCGACCGCGAACACCGCCACCACGGCCGCCAACCGCACCGGGTTCGCGAGCGCGCTCGCCGACGCCACCTCGTCGGGCGGCACCAAGGGCGGGGTCACCGGCGACCAGATCGTCACGTCCGCCAAGAAGTACCTGGGCACCAAGTACGTGTTCGGCAGCACCGACCCGAGCAAGGGGCTGGACTGCTCGGGGCTGGTGCAGCGGGCGTACCAGGACCTCGGCATCGAACTGCCCCGGAACTCGTGGCAGCAGGCCAAGTCGGGCACCGAGGTGAAGAGCCTCAAGGAGGCCAAGCCGGGCGACATCCTGGCCTTCGACTCGCCGGTCGACCACGTGGCCATCTACCTGGGCGGCAACAAGATGATCGCCGCCCCCAAACCCGGCGACCACGTCAAGATCCAGTCGGTGTACGAGACCCCGACGCACATCCGCCGGGTGGTCGGCACCGAGGCCGCCGCCGGGGCCACCGGGCTGAACGCCGCCGCCACGGTCCGCCCGGCCAGCCTGCAGAGCTCCGGCCAGCTGTCCGGTGTCCCGTACGGCGATCTGTTCGCCAAGGCCGGCGCCAAGTACGGCGTCTCGCCGAAGCTGCTCGCCGCCGTGGCCAAGGTGGAGTCGGGCTACAACCCGAAGGCGGTCAGTCCGGCCGGGGCGCAGGGCCTCATGCAGCTGATGCCCGGCACGGCCAAGGGTCTGGGCGTACACAACTCGTTCGACCCGGAACAAGCGATCAACGGCGCGGCCAAGCTGCTGTCCCGCAACCTGAAGGAGTTCAGGTCGCTGCCGCTGGCGCTCGCGGCCTACAACGCGGGCGGCGGGGCGGTGCACAAGTACGGCGGCATCCCGCCGTTCGCCGAGACCCAGGCCTACGTGCCGAAGGTGCAGAAGGCGCTCGCCGCCCTGGGCGGCTGATTTCCGAGGAGAACCTTATGAATACGCCGGGCTCCGTCACCGGTCCGGACCGCCGTCCGGCCGCCGATGTCACCCGCCGAGGCGCGTCCGCCCGCACCAGCGAGAGCGGCGGCGAGGAGTTCGGCACGGCCCTGTCGGCCGAACTCTCCCGCCCCGACACCGAACGCAACCGCCAGACCCAGGACCGTTTCGCCCGCAACCAGGCCGCCCAGTACACCAACGCCCAGCTCCAGGCCGCCCGCGACCGCAACACCACCACCCGCACCGCCCCCGGCCGCACCGCCGACCGTTCGGCCGCGGACCGCGCGGTAGCCGATCGTGCCGCGGCCGAGCGGGCCACCACCAGCCGCTCCCTGGCCGACCGCGCCGCGACCGACCGCGCGTCCGGCCGCGCCGCG
Organism: Actinoplanes sp. NPDC089786; assembly: GCF_040684855.1. Classification (NCBI taxonomy): domain Bacteria; kingdom Bacillati; phylum Actinomycetota; class Actinomycetes; order Micromonosporales; family Micromonosporaceae; genus Actinoplanes; species Actinoplanes sp. NPDC089786. The sequence continues at coordinate 774,988 of NZ_JBFBGU010000001.1, forward strand.
GCGAACCGGGCCGTCGACCGTGGGGTAGCCGCCGATCGGGCCCTCGCCGGCCGTGCCGCCGCAGCCGATCGCGCCGCCGACCGGGCGTCGGCCCAGGAGCACCGGGCGGCGCCGCCGCACCACGACCGGACCGGCGCCGACCGGGCGGCCGGCCAGTCCGAGGCCCGGCAGGCCGCCGCCGAACGTTCACAGGCCCGGGCCGCGGCCCAGCGAACCACAGCCGACCGCTCCCACCCCGCCTCACCTTCCAGCTCACCGTCCGCGACCGAGCCGGCAAGCACCGAGGCCGCCGAGGCTTCCCAGGCCGCCCAGGCCGCCCAGGCCGCCCAGGCCGCCCAGGCCGCCCAGGCCGCGACCCAGGCTCAAGCCACCGCGGCCCCCGCCGCCTCCGTCGCGACCCCAGCGGGCGCCGCCGTGGAAGGCGTCGAGGCGTCCGGCGCGGCCGCCCCCGGCGCCGCGCCGGCCACCGCGGCAGTCTCCGCCCTGCCCACCGATCAGCCCACCGCCGACGGCACGCCGAGAGCGACCACCCCGATGCCGGACACCCCCGTCCAGGGCGGACCGATCGCTCCAGCCGGACCGGGCGCACCTGGCACCACCGCACCGACGGCCCCGTCCACCGCCGGCGCGACCCCGACCGGTCAGTCCACCGCCGGCCTCGCACCCGCCGCCCAGTCCGTCGCCGGCCGCACACCCGCCGGCGCGTCCATCGCGGGCCTCACCCCGGTCACCGCCGACGCCGCCCGCGCCCCCGGCCTCGCCGCAACCCCAGCCCCGCAAGGCGCATCCACCCAGGCCCCCACCACACCACCGTCGGCCACCGGGCCCGCCGCCGCAGAGGCACCTGCCGCCCAGCCCCCCACCGCATCAGCCTCCGCACCCTCCGCGCCCTCAGCCGCAGGGGCCACACCGCCCGTCACCGCCGAGTCCACCGCTGCCGCCGCACAGACCACCTCACCGCAGGCCGCCCAGGGCGTCAGTCCCCAGGCCGGCGCCGCAGTGGCCGCCGCCGCGCTGACCGACCCGTCCGCCGCGTCCCCCACCGAAGGCATCCCCAGCGCCACGCCCACACCCGCCAGTTTCCAGGCCGACCTGGCCGCCCAGGCGGACACGACGGCCGGCGTACCCGGAATCACCGCAGCCGCACCAACCGCACCCACCGCGCCCGCGGCCCCCACCGTCCCAACCGCCCCCGCCGCCCCACCACCCCACGTCCCCGTCCCCGGCAGCCCCGCCACCCAGGTGGCGATGCGCATCGCCCCGCTGCGCCTGGAGGCCGACGGCATCCACCGCCTGACCGTCAACCTGCACCCCGCCGATCTGGGCCCGGTCCAGGTCGTGGCCGAGATCCGCAACGGCCAGATCAACGTCCAGCTCTCCGGCTCGACCGACGCCGGCAACGACGCCCTGCGCAACGCCATGGACGACCTGCGCCGCGAACTGGAGCAGTCCGGTTTCGGCAACACCAACCTCGACCTGCGCCAGGGCCCGAACCAGCAGGATCAGGCGCGCCAGCAGTTCGCCTTCATGGACCAGGGCCGCCCCGGCGGCGGTGGCTCCGGCGGCGGGGCGTCAGCGCCCGCTCCGGCCGACGCGCCCGCCCCCACGCCGACGCGCCCGGCCCCCGACGACGGCCGACTCGACATCCAAGCCTGACGCCCCTTTGCTCTGCGCACCTATACGCACCCCGTCGATACCGCCACCAATCGGACGCCGCGCCGATGCGGGAGCGATCGGCATCGCATTTCCGCAGCTGGGAAGGGGGGTGAGTATGAGTGCGCAGAGCAGAGGGGCCCTCGCGGGCTGGGGGCGGGCCAGGGGCGGCGGGCGCGGCGGTCAGCTGGCGGCGATCAGCTGGCGCAAGGCGTCCCAGGCCTCGTCGGCGGTCACCCGCTCGTCGAGGCCCTGGCGCAGGAAGTCGGTGATCTGGGGCCACACCGCGGTGGCCCGGTCGGCCTCAGGGTTGGTGCCGGGGACGTAGGCGCCGATCTCCACGAGTTCGCGCACCTCGCGGTGGGCGGCCATCATCCGGCGTAGTTCGGTGGCGTCCGACTTCTGCTGGGGCGTGGTGATCTTGTTGGCCACCCGGGAGATCGAGTCCAGGGCCTGGATGCTGGGGAAGTGGCCGGCGGTGGCCAGCTTGCGGTCGAGGACGACGTGACCGTCCAGGATGGAGCGCGCGGCGTCGGCGATGGGCTCGTTGTGGTCGTCGCCCTCGACCAGGACGGTGTAGAGGCCGGTGATGCTGCCGCGGGCGCCGGGGCCGGCCCGTTCCAGCAGGCCGGCCAGCATCGCGAAGACCGACGGCGGGTAGCCGCGGGTGGCGGGTGGTTCGCCGACGGACAGGCCGACCTCGCGCTGGGCCATGGCCGCGCGGGTCACGCTGTCCATCATGAGGAGCACGTCCTGGCCCTCGTCGCGGTAGTACTCGGCGATCCGGGTGGCCACGGCGCCGGCGCGCAGGCGTACCAGCGGAGGGGTGTCGGAGGTGGCGATCACCACCACCGAGCGGGCCAGGCCTTCGGGGCCCAGGTCGTGTTCGATGAACTCGCGCACCTCGCGGCCGCGCTCGCCGACCAGGGCGACCACGTTGAGCTCGGCCGACGTGCCGCGGGTGATCATGCTCATCAGCGTGCTCTTGCCGACGCCGGAGCCGGCGAAGATGCCGATGCGCTGGCCGCGGCCGCAGGGTACGAGCGTGTCGAGCACCCGTACGCCCAGCGACATCGGCGCGTCGACCAGCTGGCGCTCCATCGCGGACGGTGGCGCGGCGTCGATGCTCACCAGGTCTCCGCGCAGCGGCGGGCCGCCGTCCATCGGGCGGCCGAGCCCGTCCAGGATCCGGCCGCGCAGGTCGGGGCCGACCGCCACGCGCAGGGGTCCGCCGGTGCTGACCACGGGCTGGCCGGTGCCGAGGCCGGCGATCGGGCCGAGTGGGAGGCAGGACAGGCGGTCGCCGTCCAGGGCGGCCACCTCGGCGTACACCGAGGACGGGCCTTCGCCGATCTCGAGCAGTTCGCCGACGCGGGCCTCGAGGCCGCCGACGGTGACCCGGAGGCCGACGGCGCCGGTGACCCGGCCGCGGGAGAGCGGGCGGGCGGCGGAGAGCGCGGCGTCGACGCGCGCGCGGAACAGGTCGCTCACAGCCGCAGGGCCTCCCGGGCACGGTGGACCGCCGCGGCGATGGACGCGTCGACGGTGGTGGAGCCGGTCTCGGCGATGGCGTCGCCGGGCCGTAGCGCCGGGTCGGGTCGCAGGTGGACGGCCCGTCCGGCGTAGTTGTGGTCGGCCTGGCCGGAGCCGCCGACCAGGTTCCGATAGTCGTCGGGGTGCAGGTTGACCACGATCTCGCCCTGGTCGGGGGCGGCCGCCATGGCCCGGCGCAGGGCGTCGGCGCCGCGGTGCTCGGGGTCGTCCAGGGTGCGCCCGACGATGGCCTCGGCCAGTTCGAAGGCGTGTGCCAGCACCGCCTCTTGCAGCTCGTGCAGGGTGGGCATGAGCTGGGTCTCCAGCCCGGTCACGGCGCGGCCGAGCGCGTTCACGGCCTGGCTGAGCGCGGCCGCCCGGCGCTGCTCGTGCGCGTTCTCCAGGGCGCGCGCCCGTTCCGCGGCGGCTTCGGCCTCCAGGGCGGCGGCTCGCTGGCCCTGCGCCCAGCCCTCGGCGTACCCGGCGGTCCGGGCCTGTTGTTTGGCCTTCTCCACCGGAGCGCTGTCCATCGGCGGCTCTCGGCGCAGGTCCGTGCCGAACCGCGCGGCCGCCGCCGATTCGGCGACGTTGCCACGCAGCACGGACGGGCGCTCGTCAGGCAATGAGTTCCTCCTGCTCGCCGCCGCGCTGGATCTCGATCTGGCCGGAGTCCTCCAGCGCGCGGATCACCGAGACGATCTTCTGCTGCGACTCCTCGACCATCTTGACCTTGACCGGGCCGAGGAGGTCGATCTCCTCGAGCAGGTTGTCCCGGCCGCGTTCGGACAGGTTGCCGGTGACCTTCTCGCGGACGTCCTCGCCGACGCCCTTGAGCGCGGTGGCCAGGTCGGACGGCTCCACCTGGCGCAGCACCAGCTGGATCGAGCGGTCGTCGAGGTTGATGATGTCCTCGAACATGAACATCCGCCGGCGGATCTCCTCGGCGATCTCCGGGTTGCGCGCCTCCAGCGCCTCCAGGATGAGCCGCTCGGTGGTGCGGTCGGCGCGGTTGATGATGTCGACCAGCGGTTGCAGGCCGCCGACGGTGGACAGCTCGTCGGGCTGGAGCACGGTGGACAGCTTGCGCTGCAACGCCAGCTCGACCTGGCGGATCACGTCCGGTGAGGTGCGGTCCATCACCGCGATGCGGTGCGCCACGTCGCTCTGGACCTCCGGCGCGAGGCCGGAGAGGATCGAGGAGGCGAGGGCCGAGGGTACGTGCGCCAGCACGAGCGCGATCGTCTGCGGGTGCTCGTACTGCACGTAGGAGAGCACCTGCCGTGGGTCGGCGTGGCTGAGGAAGTTGAACGGCATGTCGGTCATGGAGGCCTGGAGCCGGTCCAGGATCAGGTTGGCCCGTTCGGAGCCCAGGGACGCTTCGAGCAGCTCCCGGGCGTACTGCAGGCCGCCGGCGCCGGCGTGCTTGGTGGTGGCCATCGCGTAGAACTCGTCGATGACGTCGCCCACCACGTCGGGCTCCAGCTTGCCCAGCCGGGCGATCTCCGCGGACAGCTCCTCGACCTCGCCCTCGCTGAGCGCGGCGAGAACCCGGGTGGAGTACTCCTTGCCCATCCGCACCAGCAGGATCGCGGCCTTGCGCAGGCCAGTCATCGACGTCGTGCTCAATGCCGGTGTGGTCAACGTGGTCCTTCCTCAAACCGCGGGGGTGATGCCAGGAACTCCAAGGTCAGCGGCCCGCGCCCAGCCAGCCGCGCAGCAGGGAGGCCATCTCCTCGGGCTGGTCCTCGACCATCTGCTCGATCTCGCGCTGCCGCCCGTCGACCTCTTCCTGCTGCCGGTCGGGCACCGCCTCGATGGCCGGGCCGGGGATGACGGCGTTCAGCTCGGCCAGCCTCTGCGCCTCCAGGGCGGCCTGCATCTGCTCCAGGTGGGCGAGCTCGGACGGGCTCAGCGACTTGCGCTTCCTGGCGCGGCGGCTGGCCCGCCAGGCGAATAACAGCAGGAGCAGGACGACCAGGGCGAGCGCGGCCGTCTTGACCAGCGACTGCTGCTTGTCGGCGGTGGCCGCGGCGGACGACTCGGCGAGCTCCTTCTTGGCCGCTTCGGCGGCGCTGGTGTCGAACGGCATGGCCGCGATCGCCACCGAGTCGCCGCGGGTCGCGTCGATGCCGGCGGCCGTGCTGACCAGCTGCTGCACCTGGGCCGAGTCGACGGTCCCGGCCGTGGTCGCGTTGAGCAGCACGGCCACCGACAGCTTCTTCACGCCGCCGGGCGCGCTCTTGCGGACCTCGTCGACCTGGTTCACCGCGTTGTTGCGGGTCTGCTGGGTGTTCTCGTACTGGCCGGCGGCGCTGGTGCTGGTGTTGCCGTTGGGGACCTGGATGTTGTCCGGGCCGAGCACGCCGCCCTGCCCCTTGCCGTCGTCGCCGTTGTACGCCTCGCGGCTGATCTGCTCGGACAGCGCCGCCACGGACGGGTCCGAGGTGTACTGGCGGGATGTCGTGGAGGTCTGGTCGAAGTCGAGCTCGGCGGTCGTGGTGACCACGGCGTTGCCCGGTCCGACCACGCTGTCCAGCATGTTCTGCAGCGAGGTGTTGAGCCGGTTCTGGTAGGCCACGGTCTGCGAGTCGGCGCCGCTGTCGCCGCCGGTCGCCACCGCGGCGCCGCCGCCGGTGGAGAGGATCTTGCCGTCCGCGCCGGCCACCGTGACCTGGGTCGGGTCGAGGCCCTCGACGCTGGAGGCGACCAGGTTGACGATCGCCTGCACCTGCTGGTTGGAGAGCGGCTTGCTGGCCGAGGACTGGACCAGGACGGAGGCCGTGGTCTTGTTCTGGTCGTCGGCGAAGACGTCCTTCTGCGGGATGACCAGGTGCACGGTGGCGGCCTCGACGCCGTCGATCGACTTGATGGTGTTGGACAGCTCGCCCTCGAGCGCGCGCTGGTAGTTGGTGTGCTGCATGAAGTCGCTGGTGGTGATGCCCTGCTGGTCGAGCAGCGCGTAACCGGTGTCCGACTCCCCGGGCAGGCCTTCGCCGGACAGCGACAGCCGCAGGTCGTAGACCTGGTCCTGGGGCACCATGATGGTCTGGCCGCCGTTGGCCAGCTCGTACGGTGTTCCGGTCTTCTGGAGCGACTCGACGATCGCGCTCGCGTCCTTGCTCGACAGGTTGCTGAACAGGGCGGCGTACGACGGCTTGGACGCCCAGGTGGCGAAGAAGTAGCCGCCGACGGCGAGGGCGACGACCGCGAAGATCGTGACGGCCTTCTGTCCCGGGGTGAAGGACTTGAAGGCGTCGCTGACCTTGCGGACGGGCGCGGGGAGACGGTCCGTCATGACGTCAGGCCTGCATTCTCATGATCTCCTGGAAAGCCTCCAGGGCCTTGTTCCGGACCGCCATGGTCAGCTGGAGACCGAGCGCGGCCTCGGTCGAGGCCATGGTGTACTGCGCCGGGTCGGCGAGCGTGCCGTTGGCGACCTGCGTGGCCAGGTCGGACGCCTTCGTCTGAGCGGCCTGGACGCTCTCCAGGCCGGAGGACAACATGCCGGCGAAGTCGGTGCCGGAGGTGGATTCGGCGGCTTCGGCGCCCGAGGCGCCCGCGGTCTTGCCGATCTCGGTGACCTTGCTGAGCGCGTCCATCGGGCTGATCCCCGAGAATCCGCTGATCGCGCTGATCGGAGAGGTCATGATCAGGCCTTCCCGAGGTTGATCGCCGCGGTGTACGAGTCACGGGCGCGGTCGACCACAGACAGGTTCGCCTGGTACGCGCGCTGCGCCATGATCATCTGGGCCATCTGGCTGCCGAGGTCGATGTCCGGCCGGCGGACGTACCCCTCGGTATCGGCCAGCGGGTTGTCCGGCTCGTAGGTCAGCTTGCCCTCGGCGCTGCCCAACGCGATGCCGCCGACCTGGGCGCCGTTGCCGTCCTGGGCCTCCTGGGCCACCACGTACCGGGCCTGGAAGGCGTTCTCCGAGGTCCGGGTGACGTTGTCGATGTTGGCGATGTTGTCCGAGACGGCGTCCAGCCACTTGCGGTAGACCGTGACGCCGCTGGCGGCCACGCCGATCGCGTTGAAGGTGCTCATCCGGATCAGGCCCCCTTGATCGCGTCGCGGATCAGGCCGTACTTGCCGTCCAGCGCGCGGAGAGTCAGCTGGTAGCGCATCGTGGTGTCGATGTGCGAGAGCGTCTCCTCATCGAGGTTGACGTTGCTGCCGTTCAGCCGGGTCGGCTCGAGCGAGCGGGCCACCGACGGCGTCACCGACCGGGGTGCACGACCGTGCTCGACGGCGCTGCTCAGCGCCTCCTCGAACTTGACCTTACGGGCCTGGTAACCGGGCGTCTCGATGTTCGCGATGTTGTCCGCGATGGCGGTCTGACGGGCGGCCAGGCCGGCCACGGAGACCTTGAGCGAAGCGGTGGACACGTCGTTGAACACGGCTGATTCCCCTCGGTCGTGCAGGTCGCCGGTCCGTGGCGGTCGTTGAGCGATCCGTCGCTCGTACCATCCGAATCGGCGTGTTGAGGGATCCGCTTAGGGCCAATCGGTTGCCGCGTGGTTGCTACATCGCGCAGTCGAGATAGACCGGGCGCTTGGACGCCTCACCGGTCTCGATCCGGGAGTTCATCGCCATCTGCTGGCGGGTGGCGACCATCCGGCGGGCGATCTCCTCGGCCGCGCGCAACTGGCGGGTGAGGATCTCGTCGGCCCGGGGCCGCAGCTCGAGCGGGAGGGCGCCGAGCTCGGTCGGCGGCTTCCACAGGTCGGCCGGCGGGTGCTGGGCGTGCCGGTGCTCGTCGGTCAGCATGGCTTCGGCCGCCGCGACGTCGAGTTCCATCTCGTCGAGCGCGGCGACCCACGCTTCCCGCCAGTCCCCAGTCACAAAGGTGATCCCTTACGTCTCAGTTGGTCGCCTGAGCCGCGGCCTCGCGCCACGCGTCGCGCAGCGGTTCGACCAGGCGCCGGCAGGCGGCCACCCGATCGGCGTCGCGCTTGATGTTGGCGCCGATCAGCTCGGTGACCAGGAAGCCGTACAGGTTGGCCAGGCCGGGCGCGCCGGACCAGGCGTCCAGGTCCAGTGTCGTACGCAGCTCCAGGATGATCTCCTGGGCGTGGGTGAGTTTGTCGGCGGCGACCTCGCGGTTCCCCGTGCGCACCGCTTCCTCACCCTGCACCAGGTCGATCACCAGGCGGTCGTAGAGCATGACCAGCAACTTGCCGGGCGAGGCAGTGTTGACCGAGTCCGCCAGGTAACGGTCGCGCAGTGCGGGAGAAGACATTGGATCCCTTGGGTCGGTGTCAGCCGAGCTGACTGGAGAGGTAGGAGGACTGCGACTTGAGGTTGCTGAGCGCGGTCTCCAGGGATGCGTATTGCTTGGTGAGGGCTTCGCGACGCTGATCGAGCCGCACGTCCCAGTGGTCGATCTGCGCGTTCATCGAGTCGATGAACGACTTCCGTCCGGTGATCGCGTTGGTGATGTTGGCCGTCTGCTTCTGCGAGACGGCCTTGAACGTGTCCGCCATGCCCATGCCGGCGTTCTTGATCTTGTCCGGGTCGGCGGCGTACGACGCCTCGAACGCCTCCTTCGCGAAGGTGAGCGTCCCGTCCTTCTCCAGCTGCACGCCGAGCTTGCTGAGGCTGCCGATATCGGCCTGGCCCTGGCTGACCGCGCTCATCACGGACTGGCTGATCTGCCGGACCATGAATTCGCTGGAGAGGGCGGCGCCGGACTTGGTCGTCGCGTCGTACTTGGTCTGCTTGGTGACCTCGCTGATCACCGCGTTCGCGGCGTCCACCATCGCCTTGATCTTGTCGGTCATGCCCCCGATGTCCGAGGTGACGCCGATCGTGACGTTGTTCTCCTCCTTGGTGGCGGTGAGCGTCACGCCGGTCATCAGGTCGGTGAACGTGTTGGTGCTGCTGGTGACCGTGTAGCCGCCGTCCTCGTCGGCGCCGCCGACCTGGAGCATCGCGTCCTGGGCCACGGCGGCGGTCTTCAGGTCGGCGTCGAGGCCGCCGACGGTGAAGCTGCCGGCGACGCCGGTCTTGGCCGCGGTCATCTGCAGCACGCTGTCGCCGGTGCTGGTCTTGACCACGGACGCCTTGACGCTGAGGCCGGCGCCGTTGATCGCGTCCGAGATGCCCTGGGCGTTGCGCGGCTGGTCGGTGAGGTCGATGGTGACCGGGTCGCTGCCGTCGTCGAAGCTGATGGTGATGCTGCCGCCGGGGGCGAGGTCGGCATCGGAGTCCACCCGGGCGGTGGAGATCTGGGCCTTCGCGAGCTGCTTGACGTCGAAGGTGAGGCTGCCGGTCTGCGTGGCCGCGGCGTTAGGGGTGGCGGCGGCGGTGACCGAGGTGGACGACGAGGTCGGCTTGATCGAACGCCAGGTGGCGGGCTTGGCGAGATCTTCCGACGCGGTCTTCAGAGCGGCGAGCTTGGTGTTGACCGACTGGTAGGAGGTGACCATCGACTCCGCGCCGGAGACCTTGGTCTTGAGGCGGTTCTGCGGCGCTGCCTCGATCTGCATGAGCTGGCTGATCATCGAGGAGGTGCTGAGGCCGCTGACCAGGCCGTCAACAGTGCTGCCCACGGTGCGCCCCTTTCTGTCGGTCGTGGTGGTGCCGGTGACGCTGGATGTGCCGAGGGCGGCCGGCGCCGTCTGCCAGCCGCCCTCAACCTGTTCGGTCGTGCGTCGTATTCAGTTAGCCCGCGCCGGTTGCCAATCGGTTAGCGGAGCAGCGAGAGCACGTTCTGCGACGCCTGGTTGGCCTGCCCGAGCATCGACGTGCCGGCCTGGGTCAGGATCTGGCTCCGGGTGAAGGAGACCATTTCCTGCGCCATGTCGGTGTCCCGGATCCGGGACTCCGACGCGGACAGGTTCTCCACCGAGACGTTGAGGTTGTTGATGGTGTGCTCGAACCGGTTCTGGGCGGCACCCAGCGTGGACCGCTGCTCGGAGACCGTCTCGATGGCGGCGTCGATCGTGTCGATGGCAGCCGCGGCGCCGGTGGTGAGGTCCAGGCTGTCGATACCCAGATCCGCGGCGCTGACCTGGTCGATGGTGACGGTTACCTTCTCGCCGGTGTTGGCGCCGATCTGGAAATCCTTGGCCGTGAAGGAGCCGTCCAGCAGCTTGGTCTTCCCGAACGCCGTGTCGGTGCCGATCTGGTCGAGCGCGGAACTGAGCTCCGCGAACTCAGCCTGCGCCGCTTCCTTGGCCTTCGGGTCACTGGCGCCGTCGTTCGCCGCCTGCACCGACAGGTCACGCATGCGTTGCAGCACGGAGTGCACCTCGTTCAGGGCGCCTTCAGCGGTCTGTGCGACGCTGATGCCGTCCTGGGCGTTGCGGACGGCGACCTTGAGGCCACCGACCTGGGCGCGCAGGCCCTCCGAGATGGAGAGGCCGGCCGCGTCGTCGGCCGCCCGGTTGATGCGGAAACCGCTGGACAGCTTCTCCAGCGACTTCGACATCTGCCCGTCGGTGATCGACAGGTTCCGGTAGGAGTTCTGCGCGGCGACGTTCTGATTGATGCGAAGACCCATGGGGTTTTCCTCCTTGATGAGGGTCTGGTCCGGGCTCGTCCATGAGCCCTTGGCGTACGCCCTGAGTGATCGGACGGTTGCCATCAGTCATGAGAAGTATCCGAGACTTGTTCGCACCTGTTCTCGAAACCGCGGAAAACGGGTCGCACCGGACTGCAACCCGATGGAGCCCAAATCCTCAGAGAGGCGCCCTCCGTTGCCGACCTGTCCGGTAGCGGGGGAGAAGCCTCCGCGGATGGAGGACCGGCGTGAGCCTTACCGACCTGTCCAGCGTCCTGTGGCGGTCCCGCGAGTTGCTCGAGTTGCTGCTGTTCAAGCTGGAGGAGGAGCAGTTGCTCCTCGCGGCGAACCGGTCGCGCTGGCTGTCGCACGCCACCCGCGAGGTCGAGGTGGTGCTGGACCAGATCCGGCAGACCGAGGTGGCTCGTGCGGCGTACGCGCAGGCCGTGGCCTCCGAGCTGGGCCTGCCGGTCGAGGCGTCCCTGGGCGAGCTCGCCGACGCCGCCCCGGACCCCTGGTCCGAGCTGCTTCACCAGCACCGTAAGGCATTCCTGACGCTGACCTCGGAGATCAGCGCGATGGCCGAGGCCAACCGGGACCTGCTCACCGCCGGTCAGCGCGCAGCTCGCGAAACGATGCTCGCGTTCGCCGGAACCGTGGAAACGTATGGCCGGCAAGGACAGACCGTCACCGGCGGCGTGCGCCGCCCCAGCCTGGTGGACGAGGCGATCTGATGGCAAGCAGCTTCGGGGGCATCAACACCGCTCTGACCTCGCTCTACGCGCAACGTCGCGCCCTGGACGTGACGGGTCAGAACATCGCGAACGCGAACACCGAGGGCTACACCCGGCAGCGCGCCGAGATGCAGTCCCAGGTGGGCTCGCTCTCGCCGGCCATGTACGCCAGGACCGACGGCCTCGGCACCGGTGTCGCGGTGTCCGACGTGCAGCGGCTGCGCGACGAGTTCATGGAGAACCGGGGCCGCGCCGAGCACGGCAAGAGCGCCTACCTGGCCCAGCAGACGTCCGCCTACGGCTCCATCGAGGACGTGTTCGCCGAGCCCGGCGACACCGCGCTGGCCGCACAGCTGCACGACATGTGGGGCGGCTGGAACGACGTGTCCAACAACCCGCAGCTCGCCGCGACCCGCTCGACCCTGCTCCAGCAGGCGTCGACGGTGGCCGACGGGCTCAACTCGGCCCACTCGTCGCTCGCGTCGCAGTGGTCACAGTCCAGCACCCAGCTGGCCGCGTACACCAACGAGGTCAACACCACGGCCGACTCGATCGCCCAGCTCAACGACAGCATCGTCAAGGCCAAGGCCACCGGCCTGACCGTCAACGAGCTCGAGGACCGCCGCGACCTGCAGGTGATGAAGCTGTCCGAGCTGGCCGGGGCCACCGCGTCGGCACGGGCCAACGGCGCGGTCGACGTGTTCGTCGGCAACTCCACTCTGGTCAGTGAGTTCACCACCCGGAAGCTGGAGGTCTCCGGCGCCAAGCGGCTGGACGACCAGAACTCCGACCCGATGACGCTGCGCTGGGCCGACACCAAGACCGCGGTGCAGGCCGGCGGCACGATGGGCGCGATGGCCGACACGATGACCACGATCATCCCGGCCATCTCGGACGCCCTGGACTCGGTGGCCAAGAACCTCGCCGACAAGGTGAACACCCTGCACGGCGGCGGATACAGCAAGGACGGCAGCACGGGGCTGGACTTCTTCACCAGCAGCAGCGGCGGCGACATCACGGCCGGCACGATCCGGCTGAACATCACCGACCCGGACCAGGTCGCGGTCTCCGGCACCGACGGCACCTACGACAACTCGATCGCCGACCAGATGGCCGACCTCGGCGAGTCGATCGACGGGCCGGACCGCGAGTACCAGGGCATGATCGGCCAGCTCGGCGTGGCCGCGCAGGCGTCCGGCCGGCGCAACGACATCCAGGCCACGGTGACCGAGCAGGTGGACGCGTCGCGCGAGGGGCAGTCCGGGGTCAACCTCGACGAGGAGATGACCAACCTGCTGACCTATCAGCGTGGATACGAGGCGGCGTCGCGCGTGCTGACCACCATCGACTCGATGCTCGACCAGCTCATCAACCGCACCGGACTGGTCGGAAGGTAAGGAGTAGAACGTCATGGCGATCGGCGGACGCGTCACCGAGGGCAGCATCCACACCCGGGTGCTGGCCAACCTTCAGCGGAACATCGCGAAGGGCGAGAAGATCCAGGAGCAGTTGTCCAGCGGCAAGACGATCAACCGCCCGTCGGACTCACCGACCGGCACGGTGTCGTCACTCCAGCTGCGCGGCGAGGTGCGGGCCAGTCAGCAGTACGCCCGCAACGCCGACGATGGCCTCGGCTGGCTGGGCACGCTCGACAACACGCTGTCGACCGTCTCCTCCCGGACCATCGCGGCGCGCGACCTCGTCGTCCGCGGCCTCAACCAGGGAGCCAACGACCCGACCACCAACGCTGCGATCGCGTCCGAATTGGATCAGATTCGCGAGCAGCTCGTCGGGTATGGCAACACCAAGTACATGGATCGTCCGGTGTTTGGCGGCTCGACCGCCAGTGAGGTCGCGTACGACCCGGACGGTACCTTCGTCGGCGACACCGGCACCACCTCACGGACCGTCGGCGCCGGCGCCAAGGTGCGCGTCGACGCCACCGGCCCGGAGGCCTTCGGCGAGGGAGATACCCAGCTCTTCAAGGTTCTGAAGGATGTCGCCGATTCCATTCGGGCCGGTGACACCACTGCGACTGCCGCGAACCTGGAGAAGCTTGACGCCGCGCACAATCTCGTGAAAACCACTCTTTCGGATGTTGGCGCTCGTTACAATCGGCTTGAAGGGATGAAGCAGTCCGCACAGGATCGATTGCTGACCGTGACGTCGCAGCTGTCCGATATCGAGGATGTCGACCTGCCGAAAACGATCATGGAGATGCAGCTTCAGCAGACCTCGTACCAGGCAGCTTTGGCCGCCTCGGCCAAGGTGATCCAGCCCTCGCTCATCGATTTCTTGAGGTGACCATGAGCACGCAAGCAGTCTCTCGAACGCACGGGGATCAGATGATCACGACTATTCCCACGATCCACCTGGCCGCCCCGATGCCGGGCTTCCCGGCGCACACCCGGTTCGCTCTCGTGCGGCTCAACGACGAAGGCCTTCTCTACGCCTTCACCTCGCTGGACAACCCGGAGCTCCGCTTCCTCGTGGTCCCGCCGGACCCGTTCTTCGAGAACTACACCCCGGAGATTCCGGACGAGTCGCTCGCCCTGCTGGGCTACCCCGAGGCCGAGGACGTGATCACGATGCTGGTGATCACCGCCGGCAAGGAGGCCACCGCGGCCAACCTGATGGCGCCGATCGTCATCAACACGGTGAACCGGATGGCCCTCCAGGTCGTACTCGCGGGCACGGAGATGCCGGTGCGCGCGATCCTCAACAAGAAGTAGGCGTCGGGCCGGTCCTGTCCACGGATGGAAAGGGGCATCGGTGCTCGTGCTGACCAGACGGGCCGGCGAGAGCGTGATGATCGGCGACGACGTCGTCATCACCGTTCTCGAGGCCCGGGGTGATGTGATCCGGCTCGGCATCCAGGCGCCACGGGACGTGCGCGTGCATCGCGAAGAGGTCTATCGCGAGCTGCAGGCGGCCAACCGTGAGGCGGCCTCGCCCACCGACGCGGTGGTCGACGAGCTTTCCCGGACACTGCGGCCACCGTCCGAACCGGACGGTCCGCAAGACAATCGGTAACCACGAAAAGCGCCCCGCCGGAACCGGCGGGGCGCTTTCGCGTCTGTGTGAGGCGTCAGGCGATCGGGGCGCCGCGCGCCGCCATGAACCGGATCGGGTCGATCGCGTTGGCGTGCGTGGCCGGCGTTCCGGTGTGGACCTCGAAGTGCAGGTGCGGGCCGGACGACGAGCCGGACGTGCCGACGTACCCGAGAAGCTGGCCGGTGGCCACGGTCTGGCCGACGACCACCGACGGCTTGCGCACCATGTGGCAGTAGCGGGTCACGTAGTTCAGCGCGTGCTGCACCTCGACGTACCAGCCGCAGCCGGAGATCGAGCGGCTGCCGTCCACGTCGCAGTTGTTGGTGGAGGCGTTGCAGACCACCCGGATCACCTTGCCGCCGTTCGCGGCCCTGATCGGGGTGTTGCGCGCGGCGCCCAGGTCGACACCGTCGTGCGACGGGCGGGTCACGGTACGGAATCCACTGACCAGCCCGGCCGACACCGGCTGGGTCCAGGTCTTGGACACCACGGGCGCAGGCGTGGTCGTCGAGGTCTTGGGGCAGGTCGGGATCGGGAACACGGCGCGGGCGACGTAGGCGTCCGCGACCCAGTAGTTGTTCGCCAGCTTGTCCCAGAGGTTCGTGGTGCGGACCGTGCCGTGGATCGTCTCGGCGCGAACCTGGCAGACGATGGAGAGCTTGCCGCCGTTGGGAACGGTGCCGGCCAGCTTGCCGGCGGAGGCGGGTGTCACGCGCATGTTGAGCGCGGTGCCGCCGGTCTTGGCGGTGCCGATGCCGGCCACCTTCGGGGCGGCGGCGGCGGGACCGGCCGCGCCCAGCACACCGGCCAAGATGCCGGCGGCGGCGAGCAGCGTGGTGGAGACGCGGCGCTGATGTCGGGCCTTCATGGGCTTCCTTCCCGGCACGTGGTCACGTGCTCACGGGCCAATCTGCCGAGCGTGGGATGCCACCGGGGTGCGCCTCCAGTGCAGAACAGTTGCTGCTGAATCCGCCGAAACCGCCATCGGACGGGCGGCCAGCGCTGAAGATTGAGGCACCGGCAAATGCTCGCGTCTGAAGGAGTCGTACATGTCGCGATTGGCCGAACTCGGCGTCGCCAAGCGGTTGAGCCTCATCGTGGCCAGCGGTGTGGTCGCGCTGGGCGCCCTGACCGTGATCAGCACCATGAGTCAGGGACAGCTCACCGACCAGGCCGAGAATGTCCGGCGGCTGGAATCGGCCCTGGGCGCGCTGAACCACCTGGACACCCGCCAGTCCGAGCTGAAGGTCGACATGTACCGGCAGCTGCTCGGCCAGGACATGTCCGCCGACGTGGCCGACGACGCGGTCTCGGCGTCCGAGGCGGCCCAGGCCGTGCAGGACGCCGGGTTGCCGGCCCGGATCCAGCCGATGTTCGACGACCTGAAGCCGGACGTGGTGTCGTTCGGCGCGTTCGCCGGTGACTTCGTCAAGCGGGCCGCCACCGACCGCGAGGCGGCCCTGCGCGACATCGACCAGATCCCGGAGCGCAACAACATCTCCGACGACAAGATCGACGCGATCAAGACGGAGCTGGAGAAGGACATCAGCACCGAACGCGGCGACATGACCAGCACCACCAGCCGCACCGCGTGGTTGACCGACGGCGTCGCCCTGCTCGGCCTGCTGCTGCTGATCGGCCTGGCCGTCCCGGTGGCCCGGTCGATCCTGCGGCCGGTCCGCCGCCTCGGCGAGGTGATCGGGAGCCTGTCCCGCGGCGACCTCACCGCGCGCAGCGGGATCACGACCCGCGACGAGATGGGCCGGATGGCCGAGGCCCTGGACAGCGCGCTCGAGTCGATCCACCGGTCGATGGCCGCGATCGGCAGCAACGCCGACGTCCTGGCCAACTCGGCCGGCGAGCTCACCGCGGTGGCGGCCAAGATCGCGGACGCGGCCAACGACACCGACGCGCAGAGCACGTCAGCGTCGGCCGAGGCCGAGGAGATCTCCCGCAACGTGCAGACGGTCGCGGCCGGCTCCGAGGAGATGGGCCTGTCGATCCGCGAGATCTCCAGCAACACCAGCGAGGCCGCGCAGATCGCGGCGGTGGCGGTGTCCGAGTCGGCCCGGGCCACCGAGACGATCCGGCAGCTGGGCGAGTCGTCGGCCGAGATCGGCAACGTGATCAAGCTGATCACGTCGATCGCCGAGCAGACCAACCTGCTGGCCCTGAACGCGACGATCGAGGCGGCCCGGGCCGGTGACGCCGGCAAGGGTTTCGCGGTGGTGGCGTCCGAGGTGAAGGACCTGGCCCAGGAGACGGCGCGGGCGACCGAGGATATCGGCGCCCGGGTCACCGCGATCCAGCAGGACACCGGCGGCGCGGTCGAGGTGATCAGCCGGATCAGCGAGGTGATCGCGAAGATCAACGACTACCAGACCACGATCGCCAGCGCGGTCGAGGAGCAGACCGCCACCACGGCCGAGATGAGCCGCAGCATCAGCGAGGTCGCCTCCGGCAGCAGCCGCATCGCGGCCAACATCGCCGACGTCTCGCACGCCAGCGCTTCCGCGGTGCAGGGCGTCAACCAGACCCGGCAGGCCAGTTCCGAGGTCGCCCGCACCGCCGAGGAGCTCCGCGGGCTGGTCTCCGGCTTCAAGCTCTGAGCATTTGATACTCACCTGCACCGGCCACATACCTTGCTTCACAACGCCGCCGTCCGACTCTTCTCCCAGACGGGAAAGGGCCCGTCGGTGATCAGCGCGGGAGCGAATCGTGGGCGCAGAGCAGGAAACCGTCGTGGCCGGACCGGGCCACACCCTCGATCTGACCGTCGACGCGCACGTGCACACCGGCTTCGCGGCCGGCCGGGACAGCGTCGGCGTGGTCGTCTCGGCCGCCGACCGGGCCGGGCTGACCGCCGTCACCTTCGCCGACCAGGTCGCCCGGGACACCACCTGGCTGCCCGCGTACGCCGACGCCGTGCGCCGGGCCCGCCGGCGCACCGAGCTCACCCTCCGGATCGCCGCCGAGGTCGAGGTCGTCCGGCCGGACGGCTGGCTGGCCTGGCCCTCGGCCGACCTGCCCCACCTCGAGGCCCTCTCGGTCGCCGTCACCCGGCTGCCCGCCGCGGACGGCCCGCTCGGCCCGCGTGAGGTCCGGCAGGCGATCGCCGCCGGCGCCCTGACCGAGGCCGAGGTGGCCGAGATCGTGGTCGGCGCGACGGTCAAGGGCCTGGAGCGCGCCTCCCGCTACGTGCCCACCCAGCTGGCCCGCCCGCTGAGCCTGCTCACCCAGGTCGGCATCGACGACGCGGTGCTCTCCGACGAGGTGCTCGACCACCTGGCCGACGCCTGCCGGAACACCGGCGCCGCGGTCGAGATCAGCGAGGCGTGGCGCAGCCCGTCGGCGCGGCTGGTCGGCCGGCTCCGGGACGCGGGAGTGCCGCTGGTGGCCGCGAGTGACGCCCGATACGCGGCCGAGGTCGGCCAGTGGCAGTACCTGCTCCGGGTCTGAGGGAAATTGCCCTCCGGGTCTGAGGGACAGCACCCTCCGGGTCTGAGGGAAAGCAAGCACACGGCGTGTTCGCGACCGTACTCTCGGTCGCATGAGCCTGGTTCAGCAGAGCATCGAGGTCGGCGCGCCCCTGCACACCGTGTACGAGCAGATCGCCGCGTTCGAGAACTATCCCCGCTTCATGACCGGGGTGGAGCAGGTCACGCCGATCGGCGCCGACCGTACCCATTGGGTGATGGATCTCGACGGGCACCGCCGGGAGTTCGACGCGCAGATCACCGAGCTCGCCCTGGACGAGCGGATCTCCTGGTCGACCACGGACGGTCCGAGGCTCAGCGAGACGATCACGCTGCGGCCGATGAGCGAGACCCGGACCCAGCTGGTCGCGCAACTGGACGCGGACATCGCGTTCCTGCTGCCCAGCGACCGGCACGGCCAGGAGACGCTGACCAAGCAGCTCAAGAACGACCTGACCACCTTCAAGGGCCTGGTGGAGAGCGGGGTGCTGGGCTCGCACACGATGGGCGGCGCCAGCTCGAAGCAGCTCGCCGGCAAGTCCAGCACGGTCTTCGGGAGCCCGCCCACGCCGGCCTCGGTGGCCGCCCGGATCAAGCGGCGCGACCAGCAGCCCCACCCCGGTGCGGGCTGGGGTACGAGCGCCGGGGACCTGGCCCGGATGGGTACGAACGTCGACATCACCTCGGCCCCCGGCATCGACAGCCCGCACGACCTGGAAGACGTGCTCGCCCCCGGCCGGAAGATCGGCGGCACGCGCGGTCTCCGGGGCGGCGCGGCCGGCACCGGGACCGGCACGGCGGCGATGGGCGGGCGTACGCAGGGCCGCGACACCTGGGGCGAAGGCGTGAGCCACGAGGAGGACCGGGGCAGCTCCCACGACTACGGCGGGTGATGTTTCGGGCCGGCTGATAATTCCGTTACAAGCCGCGCACCGAACTTGCAAAGACGACGATCGAACGGCAAGTTAACCGAGTGCAACGCATACCCCTCCAAGAGATCACCGACCGGACGGCCAAGCGCCGCGACGCGTGGTGGACGGTTCTGCTCGTCGACCCGCTGGCGATCCGGCTGGTCCGGCTGGTCTACCCGTACCGCTGGATCACGCCGAACCTGCTCTCGAGCTTCGCGTTCGTCCTCGGTCTCGGGTCCGCGGCCTGCTTCCTGATGCAGGACCGCTGGTGGCTGGTCGCCGGGGCGCTGCTGTTCCACCTGGCCTTCGTGATCGACTGCATGGACGGCAAGATCGCCCGGCTGAACGGCACCGGGACGATCTTCGGTGTCTGGTTCGACTTCATCTTCGACCGCGTCCGCGTGGTCATCTGCGCGATCGCGCTGTTCGGCGGTCAGTACTCGCGGACCGGCGACGTCGCGTGGATCTGGCTCGCCGCCGCGGTGATCGGCATCGACTTCTTCCGCTACCTCAACGGGTCGCAGGTCGGCAAGATCAAGAGCAGCCTGAACGCCCAGCTGGCCGAGGCCCGTGGTGATCGGCCCGACCTGCCGTCGGCCGACGAGGAGGAGTCCGACCCGGACGACGCCAAGCAGGAGGCGCCGGGGCCGATCGAGGGCGAGGGCGGCACCTACCTCCGCATCCGCAACCGGCTGCTGCGCAACCGGATCCGCATCCACCTGTTCAGCGGCATCGAGTACGAGATGACGGTGTTCATCGTCGGCCCGCTGATCGGTTTCGTCTTCTGGACCTCGATCGTCTCCGGCGTGCTGCTGCTGGCCTTCGAGGCCCTGCTCGTGCTGCGCCTCTACCAGCTCGCCCGGCGGTTCCCGAAGCAGCTGGCCAAGGCTCAGGCCGAGGGCGAGGCGGCCCGGGCCGAGGCGGCCGGCGGGAACGGCGACGTCACGACCCCACCGTGGCCGACTCGAGTGTGACGATCAGGCGGGCGCCGCGCGGGTCGACCGGCTCGTAGCGGACCGACCCGCCGTTCGCCTCCACCAGGTGCCGGACGATGAACAGGCCCAGTCCGGCGCCGCGCATGAACCGCCCGAAGAGATCGGGCACCAGCTCGTCCGGGATGCCCGGCCCGTGGTCCCTGACGGTCAGGTCCACGCGGTCGGCCTGCCGCTCGGCCCGGATCTCCACCGGCGCCTCGCCGTAGGCCAGCGCGTTGGCCAGCAGGTTCCGCACCACCGCCTGCACGTGGCCGCGGTCGGCCAGGGCCGAGACGTGGTCGTCGACGAGGACCTCGACCGTGCCACCGGCGGCCGGGCCGGCCGCCGCCACCACCGCCTCCACCACCTCGCGGATCGGCACCGGCGTGCGCCGGGCCGTGACCGAGCCGGTGTCCAGCCGGAACAGCAGCTGGAGGTCGTTCATCATCTTGATCAGCCGGCGGGTGTTCCGGTCGATCTTGGTGGCCAGCTCCTGCCGGATGTCGTCCGGCAGGTCGGCCCAGTCGGCGGTGAGCAGCTCGGCCAGGCTGGCGATCGAGCTGATCGGCTGGGCCACGTCGTGGGTGAGCATCGAGGTCAGGTCGTTCTTGAAGGCCAGCGCGCCGGCCAGCCGGGCGTTCGCCTCGCGCAGCTGCTCGTTGCCGCTCTCCAACTCGGCGGCGTGCGCCCGGACCGACTCCTCGGCCCGCTTCCGGTCGGTGATGTCGACGTAGGTGGCGACGTAGGCCCGGGCCGCGCCGTCCGATCCGGGCACCGCGGCCATCGTGGCCAGCACCGGGACATCGGCGCCGTCGCGGTGCCGCACCGACCAGTCGCCGGTGCCGTCCGGTGGCAGCGTCTCGGGCCGCGAGCCCACCGCGTCCTCGTGCCGGTGCCCGGTCAGCTCCCGCCACCGCCGGTTCACGTCGATGACCCGATGGTCGGCGTCCAGCACCATCACCGCCTCGTTCATCGACTGGAGCAGCGTGTTCGCGAACTCCTGCCGGGTATGCAGCTCGGCCACGAGCTCGCGGTGCCGCCGGTCGGCCGCCTCCAGCGAGCGGATCAGGTGGGCGATCAGGGCCAGCACGGCCAGCGCGGCGAGGATCGCGCCGGTGCTGATGGCGGCCTCGGGCCGGGAGATTCCGGTACGCACGGCGAGCGCGCTGACCAGGGCGGCGAGCACCGGTACGGCGATCAGGGCGGGCAGGGCCCGGCGCACCGTGGTGCCCGCGCCGGCCATCGCCGAGGTGCGCAGCGGTCCCGCCTCCGGCCGGGCCAGGAGCGCGCCCAAGGTCAGGGTGAGCAGGGCGCCGGCCAGGTACGGCGAGATCAGCGGCACCGGGCCGTGGCCGTCCGGGAAGGTGGGCGCGAACATCCGCGGCACCAGGGCGACCAGGGCGATGGTGGCGGCGCCGGCCAGCAGCGGGTCGGCCACCCGGGCGCGGCGGCCGGGCAGGCGCATGTCCAGGACGGCCAGCGCGGTGGCGGCCAGCACGGTGGCCACGCCGGCGGCCGGATGCGAGCCGATGGCCAGCGCGCCGAGCACGCCCGAGGCCGCCGCGAGCAGATATCCGGTGATGCGTACGGAGAGTCGGCGGGCCGGCAGCACGACCAGGACGAGCGCGAGCCCGGCGGGCAGAAAGGCCGGCGCCGGGCTTGGTTCGAGGGTGCTCACCGGCAGGGCGGCGGCACCGTACACAGCTGTCGCGACCCCGGCGCACCCGGCGCCGAGGCGGGACAGCCGGCTCACGTCGTATGCCGCGAACTGCACCCGCGCCCTCTCTCAGACGGGGCAAATGCCTCTAATAGGTAAGACAGCGAGCATATCGCGGCAGAAGCCGTCTAGTGGTTACTGTGCGACACCCGCCCAGATGAAGCCCTTCTCCACCCGGGCCACGGTGGCCAGCCGGGCCAGCTCGGCGCCGTGCTTGTTCGCGTGGTGCCCACAGAAGGCCAGGGTGCCGGTGGGGAGGGTGACCTCCAGCCTGGCGGCCGCGGCGCAGCTGTCGCAGCGTTCGATCAGCTCGTCGACGGTCACGATCTCGGGAGTGCTCACCAGCGTGGTCATCTCGGCTCTCCTAGCTCGGCATGCTGCCTGTTCAGACAGCGGGTACATCGGCCTTCCGGGGTACCGAATTAGCTCTTCATGCCCAACCGGGGCGGGCTGCAACCCAAGGGCAACCCGGCCGGTCCCGGGCGGACTCCGCCCCGGCCACAACATTTCCCCCAGGTGACTTCGGCATGCGTCCCGACTTGGTGACTAGCGCCGCCGAAGCCGATCAGGGGGGACCTGTTTATGACTCGCATCACCGGCCGGCGTCGTGCCGCCCGCTTCGTGCTGACCGCCGGCCTCACCGCCGCGGCCGCCGTCACCGGATTCGCCGGTTCGGCCGCCGCCGCGACACCCGCCGCGCTGCCCACCGGCACGATCCTGGAGGCCGACCGGTCCGCGGCGATCGCGGACAGCTACATCGTCACGTTCCGGCCGGGCACCCGCGCCGCCGACGTGCCGGCCGAGGCTCAGCGCCTGGTCCGTCGCTACGGCGGCGCCGTGCGGGCCAGCTACACCGCGGTCAGCGGGTTCAACGCCGAGATGACGCGTACGCAAGCCGCCCGGCTCGCCGCGCACCCGGCCGTGCAGTCGGTCGAGCAGGACGCCCGGATCACCGCGGACGGCGTACAGAACAACCCGGTCTGGGGCCTGGACCGGATCGACCAGAGCGCGCTGCCGCTGTCGAAGTCGTACACCTACGGCTCGGCGTCCGGCGTGACCGCGTACGTGCTGGACACCGGCATCCGGACCAGCGCCAAGGAGTTCGGCGGGCGGGCCCGGGCCGGGTTCGACGCGATCACCCGCAACGGTGGCGCCGAGGACTGCAACGGGCACGGCACGCACGTGGCCGGGACGATCGGTGGCGCCACGTACGGCGTGGCCAAGGACGTGAAGCTGGTCGCCGTGCGGGTGCTCGACTGCCAGGGCAGCGGCTCGTACTCGGCGATCATCGCCGGCATCGACTGGGTCACCAGGAACGCCGCCAAGCCGGCCGTGGCCAACATGAGCCTCGGCGGCACCACCAGCAAGACCCTGGACGACGCGGTGAAGAAGTCGATCGCCTCCGGCGTGACGTACGCGCTGGCCGCCGGCAACGACGACAAGGACGCCTGCCAGCAGTCGCCGGCCCGGCAGCCGGACGCGATCACGGTCGCCGCCACCGACAACACGGACACCCGGGCGACTTTCAGCAACTACGGGACGTGCGTCGACATCTTCGCGCCCGGCGTGAAGATCGTCTCGGCGTCGTCGTCCTCGGACACCGCCACCAAGACCATGAGCGGCACCTCGATGGCCAGCCCGCACGTGGCCGGTGCGGCCGCCCTGGTCCTCGGCGCCGACCCGAAGCTCACGCCGGCCCAGGTCCGGGACGCGCTGGTGTCGCACGCTTCGACGAAGGTCCAGGATCGGGCCGGTTCGCCGGCCAAGCTGCTCGACACCAGCTGGCTCAACGCGCGATGACAGCGGCTCAACGCGCGATGACAGCGGCTCAACGCGCGATAACAGCACCGGAAAGCCCGGAACCGGCAATGACCGGCCCCGGCTACGGATAGCGTGATTCGCGGAACCAAACCCCTGCGAGGAGGGACCCATGTCGGAGGTCTACGAGAACCGTCCGACCGTGCTCGTCGTCGACGACGAAGAGGATCTGCGCGACATCATGCGGCGGATGCTCGAGCGCCGCGGATTCGACACCCTGGTCGCGCCGGACTCCGAGTCGGCCATCGCCACCTGCCGTGAGCACGACGGCGAGATCGACGTGCTGATCACCGACCTGGGCCTGCCCGGCGCCTCCGGCGGCGAGCTGTCCCGGGCGGCCACGTCGCTGCGGCCGGGCATGGGCGTGGTCTACATCTCCGGTCTGCCCAAGGACATCGCGGTGACCAAGGGCCTGATCGGCGAGGACGCCCTGCTGGTCAAGAAACCGTTCACCTCCGACCTGCTGATCGAGGCGCTCCGCGTGGTGATGGCGCAGCGGGCCGGTTCCACGCCCTAGCATCACGACATAGAGACACCTGGCGCCGTCGGCCTTCCTGGCCGGCGGCGCCGTTTCGTGCCCGGACCCGAAAGATGTCAACCTTCTGCGTACTCCCGTCGTCTTGACCGAGACGAGAGGAGAGCGATGGTGACGGCCGCATCGCCAAAGTGGCCACGAGCACCGCGTGGGAGGCGATCATCCCGTCCAAGGGCGGTCCCCAGAAGGGCACCTACGCGGCCACGCTGGAGCTGTTCGACTACGGCGCCCCGGTGTCGGTCAAGCGTCCGAAGGACGTGGTGCCGGCCACCTGACCGTCAGCTCGCCGAGGCGCCACCGGTTCGGCTCGTGCGACACGGGCAGTCCGGCGGCGTGCAGGGCGGCGACGGCCTGACGCCAGCGCTGCCGGGGGCCGAACGGCCCGGCCGCCACGTCCCAGGCGTGACCCAGCGCCGTCAGGAACTCGTGGATCGGCCGGCCCGGGACGTTGTGGTGGATCAGCGCCTTGGGCAGCCGCTCGGCGAAGGTCGCCGGATGGTCCAGATCGGACAGCCGGGCCGACAGGGTCAGGGTGAGCGGGCTCCCGTTCTCGACGTAGGCCCAGGCCGCCACCCGGCCCAGCTCGTCGCAGGTGCCCTCGACCAGCGCCGCGCCGGTCGCGGTCATCGTCCGCCAGGCCGTGGCCACCTCGGCCTCGTCGTACTGGCGCAGCACGTTCAGGGCGCGGACCACGACCGGGCGCAGGCCGGCCAGCTCGAACCCGCCGCGGCGGAACTCCAGCCGTGGTGGGTCGGCGGCCGGAAGGGCCGCGGCGACGCGTACCGGATCGATCTCCAGACCGACCACCGCGACATCGCGCCGGACCCGGGTGGCCAGCCGCTCCCGCAGCTCGATCGCGGTCACCGGCGTCGCGCCGAAGCCCAGATCGACCACCAGCGGGTCGGCCGCCGCGGCGAGCCGGGCGCCGCAGCGGTACGCGATCCAGTTGTCGACGCGGCGCAACCGGTTCGGGTTGGTCGTGCCCCGGGTGACCGCGCCGACGGGCTTCACTTCTGCCGGAACACCTTGTGCTGCGCGGCCTGCACGATCGGGCGCACCACCAGCCGGTCGATGTTGACGTGCTGCGGCCGGGTCGCCGTCCACGCCACGCAGTCCGCGATGTCCTCGGCGACCAGCGGCTCGGGAACACCGTCGTAGATCGCGTCCGCCTTGGCCTGATCGCCGAAGCGGTTGAGCGAGAACTCGTCGGTGCGCACCATGCCCGGGTCGATCTCGATCACCCGGACCGGCTTGCCGACGATCTCCAGGCGCAGGGTCCCGACCAGCGCGGCCTGGGCGTGTTTGGCCGCGCTGTACCCGCCACCGCCCTCGTAGACCACGAACGACGCGGTCGAGCCGATCGTCACGATCGTCCCGGCGCCGCCGGCCTCCAGCGCCGGCAGCAGGGCCTGGGTGACCCGCAGGGTGCCGAGCACGTTCACGTCGTACATCCACTGCCAGTCCTTGACCGAGCCGGACGCGACCGGGTCGCCGCCGTGGGCGCCACCGGCGTTGTTGACCAGCAGGGTGAGTGTCCCGTCGAGGCCGGCCACGGTCGCCCGGAGCCGTTCCACCGACGCGTCGTCGGTGATGTCGCACTCCACGGCGGTGGCGTCACCGGTCTCCTTGACCAGCGCCTCCAGCCGGTCGGCCCGCCGGGCGGCGGCGACCACGTGGAAGCCCTCGGCGACCAGCCGGCGGGCCGTGGCCGCGCCGATCCCGCT
The DNA here is from genome assembly GCF_040684855.1 of Actinoplanes sp. NPDC089786. Lineage (NCBI taxonomy): Bacteria > Bacillati > Actinomycetota > Actinomycetes > Micromonosporales > Micromonosporaceae > Actinoplanes > Actinoplanes sp. NPDC089786. Next base: position 800,622 of record NZ_JBFBGU010000001.1, read on the forward strand.
GGACGCTCCCGTGACCACGGCGATGTTCTTAGTCATGCCCCCGATCCTGCCTCATGCTGAGCCTTCCTTTGTCATGCCCTCTTGGCCCTCGCCCGCGGCCACGTGGGGCCGCCGCCGGCGATTGCCGCTCGGTGCAATCGGTCATGACCTCGGTCACCCTCGACCGGTAGCGTGTTGGGTTCAGTGCACGTCGATGGGGAAGATGAACAACGTCGTATTAGTTGTCCGTAACGATTGCCCCCCTCGAGAGGACCTGACGTGGCTGAGCCGCTGGCCGCATTGAGCTGGCCGACCCCCCGGCGCATTGCCACACTCTCCGTACACACCTCGCCGCTCGAGCAGCCGGGCACCGGCGACGCCGGCGGCATGAACGTGTACATCGTCGAGACCGCGAAACGCCTGGCCAGACTGGGTGTCGAGGTCGAGGTGTTCACCCGGGCCACCTCGTCCGAGCTGCCCCCGGTGGTCGAGATGGCGCCCGGCGTCACCGTCCGCCACGTGACCGCCGGCCCGTTCGAAGGTCTGTCGAAGGAAGAGTTGCCGTCCCAGCTGTGCGCGTTCCTCAACGGCGTGCTGCGCGCCGAGGCGGCCCACCCGCCCGGCCACTACGACCTCATCCACTCCCACTACTGGCTGTCCGGCCAGGTGGGCTGGCTGGCCCGCGAGCGCTGGGGCGTGCCACACGTGCACACCGCGCACACCCTGGCCAAGGTCAAGAACAGGCTGATCGCCGCCGGTGACCGGCCCGAGCCCAAGGCCCGGCTGATCGGTGAGGAGCAGGTGGTCGCCGAGTCGGACGCGCTGGTGGCCAACACTCGCTTCGAGGCGCAGGACCTGGTCGCCTGCTACGACGCCGACCCGGCCCGGCTGAGCGTGGTGCAGCCCGGCGTCGACCTGGGCCGGTTCCGGCCGGGGCCGCGCGACCGCGCCCGGTTCGGCCTGCCCGAGACCGGCCACGTGGTCTCGTTCGTCGGCCGGATCCAGCCGCTCAAGGGCCCGGACGTGCTGATCCGGGCGCTGGCCGCGCTCCGCGCCCGAGACCCGGGCCTTCCGGTGACCGTGGTCATCTGCGGCGGGCCCAGCGGCACCGGACTGGACCGGCCGACCTCGCTGATCGAGCTGGCCGAGTCGCTCGGCGTCGCCGAGTCGGTGGTCTTCCTGCCGCCGCAGACCGGTGAGGGGCTGGCCACTCTGTACCGCACCTCCGACCTGGTCGCGGTGCCGTCCCACAACGAGTCGTTCGGGCTGGTCGCGCTGGAGGCGCAGGCGTGCGGGACGCCGGTGGTCGCGGCCGCGGTCGGCGGCCTGGTCACCGCCGTGCGTGACGGCATCAGCGGGGTGCTGGTCGACGGGCACGATCCGGAGGACTGGGGCCGGGTCCTGGGCCGGCTGCTGGCCGCGCCGGGCTTCCGGGCCGAACTGTCGACCGGGGCGGTCGCGCACGCGGCCGGGTTCTCCTGGGACCGTACGGCCGAGGGCCTGCTCCGCGTCTACCGTGAGGCGGTGACCGCGCACCGGGCGCTGATCGCGGCGCGCTTGGAGGCGTACGCATGGTGAAGGATCTGATCGAGAAGGTCTGCGCCGAGCGCGAACTGGAGTGCGAGCCGACCGGTGCCAACTCGTGGGTGGTCACGCTGCCCGGCACCCACAAGCTCAAGACCGCGTGCAACCTGATCGCCGGCGAGCACGCCCTGCGCATAGAGGCGTTCGTGATGCGGCAGCCCGACGAGAACCGCGAGGAGCTCTGGGCGTGGCTGTTGCGGCGCAACGCCCGGATGTACGCGGTGAGCTTCTCGATCGACGCCGGCGGCGACGTCTACCTGACCGGTCGCGTCTCGCTGCGGTCGCTGGACGAGGACGAACTGGACCGGCTCCTCGGCGCGGTGCTGACGTACGCCGACGAGTCCTTCGACCCGATGCTCGAGATCGGCTTCGGCGAGTCCATCCGGCGTGAGTGGGCGTGGCGGGTCAAGCGCGGCGAGTCCCTGGCCAACCTGAAAGCCTTCGAGCACTTCGCCCGACCAGCCGATTAGGCGACCAGCTCGGCGGCGACCAGATCGTTCAGATCGATGTACGGCAGCAGCCGGCCCTGAGCCTCGGTGCCGATCTTCACCAGCGGCCCGCGCTGCAACATCGTGGCCGGGTCGCCGGTCGGGGCCGGGCTGATCTCCTCCCACACCGAGTCCTCGATCGCGTGCAGGGCGGGCACCACGAACCCGACCAGCTCGCCGCCGGGCGTGTCCACCAGCAGCACCCGCGCGGCGGCGGTGTCCACCGGGTCGGGCAGGCCGAGCAGCAGGCTGAGGGAGAGCAGCGGCACCGACAACTTGCGGTGGGTGAAGACGCCGAGCAGTTCGCCCCCGCTGTCCATGGCGATCGCGTGCTCCGGGTACGGCACGATCTCGGTGATCTGCTCCAGCGGCGTGGCCGCCTCCATCCCGACGCTGTAGGTCAGGAACTTGCGGACCCGCGGCTGGATCCGCCGGCCGTCGTGCGTCTTCCCGGCCGTCCCGCCGCCCTTGGCCGGCGCCGCCTCCGCAGCGGGCATGCCGGTCGAGGCCGAGGCGTCCAGCGGCAGGCCGAGGCCCGCGAGGGTGTCCAGTTCGGCGTCCGCCCGCAGGGCCGCGCCATTCAGCAGCAGGTGCTGGCGGCCGCCCTCGACCCGGAGGATGCCGTCCAGGAAGCCGCCCTTGCGCATGCCCACCGGCGGCAGCGGCAGCACGTCGTCGATCGGCACCGCCGCGATGTCCGAGATGTCAGAGACGGTGAGGACGACGAGGCCGCGTTCGGTGGCCAGCACCAGCCCGCGCAGCTTCCCGTCGTCGGGCAGCGCGCCCAGCCCGAGCAGCCCGAGCGGGTCGACCGCGGGCACCGCCCGGCCGTGCAGGTGCACGACGCCCCGGCAGGTCGCCCCGTCCAATGGGGACGGATGCAGGGTCAGCTGCGGGATCACCGAGTGTACGTGGGTCACGTCGATGCTCAGCCCGACCGCGCCACACTGCAGCAGCAGGACCGTACGCCGGGAGGAGTCCACGCCGCCGCCGACCGGCGGGCGCAACCCCACGTCCTTGACCACCGGGATGCCCGGGCGGGCGGCGATCGCGGCCGCGTCCAGCAGGGACACCACGGCCCGGTCCTCGGGCCGCTCGAAGGTGTGCGAGAACAGCGCCCGGCCCTCACCGGCCACATTGGTCTCCAGCAGCCCGTCCGCGGTGACCCGGGCGACCCCCTCGATCTCGTCGGCGAGCAGCCCGAACACCTGGCCCTCCCGGGCCACGATCACGATCACCCGGCCGCCCTCGTCGCTGTCGTGCGCGCCGAAGCCGGCCAGCCGGCACAGATCCAGCACCGGGATCACCACGTGCCGCAGGTTCACGGCGCCGAGCAGGCCGTCCGCCGCCGCGGGCAGCGGGCTGAACTTCGGCGGCCGCATGATCACCTCGCGCAGCTCGTCCAGGGGCAGCGCCACCCGGACGTCGCCGGCGTGGAACACCCCGTAGAGGGCGTCGGTGGTGCTCGTGGTCACCGGTCTGCCTCACCGCTGCCGAGCAGTTCCTTGATGTGACCGGAGACGGCCCGGGACGCGGTCTGCTGGAGCGTGGTCGAGTCGGCGATCCGTTTGATCGACTCGCTGGTCGAGGCGACGCTCTTCAGGATCATCCCGAATGCTTCCTGCGCCCGGTGCGACACCTGCGAGCCCTGGCCGACCCGGGCCGCCGACTCGTGGATCAGCGTGGTGATCTCGCGGGCCGCGTCGGACGAGCGCTCGGCCAGCTTGCGCACCTCGCCGGCGACCACCGAGAAGCCGACGCCGTGCTCGCCGGCCCGGGCCGCCTCGATCGAGGCGTTGAAGGCCAGCAGGTTGGTCTGGCCGGCGATCTCGCCGATCACGTTGACGATCGCGGCGATCTGGTCGGAGGACCGCTCGATCAGGTCGATCGCCTCGATCGCGTTGCGCAGTTCCTCGTACCCGTCCTGGGCGTTCTGCTGTGTCTCCCCGGCCAGCGTGCTGGCCTGCTGCGCGCTCACCGTGATCTCGTCGATCGACCCGGTCAGGGCCGTGATCGACTGGCTCATCTCCTGGGTCTTGGCCGAGATGCGCTGTTCCATCGCGACCTGGTCGGTGATGTCGTGCGCGTACTTGACGACCTTGAACGGCTCGCCCTTGGTGTTGAAGATCGGGTTGTACGTGGCCTGGATCCACACGTCCCGGCTGAACTTGCCGATCCGGTGGAACCGCCCGGCCAGGTATTCGCCCTTGCGCAGCCGCAGCCAGAAGTCCCGGTACTCGGCCGAGGTCACGTAGTCGCCGGCGCACAGCATCGAGTGGTGCTGGCCGACCAGCTCCCGGGCCGAGTAGCCGAGGGTGCGCTGGAAGTTCTCGTTGGCCATCAGGATGTTGCCCTCGAGGTCGAACTCGATGACCGCCTGGGCTCGGTTGATGGCCAGGTCCTTGCCCTGGTACTCGGCGTTGCGCAGCTTGGTCCCGGTCACGTCGACCGCGTACTTGACCACCTTGTACGGCTTGCCGTCGAGATCGAAGATCGGATTGTAGGTGGCCTGCAGCCAGATCTCCCGGTCGCCCTTGGCCACCCGCTTGTACTCGCCCGAGTCGAATTCGCCGCGGCCCAGCTTCTCCCAGAACGCCGCGTACTCCGCGCTGTTGGCCGACTCCGCATCCACGAACATCCGATGGTGCTGGCCGCGGATCTCGGCCAGCGAGTAGCCCATGGTGTCGACGAAGTTCTGGTTGGCGTCCAGGATCCGGCCCGTCAGGTCGAACTCGACGACCGCCTGGGCCCGGCCGATCGCCGACACCTTGCCCTCGTACTCGGCGTTGCGCAGCTTGCCGTCGGTGACCTCGGTCGCGTACTTGACCACCTTGAAGGGCCGGCCCTCGAGATCGAAGATCGGGTTGTACGAGGCCAGCAGCCAGATGTCCCGCCCGCCCTTGGCGACCCGGCGGTACTCCCCGGCCTCGTACTCGCCACGGCTGAGGCGCTGCCAGAACGCGGCGTACTCCTGGCTCCGGGCGTGTTCGGCGTCGACGAAGATCCGGTGATGCTGGCCGCGGATCTCGTCCATCGTGTAGCCCATGGTGGTCAGGAAGTTCTCGTTCGCCTCGAGGATGTGGCCGTTCAGATCGAACTCGACGACCGCCTGGGACCGGCTGATCGCGGACACCTTCCCGACGTACTCAGCACTCTTGATCTTGCTGTCGGTGACCTCGGTCGCGTACTTGACGACCTTGAAGGGCCGCCCGTCCAGATCGAAGATCGGGTTGTACGTGGCCTGGAGCCAGACCTCCCGGCCGCCCTTGGCCAGCCGCTTGTACTCGCCCGTCTCGAACTCGCCCCGGGACAGCGCCTGCCAGAAGTTCCGGTAGGCGGCCCCGCGCGCCTCCTGCTCGTCCACGAACATCCGGTGATGCTGGCCGCGGACCTCGTCGATCGTGTAACCCATGGTGTTCAGGAAGTTCTGGTTCGCGTCCAGGATCAGGCCGTTGAGGTCGAACTCGATCACCGCCTGGGCCCGGCCGATCGCGGTCACCTTGCCCTCGTACTCGGCGTTGCGCAGCTTGGTCTCGGTGACGTCCAGGGCGTACTTGACGACCTTGTACGGCCGGCCGTCCAGGTTGAGGATCGGGTTGTAGGTGGCCCGGATCCACACCTCCCGCCCGCCCCGCCCGACCCGCTTGAACTCGCCGCTCTCCACCTCGCCGTTGCGCAGCCGCTCCCAGAGCTGGGCGTGCTCGGTGCTCTCGGCGTACCGCTCCTCGCACAGCAACCGGTGGTGCTGGCCGACCAGGTCGCCGAGCGCGTAGCCGGTCAGCTCCAGGAAGTTCTCGTTCGCGCTGAGGATGAGGCCGTCCAGGTCGAACTCGATGACGGCCTGGGCGCGGTCGATCGCCGTGTACTTGCCCTTCAGCTCGGTGACCTGCCGGCGGTCCTCGGTGATGTCGTACGCGGTGATCAGCACCAGCGTCCGCTCCGGCTCCACCGGCCCGCAGTTGATCCGCAGCCACCGGGTGCGCTCGGTGCTGTCGATCACGGATGTGACCTGCTCCAGGTACTGGCCGTCGCGGGCGGCATCGAGCAGCCGGTCCACCGCGGTGGCCGACGCGTTCCACAACGCGGCCAGCTGCTCGCCGCGGACCTCGGCCTCGGGCCGCCCGATGAGCTCACAGAACCGCTCGTTGGCCGACACCACCTCGCCGTTGCGGGCGCTGACCGTGGCGACGAGCCGCTCGTGCAGCAGCAGCTCCAGCGCGGCGCGGTTCAGCGGCCGGTCGTCAGCGGTGGGGGTGGGCTGGGCCATCAGGGCTCCCGTGACTCGATGCCGGCAATCACCTCACCGTTCGGCAACCGGATCGAAACCCTGAGACGGCCCGTTGCTGTCGATGCCCGTTTTCGACGAACTTATGCCTGATTCATGCCCGGTTCGACCCTGGTTCCTGGTTCCCGTCGGGCGGGGGAGGGCGCCTCATCCGGTCGGTGACCTCGGGCGCCTCGGCCGTTCGGCCAGCTGTGACGGTTCAGACAGATGGCAGACAGCCAACTAGCTTGCCCCCCATTGCGCCATCCAACTAGCGTAGTCAATGAACACCGAACCGTTAGTTCGGGGAACGGGTCGACCGCTAGCGGTCACCGCGGTTCGGTGTTTGGGGACGGGTGGCACTAAGCCGTTGGGGGACGGCGCGACCCGAGACCGGCGGTTAGTGCGGGCGACGCCTATGGGGATGGGCGTCGTCCGCCGCCGCCGGCGATTCGATCTCCACCCCTCTTCCGTTCCGCCGGAAATGCCCCCTCCCTCCGCCGCCCCGGAAATGGTGGAAGTTCTCAGCTCGCGGGTTTGCCGGCCAGGAGATGCAGTCCCGCGGCTGTTGCGGCTGTTGCCACCCAATGGGCGTTGCCCATTGTTTCGAGGCTGACGCCTCCGATTGCCGGAGCCAGGAAGTTGGCCGCCGGGACCCACGAAGATCAGGATGATGTGATCTTTGGCGATCGTTCTCAGGGCGGCCTTCGGACGGTCCTCTGTGGTCGTTGTTTCCTTCACCTTTCAGGTCAGGATTAATGCCGTCAGCAGTGTGCAGGCTGCATCGATGAGAAACAGCGCGGTGTCGCTCCAGGTGGCCAAAGGTTCGGGCAATCGACGAAGCGCCGGCCGGCACGGGTTGAACGCCCAGAATCGCAGGTTGAAAGCTCTCGATCAGCGGTCCTCGCGTGCCGGCGACGCACCGCGACGCTCCTTCAGTTAGTTGGCCTAACAGTTGACGACCCTAGGCCCCACGGGCGGCCGTTCACGATGGCGCGGCAGTATGAGACGCATGACAGGGACCCTGGTGCTGCTGCGGCACGGTGAAAGCGAATGGAATGCCAAGAACCTCTTCACCGGGTGGGTCGACGTCGACCTGACCGCCAAAGGTGAGGACGAGGCGCGGCGCGGCGGCGTACTGATCAAGGACTCCGGCCTGCGGCTGGATGTCGTGCACACGAGCGTGCTGCGGCGCGCGATCCGCACCAGCGAGATCGCCCTGCACGCGGCGGACCGGCACTGGATCCCGGTGAAGCGGTCCTGGCGCCTCAACGAGCGTCACTACGGCGCGCTGCAGGGCAAGGACAAGAAGCAGACCCTCCAGGAGTACGGCGAGGAGCAGTTCATGCTCTGGCGCCGGTCGTACGACACCCCGCCGCCGGCCATCGAGATCGGCGACGAGTACTCGCAGTACGACGACCCGCGGTACGCCGACCTGCCGCCGGAGATCAAGCCGCGCACCGAGTGCCTCAAGGACGTGCTCGAGCGGGCCCTCCCGTACTGGTACGACCAGATCGTGCCCGACCTGCGCCTGGGCAAGACCGTGCTGGTCGCGGCGCACGGCAACTCGCTGCGGGCCATCGTCAAGCACCTCGACCAGGTCTCCGACGAGGCGATCGCCAAGCTGAACATCCCGACCGGCATCCCGCTGCGCTACGACCTCGACGACGACCTGCGCCCGGTCACCACCGGCGGGGCGTACCTCGACCCGGACGCCGCCGTCGAGGCGGCCGCCGCGGTCGCCAACCAGGGGCGCTGACACACGACTGAGGGGGCGCCCCCGTGGCGCCCCCTCAGTCGTCAGTACGACGGTCAGTCGGTGATCGGTTCACCGGTCACCAGGAACGCGAGTTGCTCCTCGGGGTTGAGCGACACTGCTCGGCCTGCTAGTCGGTGATCGGTTCGCCGGTCACCAGGAAGGCGAGCTGTTCGCCGATGTTGACCGCGTGGTCGGCGTAGCGCTCGTAGAAGCGGCCCAGCAGGGCGCCGTCGATCGCCGTCTCGGCGCCGTACGGCCAGTCGTCGTGCAGCAGGATCTTGAAGAGCTCCCGCTCCAGCTCGTCCATCGCGTCGTCGTCCTTCTCCAGCTCCTCGGCCGCGCCGGCCTCGGGGCTGGCGAGCAGTCCGGTGATCTTCTCGGCCATCAGGTCGGCCCGCTCGGCCATGCTCTGGAAGACGCCGCGCAGCTCGGCCGGGACCGCGGGCGACGGGTGCCGCCGCTGTGCGGTCTTGGCCACGTGCTCGGCCAGGTCGCCCATCCGCTCCAGGTCGGCGGAGATGTGCAGGGCCGTGATCACGGTCCGCAGGTCGCTCGCGACCGGCGCCTGGCGGGCGATCGTGTCCGCGACCTTGGTCTCCACCTGGGCGTAGAGCTTGTCCACCTCGGCGTCCCGCTCCATCACCGCCCGGGCGGCCTCGATATCGGCGGTGAGCAGGGCCTTGGTCGCCTTCTTCATCGCGGCGCGTACGGCTTCGGCCATGGTCACCAGCAGCCGGTTGACCTCGGCCAGGTCGGCCCGGAATTCCTCGCGCATCGTCACGTCCTGTTGTCGGTCGGGGCTGTCGTCCTCGCCACGCTAGGTGCGTGGGACGGCAGGCGTGTGAACGGTGATGAACGACGCCGGGCGGAGCAGTGAACATTGCCTGACGCGCGTCCGTTATGTCCTATTCTCGTGTGGGCCCAGGTAAACAATGACCCTACGATCGCTGCGTGGACCGGGTGTCAGGCGTCAGCCTCCTCCTCGTCGCCCTCGTCATCGGAGTGGCGGCCGGGCTGCTCATCGCCCGTCGGCGAACCGGCAAACAGGACGCCAGGGCCACGACCGTGGAAACGGGGAAGAAAGGACGCGCCATCGAAGCCGACGGAGAGTCTTCCAGCGGCAAGCTCAAGGGCCTGGGCCGCAAGAGCCTCGACTCCCTCCGGGTCGGCGTGGTCGTGCTCGACGCCGACGACGAGCCCGTCCTGGTCAACCCGGCCGCGCGAGCCATGGGGCTGCTGCGGTCCGGTGGCGCCCCCGGCACGATCGCGGCGCATCCGATCCTCCGTACCCTGGCCGGCCAGGTCCGTCGCACCGGCGTGCGCCGCGAGGTCGAGCTCGACCTGCCCCGGGGCCGCGCGGGTGGCCCGCAGGCGCCGCTCGGCCTGCACCTGCGCGCGGTCGCGCTGAGCGCCACCCACGTGGCCGTCGAGGCGGCCGACGTGACCGAGTCGCACCGGCTGGCCCGGGTGCGGCGCGACTTCGTGGCCAACGTCAGCCACGAGCTGAAGACCCCGATCGGCGCCCTCCAACTGCTCGCCGAGGCGCTGCTGGACGCCACCGAGATGCCCGAGCCCGAGCCGGACGACGAGGCCAACGAAGACCTGATCGCCGCCCGGCGCTTCGCCGAGCGGATCCATCACGAGTCGGCGCGGATGGGCCGGCTGGTCAACGAGCTGCTCGAGCTCACCCGGCTGCAGGGCGCCGAGCCGCTGCCCACCCCCGAGCCGGTCGCCGTCGACTGGGTGATCGCCGAGGTCATCGACCGCACGCGAACCACCGCCAGCGCCAAGAAGATCGAGGTGGTGTACGCCGGGCCGCGCGGCGCCATGGTCTTCGGCAGCGACAGCCAGGTCGCCACCGCGGTCACCAACCTGGTGGAGAACGCGATCGCCTACTCCGGCGACGACACCACGGTCTCGCTGACCGTGCGTCAGGCCGACGACTGGATCGAGGTCGACGTGGCCGACCAGGGGATCGGCATCGCGCCGCACGACCTGGACCGGATCTTCGAGCGTTTCTACCGGGCCGACCAGGCGCGTTCCCGGTCCACCGGCGGCACCGGGCTGGGCCTGGCCATCGTCAAGCACATCGCCACCAACCATGGTGGCCGGGTGGATGTCTCCAGCACACTTGGTGGTGGTTCGACGTTCACGCTGCGCCTACCGGCGCGACCCCCGGAAGCCCCGTCGCCGTTACCACCGGCGGCTGAGATCGACCCTGGCGCGGAAGAGCGCTAGCCCTCCCGCGCGAACGGAAAGGAACCACATTGGCCCGCGTGCTCGTGGTCGAGGACGAGGAGTCGTTCTCCGACGCCTTGTCGTACATGCTGCGCAAGGAAGGGTTCGAGGTCTCGGTCGCACCGACCGGCACCTCGGCGTTGACCCAGTTCGACCGGACCGGCGCCGACATCGTCCTGCTCGACCTGATGTTGCCGGAGATGTCCGGCACCGAGGTCTGCCGCCAGCTCCGGCAGCGGTCGGCGGTGCCGATCATCATGGTCACCGCCCGGGACAGCGAGATCGACAAGGTCGTCGGCCTCGAGATCGGCGCCGACGACTACGTCACCAAACCGTATTCGCCGCGGGAGCTCGTCGCCCGCATACGAGCCGTGCTGCGCCGCCAGGGCGCCGAGACGGCCGAGGTGACCACCCCGACGCTGGCCGCCGGCCCGGTCCGGATGGACGTCGAGCGCCACGTGGTGACCGTCGACGGCTCGTCGGTGCAGCTGCCGCTCAAGGAGTTCGAGCTGCTCGAGCTGCTGCTGCGCAACGCCGGCCGGGTGCTCACCCGGGGCCAGCTGATCGACCGGGTCTGGGGCGCCGACTACGTGGGCGACACCAAGACCCTCGACGTGCACGTCAAGCGGCTGCGTTCCAAGGTGGAGCCGGAGCCCAGCGCGCCGCGCTACATCGTCACGGTGCGGGGTCTCGGCTACAAGTTCGAGCCGTAGGCCGGCGGCTAGAGGATCTTCTTCTTCTTGCTGGCCGCCGGGTTGATCTTCCGTTGGGCCCGGGCCTTCACCGTGGCCGGGTGCTCGGCGATCAGCCCGGTCGCCAGCCGGGCCTCGCACAGCTCGGCCAGGCGGTGGTAGGCCTCCTCGCCGATCAGGGCGATCAGCTCGGGCGCGTACGACTTGAACATCGGCTCGGTGCCGACGTGCGCGTCCGGTGACGAGGTGCACCACCAGTCGAGATCGTGCCCGCCGGCGCCCCAGCCCCGGCGGTCGAACTCGGCCAGCGTCGACTGCAGCACCTTGGTGCCGTCGGGGCGCTCGACCCAGTTCTGCTCGCGGCGCACCGGCAGCTGCCAGCAGACGTCGGGCTTGTAGGTGAGCGGGTGCACACCGTCGCGCAGCGCCTGGGCGTGCAGCGCGCAACCGCCGCCACCGGGGAAGCCGGCGTCGTTGAGGAAGACGCACGGGCCGTCGGCCGACTGGGTCGCGGTCCGCCGGGCCGGCTTGCTGCCGTCCACGGTGTCCATCTCGGTGTAGTTCTTGAAGCCCTTGCGGTAGTACTGCCAGTTCTCCGGGGTGAGCCGGGCGGCCGCCGCCTTGGTGCGGTTCTCGTCGTCGGCGTCGGTGAAGAACGCGCCGTGCGAGCAGCAGCCGTCCTGGGCCCGGCCGGCGACGATGCCGTGGCAGGCCGACCCGAAGACACAGGTCCAGCTGGACAGCAGCCAGGTGAGGTCGGCGCGGACCGAATGCTGATCGTCGGCCGGGTCGGGGAACTCGATCCATTCACGGGCGTAGTCGAGGTCGACCTCTTCGGCCCGCGCGGCGGCGGTGGCGCCCAGCGTGATCTGGACGGGGGTGCGGCGGCTCACCCGCGTCAGCGTACGCGTGCGGGTGACCGTCACCTCGGCGCCGCCCGGTTTGACGGTTATATCCAGCCACGAGTCGAGCCTTCGAGCACGCCGGGTCTACCCTGGAAGCGTGAGTTCCAGGGTCCCCGTCCTTCTGTCCAGCTCGTCGGTCTTCCCCGAGCCGACCGCGGCCGCCTTCGAGATGGCGGCCACGGTGGGCTTCGACGGCCTCGAGGTGATGGTGTGGACCGATGCGGTCAGCCAGGACGCCGACGCGCTGCGCGTCCTGTCCCGGCACTACGACATGCCGGTCCGCTCGGTGCACGCCCCCTGCCTGCTGGTCACCCAGCGGGTGTGGAGCCCCGACCCGTGGGAGCGGCTGAACCGCGCCGCCCAGCTGGCCGAGTCGCTCGAAGCGCCGACCGTGGTGGTGCACCCGCCGTTCAGCTGGCAGCGCGACTACGCCCGGAACTTCGCCCCCGGGGTGGCCAAGATGCAGGCCAAACACCCCGACATCACGTTCGCCATCGAGAACATGTTCCCGGTGAAGATGGCCGGGCGCTGGTTCGTGCCGTACACCCCGGGCTGGGATCCGACGACCACCGGCTTCGACGCGTACACGCTGGACATCTCGCACTGCTCGGCCGCCCGGGTCGACTCGCTGGAGATGCTCGGCAAGATGGGCTCGGCCATGCGCCACCTCCATCTCGGCGACGGCACCGGCGAGGGCCGTGACGAGCATCTGGTGCCCGGCCGCGGCAACCAGCCGTGTGCACAGGTGCTGCAGTCACTGGCCGCGGGCGGGTTCACCGGCTCGGTCGCGCTCGAGGTGAACACCCGCAAGGTGTCCAGCCGGGCCGAGCGCGAGGTCGACCTGCGTGAGTCGCTGGAGTTCGCCCGGCGTCACCTGGCGCCGGCCCAGAACCCGGCCCACGCCACGGCCTAAGCCGGCTCTCATCACAGGGCCGGGGTGAGGCCTGGCGGCGCGCCTCAGGCCGGGGTGAGGCTGGCGGCGCGCTTGCGGGCGCGGTGCGCGGCCACATGCGAGCGGGTCGCGCAGCGCTCCGAGCAGAAGCGGCGGCAGTTGTTCGACGACGTGTCGAGGTAGACGTTGCCGCAGCGCTCGTCGGCGCAGATGCCGAACCGGGCGCTGCCGTACTCGCACAGCCAGACCGACAGGCCCCAGACCGCCCCGGCCAGGTATTCCGCGCTGACCGAGGCGCCGCGGCTGGTCACGTGCATGTGCCAGTCGGAGGCGTCGTGGCCGGAGATGCGCGGCTGGACCGGGAAGGCGGCGAGCAGGGCGTTCAGCTCGGTGACAGCCTCGGCGTCACGGCCCGCCGTACCGTGCTGGAAGACCTCGCGCAGCCGCTTCTGAGCCCGCCGGAAGACCGGCACGTCCTTGTCGGCCGCCTCGTCGCGCATCCACTGGTGCTCGTCGCCGAACATGGCCCGCAGGCCGCCCAGGTCGTCCAGGCGGGCATTGACCAGATCAACGGCGGTCCGGGCGTACGCGTCGAAGTCCACCCGACAAAGGTAGCTGCCCCGGCCCAGCACAGCACCGGGCGATACGCTCGGCCCATGCTCCGATCCGTCTTTCTCGCCGCCGCCGGATCGTCCCGGTTGGAGCGGCTGGTCGAGTCCGCGCCCGTCAGCAAGGGCATCGTGCGCCGGTTCGTCGCGGGCAGCGGCGTGCAGGAGGCGCTACGGACCAGCCGGGGGCTGGCCGACGACGGGCTGGCGGTGTCACTGGACTACCTGGGCGAGGACACGCTGACCGCCGAGCAGGCGACGGCCACCCGCGACGAATACCTCACCCTGCTGGGCCGGTTGCGCGAGGCCGGTCTGACCCCGGCCGCCGAGGTCAGCGTGAAGCTGTCGGCGCTGGGTCAGAAGGTCGACGAGCGGGTGGCGTACGACTACGCGCACCAGATCTGCGCCGCCGCCCAGGAGGCGGGCACCACGGTGACCCTCGACATGGAGGACCACTCGACCACCGACTCGACCCTGGAGATCCTGGCCGAGCTGCGCAAGGACTTCCCGTCGACCGGGGCGGTGCTGCAGGCGTACCTCCGCCGCACCGAGGGCGACTGCCGCGAGCTGGCCACGGCCGGTTCCCGGGTCCGCCTGTGCAAGGGCGCGTACGCCGAACCGGAGTCGGTCGCGTACCAGTCGGCGCTGGATGTCGACAAGTCGTACGTGCGCTGCCTGAACATCCTGATGTCGGGCGAGGGCTACCCGATGGTCGCCACCCACGATCCGCGGCTCATCTCGATCGCCGAGGACCGGGCCCGCTGGTTCGACCGGTCGCCCGAGGAGTACGAGTTCCAGATGCTCTACGGCTGCCGTCCCGAGGAGCAGGCGCGGCTGGCCGGCGCCGGGCACACCGTCCGCGTCTACGTCCCCTACGGCGACCAGTGGTACGGCTACCTGATGCGCCGGCTGGCCGAGCGTCCGGCCAACCTCGCCTTCTTCGGACGGGCACTAGCCTCGCGTAAGTAATCATTCCGGACGAAAAGGGCCCACTCTCCGGCGCGGCGCGTTGACTTTCTGAAGCAATTTCACGGAACGCATCGCGTTGGTCACAGAAGCATCGATACCGTACTGATGACACGCGCGTCCGAGCGCCACGGCACCGGCCTCGTCAGAGGCCTCGCCCGAGCCGCGGTGACCGACGCCTGCGAGAGGATCGGTGCGAGGGAGATGACGGGTCCGACGGGTCCAGACCAGTCCGAGGAACGGCTGTCCGAAGTGCGGTTTCTGACCGTGGCCGAGGTGGCCGCGCTCATGCGGGTCTCGAAGATGACCGTCTACCGGCTGGTGCACGGGGGAGATCTGACCGCCGTTCGCGTCGGTCGATCATTCCGGGTTCCGGAGCACGCGGTACACGAATATCTGCGAGGAGCGTTCAGCCAGACGGCCTGACGAGCCGCTATACGCCTAGTCTCAAATTCGCCGGCCATGGATGCGCCCCGGAAGCGAATTTGAGGCCAGGCGTGGGGGCCGTGTTGGTCTCGCCGAGGTGAGGCCGCTACGCTGGAGCGGTTGGTTCCCGGGTGTGACGTGTGCGTGAGCGCCCGGCCCGGGACACCGTCCAGTCATTGGATCCAGGTGCGTGATGCGCGCCGATCCAGCGAACACATGGTTTCGAGAGGCTTTTCGTATGGGCTCCGTGGTCAAGAAGCGTCGCAAGCGTATGGCGAAGAAGAAGCACCGTAAGCTGCTGCGCAAGACCCGCGTCCAGCGTCGCCGTCTCGGCAAGTGATCGCCGGCCGGGCCCTGCCCGGCCGACCCCGCTTGCCATTCGCCGCCGTCCGTCGTGAGAGAGGGCGCCCGTGGTGACCTCCGATAACAGGCCTCCACGGGTGGTCGTCGTCACCGGGGTCAGTCGGTTCCTCGGCGCCCGGGTGGCTTCACGTCTCGCCGCCCAGCCCGGCGTCGAGCGCGTCATCGGCCTTGATCCCCGTGATCCGCCCCCGGCGCTGGCCGGCCTGCTCGGCGACGTCGAGCTGGTCAAGGCCGACGCCCGGGCCGCCTCCGGGGCGATCGCCGATCTGGGCGCCGAAGCGGTGGTCCATCTCGCCGTCACCAGCGCGCCCGATCCCGACAGCGGCGGTCGCGCGGCGATGAAAGAACAGAACGTCATCGGCTCGATGCAGTTGCTCGCCGCCGCGCAGGCGGCGCCGCGGCTGCGCAAGCTGGTGGTGCGTTCCTCCACGGCCGCCTACGGCGCGTCTTTCAAGGACCCGGCGGTCTTCACCGAGGACACCGAGCCGCGGGCCGTGCCGCGTGGCTCGTTCGCGCGCGACATTCTCGACATCGAGGGGTACGTGCGTGGCTTCCGCCGGCGCCGCCCCGAGGTCGGCGCCACCGTGTTGCGCTTCGCGCCGTTCATCAGCGCGTCCGCCGAGACCACGCTCACCCGCTACTTCGCGCAGCCGGTGGTGCCTACGGTCTGGGGCCGGGACGCCCGCCTCCAGTTCGTGCACGTGGACGACGCGCTGGAGATCCTGCACCGCGCCGTGGTCGAGGACCACCCGGGCACCTTCAATGTGGCCGGGGCCGGGGTCATCGTGCTCTCCCAGGCGGTGCGCCGGGCCGGCCGCATCTCGATCGCGTTGCCCGAGGGCACGCTGTCGTCGCTGGCCGCGGTGGCCCGCAACGTACGCATCGGGCAGATCGGGCTGGACCAGATCGACTGGTTCGTGCACGGCCGCGTGGTCGACACCGCCCGGCTGACCGAGGAGTTCGGCTTCACGCCCCGCACCACGGCCGAGGCCTTCGACGACTTCGTCACCGGGCACGCGAACGGCGCGTCGCTGACCGCCGATCGACTCGACGCCGCCGAGAAGGCCATTCTCGAGGGCATCCGGGCCGTTCGCGCATCGGCGGCCGCCTCCCTGGGAAGTGATAAGCCGTGAGGGAGCGAAGCGAGCGAACCATTCGGCTCAGCAGTCCGGCTCACGATGGCACGGAGCGAAGCGGAGTGTCATCGTGAGTCAAGAGGAGTACCGCCGCGCCACCCTGCCGGGACACCTCGACTTCGAGCTCCCGGCCGAGGAGGCCGTGCCGCGGATCAACGGCAACCACCCGCTCAACGGGCGTACGCCGGGCAAACCGGCGCCCGCCCCCGAGCCCGAGCCGGAGGAGCCGGTCGGCGAGGAGCCGCGCGACACCGTCGACATCTGGGATCAGCGGGTCGCCAAGGGTCTCGCCTTCCTGCGCCGACGGCTGGCCGGCGCCTACGAGGTCGACGATTTCGGCTTCGACCCCGACCTCACCGACTCGATGTTCCTGCCGATGCTCAAGCGGCTCTACCGCGACTGGTTCCGCACCGAGGTCTTCGGGATCGAGAATGTTCCGGCCACCGGCGGCGGCCTGCTGGTCGGCAACCACTCCGGCGTGCTCGCGCTCGACGCGGTGATGCTCTCGGTGGCGCTGCGCGACCAGCACCCCGAGGAGCGGCACCTCCGCCTGCTCGGCGCCGACCTGGTCTTCCGGGTTCCGGTGATGTCCGAGCTGGCCCGCAAGGTCGGTGCGACGGTCGCCTGCAACCCGGACGCCGAGCGGCTGATGCGCAACGACGAACTGGTCGGCGTCTTCCCCGAGGGCTTCAAGGGCACCGGGAAGCTGTACGCCGACCGCTACAAGCTGCAGCGTTTCGGGCGGGGCGGCTTCGTGTCGGCGGCCCTGCGCACCGGCACCCCGATCGTCCCGGTCGGCATCGTCGGCGCCGAGGAGATCTATCCGATGCTCGCCGACTTCAAGCCGCTGGCCCGGCTGCTCGGCGTGCCGTACTTCCCGGTGACGCCGTTCTTCCCGTGGCTCGGCCCGCTCGGCCTGGTGCCGCTGCCGAGCAAGTGGATGATCCAGTTCTGCCCGCCGATCCCGACGGCCCACCTCACCGAGTACGCGGACGACCCGATGGTGGTCTACAACCTGGCCGATCAGGTGCGCGAGACGATTCAGGCCACTGTGCACGACCTGCTGGCGAAAAGGCCCGATCCGTTCGGCCTGTGACGTCGTATCATGTGACTGAAGGGCGGCCCCGGGTTCAACCCCGGCACCGCCCTTCGCCATCTCCGCTGGGCTGGGCTGTCAGCCTCCGAAGATTCCGTTCAGCAGTCCACCGAGCACACCCTGGTCCTCGTCATCGGTCGCCGGCGACTCGGCCGGTGACGGCTCGCCGTCCGGGGTGCCGGTCGGCGCCACCTTGGTGCGGCTGTCGCCCGGCTTGGTGGCCGGGGTCGTGCCGGTCGGACCGGCCGCCGGGCCGGTCTTCTCCGGACGCGCCTCGCCGGTGGTGGCCGGCTGCTCGTCGTCCTTCGCGGCGCCGGTCGCACCGGGCTTGCTGCCCGCCTTCTGACCGTGCCCCTGAGAGCCGCCGTTGTCGCTGGACGAGTCCTTGCCGGCCATGCACCCGCGCAGACGCGGACCGAGCGAGTCGGCGCCTGTTCGGGTGGCGGTGCCGCAGGACAGCCCGGCGCGCAGTTCCTCGGCGCGGGCCTGGACGTCGTCCAACAGGGACAGCGACGTGCCCGCCCGCTCCCGGTCGGCCGGCCGGAGCCGGCCCAGCAGGGGCGCGAACGTCTGCCGCTGACCGGCGACGAAGGTGTCGATCCGGCTCAACGGCGCCTTGTCGGAACGCGTCACGGCCGCCTCGTTGAGCAGCTTGACGCCCTGCCGGGTGTCGGCGTCCATGTCGTTCAGCACGCCGGAGAACCCGGTCGCGCCGCCCGGCAACGCGGCCGCCTCGGCCAGCCGGGTCCGCGCGAAGTCCAGCGACAACTGGCCCCGGGTGACTTCCGAGCCGGCCATCGCCAGCTGCGCGCGCTCGGTCGAGCGCTTGACGCCGTACAGCGCGTCGCCGGGTGCGGCGTTCTCGCTGGCCGCGGAGATCCCGGAGACGGCCATCGCGCCGGCGGCGACGCCGATCACGATGGCGCCACGGGCCCGGACCCGGCGGCCGTTGAAGCTCAGGCCGCGGCGCGGTGCGGCGTGGCCGACCGGTTCGGTCGCGGTCGGGGCAGCGGTCCGGCCGATCCCGTCCCGCTCGGCCGTGGCCACGAGCATCGCTCGCAGCCCGGTGCGGAACTCGTTGCCCACCTGCGCCCGCGGGTTGACCGCGGACAGGCTGTGACCGATGGCGACGAGCTCGGCGAGCTCGCCGTCGGCCGGACCACGCGAGTGGTGCCGACGGCCGCCGCCGGTCTCGTCGAGAAGTTCCGCGAAGCGCCCGGCGCGCCGCCGGTCGAAAAGGTCGAACCTCACCGGGGGCACCTCCCTTCGCTCGTGACTGATCCACCGATCGCGTGACCGACGGATGCGACCGCGGGTCGCACCCGGACAAACGCTCCGAGGAGGTTTAGGGTTACGGGCATCGACGGTCGGTGAAGTGTCGGCTGTGCGAGTGTGTGCTGCCCCGTGCGCGTCACCACTGGAATCCTTCGGGCAACAACCGTGCCAGCGCTCGCACCGCCCGATACTGCAGCGCCTTGATCGCGCCCTCGTTCTTGCCCATGGTCTGTGCGGTCTCGGCCACCGAGAAGCCCTGCAGGAACCGCAGCACGATGCATTCCTGCTGCTCCGGGTTGAGCTGCTTGACCGCGGTGAGCAGGGCGACGTTGGTGATGTGGTCGACCACGGCCGACTCCGGGCTGCCCTCCGGGCCGCGGTCCTCGCGGTCGGCGTCGAGCACGTCGCCGGTGGTCACCTCGAGCCGGTAGCGGCCGGACTTGAAGTGGTCGGCGACCAGGTTGCGGGCGATGGTGACCAGCCAGGCGCCCAGGTCACGGCCCTGCCAGGTGAAGCTGCTGATCCGTTTGAGCGCGCGCAGGAAGGTGTCCGAGGTCAGATCCTCGGCCAGCTGGCGGTTGCCCACCCGGAAGTAGACGAACCGGAAGACCGTGTCGACGTACCGGTCGTAGATCAGGCCGAAGGCCGCCGCCTCGCCGGCCTGTGCGCGTTCGACCAGCGCCCACACCTCGGCGGCGGCATCGGTCGGATCGGGCCGGGCCGGATACTTCGGCGGCTCGGACTCGGTGGGTGGCCCGGTGGTGCTCTGTGTCGGCACGACCACCTGGGTGTCGGCGTTGTCCAGGGGACGGGTCTCACCGTCCAGGCTGCGGTCGCCGGGGCCGGGCTGGGCGGGCATGGCCGGGCGGCCGGGCACCGCCACGCGGCCGCCGACCGGCTTGACGTTGCCGGTGGGCGGCGAGTGCCGGCTGGGGGACTCGTTGATGTGCGGCCGGTTGCGGGTCCGTTTGGGTCCGTCGCCTCGGATGGCGTGGGCGACGAACGTCTCGACGGAGCCGGCCAGCCGGGTCAGCCCCGAGTTGAGCGTGAAGCGTGCCGCGCTGTACGGATCGCCGGCATACACATCGCTCACTGCGCCTCCGTCCGTTCGTGCTGAATCCGTGCTTCGTGTGGCACAGCGGCCTCCTCGGGGGTGAGGGATGGTCACTCACAACAAAAGGGGTGGGCCGAGCCCGGAACTGCCGGGACCACGACCGCACCCATGGGTGTGGAGTCCGTTACACAGATCTGGAGTGTCACGGACACCGGACACACGGAGTCGCACACCGTGTGCGCTGCGCGAAAACAGCATGAAGTGGCGCAGACAAGACAACAGGAACTTCTGCGACGATGTACGACCCACGCCGGACGGAGACGGACAAGTTGTCCGTCCTCCTCCGTCCGGGGGTGATGTGCCACACTCAGCCGCTGTGGAGAACAGAGCACGCGACGCGGTCCGCGAGGCCGCCCGGCGCCGCCCCCACGGCATCGCGCTGATCGCCGGAGAAACGTCGCTGACCTGGGAAGACGTCGACGCGAGGGTCGACCGGGCGGCCCGCCGGCTGGCCACCGCGGTCGATGGGCCGGGCCACCGGATCGGCCTCGTGCTGGGTACCTCGATCGACTTCGCGATCGCGTACTTCGGTGTGTTGCGAGCCGGGCTGGTCGCGGTGCCGCTCAATCCCGGGTACACCGCCGACGAGCGGGGATATGCTCTGTCCGACGCGGGCGTGTCGCTGGTGGTCACGGCCGGCGCGCTGGACGGCGTGTCGTGCGTGTCGCCGCGCGAGCTGGAGGACGCCGGCTCCGGCGCGGCCGCCGAACTGCCGGACATCGCCGCCGATCAGCTCGCCGTGCTGCTCTACACCTCGGGCACCAGCGGGCGGCCCCGGGGCGCCATGCTCAGCCACGGCGCGCTGGCCGCCAACCACGAGCAGCTCGACCGGATCGAGCCGGCCGTCGTCGGCCCGGCCGACGTCGTGCTGCTCACCGTGCCGTTCTTCCACGCCTACGGGCTGAACACCGGGCTCGGGTCGGTCGCCCATCACGCGGCCACCGGCGTGCTGCTGGACCGCTTCGACCCCGAGGCCTCGCTCGGCGTGATCGCCGAGCACGGCGTGACCGTGACGGTCGGGGTGCCGAGCATGTACGCGGCGTGGTCGCGTACGGAATCGGCCGGAACCTCTCTCGCGACCGTGCGCACCGCGGTCTGTGGCGCCGCCCCGCTCGGCCCTGACGACGCCGCCCGGTTCACCGCGGTCACCGGCCGGACCGTGATCATCGGGTACGGGCTGACCGAGACCGCCCCGGTGCTGACCACCACCGCGGTGAGCGACCGGGGCAAGCCCGGCTCGATCGGGCGCCCGCTGCCCGGCGTGGAGCTGCGGCTGCGCACGGCCGACGGCGAGGTGCTCTGGGCCGACGGCACCGCCACCCCGGCCGAGGACCTGGCCGAGCTGGACCTCTCCGTGGAGGACTCGGCCGGCACCGACCCCGGCGAGATCGTGGTGCGCGGGGCCAACCTGTTCGGCGGCTACTGGCCGGACGGGCGGGACGGGCCGGACCCCGACGGATGGTGGGCCACCGGGGACATCGCGTACGCCGACGGCGACGGTGACCTGCACCTGGTCGACCGGCTCGGCGAGCTGATCCTGGTGAACGGCTTCAACGTCTACCCGGCCGAGATCGAGCGGGTGCTGGACGCCCACCCGGGCGTGGCCGAGGCGGCGGTGGTCGCGATGGACCACCCGGACACCGGGCAGGCGCCCCACGCGTACGTGGTGCCGGCCCTCGACCCGCCACCCACCGCGGCCGAGCTTCAGGTCTTCTGCGCGGCGCAGCTCGCGCGCTTCAAGCTGCCCGCCGCGATCGAGCTGGTGCCCTCGCTGCCCCACTCGGCGCTGGGCAAGGTGCGGAAGCGGGAGCTGTCATGACCACGACCAACCGGGTCACGCTGATCAGCCGGGACGGGTGCCACCTGTGCGAGGTGGCCGAGCAGGCGCTGGAGCGGGTCGTGCCCGGCGCCTGGGACCGGGTCGACGTGGAGTCGTCGCTCGAGCTGGAGCGGGACTACGGCGACCGGGTGCCGGTGGTGCTGCTGGACGGCCGGGAGCACGGCTACTGGCGGGTCGAGGAGGAACGGCTGCGGCGCGATATCGCGAAGCCGCCCGGCGCGCCTCGCCTGTAGGTTGTCCGCGTGGCGCGTACGCATCTTGTCTGGGACTGGAACGGCACTCTGCTCGACGATTTCGCGCTGGTGGTGATCGCCACCAACCAGGCCTTCGCGGCCGTCGGCGGGCGCGACGTGAGCCCGGACGAGCACCGCACCCGGTTCCGCCGGCCGGTGGCCGAGTTCTACGCCGAGATCCTCGAGCGGGCGGTCGACGACGAGGAGTTCGGCAAGCTGGACCGGATCTTCCACGACGCGTACCGGCTCGGGCTGACCACGATGGCCCTGGCCGCGGATGCCAAGGAGGCGCTGACCAGCTGGCCGGGCTGCCAGTCGCTGCTGTCCATGTGGTTCCACAGCGAGCTGGTCCCGGCCCTGGAGACGTACGGGCTGAGCGGGCACTTCACCCGGGTCGACGGCCTGCGCACCGAGGTGGGCGGCGACCTCAAGGCCGGACACCTGGCCGGCCACCTGCGTGAGATAGGCGTCACCGGCGCCGAGGCCGTCCTGATCGGCGACTCGCTCGACGACGCCGCGGCGGCCCGGTCCAACGGCGCCGCGGTGGTGCTCTACACGGGCGGCTTCACCGACGCCACGCGCCTGCGGGCGGCCGGCTGCCCGGTGGCGGACACCCTGGTCGAGGCCGTGGAGATCGCCCGTACGCTCTGATACCCGGGGTCGGGATCGTGACGCGATTGGGCGTGGGGCGGGTCCACCGGTAATACTCGGGAGAGCTTGCCTTTAGCACGGCAAGTGGATCTTCGTCCAGACCTCCTACCAAGATCGCGATTTGTGCACGCCTTCACAAGCGCCTACTCTGTGGCACTGACGAGCCCCGCTATCACAGCCGGACCTTGCCGTCCACGTCGGGCTCTCTGCAGGTCAGCCATCTCGTCGGCACGGAGTCAGATGAGCGAGCAGCGACACGGAAACACACCCGGCACGCCAGGTGCGGTTCCCGCCTTCCCGGATCTACCCGAGGCGACCATCGCCCGGCTGCCGGAATATCTCCGTGCGCTGCACAACCTGGCGGACGGAGCAGAGACCATCTCCAGCGAGGGCCTCGCGGCCGCCGCCGGGGTCAACTCGGCCAAGCTCCGCAAGGACCTCTCCCACCTGGGGTCGTACGGCACCCGCGGCGTCGGCTACGACGTGGCCCTGCTGACCGCCCAGATCGAGTACATCCTCGGGCTCGACCAGCGCCGGGCGGTCTGCCTGGTCGGCGTCGGCAACCTCGGACACGCGCTGGCCGGGTACGACGGGTTCGCCAGCCGCGGCTTCCGCATCGTCGCCCTCTTCGACGCCGACGCCAACCGGGTCGGCGAAGAGATCAGCGGCCTGGTCGTCCGGCACATCGACGAATTGCCGCAGGTCGCCGCCGAGGAGTCGATCGCCATCGGGGTGATCGCCACCCCGGCCTCGGCCGCGCAGACCGTGGCCGACGACCTGGTCGCCGCCGGCGTGACCAGCATCCTGAACTTCGCGCCGTGCGTGCTCACGGTCCCGGCGGGCGTCGACGTCCGCAAGGTCGACCTGGCCATCGAGCTGCAGATCCTCTCCTTCCACGAGCACCGCAAGGCGTCGCTGACCGCGTTGCCCGGCGGCCGGACCGAGGCGGTGGGGTCATGAACCTGCTCTGTGTCGGCACGTCCTACCGCACGGCGGACGTCGCCACCCTGGAACGGCTCGTGTTCACGCCGGCCCAGCAGGAGGCGGTGCTCCAGGAGCTGGTCCGGCAGCCGTACGTCGGCGAGGCCGTGGTCGTCTCGACCTGCAACCGGGTCGAGGTGTACGCGGCGGTCACCGGCTTCCACGGCGGCCTCGGCGACATCTGCAGCGTCCTGGCCGAACATTCCGGCATCGGTGGTAACACGCTCGCCGCTCACCTCTACGTGCACTACGACGAGGCGGCCGTCCGGCACGCCTTCCGGGTCTCGGCCGGTCTCGAGTCGATGGTCGTCGGCGAGGCGCAGATCCTCGGGCAGCTCCGCGACGCCTACCACCAGGCCACCGAGGCGGACACTGCCGGACGGCTGCTGCACGAGCTGATGCAGCAGACGCTGCGGGTCGGCAAGCGGGCCCACGCCGAGACCGGCATCGACAAGGCCGGGCAGAGCGTGGTCTCCGCCGCCCTCGACGTGGCCGCCTCGCACATCGGTGACCTGACCGGCCGGCCGGCGCTGGTGATCGGGGCCGGGGCGATGGGCGCGCTGTCGGTCGCCACGCTCACCCGGGCCGGGGTCGGGCCGCTGACGATCACCAACCGGGGCGCCGAGCGGGCGTCGCGGCTGGCCGAGGCCTACGGCGCCACCGCGGTTCCCTACGCCGACCTGGCCGGCGCGCTGGCCGAGGCCGAGGTCGTGGTCAGCGCCACCGCGTCCGCCGGGCCGGTGCTCGACCGCGCCCTGCTCGCCGCCGCCGCCCCGCTGGTCGTGCTCGACCTGGCGGTGCCGCGGGACGTGGCGCCGGACGTGACCGGGATCGACGGCGTGACCGTGATCGACATCGAGGGCCTGGCCGACAGCCGGCGGGCCCTGCCCGCGGCGGCCGAGACGGCGGCGGTCGAACAGATCGTGGCCGCCGAGGTCGAGCACTTCCTGGCCTGGCTGCGCGGCGCCGACATCGCTCCGACGGTGGCGGCGCTACGGACCCGGGCCGACGACGTGGTGGCCGGCGAGCTGCGCAAGCTGCACGCGCGACGGCCGGAATTCACCGAGGAGCAGCGGGCCGACGTTTCCCGTACGCTGCACCGGGTCGTCCAGCAGCTGCTGCACTCGCCGACCGTCCGGGTCCGGCAGCTGGCCGCCGAGCCCGGTGGTGATCAGTACGCCACCCTGCTGCGCGAGCTGTTCGACCTGGACGTTCCACTGGCCACGCAGGCCGACGCCGTACCGGAGATCGGGGGTAACGCATGAGGACGCCACTGCGCCTCGGGACCCGCGGCTCGCAACTGGCCCTGGCCCAGTCGCGGCAGGTCGCGGATGCCCTGATGGCGGTCACCGGTCACCCGGTCGAGTTGGTGCGCATCGCCACCGCGGGGGACAAGTCGGCCGCGCCGGTCGCCCAGCTCGGCGTCGGGGTCTTCGTGTCCGCACTGCGGGATGCATTGCTGGCCGACGAGATCGACTTCGCCGTGCACTCGTACAAGGACCTGCCCACCGGCGACCAGCCCAGCCTGCACATCGCCGCAGTTCCCGAGCGTGCCGACCCGCGCGACGTGCTGATCGCACGCGACCGGCTGACCCTGACCGAGCTGCCCGCGGGCTCGCAGATCGGGACGGGCGCGGTGCGCCGAATCGCGCAACTGCACGCTTTGGGCCTACAGTTGCGGATCACTCCGATCCGGGGCAACGTCGACAGCCGGATCGCTCGGGTGCTCGGCCCTCAGGCCGACCTCGACGCGGTCGTCCTGGCCCGGGCCGGAGTGGCGCGTCTCGGCCGCACGGCCGAGGTCACCGAAACGCTGGATCCGATGCTCATGCTGCCCGCCCCGGCCCAGGGCGCGCTGGCGGTCGAGTGCCGGTCCGGCGACACCGACCTGGTCGAACTGCTGGCCACGCTCGATCATGCACCGTCCCGTTCCACCGTCACGGCGGAACGGGCGATGCTCGCCACGCTGGA
Source organism: Actinoplanes sp. NPDC089786 (assembly GCF_040684855.1). Classification (NCBI taxonomy): domain Bacteria; kingdom Bacillati; phylum Actinomycetota; class Actinomycetes; order Micromonosporales; family Micromonosporaceae; genus Actinoplanes; species Actinoplanes sp. NPDC089786. The sequence goes on from NZ_JBFBGU010000001.1 coordinate 826,083, forward strand.
GGCCGGGTGCTCCGCCCCGGTCGCCGCATATGCCGAGCTCGCTGAAGGCGAGGACGGCGACGAGATCTACCTGCGCGGTGCCGTGATCAGCCCGGACGGGGGCCGAGACGTCCGGTTGTCGCGCACCGGAACGCCCGCCGACGCGGCGGAGATCGGCAAGGCACTCGCCGCCGATCTCCTCGACGCCGGCGCCGACACCCTGATGGGGAGCACAGCATGACCACCCGCACCGCCCGCAAGCCCGCCGGACGCATCGCGTTCGTCGGCGCTGGACCCGGCGACCCCGAGCTGTTGACACGCCGGGCGCACGACGCTCTGGTCGAGGCCGACCAGGTGGTCTACGACAGCGGCGTACCCGACACGCTGCTCGCCGCGATCAGGGCCGAGGCCAAGGCGGACGCCCAGTTCAGCCCGGCCGAGGGCGCGTCCGGCGACGTGGCCAAGGTGCTGATCTCCGCGGCCCGCTCCGGGCTCAACGCGGTCCACCTGGTGGCCGGCGACCCGTTCGGGCACGAGACGGTGGTGCGCGAGGTCCAGGCGGTCGCGCGTACGGCGGTGCACTTCGAGGTGGTGCCCGGTCTCGGGCAGGCCGAGGGTGTGGCCACCTACGCCGGTGTGCCGCTGCCGGGCGTACGCACCGTGGCCGACGTCGACGACGTGGCCGCACTCGACTTCGAGAGCCTCGCCAACGCCGCGCGCAAGGGCACGTTCGCGGTCGCCGTGGACGCCGGTGACCTGGCCGCGGTTCGCGACGGCCTGCTCGCCGCGGGCATCGAGCCCGGCACCGCGGTCGCGGTGACCGGCGACGGCACCGGCGAGACGCAGTACACGACCACCTCCAGCGTGGACAGCTTCGTCGCGGCGGCGCTCGGCTTCACCGGCCGGGTCGTCCTCACCGTCGGCGGCGAGGTCGCCCACCGCGACAAGATGAGCTGGTGGGAGAACCGCCCGCTGTACGGGTGGAAGGTGCTGGTGCCGCGCACCAAGGAGCAGGCGGGCGCGATGAGCGCGCGGCTGCGGGCGTACGGCGCCATCCCGTGCGAGGTGCCGACCATCGCGGTCGAGCCGCCCCGCACCCCCGCCCAGATGGAGCGCGCGGTCAAGGGCCTGGTCGACGGCCGGTACGCCTGGGTCGTCTTCACCTCGGTCAACGCGGTCCGCGCGGTCTGGGAGAAGTTCGCCGAGCACGGCCTGGACGCCCGCCACTTCGGCGGCGTGAAGATCGCCTGCATCGGTGAGGCGACCGCCGAGGCCGTGCGGGCGTTCGGCATCCAGCCCGAGATGGTGCCCGCCGGCGACCAGTCCAGCGACGGCCTGCTGGCCGAGTTCTCGCCGCACGACGAGATCCTCGACCCGGTCGGCCGGGTGCTGCTGCCGCGCGCCGACATCGCCACCGAGACGCTCGCCGCCGGGCTGATCGAGCGCGGCTGGGAGGTCGACGACGTGACCGCCTACCGCACGGTGCGTGCCGCGCCGCCGCCGGCCGACATCCGCGACGCCATCAAGTCCGGTGGCTTCGACGCGGTGCTCTTCACCAGCTCGTCGACGGTCCGCAACCTGGTCGGCATCGCCGGCAAGCCGCACGCCCGCACGGTGGTCGCGGTGATCGGCCCGAAGACGGCCGAGACCGCCATCGAGTTCGGCCTCCGGGTCGACGTGCAGCCGCAGCACGCGTCGGTGCCCGACCTGGTCGAGGCGCTGGCCGAGTACGCGATCGAGCTGCGCGAGAAGCTCGCCGCCATGCCGGCCAAGCAGCGGCGTGGCTCGAAGGTGCAGGGACCCACGGCGCTCCGCTTCCGCTAGGAGATCCTCATGTCGTACCCGGATGTCCGCCCACGTCGTCTTCGCCGCAGCGCCGCCATTCGTCGCCTGGTCGAGGAGACGCGGGTGGCGCCGGCCGAACTGGTGCTGCCACTCTTCGTCAAGGAGGGCCTGACCGAGCCGCGCGCGATCTCCTCGATGCCCGGCGCGGTCCAGCACTCGCGGGAGAGCCTGCGCAAGGCGGCCCACGAGGCGGTCCGGGCCGGGGTCGGCGGCCTGATGCTCTACGGCGTGCCCACCGACGACCACAAGGACGAGACCGGCAGCCAGGGCCTCGCCCCCGACGGCATCCTGAACGTGGCCATCAGCGACGTCATCGCCGAGGTGGGCGACAGCACGGTCGTGATGAGCGACCTGTGCCTGGACGAGTTCACCTCACACGGCCACTGCGGCGTGCTGGCCGACGACGGCTCGGTGGACAACGACGCCACCCTGGCCCTCTACGCCCGGATGGGCGTCGCGCAGGCCACCGCCGGCGCCCACATGGTCGGCACGTCCGGCATGATGGACGGCCAGGTCGGCGCCGTCCGCAAGGCCCTCGACGCGGCGAATTTCCAGGACACCAGCATCCTGGCGTACGCCGCCAAGTACGCCGGCGCCTTCTACGGCCCGTTCCGCGAGGCCGTGGAGAGCTCCCTCCAGGGCGACCGCCGCCAGTACCAGCAGGACCCCGGCAACGCCCGCGAGGCCCTCCGCGAGACCGATCTCGACATCGCCGAGGGCGCCGACATCGTCATGGTCAAGCCCGCGATGCCCTACCTCGACATCATCACCCGCCTCCGCGACCGGGTCGACATCCCCATCGCCGCCTACCAGGTGAGCGGCGAGTACGCGATGATCGAGGCCGCCGCCGCCAACAACTGGATCGACCGCGAGCGCGCCATCCTCGAGTCCCTCACCTCCATCAAGCGAGCCGGCGCCCAGATCATCCTGACCTACTGGGCCACCGAGGCCGCCCAGCTCCTCCGCGCCCGCTACTGACCCAAACCCGCAGCTCACGCCCGCCCGCCCGGCTGCCCGACCGGCCGACGTTCCGACCGTCGCACCGACCGTCCTCAGCGTCTGCCGCAGCGGAGTTCCCCTTTCCTGACGGACACTCTCCGCAGTCAGTAGCTCCAACCCGCCACCACCCTCCTCCGCCCTTTTGCTCTGAGCGCGTATAGGCAACACCGGCATGAGCTGCACTTCCGGCATCCAGGCGATGGGTGCGGGGAGAGGTCGGTGGCCACGCAGAGCGATATTCCGGCTCTGACTCGACGATGACGGCCCGATTCGGGGCATATGCACCTGCTGGCTACGTCAATTCTCGGGTTCGGCCGCGGCTCCCTTGGTCAGGGTGTTGCCTATACGCGCTCAGAGCAAAAGGCGTGGGGAGGCGTTGTCCACAGGGGCGCGGAGCGAGCGGCCGGCAACTGCCACCATTTCGCTCGTGACAGCAGCAAAGGACGACGAATTTCCCGCGGCCGGGCTCGTTCGGCGCGCGCGCCGGTTGGCCGATCTCAGTCAGCGTGAGATCGCCAAGGCCAGCGGCCTGTCGCATTCCGTGGTGAGCCGGATCGAGGCGGGTGTTCGAATTCCCAGCCTGGCGGTGATGTCGCGGCTTCTGCGGCCGGCGGAGTTATGGCTGGCGGTCATCGACGAGGAGGGGCGGCTGGTGCAGCCCATGGAAGACTGGGATGACACGAGGGACGGAGCGGAGCGGCGCTATCCGAGCCATCTGGACATGGTTCTCGATCCGGAGCCCGGGGAGTGGTGGGGAGACCGCTACGGGTTGGCAAGGCCGCCCGAAACCTTCCACCGGGACCGGGAGCGGCGGGATGTGATGCGCATGCGCAGCCAATGGGAGGTCCGGGTGTCGAAGTACCGGCACATGCCGCCGCCGCCGGATCTCGATCTCTGGTGGCGGATTCAGCGGGCGAGTTGAGAGGTCACTCGGTGGGGGCGAAGGACTCGACGAGGCCGGAGACGTCGGCGCCGTATTCGCACCAGTCGCGGTCGGGCTGGAAGCCCAGTTCGGCGTTGACCTTCAGCATGGACTCGTTGTGCTGGGCGTTCCAGGTCTGTACCTCGTGCAGGCCGGGCTCGGCGCTGCGGAGCTCGAAGAGCATCTTGGCCTTGATGGCGCGGTCGATGCCGTAGCCGCGGTGGTCGCGGACGACGATCGTGTCGTACTGGTCGGCGCGTTCGGGGTGTTGGGCCGGGACGACGACCTCGGTCAGGCCGGCCACCGCGCCGGTCGCCTCGTGGATGGCCAGCACGATGTACGGCTTCAGGCCGCGCCGGTGCAGGGTCAGCAGGCTGTCCTTCAGGCGCTGCGGGTCGGAGCTGCGCGGCTGCATCTCCAGGTCGCTGTCCTCGGCCTCGGTCTTCGCCTGGGCGTACGCCTCCATCAGCTCGTCGGGCGGGCCGCCGGGGTGGTACTCGAGCCGGTAGCCCTCGCTGATGCCGTTCGCCATCTCGCCCAGCGTCACCCAGTCCACCTTGGACAGGTGGAGCACGCTTCTCGTCTCGACGTACTCCTTCTCGAAGCCCAGCGCCTCGTAGAACGCGATCGCCGGCGTCCGCCCGATGGCCTCGACCCCCAAGGACGAGAAGCCTTCGAGGTACGCGCGCCGCGCCGCGACCGCCACCAGCTGGCGACCCAGCCCCCGTCGGCGCAGCCGTGGGTGCACCAGCACCTCGAGCACGCCGATGTTGCCCAGGAGCAGCAGGTTCACATGGGCATAGATCTGGCTCTCGCCCTCGGCGAGCCGGTCGTCCTCGGCCACCCAGCTGATCCGGCGTTCGCCCGGCATGGTCTCGGCCAGATAGTCCCTGACCTGGACCTCACGCCATGGCGGGTCATCGGGCAGGTCCTGTGCCAGGACCGCGTTGACCGTCACCACGAGCGCTTCGATCTCACCGTCCGACGCCGCCCGCGGATCCCATTCGCGCACCCTCACCCGTACAGCTTGCCGAATGCGGGCAAGAACGGGAAGTGCCGGGGAGTCATTCGTGCCGATCTGCTCACGCTGAGTTGTCAAACCCGACTGCGCTGGCCATACTCATTTGCCGCGTCGAAGACCTTCTGCGCGTACGGGCGCACCGCGTTGTAGGTCAGGATCGCATCCCACCAGGCGTCCGCCTTGGACAGGTCGCGCCCACTCTGACACAGGTAGAAGGCCGCGGCCATGGACGCGTCGTCGATGTCGTTGGGGTCGGCGGCGCCGCTGTTGTCGGCGTCCACCTCCTTGCGCGCCGTCATCAGCGTCCAGGTGGCCGGGATGAACTGGAGCGGCCCGATCGCCCGGTCGAAGGAGGTGTCGGCGTCGAGCACGCCCTTGTCGGTGTCCGGGATCGACTGCCGGCCGCCCTTGCCGTCCAGCGGCAGGCCGTAGATCGGGGGCGCCACGGTGCCGTCGGCGTTGAGCACCGAGCCGTTGGCGCTGCCGTGGCCCGACTCGACCTTGGCGATGGCGGCGAGCGTGGTCCAGCTGAGGTGGCAGTTCGGGGTCATCTTGGCCGCGATCAGTTCGGCGTACCCGTAGGCCTGGACCGCCACCACCGGGATGCCGACCCGGGTGCCGACGCCCTGGGCCCAGCCCTGCAACGAGTCGGCGGGGCGGCCGCCGCCGGTGACCGGGGGAAGCACCGGGTCGGCGCTGAAGCCGCCGACGTTGGGGTCGATCGGTGGGAGGGCGCCGTTGCTGGCCCCGAGCGGGCCGGGGGCGGCCTGGTCGAGCGGGAAGCCCGGGCTGCGGCTGGGTGCGGCGCCGGCTTCCAGGGCCTTGGGTACGAGGTAAGCACCCGCGGCGCCGGCCGCACCGATCAGCAGGGCGGCCGCGACCGCCGGGATGAGCAGACGCCCGGACGGCTTCTTGGCCCACGCCGACGTGCTGCGGGTCGCCGTGCGGGCGGCCTTGATCGGGTTGGCCCGCCGCAGCACCCGGGTGACCCGCTTGCCGGACGCGGTGCCCGTGGTGACGACGACCGGCTTGTCGAGGTCGATGTCGGCGACATCTTTCTTGCCGTCGCCGCCGTCCTTCTTCTCCGGGCCGCCGCTGTCCTTCTTGTCGGCGCTGCCGCCGTCCTTGCTGTCACCGTCCTTCGCCGCGTCGGGCTTGCCTGCATCCGTCTTCTCGCCGTCGGCTTCAACCTTGGCCGGCGCGACCGTCCCGGCGCCTCCGACAGGCGCGGGCGCCTCGGCCGCCTTGGCCTCGGCAGGCTTTGAGGGAACGGCAGCGGCGGCAGGAGCCGCAGCCGCGGCGGGCTTAGCGGGCGCGGGCGGCTCGGACGCCTCCTCCTCGGCCTTAGCAGGCGCGGGCGGCTCGGAGGACGAGGAGGAGGCGTCCGCACTCTCGACCTTGGACGTACTCTCCGCGCTTTCCTTCTCACTCACCGCAGGGGCAGCGTCTTCGGCGGTTGCCCGCTCGGACCCCTCGGACGGGGTGGCTTCGGGCAGAATTTCCGGCGAGGAGGAGGACCCGGGGGCCGCCCCGGAGCTGCCGAGCGGCCCACCCCGATGTGGCGCCGGCGGACGCACGTCAGGACCCGGCGCGTCGTCTTTCCCGGGCCGGTTCGATGGTTTCTCGTGCCGCTCCGCCACGGCCACGACACTACCCGGCGAACGCGACCCGCACGGGACCGCGTTTGTCGCACCGGCGGCCTACCCTGACCGTCATGCCGCGTTATGACTACCGCTGCCGGGCCTGCGGTGACACCTTCGAGGTCAGCCGCCCGATGGCCGAGGCCACCGCCCCCGCGTCCTGCCCTCAGGGCCACGCCGACACTGTCAAGCTTCTGTCCACAGTCGCCCTGGGCAAGGGCGGCGCCGGGGCGCCCGCGCCGTCCGCCGGTGGCGGCTGTTGTGGCGGCGCCTGCGGCTGCTGATCGCGGCCGACGCCCCGGCTGTCCGTCAGTAATGGTGTTGAGGCGCGTTACTCCCTGAGGGGCCGTCCGAACAGCCGGTGAGATCGATCCACTTGCCGGCGCAACTGGACGTGAACCGCTTCGTTACGTCACGCGTAGTGCTGTGAGTAATCGTCGATGACCCGCGCGCGTCGCCCGTCCAGGGTCGGCCGTGACGGGAAGATGGTTACCGACCGTTTCTACGATGTGCTACCCCATAACTGTGCGGCAGCATGAAACGCGACTTCCCTAGGGGCGGAGGTTCTTACCGTGTCGGGTCGGACCGAGCTGCCGAGTGGGCTGGTGACCTTTATGTTCACCGACATCGAGGGCTCGACGCGTCTGGCCCAGATGCTCGGTGAGTCGTATGCAGCCGTGCTCGGCGCACACAGGAGTGTGCTTCGCGCTGCGCTGAGTAACTTTGGCGGCTACGAGCTCTTCACTGAGGGTGACTCCTTTTTCGTCGCCTTCGACGAGGCGCCGGCCGCCGTGGCCGCGTGCGTCGCTGCGCAGCGTGCACTCGCCGCACATGCCTGGCCGACCCCGGAGGCTCAGCCCCGGGTCCGGATGGGCCTGCACACCGGCTGGGCCCTGCCGGCCAACGGCGAGTACGTCAGCGCCGAGGTGCACCGGGCCGCCCGGGTGGCCTCGGCCGCGCACGGCAGCCAAGTGCTCTGCTCGGAGGCGACCGCGATGGCCGTCACCACCTGGCCCGCCGAACGAGGCGGCGCCGCGGTCAAGGCGGCGATGACCGGGGTCGACCTGCTCGACCTGGGCCCGCACAAGCTCCGTGGCTTCGACGACGCCGAGCGGCTGTTCCAGCTCGTCGCGAACGGGCTCGACCGCGAGTTCCCGAGGCCCCGCACCCCGGGCGCCCCGACGAACAACCTGCCGGCCGCGCTGACCCCGCTCGTGGGGCGGCGGCCCGAGCGGGACGAGCTGACCGCGCTGGTCGCCCGGCACCGGCTGGTCACCGTGGCCGGTCCCGGTGGCATCGGCAAGACCCGGCTGGCGCTGGCGGCCGCGGCCGAGCTGCTGATCGCGTACCCGGACGGGGTCTGGATCGTGGACGCGGCGAGCGCGACCGGCCCGACCGGCCTGCCCGGCGCGATCGCCCGCGCCCTGAGCCTGCGCCGCGAACCCGGCCGCCCGCTGCTGGACACGGTGCTCGAGGCCTGCGCCGAACGACGGTTGCTGCTGCTGATCGACACGGTCGACGCCGCGCCCCGGACGGTGGCCTCGGTGGTTCGCCGGCTGATCGCCGAATGCCCCGAGGTGGACGTGCTGGCCGCCGGCCGGGAGCCGCTCGACGTGCACGGCGAGCTGGTGTGGCGGGTGCCGCCGATGGCTCCGGCCGACGCGTACGCGCTGCTGAGCACCCGCACCACGGCGGCCCGTGGCGGCCGTCCGATCACCCGGGACGAGTCCGGTGACCTGGCCCGGGTGGCGTCCGGCCTGGACGGTTCCCCGCTGGCCCTGGAGCTGGCCGCGACCCGGCTGCGCCTGCTGACCGCGGCCGAGCTGGCCGGTCGCCTGGACGATCCGGCGTGGGCGCTCGACACCATGCGGGCGGGCGACCCGGGCGACCCGGACCAGCGGCACCGGAGCCTGACCGCCAGCCTGGACTGGTCGTACCGGACGCTCGGCGACGGCGCCTCGGGACTGCTGCGGCGGCTTGCCGTCTTCGCCGGCCCGGTGAATCTGTCCGCCGTGGAGTGGTGCGGCGACGACGCGCTGGCCGGGCTGACCGAGCTGGCCGACAAGTCTCTGATCGAGGTTCTGCCGGGGTCGCGCTACCGGCTTTCCCGGACCATCCGGGGGTACGCCACCCGCAAGCTGGCCGCCGCCGGTGACGAGTCGGCCGCCCGCAACCGGCACACCGCCTGGGCACTGCACACCCTGGACGGTGTCGCGGTGGACACCGACGGCCAGCCGCGCACCGTGTCGCTGGCCGAGGGCGCGCCCTACGTGGACGAGTGGCAGGCGGCCCTGCGCTGGTCCGCCGCCGAGGGCAGCGTGCGGGCCGGTCTGCGGCTGGCCGGCGCCCTGGACCCGTGGTGGCGTGAGCACGGCGGCGCCCGGGAGGGCCGCGACCTGCTCTACCGGTTGTACGGCCGGCTGGGCGGCCGGCACATCGCCCCGGCCGAGCTGGCGTCGGCCTATCTGGTGCACGCCGGCCTGGCCGACGACCGGGACGAGCGGGTCCGTTTCCTGGACCGGGCCGAGGATGTCGCCCGCCGCGCCGATCACCCGGGCCTGCTCGTGCGGGCGCTGGCCGGTCGCCGGATCGGGTTGGGCGCGGCCGAGGCCGAGCGGGTCTGCCGCGACGTGATCGCGCGCGCCGAGCGAACCGGTGTCCCGGCCGCCGCCCTGCCGACCGTGGTGGCGCTGGCCGAGCTGCTGTGGCGGAGGGACGCGCTCGACGAGGCGGCGGAGCTGCTCGGCGGCGCGCGCCAGGCCGAGGCCGGCCGCCCGTCGGATCGCGGACGGCGTACCGTCGACTGGCTTCTGGGTCTGATCGCCCTGCGCCGCGGCGACCTGGTGGCGGCCCACGATCACGTGGTGGTGGCGCTGCGGTCGCGGCTGCGGCACGGGTTCCGGGGCGGCACCGCGGACGCCGTCGCCGCGCTGGCCGTGCGCTGTGCGATGGGTGGCGACCACACCACGGCGGCGATGCTGTTCGGCGGCTCGGAGGGTGTGCGCGGGGTGCGCCGGACCGAGATGTTCGGGGCGTTCTGGGCCGAGCAGCAGGCCAAGTCCCGTGGCGCGATCGGCGACGCGGCGTTCGACGCGGCCTATGCGAACGGGGCCGATCAGGGCTTCGACCGGATCATCGCGGCCGCGCTGGCGGTCGAGCACCCCGATCTGGAGTACGGCTCGGTCCGATTCGCCCCGACCCTGCGATGACTCCGACCCTGCGATGACTCCGACCCTGCGATGACTCCGCCCCTGCGGTGACGCGGGGCCGCCGATCCGGCGACCCCGCATCCGGCCGGTCCGTTCAGTGAACGGCCGGCATCAGCTCGCGCGCGTGGTCGATGTCGGCCTGCTTGACCGCGGCGAGCGACCCGAAGTTCTTCACGGCCTGGTAGTAGATCCAGGCCAGGGCGTCGCACGGCGGCTGGAGCAGCCTGTTGTAGGTGTCGCAGACGCGCTGGAGGTCGGCGTGGAACGCCGAGTCGACCCGCGCCTTGTTGGCGTCGAAGGCGCCGATGGCCTTGTAGTTGCGGTACCCGAAGTCGTGGCGCCGGCAGGAGAGGTCGAAGTGGAAGCCGAGCGGGTTGTCGGGGCTGCTCGAGCACGAGTCGGTGGACCAGTCGAAGTTGTAGGACGCCCACGGGCCGTGGTTCAGGCGTGCCGCGTTCCAGGCGTTGTAGCTCGAGGCGGACGTCTGGGTCCAGCTCCTGATGACGTCGGCCTTGCTGGCGGCGGCCTGGGCGGCGACGCTCGGCGCGAGCACGGCGAGCACGGCGGTGAGGACCACGAGCGTACGGCGGATGTAACGAGTCATCGTCGACCTTCCAGCAACAACGGGCCCCTCGTGAGGGCCGAGGAAGGCCAGTCTTCGATCCGGAGCTTGCGATGTACAAGCCGGTCGATTTCTTTTGTTCGAACGATGAAGTAACTGATTGATGGGTGTTCCGTCACTGCGTGTCTTGTGCTGTCCTGGTCCAACGGGCCTCGCCCTGGCGGCTATCGTGAGCACGTGCACAGAGGCGCCCGATGATCCACTTACCGCTGGTCCGCCAAGGACCACTGCGGGCTCTCACCTCGCGGCTGGCCATTGCGGTCGGCCTGGTGCTGGTCACCGTGGCGATCGTCTACACCGGCCGGGACGGCTACCGGGACGTCAACGAGGACGGCCTGACCCTGCTCGACTGCTTCTACTACGCGGTCGTGTCGCTCTCCACGACCGGGTACGGCGACATCACGCCGGCCACCCCGCACGCGCGGCTCATCAACGTCCTGTTCATCACGCCGGCCCGCGTCCTCTTCCTGATCATCCTGGTCGGCACGACCCTCGAGGTCCTGACCGAGCAGTACCGCAAGGGCCTGCGTGTCGCGCGCTGGAGGCACAAGTTGAAGGACCACATCATCATCTGCGGGTACGGCACCAAGGGCGCCGCCGCGGTCAGCGCGCTGCTCGAGACCGGCTACGACAAGCGGCGCATCGTGCTGGTCGAGACCCGTCCCGAGGCGATCCGGCAGGCCACGGCCAACGGTCTGGCCATCATCGAGGGCAACGCCACCCGCTCGTCGGTGCTCAAGCAGGCGGACGTGCAGAACTGCAAGGCGGTGATCATCGCGACCGACAGCGACGAGGCGTCGGTGCTGATCACGTTGACCGTCCGCCAGCTCACCGCAGGTCAGGTGCGGATCATCGCCTCGGTCCGCGAGCAGGAGAACGCCGCCCTGCTCAAGCAGAGCGGCGCCCACCACGTGATCGTCAGCTCCGCGACCGCGGGCCGGCTGCTGGGCCTGACCACCACCGCGCCGCCGCTCATCGACGTGGTGGAAGACCTGCTCACCCCGGGTCAGGGCATGGCGCTGGCGATGCGGTCGGCCGAGCGGGCCGAGGTCGGTCGCAACCCGCGCCAGCTGGACACCCTGGTGGTGGCGCTGATCCGCCGCGGCAAGGTGGTGCCGCTGGGCGGGCCCGATCCGATGACGATCGAGACCGGCGACATGCTCGTCTACATCCGCGACGAGAACGCGTCCGTCGCCGGCCTCTCCATCTGACGTTCTAGAGGATTGTCCAGGTGTCGCCCGAGGTCAGCAGCTCGGAGAGCATGCCCTCGGGGGTGCCGGTGGCCTGCGACCGGGCGTCGAGCAACTGCTTCTGCACGATCTCGTCGTAGGACGGCCGCCGCACCGAACGGAACACCCCGATCGGCGTGGTGTTCAGGTCGGAGCCGGAGAGCCGGCTGAGCGCGAACGCGTAGGCCGGGTCGTCGACGGTCGGGTCGTGGACGATCGCGTCGCCGCCTTCCTGCACCTGGAGCCCGAAGCTGCCCTCGGGGTGCACGACGGAGAAGCGGCCCTCGGGCCCGAACGTGATCGGCTGGCCCTGCTCCAGGCGGATCAGGTGGTCGTCACGGGTGCCCGGGTCCTTGATCAGCTCGAACGCGTTGTCGTTGAAGATGTTGCAGTTCTGGTAGATCTCCACGAACGCCGAACCCTCGTGCTCGGCCGCCGCGCGCAGCACCGACTGGAGGTGCTTGCGGTCCGAGTCGATGGTGCGGGCCACGAAGGTCGCCTCGGCGCCCAGCGCCAGCGACAGTGGATTGAACGGCGAGTCGGCCGACCCGGACGGCGTCGACTTGGTGATCTTCCCGATCTCCGACGTCGGCGAGTACTGCCCCTTGGTCAGACCGTAGATCCGGTTGTTGAACAGCAGGATCTTCAGGTTGACGTTGCGGCGCAGGGCGTGGATCAGGTGGTTGCCGCCGATCGACAGCGCGTCGCCGTCGCCGGTGACGACCCAGACCGACAGGTCGGGGCGGGACGCCGACAGACCGGTCGCGATCGCCGGCGCGCGCCCGTGGATCGAGTGCAGACCGTACGTGTTCATGTAGTACGGGAAGCGCGACGAGCAGCCGATCCCGGACACGAAGACGGTGTTCTCCCGGGCGATGCCCAGCTCGGGCATGAACTGCTGGACCGCGGCCAGGATGGCGTAGTCACCGCAGCCGGGGCACCAGCGGACCTCCTGGTCGGACTTGAAGTCCTTCGCGGTCAACTTCACCGGCGTCAACGGGATGGAGGTGCTAACCATTCTTGACCACGTCCTCGAGCATGTTCTCCAGCGTCGCGGCCGTGAAGGGAAGACCGCTGACCTGGTTGAAGGGAATCGCGTCGACGAGGTATCTCGCGCGGATGACGTGGGCCAGCTGACCCAGGTTCATCTCGGGGATCACCACCTTGTCGTACGCCTTGAGCACCTCGCCGAGGTTGGCCGGCATCGGGTTCAGGTGGCGCAGGTGGGCCTGGGCGATCGGCAGGCCACGCTGGCGCAGCGCCCGGCAGGCGGCGCCGATCGGACCGTACGTCGAGCCCCAGCCCAGCACCAGCACCCGGGAGTCGTCGTCCGGGTCTTCCACCTCGACGTCCGGCACCGGGATCGACTCGATCCGCTCGGCCCGGATCCGCACCATGAACTCGTGGTTGGCCGGGTCGTACGAGATGTCGCCGGTCTTGTCGGCCTTCTCCAGGCCACCGATGCGGTGTTGCAGGCCGGGCGTGCCCGGGATCGCCCACGGCCGGGCCAGCGTCTCGGGGTCGCGCAGGTAGGGCAGGAAGCGCCCGTCGTCGGCGTTCGGCTCGCGGGCGAAGTCGACGGTGAGATCGGGCAGCTCGCCGATCTCGGGCAGCAGCCACGGCTCGGACCCGTTCGCCACGTAGTTGTCGCTGAGCAGGATGACCGGGGTGCGGTAGGTCAACGCGATGCGGACCGCCTCGAGCGCCGCGTGGAAGCAGTCGGACGGCGACTTGGGCGCGATTACCGCGAGCGGCGCCTCGCCGTGCCGGCCGTACAGGGCCATGTTGAGGTCGGCCTGCTCGGTCTTGGTCGGCATGCCGGTGGACGGGCCGGCCCGTTGCACGTCGACGATGACCAGCGGCAGTTCCAGCGCGATGGCCAGCGAGATGGTCTCGCCCTTGAGCGCCACACCCGGGCCCGAGGTGGTGGTCACGCCGATCGCGCCGCCGTACGACGCGCCCAGCGCCGCGCCGATCGCCGCGATCTCGTCTTCCGCCTGCATCGTGGTGATGCCGAACCGCTTGTGCTTGGACAGCTCGTGCAGGATGTCGGAGGCCGGGGTGATCGGGTAGGCGCCCAGGAACATCGGGAGCTTGGCCCGCACGCTCGCGGCCACCAGCCCGAGTGCCAGGGCGGCGTTGCCGGTGATGTTCCGGTAGGTGCCCGGGCGCATCTTGGCCGGCTTCACCTCGTACCGCACCGAGAAGTCCTCGGTCGTCTCGCCGAAGTTCCAGCCGGCCTGGAACGCCGCCTTGTTGGCCGCCACGAGGTCGGGCCGCTTGGCGAACTTGCGCTCCAGGAACCGCAGCGTGGACTCGAACGGCCGCGAGTACATCCAGCTCAGCAGGCCGAGGGCGAACATGTTCTTGGCCCGCTCGGCGTCCTTCTTGGCGATGTTGAGGTCGGCCAGCGCCCCGATCGTCATCGAGGTCAGCGCGACCGGGTGCAGGACGTAGCCGGACAGCGAGCCGTCTTCGAGCGGGCTCACCGCGTAGCCCACCTTGGCCAGGTTGCGCTTGGTGAACTCGTCGGTGTTGACGATGATGTCGGCGCCGGACGGCAGGTCGGAGAGGTTGGCCTTGAGCGCGGCCGGGTTCATCGCGACCAGCACGTTGGGCGCGTCGCCGGGGGTCAGGATGTCGTAGTCGGCGAAGTGCACCTGGAAACTGGAGACCCCGGGCAGCGTCCCGGCCGGTGCGCGGATCTCGGCGGGGAAGTTCGGCAACGTGGAGATGTCGTTGCCCAGCTGTGCGGTCTCGGACGTGAATCGGTCCCCGGTGAGCTGCATGCCGTCGCCGGAGTCGCCGGCGAACCGGATGACCACGCGGTCCAGCTGCTCGACCAGTTTCGTGGGATGCGAAATCCCATCGACCTCGGCCACTTTCGTCACCCTCCCGTGCGTCAGTTCCAGCCTACGTCGCCAGTCCTTACCACCGTTGGTCGAGGAGCCTGTCCGATCAAAGACCGTTGACCACAGTAGCCAGGCGCGGCACGGTGTCCCAATCGTGTCTCGGCAGACGGATGGCTAGGCTGACAGACGTGCAGGGCTACCTGGGTACGTACGCCACACTCGGCCTCGTCCTTCTCGCTGGGGTGCTGGTGTTCGTCGGCGCGTTCGGGGCCAACCGGCTGCTGAGCCCGTCCTCGCCGGCCGAGCCGTCCGGCAAGCGAATCGCCTACGAAAGTGGCATGGATCCGGTCGGTGGCGACTGGGCTCAGGCCCAGATTCGCTATTACGTGTACGCGTACCTTTATGTCCTTTTCGCCGTCGAGGCGGTGTTCCTGTTCCCCTGGGCGGTGGTCTTCGACCGGCCCGGGTTCGGCCTGGTCACGGTGGCCGAGATGGGCATCTTCGTGGCCGTGCTGGCGCTGGGCATCCTCTACGCGTGGCGCAAGCGCATCCTGTCCTGGACGTGAGAGGGGTGGCGCATTCGCGGCCCGGCGTCCGTCGTGCCACGATCTGATCCATGGGTCAGGTTCTGCTCTTCCTGGTCGTGGCGCTGGTGGTCGCCGCGATCATCTTCGGTGTGACCGTGATGATCGGCGGTGGCGACTCGGGGCTGACCCCGACCGAGCCGGACGGCCGGGCGTTGCCGCTGCCCGGCGACCGTCCGCTGGGCGAGGAGGACGTGGTGGGCACCCGGTTCGACACCGCGTTCCGCGGTTACCGGATGGCGCAGGTCGACCAGGCGCTGCAGCGGGCGGCGTACGACATCGGCTACAAGGGCGAGCTGATCAGCGTCCTCGAGGCCGAGGTGACCGCACTGCGCGAGGGGCGCCTGGCCGACGCCGACACGCTGCGCCGGGCCCGTGAGGCGGCCATCGCCCCGCCCGCGGCGCCGGCCACCCTCCCCGCGGCCGACGTGCCGCCACCCGACCGGCCGGCCGACGTCCTGCAGGACGCCAGGACCGCCGAGGAGAACGCGTGAGCGACGACGCCGCCCAGCCCGGCTCGGGTGAGATCACCGCCACGGTCATCGTGAACGCGCCGGTGGAACGGGTGTTCAACGCCTTCATCGACTGGCCCAGCCAGTCCGAGTGGATCCCGTTCACCAAGGTGCGGGTGGTCGAGGGCGACGGGCTCGAGGGCAGCCTGGTCGAGGCGGTCACCGCGCTCGGCCCCGCGGTGCTGCGGGACGAGCTCCGGGTGGTCCGGGTCGATCGGCCGTACGAGGTGCGGGTCGTGCACGAGGGCAAGGTGCTGCGGGGCCCGGGCTCGATGAGGTGTACGCCGATGACCGGCAACCGCACCCAGATGGTCATGCACGAGTGGTTCCACCTGCCCGGCGGCACGGCCGGGAAGCTCGCCTGGCCGGTGCTGTGGCCCGGGTCGAAGATCGGCTTCACCGGGGCGCTGCGCCGCTTCGGGCGGATGGTCGAGCAGGGCCGGCTCGGCGCCTGACCGTTCTGTCGTACCCCGGCCCTACGGTTGTCGACATGACGGAGACGGGTCTGGTGGCCGGCGAGGACGGGCGCCTGCGCTGCTTCTGGGGTGTGAGCACCCCCGACTACGTGGCTTATCACGACACCGAGTGGGGCCGCCCGGTGCGCACCGACGACGGGCTCTTCGAGCGGATGACCCTCGAGGCGTTCCAGTCCGGCCTGGCCTGGATCACCATCCTGCGCAAGCGGCCGGCCTTCCGCGCGGCCTTCGCCGGTTTCGAGATCGGCAAGGTGGCGGCGTTCGGCGAGGCCGACGCCACCCGGCTGATGGCCGACACCGGCATCGTGCGTAACCGGATGAAGGTCGACGCCGCCCTGCACAACGCCCGGGTGGCCGCCGACCTCGACGAGGGGCTGGCCGCGTTCGTCTGGTCGTTCGCGCCGCCACCGCGTCCGCGCCCGGCCTCCCGCGCCGAGGTGCCGGCCCTGACGCCCGAGTCCACCGCGATGGCCAAGGCGCT
Source organism: Actinoplanes sp. NPDC089786 (assembly GCF_040684855.1). NCBI lineage: Bacteria > Bacillati > Actinomycetota > Actinomycetes > Micromonosporales > Micromonosporaceae > Actinoplanes > Actinoplanes sp. NPDC089786. The sequence goes on from NZ_JBFBGU010000001.1 coordinate 842,454, forward strand.
CAAGAAGCGTGGTTTCAAGTTCGTCGGACCCACCACGGCATACGCGTTGATGCAGGCCACCGGCATGGTCGACGACCACATCGCCGGGTGCTGCGTCCCACCGGCGGCGCCCTGACGAGCGCGTGGTTCGATGGTGCGCATGGCGCAGTGGGCGGTGATCATTCCGGCAGACCGGTGGGCGACCGAGAGGTTGTACGAGCGAGACATCCTGCCCGTTGACGCCGCCGGCCCTGCGGCCGGCGCCTCCCCGGGTGACGAGGCGATCCTCCTCACCGGCGACGACGATCAACACCACGCGGTCGCGCTGGGCCGGTTCACCGCGCCCGGCGAGATCAGCTACACCCGCCGCGCCTTCGACGAGCCGGTGCCGGCCGACGACCTCAAGCTCACCGAATCGGTCACGGCCCTCGACGCCGAGTCGTTCGACCGCGTCGCGACCCGCATCGGCCGGCCCGTCGCCCGCACACCGTGGCTGGTCAGCGTGGCCATGCCGATCGAGGCGGCCACCCCGGCCGAGGCGGTGCGCCAGTTCTGGACCTACGTGGCCGAGCTCGGTCCGGCCGAGCTGCCGGCGTTCGTCTGGCCCTCCGGCGACGACCTGGCCATGCAGGCCTTCGTCCTCGGCGTCGAGGCGAATCAAGACCCGGAAGAGGAAGACGAGGACGACGACTGAAAACGGCCCCCGCCGCGGCGGGGGCCGTTTCTCGATCGGTCCGGTCAGCCGCCCAGTGAGCCGGCCGCCGAGGCGATGTTCGCGGCGAAGTAGCTCACCTGCGAGTAGACGCCCGGCTTGTTCGGGCGGGCACAGCCCTCGCCCCAGCTGACGATGCCGACCTGGATCCAGGCGTTGGCGGAGTCGCGGCGGAACATCGGCCCGCCGGAGTCGCCCTGGCAGGTGTCCACGCCGCCCTGGGTGTACCCGGCGCAGATCTCGTCGGTCGCGATGACCGAGCCGTTGTACATCGTGCGGGAGTTGCAGGTCGTGTCGCTGACGAACGGCACGGTGGCCTTGAGCAGGTAGCGCTGCTGGGCGCCGCCCTCGCTGGCCGAGCCCCAGCCGGCGATGGTGAACGTGCCGGTGTCGTACGCCGAGGTGGTCGCGATCTTCAGCGTGGGCAGGGTGGTGACCGGGCTGGCCAGCCGGATCAGCGCCCAGTCCTTGCCGTTGCCGTTGTAGCCGGGCGCCCGGTAGACGTAGTTCGAGCGGACCTGGATGCGGCCCGACGTGTTCTGCAGGTCGACCACGCCGAGGGTGGCCGTGATGCTGGTGTTCGCGCCGGTCGCCCCGACGCAGTGCGCCGCGGTGAGGACCAGCCTCGGGCTGTAGAGCGCGCCGCCGCAGCCCATCGACAACCGCACCATGAACGGGAACTCACCCTGCGCCGCGCGGGTGCCGCCGACGACCTGAGGGGTGACCACGCCGCCACCCGGGTCCGGCGGCGCCGCCGCGGCCGGTGAGGAGAACATCGTCGCCGCCGTGACCGCGGCCGCCGCCACGGCCAGAAGATTGCGCCACCTTGCCATCCGGTTCCTCCACATCAACGAGTAGTCGATGGGAGAACCTAAACATTCATTCAGGTGGATATGGCCATCTCAGGCGGGTCATATCACCTGCCGCTGAAGGTCGGCTTCGCCTTTGACAGGAAGGACGTGACGGCGTTCTGGTGGTCGTCGGTGCCGCCACAGATCGCCTGGGCCTGGGCCTCGGCCGCGAGCGCGTCGGAGAGCGTCCCGGCGTCCCCGATGGACAGCTCCCGCTTGATCGCGCCGTAGGCCACCGTGGGTCCCGCGGCCAGCCGGGCGCCGAGCTCCTGCGCCGCCGTCAGCACCTGCTCGTCGTCCTCGACGAGGCGGGAGAGCAGACCCATCTGGTACGCCGCCTCGGCGCGCACCGGCTCGGCCAGCAGCAGCAGTTCCAGGGCCCGGGCATGCCCGACGATGCGCGGCAGCGACCACGACACGCCGGTGTCCCCGGCCAGGCCGACATTGGCGAACGCCATCAGGATCGAGGTGGACGGCCCGCCGATCCGGAAGTCGCAGAGCAGGCTGATGCCGGCGCCCGCACCGGCCGCCGAACCCCGGATCGCGGCCACGACCGGCTTGGGCATGTTCGCCAGCCGCTGGGCGATCGGGTTGTAGTGCTTGCGGACCGTGTCGATCTCGGTGTGACCCTGCTTCAGCAGCTCGGCGTGCTCACGCAGGTCTTGCCCGACGCAGAAGGCCCGCCCCGCGCCGGCCAGCACGATCGCCCGGCAGGACCGGTCGGTCTCCAGCTGGGCCAGCGTGTCCCGCAGCGCCTCCTTCAGGTCCACGTCGAGCGAGTTCATCGAGGCCGGCCGGTTCAGGGTGAGCGTGACGACGGCGTCGGTGCGGTCGACGAGAAGGGAGTCGGTCATGACTCAGAGAATCCCACACGAGCGCCTCTACTGATCCCCCCGAGGCATCGCTCGACGTAGCGCTCCGCGGCGGGCCGGAGCCGGGTGGCGTGCCGGTCGACGAAGCCGGCCGCGCCGACGCCCGGCCAGCGTGGCGGGAGCAGGGCCGTGGGCAGCTGCGGGTCGCGGGCCAGGGAGCGGCGCCAGTGGTGGACCAGGCCGACGCGGGCGGTGTACGCCTCCTCGTCGCTGCTGCGCGCGTTGATCGCGCCGACGATCGGGCGCTGTTCGGCGACGAAGTCCTCGTAGGCGCGGCCGATGCCGGCCAGGTCCCAGGCACGGCGGACCACGTCGGCGGCGCCGCTGGTGCCGGCCGGGTGCCCGGCGCTGAACCGCTCGTACCGGACCTGAGCGGCCTCCAGGAGGGCCAGCGCCTCGTCGGCCGGGCGCGGGGCGACCCAGGCGTGTTCGCTCAGCCGGCCGTACCCCAGGGCGGTCAGCCGGGTCGCCTCGGCGCGACCGACCGGTGCGTACGGAAGAATCAGGTCGAACCGGCCGTCCCACCCGGACCGGCCGCTCCGCGCGATCCGCGCCGACGTCTCATCGAGTCTGCGCGCCGCCTGCGGCGTCAGCGAATAGCCTGGTCCGGAGGCCAGCCGCAGCGGGCGCAACCAGCCCTGGCGGACCATCCGGGAGACGGCGGTACGCACCGCCGGGGCCGCGATGTCGAGCGGAGCGAGCAGTTTGACCAGCGCCGAGACCGGTGCGCGACCGCCGCGGGGACGCAGGTAATCGCCGTAGACCTCGAAGAGTGCCGGCCGCGCCCGCATGAGCGCACATTGTGACAGTCGCAAAGGCGATATGCTAGACGCTGTCACATCCGCCCGGGCTGGGTTTGGGTTCGCCGGTGTTCATCAGGGAAAATGTTTGATCGGCACGGTGGGCCAGGGTCGCGGTGGCACGCGACGGGTCTGCACGGCCGCCGGTCGGAGAACGAAATAACGGCGTCATGTGGGGCTGAGCACATGGCGTTGAGTAGTGGCTGTGGGGCAACCCACCGACCCTGATGTAGGTCTGAGGGGAGACAAGATGGCGGCGATGAAGCCGCGGACGGGCGACGGTCCGCTGGAGGTCACCAAGGAAGGGCGGGGCATCGTCATGCGCGTCCCGCTGGAGGGCGGTGGCCGTCTCGTCGTTGAGATGACTCCGGACGAGGCCAATGCCCTCGGTGACGCGTTGAAGTCGATCGTCGGCTGATAAGAACGCGAGCCCGCCGATGCGTCTGGCGCATCGGCGGGCTTTCCGTGTCCGGATCGGCGGGCTTTCCCCCGCCGGCCGGGCTTCCATGTCGGTAAGGGGAGGCGGCGGCTTTGTTCGCCATCAGGTTGGCAAGCGACGCGGGACAACCGACGCGGGTGGTCCTGGTGGACGCGGCGGGCACACCGCTGGGCGGCGACGACGAGGTCGCGGCCTGGTGCCGGATCGCCGACGATCCGGGCGCGGCCGGCCGGATCGAGGTGCTGCCGCGGCCGCTGCGTACGCCGGCGAAGGTGATCCTGGCCGGTCTCGGCGACGGTGACTACCGCGCGGCGGGCGCGGCGGCCGTCGGCGCCGTGCCGGGCGACGAGGAGATCCAGATCGTCGTGCCCGACGGCGCCACCGCCGAGCAGGTGCGCGACCTGGCCGAGGGCGCGTGGTTCGCCGGCTACCGGTTCCGCGAGGCGCCGACCGGCCCGCGGACCGCGGCGGTCGACCTGGTCACGACCGATGACGGGTACGCCGACGCGATCGCCGCCGCCCGCGCCGTGGCCGAGGCGGTCTGGCTGGCCCGCGACCTCACCAACATGCCCTCGTCGACCAAGAACCCGGCCTGGTTCGCCGGTCAGGTGGTGGCCGCGGCCGCGACCCGGCCCGGCCTCGAGGTGATCGTCCGCGAGCCCGAGCAGCTGGCCGAGGAGGGCTTCGGCGGCATCCTGGCGGTCGGCGGCGCGTCGGCCACCCCGCCCCGGCTGGTCGAGCTGCGCTGGGCGCCGGCCGGCGCGACCCGCCACGTGGTGCTGGTCGGCAAGGGCATCACCTTCGACACCGGCGGCATCTCGATCAAGACCCGCGACGGCATGAAGCTGATGAAGAAGGACATGGGCGGCGCGGCCTCGGTGATCGCGGCCACGCTGGCCGCGGCCGACCTGAATCTTCCGGTCCGCGTGACCACGCTGGCCCCGCTGGCCGAGAACGCGGTCGGTGACAACGCCTACCGGCCCGGCGACGTGATCACCCACTACGACGGCACGACCAGCGAGACCACCAACTCGGACGCCGAGGGCCGGCTGGTCCTGGCCGACGCGCTGGGTTACGCGGTGAGCCGGCTCGACCCCGACGTGGTGATCGACCTGGCCACCCTGACCGGCGCCAACGCGGTCGCCCTGGGCAAGGGCCTGGCCGCGATGTACACCCACGACGATGATCTGGCGGCGGCGCTGGTGGCGGCGGGCTCAGCGGCCGGCGAGGGCATGTGGCGGCTGCCGCTGCCCGACGACTACGTCGAGTACCTCCGCTCGGACATCGCCGACCGGCACAGCTCCCCGGCCCAGGGCGCCGGCTCGGTGGTCGCCGCGCTCTACCTGCGCGAGTTCCTCGGCGACAAGGCCGCCAACTGGGCCCACTTCGACATGTCGGCGCCGTCCTGGTCCGACCGCACGTCGGGCGACCTGGTCAAGGGCGCCACCGGCTGGGGCGTCCGCACCCTGGTCCGCTACCTGGCCGCGCTGTCCTGACGGCTCTGGGACCCCTTTCAAAATCCGGCCTAACGGCGCACCGCGGTCAGCAGGCCGGCCCCGACCGGCAGCACGGCCGGGATCCACTCCTCGGCCTCGCGCATCGTCTTGAGCAGGTCGCGGATGGTGACCGTCACCGCGTCCCGGGCCGACGGGTCGGAGATCCGGCCACCGGCGTGCGCCCCGTTGATGATCAGCGTGCCGCCGGGGCGGAGCAGCCGCAGCGCCGCCTCCGCGCACGAGCTGAACTCGGCCGGGTCGGAGTCGACGAAGACCAGGTCGTAGACGCCGTCGGCCAGCCGGGGGAGCACGTCCAGGGCCCGGCCGGCGATGATCCTGGTCCGCGACGGGGTGAAACCGGCCTCGACGAAGATGCGGCGGGCGATGCGCTGGTGCTCGTTCTCCACGTCGATGGTGGTCAGCACGCCGTCGGCGCGCATACCCCGGAGGAGCCAGGTGCCGCTCACGCCCGTACCCGTGCCGATCTCCACCACCGCCTTGGCGCTCCCCGCGGCCGCCAGCAGGCGCAACACCGAGCCCGCGCCCGGCGAGACCGGGTCGAGGGCGAGCTCCGCGGCCAGGGCGCGGGCGGTCTGCAGGACGACGTCCTCGGCGGCATAGGCCTCGGCGAACATCCGGCTCTGATCCGGCAAATCGGACGAACGCGCTGCGCTGACGATGGGGACCCCCTTGGTGCGGGATGTGCGACCCGGGACCGGCGCACATCGGGTAAGAGAGTAGAAGTGATGTCCGCGGAGCGCGCACCGGGCCGTCGATGGCTGAACGGTCCGGCCGATCCGTGTCATCCTGGAGCGTGGGGGCGCCGGGATGGCTCCCGGAACGAGTGGAGGCATCGACGTGACCGACGGCTCATCACCGTGGTGGAACGGTGACGCCAGGCATGATCCTTGGCGGGACCCGTACGCTCCGTCGGCCGTGGTGATCCCCAGCGCTCCGGTCAGCACCGGACCCGCGCCGGAAAAGGTCCCCGATCCCGACGCCCCGCGTCGTGGCCTCGGGCCGACCCTGATGATCTGCCTGGTCACCGCGCTGCTCGCGGGCGGCCTGGGCGGCACCCTGGGGTACGTGTTCGCCACCCGCTCCGGCGTCGGCGGCGGCACCACCCTCGGCGCTCCGCAACAGGCCGCGCCCGGCGCCGCCCAGCGCGCCCCCGAGTCCCTGGCCGGGGTGGCCAAGGAGGTCGCGCCCAGCGTGGTCACCGTGCGGGTCACCGGCGCGATCGGCTCCGGCTTCGTGGTCTCGGCCGACGGTTACGTGATCACCAACGACCACGTCGTCGAGGGCGGCGGCAGCGGCGCCATGTCGGTCGCCTTCTCGGACGGCTCGACCGCCACCGCGAGCCTGGTCGGCCGCGACCCCGAGTCGGACATCGCGGTCATCAAGGTCGACAAGTCCGGCCTGCCGCCGATCAAGTTCGGCAACTCCGACGAGATCGCGGTCGGCGACCCGGTCCTCGCCTTCGGCTCCCCGCTGGCCCTGGCCAACACCGTCACCTCGGGCATCGTCAGCGCCCTCGACCGCACCATCCAGGCCGGCGAGCCGGGCGGCACGACGCGCTACTACGCGGCGATCCAGACCGACGCCGCGGTCAACCAGGGCAACTCCGGCGGCCCGCTGGTCGACGGGGCCGGCCGGGTGATCGGCGTGAACTCGGTGATCCGCTCGGTCGGCGCCACCGACACCGAGGCCGGCAACATCGGTCTCGCCTTCGCCATCCCGATCAACCAGGCCCGCCGGGTCGCCGAAGACATCATCGACACCGGCAAGGCCCGGCGTACGGTGATCGGCGCCGAGGTCAACACCGGCAACGCGAGCGGCACCGGCTCCGGCGGCGTGGGCGCCCGGCTGCGCACGGTGAACGCGGCCGGTCCCGCGGCGGCCGCCGGCCTCAAGGCGGGCGACGTGGTCACCAAGCTCGACGGGCACGTGCTGGAAGACGGCACCGACCTGATCGCCCTGGTCCGCAAGTACGCGCCGGGCGCCACGGTCGCGGTGGAGTTCCGCCGCGGCGGCAAGGCCGAAACGGCTTCGGTGACGTTGGCCGCAGACGCGAAATAGCCGACGCACAGCTTTCGTGGTTAGGCTGGCGCGCGGGATCGTTCTGGGGAGGCCCGGTGTTCGAGAACCTGAACTGGTGGGAGATCGGCGCGCTGCTGATGCTGGCGTTGCTGATCTTCGGGGAACGGCTGCCCAAGGTGCTGGGTGACGGCCTGAAGATGCTGCGCGGCCTGCGGGCGATGGCTCAGAACGCGACCAGTGACCTGAGCCGCGAGCTGGGCACCGACATCCAGCTGCAAGACCTGCACCCGAAGGCGTTCATCCGCAAGCACCTGCTCAGCGAGGAAGACGAGCAGAACCTGCGTAAGCCGCTGCAGGGCCTCTTCGAAGACGTGAAGTCGGATCTCAACGACGTGAAGAACGCGGCCGACATCAACAAGGCGCCCGCCACCCCCGCGCCGGCAGCTCCCAAGCCGCCGGCGCGCCGTTCCTTCGACGTCGACGCTACCTAGTCGTCACGCTCAGGCCGAGCGGCTTGCCGACCAGCGACTCGCGCCGCAGGGCGAGCTTGTCGGCCACCGCGTCCAGGGCCTGAGCCGCGGGCGAGTCCGGCGCCTCCAGCACGATCGGCCGGCCGGCGTCGCCCGCCTCCCGCACCCGGGTGTCCAGCGGCACCTGGCCCAGCAACGGCACCGAGGCGCCGACCGTCCGGGTCAGCGAGTCGGCCACGGTCTGGCCACCGCCCGCGCCGAAGACCTCCATCCGCGAGCCGTCCGGCAGCTCGAGCCACGACATGTTCTCGACCACGCCGACCAGGCGCTGGTGGGTCTGCATGGCGATCGCCCCGGCCCGCTCGGCCACCTCGGCCGCGGCCGTCTGTGGGGTGGTCACCACCAGGATCTCGGCGTTGGGCAGCAGCTGGGCCAGCGAGATCGCTACATCGCCGGTGCCCGGCGGCAGGTCGAGCAGCAGGACGTCGAGGTCGCCCCAGTAGACGTCGGCCAGGAACTGCTGGAGCGCGCGGTGCAGCATCGGCCCGCGCCACACCACGGCGGCGTTGCCCGCGGTGAACATGCCGATCGAGATCACCTTCACGCCGTGCGACTGCGGCGGCATGATCATGTCTTCCACCCGGGTCGGCCGGCCCTCCACGCCGAGCATCCGCGGCACCGAGTGGCCGTAGATGTCCGCGTCGACCACGCCCACCGACAGGCCCCGTTTGGCCAGGGCGGCGGCCAGGTTGACGGTGACGCTCGACTTGCCGACGCCGCCCTTGCCGCTGGCCACCGCGTACACCCTGGTCCGGGAACCGGGCTGGGCGAACGGGATGACCGGTTCGGCGGCGCCGCCACCGCGCAGCTGCTGCTGCAGCGACTTGCGCTGTTCCTCGCTCATCACGCCGAAGTCGATGCTGACGGTGGTGATCCCGGGGATCGTGGTGAGCGCGGCGGTGATGTCGTTGGTCAGCTTGTCCCGCAGCGGGCAGCCGGCCACGGTGAGCAGCAGCTCGACCTTGACCAGCGCGTCCGCGACGGTGAATCCCTTGACCATGCCGAGCTCGGTGATCGGCCGGCGGATCTCGGGATCGTCGACGGTGGCCAGGGCGGCCTGGATCGCTTCCTCGACGGTGGGGGCGGGTGCAGACATGGTTTTGAGCTTACGTCGGCGTCAGGTGTGGTCGGCGTCCCACTCCTTGCGGTCCTCGTCCCACTCCTTCCGGTCCAGCTTCGACCGCCGCATCGCCGCCTCGTCCAGTTCGTCGGCCAGCCGGGCCAGCTCCGACCGCAGGAAGTCGCGGGTCGCCACCTCGCCCAGCGCGATTCGCAGCGAGGCGATCTCACGGGCCAGGTATTCGGTGTCGGCCTTCTGCTGCGCGGCCCGGCGCCGATCCTCCTCCATGCCCAGCCGGTCCCGGTCGGTCTGCCGGTTCTGCGCGAGCAGGATCAGCGGCGCCGCGTAGGAGGCCTGCAAGGACAGGACCAGGGTCAGGAACGTGAAGGTGTACGGGTCGAAGCGCAGGCCCGCCGGGGCCAGTGTGTTCCAGAGGAACCAGGCGGCGATGACCAGCGTCATGATCACGATGAAGTTGGCTGTGCCCATGTACCGGGCGATGCTCTCCGACCAGCGGCCGAACGCCTCCGCGTCGAACCGGGGCAGGCGGACCCGGCCCGGCTCGACCGGCTGGTCCAGCCGGTCCTTGCGCGGTTCGGTCATGCCTCAGCTCCCGGGAGGATTCCCTGCCCGGCCTCTTCCGCGTCACGGTCGCGCCAGTCGCGCGGCAGCGAGTGGTCGAGAACGTCGTCGACGGTCACGGCGCCGACCAGCCGGTTGGTGTTGTCCACCACCGGCATCGCCACCATGTCATAGGTCGCCATCCGCCGGGTGATGTCCTTCAGGTCGTGGTCCGGGTGCAGCGGGTCGATGTCGTTGATCACCAGGCCGCCGAGCAGCGAGGCCGGCGGCTCCCGGAGCAGACGCTGGAAGTGGACCATGCCCAGATACTTCCCGCTCGGCGTCGCGCTCGGCGCCCGCGCCACGAACACCTGCGCGGCAACCACCGGCGGCAGCTCGGGCTCGCGGATCCGGGCCAGCGCCTCGGCCACCGTCGCGTCCGGCGTCATGATCACCGGCTCGGAGGTCATCACCGAGCCCGCCGTGCCCGGCGAGTAGTTCATCAGCTGCCGGACCGGGGCCGCCTCGTCCGGCTCCATCAGGTCGAGCAGCAACGTCTGCTCGGCCTGCGGCAGTTCGGCCAGCAGGTCGGCGGCGTCGTCCGGCTCCATCCGTTCCAGCACGTCCGCGGCCCGTTCGCGATCCAGCTTGATCAGGATCTCGACCTGGTCGTGCTCGGGCAGCTCCTCGAGCACGTCGGCGAGCGTACGGTCGCTCAGCGCCGCCGCCACCTCGTCCCGCCGCGCGTCCGGCAGCTCCTGCAAGGCGTTCGCCATGTCGGCCGGGCGCATCTGCTCGAGCAGCGCCACCAGGTTGGCCGACCCCTGGGTGTCGGTCGGGCCGACCAGTCCGCGCACCCGGTCGTACTCGGCCTGGAACACGTGCCCGCGCCGGGTCAGCCGCCCGGTGTGCTCGCGCACCGCCACCCGGGTGATCAGGTACTCGTTGTTGCGGTTCAGCTCCATGCCCAGGTCGACCACGCTGCCCGCGGTCTTCTCGGGCTCGACCGTGACCCGCCGGTCGAGCAGGTCCTCGATGACGAGCAGCTCGTTCGGCCGCTTCTCGAACCGGCGCAGGTTGAGCATGCCGGTGGAGAGCACGACCGCCTCGGCGTCCATGCTCGTGACCCGCCCGATCGGCAGGAAGATCCGCCGGCGCAGCGCCATCTCGGCCACCAGCCCCACCACCTGCGGCGGCCGGTTCGTGGTCCGCAGCCGCACCACGGCATCGCGCACCCGGCCGACCCGGTCGCCGTTGGGATCGAAGACGGGAAGCGCCGCCAGCCGCGCCAGATAAACCCTCGTCCCCAGTGTCACGGGCTCCAGCCTAGGCGCTGGGTTAGGGTCCCGGGCATGTCCACCGTGGCGTACGAGATCGTCGACGTCTTCACCGACCGCCCCTTCGCCGGCAACCCGCTCGCCGTCGTCTTCGGCGCCGCGTCGCTCGCCGGCGATCAGATGCAGGCCCTGGCCAGGGAGTTCAACCTCTCCGAGACGGTGTTCCTGCTGCCCGCGACGACGCCCGGGGCCACCTACCGGGCGCGCATCTTCACGCCCGAGTCGGAACTCCCGTTCGCCGGCCACCCCAGCGTCGGCGCGGCGGTCACCGGCGTGCGCCGCGGCCTGTTCCCCGAGGGGCAGGTGGTGCAGGAGTGCGGCGCCGGCCTGCTGCCGATCACCGTGGCCGCGGCCGGCGAGGCGAGCCTGACCGGCGGGCCGGCCACGCTGGGCGATCCGCTCGACGCCGCGCCGCTGCTGGCCCTGGTCGGCCTGTCGGCCGACGATCACGCGGGCCCGGCCCCACGTCGCGCCGGGTGCGGGCTCGAGTTCACCTACCTTCCGGTACGCCGGGAAGCCCTGTCCCGGGCCACGGTGCCGCTGAACCCCGACGTCCCGATGCTGAGCGTCTTCGCGTGGTCGTCCCCGACGGCGTACGCGCGGGTCTTCTGCCCCGGCGTGTCGGTCCCCGAAGACCCGGCGACCGGTTCGGCGGCCCTCGGACTCGGCGTCTACCTGACCGCGTCGGGCTGGCTGCCGGCCACCGGGAGCAGCGCCTACACGGTCCACCAGGGTGTGGAGATGGGCCGCCCGTCCCTGCTGCGCTGCACGGTGACGGCCGGCGCCGGGGCCGTGACGACCGCGACGGTCCGCGGCCACGTGGTCCCGATCGCCAAGGGTGAGATCGCCGTCCCGCCGTTCATCGGCTGACCTCACCGTCGCCGCGCTTACCTTCTTCTGGTCGGGCCGCCTGCCTTGCTCGGCTCAGCCCGCCCCGCCCTGTCGGGCCCGCCTGTCTGCCTACCGGGCCTGGCCTGCCGGTTCTGGCCTGCCTGCCCGACCGGGCCGCGCGTGTTTTCGCTGGTCAGCGGCGGCGGACGCGGTGCAGGCGGAACGGGCGTTTGGTCTCGACCCGGGCCGGCGTCTCGCGCACGACGGCGGCGCCGGAGGTGTCGGGCAGGTCGGGCGAGGTCGTGGGCGTCTCCTCGGCCGGGGTGAGCCGCACCACGGCGCAGCCCTCCTCGGCCCAGCGGGCGATCTGCGCGTCGGCCGTTCCCGAGGCGTTCAGGCGCTTGGCGGCCAGCTGCGGGGTGACGGCGTCCCACTTCTCGGTGCCGGGCTGGAGCCGCTCGACGACGGCCTCCCACAGCACGATCAGCCCGCCGGTGTCCCCGCGCAGCCGCACGCTGACCCGCGACGCCTCGCCGAGCCCCGGCGCCGCCTGCTCGCCGGGCCCACTGACCATGATCAGCGACCCGTCCAGCGGCACGCACCACAGCCCACGCGCCGCCCCGCCATCCACCGAGACCCAGGCGATGGCGGCCTTCTTCAGCGCCTCGTCAAGCACAGCCGAACCCACGCCGCCATCCTCCCACGCCGCGCCACCTCTCCCGTCCCTGCTCCGTGCACTCCCGCGCCCCTCGCTCAGACCGGGACCGGCCGGCGGTCGATCAGGGTGAGCAACTCGGTCAGCGAGTCGACCGCCGCCCCGCGGAACCTGGTGTCCCGCCCGAAGACCAGGTGATCGGCCAAGTCGGGCGCGGCCAGCCGGACCGCGGTCATGCCGACCGCCTCGGCGCCGGTCAGCTCGTGGCTGCCGCCGTCGCCGACGTACACGCATTCTTCCGGGCGTACCCCCAGCCTCTCGCACGCCGTCAGATAGATCCGGGGGTCGGGTTTGCAGAAGCCGACCTCGACCGAGAAGACGCTGGCGTCGAGCAGCCCGGCCACCGGCAGGCTGGGCAGGAAGGCCGGCAGCTCGTGGGTGCAGTCGCTGATCAACGCGGTGGCCAGGCCGCGCCCCCGGATCTCGATGAGAGCGCTCACCGCGTCGAGCCGCAGCTGCGTATCGGCCTTGAGCGCGTCGACCCGGGCCGGCACCGCGGCACGGAGCTGGGCGGGCCGCGGGCGGCCGCCGGCCTGCTCGGACACCCATCGTAGGGTGGCCTCGGCGGACCCGAACGCGCCCTTCGCGCGGGAGTGGAACGTGCGATCCAGGACGCCGCGGACGACTTCCGGATCGCAGCCGAGAGCCCGGGCGATCTCGGCGTGCTGAGGCCCGCGCCTGACGCTGCGGGTCAGCGTGCCGAAGAAGTCGAAGATGACCGCACGTAATGCGGACACAGAGCACCAGCCTCCAAGGCATCGATGTATATGAGCGGAGGGGAGCGTAACCAGGCCTTCACTTTCCGCTCAACTGAGGTCAACAAACTGTGACGTGCAGCTATGCAAGAAGCGACGCCGAGGGATGAATATGCGTTCAAACCGCGCTTTGCTCACCGGAGCGGCGCTGGCGATCGCGGTTCTCGCCGTCTCTTCGTCGGCGCCGCTGATCGCGTTCGCGGCCGCGCCGGCCCTGGCCATCGCCTTCTGGCGCAACGCGCTCTCCGCCGCCGCGCTCACGCCGATCACGCTGGGTCCGCGCCGCGCCGAGTTCCGTGGCCTGCTCCGCGGCGGCCGGCGGGACGGCCTGTTGTGCGTGCTGGCCGGGGTCGCCCTGGCCGTGCATTTCGCGACGTGGATGCCGAGCGTGCAGCTGGGCTCGGTGGCGACGGCGACCGCCCTGGTGGCGACCCAGCCGGTGTGGCAGGGCCTGATCGCCGCCGCGCAGGGCCGTCGCCCGTCCGCCGCCGCGTGGGTCGGCATCGGCCTGGCCGTCGCGGGCGCCGCCTGGGCCACCGGCGCCGACCTCACGGTCTCCACCCAGGCCGTCCTGGCCGACATCCTCGCGCTGATCGGCGGCATGGCGGCCGCCGTCTACACCGCGCTGGGCGAGCGCGTCCGGGCCCGCACCAGCACCACCACCTACACCTGGGCCTGCTACGGCACCTGCGCGGTGGTCCTGCTGATCGTCTGCCTCACCCTCAGAGCCCCACTGCACGGGTACGCCGTGAGCACCTGGCTAGCCATCCTGGCCATCGTGGCCGGCGCCCAGCTCCTGGGCCATTCCATGTTCAACTACGCCTTGCAGCACATCTCCGCCACCACGGTGAGCGTCCTGATCCTCCTGGAAACCCCCGGCGCGGCCTTGCTGGCCTGGTCGTGGCTGGGCCAGCACCCAAGACCGGCCGCCCTCCCGGGCCTGGCCCTGATCCTCTCCGGCGTAGCCGTGGTCATCCTCGGCTCCCGCCGCCCCACCCAACCCCGCCCGGCCAAAGCCTCGCTAACCGAAACCGCCGACCCAATCCTTTGACCCGCGACAATCCGGGCCTCCCACCGCGCTCGGCGTCCTTGGCGAGACACCGATCGACCCCGGCATGCTGAGCCGCCGGCGCCGTTGTCAGCGTGGGCCGGCCCTGCGCCGAAGGGCGGGTCAGAAGTCGTCGTAGGGGGAGGTGCTGCCCGTGTCGCTGACGATCGCGAAGATGATGAGGGCCACCGTCGCGAGGGCCAGCGCGGTGGCCACCCAGCCGATGATCACGCCGGCCAGGGCCATGCCGTTGCCGCTCAGGCCGTTGGTGCGGATCCTGCGCTGGGCGACGTGGCCCATGATCGCGCCGACGACGCCGAGGAAGCCGCCCACGCCCGAGGCGCAGACCGCGGCCACGGCGATGCACGAGATGACCAGCGAGGCGATCGCCAGCCCCTCGGCCGGCGGCTTCAACGCCGGACCGTAGCCCTGGCTGTACGGACTGCCGTACCCATAGTCGTAGGGCTGCGGCGAGGCATAGGGCGTGTACGGCGGAGGCTGATAGGCCGCCCCGTAGGGCGACTGCTGTTCCGGCGTGGCGTAGGGCAACTGCGGGTAGGCCGCCTGGTTCGGCGTCCCGTAGGGCGACTGCTGTTCCGGCGTCGCATACGGCAACTGCGGGTAGGCCGCCGGCGTTTCCGGCGAGTACGGCTGCGGCGGCTGGTAGGGCTGGACCGGGTCGGGCGGCGGGTACTGCCCGTCCGAGCTGGGCGGCGGTGGGGGGTAGGTCATCGCGTTCTCCGTCCGGCCGCGCTGGTTGTCCGCAAGGATAGACAGGGCTGTCATCAGCGGTGGCCCCGTTTCGCGCGATCGGACGACACGGCACGCGGACCCCATGTTTGCCCCGACCGGGCCGACCGGGCAGGATCGCCGCATGGTCGACGACGCCCGTTCGCGCGGTGGCAGCCCGCCGAGGCGCGACACCACGCGCCCCGCGGCCGGTCGTCGGCCACGCACCACCTACGCGAGCAGCACCGATTTGCCGGAGGCCGAGATGGCTGTGGACGTGCCTGACAACGACACGGAGGAAGCGCCGGTCACCTTGCGCCTGGACGGCAAGGTCGCGCTGGTCACCGGCGCCGGCAGCCCGGACGGCATCGGGTACGCCACCGCGCGCCGCCTCCGCGACCTGGGCGCCCGGGTGGCGATCGTGTCGACCACCCGGCGCATCCACGAGCGCGCCTCCGAGCTGGGCGTCACCGGTTTCGTCGCCGATCTGACCGACGATTCCGAGGTCGGCGCGCTGGCCGACGCGGTCGCCGACTCGCTGGGCGACGTCGAGGTGCTGGTGAACAACGCCGGCCTGGCCAGCCGGGCCAGCCCCGAGGTGCTGCGGCCGGTGGCGCAGCTCACCTACGACGAGTGGCGTTCCGAGATCGACCGCAACCTGAGCACCGCGTTCCTGGTCAGCCGCGCCTTCGTGGGCGGCATGGCCGAGCAGGGCTGGGGCCGCATCGTCAATCTGGCCGCCACCGCCGGCGCGGTGAACGCGCTGCCGACCGAGGCCGCCTACGCCGCCGCGAAGGCCGGTGTGGTGGGCCTGACCCGGGCGCTGGCGATGGAGCTGGTCGCCGACGGCGTGAACGTCAACTGCGTCGCGCCGGGCACGATCTACACCGCCGCGTCCACGGTCACCGAGATCAAACAGGGCTTGGGCACACCGATCGGCCGCCCGGGCACCCCGGACGAGGTCGCCGCGGCGATCGCCTTCCTCTGCTCACCCGCCGCCTCCTACATCACCGGCCAGATGCTGGTGGTCGACGGCGGCAACAGCGTCCGCGAGGCCGAGTTCCGCTGAGAGCGGGGCCCGATGCTGGTGGTCGACGGCGTCCGCGAGGCCGGGTTCCGCTGAGAGCGGGGCCCGATGCTGGAGGCGGACGGCGGCAACGGCGTCCGCGAGGCGGAGTTCCCGCTGAGAGCGGGCGCCGCGCCGGCCGGGTGAGCCCCGGACCGGCGCGGTGACCGATCAGAAGCTGCCGGAGCTGCTGCTGGCCAGCCCGACGATCGCGATGACGTAGATGCCACACCCGATCACCGAGAGCCCGGTGAAGATGTAGCCGAGCCAGAGGCCGGCGGTGGCCAGGCCATCGCCCTGCTCGCCGGTCTCCCGGATCTGCTTCTTCGCGAGGTGGCCCAGGACGATCGCGGCCGGCGCGAAGACGAACGCGAACACGAGGGCCAGGATCGCCAGCGTGTTCGTGGTCGCCACCTGCGGGCCGCCATACGGCGGCGGGTAACCCGGCTGCCCGTACCCCTGCTGTTGCTGCCCGTACGCCGGCGGCGGGTAGGGCTGGCCGCTGGACGGCGCACCGCTCGAAGGCGGCGACGAATACGGGTCTTGTTGCGAGTACGACGGCTGCTCGTACTGCCCGTAAGGCTGCTGCGGCTGATAAGGGTCGGGCGAGCCGCCTGGCGGCGGATAAGTCATGTCGGTCCTCCTCGTTCACCGGGCACCGTACTGGTCCGGGGTGGTGGCGGGACACCCCGTTCGAGGTGTGTTCCGCAGCTGTGACGCTCTTGGGACAGATCAGTGCAGCCGGCTGAGACCGGCGACGGCCCTTTCGACGGCCACGCAACGGTCCTCGACGTAGTCCAGACCGGCCTCGGTGGCGATCTTCCGCGCCTCGGCCGACACGATCCCGGATTGCAGCCAGACCGCCGGCGCCTTTATCGCAACGGCCTGACGCACGATCTCGACGGCATCGGCCGCCGGCCGGAAGATGTCGACCAGATCGACCGGTTCCCCGATGTCGGCCAGCGTGGGCACGGTCGGCACCCCGAAGACCTCGTCGGCGAACGGGTTGACCGGGATGATCCGCCACCCGTGCCGCATCATCTGCAACGGCACCGAATGGGACGGCTTCCACGACTCGCGCGAGGCCCCGACCACCGCGATGACCTCGGCGTCCCGCAGGATCTGCTCGGCAGTACGCATGCCTCGACTCTAGCGACGCCGCGCATCCCCCCGGTGAGCGGAACGTCACAACGTCACAGGAGCGTGAGCTGGGTGGGCTCGTCGGCCTCGGCCGGCTCGATCGGCAGCGACCGTGCCTCGCTCGGCCCGGACCGGTGCAACCCGTGTCGCCGCGCCGCCATCCGCACCCGTGCCGTGATCTCGTCCTGGAACGGCTGGGGCAGGTAGGACCCGCGACCGTAGAGCCGGCGGTAGTGCGGGGCCAGCTCAGGATGGTTGCTCCGCAGCCAGGCGGCATACCACTCCTTGGCGCCGGGCCGCAGATGGAGCGGCAGGGGCGTCACGCTGCTCGCCCCGGCCGCGGCGATCGCCGCCACCGTCGCCTCGATCGACTCGTCGGTGTCGGTGAGCCCGGGCAAGATCGGCGCCATCAGCACGCCGACCGCGAACCCCGCGTTGGTCAGCGTGCGAACGGCGTCGAGCCGGCGGCGCGGGCTGGGGGTGCCGGCCTCGACCGACCGCCAGACCTCTTCGTCGAGGAACCCGATCGAGAACGAGATACCGACCCGGGTCACCTCGGCCGCCTGCTTGAGCAGCTCGAGGTCGCGCAGGATCAGCGTGCCCTTGGTCAGGATGGAGAACGGGTTGGCGAAGTCGCGCAGCGCCTCGAGGATCGGCGGCATCAACCGGTAGCGGCCCTCGGCCCGCTGATAGACGTCGACGTTGGTGCCCATCGCGATGTGGGCCCCGGACCAGCGCGGCGCGCCCAGCTCGCGGCGCACCACCTCGCCCGCGTTGACCTTGACCACGATCTGGGTGTCGAAGTCATGGCCGGCGTCGAGGTCGAGGTAGCGGTGGGTGTTGCGGGCGAAGCAGTTGTGACTCACCGTCCCGTCGGCCACGAAGTCGCCTGTGCCGGTGGTGATGTCGAACAGCGGCAGGGTCAGCCCGAGCGGCTCGATGTCGACCACGGTCAGCTGGGTGTCGCTGCGCACGCCCACCCCGGAGGCGTCGAGCCGCGCGCCGGTCACCCCGGTCATGTGGCGGAACCGCAGCGCCGCCCACAGGTCGCGGGGCGTCTCGACGGTCGCGGCGCCAGGCGGGCGGGCGGCCGGTCGGCGGCTGGCCAGCCCGAGATGGGTCAGCGCGTCGGTCACGTGGCGCAGGAACATGGCGTCGTGGCTGGTGAAGACCACGGCCAGGCGGTCGGTGCGGCCGGTCGAGCCGTAGGCGCCGGCCAGGAAGCCCCGGTGCCAGTCGTCGCCCGGCGCCTCGGGCCAGCGCAGCGCGTCATGCAGCGGCATCTCGTCGAGGTAGCCGTCGGCCCGGACCCAGGCGTCACCCTCGCGCGCCCGGCCGCCGTCGCCCCGGATCAGCCCGCACAGGAAGCCGGCCTGGTAGTCGGGGGTCTCCTTGGGTGGGTCGGCGAACCGGCCGACGCCGGGCAGCCGGTCGCCCACCGCCAGCGCCGGGCACTCGGCCCGGACCGGCGAGACGTGTCGCCAGCCGCGGTCGGTGAGGAACCGGTGTTCGCCGCCGGAGACGATGCGGGTGCCGTCGGCCAGCGTCACGCGCCAGGCCGGCTTGCTGGTGCTCCAGTGGTCGAGCACGGTGGTCGGCACGTAACGCCGGTGTGGGCCGGCGCCCATGGTGCCGAGCACGGCGTCACCGGGGCGCAGGTCGGCGATCGGGCGCGTGCTGCCGTCGGCCATCAGCACCGGGGTGTCGCCGGCCAGGCAGTACGAGCACGCATGCGAGCAACCGCGATAGGGGTTGATCGTCCACTCGAACGGCACCCGGGAGGCGCCGGGCACCCGGTTGATCACCGATTTCGCCCGCACCTCGTAGAACGTCATGCCCCGGAACGCGGGCGTGTCGAACGTGCGCACGGTGGCGCCGGGCAGCGCCAGCGGCAGGGGTGGTGCCGCCGGCGCCGCCCTGTCGAGGAGCGAGGAGTCGGCTTCGGCCGACAGGTGGGACCATCGCATGCCGAAGATTCGAACACATGTTCGATCACCTGTCCACCCGCTTCACCCGGGTGTGGACAAGGAGAAGCGCCGCGGTCCCGGAGGGGCCGCGGCGCCTGTGGTGAAGCCGTGCGAGGTGCTCAGCCGGCCTGCGAGGCCAGCTGCTTCTTCACGTCCTCCATGTCGAGCTTCTCAACCTGCTCGATCAGCGACTCGAGGGCCGATTCCGGCAGCGCGCCCGGCTGTGAGAAGACGAGCACGCCGTCGCGGATGGCCATGATGGTCGGGATCGAGCGGATGTCGAACTTGGCCGCCAGCAGCTGCTCGGCCTCGGTGTCGACCTTGCCGAAGGTGATCTCGGTGTGCTTCTCCGAGGACCGCTCGTAGGTGGGGGCGAAGCGCACACACGGCCCGCACCAGCTGGCCCAGAAGTCGACCAGGACGATCCCGTCCTTCTTGGTGACCTCGTCGAAGTTCTCTGCGGTCAACGCAACGGTGGCCATGATCTCTCCGTCCACGGGAAATGGCTTACCTGACGTGAAACCCCTCGTCACCGTAGACAATTCCCGGACACCGAGTGGCCGACACGTGTGCTACGGCACCTTTCGAGTTACCGCGCTCACCAGGGCATTATGACGGAAAGTGATGGAACCGCTTCCGGCAAATCGACCTGCTAGCTGGCAGTTTGCGACCGGGCAAGATATCTGGCAGATACACGCTGTCGCAGATCGCAGCCGGTGCCGTGAATGCCGTATTCAACTGAAAACAAAGTTTAATGTGACCTGGGTCACTTTATAAAACTCTTCACATCGATACGCAGGGTGAGGCACACTGTAAATCCAACAGAGCGTGGGCGGCGGGTGCCGGGGAGGGCCCCGCCGCTCATTGCGTCCGCAGGTTGTTTAGCGTGAGCCCGGTGACTGAGCCCCCGGCTGTTGAACCCGACGAGGTCGAGATCGGTGTCGGCCCGTGGCCCGGCGAGTGGCCCACCGGCAAACAATACGACCCCGAGCTTCTCGCGCACGGCGATCGCCGCAACGTCGTGGATCGCTATCGGTACTGGACCCGCGAGGCCGTGGTCGCCGATCTCGACACCCGCCGGCACGATTTCCACGTCGCGATCGAGAATTGGCAGCACGATTTCAACATCGGCACGGTCGTCCGCAACGCCAACGCGTTCCTCGCCCGTGAGGTGCACATCGTCGGCCTCCGCCGGTGGAACCGCCGCGGCGCCATGGTCACCGATCGCTATCAGCACGTCCGGCACCATCCGGCCATCGACGACTTCGTGGCCTGGGCCGAGGGCGAGCGGCTGCCGGTGGTCGGGATCGACAACCTGCCCGGGTCGCGGCCGCTCGAGACGGTCACCCTGCCGCGCCGCTGCGTACTCCTCTTCGGCCAGGAGGGTCCCGGCCTCTCCGAGCCGGCGCGGGCGGCGTGCGCCCAGCTCTTCTCGATCGCCCAGTACGGCTCGACGCGCTCGATCAACGCAGGCGTGGCCAGCGGCATCGCCATGCACGCCTGGATCACCGCACACGCCGGACCGCTGCCCGCGGGAAATGAGTGAACAGCCATGAGGGCAGGTGGGAATGCCCGATCCGCTTGACGGGGGAGCGGCCGGGATCCACGGTTAGGGGGTGGGTGTCACGGTCAGTTGCCCCCGATGTGCAGCACAGGTCCGGCCGCCGGACCTGATGCACAGCGAGTGGCGCTGTGACGGCTGCGGGGAGGTTCCTCCGTTCCGGGTCGCCAAGCACATCGGCCCGGAGATCGTGGAGAGCGTTCTGCGGCAGCCTCGGCCCACCGTCGACCACATGCCACTCTGGTGCCCCTGGCCGCTTCCCCCGGGCTGGATGGTCACCGGTGTCGGCTGGGCCGGCGACGACCGGCTGGGCGTACGAGCGACGGCGCTCGCGTGCAGCGGACCCGACCCGCTCGGCGGCGGACCCGCCGACGTGGTGCTCATCGCCGAGCAACCCGGTGTCGGTCTGGGCAACCGCTTCGGCGGTATCCCGGGCATCGACCCGGGTTACCTGATCACCGAATGCCTCAGTGACATGAGTGGACATGGCGGTCCACACGCGAAGATCAAGGCCGGCGGTCACCGCATCCCGCTGTGGTCGGTGAAAAGTCCGGAAGATCGATCGGCGTACGTGTCGGAGGCGAAGGGGATCTGGCTCTATGCGGTAGCGTGGCCCGCGAGCGCGGGCTACTTCCTGGCCGAGCATGTCGTCCTGCACGACTTGAACGACGGGATTCCGCCCGAACTCGTGTATGGAGCGCCGTCCCCGTACCTGATCGGTTCCTAGTAGACCATTAGGGTCGAGTGGATCTTTCTGGGACAACGTTCACACACAGCAGCGTTGCTGATACCGTCAGTACACTGCGGGATGAGCCGTCACCCGCCACGGAGGAGAAGGCCCGCCATGATCAAGAAGGTTCTCACCTGGCTTGGCATCGCTTTCCTGATCTTCTTCATCGCGTTCAACCCGAACTCCGCCGCTCAGGTGTTCTCATCCCTGGGTAGCACGATCGGGGACATCGCGCAGGGTTTTGGAACGTTCTTCACGAACCTCGTCGCATAACATCGCCCTATGGGTCCTGGTGAGCCGCGCGAACCACGTGATGAGGGCGCGCGCCGCCCTCAGGAGGACGACGCGACGTTCGGATACAACGATCCGGCGTTCGACGACCCCGACTACCCCCGCCGTTCCGGCCGGGGGGACGGTCCCGGCTTCAACCCCGACGCGGGCTTCAACCCCGACGCCGGCTATGCCATGGACGACGACACCGCGGAATACGAGTACCAGCGGCCGGTCATCACCGAGGAAGAGCTCGAGGGCCTCGGCGGCGGTGGTGGCGGAGGCGGCGGTGGTGGTGGCGGCGGTTCCCGGCGGGTGCTCCCGCTCGAGGACGAACCGACCACTCTGGTCAGCCGATACCTGTTCCCGACCGAGCGTTACCGCGGCGAGTGGAAGCGGCACTGGATCCACCTCTCCGGACCGCTCGGCATCGGCGCCGGCGCCACCCTCCTGCTCGGATACCTGGCCGGCTTCCTGACCAAACAGAACATCGACGGGCTGGTGACCGCGGCCGTGCTGATCTGGCTCGCGGTGATCGGCTGGGTGGCCTGGAAGGTCTTCGACTGGTATTTCGACCGCTTCATCCTGACCAACAAGCGGGTCATGGTGGTCAACGGGATCATCACCCGGAAGGTCGCCATGATGCCGCTGCTGCGGGTCACCGACATGAAGTACGAGCAGAGCGCGCTCGGCCGGATGCTCAACTACGGCACGTTCGTGCTCGAGTCGGCGGGCCAGGACCAGGCGCTCCGCGAGGTCAAGCACCTGCCCAACCCCAACGAGCTCTACCTGCGCGTGGTCGAGGAGATGTACGAGCCGCAGGCGGTCGAGGCGCGCCTCGGAAAGGACAGCGAGGGCGACGACGCCTGACCCGGCTCAGCGCAGGGAAGGCGGGCAGCGACGCCCAAGGCTCAGCGCAGAGACGGCGGGCAGCAACGCCCAAGGCTCAGCGCAGAGACGGCGGGCAGCAACGCCCAAGGCTCAGCGCAGAGACGGCGGGGCGGCGACGTCCATCGCGCCCAGCGCCAGCCCGAGCTGGAAGCGGTTGTCCACACCCAGCCGGTCCATCAGCGCGCGCAGCGCGTTGGTCACCGAGCGGGCGCTGATCCGCAGCTCCTCGGCCGCGGTCACGTCGGTGTGCCCGGCCGCCAGCAGGTCGACCAGGGCGCGCTCCCGGGTGGACAGCAGGATCATCGGCACCCCGTACGCGTCGGGGTCGACCGCGGCCGTCCACCGTGCCTCGAAGAGCTCCACGAGCAGGCCGATCACCCCGCGGTGGGTGATCTCGAGGTAGCCACGCTCCAGGTTGGCCGGGTCGGCGGGCAGGAACGCGGTCTGCCGGTCGCAGATGAACAGCTTCAGCGGTGTGTCCGGCGTCTCGCGGAACGCGTACCCGGGAAGCTTCTGTTCTCGCTCGACCGACACGGTGTCGCCGTCGCTGGGCGGCTGGCCGAGGATGCGGTAGGAGATCGTGCCGTTGAACAGCTCCTCGGTGATCGGCTGCACCCGGCTGACGTCGGCCGTCTCCACCTCCTCGTTGTTGATCACGAGGTGTTCGTGGCGCTCGCGGTTCCAGGCCTGGGCGATCCGCTGCCGGGCGAGGGCCCGGGTGGGCAGGTAACGCACCTGGTCACCGACCGGACCGGCGATCGCGGGATCGAGCGGGAGGCCGACGCCGGCCAGCCGCTCGTTGATCATGTTGACGACCGCCTGGTGGCGGCGGGCGGCGCGACGCGGGTCGGCCGGGTTCAGCAGCCGCCGCCGCAGCCGGTTCACCACCTCGTCGGGCGGCCGGTTGACCCAGGTCACCTGCCGCCCGGAGCCCGCCTCGATCACCACCGCGCCGCACTCGTGCAGCTCGGCGAGCGCGCTCTCGACCCGATGCCGGGTCAGGCCGAGATCGGTGGCCAGCGTGCGGGCGTCGTGCCGGCCGAACGTGGCGAGCGTGCGGAACACCAGGTCGGCGTCGCTGCTCAGCCCCCACCGGGCCAGCGACGGGATGAGGGCGCCGACCGGGACGGTCGTGGTGAGCGTCATGGCCGGGTCAGTCCTGGGACGGGCCCTGGCTCGGCTGGGCGCAGCCCGCGCAGTCCTTCGGACCCGGCGAGGGACCGTCCTTCGGCCCCGGCGGCGTCGGCGCGGTCGGTGGGGTGGTCGGAGCCGGGGCCGGCGGGGTGGTCGCGGCCGGAGTCGTCGGGGCGGGCGCCGGAGCGGGCGCGGTGGTCGCGCTGCCGTCCTGGCCCGGCGTGATGATCGGACCCGCGGAACTGGGCAGGGCGGCCGCCGTGGCGAACCCGATCGCCGAGACGACGACCAGGAGCGGAACAAGGGGCTTGGGTACGCGGCGGGCCATCAGACGTCCTTCTCCAGGGTCGGGGGTGGAACCTGTGCCTTGCGCAGGAACCCCAGCGCCAGACCGAGCTGGAACCGGTTCTCCACGCCGAGGCGGTCCATCAGGTTACGAAGGATATTCGTAACCGACCGGGGGCTGATTCTCAGCTGCTCCGCCGCGCTCACATCGGTGTGGCCCTCGGCGAGCAGCGCGATCAACTCGCGCTCGCGTCCGGTCAGGGTGATCTTCGGCACGGTGAAGCTCCAACAGTGAACAGGTGGCGGTGGCGCGAATGCAACCACAAACCGGTTTGCTCGTCGATGGATGCGGCCGGCGACTGCGGTATCCCGCACCCGCGCGTTTCCGTATCCCGCAACTTTGCCGGGCCGGAGCCGGTGGACGTTGACCGGTCGCGGCGCGGTCAGCAAGGTGGGTGCCGCGGCCGGTTCCGACATTCAAACGGGGGATGTCGGACCCGGCCGGTTGTAACGTCTTCGGGTGACCAGAATCGACCTGCATTGCCACTCGACCGCCAGCGACGGCACGCTCACGCCGGCCGAGCTGGTGCGGGCCGGCGCCGCGGCGGGTCTGGACGTGATGGCGATCACCGATCACGACACCACCGGTGGCTGGGCCGAGGCGGCCGAGGCGCGGCCCGAGGGTCTGACCCTGGTACGCGGGGCCGAGCTGTCCTGCCGTTGGCGTGGTGGCCCACGCTGGCCGATCGCGCTGCACCTGCTCGCCTACCTCTTCGACCCGGCCGAGCCGCGGTTCGCCGCCGACCTGGCCCGGCTGCGCGACGACCGGGAACAACGCGCCGAGCAGATCGTCGACCTGCTCCGGGCGGACGGCGTGCCGATCTCCTGGGCCGAGGTGCACGACTATGCCGCGGGCGGGTCGGTGGGCCGCCCGCACATCGCTCAGGCCCTGATCAGGGCCGGTCTGGTGGCCACCACGACGGAGGCCTTCCAGTCCGGGTGGCTGGGCGGTCGTTACTTCGTACCCAAATCGGATCTTGATGTTTTCGAGGGTGTGCGGGCGGTGCGGGCGGCCGGTGGGGTGCCGGTGTTCGCGCATCCGCGGGCGACCAGGCGGGGTCCGGTGGTGCCGGACAGCCTGGTCGAGGAACTGGCCGAGGCCGGATTGTTCGGGGTGGAGGCCGACCACGAGGACCACTCGCCGGCCGAACGGGCCGAGATGCGAGCGCTGGCCGATCGGCTCGGGCTGGTGGTGACCGGTTCGTCAGACTTCCACGGCACGCACAAGACCGTTCAGCTGGGTGCGTTCCAGACCTCCCCGGAGGCGTACGAGAAGATCATGTCCGCCGCGACCGGCGTTCCCGTCCTGGAGTGAGCGCGTGAATCTGAAACTTCTGGGTGAGGTGTTCGTCACCCTGCTCGTGATCGTCGACCCGCCGGGCATGGTGCCGGTCTTCCTCGCCCTCACCGGCGCGCTGCCGGTCAAGCAGCGGATCAAGGCCGGCACCCAGGCGGTGCTGCTGGCGCTCGGCGTGATCGTGATCTTCGCGGTGGCCGGGCAGACGCTGCTCGACTACCTGCACGTCCAGCTGCCGGCCCTGCAGGGCGCGGGTGGCCTGCTGCTCGTGCTGGTCGCGTTGCAGCTGCTCACCGGCAAGACCGACGAGCCCGACGACCAGGTCGGCACGTCCAACGTGGCCCTGGTCCCGCTGGGCACGCCGCTGCTGGCCGGGCCCGGCGCGATCGTCGCCACGATGCTGTTCGTCCGCCGGGCCGAGGGCACCGGCGACTACCTGGTGATCGCCCTCGGGATCGTCCTGGTCATGTTCCTGGTCTGGCTGGTGCTGCGCTTCTCCGGCCTGATCGTGCGGCTGCTGCGGCCGGGCGGCATCGAGGTGCTCACCCGCATCGCCGGCCTGCTGCTGGCGGCGATCGCGGTGCAGCTGATCGCCGACGCCGTCGCGGCCTTCGTCCGGCTCTACACCTCCGGTGGATGAGAACCTGTCGTACCCGGCTGGCAGGATTGGGTCGTGCCCGTCGTTTCAGAGCAGCTTGGTTTCGCCGGCATGCCCGAGCGTCTCTTCGTCTGCACGCCCAGCAAGCTGGGGGCTTTCGAAGACTGCCCCCGGCGCTACCGCTATTCCTATGTCGACCGGCCGGCCCCGATCAAGGGCCCGCCGTGGGCACACAACTCGCTCGGCGCGAGCGTGCACACGGCGTTGAAGAACTGGTACGCGCTGTCCGTCGACCGGCGCGAGGCGGGTGCGTTGCCCGCTCTTCTCAAGGCCACCTGGGTACGCGAGGGTTACCGCGACGTCGACCAGGAGCGGGCGGTCTACCGCCGTGCGCTGGGGTGGCTGGAGGCGTACACCTCGGGTCTCGATCCTGACGACGAACCGCTGGGCGTCGAGCGCGTGGTGGCCACGAAGACCGCCGTGATCGCCTTCAACGGCCGGGCCGACCGCATCGACTCCCGCCGCGGCGCCGACGGGCCCGAGGCGGTGATCGTCGACTACAAGACCGGCCGCCAGGGCATGGACGCCGACGACGCCCGCGGCTCGCGAGCCCTGGCCCTCTACGCGTACGCCGCCGAGCGCATGTTCCGCCGCCCGTGCCGCCGCGTCGAGCTCCACCACCTGCCGACCGGCTCGGTGGCCGCCCACGACCACACCACCGAGTCCCTGGCCCGCCACATGTCCCGCGCCGAGGACACCGCCCGTGACATCCTCGCCGCCGAGAAGGCCGTGGCCGCCGGCGCCGACCCCGACGAAGAGTTCCCGGTCCGGCCGGGTTCGCTGTGCTCGTGGTGCGACTTCCGCCGCTCCTGCCCGGCCGGCATGAACGCCCCCGAGAAGCAGCCCTGGACGGCCGTCGAGGCGTGACGCCGGGTCAGGCGAGGAAGGCGAGCACCCGCTCCGTGACGAGCGCCGCGGCCGCCGGGTCGTAGGACGGCAGGGAGCGGTCGGTGAAGAGGTGGCGGTTGCCGGGGTAGACGAACAGCTCACCGTGGTCGGCCTGCTCGACCAGGGCGCGCGCCGCGTCGATGTCGCCCTCCTCGGCGAAGAAGGGGTCGGCGTCCATGCCATGGACCTGCACGGGCACGCCGGCCGGCCAGGCCTCGCCGAACTCGGTCGGCGGGATGCACGCCTCGAGCAGGACGGCGCCGCGGGCGCCGGGACGGGTCTGCGCCAGCCGCTGGGCCGCCGGGACACCGAGCGAGATGCCGATGTAGACCAGCGCCTCAGGCAGGGATTCGGCCGCGGCCGCCCCGCGCTCGATGAAGGCGTCCATGCCGACCTGCTGGGCGTACGCGACGCCCTCGTCCAGGGTCGCGAAGACCTTGCCGTCGTAGAGGTCGGGCGTGTGCACGGTGTGCCCGGCCTGGCGCAACCCGTCGGCGAAGGCGCGGACGCCGTCGGTCAGGCCTTGGGCGTGGTGAAACAGAAGGATCATCCGGGCAGCCTAGAGGGCGTACCGGACGATCTACTTCCGGATCTTCTTGGTGGATCGGGCCACGATTTTCTCGAACTCCCGGTGCGAGTCGAGCCACGCGGTCACCGCCGGGCTCATCGGCACGACCGTCCGCTCCTTGTCGCGCGCGTCTTCCATGGCCGCCCGGAGCAGGGCGTCCTCGACCTCACGGCCGTCCGGCCGGTCGCCGACGTCGGTATGCGTGAGGACGATGATCGGGCCGGTCACCTGGTAGGTCAGCACACCGGCGACCGCACCGCCGGCCTCCCGGGCTTCGAACCGCTCGCGCTCGGGCACGTCGACAACCGTCAGATCCACCCGGACATGAAACCACGAGTCCCCGGACCAAGACGGACGTCACCGTTCGCGCCACGCCAGGGGAGACAAGGCCTCTGCGGCTTCGGCGATTCGGCGGCTGGTCTCGGTTCGGAGGTCCTTCCGTGCCGAGTCGGAAGTCGTTCGGTCTGGTCTGCGGTGATCTGGCGCGGATCCGGCTTGTTCAGGTACGCGGTGGCGGTGTGTGGCAGGTCGCCGGTGCGGGTTTCCTGGGTGTCGTGCCACAGGGCAAGGAACGCTGCCCGGGCTGGGTCGGCCCCCTCCTCAGCCGCGATCAGGGCGGCAAGCTGGGCGGTGCGCATGGTGTGTTCGGCGACTGACTCCGGGTCTCGAACTCCGGCATGCCACCAGCCGGTGCGGCGGACGCGCTTCAACAGACCGAGTTCGTATCCGAAGGCGGCGATTGCCTCGGCGTCTTCTGGCACCTGAAGTCCTTCCTACCGGTCGGCGATGCGTACGACGTACTGAAGACCGGCGAGCTGGGTGCGCTCGGTTCGGCTCAGGTCGGCTGTGGAGGCGAGCGTATCGAGCACCTCACCCGGGGCAGGCCCGCAAGGAACCGCAACCCTGGCCAGCGTCGCGCGTGCCGGGCTGACGGCGGTCCGGGTGGCCGGTCTGACCGTTCGACGTTGTCTGCGTCAGCGTTGGCGGCGATACCTCAGCGGCGCGCTACGCCAGCAAGGCTGCAGACCCTGCGCCGCCCCTCTATCGGGTTGGAGCATCGCTCCATCTTGGATGACCGCGACCGGCAGGTTGCACACGGCGAACTCGCCCAGTTCGAGGGGTACTGCCCAGCGGATCGCCACGGGAACGACCTGTTGACCGTGCCCGAGGGACGCTCCGAGGTACGCTCGTGTCCTGGGATCGACATCCTTACAATGTTGGTCGAACCAGCGCCAACTGACGGCGCGGTCCAGGGCCTTGCCCCATGGCAACGAGTGTCCTACAGCGGATCCGCGCACGCCCGCGCCCATCAGGGGTGCGGTGATGTGCCCATCGCAAGGGACACACCCTCATGGCGCATGCCCAGGACATGGAACCCGCGGACGCCTTCGCGCTGCTCGGCCGGATCAAACTCAGCGAAACGGACCTCGACGGCGTCTTCGCGAAGATCGCCGACCTCGCCAAACGCACCATCCCCGGCGCCAGCGAGGTGTCCGTCACCCTGGTCGAGAACCAGGATGCACACACTCCCGCCCTCACCGGTGAGCTCGCCCTGGCCCTCGACGAGGCACAGTACAAACTCGGCCACGGCCCCTGCCTCGACGCAGCAGTCTCCACCAGTACCCAGCACATCGCCGACATGATCACCGAGCGCCGCTGGCCGGATTGGACCGTCCGGGCGCACGAAGCAGGAGCTTGCAGCTCCGTGTCGATCGGGTTGCCCGTGCAGGAGGCAGTCACCGGGGCACTCAACATCTACGCCACCAAGCCTGACGCCTTCGACGAGGACGCCCTCGCCGTCGCGCAGACGTTCGCGAGCTATGCCGCGGTGGCCATGGCCAACGCCTACCTCTACAACGCCCAGACGACCCTAGCCCAGCACATGGAGATCGCGATGCGCAGCCGCGCAGTGATTGAGCAGGCCAAGGGCATCATCATGGGCGGCCGGCGGTGCAGCGCCGACGAGGCCTTCACCATTCTGACCAAGCTGTCGCAGGACACCAACCGCAAACTCCGCGACGTCGCCGGCGCCCTGGTGGAGCGCGCTACCACTCCGAAGCCCTGAGCCCAGACAATTCCGAACCGCCGACAGCTTGGCGGAGAGCCGGATCGGACTCGCGGTCACAGGCTTACCGACGGTGCCCGGCCAACGATGTACCCGGGTCCTCGAACGCGCCGTGGCCCGCACCAGTTGACGCGTGATTTTGACCCATGCGGCAGGAGCCGACCTAGTCATGACCATCCCATCCGCCGAGCACCTGTGGCTTGCCGCGTTCACCGATCTGCTGGACCGCTCGCACTTGTTCCAGGCCGACGGCCTGGCCCCGGCGGTCACCGCTGTGCTGAGACCGCTGGGCCTTCACGCCGCGATCTACCTCGTCGACGACGAGCAGCGGGCGTTACGACCCGTCCTGACCGACGGCCGGCCGGCAGCCGAGCCGATCGACCTGGAAGGTTCCCTTCCCGGACGGGTGTTCACCCTGGTGCTGAGCATGCCCACCGCCCAGAGCAGCGGGTGGTGGATACCGATTGTCAACGGCACCGACCGCCTCGGCGTCATCGAGTTCACTGTCACCGGCGGCATCGCCGAGGACAATGACCTCGTCCGGCAGCGGTGCGAGACGATGGCCGGGCTGATCGGGCACCTGGTCACGGTGACCGCCCCGAAGGGCGACTTCTTGTTCCAGGTCCGCCGGGCACGGCACCCCGCCCCGCTGCTATTACGCGCTGGAAGAGTCGTGCGGGAGCTGCCCGGCGGCAGGCGGATGCCGCTCGGCCTCGACCACGCCTCCGTCCAGATCGGCGAGGAGACCATGGAACCCGGCGACCGGCTGTTGCTTTACACCGACGGCGTCACCGAAGCCCGCGACGCCAGCGGCGAACAGTTCGGCGTCCACCGGCTGATCGACCAGGCCGAACGCGACGCCGCCGCCGGGCTGCCCGCCCCGGAAACCTTGCGCCGGCTCGCGCACGCCGTCGCCGGCCACCACGACGGCCCCGCCGCTGACGACGCCACTTTGCTGCTCGCCGAATGGTCCCCGACCTCCGTCGGACGCCTGCTGCCCTGACACCGGACGCCTCGACAAGTTCCTGCACGAGATGGCGAAGGACCGCCCGGCAGCGGCCAAGAACGCGAAGGTTGCCCTCGGGCTGATATTCGCCTTGGCGGTGCGCCGTGGCGCGCTGGGACGAACCCTGTTCGTGAGACCGGTCGCCTTCGCAAGCCCCGCCGAACCGTGTGCCCGCTCGAAGCCGAACACCTCGAAGGTGTCCGTTCGGCGATCCGCCAGTGGCAGCAGCCCACTCCGGGCAAGCCGGGACCTCGGCAAACCGGCGACTTGGCCGACGTCGTCGACCTCATGCTCGCCACCGGCGTCCGCATCGGCGAGGTCTTGGTCGTGTGGTGGGCGGACGTCGATCGTCGAACGCCTGACACCCCGCAGCGCGGACAGGACCACCCCCGCCGAACGTGGTCGCCGCAGACATTTGTGTGTGGGTGATTCAAAATCGCATAGACAAACTTTAAGGCCCTGACCGGCGTTCTCGCTGGTCAGAGCCTTAAATGTGTGGAGCTGAGGGGATTTGAACCCCTGACCCCCTCGATGCGAACGAGGTGCGCTACCAGTCTGCGCCACAGCCCCATGGCCCCGAAGAGCCGCAGCAAGGCTAACAGGTCGCCCGGTTCCGCCGCGAACCGGATACCCCCGACGGCGGGTCACGCGGGCGGGGCCGCGGAGAAAGACGCGGGTCACGCCGAGAAGGAGCGGCCGCCGGCCTCGTAGGGGCGGCCGCGGAGGCCGCGCGCCGGTCGGTAGGACACCGAGCCGCCGCTGGCCACCGCGGGCAGGTCGGAGGTGCCGTCGAGGCCCATGGCCGTACGCCGGACGGCCTCTTTCTGGGCCGCCAGCCGGCGTTGCGCCTCGCGCCGGGCCGCCGCCCGCCGGGCCTGCTCGCGACGCACCTCGGCCTGCCGGGCGGCCAGCCACGCCGCCTCGCGGGCCTCGATGCGGCGGCGCCGGCGGTCGGCCAGGGCCCGGTTGCGCAGGTGCACCAGGTACCAGCCGAGCAGGGAGCCGGTCACCGCGCAGCCGATCCAGAAGCCGGGGCCGACGGCCAGCACGCCGACCAGTTCGATCACGTTGAGCAGGAGCAGCGCGGCGAAGACCCGGCGGCGGCGGACCACCGCGGGGGTGTGCCGGCGCGGCAGGACGACCCGGGCGGGGCGCCGGGTGACCAGTTTCAGCGGGCGGGTCGGGGTCGCCGGGACGGTGGCCTTGACCTGGCGGGGGAGGGCGACCGGACGGCGTCCGGGCACGGTGCGGCGCCGGCGGTCACGGGAGAGCACCCGTGCCGTCGACAGCGCCCGCTCCGCGGCGAGGCGCTCGGTGGCGTCGTACCGGCGCACGAGTGCCGGTGCGAGTGCGAGCAGCCCGGCCGCGGCGAGGACAGCGAGGAGCACCGAGGTGGGCACCTCACGCCTCCCGTCAACCTCGTGAAATCTCAATCATTTCGAGATTAAGGCCGGGACCTGCGGAAATAACGACGCCGCGCCGGGCGCGTCACAGTGAGTTGATCATTTTGTCGTGGTACGGAGGCGGCGCCAGCGGGCCAGGAGGCCGCCCTCGCCGGCGACTTCTTCGCTCGTCATCGCGTACCCGAGGTGGTCTCGCCATTGCCCGTCGATGTGCATGTAGCGCGGGTGGTAGGCCTCTTCCCGGAAGCCGAGTTTCTCGACCACGCGGCGGCTGGGCGTGTTCTCGGGGCGGATGTTGACCTCGATGCGGTGCAGCCCGCCGACGTTGAACGCGTGGTCGACGGCCAGGGCCAGCGCGGTCGGGATGACGCCGTGCCCGGCCACCCGGGAGTCGACCCAGTAGCCGGCGTAGGCCGAACTGAACGCCCGCCGCACGATGTTGCCGAGGTTGAGGTGGCCGACCAGGCGGTCGCCGTCGTCGTCGCGGTACCAGACGGCGAACGGCATGCTCTCGCCCCGCCGGGCGGCCCGTCGCATGTCGCGGTAGACGTAGAGGTAGGCGCGCGGGGAGTTCATCTCGACCCACGGCCCGGGTGGCGACGACTCCCAGGGGGCCAGCCATTTCTGGTTGGCGATGCGCACTTCTGACCACGCGCGGGCGTCCCCGCGCCGGTACGGGCGCAGCGTCACCGCCCCGTCCGCCAGGACGGCCGGCCAGCCGGGCGCGGACCCCAGCATCTATCGCCTCCGGTCGAGCAACAACACATCGACGGTCGACCCGGCCGCGGCCGAGGTGACCCGCTCACCGAGGACCAGCAGACCGTTGGCTTCGGCAAGGCCGGACAGAGTGTACGGCCCTCCGGAGAGAGGTTGCACCGTATGGCCGCCGCCGCGCCGTTCCGCGACGTGGGCCGGCCGGAACTCGCGCAGCCCGCCGGGCGACGACACGGTCTCCAGCAGATGGGCCTTCACGCTGGGGCGGAACACCGGCTCGGCCCCGGCCAGAAGCTGGATGACCGGGCGGGCGAGCACCTCGAAGCCGATCAGCGCGGCGCCGGGCTCGCCGGGCAGGCAGACCACCGGCACCTCTTCGCCGCCGACCGTGCCGAAGCCGAGCGCGGTGCCGGGGCAGAGCGCGACGTTGGTGAACTCGACGACGCCCCGCCCGTTGTCGCGCCGGGACAGCACCCGGCGGAGCATGTCGCCGGGCCCGGTGCCGGTGCCGCCGGTGGTGATGATCAGGTCGGCGCGCAGCGTCTGGTCTTCCAGCAGGCCGCGCAGGCCCTCGGGGTCGTCGTCGCAGATGCCGATCCGGTACGCCAGCGCGCCGGCCTCGACGGCGGCCGCGGTCAGCGCATGGGAGTTGGCGTCGACCACCTGGCCGGGCTGGCTGGGCCGGCCCACGTCGACCAGCTCGTCCCCGGTCGCCACCACGACGACCCGCGGGCTGGGCCGGACCACCACGTGGCCGATGCCGGCGGCGGCGAACACGGCGACCATGGCCGGCGTGACGTAGGCCCCGTCGGCGGCGAGCACCTGCCCGACCTGGATCTCGTCGCCGGCCCGCCGGACGCCGGAGCCGCGCTTGGGCGCGTGCAGGATCTCCACCGCGGCCATGCCCTGGTCGGTCCAGTGCACCGGCACCACGACGTCGGCGCCGATCGGCAGGGGCGAGCCCGCCGCCACCGAGAAGCAGGTGCCGGGCGTCAGGCGTACCGGTCGCCAGCTCGCCGCGCCGAGGTCGCCGACCACATTGAGCCGCACCGGGCGTGGACCGCCCTCGAGCCGGCCGAAGGACGGGTGCGACCCGATGCGGCCGGCGGCCGCGAGGTCTTCCCAGCGCGCCGCGTACCCGTCGATGGCCGCCTGGTCGAAGGCCGGGAACGGGTGCGGGGCGAGCACGGCGCCGGAGAGGACGTTGCCGTGCGCCTGGGTGAGGTCGAGGTCGAGCGGGGGCAGCGCACGGAGCCTGCGCAGCGCGCTGCCCAGGTATTCCGCGAGAGGCATCAGCTCGTTGGCGGCCGCCTCGGCATCGGCCGTCGCGGTCATCCCTTGCCGCTCCCCACGAACTCGCCCAGCCAGCGGCGGAACTCCTCGCCGAGGTCGGGGCGCTTGACCGCGAGCTGGACGACGGCCTGGAGGTAGCCGAGCGGCATGCCGGTGTCGTACCGGTGACCGCGGTAGATGACGCCGTGCACCGGGGTGCCCGCCGCGAGCAGCGTGGCCATCGCGTCGGTGAGCTGGATCTCGCCGCCGCTGCCGGGCTTGGTGTCGTCGATGACGTCGAAGATCGTCGGGGGCAGCACGTAGCGGCCGAGCACGGCCAGGTTGCTGGGCGCCTCGGCCGGTGAGGGCTTCTCCACCAGGCCGGTCACCTTGACCACGTCAGCTCCTCCGCCGAGTTCGGCCGCGGCGGGCTCGACCGAGGCGATGCCGTAGCGGGAGGTCTCCGACGGGTCGACCTCGATGAACGCGAGCACGATGCCGCCGGTGCGGGCCTGCAGGTCGAGCATGCCGGGGAGCAGCGGCTCGTCCACGTCGCAGAACTCGTCGCCGAGCAGTACGGCGAACGGCTGGTCGCCCACGTGTGAGGCGGCGGTGCCGATGGCGTGGCCGAGGCCGAGCGGCTCGCCCTGGCGGCAGGTGTAGATGTCGGCGATCTCGCTGGTGCGGCGGACCTCGGCGAGGCGCTCCAGGTCGCCCTTCTCCTCGAGCCGGGCCTCGACGTCGGGGCGGCGGTCGAAGTGGTCGACCATCGACGTCTTGCCCCGGCCGGTGACGAGCAGCACGTCGGTGATGCCGGCCGCGGCCGCCTCCTCGACGATGTACTGCAGGACCGGTCGGTCCACCACCGGCAGCAGTTCCTTGGGCACGGCCTTGGTGGCCGGCAGGAACCGGGTGGCGAGCCCGGCGGCGGGAATCACGGCCTTGACCGCCCGGCGGTTCGCGTCGGGGGCTGATGTCGTCATCAGAGAGGTCACCGCACCTTCGTTCGGATCGTGCCCGGACATGCCGCGAGACTATCGGCCGCGAGCTTGACGCGGAGGCTGCGGCCCGCCGGGAGAGGCGCCGGCTTGCCCGAAGTGCCCATCCTGTACCCGGCCGGAAACCACCTCGGCCAAGCGATACGTGTCACGTCCGGCGTGCTTGGCGGCGTAGAGCGCGTCATCCGCCGCTTCCAGCACCTGCTTGGCGTCGGCGCCGTGTTCGGGATAGACGGCGATGCCGATGGACACGCTGATCGGGATGCGGTCGACGGCTCGGCCGGTGGCGGCGTCGACCCTTCTCGCGTCGATCGGTATGGGTATATCCCGGATCGCCGCCCCCAAACGCTCGGCGACGATGATCCCGCCGTACGCGTCGGTCTCCGGCAGAAGCACGACGAATTCCTCGCCGCCCTGCCGGAACGCGGCATCCACCTCGCGCAGCCCGATCCGCAGCCGGCGGGCGAACTCGCCGAGCACCGCGTCGCCGGCCGCGTGGCCGTATGTGTCGTTCACCTCCTTGAAGTGATCGAGGTCGAGCACGAGCACGGTGAGCATCCGCCCGAACCGGTTCGCCCGCTCCACCTCGCGTCGCAGCGAGTCCCGCAGGCACCGGTAGTTCCACAGTCCGGTGAGCGGGTCGGTGAGCGAGAGCCGCTGCGCCTCCTCGTGCATCCGCACGTTGTGCACGGCCACCCCGGCCTGCCCGGCGAAGGTGCCCAGGGTGGCCAGGTCGTTGTCGTCGAACTCGTCCGAGCCGAGCCGGTCGTAGAGGGCCAGGACTCCGAGCGGGGTGGGCGTCAGGTCCGATTCGTCGGGGTCGGGCGGTGGGCAGATCGGAACCGCGACATAGGTACGGCAGGCCGGCTCGTCCAGCGCCTCGCCGCCCAGCCCGCAGACGCCGCGCCGGGGCTTCCCGGTGGCCGCGACCGCGCCCAGCACACCCCGCCCGACCGGCACCCGCAGCCCGGCCAGCTCGGTCTCGGGGACCGCCCAGCGGCCGCTCAGCCCGATGGTGCAGCGGGCCACCAGCCGGCCGTCCTTGGGGTCGATGAGCAGCACCACGCCGCCCCGGGCGCCGGTCGCGGAGAGGGCGGTCCGCAGGATCACCTGGAGTATCCGGTGCAGGTCGTGGGTGCTGGAGAGGGTGTCGCCGAGGATCGCCAGATGGCCGCGGAGCTGGTCCCGGCTCGCGGTCAGGGCCTGCACGTACGCCTGGAGCTCGCGGGTCATCCGGTTGAACGCGCCGGCCAGCCGGCCGAGCTCGTCGTCCCGGGTCAGCGGCACCCGGGTGTCCAGCTCGCCGCCGGCTACCCGGTCGGCGGCCCGGGCCAGCTCGGCCAGTGGGCGGGTGGTCGAGCGGGCCAGCCAGCGGGCCACCAGCACGGCGCCGGCCGCGACCGCGAGCACGCCCATGGTCATCAGCGCGTACAGGCCGCGCGGGTCGTCCTCGGGAACGCTGACGGCCAGCGGCAGCGGCTGTCCGGGGCCGACGGCCACGCGGCGGACCGTGCCGGTCGGGCTCGCGCCGGGACCCCGCGCCTGGGTGCCCCGCACGGTGGCCGCGCCGGCGCCGTCGTGGGCCCGCAGCAGCACGTCGGCGCCGCTGGAGGCGGCCAGCCGGTCCACGAAGCCGGCGTCCAGGCGCTGGGCGGCGACGACCTGGGTGCCGTCCTCGGCGGTGCTGGCGGCGGAGATCGCGTCCACGCCCCCGGCCGGTCGGGCGCAGTCCCGCCAGCGCGGGTCCGTCCGGTCGGTGATCTCGCTGGCCAGACCCCGTTTGACGAGCTGGCGGGCGGCAGCGGCGCGGTCGCCGGCGGACAGCACGGCCACGGCGTCGGCGGTGGCCTGGAGCTGCCGGCAGACGGCGCCGATCGCGGTGCGTACGGTGGTCGCGGCGTGATCGAGCCGCTCCTCGGCGCGGTCGGCGTTGACGGTGGTCACGGCGACGCCGACGAAGAACGATCCGAGCAGCACCGGGCCGAGCACCACGGCCAGGAAGGCGCTGGTCAGCCGGCCACGTAGCGTCACGCGTCCTCCATCGGGCAGGCCCGGTCGTGATGGGCGTTGTGGGGCGATGCTGACATGGTGTGCACCGTTTGTCGGTTTTGGAAAGGGGTGTTGCATGTCCGATTTCGCCCGTGACGCGGAACGATTGAAAGCCGCGAAGGTTGCGCTGCGCAATCGATTGCTTACTGCGCGCCAATCATTGTCCGAGGCGGTTCGCCGGTCGGCCGACGCGTCGGTCCAGGCTTCGACCATCACATGGGTACGTGCACAGCAACCGACTGTCTGTGCGGCGTACGCGCCGGTCGGCGGCGAGCCGGGCGGCCGCGACCTGCCCGATCGGCTCGCCGAGGTGTGCACGGTGCTGCTGCCGGTGCTGCTGCCGGACGGCGACCTGGACTGGGCCGAGTACGACGGCGCGGCCCGGCGTACCCCTCGGGGCCTGCTCGAACCCGGCGGACCGCGGCTCGGCCCCGAGGCGATCGCCCGGGTCCCGGTGATCGTGGTGCCGGCGCTGGCGGTGTCCCGGGACGGCGTCCGGATGGGCCGGGGCGGCGGCTCCTACGACCGGGCGCTGAGCCGCGCCCGGCCGGCCCGGACGGTCGCGCTGCTGCACGACGGCGAGCTGCTCGACTCGGTGCCGGCCGAGCCGCACGACCAGCGGGTGGGCGCCGTCATCACACCGTCGGGAGGCCTTATCGAGTCGTCCGGCTGGACGAAATAAACTCCGATGACGCAGCATTGGCACTCACGGAACACGAGTGCCAGCCCGATCTCTCCGGAGGACCAGTGCCGACCTATCAGTACGCCTGCACCGAGTGCGGTGAGCACCTCGAGATGGTGCAGTCGTTCTCCGACGAACCACTGACCGTGTGTCCGGCCTGCCAGGGCCGGCTGCGCAAGGTGTTCAACTCGGTGGGCGTCGTCTTCAAGGGCTCCGGGTTCTACCGGAACGACTCCCGCAAGGCCCCGACCACGGCCGAGTCGCCGTCCGAGTCCAAGTCGTCCGAGTCGAAGTCGTCCGAGTCGAAGTCGTCGGACACCAAGTCGTCGGACTCCGGCAGCACCACCAAGACGGACAGCAAGCCCGCGGCCACGTCGTCGACCTCATCGAGTTCATCGAGTTCATCGAGTTCATCGAGCTCGTCGAGCTCCTCGACGAGCTAGCCCCAGTGCGGCGGGCGGTCCTCGAGGAGGCGGTCGTCGTTCGTCCGGTCGGTCTCGCCCCAGCCGCGCTCGGTGTCGTCGCGGGTCTGTTCCGGGAGCAACGGCGCTTCTTCCGCCTCGAAGTCGACGATGCGCTCGCCGTCCGCATCACGCTCGGGCTGATCCAGGATGTCCACGGCATTCAGGGTAAGGCCGCGTCGGCTCCGTCGTCGTCCCCCGCCCGCTGTACCGTCGGTGAACGTGAGCACCCCCACCGGTGGCGATGACGAATACTGGCGTCGGCCGGACGCGGCCTACGATGCGGCCCGTCCCGCCGAGCCCGGAACGCCTGCTGAGCCGCCGTACGCCGGACCGCCGCGCACCGAGGCGCCCAACCCGTTGTGGCGGCCGCCGACCGTGGCCCACCCGCCGCCGCCACGCGAGATGCCCGCTCAGGACATCGACGCGCTGGACGACGCGGAGGGGTCGGCGCGCACGGTGACGTACGGCGTGGGCCTGGTGGCCGGCGCGATCGTGCTGATCCTGATGTGCCTGCTCTGCGGCCGGCTGGTTTTCTGACCACGCTTTCCACGCGAAACGGCCCCGACCTTCCCGGTCGGGGCCGTTGCTCAACGACTCAGTACTGGCCCCACACCGCGGTGGCGCCCGAGTCGCCGGTGCGGAAGCAGTAGTAACCGGACACCGCGGCGAGCGCGACCATCACCACGGTCAGGCCGATGTTGGCCGCCGCGGGCAGCGCCGCCGACCGGCGCAGGGTGACCGCGAGCATGACCAGCGTGATGACGCCCAGGGCCAGCGAGGACCAGAAGGTCAGCGTGCCGAAGCCCTGGTGGTCGGCGATGATCTCGGCGCCGCGGCCCTTGAGCCCCTGGTCGAGCAGCCGCTGGCGCAGCTCGTTGCCGGACAGCATGGCCACCAGGGCGGAGATCGGGGCGACGATGGCGAGCAGGCCGACGGCCCAGCCGATGCGCGGGCGGAGCCGGGCGAACAGGGCGTACACGATCGCGCCGAGCGCCAGCAGGGGTACGAAGATGACCACGGCGTGGATCACCAGCGCGTGCACGGGCAGGCCATTTATCTGATCGAACACGGACGCCTCCTCGATTCGGGCGGGGCTGACAGCCTCGGTACAGCGACAGTCACGGACACCCCGCGCTCGCGAGTACCTCTGACCGGACGATTCGGTTCACCGATTAAGTCAAAACTTCAAGGATCTTGGCATACCGTACGTCAGGTTGAGGGTGGGGGGCGGCGCGTGCTGTCATGGTGTGATGTCGACCGGTGCCGAAATGTTGCGCGCTAGCGGCCTGCGCGTCACCCGCCAGCGCCTGGCCGTTCTCGAGGTGCTGACCCGGGGCGGACACCTCGAGGTCGACGAGATCACCCGGCACGTCCGGGCCCGGCTCGACTCGGTCTCGACCCAGGCGGTGTACGACGTGCTCGGCGCGCTATCCCGGGCCGGGCTGGCCCGCCGCATCGAGCCGGCCGGCAGCCCCGCGCTCTACGAGGCCCGGGTCGGCGACAACCACCACCACATCGTCTGCCGCGGCTGTGGCGCGATCGAGGACGTCGACTGCGCGGTCGGCGAGAAGCCCTGCCTGGCGCCGTCCTCGCCGCACGGGTTCGCGGTCGACGAGGCCGAGGTGACGTTCTGGGGGCTCTGCCCGTCGTGCCAGGCCCTGACGCGAGAATCCTGAACGAGTTCAACTTGTGGCACGCTGGATGGCGTGGACCCTGACTTCGGCCTCTTCGGCCCGCACTCGGTGACGTGGAAGGTGCACAGCGAGCCGATCGTCACGCTGGGCGGCCTGCGCAGCCTCTACCTCCAGGCGTTGCATCCGCGCGCGGTCGCCGGGGTGGCGCAGAACTCGTCGTACAAGAGCGACCCCTGGGGCCGGTTCAACCGCACCTCCGAGTACGTCGGCACGGTGCTCTACGGCACCACGGCCGAGGTCACCCTCGCGTCCAGCCGGTTGCGCCGCCTCCATTCGAGGATGACGGCGACCGACCCGCGAACCGGCGAGACCTTCCGCATCGACGAGCCCGACCTGCTCCGCTGGGTGCACGTGACCGAGGTCGAGTCCTTCGTGACCACCGCCCGCCGGGCCGGCCTGCAACTCACCGACGGCGAGGTCGACGAGTACTACACCGAGCAGCGCCGGGCGGCCGAACTGGTCGGCCTCGACCCGTCGTCCGTGCCCGGCACCGCGGCCGAGGTCGACGCCTACTACGAGGCGATGCGGCCGGAGCTGGGCCTGACCAAGGATGGCGTGGAGACGGCCGCCTTCCTGACCGTGCCGCCCATCCCGTCCGGCTGGGGCGGCCGGGCCTTCCGCCTGGCGCTCACCCTGGGCCCGGCGCGCTGGGGCTACCTGGGCGTCGCCTCGACCGCGGTCGCCCTGCTGCCGCCCTGGGCCCGCAAGATCTACGGCGGGCTGGGCTGGCCCACCACCGACGTCACGGCCAGCCTCTCGGCCCGCGCCATGCGCCTACTGCTGCAGGGCGCCCTGGCCGCGATGCCGTCCGAGTACCGCGTCCCGCCGATGCGCCGAGCCGCCCTGGAACGCGCCGGCCTCGCCTGACCGCTCGCCCCGCCGGCGCGGCTCGGCCAGGGCGCTGATCACCGCCGCCACCGAGATCAGGGCCGCGATCAGGGCCGAGTCGCGCAGCCCGGGGCCGTCCAGCAGGCCGCTGCCGATCAGAGCGCCCGCGGTGATGCCCACGTTGAAGGCGGTGGACGAGCCGGCCGAGGCGAGATCGGTGTCGCCCGGCGCCAGGTCGAGGACGCGGGCGGAGAGGACGACGGTCAG
Organism: Actinoplanes sp. NPDC089786; assembly: GCF_040684855.1. NCBI lineage: Bacteria > Bacillati > Actinomycetota > Actinomycetes > Micromonosporales > Micromonosporaceae > Actinoplanes > Actinoplanes sp. NPDC089786. Next base: position 883,166 of record NZ_JBFBGU010000001.1, read on the forward strand.
GCCGGACAGGACCAGGCCGGTCGCCGCGGTGGCGATCACGGTGGCCGCCGGGTTCCCGCTCCACACGTACTGCGCGGCCAGGGCCACCGCCTGGAGGCCGATCAGGCCGGTCATGGCCGGCCAGGCGTACCGGCTGATCAGAAAACCCACGGCGATCGCGCCGAGCAGGCCGGCCAGCCCGCGGAGCAGCAGGACCGGGCCGACCGCCGAACCGGGGAGGCCGGTCACGTCGGTGAGGAACGGCGTGATGCAGGTGAACGCGGTGAACGCGGCGGTCACCGTCACCGTGGTGGTGACGATCAGGCTGAAATACCGTCGGGCGTCCGGGTTCCGCCCTCGGCCGGCGTCACCGCCGGGCGGTTGCTCCGGCATCAGTGCCAGGATCACGGCGGAGGCGGCGACGGCGAGCACGGCGAGGACGAGGAACGGCGCCCGCCAGTCCAGCCGCTGGCCCAGCCATGTGCCGCCCGGCACGCCGAGCAGGGGCGCCGCCGAGGTGCCGGCGACCAGGACGGCGATGGCACGGGCTCGCACGGCCGGCGGGAACAGCGCGGCCGCCGCCGGGGTGACCACGGCCCAGAACACGGCCTGGCTGAGCGCCGTCACGATGCGGCCGGCGACCAGGACCGGATAGGTCGGGGCGAGCGCCGACAGCGTCATGGCCGCGGCGGAGATCAGCAGCAACGTGCTCAGCAGCCGCCGCCGCGGCCAGCGGTGCGTGAGCCGGGTCAGCGGAATGGTCGAGACGACCACGATCAGCCCGTACACGGTCACGAGCAGGCCGATTCTCGAGGCCGGGGTGCCGAGCTCGCCGGCGATCTGGGGCAGCAACCCGATCGGCAGGGTCTCGGTGGTGACGAACAGGAAGGTCGACGCGGTCAACGCCGCGACGATGGTCCAGGCACGCATGCTTCCCCCATAACCATGTTTTGGTGGTAGCGACTTGAGGGCACGCTACCACCAAAACCACGCTATGGTGGAGACATGGATCTGCGCATCGTCGGCGGGCACCCGGCGCTCGACCTCGCCAACACGGTCGCGCCCCGGCAGACCGGCGTCGATCAGATCGAGTTCCTGTCCGACCCGGCCGCCCTGCTCGCGTGGGCGCCGAGGATCGGCATCGTGACCGGCGCCGACATCGAGCGCGTCGAGCGGTCCTGGGCGCCGGAGGCTGCCCTGGCCGACGTGCTCGAGTTGCGGTCCCTGGTCGACCTGACCCTGGCCGGACAGGATCTCGACCGGCTGAGCCACCGATGGGCCGCGGCGATGGACCGGTCGGCGCTGGCGCCCACCTCGCCCGTCTCGCTGCTGGTCGGCACCGACCCGGCGTGGATGATCGGCGACCGCCTGGCCGACGCGCTGGTCGACCTGCTGCGCACCGCCGACCTGAGCCGGCTGCGCGCCTGCCCGCCGGACGAGGGCGGCTGCGGTTTCCTCTTCCTCGACCGCAGCCGCAACCTGACCCGCCGGTGGTGCTCCATGGACGACTGCGGCGCCCAGGCCAAGTCCCGCCGCCTCACCGAACGGCGGCGGGTCCGAGGCGGGCGGTCAGGCTGAGTCGCCGCTGAGGCGGGCCAGTTCCTCGTCGATGACCGCGATGTCGAGCTTCTTGAAGACCGGCTTCGGGGCCTGCAGCGCGGTGCCGGCCGGCAGCGGCACCGACTCCCAGCGGGCGCCCACGGTGTAGTCGCCGGTCAGGATCGGGTACGACGGGCCGCCGTCCAGGTCGTCGACCTCGACGATGGCCGGCATCGGCTGGTGGACGCCGGTGTTGCCGAGCAGCTCGTGAACCTTCTGGGCGGAGTGCGGCAGGAACGGGCTGAGCAGCGTGTTCGCGTCGCTGACGACCTGGAGGGCGACGTGCAGGATGGTGCCCATCCGGTCTTTCGACGACGGGTCCTTGAGCTTCCACGGCGCCTGGTCGGACAGGTACTTGTTGGCCTCGGCGACCACGCGCATGGCCTCACCGATGGCCGCCTTCTGGCGGTGCTTGCCGATCAGGTCGCCGACCCCGGCGAAACCGGCCCGGGACACCTCGAGCAGGCGGAGGTCGTCGGCGGTGGGATCGAGCAGCGGGGGGATCTGGCCGAAGTTCTTCGCGGCCATCGAGATCGAGCGGTTGACCAGGTTGCCCCAGCCGGCGACCAGCTCGTCGTTGTTGCGGCGGACGAACTCGGCCCAGGTGAAGTCGGTGTCGTTGGCCTCGGGGCCGGCCGCGGCGATGAAGTAGCGCAGGGCGTCGGCGTCGTACCGGGACAGGAAGTCGCGTACATAGATGACCACGCGGCGGGACGAGGAGAACTTCTTGCCCTCCATGGTCAGGTATTCCGAGCTGACCACCTCGGTGGGCAGGTTGAGCCGGCCCAGCCGGCCGGGCTCGCCGCCCTTGTCGCCCTCGCCGGAGTAGCCGAGCAGGATGGCCGGCCAGATCACCGAGTGGAAGACGATGTTGTCCTTGCCCATGAAGTAGTAGGCCAGCGCGTCCTTGCCCTCGCTGTCGGCCGACCACCACTTGCGCCACGCCTCGGGATCGCCGGTGCGGCGGGCCCACTCGACCGACGCCGACAGGTAGCCGATGACCGCGTCGAACCACACGTAGATGCGCTTGTCGTTGCGGTCGCTCCAGCCGTCGAGCGGGATCGGCACGCCCCACTCGAGGTCGCGGGTGATCGCCCGGGGCTGGAGGTCGTCGAGCAGGTTGCGGCTGAACTTCAGGACGTTGGGCCGCCAGTTCTCCCGCTGGTCGAGCCACGCGCCGATGGCCTGGGCGAAGGCCGGCAGGTCGAGGAAGAAGTGTTCGGTCTCGACGAACTCGGGCGTCTCGCCGTTGATCTTGGAGCGCGGGTTGATCAGCTGCTCGGGGTCGAGCTGGTTGCCGCAGTTGTCGCACTGGTCGCCGCGGGCGCTGTCGTAGCCGCAGATCGGGCAGGTGCCCTCGATGTACCGGTCGGGCAGGGTGCGGCCGGTCGACGGGGACTTCGCGCCGAGCGTGGTCTTGCGGACGATGTAGTTGTTGGCCAGCAGGCCGGTGAACAGCTCCTGGGTGACCGCGTAATGGTTGCGCGTGGTGGTGCGCGTGAAGAGGTCGTACGACAGCCCCAGCCCGTGCAGGTCTTCCACGATCACCCGGTTGTAGCGGTCGGCCAGCTCGCGGGGCGTCACCCCGTCGGCGTCGGCCTGCACCTGGATCGGGGTGCCGTGCTCGTCGGTGCCGGAGACCATGAGCACGTCGTGGCCGGCCATCCGCATGTACCGGCTGAACACGTCGGAGGGCACTCCGAAGCCGGAGACATGACCGATGTGGCGCGGGCCGTTGGCGTAGGGCCAGGCGACCGCGGCGAGAACGTGACTCATGGTTCCCCAGCGTAGTGACACCTGAGGTACGCCTGCGAGCGCCATGGCGCCGTACCGAAAAAGGTAGACACGCCCCTTATATGGGTGATCGTCGGGAAGATGTGCAGTCTACTGAGGCGGTGACCGGAGACGCGCCGCAGCCAGGGGAAACGCCGCGGACCGAGAGCGAGACGTGGTCTTTTCCCGACCCCAACACGGCATGGTGGCGGGTCGAGGAGGAACGCGACCGCGCGGAGGCGCTCGCCGAGGCGGCCGCCGCCCGGCCCCGGCATCCACGACGCCGTCCGGTGTCGAGCGCCCCGGCCAACGCCCTGCCCGCCGCCTATGGCGGCACCGAGCCCGCCTTCGCCCCGGAGGCCCTGGACGCCCACGCGGCCGGCGCCCACGACCTGGCCGGCGCGCTCGAGCCCGCCCCGCCGGTCGAAGCGGAGCGGACCACGGCGCTGGTCGAGGCCGGGCCGGCCACGCCCGCCGCGCTGGTCGAGGCCGAGCAGGAGGAGCGGATCGAGCTGGTCGAGGCCATCGCGGCCGCGCAGGCCGTCGAGGACGCGACCCCGGAGCCCGAGCCGGTCGAGCGCGACCACCACCGCCGGCCCAAGGACCGTTACAACCCGCCGGACAAGACCGATGAGGGGTACGCCGTGAGCAGCGCCGACGAGGCCCAGGCCGAAGCACCCGCCACCCCGGACCCCGAACCCGAGGTGATGGTCCTGCCCGAGCCCAAGGACCGGGTGCCGGTCCTGCCCGGGCAGGGGGTCTCCCGGCTCGGCCAGGTGGCCGACGAGGCGAAGCGGGAGCGGCTGGAGAACCACCCGTTCTGGCTGAGCGAGGAGGAGCGGGCGGCCGCCGGCAACGCCTGGCCGTCGCCGGAGACGCGGCAGCGGCTGGCCGCCTCGCCCGGCCCGGCCGACGAACGACGGGGTCTGCCGCCGGCCCGTAAGCCGCGGTCACCGCGTGGCCCGGTGGCCGGACTGCTCGGTCTGGTGCTGCTCGCGCTGGTGGCGGCGTTCTTCTCGTGGGTCAGCGCGGAACCGTTCTGGTTGGCCGTGGGCCACGGTGACCAGGGCGTCGCGACCGTCTCGCGGTGCACCGGCAGCGGCGTCACGCAGCGCTGTCAGGGCTCGTTCGCGGCGGCCGACGGCGGCTTCCCGGTCGAGCGGGTCACGCTGCTCGGGGTGGACGCGAACTCACGCGACACCGGGGCGATCACGCCGGCCCGGATGGTCAGCCCGGAGAGCCGGCAGGCGTACGTGGGCGGGCCCGGTCTGATGTTGCACCTGCGCTGGACGCTGGGGTTCGTGCTGGTGCTCCTGTGCGGCTACGGCATCGCGGGGATGACCGGGGCGCGGCGGCTGGAGACCGCCCGCAGCCGGCGCGGCGCGGTGCTGATCAGCCTGGCCGGACCGGTCCTGCTGCTGCTCGGCTTCCTCGCCGCCGCCTACTGAACCCGCCCTGGGCTACCACTGGCTATTGGTCCTGGTGGACGAGCGCGTAGACCTCGCGGCGGCGGAGCCCGAACTCGGTGGCGACCGCGGTGATCGCGTCCCGCCGCGAGTCGCCGGCCGCCTCGCGCGACGCCACCGCGGCCCGGAGGTCCTCGTCCGGCGGGCGCTCGGCCGCGACCACCGGGGCGCCGCCCAGCACCAGCGTGATCTCCCCGCGTGGGGGCGTGGCGGCGGCCCAATCGCTGAGCTCGGTCAGCGTCCCGCGGCGGATCTCCTCGTACGTCTTGGTCAGCTCGCGGCAGACCGCCGCGGGCCGCTCCCCGCCGAACGTGGCGACCAGGTCGGCCAGCGCGTCGCCGATCCGGTGCGGCGCCTCGAAGAGGACCAGCGTGCGCGGCTCGGCGGCCAGCTCACGCAGCCGGGAGCGGCGGCCCGAGCCGGAGCGGGGCAGGAAGCCCTCGAAGACGAACCGGTCGCTGGGCAGGCCGGACAGCGCCAGCGCGGTGGTCACGGCGCTGGGCCCGGGCGCGGCGGTCACCGGGAAGCCGGCGTCCAGGGCGGCGCGGACCAGCCGGTACCCGGGGTCGGAGACGCTCGGCATGCCGCCGTCGGTCACCACCGCGACGGTCTGTCCGGCGCGAAGGGCCTCGACCAGGTCGGGCGTACGCCGCTCCTCGTTGCCCTCGAAGTAGGACACGATCTTCCCGCCGACCGTCACCCCGAGGTCGCGGGCCAGCCGGGTCAGGCGGCGGGTGTCCTCGGCCGCGACGACGTCCGCGGTCGACAGGATGTCGCGCAGCCGCTGCGACGCGTCGCCGACGTTGCCCAGCGGCGCGCCGAGGAGCACCACCCGTCCGTTGCCCCCGATTGCCCCTGGCTCAGTCACGGGAGGAAGTCCATCACACCGCGCCACGAGGGCTGGACGAGCACGGCCATGGCCGCGCGGCCTACCATCGCGGGGTGAGTGTGGCGACCGACATCGCGCCCGTACCCGTCGAGGCCGACATGGCTCCCTTCGGGAAGCGGCGGGTGCCCGACGCCGTGCGCCGCCGGTTGTCGACGCTCGACAACTGGCTCAACCCGTACTCCTGGCTGGTCACCGCCGTGATCGTCGCGATCGCGGCGATCCTCCGGCTGGTCGGCCTCAGCAAGCCCAAGGTCCTGGTCTTCGACGAGGTCTACTACCCGACCGACGCCTGGGACATGTTGCACCACGGCGTGGAGTGGGACGAGAGGACCAACGGCCCGGCCTACGTGGTGCATCCGCCGTTGGGCAAATGGCTGATCGCGCTGGGCGAGATGGCGTTCGGCAACACCCCGGTGGGGTGGCGGGTGCCGACCGCGGTCGCCGGCACGCTGATGGTGCTGATCCTGATCCGGGTGGCGTACCGGATGTTCCGCTCGATCGTGCTGGCCGGCGTGGCCGGCCTGTTGATGACGCTGGACGGCTTCCATCTCGTGCTGTCCCGGACGTCGCTGCTGGACATCTTCCTGGGGCTGTTCATCCTGGCCACCTTCGCGGCGCTGCTGATCGACCGGGACGCCTACCGGCGGCGCTGGCTGCGCGCCCTGGAGAACGGCTTCGACCCGGAGACCTCCCGGCTGCCCCATTTCGTGCCGTGGTGGTTGTTCGTCGGCGGGGTGATGTTCGGGCTGGCCTGTGGCGTGAAGTGGAGCGCGCTGTTCTTCGCGCCGCTGTTCGCACTGCTGGTGGTGGCCTGGCGGGTCGGGGCGCGGCGCTCGGCCGGGATCCGCCGGCCGATCGCGGTCCGGCTGCTCGGCGACCTCGGCTGGCTGGTGGTCAGCTTCACCCTGACGGTGATCTTCTATCTGGCCACCTGGACCGGCTGGTTCGTCACCAACTCGGGCTACTTCCGGCACTACCGGGAGGCGAACGGGATGAGCGAGCCGCCGATCCTGGGCGCCCTGCTCAACCTGGCCCACTACCACCACCAGGCGTACACGTTCCACAGCGGCCTGACCGACAAGCATCCGTACCAGTCCTGGCCGTGGCAGTGGCTGCTGCTGGGCCGGCCGGTCGCCTTCCACTGGAACGGCACCGGCAGCTGCGGGGCGAGCAGCTGCGCGACCGAGATCCTGCTGCTGGGCACGCCGATCCTGTGGTGGTCGTTCCTGCCCGCGATCGGCGCGCTGATCTGGTTCGGCGTCGCGCGGCGCGACTGGCGGGCCTACGCGATCGGCGCGGGCCTGGCCGGTGGCCTGCTGCCGTGGTTCTACTACGCGGTCGCCGACAGCCGGACGATGTTCGTCTTCTACGTGCTGCCGGCGCTGCCGTTCCTGATCCTGGCGGTGACCTACGCGCTGGGCGCGATCATGACGCCGCCGGGCGGGATCGAGTCGGGGGCGAGACGCTCCGACCGGCAACTGGTCGGGACCGTGATCGTGGGCGCCTTCGTGGCGATCGTGGCGCTCTGTTTCGCCTACTTCTACCCGATCTTCGTGGGCGAGACGATCCCCTATCAGTCCTGGCAGGCCCGCATGTGGCTCGGGTCGCGCTGGATCTAGGTCTGGCTCACGCCGGAGCTCCGGGGACAGAAAAGCGCGCTCCGATCGCCTGCCACGGGGGAAGCGGGCGATAGGAGCGCGCACCACGAAGCTTAGCCATGGGGACCGCTGTCCACAACGGCTGTCCATACTCAATCATCAGGAGATCGGGCCAAATTCGGTCTCGGGCGCACGATCTTCTTGGTCCGCTCGGTCCGTTTGCGACAATCCGGACATACGCCTCTATTGTCATTAATAGCGACGCGGGCAATGGCGAGAATTGTTCGGGAATGGTGTCAGGAAAGCGACACTGAAATTGTTCTTGAATTCGCGTAACCTATTTTGCCCGCGCAATTCGGTGCAGCTCAGCGCGATCTCTCCGAAGGCCGATCAGACGTCCTGCCATCAGGTCAAATGCTGACGGTCACCAATCTGGCTGATTCTCGGCCGGAATTCGCCGTCCCCTGTTGGAGTGACGCCGATCAAGATCTCAAAAGATGTTCCTAAGCTCGCCGGGTGACTTCGCAGGAGCCTGAAACCCCGCATTCCGCCGACTCCGGCATCCCCGACACCGAGGTGCTCGCGGTGCCCTCCGCGGCGCCGGTGTTCGTCGACGAGTCCGGGCGCCGGAGCAAGCTGCTCCGCCGCGTCGCCTACGGCTTCGGAGCGCTGTGCATGCTCTACGGCGGCCTGGTCAGCGTGAGCCTGGCCGGCGGCCCGGTCAGCTCGAGCGCGGTGCTGCCGCTGCCCGAGCTGGGCGGCGACGACTCCGACGACACGATCGCCGGCCCGGCGCCGGCGCCGCCGATGCTCACCCCGCCCCCGGGGTCGCAGCCGCCACGGCTGCTCACCGAGTCGCTGCGCCGGCCGGACGCCCGGTCCATCCGGGACACGCGGCGTGCGGAGGCGCCGCGAGCCACCGCGACCACCCGGGCGACCGCGACGAAGGCGCCGGTCCGGATCACGCCGACGGTCACGAAGACCGCACGCCCGCTGGAGTCCGGGAGCGCCAGCACGACGCCGAAACCCTCCAGGAGCCCGGTCACGCCGGGCCCCACGACCCCGGCCCCGGAAACGACGCCCACGACGCCGCCGGTCCCACCCAACCCGCCGGTACCCGGCGGCACGGGGGGCGGCGCCACGAGCGGCGATTCCGGGGCCGGTACCGGCGGTTCCGGTGGCGGCGGCAGCGTGAACACCCCGCCGCCGGCGCCGCCGAAGCTGCCTCCGGCGCCGCCCAAGCTGCCCCCGGCGCCCACGCCGACGGTGCGCGAGGACCCGGCGCCCGAGCCCACGGCGTCGGGGAGCGAGCCGAGCGGCAAGAGCGAGCCGACCGGACCGGGTGAGCCGGACGAAGAGCTGCCGGCCGCCGAGGAGGACGCGTGACCCGGCGCGGCCGCACCCGGGTCCGGGCCCGGCGGCGGCTGCTGCCCCGCCCCCGCATCCTGCTCGGCACGCTGGTGCTGGTGCTGTTCGTCGCGGTGCTGGTCGTGCAGGCGTACATCAACTCCGAGTTCAAGGCCGACCACGTCGAGACCGAGGTGGGCGACCAGTCCGGTGTCCCGGCCGGGATCAAGGACGGCGGCCCGGTCATCAACACCACCGGCGGCCAGGTCAGCTCCAACCGCCTGCCGCCGAAGACGATCGCGCTGACCTTCGACGACGGCCCCGACCCGACGTGGACGCCGCAGATCCTGAAGGTGCTCGCCGAGAACGACGCGCACGGCACGTTCTTCGTGGTCGGCTCCGAGGTGGTCCGCCATCCGGAGGTCGCCCGGCAGATCGCCGGCGGCGGGCACGAGATGGGGCTGCACACCTTCACCCACCCGAACATGCAGCTGCTCGCGCCGTGGCGGCGCAAGCTCGAGCTGTCACAGACCCAGGTGGCGATCGCCCGGGCCGCCGGGGTGCACACGAACCTGGTGCGGTTCCCGTACTCGTCCAAGCCGCAGGCCATCGACGAGACGAACTGGGCCCTGGTCCAGGACGCCGGTAAGCAGGGCTTCCTGGTCGTGGTCAACGACCTGGACAGCCAGGACTGGCAGCGGCCGGGGGTGCCCCGGATCCTGCTCAACGCCACGCCGAAGGCCGGCGAGTCGGCGGTGCTGCTGTTCCACGACGCCGGTGGCAACCGCCGGCAGACGGTCGAGGCGCTGCGGGCCTTCATCCCGAGGATGAAGGCGCGCGGGTACCGGTTCACCACGGTCACCGAGGGCCTCAACGTCGGCCTCAAGGAGGCCCGCAAGGAGGCCGGGAACACGCCGCCGCCGCTGGCCTACAACCAGCCGGCGCCGGACGCCGACCGCTGGCGGGGCCAGGCGCTGATGTGGACGGTCGGGCTCGCGGACGGTCTGGTGTACGTCATCGCCGGGCTGTTCCTGCTGATCGGGGCGCTGACGATCGGGCGTACCGGCCTGCTCCTGCTGCTGGCCGGCCGGCACGCCCGGCAGCGGCGCCGGCCCGGCTTTCGCTGGGGGGCCGAGGTGACCGAGCCGGTGTCGGTGATCGTGCCCGCCTACAACGAGAAGGAGGGCATCGAGGCCGCGGTCCGGTCCTTGGCCGGCGGCGACTACCCGGAGATCGAGGTGGTGGTCGTCGACGACGGGTCGACCGACGGCACGGCGGCCCTGGTCGAGCGGATGCGGCTGCCGAACGTCCGCGTGGTCCGGGTGCCCAACGGCGGCAAGTCGAACGCGCTGAACACCGGCGTCGCCCTGGCCAAGCACGACCTGATCGTCACCGTGGACGGCGACACCATCTTCGAGCCGGACTCGATCCGGCGGCTGGTGCAGCCGTTCGGCAAGCGGACGGTCGGCGCGGTGGCCGGCAACGTCAAGATCGGCAACCGGCGCAGCCTGGTCGCCCTGTGGCAGCACATCGAGTACGTGATCGGGTTCAACCTCGACCGCCGGCTGTACGAGGTGCTCAACTGCATGCCCACGGTGCCCGGCGCGATCGGCGCCTTCCGCCGGCGGGCCCTCGACGAGGCGGGCGGCTTCAGCGACGAGACGCTGGCCGAGGACACCGACATCACGATGGCGCTGTGCCGGGCCGGGTGGCGGGTGGTCTACGAGGAGCGGGCCCGCGCCTGGACCGAGGCGCCGGCCACCCTGGAGCAGCTCTACCGCCAGCGCTACCGGTGGAGCTACGGGACCATGCAGGCGATGTGGAAGCACCGCGAGGCGCTCACCGAGCGTGGCGCGTCCGGCCGGTTCGGCCGTCGCGGGCTCCCGTTCCTGGCCCTCTTCGGGGTCGCGTTGCCGCTGCTCGCGCCCGTGGTGGACATCATGCTGGTGTACGGGCTGGTGTTCTGGGAGCTGGAGGAGACGGTCGTCGCCTGGTTCGGGATGCTGCTGCTCCAGCTGGTCACGGCGGCGATCGCGTTCCGGCTCGACCGGGAGGCGATGGGTCCGCTCTGGCGGCTTCCGCTGCAGCAGTTCGCGTACCGCCAGCTGATGTATCTGGTCCTGATCCAGTCGGCCACGACGGCGTTGACCGGTGGGCGGCTGGGCTGGCACAAGCTGCGCCGGGCCGGCCTGGTGTCCGGCGGGCCGACGCCCGCCTACGACTCGGCCGTGGCCCCGGAGCTCGACTCCTGGCCGCCGACGCTGCACGAGATCCCGCTCAACCCGCACCCGGCGTCCGGCCGGGCGCCCGCACGGCCCTGGGTGCCTTCGCAGTCCTCGGCCGCCGATGACATGCCGTCCGCCGGCTCGCCCCCGGCTGGCGGCTCGGGCCCGGTGCGCACCGGGTGAGATGGGCCCCGCACCGCCCGAACTGCAGCCGGGCGGTGCGGGGCTTGTCCGCGCCTCAGGCGAGGATGAGCTGGCGGTCGGCCTCGTGGACGGCGAACGGGAACACCACGTGCAGCGAGGTGCCGTCGCCCGGCCGGTCGGAGAGGGCGACCGTGGCGTGGTGGGCGTCCAGGACGCGCTTGGCCACGGCCAGACCGCGGTCCGGTCCGGGCCCATCGGCCGGGTTGGCGATCGTGCCGTAGTAGAGATGCGGGAAGAGGTCGGGTCGCTCGCCGTCGGGCATGTCCATGTCGTCCAGCCGTACGGCCGGCCCGGACTCGATCTCGGTGCCGACCCGCATCCGGCCGCCGCTCGGTGTGTACTTCACCGCCGCGAACAGCAGCTGCATCAGCACCTGTTCCAGCCGCACCGGGTCGGCGACGATCGGCAGCGCCGGACCGCCGGCCTGGTTCAGGATCCAGATCTGCTTGGTCGCGGCGATCGGGCGGACCGCCTCGACCGCGCGCTGGGTGAGGCGGGTGAGGTCGATCTGACGCATGTGCAGGCTTTCGTTGCCCAACCCGGCGTCGGCCAGTCGCAGCAGGTGGTCGAGCAGCTCGCGGAGCCCGCGTACGTGGGCGGAGGCCGCGTGGCCGACCAGATCGGCCATCTCGACGTCGTGGTACCCGGTGTGGCCCAGCCCGTCGAGGTAGGTGTCCATCAGCCGCAGCGACCCCCTGAGCTCACCGCCGACCAGGGCGGTCAACTCGTCCTTGCGGCGTTCCAGCTCCTGAAGCCGGGCCGTGGTGTTGGCCAGCGTCACGGCGTACCGCCGCAGCTCGAGCTGGGCGGTCACCTGCCCGGCCAGCGCCCGCAACGCCTGGAGCTGCTCGACGTCCAGACGGCGCGGCTTCGAGTCGATCACGCACAGCGTGCCCAGCCCGAAGCCGTCCGTGGTGACCAGCGGCGCGCCGGCGTAGAACCGGACACCGCCGGTCTGCCGCACCATCGGGTTGTCCGAGAACCGGGCGTCCTCCTGGGCGTCCGGCACCACGAACAGGTCCTTGCCGAGGATGGCGTGCGAGCAGAAGGACAACTCACGCGACGTCTCGGTGAGGTCGGTGCCGATCCGGGCCTTGAACCACTGCCGGTCGGTGTCGATCAGAGACACCAGCGACATGGGTACGTCGCAGACATGCGACGCGAGCGCGACGATGTCGTCGAAGTCCTTCTCCGCCTCGGTGTCCAGCACGCCCAGGGCGTAGAGGGCGGCGAGCCGGTCGGTCTCGTTACTGGGGCGCGGAGCTTCCATGCCTTAGGGATACCACCGAAAAGTAGCAATCTTCGCCTATTGGGCATTTGCCGCGAATTATGCGGGACCGGTCTCCTGGTAGCGGGACGGCTGGGCCGGCAGCTCGTACGGCATGTCCATGATGTGGTGGTCGGACAGCTCGCCGATCGGCGCCCACGCCTCGTAGATACCCCGCTCGTAGCATCGCGCCCCGGTGGTGTGCAGGGTCTCCGGATCGGGCCGGAGCAGCCGCAGCCGGGCCCAGCGCTCGTCACGCTGGAGCACCCAGCACGCCGTGCCGCGCCAGATGGCCTGCTCGGCCCGGCGGCTCAGGGTCTGCACCGGGTATCGGGCGGCGCGGGTCAGCGCGCGGACCCGGAACTCCTCGGGCGGGTCGGCCACCGCCTGGTACTCGTGCTGGTTGATCCGGCCGACCAACTGGGCCGTGGGTGTGTCGGTGCACGGAACGTACTCGCGGTCGGGGGTGACGCCGGGCAGCCCCTCGAGCAGGCGGCGCCACTTCGGGCCGGCCAGCCGGAGCCAGCCGTGCTGTTCCGGCTGGTAGGTGTAGAGCACGACCTCCTCACCGAGGGGCGAGTAGCCGAGCAACTGGGCGTTCGCCGGGATGGGCAGGTCGGCGAAGTTGGCGGTGATGTATTCCGGGATCAGGTCGTCGGTGCTCGGGGTGAATCCGGTGCCGAGGACCAGGGCGCCGATCCGCTGATGGGCCGGGAGGCCGGCCAGGCCGGGCTGACCCGGGCCGCCGGGGATCTCGTAGTCGATCGGGTCGACCGCGCGCCAGCGCAGCGCGTACGCCACCTCGGTGTCCATCGCGCCGTCGGTGCGCAGCAGCGCCAGCTGCTCGGGCTGCCGCAGGTGCTCGATGTCGCAGGCGCGGTAGCAGAAGCCGTACGGCAGCCAGCCGCCCAGATGACCGGCGACCTGCGCGGCCGAGAGCACCTTCATCATCCGGGTGCCACGCCTGACGGCGGCGGTCTCGCGGATGCGGCGCAGGGTCGGATCGTCCCGATGGGCGGCCGACTGGCTCATCCGTTGCACATCGGCCCAGCCCAGATCGCGGTGGAGCGGCGCCATCAAGGGTGGCTCCAACGGCTCCAGATCGACCTCACGGGTCACGGTCACGTGCGGAAAGTAATCGCGCTGGGTGTATTCAAGGTGAACTATGGGTTACCCCAGCCTGCGTGTATGCAGGATCACTCCCTTGACCGAGCGTGTGGCAGAGTTGACCTCGATGAGTACGCGCGAGGAGCGGGCCGCACGCCGGGCGGGCGAATTCCCGCCGCCGCCGGAACCGCTGGTGGTGCCGGTCTTCGACAGTCACACCCACCTGGACATCACGGTGCAGGAGACCGAGGGGCCGGGGGTCGCCGAGCTGATCGACGCCGCCGCCCGCGCGGGAGTGGACCGACTTGTCCAAGTCGGAGTGGATGTGGCCTCCTCGCGATGGGGCGTCGATCTGGCCGACCGGGACGAGCGGGTCCTGGCCGCGGTCGCCATCCACCCCAACGACGCGCCGCTGCTCGACGACCTCGACGAGGCCCTCCGCGAGATCGAGGCGCTCGCCGCACGGCCGCGGGTCCGGGGCGTCGGCGAGACCGGGCTGGACACTTTCCGTACGGACGCCGACGGTCGCCCGGCCCAGGAGGCGAGCTTCCGCGCGCACATCGCGATCGCCAAAAGACATCACCGAGCGTTGATCATCCACGACCGCGACGCCCATGCCGACGTGCTCCGGGTGCTCGACGAAGAAGGCGCGCCCGACACCGTCGTGCTGCACTGTTTCTCCGGCGACGAGGCCTTCGCGCGGGAATGTGTGAAGCGGGGCTACTACCTCAGTTTCGCCGGAACGGTAACGTTCGGTAGCGCGGATAACCTTCGCGCGGCCGCCCGGATCACGCCGCCGGAGCAGCTGCTGGTGGAGACCGACGCGCCGTACCTGACCCCGAAGCCGCACCGGGGCCGGCCCAACGCGTCCTTCCTGATCCCGCACACGATGCGCGCGCTGGCCGAAAGCACCGGGCACGACCTGGACGAGTTGTGCGCGGCGGTCTCGGCCAACGGCGAGCGCGTCTTCGGCTCCTGGAAGAACTAGGCCGGGTTTGGGACACGGCCTAGGGCAGGCCGCTTTCCAGCAGGTCGAACGACTCCACCAGGCGCCGGCGGTGGTCGCCGGCGAGGTCGCCGGGGTCGTCGTGGGCGAGCAGGCGCCGGGTCGTCTCGACGGCGACCACCCGGTATGCGGTGACGAGCAGCCCGGCGACCAGGTCGCTGTCGCCGGTGAACCGGGCGTCGTCGCGCAACTCGGCGGCCAGCCGCGCCTCGATCTCGGAGGCGAACCCGCGTAGCCGGGCGATCAGCGCGGGCGACGCCAGCACCGTCCGGACGAACGGCTCGGCCTCGGCGCTCAGGCCGGACAGCGGATGTCTCTGGTCGACCAGGTCGAGAGCCACCGCGCGGAACGCCGCGACGACGCCGACGTCGTCGGCCCTCTCCCGGACCACCCGCCGGACCAGGCCGATGGCGTCGGGCAGGCGGTCGAGCAGCAGGTCTTCCTTGCGCTGGAAGTGGGCGAACACCGTCACCTTGGACACGCCGGCCACCTCGGCGACCTCGGCGATCGTCACGTCTTCGAAGCCGCGCCGCAGGAACAGCTCGGTCGCGACCTCGGAGATGCGGTTCCGGGTCTGCGATCCACCGCGGTCCCCTCGATTCGGCATGTGACTCACCCTACATTGTCCGGGTAAGCTTATCGAGTTAGCTTACCCGGTAAAGGTATCGAGAGGAGGCAGCCATGGATGGGGACGTGGACGTGATCGTGGTCGGCGCCGGGCCGACCGGTTTGCTGCTCGCCGGTGAACTGGCCCTCGGCGGGGTTGGCGTGACCGTGCTGGAGCGGCTGGCCGAGCCCGACCAGACGATCAAGGCCGGTTCGATCAACGTGGCCAGCGCCGAGATCCTCGACCGGCGCGGCCTGCTGCCCGCGGCCGAGCGGGTGCAGCGGCGCCTGCTCGAGGCGACCGGGCGGTTCGCGGCCGGTGGCACCACCCGCACGACGCGGGGGCTGCTGACCGGCATCAACCAGGTCACGCGCCGGTTCCCGGTGCTGGGTCACTTCGCCGGGCTGATGTTCCGGCCCGGCCTGATCGACCAGGACGACCCGGTGCTGGCCGCGCACACCGCGGTGGCCGGCGGCGTGGGCGTTCCCCAGCACGACCTCGAGGTGTTGCTGGCCGAGCACTGCCTCCGGCTCGGCGTCGAGATCCGCCGCGGGGTCGAGGTGCGGGGTGTACGGACGACGGCCGGCGAGGGCGTGATCGTCGAGACCGGCGAAGGTGAGCTGACGGCCGGGTGGGTCGTCGCGGCCGACGGCGGCCGGAGCGTGATCCGCAAGCAGCTCGACATCCCGTTCGACGGCACCGAGCCGCAGATGGTCGGCTACCAGGCCATCGCCGACTTCGACGACGCGAGCGGGCTGGGCCGCGGCTGGACCTGGACCCCGCGGGGCGTCTACGCCCACGGGCCGATCCCCGGGCGGATCCTGGTGGCCCGGTTCGGGCCGCAGCCGGCCGACCGCGACGCCCCGGTGTCCCTCGACGAGCTTCAGGCCGTGGTCCGTGAGGTCACCGGCGTGCCGGTGACGCTGACCGGCCTGCACGGGCGCGCGACCCGGTGGTCCGACAACGCCCGGCTGGCGCGGTCGTACCGGCTCGGCCGGGTGCTGCTGGCCGGCGACGCCGCCCATGTGCACTCGCCGTTCAGCGCCCAGGGCCTGAACCTCGGCTTCGGCGACGCGGTGAACCTGGGCTGGAAGCTGGCCGCCACGATCACCGGCCGGGCGCCGGCCGGGTTGCTCGACACCTACGAGTCCGAGCGGCAGCCGATCGCGGCCTGGGTGCTGAACTGGACCCGGGCCCAGGTTGCCCTGCTCCGGGGCGACGAGCACACCGCTCAGCTGCGCAACGTTCTCGGCGACGAGCTGTACGCCGTGCCGGGGGTGCTGAACCGGATGGTCGCGCTGTCCTCCGGGATCGAGCAGCGCTACGACGTCGCCGAGGACGCCGCCGCCCCGGTCGGCACCCTGGCCGGCGACATCGAGCTCGGCGCCGGCGGCCGCATCGCCGACCACGCCCACGACGGCCGGTTCGTCCTGGTCGACCGCTCACCGGACGGGCGGTTCGGCGGGGCGGTCCGCCACCTGGGCGGGCGGATCACCGCGGTGCTCGACCCCGCCGGCGACGGCCCATCGGTGCTGATGCGGCCGGACGGGGTGATCGTCTGGGTCGGCGATGACGCGGCCCGGCTCGGCGCCGCGGTCGAGCGGTGGGTTCAGTCCTCGACCGAAGCCTTGGTGTTCAGCTCGGGGCCGGGCGTGGCCGGTTGATCGGCTGGGTTCAGTCCTCGACCCAGGCCTTGGCGTTCAGCTCGCGGCCGATCGCCTCCAGGTGAGCGGCGAAGGCGGCCGGCGCGGCGTTGAGCGGTCCGCGCGACACGAAGCGGACCGCCCAGCGCCGGCCGGGGGCCACGTTGTAGATGCGGTGGATCACCCGGGCGCCGCGCGGGTCGGGCTCCACGCTGGTCACTCCCCGGTACCACCACTCGCCCTGCTGGCTGACCGAGCGCGCGGGCCGGTCGACCACCATGGTGATCCGGCTGCCGTCCTTGGTCACGGTGAACTCGTCGCCCTCGGCCGGCTCGGCGTCGCCGGTCGCGGCCAGCGGGGAACGGCCGCCGGGGCGCACGTCGAGCAGCAGGTCGGCGACGGCGTCGGGCGGGGCCTCGACGACGCCGTGCAGGGCCAGCAGCTCACTCATGCGTTCCGTTGTATCAGGGCACCCGTAAGCTCTGCCTCCATGGCTGACGCACTGCTCGGCCCGGCCGAGATCCGGGAACTCGCCGCCCGGCTGGGCGTGGCGCCGACCAAGAAGCTCGGCCAGAACTTCGTGCACGACCCCAACACGGTGCGCCGGATCGTGGCGGCGGCCGGGCTGCGGCCGGACGACGTGGTGATCGAGGTGGGTCCGGGGCTGGGCTCGCTCACGCTGGGCCTGGTCGGCGCGGCGGCGCATGTGCACGCGGTGGAGATCGACCCGGTGCTGGCCGCGGCCCTGCCCGAGACCGTGAGCTCCGAGCGGCTGACCGTGCACCCGCGAGACGCGCTGCGGGTGCGGGCGGCCGAGTTCGACCCGCCGCCCACCATGCTGGTCGCCAACCTGCCCTACAACGTGGCCGTCCCGGTCGTGCTGAGCCTGCTCGCCGAGCTTCCGACGCTGCGCGGGGGGCTGGTGATGGTGCAGAAGGAGGTCGCCGATCGGCTGGTCGCGGGGCCCGGATCGAAGGTGTACGGCGTCCCGTCGGTCAAGCTCGCCTGGTATGCCGAGGCGCGCGCCGCGGGCCGCGTACCCCCGGCGGTCTTCTGGCCCGTGCCCAACGTGGACTCGGGCCTGGTCGCGTTCGCCAAGCGCGACTCGCCGGCGGCCGAGCCTGGGCGCGACTCGCCGGCGGCCGAGCCTGAGCGCGACTCGCCGGCGGCCGAGTCTGAGCGCGACTCGCCGGTCGCCGAGCCTGGGCGTGACTTGCCGGCGGCCGAGCGTAAGAAGGTCTTCGCGGTGGTCGACGCCGCCTTCGCACAGCGCCGCAAGACCCTCCGCGCGGCCCTGGCCGGATGGGCCGGCAGCCCGGTCCGGGCCGAGGAGGTGCTGGTCAAGGCCGGCATCAACCCACAGGCGAGAGGGGAGTCGCTCTCCGTGGGCGAGTTCACCGCGATCGCGGCCGCCGCGGATTCCGACGGGTACGCGGGTAAGCTCACCGCGTCCGGCGAAGTGCCCGAGGAGGTCGACCAGTGACCCGGTGCCCGAGCGGTGAGCTGCCCGTGAGCAGCGCCGCGTGACGGAGGCCTGGGGTCCGGAGGATGGCGGGCGACGACCGGGACCGGTCCGGATCCGGGTTCCCGCCAAGATCAACCTGCATCTCGGCGTGGGCCCGCTGCGCCCGGACGGCTTCCACGAGCTGACCACCGTCTACCACGCCGTCGGTCTCTTCGACGAGCTGCGCGCCAGCCACGGCGACACGCTCGCGCTGACCATGGAGGGCGAGGGCCAGGGCGAGCTCGCCCTGGACGAGACCAACCTGGTCATCCGGGCCGCCCGCGCCCTGGCCGCGCATGCCCGCGTGCCCGCGTACGCCCGCCTGCACCTGCGCAAGTCGATCCCGCTGGCCGGTGGCCTGGCCGGCGGCAGCGCGGACGCCGCGGCCACGCTGCTGGCCTGCGACGCGCTGTGGGGGACCGGCCTGTCCCGCGACGAACTGGCCGAGATCGGCGCCACGCTGGGGTCCGACATCCCGTTCCTGCTGCACGGCGGCACCGCCCTGGGCACCGGTCGCGGCGAGGTGGTCAGCCCGATCCTGGCCCGGCCGACCTCCTGGCACTGGGTGCTGGCGATCGCCGGGGACGGCCTGAGCACCCCCGAGGTCTACCGCGAACTCGACCGGCTGCGGGCCCGCGGCTCGGCGCCGGCCGCCCTGGACAGCGCGGACGGGCTGATGTCGGCCCTGCGCCAGCGTGACCCGAAGGTGCTGGCCGAGGCGCTGGGCAACGACCTGCAGGCGGCGGCGGTGTCGCTGCGACCCGAGCTGGCCGACGTGCTCAAGGCGGGTTCGGACGCGGGCGCGGTCACCGGTCTGGTCTCCGGTTCGGGGCCGACCGTGGTGTTCCTGGCCACTGATTCGGGTCACGCCGAGCGCCTGGCCACGGCGCTGACCTCGGCCGGGGTGTGCCGCGAGGCCCGCACCGCGCGCGGCCCGATGCCGGGGGCCCGGATAACCTAGAGCCCATCGTGGCCAACATTGTGAATCTGGACCGGGTCGGCAAGGGATATGGCGCCGCCGGTCAACTGCTCACCGACGTCTCCCTGGGGCTCGACGACGACGCCCGGCTGGGCATCGTCGGCCTCAACGGCGCCGGCAAGTCCACCCTCCTGCGCCTGCTCGCCAAGACCGAGGAACCCGACTCCGGCCGGGTCACCCACCGTCGCGACCTCAAGGTCGCCACCCTGCCCCAGAATCTCGACCTGGCGCCGGGGCTGACCGTGCGCGACGTCGTGCTCGGTTCGGCCTGGCTGCCGCAGGGCATGGGCGCCGAGCACGAGTGGGCGGGCGACGCCGGCGTGCGTACGATCCTGGCCGGCCTGGGCATGGGCCACCTCGGTCTCGACTCCCCGGTCGGCACGATGTCCGGGGGCGAGCGGCGCCGGGTGGCGCTGGCCGCGCTGCTGGTGCGCGACGCCGAGCTGCTGATCCTCGACGAGCCGACCAACCACCTGGACGTGTCCGGGGTCGACTGGCTGGCCAAACACCTGCTCACCCGGCGCGGGGCGCTGGTCGTGGTCACCCACGACCGGTGGTTCCTGGACGCGGTGTGCACCGCCACCTGGGAGGTGGCGGACGAGGCCGTGCACACGTACGTCGGCGGTTATGCGGCCTGGACCCTGGCCCGCGCCGAGCGTCAGCGGGTGGCCGCGGTGGTCGAGTCCCGGCGGCAGAACCTGCTGCGCAAGGAGATCGCCTGGCTGCGCCGCGGCCCGCCGGCCCGGACGTCCAAGCCGCAGTTCCGGATCGACGCCGCGAACGCGCTGATCGCCGACGTGCCGCCGGTGCGCGACCAGGTCAGCCTTAAGCGGCTGGCCACCTCGCGGCTCGGCAAGCAGGTCTACGACCTCGAGAAGGTCACGCTCAAGGCCGGGCCCAAGCCCATCCTCGACGACCTGACCTGGCAGGTCGGCCCGGGCGACCGGATCGCGCTGCTCGGCGCGAACGGCGCCGGCAAGACCACGCTGCTGCGCCTGCTGGCCGGGATCACCGAGCCGGACGGCGGGCGGATCGTGCGCGGCTCGACCGTGCGGCCCGCCTTCCTCTCCCAGGAGCTGCGGGAGCTGCCCGGCCACCTGCGGCTGCTGGAGGCGGTGGAAGACGTCGCCCGCCGGGTGCGGCTCGGCGACCGGGAGCTGTCCGCGTCCCAGCTCGCCGAGGTGTTCGGCTTCACCGACAAGCGGCTGTGGACGCCGGTGAGCGACCTGTCCGGCGGCGAGCGGCGCCGGTTGCAGATGTTGCGCCTGCTGGCCGGCGAGCCGAACGTGCTGCTGCTCGACGAGCCCACCAACGACCTCGACACCGACACGCTGGCCTCGCTGGAAGACCTGCTCGACACCTGGCCGGGCACGATGATCGTGGCCAGCCACGACCGCTACCTGGTCGAGCGGGTGACCGACACGGCGTACGGCATCTTCGGCGACGGGCGCCTGGTGCACCTCCCCGGCGGCGTGGACGAGTTCCTGGCCCGGGTGCAGACGCCGGACGGCTCGTTCACCACGATGGCGGAGGGCCGGCCGGCCCCGCCGAGCAGCGGGATGTCGGCCGCCGAGGCGCGCGCGGCCAAGAAAGACCTGGCCCGGCTGGAGCGGCAGCTCGCCAAGCTCGACGAGCGGGTGGCGAAGATCAACGAGGGACTGGCCGAGCACGGGCACGACTACGAGCGGGTCGTCGAGCTGGACACCCAGCTCAAGGCCGTGGAGGCGGAACGCTCGGACACCGAGGAAGCGTG
Organism: Actinoplanes sp. NPDC089786; assembly: GCF_040684855.1. Taxonomy (NCBI): domain Bacteria; kingdom Bacillati; phylum Actinomycetota; class Actinomycetes; order Micromonosporales; family Micromonosporaceae; genus Actinoplanes; species Actinoplanes sp. NPDC089786. The sequence goes on from NZ_JBFBGU010000001.1 coordinate 904,112, forward strand.
GTTGGAGCTGGCCGAGCGGGTACCCGAGGGATGATCCGGGGGTGCTCCTGCGGCGCCGGATCACGATGAGCGAGAATCGTCGGCGAGACACCGGCCCGACTCTGGAGACGGACACATGGCGCACTACCCGGTCAACCACCCGCTGCGACCGCTCTACCGTGCGCTCGCCGCGCTGGCCGGCCTCTACCTGGTCCTCTACGGCATCGTCGGGCTCATCACGGTGAGCGACGACGGCTTGTTCGGGCACCCCGACGAGCGGATCCTGGGCCAGGGCGGCAACCTCTTCTGGTCGATCCTGTCGCTGCTGGTCGGCGCGGTCGTGCTGGTCGCGACGCTGCTCGGCCGCAACGTCGACACCGAGATCAACCGGGTGCTCGGCTGGGGCCTGCTCGTGGTCGGCAGCTACGAGCTGGCCGCCAGCCGCACCGACGCCAACTTCCTCGACTTCACGATCGGCACCGTCGTCGTGACCTATCTCGTCGGCCTGATGCTTATCCTGTCGGGGCTGTACATCAAGACCGCGCGCCAGGCCGACGCCAGCGCGCCGCGACAGGTAAGGGAGGGTCGCACGGCCTGATGGCGCATTTCCCCCTCCACCATCACCTGCGTCAGACCTACCGCTTCGTCGCCGCCCTCGCCGGCCTCTACCTCCTGGTGGCCGGCGTGATCGGCGTCATTCAGACCGCCGGGGCGCCTTTCTTCGACCGCTCCGGCGGCGCCTGGTCCCTCGGGCTCCGGGTCAACCCGGCCGGCTCGTGGCTGCTCGTGCTGCTCGGCCTGCTGATCCTGGCCGGCGCCGTGATCGGCGGCAACGTGCATCACCACCTGAGCATGGTCGTCGGCTGGGGCGTGCTCGGCATCGCCATGTTCGTGCTGGCGGCGATGCAGACCGACGTCAACGTGGTGCACGCCTCGATGATCAACGTCATCGCGCTGACCATCGTCGGCCTGGCCGCGTTGCTGGCCGGCCTCTACGGCAAGACCGAGCGGGCCTGACCCCGCCTCACTTGGTCTTGCGGGTGAGCAGGCTCGGCTTGGCCTCGAGGTGGGACAGGCCGTTCCAGGCCAGGTTGACCAGGTGGGCCGCCACCATCTCCTTCTTCGGCTTGCGCGCCTGCTGCCACCACTGGCCGACCAGCGCCACCATGCCGACCAGCGCCTGGGAGTAGAGCTCGGCGAACTTCGGGTCGAGGTTCCGCTGCTTGAACTCGGCGCCCAGGATGTGTTCGACCTGGTGGGCCACGTCGTTCATCACGCTGGAGAAGTTGCCGGTCGGTGACAGCACCGGCGACTCGCGGACCAGCACCCGGAACCCGTGCGGCTCCTCGTCGATGTAGTCGAGCAGGGCCAGCGCGGCCTGTTCCAGCAGCTCGCGGGGATGGCCGGCGGTGAGCGCGGTGGCGATCCGGTCGAGCAGGGCCCGGACCTCCCGGTCCACCACCACCGCGTACAGGCCTTCCTTGCCGCCGAAGTGCTCGTAGACCATCGGCTTGGAGACCTTGGCCCGGGCGGCGACCTCTTCCACGCTGGTGCCGTCCAGGCCGCGCTCGGCGAAGAGCTGGCGTCCGATGGAGATCAATTGCTCGCGGCGCTGCGCGGCCGACATGCGCACGCGCGATGTCGCCGGAGCCCCGCCCGCCACGACACGAGTGCGTCGTGCTCGCGGCGGGACGGGACTCTCGTTCGACTCGGTCACCCGGTCATCCTGCCAGGAGACCGTCAACTGGTGGCCTTCACCATCTTGGCCGCGAGGCGCTCCGGCTTGGGCCATCTCACCTCGGACGCGGCGCCGGCCTTCTCGAACAGCCAGATGACGCGGGCCGAGATGTCGACCTGACCCTTCAGGACGCCGTGCCGGGCGCAGGTCGGGTCGGCGTGGTGCAGGTTGTGCCAGCTCTCACCGAAGGAGACGATCGCCAGCGGCCAGAAGTTGGCCGCCTTGTCGCCGTTGCGGACCTCGAACGGGCGCTCACCGTACACATGGCACACCGAGTTGATCGACCAGGTGATGTGGTGCAGCAGGCCGATGCGGACCAGGCCGGCCCAGAAGAACGCGGTCGCCGCGCCCTGCCAGGACTGGGTGATCAGGCCGCCGGCCAGCGCGGGCCCGAGCGTGGAGACGACCACGATCAGCGGGAACAGCGCGTCGACCCGGGCGATCGCCTTGTCGGCCATCAGGTCGGGGGCGAACCGGGCGCGGTTGGTGAGCTCACGCTTGAACAGCCAGCCCATGTGCGCGTACCAGAGACCCTTGGTCAGGGCCCAGAAGCCGGTGCCGAACCGCCACGGCGAGTGCGGGTCACCCTCCTGGTCGCTGAACGCGTGGTGCCGGCGGTGGTCGGCCACCCACTGGATGATCTCGCCCTCGATCGCCAGCGAGCCGGCCACGGCCAGGGTCACCCGCAGCCACGGCTTGGCCTTGAACGAGCCGTGCGTGAAGTACCGGTGGAAGCCGACCGTGATGCCCAGCCCGGAGATCACGTAGAACACCGCGCCGATGGCGACGTCGGTCCAGGACAGCCAGCCGCCCCAGGCCACCGGAACCGCCACCAGGACCGCCACGAAGGGGATGGCCACGAACAGGTAGAGCGCGAACAGGATCCCCTTGGACTGCGGGCCCTCGGTCAGCGGCTTCGGCCCGGTCTTCGGGGTGGACTCGGCAACAGCGGATGTCATGGCACCTCACAGGGGTGGTCGACGATCGTTAACTTACGGCTACGTCACCGTAACCTACGCAACCGTAACCTGCCCACCCACCACCTGCCCGTTCGGCGGGCCCGCGTCAACGCTGAGGGTTGCCTCCGCCAGGGGCGGATCTGGCGAGAATCCGGTCGTGGGGGGCCGCTAATATGTGGCACGCGGGCGGCGCTCGGAACGGCTGCGCCCGATGTGGGTCCCGGATCGTCTAATGGTAGGACCGCGGCTTTTGGTGCCGTTTATAGGGGTTCGAATCCTCTTCCGGGAGCACTGATCCCTCCGGCGTGCTGAACTGATCACCGCCAACCCCCACCCCAACCCACCTCTGGAGTTCTCGCGTGAGCCAGACTCAGCGAACCGTCGTCGTACTCGCCGCCGGTGAGGGCAAGCGGATGAAGTCCGCCACGCCGAAGGTGCTGCACCCGCTGCTCGGCCGCACCCTGCTCGGTCACGTGCTGAGCGCGGCCGCCGCGGCCCGCGCCGAGCACACCATCGTCGTCGTCGGTCACCAGGCCGACCAGGTCCGCGCCCACCTCGACGAGATCGCCCCCGGGGCGACGCCGGTGCTCCAGGCCCAGCAGAACGGGACCGGGCACGCCGTACGCATCGCCCTGGAGGCCGCCCCCGACGCGGCCGGCACCGTCGTCGTGCTCAACGGCGACGTCCCGCTGCTCCGGCCGGAGACGGTGGAGGCGCTGGTCGCCGCGCACGAGCAGGCGGGCTCGGCGGGCACCGTGCTGGCCGCCGAGGTCGACGACCCGGCCGGGCTGGGCCGGGTGGTCCGTGACCCGGCCGGCCGGCTCGAGCGCATCGTCGAGGAGCGTGACGCCTCGCCCGAGGTGCGCGCCGTCCGCGAGGTGAACGCCGGCATCTACGCCTTCGACGCGGCCCGGCTGCGCGAGGCGCTGAGCAAGATCTCCACCGACAACGACCAGGGCGAGGAATACCTCACCGACGTGTTCGAGCTGCTCACCTCGGTCGGTCACCCGGTCGGGGTGTTCGTCGCGCCGGACGCCGAGGAGACGCTGGGCTGCAACGACCGGGCCGAACTGGCCGGGCTCGGCCTGCGGCTGCGCAACCGGGTCAACACCGGCTGGATGCGGGCCGGGGTGACCATGCTCGACCCGGCCACGACCTGGATCGACGTGACCGTGACCCTGGAGCGGGACGCCCAGATCGAGCAGAACTGCCGGCTCACCGGTCGGACCACGGTCGGCGCCGGGGCGGTCATCGGGCCGGACACCACGCTGACCGACACCACCGTCGGCGAAGGGGCGTCGGTGCTGCGTACGCACTCGATCGGCGCTGAGATCGGGCCGGAGGCGACCGTGGGGCCGTTCTCCTACCTGCGGCCGGGCACCCGGCTCGGGCGCAAGTCCAAGATCGGCGGCTTCGTCGAGGCCAAGAACGCCGAGCTGGGCGACGGCGCCAAGGTGCCACACCTCACCTATGTGGGTGACGCCACGATCGGTGCCAAGGCCAACATCGGGGCGGGCACGATCTTCGCCAACTACGACGGGGTCAACAAGCACCACACCACGGTCGGCGAGGCCGCGTTCGTGGGCAGCGACACCGTGCTGATCGCGCCGGCCGAGATCGGTCCCGGGGCCTACGTCGCCGCGGGCAGCGCGGTCAGCAATGTGCCGGCCGGTCACCTGGGCGTGACGCGCGCCGCGCAGCGGAACATCGAGGGGTGGACGGAGCGTAAGCGGCCGGGCACAGTTTCGGCTGATGCGGCCCGCCGGGCGACCGAAGAGAAGTGAGCAGGCACACCCCGGTTACCTGAGCGGGTGGCTTCCGGGCGGTCGAGAGGGATACTGCAAGCGAACAATCCCCCTCGACCCACGGGAGCAGACAAACCGATGGGCAGCATCGTCGCGGAGAACCGCAAGAGTTTGATGCTTTTCTCCGGACGCGGCTTCCCGGAGCTGGCCGAGGAGATCGGCCAGGTGCTCGGTATCGAGCCGACCCGCTCGGATTCGTACGAGTTCGCGAACGGCGAGATCTTCGTCCGGTTCAAGGACTCGGTCCGCGGGTCGGACTCGTTCGTCGTGCAGTCCATGACTGCCGGGATCAACACCTGGGTCATGGAGACGCTGATCATGGTCGACGCGTTGAAGCGCGGCTCGGCCAAGCGGATCACGGTCGTCCTGCCGTTCTATCCCTACTCGCGCCAGGACAAGAAGCACCGCGGCCGCGAGCCGATCTCGGCCCGCCTGGTCGCCGACCTGCTCAAGAGCGCCGGCGCCAACCGGATCCTCACGGTCGACCTGCACACGGCACAGATCCAGGGTTTCTTCGACGGGCCGGTCGACCACCTGTTCGCGATGGACATCCTGGCCGAACACGTGCAGCGCAAGTTCGAGGGCCGGCCGATGACCGTGGTCGCGCCCGACTCGGGCCGGGTGCGGGTCGCCGAGCGCTGGACCGACCGGCTGGGCGGCTGCCCGCTGGCCTTCATCCACAAGACCCGCGACCCGCTCAAGCCCAACCAGGTCGTCGCCAACCGGGTGGTCGGCGAGGTCGAGGGCCGGGTCTGCCTGGTGGTCGACGACATGATCGACACCGGCGGCACGATCGCCAAGGCGGCCGACATCCTGTTCGACTCGGGCGCCGCCGACGTCGTGGTGGCGGCCACCCACGCGCTGCTCTCCGACCCGGCCACCGAGCGCCTGAAGAACAGCCGGATCAGCGAGCTCGTGGTGACCAACACGCTGCCGCTCACGCCCGAGAAGAGGCTCGACAAGATCACCGTGCTGTCGATCGCCCCGCTGCTGGCCCGCGCCATCCGCGAGGTCTTCGACGACGGAAGCGTCACGACCCTCTTCGGTGGCCTGAGCTAAATGCTGTGCAAGTTGCACCGTTGGTGTCGCGATTTCGCTCAGGACGGGGACCGGTTCCTCGATGTGTGACATGGGCAGGTAGGCTGGTGCGGTTGCCACGGCGAGGGTGCCCCGTGGACTGCTGAGGTCCGCAGTCCTGGTGGAGGCGCCGTTATCGACGCGGTGCTCCGGGCCTGTGCCCAGCGCGCCCCTCTCGCCTCGGCACAGCCGACGCCCGCAGCCCGCCGACATGACGCCGCCGATTCAAAGAGTTTCAGGAGTTTCCCCGTGTCCGAGGTAAAGATCACCGCCGAGCCCCGCACCGAGTTCGGCAAGGGTGGTGCCCGCCGCACGCGCCGGGCCGGCAAGGTGCCCGCCGTGCTCTACGGACACGGCGAGAAGCCCCAGCACATCGCCCTGCCCGCGCGCGAGTTCGCGGCCGCGATCCGGCACGGCGGTCTCAACCAGGTTTTCACCATCGACATCAACGGCGCGTCGGGCACCACGCTCGCGCTGCCCAAGGCGATCCAGCGTGACCCGATCAAGGACACCTACGAGCACGTGGACCTGATCATCGTCAAGCGTGGCGAGAAGGTCCAGGTCGACGTCCCGGTGACGCTGGTCGGCGAGGCCGCCCGCAACACCCTGGTCGTCTCCGAGTCGACCACGCTGGCCGTCGTCGCCGAGGCCATGCACCTGCCCAACGGCTTCGATGTCTCGATCGAGGGCCTGGAGGCCGGTGCTCAGGTCACCGCGGCCGACGTGCAGCTGCCGCAGGGCACCGAGCTGGCCGTCGAGCCCGACTTCGTGCTCGCGCAGATCAGCCAGGCGCAGACCGCCGAGCAGATGGAGGGCGACACCGGTGACGCCGAGGGTGGCGACGCCGAGGGCGCTTCGGAGGGCGAGTCGGCCACCGAGGCATCCGCTTCCTGACGCTGCACCATCTCAGTTCTTTTCAGGGGAAGCGCCTTTCGGGGCGCTTCCCCTGAGCTGTCGTTGAGGAGAGGCGATGAGCGAGCCCTGGCTCGTGGTCGGTCTGGGCAACCCGGGCAAGGAGTACGCGGGCAACCGGCACAACGTCGGCTTCATGGTCGCCGACCTGCTCGCGTCCCGGGTCGGCGCCAAGTTCGGCCGGTCCAGGCGGGCCCAGGCCGACGTGGCCGAGGGGCACCTGGGGTTCGGCGGCCCCAAGCTGGTCCTGGCCAAGCCGCTGACCTACATGAACCTCTCCGGCGGCCCGGTCAGCCAGCTCGCCCAGTTCTTCAAGATCCCGGTGGAGAACGTGCTGGCCGTGCACGACGAGCTGGATCTGCCGTACGGACAGGTGCGCGCGAAGCGCGGTGGCGGTGAGGGCGGTCACAACGGCCTGCGCTCGATGTCGAAGTCACTGTCCACCAAGGAGTACGCGCGGGTCCGGTTCGGCATCGGACGCCCGCCCGGCCGGCAGGACCCGGCCGATTACGTGCTCTCCGACTTCCCCTCGGCCGAGCGCAAGGAGCTGGAGTTTCTCGTCGATCGGGCGGCCGACGTGGTGGAGGCGATCGTGCTCGAGGGCGTGGAGTGGGCCCAGAACAAATACCACGCCACCTGACCGGACCCGCTCCGAACGGATAGATCGTTTAGACCTTTTTGTCGGTCTATCCATGCCGTGACGATTGTCGGGTTCCGCGCGTTGGTCACGTGAACGCATCGCACGGTGCGGGATGGTCGGCAACGCGGGGAGGTTCGGGGTGCGAGACCTGTCCGAGGACCGCGGGACGGACGCCCTCGACGGTCCGACCGTGACGCTGCCGACGATCGCCCCCCGGCGGATGCCGGGGCCGCAGCGCCGCGACCACGACGACCCGGATCCGACGCCGATCCCGGAGAACTACGCGCCGGCCAACCACCCGCCGGCCAATCACGGCCCCCGTCCGCACCGGCCGTCGCCGCGCAGCCGCAACAAGATCCCGGCGCCGGCCGTCCCGACCAGCCCGCCGCCCGCCGGCTCCGGCGACCTCAACCAGCTGCCGCTGGCCGGCGAGGGTGGCCGCCACCCGGTCGGCCGCGCGCGCAACCGGGCCGTCGAGCGGCACTGGTCGCCGGAGCCGAGCCGGTCGATGGCGGTGCGCCCGCCGACCCGGCCGTTCGTCCGGGTGCGGGGCCGGCACGCCGCGATGTCCCGGCGGCAGCGCTGGGAACGTAGTTACGTCCGCGCCCTGGTCGTCTGCGACCTGTTCGCCGGGGTGGCGGCCGGCGCGGCCACGTTCGGGGTGCGCTTCGGCGACGTGGTGACCCAGTACAACCGGTGGTACCTGCTGCTCTCCGCGCTGCTGCCGGTGGTCCTGCTGGTGGTGCTGGCGGTGAGCCGGGCCTACGAGCGGCGGTTCCTGTTCGTCGGCACGGACGAGTACCAGCGGGTCTTCCGGGGCGGGGTCGGCCTGATCGCGGGGGCGGCCGTCCTCTCGTACGCGCTCGATCTCGATCTTGCTCGTAGCTATGTCCTGGCCGCCATCCCGACGGCGATCGCCACGGCCGGCCTGCTCCGGTTCGGACTGCGCAAGCGGCTGCACCACGCCCGGTCCCGGGGCGAGCGGCTGCGCCGGGTGATCGTGGTCGGCCACGAACTCAGCGTCATCGGCATCACCCGGCAGCTCCGGCGTGAGCGGTATCACGGGCTCGAGGTGGTCGGTTGCTGTCTGCCACCGCAGCACGACGGTGTGGTGGATCTGCCGGTGTACGGAACCTTCGACGACGTGGCCACCGCGGTCGACGCCGCCGACGCCGACACCGTGGTCGTGCTGAGCTGCCCGGAACTGGACGGCGTGGTGCTGCGCCGGCTGGCCTGGCGGCTGGAACGCGACGAGGTCGACCTGGTGGTGGCCAGCGCCCTGATCGACGTGGCCGGCGCCCGGACCACCATCCGTCCGTTCGACGGGCTGCCGATGTTGCACGTCGAGCACCCCCGGCTGCACGGCGGCATCCGGCTGGTCAAGGAACTCGTCGACCGGCTCGGGGCGCTGTTCCTGCTCGGCCTGTTCAGCCCGGTGCTGCTGGGGGTCGCCCTGTGCGTCCGGGCCACGAGCCGGGGACCGGTACTCTTCCGGCAGGTTCGCGTCGGCCGCGACGGCCGCGAGTTCCGGATCTTCAAGTTCCGCAGCATGTATGTCGATGCCGAGGCGCGGCTGGCCGAGCTGAGACACCTCAACGAGCACGACGGTGTGCTCTTCAAAATGCGTGACGACCCGCGCGTCACCCCGATCGGTCGATGGTTGCGCCGGTTCTCGGTCGACGAGCTTCCGCAGCTGCTGAACGTGCTGACCGGGCAGATGTCGCTGGTCGGGCCGCGACCGCCGCTCCCGTCGGAGGTGGCCGCCTATGCCGACGACGTACGCCGCCGGCTGGCCGTCAAACCGGGCATGACAGGTCTCTGGCAAGTTTCCGGCCGATCGGACCTCTCCTGGGAGGAGGCGGTCAGACTGGACCTTCGCTATGTGGAGAACTGGTCCCTCAGTTTGGACCTGGTGATCCTGTTGCGGACCATGACGGCCGTGGTTCGGTCCTCGGGAGCCTACTGAGATGGGAGCACCATGAGCGAGACGAAGGCGTCTGCGCACATCACCGGTCAGCGTGAGCCGCTCGGCGAGAGTGGCACCCCGCCGGTGATCGACGCGGCGTTCGCGCGCTGGCTCGCCGACCGGGCCGGGCAGCTGCTGCTCCAGGTGCGGGAAGACATGGGGTACGCGGACGGCAAGGCGCTGAAGGCGGCCGGCGACAAGGCCGCGCACGACCTGCTGCGCACCGAGCTGGCCCGGTGGCGCCCGGCCGACGCCGTGCTGTCGGAGGAGGACGACCAGTCCCGGCTGGCCTGGACCGGCGAGAAGAACGCGATGCGCCCGGACCGGCTGGACGCGTCCCGGGTCTGGGTCGTCGACCCGCTGGACGGCACCCGGGAGTTCTCCGAGGAGGGCCGCACCGACTGGGCCGTGCACGTGGCGCTCTGGACCGCCGACTGCCACAGCCCGAACTGCCTGGCGGCCGGCGCGGTGGCGATGCCGGCTCAACACCGCACGATCGCGACCGACCACCCGCCGGCGTACCCGCCGATGCCGTTGTCCGCGGCGACCGGCGGGCCGATCCGGATCGCGGCCAGCCGGACCCGCCCGCCCGCCTTCGTCACCGCCCTGGCCGACGACATCGGCGCCGAGCTGGTCCCGATGGGCTCGGCCGGCGTGAAGATCGCCGCGGTGATCAACGGCGACGCCGACGCCTACGTGCACGCGGGTGGCCAGTACGAGTGGGACTCGGCGGCGCCGGTCGCTGTGGCGACGGCCACCGGTCTGCACGCTAGCCGGATCGACGGATCTGAGCTGAAATACAACCAGGCCGACCCGAAGCTGCCCGACCTCGTCGTGTGCCGTAAGGATCTTGCTCCCCGACTGCTCGCAGCGCTGCAGCGTCATCTCCCGGTAACCTGACCAACAGCCCAGCGCGAGCCAGAAAGATAACGATGAGTCAGACGAAGCCCTACCGTGTGTCACACCTCGATGCCCTGGAGGCCGAGAGCATCTTCGTGATGCGCGAGGTGATGGCCGAGTTCGAGCGCCCGGTGCTGCTGTTCTCCGGCGGCAAGGACTCGATCGTGATGCTCCGCCTGGCCGAGAAGGCCTTCGCGCCGGGAAGGATCCCGTTCCCGGTCATGCATGTGGACACCGGGCACAACTTCCCCGAGGTCCTGGAATACCGCGACACCCGGGTGGCCGCGCTGGGCCTCAACCTGGTCGTGGCCAGCGTGCAGGAGGCGATCGACACCGGCAAGGTGCGCGAGCTGCCCGACGGCACCCGCAACCGGATCCAGACCCCGGTGCTGCTGGCCGCGGTCGAGAAGTACCGCTTCGACGCGCTGTTCGGCGGCGCCCGCCGCGACGAGGAGAAGGCGCGGGCCAAGGAGCGGGTGTTCAGCTTCCGCGACGAGTTCGGCCAGTGGGACCCGAAGAACCAGCGGCCCGAGCTGTGGTCGCTCTACAACGGCAAGCACCACCCGGGCGAGTCGATCCGGGTGTTCCCGCTGTCCAACTGGACCGAGCTGGACATCTGGCACTACATCGCCAAGGAGCGGGTGCCGCTGCCGGACATCTACTACGCGCACGACCGCGAGGTGGTCGAGCGCAACGGCATGTTCTACGCGGTCAACGAGTTCATCCGGCTCCGGGACGGCGAGACCTCGGCCACGATGCGGGTGCGCTACCGGACGGTCGGTGACGCCTCCCAGACCGCCGCGGTCCGCTCCGACGCCGACACGGTGGAAAAGGTGATCGAGGAGGTCGCGGCGACCCGGATCACCGAGCGCGGCGCCACCCGCGGCGACGACAAGGTCAGCGAGGCCGCGATGGAAGACCGCAAGCGAGAGGGTTACTTCTGATGTCCCAGGCTGTTCTGGAGCCGGAATCCGCGTCGGCCCGTGGCATGGACCTGCTCCGGTTCGCCACCGCCGGCAGCGTCGACGACGGTAAGTCGACGCTGATCGGGCGGCTGCTGTTCGACACCAAGACGATCTTCGAGGACCAGCTCGAGTCGGTCGAGGCGGTCAGCGCGGCCCGTGGCGACGAGTACACCAACCTCGCCCTGCTCACCGACGGCCTGCGCGCCGAGCGCGAGCAGGGCATCACGATCGACGTGGCCTACCGCTACTTCGCGACGCCACGGCGGAAGTTCATCATCGCCGACACCCCGGGACACATCCAGTACACCCGGAACATGGTGACCGGGGCGTCCACCGCCGACCTGGCGCTGATCCTGGTCGACGCCCGTAAGGGTCTGGTCGAGCAGTCGCGCCGGCACGCGTTCCTCACCTCGTTGCTGCGCGTGCCCCACCTGGTGCTCTGCGTGAACAAGATGGACCTGGTCGACTGGGACCAGGCGGTCTACGAGCGCATCGCCGACGAGTTCACCTCGTTCGCGGCCAAGCTCGACGCCCCCGACCTCACGGTCATCCCGATCTCGGCGCTCAACGGCGACAACATCGCCTCACGGTCCGACAAGAGCCCCTGGTACGAGGGTCCGTCCCTGCTCCACCACCTGGAACACGTACACATCGCCTCGGACCGCAACCTGGTCGACGTGCGCTTCCCGGTGCAATACGTGATCCGCCCGCAGTCGACCACGGTCACCGACTACCGCGGCTACGCCGGTCAGGTGGCCTCCGGCGTGCTCAAGCCGGGCGACGAGGTCATGGTGCTGCCGTCCGGGCTGACCAGCACGATCGCCTCGATCGACACCGCCGACGGCCCGCTCGACGAGGCGTTCCCGCCGATGTCGGTGACGGTGCGGCTGACCGACGAGATCGACATCTCCCGTGGCGACATGATCTGCCGGCCGAACAACGCGCCGGCGGTCGCCCAGGACGTCGAGGCGATGATCTGCTGGATGGACGAGACCGCGCCGCTCTCGGTCGGGAGCAAATACCTGATCAAGCACACCACGCGTACGGCCAAGACGGTGGTGCGCGGCCTGCAGTACCGGCTCGACGTGAACACCCTGCACCGGGACGAGTCGGCCGATTCGCTGGGGCTGAACGAGATCGGCCGGGTGAAGCTGCGCACGGCCATGCCGTTGCTGGCCGATGAGTACCGCCGCAACCGCACGACCGGCGGCTTCGTGCTGATCGACGAGTCGACCAACCGCACGGTCGGCGCCGGCATGATCATCGAGGCGTCGTAGCTGTTGCGTATGAGTGCGCAGAGCTTCGCGGATCGGGCGTTTTGTTCGAAGTGAGCAGATGGAAAGGGCGGGCCCGGATGGGCCCGCCCTTTCCCGTCAGGTGATCGAAGATCAGCCGACGCCCTGCACGGCGCTCTCGTCGGCGTGCACGCCGGAGGCCAGCTCGAACATCTGCTGCTGGGTGAAGCTGAGGCCGCCCCAGAACTGCACGAGCACGTAGATGCCGTTGTCCTGCTTCACGAAGATCGTCGAGCCGTAGTCGCCGTCGGCGCGCTCGGGCTCGGGGGTCGGGAAGCCCTTGGCGTCGGACACGTCGCCGCGCGGGCTCTTGCGCAGGATCATCTCGCGCCCGTTGACCGTGGTCGTCTTGCCCGTGGGAGCTTTCTCGTCCTTGCTCTGCAGGAAGACGGCGATCTTTCCGCGGAAGTTGTTCGGGTCGTAGATCGGCGCCTTGGACGGGTCGACGTCCGGGCCCGGGTTCTTGGCCTTGTTCGGGGCGATCACCAGCGAGTAGGTGTCGATGGCCTGGACGAACCAGCCGTCCGGCACGGTGTCGACGGTGAAGCCCTTGGGCTGCTCACCCTTGTAGGCGACCAGGTTGATCTTGGCGGCCGTCGCGGCCGGCGGCGCTTTCGCGTCGATGGCGGCCGGGCCGGTCACCGTGCCGGACGTGGCGACCGCGAAGGCGGCCACCCCGGCGGCGATGGCGAAGATCGAGCCGCCGGCGGTCTGGATCAGCCGCCGCTTGCGCAGCTTGTCCCGGCCGCGGGCCAGGTCGGCGTCGGCCTGCTGGATGGTCGGCGCGACCGGGCGTCCGGCCAGATCCTGAAAAGCGTCACGAAGGTCCATGGCTAATTCACTCCTTGCTGAAGAAACGAGCCACGGGGCTCGAGGGCGGCGCGCAGCTTGTCCAGCGCGCGGGCGGTCTGGCTCTTGACGGTGCCCTCGGAGCAGTCCAGAGCGTCCGCGGTCTCGGCGATGCCGAGGTCGTAGAAGTACCGGAAGACGAGGGCGGCCCGCATCCGCGGTGGCAGCTGCTTCAGTGCCTGGCGCAGCTGGTCACCGCCGGGCACGTCGGGCGTGCCGGGGAAGTGTGGCTGGTCGGGCAGTTCGGCCACCGGTCGCTCGCGCCGCCGCCACAGCCGGCGCCGCTCGTCGGTCAGCGCGTTGACCAGGGAACGGCGTACGTACCCCTCGGGGTTCTCGGCCCGGAGGAAGGACGGCCAGCCGACATAGAGCTTGGTCAGCGTCGACTGCACCAGATCTTCCGCCAGGTGCGCGTCGCCCGCCGTCAACAGCGTCGCGGTACGCACCAGGCCGGCCCGCCGGGCCAGCACGAAATCGTGGAACTGCTCATCACGCTCGTTCATCACGAGCCTCCTGAAGTCTCACGCCCCCCTGACCGCCGCACCCGCCTCCGGGGTTGCATGGCCGGGAACGTTGTTATAGTCCGGGGGTTGGCGGTTGACGAGGGGGCGAGGCCGGTGCCTCCGGGCTTGAAGGATGTTGCCGCGCTGGCCGGCGTGTCCATCAAGACCGTGTCAAACGTGGTCAACGGCTATGTGCACGTGGCGCCGGACACCCGATCCCGGGTGCAGGACGCGATCGATCGGCTCGGGTACATCCCCAACGTCGCGGCCCGCCAGTTGCGCAGCGGCCGGTCCGGGGTGATCGCGCTGGCGCTGCCCGAGTTGCAGTCGCCCTACTTCGCCGAGATGGCCGGGCTGATCGTGCAGGCGGCCGAGCGCCGGTCGTGGACCGTGCTGATCGACCAGACCGACGGCCAGGCCGACCGCGAGCGCAACCTGGTCGCGGGGCTGCGCCGGCACGCGATCGACGGGGTGATCTTCAGTCCGCTGGCGCTGACCGGCGACGAACTGGTGCGGTCCGACGGCAGCCCGATGGTGCTGCTGGGCGAGCGGGTGTCGCACGGACCGGCCGACCACGTGGCGATCGACAACCTGGCCGCGGCCGCGGAGGCGACCGGCCACCTGGCCGCGCTGGGCCGGCGCCGAATCGCGGCGATCGGCGCCCAGGACCAGCCCTCGGCGGTGACCGCCCACCTGCGGCTGGCCGGCTATCGGCGGGCGCTGGCCGAGGCCGGTCTGCCGGTCGACGAGACGCTGGTGGCGCCGGCCGAGCAGTTCCACCGGGCTGACGGGGCGGCCGCGATGGAACGGCTGCTCGACCTGCCGGAGCCGCCGGACGCGGTGTTCTGCTTCAACGACCTGCTGGCCCTGGGCGCCCTCCGTACCCTGCTGCGCCGGGGCCACAAGGTGCCCGACGACGTGGCGGTGGCCGGCTTCGACGACATCGAGGACGGGCGCTTCAGCACGCCGACGCTGACCACGGTGGCGCCGGACACCGCCCGGATCGCCGAGATCGCGGTGGACCTGCTCGCGGAACGAATCGGGCAGACCGCCGAGCCGCCCCGGGAAGTGCGTGTGCCGCACCGCCTCGTGGTGCGCGAAAGCACGGCCTGACCTCAGGAAATCCGCACGTGACAGAATCACCTCAGGCTATTTACAACGTTGGTTCCAACGTTGTAAAAAGGCTTGCATGTCAGTGGCGCAGCTCACTCTCGACCCCGCGTACACGATCGCGCCGGTCGATCCCCGGCTCTTCGGCTCCTTCGTCGAGCACATGGGCCGGTGTGTCTACACCGGCGTGTTCGAGCCCGGGCACCCCGAGGCGGACGCCGACGGTCTCCGCACCGACGTGCTCGAGCTGGTCCGCGAGCTCGGGGTCACCACGGTCCGCTACCCGGGCGGGAACTTCGTCTCGAACTACCGCTGGGAGGACGGCGTCGGGCCGGTCGCCGAGCGCCCGCGGCGGCTCGACCTGGCCTGGCGGTCGCTGGAGAGCAACGCGTTCGGGCTGAACGAGTTCATGCGCTGGGCCACGGCGGCCGGGGTCGAGCCGATGATGGCGGTCAACCTGGGCACCCGCGGGGTGGACGACGCGGCCGCGCTGGTCGAGTACTGCAACCTCGCCGAGGGCACCGCGATCAGCGACCGGCGGCGGGAGCACGGCGTGGCCAAGCCGCACGACGTACGCCTCTGGTGTCTCGGCAACGAGATGGACGGCCCGTGGCAGGTCGGCCGGATGACCGCCCGCGAGTACGGCCGCCTCGCGTCCCGGGCCGGCGCGGCGATGAAGAAGGTCGACCCGGGCATCGAGCTGGTCGCGTGCGGCAGCTCGAACGCCGACATGCCGACCTTCGCGGGCTGGGAGGCCACCGTCCTCGAGGAGGCCTACGACCAGGTCGACTATGTGTCGCTGCACCAGTACTACGACCCGGAGAAGGACGACCCGGCCAGCTTCCGGGCCTCCGCGTACGGGCTGGACGGCTTCATCGAGGACGTGATCGCCACCGCCGACCACGTGCGGGCCAAACTCCGCCGGCGCAAGCGCGTCAACCTGGCCCTGGACGAGTGGAACGTCTGGTACCAGGGCCGGTTCACCGAGCCCGAGGACCGCGGCATCGAGGAGACGCCGGCGCTGATCGAGGACGACTACACCGTCACCGACGCCATGGTGGTCGGCAACCTGCTGATCAGCATGCTGCGGCACGCCGACCGGCTGAGCATCGGCTGCCAGGCGCAGCTGGTGAACGTGATCGCGCCGATCCGGACCCGGCCCGGCGGCCCGGCCTGGCGGCAGACCATCTTCCACCCGTTCGCGCACACCGCCCGCCTGGCCCGCGGCACCGTGCTCCGCACCGCCGTGACCGCGCCCACGATGGCCACCGGCCGGTACGGCGACGTACCCGTGGTCGACGCCATCGCCACCCACGACCCGGAGACCGGCGCGCTGTCCGTGTTCGTCGTGAACCGCGGCACCGAGCAGGTCCGGCTCGATCTCGACCTGCGCGCCTTCCCCAACCACCGCCCCGGCGACCACCTGTGGATCGCCGACGGGATCAATGAGCCGCTCACCCAGACCGGCGGCAGCACCGTCGCCCTTCCTCCGCTCTCCTGGCACGCCCTGACCTTCGAGGAGTCGAAGTGAACAACAACCTGACCCGCCGCGGCCTGCTCGGCCTCGGTGTCGGCGCGAGTGGCGCCGTCCTGCTCGGCGCCTGCGGCGACGACGGACCCAACCCGGTCGTGAACGGCGGCGGTTCCAACGCCCAGCCCGCCGCGACCACCTACTCCGGCCCGAACGTGACCCTGACCTTCTGGAACGGCTTCACCGGCGGCGACGGCCCGGTGATGAAGTCCCTGGTGGACAAGTTCAACGCGGCCAACCCCAACATCAAGGTCACGATGAACGTGTACGAGTGGGCCGACTACTACCAGAAGGTGCCGGCCGCGGTGTCCACCGGCAACGGGCCTGACCTGGGCATCATGCACGTCGAGCAGGTCGCCACCAACGCGGCCCGCGGCGTGGTCCTGCCGCTCGACGACGTGGCCGCCTCCCTCCAGCTCAAGGAGGAGGACTTCTCGCCGCCGGTGTGGCGGGCCGGGGTCTACAACAGCAAGCGGTACGCGATCCCGCTGGACGTACACCCGCAGGGCATGTTCTACAACAAGAAGGTTCTGCGGACCGCCGGCCTCGACCCGGAGAAGCCGCCGACCACCAACGAGGAGTACCTGGCCGCGCTGGACGCGTTGAAGGCCAAGGGCATCCAGGGCCATTGGGCCAGCCCGTTCCCGTTCACCGGCGTGCACCAGTTCGAGTCGCTGACCTGGCAGTTCGGCGGCCAGTTGTTCGACGAGGTGGCGGGGAAGCCGCTGTTCGCCGAGGAGCCCGGCGTCAAGGCCCTGACCTGGCTGGTCGACCTGGTCAAGAAGGGCTACAGCCCGAAGAACGTGGCCCAGGACGCGGACGCGATCGCGCTGCAGAACGGCAAGGCCGCCTTCAACTGGAACGGCATCTGGAACATCAACACACTCAACGGCGTCAAGGGCCTGGAGTGGGGCGTCAGCGCGCTGCCGCAGATCGGCACCCAGAAGGCGGCCTGGGCCGGGTCGCACAACTTCGTGCAGTTCAAGCAGAAGGCCAACGACCAGAACAAGTTGACCGCGGGCAAGGTGTTCATCAACTACATCAGCCAGCAGTCGCTCGAGTGGGCCAAGGGCGGCCAGGTCCCGGCCCGCAAGGAGGTGCGCGAGGGCGCCGACTTCAAGGCGCTGAAGGAGCAGTCGGCGATCGGCTCGCAGATCGACGACCTGCACTTCCCGCCGTCGGTGCCGGGCATCGCGGACGCCATGGCCACCATGGACGTCGCGGTCAACGAGGCGATCCTGCTGCGGAAGGAGCCGGCCAAGGCGCTGGCCGACGCGGCCGGCAAGGCGGGTCAGATCCTGGAGCAGAACAAGAAGAAGTACGGCGGCTGAGCATGGCCGTCAAGGAAGCGGTGCGGCCGCCGGCGGTTGCCGCGGCGACCGGCAGGAAGAAGGCGCGCAGCCATCGGGGAGCGACGCCCTATCTCTTCCTGCTGCCGTACGCGCTGATCTTCGCGACCTTCACCCTGGTGCCGGCGGTCTACGGGATCTGGATCAGCCTGCACGACTGGGACTACCTGCTGCCCGGGAAGCCGTTCGTCGGCCTGGCCAACTACGCGGCGCTGTTCGACCGGGCGTCGCCGGTGTTCGACTTCTTCTGGCAGAGCATGCAGGCCACCGGGATCTTCACGGTGTTCAGCGTGCCGCTGCTGATCGTGGTGCCGCTGGGCGTGGCGCTGCTGCTGAACCGGGCCTTCCCGGGCCGCACGCTGTTCCGGGCCGTCTACTTCGCGCCGTACGTGCTGGGCGTGGCGGTCATCGGCCTGCTCTGGCGCTTCCTGCTCGACCCCAACCTGGGCATGGTCAACGCGGCGCTCGGCGCGGTCGGGCTGCCCGCGGACACGCCGTGGACCACCGGTCTGCCCTGGGCGTGGATCTCGCTGGTCGGTGTCACGGTGTGGTGGACGATCGGCTTCAACGCGGTGATCTACCTGGCCGGCCTGCAGGACATCCCGCGTGACCTGTACGACGCGGCGCGGGTGGACGGCGCCGGGCGCTGGGCCGAGTTCCGGCACGTGACCCTCCCCGGGCTCCGGCCGGTGCTCGCCTTCGTCGTGATCAACACGATCCTGGCCTCGGCCAACATGTTCGGGCAGGCGTACCTGATCACGCAGGGCGCCCCGGGGGTGGAGACGCGGACGGCGATCATGTACATCGCCGACGAGGGCCTGCGCAGCTACCGGATGGGCAGCGCGGCCGCGATGAGCTACTTCCTCACCCTGGCCCTGCTGCTGGTCAGCGTGATCGTCTTCCGGCTGTTCCGAGAGAAGGACACATGACCCGGGTACGCGGCATCGCCTGGTACACCGTGCTGATCGGGATCAGCGTCGTGTTCGTCGCGCCGCTGGTGTGGATGCTGCTGACCTCGTTCAAGACCACCAGCGAGGCCACCGCGATCCCGCCGGCCTGGCTGCCGCGGGAGCCGACCACCCGCGCCTACGAGACGCTGTTCGCCGGCAACACCCAGACGCCGGTGCTGCGCTGGTTCCTCAACAGCATGGTGGCCGCGGTCGGTCAGGCGATCCTGGTGCTGGTGGTCGCGTCGATGGCCGCGTACGCGCTGGCCCGGATGACCTTCCGCGGTAAGAACGTGATCTTCGCGGTGATCGTCGGGACATTGTTCGTACCCGGCTTCGTGATGTTGATCCCGAACTTCCTGATGATCGACCGGCTGGGCTGGCTGGACAGCGTCTGGGCGCTGATCATCCCGGGTGCGGCCAGCGCGTTCGGCGTGTTCTTCCTGCGCCAGTTCTTCTCCGCGCTGCCCCGCGAACTGGAGGAGGCGGCGCTGATCGAGGGCGCCAACGCCTGGCAGATCTTCACCAAGGTCATCCTGCCGCTGTCCCGGCCGGCGCTGGCCACGCTGACCGTGATCGCGTTCCTGACCAACTGGAACGACTTCATCTGGCCGGTGTACGTGCTGTTCAGTCCCGAGAAGCTGACCCTGCCGCCGGGCCTGGCCACGCTCCAGGGCGCGTACACCACCGACTATCCGGTGATCATGGCGGGCGCGGCGCTGGCCAGCATCCCGGTGCTGATCCTGTTCGTGGTGTGCCAGCGGTACATCATCGAGGGCGTCTCCCGTAGCGGCCTGAAGGGGTGATCATGAAGAAGCTCCTCGCTCTCCTGGGTGTCCTGCTCGTGCTGGCGCCGACAGCAGCACACGCCAACCCGATCTCGGCGTCCTTCGCCGACACGTTCGCCGACCCGGTCATCGTCCACGGCGACGACAATCTCTACTACGCGTACGGAACGACGGATCCGCTGCGCGAAGGCGAGAAGGTCGCCCACCGGATCCCGATCGCCCGCTCGGCCGACCTGGTCACCTGGTCCTACGTCGGCGACGCGTTCAGCGCCGGCCAGAAACCCGCGTTCGCCGCCGGCAACGCCGCCTACTGGGCGCCGGACGTCCGGAAGATCGGCAACCGCTGGATCATGTACGTGACCGTCACCGAGACCACCGTCGCGCCCGGCGCCTCGGCCATCGGCGCCGCCACCGCGCCGACCCCGGCCGGGCCGTGGACGTTCGTGGACACCCCGGTGGTCGCGCCGCGGCCCAGCGGGGACGGGGGGTGGCTCTGGACCTTCGACCCGGCCCAGCTCACCACGCCCGACGGCCGGAAGTTCCTCTACTACGGCAGCTACTTCGGCGGCATCTGGGTCAGTGAGCTCACCGCGGACGGGCTGCACCTGACCGGCCCCGCCACCCGGGTCGCGGTCGACAACAAGTTCGAAGGCGCGTACGTGGTGCGGCGCAACGGCTGGTATTACCTGTTCGCATCGTCGGCCAACTGCTGTGCCGGCCCGACCACCGGCTACTCGGTCTCGGTCGGGCGCTCGCGGGACCCGCGCGGCCCGTTCACCGACAAGTTGGGCCAGTCGCTCAACGTCTCGCGGGCCGGTGGCACGCCGGTGATCGCGCCGAACGGCAACCGCTGGGTCGGCACCGGCCACAACGGACTGATCACCGACCGGCTCGGCCAGGACTGGTTCGTCTACCACGCGATCGACCGGAACGACCCGTACCTGGACGAGCCGTTCGGGATCAACGAGCGGCCGATGCTGCTCGACCGGCTGGACTGGATCTCGGGCTGGCCCACCGTACGCGGCGGGGCGTGGGCCTCGGACGTGCTCCGCGACCGGCCCAACCGTCCGCTGCCGCCGGTCCGGGTGGCGCCGGCGCCGACGCCGGGGCGCCTGCTGGCCTCCGACGAGTTCGCCGGCCGCTCGCTCGACCGCCGCTGGACCGCGATCCGGGAACCGGCCGTGACGGTGGGCCGCGGGCGGCTGAGCTGGCCGGTCGAGGGCGCCGACCTGACCGGCGCCGGCAACGACGCCGGGGTGCTGCTGCGGGACGCGCCGAAGGGCAACTGGATCGCCGAGACCAGGCTCACGCTGCCGCTGGGCGAGGACACGGTGCGCAACTACCAGCAGGCCGGGCTGATCGCCTACGTGGACGACGACCGGTTCGCGCGGCTGTCGGCGGTGGCGATCTGGAACACCCGGCAGGTCGAGTTCGGCTACGAGATCCCGTACGCGGGCGCGCTGTCCTACGGCGGCACCATCGCCGGCCCGCCCGGCCTGGAGACCACCTGGCTGCGGCTGGCGCACCGGACCGACGCCGGCGGCGAGCACGAGTACCGCGCCGGGGTGAGCCGCGACGGCCGGAAGTGGACCTGGGGTGGCGTGTGGACGATGCCGGCGAACACCACACCGCGCATCGGCCTGATCGCCCACGGCGGAGCGGCGCCCGCCGTCACCGCGACGTTCGACTATCTGAGGTTCAGCCGGTGGTGACCCCACCAGTGGTAGCCCAGCGCGCCATCCGGCGGCGAAATACCGCCAGGGGCTACCACTGTCTCGTCCTGGCCGTTCTGGTCCTGGCCGGGTGCGGCGGCGAGGCGGCGCCCGCGAAGGAGGCACCGATGTTCAGCAACCCGGTCTTCGCCGAGAACTTCCCCGACCCGGGGGTGATCCGGCACGAGAACACCTGGTACGCGTACGGGACGAACAACGCCGCCGCGAACGTGCCGGTGCTCTCCTCGCCGGATCTCGTGCACTGGACCGGCGCGGGGGACGCCATGCCCGAGGTGGGCACGTGGGCCACCAAGGGCAATACCTGGGCGCCTGAGGTGATCGCGGGCGACGGCGGCTGGCTGCTCTACTACACCGCCCGCTCGACGGCGACCGATCGGCAGTGCATCGGGGTGGCGTTCAGCGCCGAGCCGGAAGGGCCGTTCGTCGACGAGTCGGATCGGCCGCTGATCTGCCAGGCCGACGAGGGCGGGTCGATCGACGCCAGCCCGTTCACGGCCGCCGACGGCAAGCGCTACCTCTACTGGAAGAACGACGGCAACGCGATCCGGCAGCCGACCTACCTCTACGGGGCCGAGCTTCGCGCGGACGGGCGGGCCCTCGCCGGCGAACCGAAGCAACTGCTGGTCAACGACGCCGCGTGGGAGGACCACGTCATCGAGGCGCCGCAATTGGTCGAGAGAGAAGGAACGTTCTTTCTCTTCTACTCGGCCAACGCCTTCGACCGGGACGTGTACGCGATGGGCTACGCGACCTGCGACTCGCCGCTCGGCCCGTGTCGCAAGGCGGCGGAGAACCCGATCCTCAAGACGTCACCGGCGGCGGCCGGGCCGGGACACAGCTTCCTGGTCACCACGCCGGCGGGGGAGAGCTGGCTGCTCTACCACGCGTGGCCGCCGGACGCGATCGGCAGCGTCTCGCCCGGCCGCCAGCTCTGGCTGGACAAAGTGGACTGGGTCGACGGCAAGCCCGTGGTGAAGGGACCGACCGCCGACCCGCAGCCACTGCCTCGCTGAGGCCGGTCTCAGCCGACCAGGTGGCGGCGCAGGTCGGGCGCCGACCTCGCCGTCACCGCGTCGGCGTCACTGAACGCCGCGACCCAGAACCGTGCGGGAACGACCGCCCGGGTCCTCCTGGCGGACGACCCCGGACTGTCCTCAGAGGCGGGTCGCGCCCTTGCTGGGGACCGCGACGAAGGGGGTGGGCGCGGTGAAACCATGCTTCGCGTACGCCTCGGCGATCGCCGAGGCGATGGCGTCGGCCCGGTCGGCGTCGATCAGGGCGAGGATGCAGCCGCCGAAACCGCCGCCGGTCATCCGGGCGCCGTACGCGCCGGCCATCAGCGCCGCCTCCACCGCGACGTCCACCTCGGCCACGGTGATCTCGAAGTCTTCCCGCATCGACGCGTGCGACGCGGTCATCAGTGGCCCGATCTCCCGGATCCGGCCCGAGCGCAGCAACGCCACGGTGTCGAGCACGCGCTGGTCCTCGGTCACCACGTGGCGCACGCGGCGCCGCATCACCTCGTCGTCGAGCTGCTTCAGGGTCTGGTCCAGGCCGTCCGTGGAGACGTCACGCAACGCGGGTACGCCCAGCAGCCGCGCCGCCTCCTCGCACGACTTGCGCCGGGCGCCGTACTCGCCGTCCACGTGCCGGTGGGGCGCGTTGCTGTTCACCACCAGCACGGCCAGGCCCTCGGCGGCCACGTCGAACGGGATCTGCTCGACCTCCTGCGACCGGCAGTCGAGGAACAGCGCGCGGCCGGCCTCGCAGCGGATCGACGCCGACTGGTCCATGATCCCGGTCGGCGCGCCGACGTAGACGTTCTCGCCACGCTGGGCCAGGGCCGGCCGTTCGTGCGCCGGGATGTCCAGGCCGCCGAGGTCGATCAGCGCGGTGAGCACGGCCGACTCCAGCGCGGCGGACGACGAGACGCCGGCGCCGAGCGGGACGTCGGAGGTGAGCGCTATGCGGGCGGGCGGGGGCTCGTACCCGGCGTCGCGGAGCGCCCACACCACCCCGGCGACGTAGGCGGCCCAGCCCGTCACCGTTCCCGGCTCGCCGGGGTCGTCGAAGCTGACCGGCTCGCCCTGCAGGTCGGAGCACACCGCCCAGCCGGCGTCGGCCCGCCCGGCCGCGGCGATCACCCGCTCGGGCAACGCGAACGGGAGCACGAACCCGTCGTTGTAGTCGGTGTGCTCGCCGATCAGGTTCACCCGCCCGGGCGCCGCCCAGAGTCCCTCGGGCTCGGCGCCGTAGTGATCGCGGAAAATAGTAGCGACGTCTGTCATGACCGCCTGCACCGAGCGGCAGCAGCCGTCACCGACCAACGGCGTCGAGGGCCAGAAGGGCATGACGAAGAAGGCTCAGTCATGATCTGATCAGATCACGCCACGTGGGTCCGGTAGAACGCCCAGGCGTCACCGATCATGTCGTGCAGGGTCGCCTTCTCGGGCACCCAGCCGAGCTCGGCCCGGGCCAGGGCCGACGACGCGACCAGCGTGGCCGGGTCGCCCTCGCGGCGCGGCGCGATCTCCACCGGCAGCTCGTGGCCGGTCACCTCGCGGGCCACCTCGACCACCTGCCGGTTGGTGAACCCGCTGCCGGTGCCCAGGTTGTAGATCCGGTGTTCGCCGCCGACCGCCGCGTCCAGCGCCAGCAGGTGGGCCCGGGCCAGGTCTTCCACGTGGATGTAGTCGCGGACGCAGGTGCCGTCGGCGGTCGGGTAGTCGTCGCCGAACAGCTGGAGCTTCTCGCGCTTGCCCGCGGCCACCTGGAGCGCGATCGGGATCAGGTGGGTCTCGGGGTCGTGCCGCTCGCCGATCTCGGCCGCCTTTAGACGCTCGGTGTCCGGCCGGATCAGCGCCCCGGCCACGTTGAAGTAGCGCAGCGACACCGCGGCCAGCCCGTGCGCGAAGGTCTCCGAGGTGAGGGCGTGGTCGAAGGTCAGCTTGGTGGCGCCGTAGGTGTTGGTCGGCGCCTTGACGGCGCCCTCGGTGATCGGCAACTCGCTCGGGTTGCCATAGACCGCCGCGGTGGAGGAGAAGACAAGTTTGGGTACGCGCGCCGCGCGCACCGCCGCGAGCAGACGCAGCGACCGGATCACGTTGTGGTCCCAGTAGAGCTCCGGCTTCACCATCGACTCGCCGGCCGCGATCAGCCCGGCGAAGTGCAGCACCGCGTCGAAGCCGGCCTCGGCCGTCAGGACGGTGCCGGCATCGGCGATGTCGGCCTCCACGAAGGTCGCATCGGGCGCTACCGCCTCGCGGAATCCGGTGCTGAGATTGTCCAGGACAGTCACGTCATGTCCGGCGTCGAGCAGCAGCCGGCTGGTCACGCTGCCGACGTACCCCGCGCCTCCGGTGACGAGCAGTTTCACGGCGGTGTGCCCTTCCGTCGGTGATTTGCCACTCTACAATCTCTCAAGATCGCTCATGAGTCAACACGACCGAACATCCATAGGTCGCACGCACGGGCGGTTTACGGGAAGTGGGCCGAGACTGTCACAATGACGCTCATGTCCGACGCCGCCCCTCGCCCGCGGGTGCTCTCCGGGATCCAGCCCACCGCCGACTCGTTCCACCTCGGAAACTATCTGGGCGCGGTGCGTAACTGGGTGGCCTTGCAGGACTCACATGACGCGTTCTACTGCGTGGTCGATCTGCATGCGATCACCGCCGGGCACGAACCGGTGGCGCTCCGCAATCGCACACGTCTCTCCGCCGCACAGCTGCTCGCCGTCGGCCTCGACCCCGATCGATGCACGCTGTTCGTGCAGTCGCACGTCCCCGAGCACGCCCAGCTGGCCTGGGTGCTGAACTGCATCACCGGTTTCGGTGAGGCCGGGCGCATGGTCCAGTTCAAGGACAAGTCGGCCAAGGCCGGGCAAGATTCCACCTCGGTCGGCCTGTTCACCTATCCGATCCTGCAGGCCGCCGACATCCTGCTCTACCAGGCCGACCAGGTGCCGGTGGGCGAGGACCAGCGACAGCACCTCGAGCTCACCCGCGACCTGGCCCAGCGGTTCAACACCCGGTACGGCCCGACCTTCACGGTGCCCGCGGCGTACATCGTCAAGGACACCGCGAAGATCACCGACCTGCAGGAGCCGACCGCGAAGATGTCCAAGTCGGCGTCCTCGCCGAACGGCATCATCGAGCTGCTGGAAGACCCGGCCCGCTCGGCCAAGAAGATCAAGTCGGCGGTCACCGACACCGGCCGCGAGATCCTCTACGACGAGGTGGCCAAGCCCGGCATCAGCAACCTGCTGACCATCTACGCCGCGCTGACCGGCCGGACCATAGACGAACTGCTCGAGCAGTACGACGGCCGCGGCTACGGCGACCTGAAGAAAGACCTGGCCGAGGTCGTGGTCGAGTTCGTCAAGCCGATCCAGGATCGCACCCGGGCCTACCTCGAAGACCCCGGCTACCTCGACAAGGTGCTGGCCGTGGGGGCGGAGAAGGCGCGGGCGGTGTCCGCGGTGACACTCGCGCAGGCGTACCAGAACATCGGTTTCCTCAGCCCGGCGCGCGGAGCCTGACCGCGTGGCCCCGACCACCACGATCGGCGTCGCGATCGACATCCCGGAGCCGTGGGGTTCGCAGCTCACCAAGCGCCGCGGCGAGGCCGGCGACCCGCAGGCCGCGTTCACGCCCGCCCACGTGACGCTGCTCGGGCCGACCGAGGTGGACACCGGGCTGCTGCCGGCCGTTGAGGAACACCTGGCCACGGTCGCGTCCGGGCAACCGCCGTTCACCATCCACCTGCGCGGGACCGGCACGTTCCGGCCGATCACCGAGGTGGTCTTCGTGACCCTGGCCCAGGGCATCAGCGAGTGCGAGCTGCTGGCCGAGGCGATCATGGCGGCCGACGGGCTGCGTCGGGAGTCGCGATTTCCGTACCATCCACACGTGACCGTCGCCCAGGACGTGCCCGCCGCCGCGCTCGACGCCGTCTTCGACGATCTGGCCCCGTTCTCCTGCCGGTTCGGCGTCGCGTCGTTCACGCTGTTCTCGCATGGTGGCGAGGGCCCCTGGCGCCGGCGTCGTGACTTCTCGCTCGGGGGCTGACGTTGGCTGACGGTCGGCCCGCGAGCGCCGTCGACCGTGCCTACGACGCGATCGTCGCGCGGCTCATGGTCTGGCGGCACCGCTCGAAGTACTTCGACCACTTCAGCCGGGCGATCCTGCGCTACGACGAGGTCAACGGCGGCCGGCTGGCCGCGGCCATCGCGTACTACGGCTTCTTCGCGGTCTTCGCGCTGCTGCTGATCGGCTACTCGATCTTCGGCATCCTGCTCGGCAACAACGACGACCTGTTCGACATCGTCCGCGAGTTCCTCGCCCAGAACCTGCCGTTCCTCGACCTCCAGCAGGTGCTGGACAGCGGTCGTACGGTCGGCATCATCGGCCTGGTCGGCCTGGTCTGGACCGGCCTCGGCTGGGTCGACGCGATCCGCTCCTCACAACGCCTGATCTGGCGGGTCAACGAGCACCCCGGCTTCTACGGCATCCGTCAGCTCGTCGACCTCGGCGTGCTGCTCGGCATCCTGGTCCTGGTCGGCCTGTCGGTGGGCGCCGTCAACCTGCTGGAACGGCTGCTCACCTGGCTCTCCGACGGGCACGCGGGCTGGCTGCTGACCACGGTCAGCTGGATCGCCATGATCGCGATCAACATGTTGCTGGCGGCGGCGCTGCTGGCCGCCGTGCCCCGGCTGCGGATGACCGTGCGCCGGATGATTCCGCCGGTGCTCCAGGTCGGTGTCGGCATCACGTTGCTCAACACGGTCGGTAAGTATCTGGTCGGCCTGGTCGAGCGGAACCCGGCCTACGGCCTGGTTGCCAGCGCGGTCGGCGTGCTCTTCTACCTGTACCTCTTCAACCAGGTCCTACTGTTCGGGGCGGCGTGGGCGGCGACCAGCCCGCACGGCCGCGTCGTCGACCTCGCAGCTGACGATAAAACTGCTCCGGTAGGACAAAATACCTGGATTCGGCACCACAGTCCGTAATGATGTGCCCATGGGCAGTCTCGTGACGCTCAGCCTGCCGCCGGACTCCCCGGTGGCCGCCCTCCCGTGGGTGATCACGGTCAGCCCGCTGGACGACGCCGAGGGCTGGGAGCCGGTGGTGTTCGGGCCGTACGAGCGGGCCCACGCGCTGGCGCTGGCCCAGGCCGTGGTGGCCGACGACGACCTGGTCGCCGTGGTCGAGCCGCTGCTGCCACGGGTCGACGCCGAGGCGATCCGCGACGAGATCGAGGCGGTGCGTTCGGCCGCCGAACTTCCGCCGGGCGACGACGAGCCGCCGGACTACATCGAGACCGTCGAGCCTGGGCCGGCGCCCACCGCCACCGACGTCCGGGCCGGCTTCGCCCGCCTGGCCGCCAAGCTCCCCGGCATGGCCGGCTGACCCCTTTGCTCTGAGCGCGTATAGGCAACACCCGGTGACAAACCGGGCGAACCGCAGGGCTCTGCGCACTCATACGCGTCATCCGCGCGACAAGCCGGGCGAACCGCGGGGCTCTGCGCACTCATACGCGTCATCCGCGCGACAA
>NZ_JBFBGU010000001.1:931806-1150937 GCF_040684855.1 Actinoplanes sp. NPDC089786
CAAACCGGGCGAACGGCGGGGCTCTGCGCACCTATACGCGTCACTCGCGCGACAAACCGGGCGAACGGCGGGGCTCTGCGCACCTATACGCGTCACTCGCGCGACAAACCGGGCGAACGGCGGGGCTCTGCGCACCTATACGCGTCACCTCGGCGGTCAGCGGGTGAGGATCGCGCGCATTCCGGCGGCGAACGTCTCCTTGTCAGGCTTGCCGATGATCATGCGTTGCAGGGCGAAGCCGGGCACCATGCTGAACAGCACCGCGGCCATTGCCTCGGGGTCGACGCCGGCGGGCAGCTCGCCACGCTCGGCCGCGCGCTCGGCCAGGAGCGTGAAGGTGCCGTGCATCGCCGCGTACCGCTCGCGCACGATGTCGCCGATCGCCGGGTCGATCGTCGCCTCGCCCCAGACCTGCACACCCAGCGGGAAGTTGCCGCCCGGGCCGACCTGCGCGTCGACCAGCTCGAGCACCTGTTCCATGGCGTCCGGCAGCGGCACCGGCGGCTCCTGGTCGGCGATCTCCTGGATGCGCGCGGCGATGCCGCCGGCGACCTGCTCGGCGATCGCGCTGATGATCTCGTTCTTGGACTTGAAGTAGCGGTAGACCGCGCCCACCGAGAGGCCGGCCTCGCGGATCAGGTCCTGCATCGACGTGGCATGCAGGCCGTTGCGCAGGAAGCAGGCGCGGGCGGCGGCCAGGATCTGCTCGCGGCGGGCGGTCAGGTGGTTCTCGGATACGCGTGGCACGCCCCACACTGTAAAACGAACGCTCGTTCTTGACTACGGGCGACGCCGGGGAGCATTCTGGGCAAGTCAAAGAGAACGAGCATTCGTTTTAGGAGATCCCTGATGCGATCCCACCGCACTCCGCTGACCGCGGGCCTGCTCATCGCCCTCGTCGTCGTCGCGCTCCAGGCGCTGCTGGTGCCGCTCTTCGCCGGCCCGGCCGCCAACCTCGCGCCCCGTGACCTGCCGATCGCGGTCGCCGGCCCGCCGCCGGCCACCGCCGCGATCACCCAGAAGCTGGCCGCTGAGCACCCGGGCGCGTTCGAGGTCACCACGCTCCCGGACGCCGCCGCCGCGGACGCCGCGATCCGCGACCGGTCGGTCTACGGGGCGATCGTCGTGGCCGGCCCCGCGCCCGAGGTGCACGTGGCGTCGGCCGGCAGTCCCACCGTCTCCGCCCTGCTCGGCCAGGCCGCCGGGCCGCAGGCCAAGGTCGTCGACGTGGTTCCGCTGCACGCCGGTGACCCGCGGGGCACCGGATTCGGTGCCGGCTTCCTGCCGCTCGCGATCACCTCGCTGCTGGCCGGGTTGCTGATCTTCTTCGTCGTCCGGCGCCGGGGCGCCCGGCTGACCGCGCTGCTCGGCTACGCGGTCGCGGCCGGTCTGGCCGGCGCGGCGGTGCTGCAGGGGTGGCTCGACGTGCTGCCTGGCGACTACCTCGCGGTGGCCGGGGTGCTCGGGTTGTTCGGCCTGGCCGTGGCCGGCGCGATGACCGGTCTGGGCGCCATGTTCGACCGGCCCGGGCTGGGGCTCGGCGCGGTCACGATGTTCCTGGTCGGCAACGCGCTCGGCGCGGTCGCGGCGGCGCCCGAGCTGCTGCCCCAGCCGTGGGGCGCGGTCGGCCAGGCGTTGCCGATCGGCGCCGGGGCGACGCTGCTGCGGTCGGTCGCCTACTTCGACGGCCACGGCGGGCTGACCGCGGCGATCGTGCTGGGGTCGTACGCGATCGGGGGTCTGGTCCTGACCGCCCTCGGCCGTCGCCGCACCGCCCCGGCCACGACGGAGGCCTCGCCGGTCGCCACGCCCGACCCGGAACACGCGCCGGCCCACTGAGGGCCGACCGAGAAGGCGCCGGCCCGCTGAGCGCCCGACCCCGAAGACCGCCCATACTCTCCGCGTGGTGATCTCGCGGAAATGGGCGGTCTTCCTGGTGCTGGTGGGCGTCTGGACCTGGCTGATCTGGCCGCGGTTCGGGCTGGCGATCTGGCGGGACGACCGGGCGTTCGACGGCGGCTCGCCCACCGCGTTCCTGTGGATCCACGCCCTGCTGATCGGCGCCTCGCTGGCCATCGGAACCGTCGTCGGAGTGCTCGGGGTCCGGGCCTGGCGGGCCGAACGATCCGTCGCCGACCAGGGCGCGTCGCCGAAAGATTAACGGCACGTTTCGCGGTCCACCGGGCAATTCCCCGCCGATTCCACCGAAAGCCGCAGCCTGTCCGCCGGGCGGTCGCCCGGAGGTAACGGTGCGCCAACAGTCCGGCCGGATTTCCTGACGCGGCTCTGGCCTGCGCGTACGCTCGCGGCCGAGAACTCACCACGAGTCTTCGGTGTGCTGTGGAAGGAGGGCGTTTTGCGCCCAGTACGTGGGATGCGGATCGTTGCGATTCTCGCGGCCGGTGGGCTCACGCTCGCTGCTGCCGCGTGTGGCGACGCTCCCGTTGAGACCCCGAGCGGTTCCGGCAGCAGTGCCGGCGCCGGAGCCCCATACAAGGCCTGCATGGTCACCGACGTCGGCGGCATCGACGACAAGTCGTTCAACGCGTCGGCCTGGGCCGGCGTGCAGGCGGCCAAAACCGCGCAGAGCAACATCGCGCCCGAGTACGTCGCCTCGACCGCCGAGGCCGACTACGAGCCCAACCTGCGTGGCTACGTCACCAAGAAGTGCAACTTCATCCTCGCGGTCGGCGGCCTGATGGGCGACGCCACCAAGAAGGTCGCGGCCGAGAGCACGAGCCAGCAGTTCGGCATCGTGGACAGCGCGATCGAGGGCGCCAGCAACGTCTACCCGATGCAGTTCGCCACCGACCAGGCCGCGTTCCTGGCCGGCTACGTCGCGGCGGGCTACTCGAAGTCCGGCAAGGTGGCCACCTACGGCGGCCTGAAGATCCCGCCGGTGACCGTCTTCATGGACGGCTTCGCCGACGGCGTGGCGTACTACAACAAGCAGAAGAGCAAGAACGTCCAGGTGCTCGGCTGGACGAAGGCCTCACAGAACGGCACGTTCGCCGAGTCCTTCACCGACCAGAACAAGGGCAAGGCGATCGCCAACAACTTCGTCTCGCAGGGCGCCGACGTGATCATGCCGGTGGCCGGTGGCACCGGGCTGGGCAGCGCCGACGTGGCCAAGGCGGGCGGCGGCAAGACCGCGATCATCTGGGTCGACCAGGACGGCTGCAAGAGCGCCGAGCAGTACTGCGACGTCTTCCTGACGACGGTGGTCAAGAACATCACCGACGCCGTGGAGCAGGCCGTCGCGGCCGGTGGCGCGGGCCAGCCGCTCAACGCCGACCCGGGCTACCTGGGCACGCTGGAGAACAACGGCGTCTCGATCGCGCCCTACAACAAGTTCGACAGCAAGGTCGACGCCGGGCTCAAGGCCGAGGTCGACAAGCTCAAGGCGGACATCATCGCCGGCACGGTGAAGGTGGAGTCGGCCAGCTCCCCCAAGTAGCCCTGTGAGATTTGTTCACGACGGTGGAGACCGCGTGGCCGGCCTGCGGATCGGCGTCGGTCCAGGCAGGTCGTGAACAAACCTCGATAGGTAGCATCCAGGCCGCCGCACGGTACGTGAGTCCAGCTCAGCTCACGACCGGGCGGCGGCTCTGCACCGTTTACGCCACCGGGAGAATCCGCTGAGACTCGAACTGCGCGGCATCACCAAGCGCTTCGGCGACCTGGTGGCCAACGATCACATCGACATCACCGTCGAGCCCGGCGAGGTGCACGCGCTGCTGGGCGAGAACGGCGCCGGCAAGTCCACCCTGATGAACCAGCTCTACGGCCTGCTCCAACCGGACGAGGGCGAGATCCTGGTCGACGGCGAGCCCAAGGTGTTCCGCAGCCCCCGGGACGCGATCGCGGCCGGCATCGGCATGGTGCATCAACACTTCATGCTGGTACCGGTGTTCAGCGTGGCCGAGAACATCGCGCTCGGCTCCGAGGAGACCCGCGGCGGCCCGCTCGGCTGGCTCGACCGCCGCCGCAACCGGCGCGACGTGCTGGAGACCTCCCAGAAGTACGGCCTGCCGGTCGACCCGGACGCCCTGATCGAAGACCTGCCGGTCGGCGCGCAGCAGCGGGTGGAGATCGTCAAGGCGCTCACCCGCGACGTCGACCTGCTGATCCTGGACGAGCCGACCGCGGTGCTGACCCCGCAGGAGACCGAGGAGCTGCTCGCGGTGATGCGCGGGCTCTCCGACTCGGGCAAGTCGATCGTCTTCATCACGCACAAGCTCAAGGAGGTCAAGGCCATCGCCGACCGGATCACCGTGATCCGGCGCGGGCGCACGGTCGGGACCGCCACCCCGGACACCCGCGAGGACGAACTGGCCACG
This sequence comes from Actinoplanes sp. NPDC089786, assembly GCF_040684855.1. Lineage (NCBI taxonomy): Bacteria > Bacillati > Actinomycetota > Actinomycetes > Micromonosporales > Micromonosporaceae > Actinoplanes > Actinoplanes sp. NPDC089786. The sequence continues at coordinate 936,147 of NZ_JBFBGU010000001.1, forward strand.
CTGATGGTCGGCCGGCAGGTGAGCCTCGAGGTCAGCAAGACCGCGGCCGAGGCCGGGCGGGACGTGCTGACCGTGTCCGGCCTGGTCGTCGAGGATGACCGGGGCGTCCGCGCGGTGGACGGGGTCGACCTGGTGGTCCGGGCCGGCGAGGTGCTGGGCGTGGCCGGCGTGCAGGGCAACGGACAGACTGAGCTGGTCGAGGCGATCATGGGGCTGCGCGAGGCGCGCGCCGGGTCGATCACCCTCGACCACGAAGACCTGACCAGCATGGGTACGAAGCAGATCCTCCGTTCCGGGGTCGGTTACGTCCCCGAGGACCGCAGCCTCGACGGCGTGGTCAAGGAGTTCACGGTGGCCGAGAACCTTGTGCTCGACATGTACGACCGGCCGCCCTACGGCAACGCGCTCAGTCTGAACCCGGGCGCGATCGCCCGGGCGGCGCGGGAACGGGTCGACCAGTTCGACATCCGCACCTCGTCACCGGACGCCACCGTCGGCACGCTCTCCGGCGGCAACCAGCAGAAGGTCGTGGTGGCCCGGGAGATGTCGCGGCCGCTGCGGCTGTTCATCGCGGCGCAGCCGACCCGGGGCGTGGACGTCGGCTCGATCGAGTTCATCCACGGCCGGATCATGCACGAGCGCGACATCGGCACCGCGGTGCTGGTCGTCTCCAGTGAGCTGGACGAGGTGGTCGGGCTGGCCGATCGGATCGCGGTCATGTACCGGGGCAAGATCCTCGCCGTCGTACCGCCGGACACCCCGCGTGAGGAGCTGGGTCTGCTGATGGCCGGCATCGTCGGTGACGCGGCATGACCGACGTCACCGAGAAGACCGAGAAGACCGGGGAGCCGAAGGAAGAGTCCTTCGTCGCCCACTTCGTGCGCAACCTCTGGTCGGCCAACACGGTCACCGTGACCGTACTGTCGATCGTGCTCGCCATGGTCATCGGCGCGATCCTGATGATCGTCTCGGACGAGGAGGTGCGGGCCACCTTCGCCTACCTCACCGCCCGGCCGAGCGACGCGCTCACCGGCAGCTGGAACCTGGTCAGCACGGCGTACGCCGATCTGTTCAAGGGCGCGATCCTCGACCCGGCCGCGATCTCCGCGTGGGCCGACGGCAGCGGCACCTGGCAGGCCGCGATCACCCCGCTCTCGGAGACCCTCACGTACGCCGCGCCGCTGGTCTTCACCGGCCTGTCGGTGGCGCTGGCCTTCCGCGGCGGCCTGTTCAACATCGGTGGTCAGGGCCAGGCGGTCATCGGCTGCGTGACCGCGGCCGTGGCCGGGTTCGCGTTCCCGATGCCGATCGTCATCCACGCCGTGGTGGCGCTGGTGGCCGGTCTGATCGGCGGCGCCGCCTGGGGCTTCCTGCCGGGCATCCTCAAGGCCCGGACCGGCGCCCACGAGGTGATCATCACGATCATGCTCAACTACATCGCCGGGCTGTTCCTGAGCTGGCTGATCATCCAGAAGGGCGTGCAGAACCCGGCCCGGACCGACGCGATCAGCAAACCGGTGGACGCCTCGGCCCAGCTCGCCTCGATCGGCGGGCCGGTCCGCGTACACCTCGGCATCGTGCTGGCCGTGCTGGTCACCGCCGGCGTCGCCTGGCTGCTCAACCGGTCGGCGTTCGGTTTCGAGCTGCGGGCGGTCGGCGCCAACCCGGCCGCGGCCCGGACCGCCGGCATCAGCGTGGCCCGGACGTACACGATGCTCATGGTGGTGGCCGGCGGCCTGGCCGGGCTCGGCGGCGCGACCCAGGTGCTGGGCACGGCACACACGCTGACCCCGGCGGTGGCCGGCAACATCGGCTTCGACGGCCTGCTGGTCGCGCTGCTCGGACGCAACCGGCCGTGGGGCACGCTGTTGGCCGCGATCCTGTTCGGCGCGCTGCGCGCCGGCGGCAACCGGATGCAGTCGTTCAGCGGCGTCTCGATCGAGCTGGTCACCGTGGTCCAGGCGGTGATCGTGGTCTTCATCGCCGCGCCCGCCCTGGTGAAGACGATCTTCCACCTGCGCGCCGCCCGCTCCGCGCGGCTCGGCGCCTCGATGGCGAAGGGCTGGTGAGCGGGTTGTCGACCGCAACGGCAGATGTGGCCGGGGTCGAGGCGCCCGCCCCACCTCGGTTCTGGGACCGGCACCGCCGGCTGGGCGCCGCGCTGGTGCTGCTCGGCCTGGCCGCCGCGATCGCGTTCGGCGCGGTCGCCAAGTCGGCCACCGCCCGGTTCACGCTCAGCCCCGGCAACGAGGGCCCGGCCCTCTCCATCAACGGCCAGCTCGGCGCGATCCTGTTCGGCGTGATCACGGTCGTCTTCGGCGGCCTGCTGCTGGCCGGGGTGGCCCAGCGCCGGCGGACCGCGTTCCTCGGCCTGGGCATCGCCGGGCTGGTGCTGTCCTTCCTGAGCTGGCAGGTGGCCGGCCAGTTCATGTCGCTGGTCGACGCCGCGAACGGCGCCCTGGTCTTCGCCCTGCCGCTGATCCTCGGCTCGTTGGCCGGTGTGCTCGGCGAGCGATCCGGCGTGGTCAACGTGGCCATCGAGGGTCAGTTCCTGATGGGCGCGTTCTTCGCCGCGCTGGTCGGCACCATGGCCGGCAGCGTCTGGGCCGGTCTGTTCAGCGCGGCGCTGGGCGGGGTGCTGATCGCGGCGCTGCTGGCCGTGCTGGCCATCCGCTTCCTGGTCGACCAGGTCGTCGTCGGCATCGTGCTCAACCTGCTCGCCCTCGGCGTCACGGGCTTCCTGTACGAGCGGCTGATGCAGCCGGAAGCGGCCCGGTACAACGAGCCGCCGGACATGCCGACCTGGCGGGTGCCCGGGCTGGCCGACATCCCGGTGATCGGGCCGGTGCTGTTCAACACCACGGTGCTGGTCTGGATCGCGCTGATCCTGGTCGTGGCCATCCACTTCGGCCTGTCCCGCACCCGCTGGGGCCTGCGCACCCGAGCCGTCGGCGAGCACCCGACCGCGGCCGACACGGTCGGCATCCGGGTCCGTGGCCTGCGCTACTTCAACGTGCTGGTCGGCGGCGTGATCGCGGGCTTCGGCGGCGCCTACTTCACGCTGATCGGGGCCGGCTCGTTCACCAAGAACATGACCTCCGGGGCGGGCTTCATCGCCCTGGCCGCGCTCATCTTCGGCCGGTGGACCCCGCTCGGCGCCCTGGCCGCGGCGCTGTTCTTCGGCTTCGCCCAGAACCTGACGTTCTTCCTGAGCTCGATCAACAGTCCGGTGCCGAGCCAGTTCCTGGGCATGCTGCCGTACGTCGCGACGATCATCGCGGTGGCCGGTCTGGTCGGCCGGGTCCGCGCGCCCGCGGCCGACGGCGTGCCATACGTCAAGAGCTGACAACGAGCACAGCCGGGACTGGCAGAATCAGCCACATGGAGATCGACTGGGCCGGGTTGCGGGAAGCCGCGATCGAAGCCATGCGGCATGCGTACGCGCCGTACTCGGACTTCCCGGTGGGGGTCGCGGGGCTGGTCGACGACGGCCGGGTGGTGGTCGGCTGCAACGTCGAGAACGCGTCGTACGGTGTCGGGCTCTGCGCCGAGTGCGGCCTGGTGACCTCGCTGCACGCCACCGGCGGCGGCCGGCTGGTCGCGGTGTCCTGCGTCGACGCCACCGGCTCGCCGCTGATGCCGTGCGGCCGCTGCCGTCAGCTGCTGTACGAGCACGGCGGGCCGGACTGCCTGGTCGAGGCCACCCCGCGCCCGCTGCGCATGTCCGAGCTGCTGCCGGACGCGTTCGGGCCGGCCGACATCGAGAAGGTGACCGGCGCGACGCCGGTGCCCGAGGTGCCGACCGCGCTGGCCAAGTGGCGCGGTCGCGGGACCGTGTTCGTCCACCCCGACCTGGCCGGCGGCGAGCAGGTGTGGACGGCGTACTGGGAGCGCTCGGCCGGCAGTTCGGACGCCGTCGACGCCGAGAAGGGCGTGCTCGAGGAGGGCCCGAACTTCCCGGCCACCGCCGACGCGGTCGAGTGGGGCCGCGTGCGTACCCCTCGGATCGTGGTCGTCGACGCGTCGGGCGGCCTGTCCTGGGCCGGTGAGGGCTCCCCGCCCGAGGGCATCGACGTCCGCTGGGAGGAGGAGCCCTCGTGACCTTCGCCGCGGTGGACGTGATCCGGGCCAAGCGCGACGGCCAGGTGCTCAGTGACGCGCAGATCGACTGGGTGGTGGACGCGTACACCCAGGGGGTGGTGGCCGACGAGCAGATGGCCGCGCTGGCCATGGCGATCCTGCTGCGCGGGATGACCCCGGGGGAGATCTCCCGGTGGACCGCCGCGATGATCGCCAGCGGCGAGCGGATGGACCTGGGCGGCGTGGGCCGGCCGACCGCCGACAAGCACTCCACCGGCGGCGTCGGCGACAAGATCACGCTGCCGCTGACCCCGCTGGTGGCCGCCTGCGGCGCCGCCGTGCCGCAGCTCTCCGGGCGGGGCCTCGGCCACACCGGCGGCACGCTGGACAAGCTGGAGTCGATCCCGGGCTGGCGGGCGTCGCTAACCGGCGCCGAGTTCCGCGACCAGCTGCGCGACGTGGGCGCGGTGATCTGCGCGGCCGGCGCCGACCTCGCACCGGCCGACCGCAAGCTGTACGCCCTGCGTGACGTCACCGGGACGGTCGAGTCGATCCCGCTGATCGCCAGCTCGATCATGAGCAAGAAGATCGCCGAGGGCACCGGCGCGCTGGTCCTGGACGTCAAGGTGGGCAGCGGCGCGTTCATGAAGGACGCCGTCACCGCGGGCGAGCTGGCCCGGACCATGGTCGACCTGGGCACGGCCGCCGGCGTGCGGACCGTCGCCCTGCTCACCGACATGAGCACCCCGCTCGGGCTGGCCGTCGGCAACGCGGTCGAGGTGGCCGAGTCGGTCGAGGTGCTGGCCGGTGGGGGACCGGCCGACGTGGTCGAGCTGACCCTGGCGCTGGCCCGGGAGATGCTCGACGCGGCCGGGCTGACCGACGCCGACCCGGCGGAGGTGCTGGCCTCGGGGGCCGCGATGGACTCCTGGCGGTCGATGATCCGGGCCCAGGGCGGTGACCCGTCGGCGCCGCTGCCCGAGGCGCGGGAGACCGAGGTGGTGCGGGCGGCGGCCGACGGGGTGGTGCGTTCGATCGACGCGTACGGGGTCGGCGTCGCGGCCTGGCGGCTCGGCGCGGGCCGGGCCCGCAAGGAGGATCCGGTCAGTTTCGGGGCCGGCGTGGTGCTCCGGGTGAAGCCGGGCGCCACCGTGCGGGCCGGCGATCCGCTCTGCGAGCTGCGTACCGACGAACCGGATCGGTTCGCCTCGGCCCGCGATCTGGTGGCCGGGGCCATCGTGGTGGACGATGGCGCTCCGCCCGTACCCTCATCGCTCCTGATCGATCGGATCGCCTGACCACCGATGAACAAGGCCGCACCCGACCCCCGAGCGGTACGCAAGGCCAGCCTGGACGAGGTCGACCGCCTCGGACTCGAGCTACCGCCGGCCGGCTTCCCCCTGGTCTGGGAACCCGGCGACTCCGTCGAGCTGCGCCCGACCGCCGAGATCGAGGCCCGCGCGGCGGTGCTGCACGTGGTGGTGGCCCGCTGCTTCGGGATGCCCACCGAGGCCGCCATGCACTGGCTGCTCGGCTCGCACCTGGTCGAACAGGTCACCCCGCCGGAGTGGGAGTTCGTGATCGGCGCCAAGGGCGACCACCGGTCGTTCGTGCTGCACCACGACGCGGTGTTCGCGCTGTCCTGGCTGCTCGGCCTGGCCCGGCACCTGGACCCGACGGCGCCGCCCGAGGACCGGCTGATGCAGCAGATGCCCGACCTGCCCAGCGGGGAGGCCTTCGACAGCTGGCGGTCGCGGTCGCTGATGTCGCCGCGTGACCCGATCGAGGCGGCCGTGCTGCTCGATCTCTACTACTGCCTGGACTGGGCGTTCCAGGACGCCGAACAGAACGGGCGGCCGCTGCCGGGCGACATCAACGGCAACGCGATCGGGCAGCGGCGGTGGGCTCTCGAATGGGCGGTGGTGTTCACCGGTCCGTTCCACGAGCGGCCGCCGGACTGGGAAGAGGTCGATCTGAGCGTCTGAACACGGTGACGTCGACGGCCGCGGTCACCGTTCCGCCGTCCGGGTCGGCCGACACGTGCCGGGCGCTCGGCGTCATGTCGATCAGCGTGCGCACCTCGGCGCCGGTCAGGGTGAGGCGGCGACGGACCGTCGTGACGGATTCCGGCGCGAAGGCGGACAGCGTTTCGGCCAGCCGCTCCCGTTTGGCCGGGTCGACCGACAGCAGGCCATGCTCCGCGACCAGCTCGTGCAGATGGTCGGCGGCCGGGGTCACCACCAGCAGGATCCCGCCGGGCGGCAGCAGCCGGGCGAACTCCGGGCCGTTGCGCGGCGCGAAGACGTTCACGATCAGATCGGCCCGGGCCACCGGCAGCGGCTGCCAGAGGTCGGCGAGCACTGCGGCGGCGCGGGGGTGCGCCCTGGCCGCGCGGCGCAGCGCCGGCTTCGAGACGTCGACCGCCAGCCCGGTGGTCTGCGGGTGCCGGTCCAGCAGGGCGGCGAGGTACCAGCCGGTGCCGGCGCCGGCGTCCAGGACGAGGCCGTCGACCACCGGAGCCGCGTCGGTGAGCGCCGCCCGGATGAAGTCGTAGTGGCCGGCCGCCAGGAAGGCGTCGCGGGCCTCGATCATCGGGGCGGAGTCGCCCTCGTGCGGCATCCGGCCACGCGTCAGGTTGGCGTACCCCTGCTTGGCGATGTCGAAAGCGTGACCCCGCGGACAGCGCAGGGTGCGCTCGGCGCCGTGACTCAACGTGTCGTCGCACACAGGGCACCGCAGGTACGGCAATGCGCCGTCCAACACTCGCCCCACCCCCGTAAAGTCATCGGATGGCCATCTCGCACGCCGACATCCTCAAGGCACCCAAGGCGCTGCTGCACGACCACCTGGATGGTGGTCTGCGCCCCGCGACCATCGTCGAGCTCGCCGGGGCCGTCGGGCACGCCCTGCCCGAGACCGACCCGGAACGACTGGGCGCGTGGTTCGCCGCCGCGGCCGACTCGGGGTCGCTGGAACGCTACCTGGAGACCTTCGCGCACACCGTCGCGGTGATGCAGACCGAGGAGGCGCTGCACCGGGTGGCCCGCGAGTGCGCGCTCGACCTGGCCGCCGACGGGGTGGTCTACGCCGAGGTGCGTTATGCCCCGGAACTTCACCTGGAGCGCGACCTTAGCCTCGATCAGGTGGTCGAGGCGGTGCTGGCCGGGTTCCGGGACGGCACGGCCGAGGCGGCCGCCGAGGGCCGGCAGATCCGGGTCGGCGCGCTGCTCACCGCGATGCGCCACGCCGCCCGCTCGCAGGAGATCGCCGAGCTGGCGGTGCGTTACCGGGACGGCGGCGTGGTCGGCTTCGACATCGCCGGCGCCGAGGCCGGTTACCCGCCCACCCGGCACCTGGACGCGTTCGAGTACCTGCAGCGGGAGAACTTCCACTTCACCATCCACGCCGGCGAGGCCTTCGGCCTGCCGTCGATCTGGCAGGCCCTCCAGTGGTGCGGCGCCGACCGGCTCGGTCACGGTGTGCGCATCGTCGACGACATCACGGGTACGAGCAACGACCCGATCCTGGGCCGGCTGTCCGCGTACGTCCGCGACAAGCGCATCCCGCTGGAGCTCTGTCCGTCGTCGAACGTGCAGACCGGCGCCGCGCCGTCGATCGCCGAGCACCCGATCGGGCTGCTGCGCGACCTCCAGTTCCGGGTCACCGTGAACACCGACAACCGGCTGATGAGCGGCACCACCCTCTCCCGCGAGATGGCACTGTGCGTCGAGGCGTTCGGCTGGGGCTGGGCCGATCTGCAGTGGCTGACGGTGAACGCGCTCAAGTCGTCGTTCATCCCGTTCGACGAGCGGCTCGCCATCATCACCGATGTGATCAAGCCCGCCTACGCCAAGTTGCTGGGCTGAAACCGAGAAATTTTCGCGCATGGCGGAATGCGCGATCCGGGTTGCCGAAAACTGACCGTTTCGGTCATCGGAATCAACCTTTCGGACAGACTGGTGTCTACAAAAGCTGCAAAATGCGGCAACTCACCTTGCCGTATCCCGGCCGCCGAGCAATCGTCTGTCCTGCCACGATCCGAGAGGATCAAGTACGACCGGTGCGCGTAATCCCCCGCGCCGCATCAGTCGTCCGGAGTGACAGTAAGAGACGTAGACATATACGAGCAGTGACGACGGACCCGGCGATGTGCAACCACTCGGGCGCAACATCGCATCACACAGCCGGTCCGGGTCCGGCTGCTCTTTCTCTTTGACACTCGTCGTGATGGAATCTCGGGGGCCCGACCCCCGTGTCGGCCGTGTGTGGGGTCCGGACGAGCCGACGACGGGCCCGAATCAGGAGGACGGTGACGTGAGCAAGCGCCCCAAGCCGGCGAACGGCGTCATGTCGCGTCTTCGACGGCCGGCCGGACGGCTGCGGGACCTTCCCATCTGGTCGAAGCTCGGCCTGATCATGCTGGTTCCCACGCTCGCGACGATCATCGTCGGCGTGAGCGGTCTGGTCGACCACATCGAAGAGGCGAGCAACGCCGAGCAGGCGCGCACCCTGGCCGTCCTGTCCCAGGCGTCAGGTGGACTGGTCGACCAGCTCCAGAACGAGCGGGCCTACGCGGTCATGATCGCCCGCACCATCGACACCAAGAGCAACAAGAACGACCCGGTGCGGCTCAAGGGCGTCCAGCTCTACCAGGCCGAACACCCCAAGGTCGACGCGGCCAAGGTGCCGTACGCGCAGCAGAAGGCCGCACTCGACCTGGAGGGCCAGGACAACGTCAACATCCTGCTCACCCGGCTCGACCGGAACCTGAGCGAACTTCCCGTGGTGCGCAGTGAGGTGGTCAACCTCAACCGCAACGAGAAGGACGTCGACGACACCTACGGCAACATCATCAATGACCTCCTGAACGTCCGCGACGTCTCCGCGCAGCTCGCGTCGGACACGACGCTGGGCGACCAGATGCGCACCGCCGCCGCGGTGGCCCGGATGAAGGAATTCATCGCTCAGACCCGCGACGTCGGCATCAAGATCGTCGACGAGAAGCGGCTGACCGTCGGGCTCCGCCGGCAGCTCGACCTGGCCGAGACCGGCCGGCTGCTCGCCTACAGCAACCTGGAGCAGGTCGGCACACCCCAGGAGCAGGCGTTCTACAACGGCACGGTGAGCGGCCCGGCCCAGCGCCAGGCGACCAACCTGATCGGGCCGCTGAGCGCCCTGCAGGGGGCGAACGCCGACCGGATCGACTTCACGCTCGACAACTGGGAGAAGGCGCTCCAGGGCTACAACGGCCTGTTCCGCCAGGTCGAGACCAAGTCCGACGCCGACATCGTGACCGCCGCGACCGGTCTGCGCGACGACGTGCAGCGCCGGGTGTTCATCGAGACCAGCGCGCTGCTCGGCATGCTGCTGCTGGCCATCCTGTTCGCCTGGCTGGTCGCCCGGTCGATGGCCCGCTCGCTGCGTGAGCTGCGCCAGGGCGCCCTGTCGGTGGCCCAGTACGGCCTCCCGCACGCGGTGAACCGGCTGCGTGACCCGTCGCTGTCCAGCTCACTGACCCCGGCCCAGATCGCCGACCAGGTGGCCGAGCCGCTGCCGGTCCGCAGCCGGGACGAGTTCGGGCAGGTGACCGAGGCGTTCAACGCGGTCCACCTGGAAGCGGTGCGGACCGCGGCCGAGCAGGCCGCCCTGCGGTCGTCCGTCGCGACCATGTTCGTCAACCTCGCCCGCCGTTCGCAGATCCTGGTCGACCGGCTCATCGGTCACCTCGACCGGCTGGAGCGTGGCGAGGAAGACCCGGACCGCCTGGCCGAGCTGTTCCAGCTCGACCACCTGGCCACCCGGATGCGTCGGAACGACGAGAACCTCCTGGTCCTCGCCGGCGCCGACTCGACCCGGGTCCAGCGCGAGCCGGCCGCCCTGATCGACGTGCTCCGTGCCGCGCAGTCCGAGGTCGAGCACTACACCCGCATCGAGTTCGGCACGGTCGACCGGGACATCGAGGTGGCCGCCCACGCGGTCAACGACATGGTCCACCTGGTCGCCGAGCTGTTCGACAACGCGACCGCGTTCTCCCCGCCGAACTCGACCGTGCTGGTCGAGGCCCGCCGCCTCGGCGACGGCGCCATCCTCTCGGTGGAAGACCGCGGCATCGGCATCAGCCACGAGCAACTGCGCGACCTGAACGAGCGGCTGGCCAACCCGCCGATGGTGGACGTGGCCGTCTCCCGGATGATGGGCCTCGTCGTGGTCGCCCGGCTGGCCAGCCGGCACACCGTCAAGGTCGAGCTCCGCCCGGCCGGCGCCGAACGCGGCACCGTGGCCGAGGTGGGCCTGCCGGTCAGCGTGCTGATCTCGTCGTCCGGGGCCGGTCGGCTCCCGTCGGCCCAGCCGCAGCCCCCGCAGCAGCCGACGTTCGGCGGCGACCCGGCCGTCACCCAGGCGCGTCCGGCCTTCCCCGAGCCCCTGGCTCTGGAGAGCGGCCGCGGCTCGGGTGGCTACCCCGGCGGCCGCCCGTTCGACCCGAACCCGCCGATGTCCAACGGTGGCATGCTCGGCACCGGCCGCAACGTGCCGGCCTGGTCCGACCTCACCGGTGCGCCCCCGACGGGCGGCCCGCCGATGGGTGCGCCGATGAGCGGCCCGCCGGCCAACAGCGGCGCCAACGGGACGAATGGCGCCAACGGGAACAACGGCTACCACGGTCCGCGCAGCAACGAGCCGATCCCGCCGATCCCGGGCCCGCAGGGCTTCGCCGGTCCGGACGGTCTGCCGCAGCGGCGCAACGGTGAGAGCTACCGTCCGGGTGCGGACGGCACCGACACGATGAACGGGTTCGGTCAGCCGACGATCCCGCGCCAGCTGCCGGCCAACCCGGAGAACCAGGGTGGGTTCGGCGGGTTCGGCGCGCCGCCGTCCTCCGGCCCGCCGGCACCACCGACCTCGGCCCCGCCGGTGCCGTCGGCGCCCCCGTTCGACCGTGGCCCGGCGAACCCGCCGAACACGCCCGACCCGAACGCGTACCCGCCGATCCAGGAGCCGGTCAACGGCGCCGGAGCACCACCGGCCTGGCCGCCGGTCGCGCCCGAGCGGGACAACCCCCCGCACGTGCCCGAGAGCCTGGCCGCCGCGCTCGACATGACGGCCGAACTGCCGCGCTACCGCCCCGAGAACCGCACCGCCAACCCGGCGACACCGACCGACTCCGAGCGCGCGGTCGCGGCTCACGAGGCGGCCGCGGCCCAGGCGGCGGAGGCGCAGGCCACCGCGGCGGCCCAGATCGCCGCGGCCCAGGCCCGGCAGCAGGCCGGCGACGGCCAGGGCCAGTACGCCGACGAAACCATGGAGCTGCCGATCTTCCGGGAGCTCGAGTCGGCCTGGTTCACCACGGCCAAGCAGCCGGCTCAGCCCACCAACGACACGATCGTGTCGCAGCGGATCCCGACCGGCGAACCGACCCGCACGGTGCCCCAGCAGCCCCAACCGGCGCCGGTCGAGTCGCGCGACCTCGACCCGGTCGGCGCGGTCGCCGGCAACGGGGCAGCCAGCGGGAACAGCCCGTGGCAAACTGCGGCCGACGAGGGCTGGCAAGCAGCCCGGGCCGCTTCCGAAACTCCCGTCGAGGCCACCACCGGGGCGGGACTGCCGAAGCGTAAGCCGATGGCACAACTGGTCCCAGGCGGCGTCGATCGGGCGGAGACTTCCACCCAGCGTCGCACTCCCGAGGCGGTTCGTGGTCTGCTGTCCGCGTACCACCGCGGCGTGCAGCGTGGTCGCAGCAACGGACAACCGACCAACCCGGAGGGCAATCCGGGCGGGCAGCAGTCTTTCCAGGCTGGCAAGGAGCATGAGGCATGACATCAACGCAGGATCTTGGTTGGCTGCTGGCCAACTTCGCCGACCGCGTTCCCGGGGTCGCCCACGCGATCGCGGTCTCAGCCGACGGTCTGCTCCTGGCGTCCTCGCGGGACCTCCCGCGGGACCGGGCGGATCAGCTGGCGGCGATCGCCTCCGGCCTGGTCAGCCTGACTCAGGGCGCGGCTCGGTGTTTCGAGGGCGGCGCCGTGCTGCAGACGGTCGTCGAGATGGACAACGGGTTCCTTTTCCTGATGTCGATCTCCGACGGTTCGTCGTTCGCGGTACTCGCGGCGCGCAGCTGTGACGTCGGTCAGGTGGGCTACGAGATGGCCCTTCTGGTCGACCGGGTGGGCGAGGCCCTGACACCGGCTCCGCGGTCCGCGGCCGGCGTGCTCGGCTGAAAGGGCATGCCGCCGGAACTGTTGGCGGTTGTCCAAATGATGAAAGACAAGAGACACTTTGACAGGGCTGAGCATGGGGTGGAGGTGAGCGGTGACGATGGCCGAACGCGATGAGCCAACCGGCGCGCTGGTAAGGCCGTACGCCGTGACCCGTGGCCGTACCCGGCCCAAGCTCGAGATAGCGCTCGAAGCGCTCGTGGAGACCACCGTCCGAGGCCGTTCGGGTGGTGGCCGTCAATCCGGCGGCGGAAGCGAGCACCAATACATAGCAGCGATGTGTGACGGCGGCAGAGTTCAGTCGCTGGCGGAGATCGCGGCACGCATGCAACTGCCGCTCGGCGTGGCTCGGGTGATCGTCGCGGACATGGCCTCGGACGGCCTGGTCGCGGTGTATGAGCCGACGTCATTGGAAGACGAGACCGATGCGGTGGGCACGGAACTGCTGGAGAGGGTGCTGAGTGGACTTCGCAGGCTCTGACACGTCGCGTCGCCCGAGTTCAGGGCGCGTCACATCGGCGAAGATTGTCATCGCCGGTGGGTTCGGCGTCGGTAAGACGACGCTGGTGGGGTCCGTCTCCGAGATCACCCCACTGACCACCGAGGCGATCATGACCTCAGCCGGCGTGGGTGTCGACGACAACCGGCAGGTGCCGGGTAAGACGACGACCACGGTGGCGATGGACTTCGGCCGGATCAGCATCGACCGGGACCTGATCCTCTATCTGTTCGGCACGCCCGGACAGACGCGGTTCTGGTTCATGTGGGATGAGCTGGTCCGCGGTGCGATCGGTGCGGTCGTCATGGTGGACACCCGCCGGTTGGCGGACTGCTTCGCCGCGATCGACTTCTTCGAGCATCGACGGCTGCCGTACCTCGTCGCCATAAACTGCTTCGACGGTATGCAGTACCACAACGCCCAGGATGTCCGCGACGCGCTGGCCATCTCAAGCGATGTGCCGGTGGTCAGCTGCGACGCGCGTAACCGCGAGTCGACCAAGAACGTGCTGATCTCGCTCGTCGAGTACGTGCTGACGATGCGCCGCTCGCGGGCGGTCGCGCCGGCCTGATCGGCTTGGTGATCACCCCGTTCGGCCCTGGTGCCGAGCGGGGTTTTCGCGTGGGCTGAGTTGGCTGGTCGTCGCTTCGCTCCTCCGGCATTTCGCCCCGAGTAGCTGGCGGGCGAAATGCGTGGTGGTTGCGGTTGTGTGGCCGGGTGGGACTCGGTGCGCTTGGGCGCCCAGCTTGCGGGAGGCGGGGGGTAGAGAGGGCTGGCGTGGCGCGTGAGGTTGTGCTCGAGACTGAGCGGCTGGTGCTGCGGCGCTGGCGGGTGGACGAGGCTGTGGTCCAGCGTGAGCTCTGGGCCGAGCGTGATCCACGCGTGCCGCCGCATCGGCGGATTGATGCGGATGGGCATCCTACGGTCGCGGAGATCGAGGAATGGATACGCGGCGACCGGACGTCGTCGCTCGGGTTGCCGGCCGTCGAGCGGAAGGCCGGTCGTGACGTCATCGGCTACTGCGGGTTGATCGACGGCGGCCACGGAACGGGCGAGGAGCCGGAGCTGGCGTTCGAGTTTCTGCGCCGGGTCTGGGGTCAGGGGTATGCGACCGAGGCCTCGTCGGCGGTTCTGGAATGGGCGAGATCGGCCGGGTACGAACGTCTGTGGGCCACGGTCCGGGATTGGAACGTCGCCTCTCGCCGGGTGCTGGCCAAGATCGGGTTCGCCGAGACCGGGCGGGTGGAGGTGGACCCGGTGTTCGGAGACATGCTGTTCACCATGAGACGGCTCTAGGGGCTTTCCGGGCGGAGGTCATGAAAGTCTGCGGAAGGCGGGGGTTGGGGTTCCGACCTGGGGGCCGCTGCCCAGCTGGGATTTGAGGCGGGTGGCGGCGTCGGGGAGGAACGGGGTCAGCTCGGTGGCTATGCGGCGGCAGGTGGCGACGACGGTGGCCAGGGTGGTGTCGAAGGACGGCGGGAGTTCCCAGGGGCGGCGGTAGTCGAGGTAGCGGTTGGCGGTGGTCACGGCCTCGCGGATCGCGCCCGTGGCGGCGCGCAGGTCGAAGGCCGCCACGGCTCGGTCGATCGTGGCCGGCAGGTCGGGGGAGAGTGCTTCGGGCGTACCGGGGAGAAGGCCTTGGCGGTGTCGGTGTGCCAGCGTGAGGGTGCGGTTGACCAGGTTGCCGAGGCCGTTGGCCAGGTCCTGGTCGGCCCGGCGGATCAGGCGGGACTCGGTGAAATCGGTGTCGCCCAGCGGCGCTACCTCGCTCAGCAGCCACCAGCGCAGGGCGTCGGGGCCGTAGCGGGCGGCCAGGTCCACCGGATCGACGGCGTGGCCGGCCGACTTCGAGAGCTTGGCGCCGTCGACGGTCAGGTAGTCGTGGACCAGGATGCGGTCGGGCCGCGGGCGGCCGGCCGACAGCAGCAACGCCGGCCAATAGACCGCGTGGAAGCGGGTGATGCCCTTGCCGATGACGTGGGTGCGCTCCACCGAGCCGGCGGCCCACCAGCGGTCGTAGTCGGCGCCCTCCAGCGCGGTCAGATAGTTGGCCAGGGCGTCCCACCACACGTAGATGATCTGGCCGGGGTCGTCCGGCACGGGAATGCCCCAGCCGCCCGCCCGGGACGCCGGCCGGGAGACGCTGAGGTCGGCCAGCCCGGCCCGGACGAAGGCCAGCACCTCCTCGCGGCGGGCCGCCGGCTCGACCGACAGGGCGCCGGACTCCAACAGGGCGAGGATCTGCTCCTGGTAGCGGGACAGCCGGAAGAACCAGTTCCGCTCGGTCACCGGCGCCGGTGCCACCCCGTGCTCGGGGCAGCGCCCGTCAACCAGCTCGGCAGCCGCCCAGAACTGCTCACAGCCGCCGCAGTAGAGCCCGCGGTACTCGCGGAGGTAGAAGTCGCCCCGCGCGGCGCAGGCGCGCCACAGGGCGGTCACGCCGGAACGGTGGCGCTCGTCGGCGCTGGTCCGGATGAAGTCGTCGAACGACAGCGACAGGGGTCCGCGCAGATCGCGGAATCGGGCGGCGTTGCGGTCCACGAACTCGGCGACCGGCACCCCGGCCGCGCGGGCGGCGGTCACGTTCTTGAGCGCGTTGTCGTCGGTGCCGGTCAGGAAGCGGGCCGGCCGGCCGCGCAACCGGGCGTGCCGGGCCAGCACGTCGGCCTGCACCAGTTCGAGGGCGTGGCCCAGATGGGGCGGAGCGTTGACGTACGGAATGGCCGTCGTGACATAGAGGCTGGTCATGATCTCCTCCGCGGAAGGAAGTCCCGTCGGAGGAGCGGACCGACCCCCGGACGGGGGTCTGGTCGGTGTCAGCGCACGACGAAAGGCCCCATGGTGGGGCGCATCATCAGGTCGGTACGCATGGCCGGAATGCTGGCACGCGCCCTGAGGCACATGCCAGCCATTTAGTTCCGGTAGCCGGCGCTGTTGCGGTAGTCGTCGGCGGGCTGGCCGTCGCGGGAGAAGTCCCAGCCGCCGGCCGACTCGCGGCCGGGCCGGCCGCCGATCGCGTAGCCGCCGATCTCCTGCCCGCGACGCCAGCCGCGGAAGTAGCCGGTGGTGTGGGCCGCGATGGACGCCGCGTCGCGGACGATCCGCTGCGGCTGCTCCTCGCGCAGCGGCGAACCCGGCACCAGGTTGGCCTGAGGCACCCGCTTGGGCAGCCCGGCCGTGGTCTGTGCGGCCACCGCCGGCGTCGCCGCCTTGGCCGCGGCCTTCCAGCCGGTGTCGTTCGGGTTGGTCCAGTCGAGGTCGGCCGGCTCGTCGCTCTGGCCGGTGAACCAGGCCGACCGGGCCGCCGCGAAGATCAGCAGGTCGCCGTCGCCCTCGGCGGAGACGGGCGGCGTGAGGCTGCGGTCGAGCGCGGTCAGCGTGGTGCGCCGAGCGGTGCGGCCGTTGCCATTGCCATTGGCATTGGCATTGGCCCGCGCGGTGTCGACCAGGCTCAACCGGGGCGGCTCGGTGACCGCGGTGACGTCGGCGGGCACGTTGGCCAGCCCGCTCAGCGACGACTCGACCAGGCGCAGCGCCGGCGGCTCCTTGGGCATGTCCTGCCACGGCGGACGGACCCGGCCCTCGGTGGCGCCGTTGCCGTTCGACGCGGCCGGCGGCTGCGCGGCGTTGTCGTCGCTGGTGTTCATCAGCGGCCAGTTGGCCCGGGAGCCGGGCGGAGGCGCGTCGGCCGCGCGCGGCTGGGCCGGCATCGGCAGCGAGTAGTCGGTGGCGCCGTTGGCCGCGGGCCGGGCCCGTTGCCGCTCGGCGCGCGCCTTGCTCATCGCCGCGTCGGTCAGCGTGGGCCGGAACTCGCGGCCGGACTCGGCCGGGGAGACCGGCCGGGCGCCGGGTGTGATCGGGGTCATCCCGGGCGGAGGCGGGGGCACGGACACCGGACGGTTGCCCGGGGTCGGTTGGGTCGGCAGGTTCGCGGCAGCCGGCATCGGCGCCGTGGGGCGGCCGGACAGCGGCGCGGGCGCCATCGGCGGCGGCGTGATCGGGGCGGGCGCGACCGGCGGCGCCGTGAGCGGGTGGGGCGTGACCAGGCCGTTGCCGAGCGCGGGCTCGGGACGGTTACGGCGCGGCAGGCGGGTGCCGGTGTCGGACGGCCGGGTCATCCGGGTGCCGGTGTCGGCCGGGCGGGTCATCCGGGTGCCGGTGTCGGCCGGGCGGGTCGGAGCGGCCGCGGGCTCGGGCGCGCGGCGGGCCCCGGCGGACCGGCGGGTGCTGGTCGCGGGCAGGGTGACCCGGGCCGCGAGCGTGCCGATCAGCGACTCGCAGGCGTTGTCGGAGCACCGGACCGCGCCGATGGCCTGGCGCACGGTGTCGGCCGCGGAGGGGGACAGCGACTTGTTGACGCCGCCCCGGCGCGGTGACTCGTTGATGGCCACCACGAGCGCGGTGACCGCGGCGGTGACCTGGTCGTCGGTGCCGGCGCCGGCCCGGGTGAGCTCGGTGGCGACCTCGAAGGCGGTCTGCTCGGCCTCGCCGCCACGGCCACCGAGGCGGCCGGGCTCGGGCAGGGCGTCGAGCACGGCCATGGCCAGCGGGTGGGCCGGGTCGGGGTACGCCCGGAGCGCCGCCGGGTAGAGCTCGCGGAGCACCTCACGCAGCGCCGACGCGGCGGCGTGGCGGCCGTTCAGCATCGCCACGTGAGCCGCCAGTATCGGCTTGTAGCTGGTCAGCTCGCGGGGCGCGGGCACCGTGGTGGCGGCGATCGCCCCGGCCTGGAGCGCGCGGGCCAGGCCGACGGCCCGGCGGGCGGCCGGCGCCGCCTGCATCTCTTCCACGGAGTCGTCGTCGGCGAACCGCTCGGCGTAGTCGTCGGTGGCGTCGTCGTCGGTCACGACCAGCGGACGCCCGGCGGCGGTGAGGAGGGACGTGACCATGTGGTCGTCACTGTCGGCAGCCACGGCGGCATCGGTGAACCCACTGGTCCGCTCCACGAGCAGCGAACCCAGCTGGGCATAGCCCGACGGGTCGTCGCTGATCTCGTGAAGCCCGAGCAGCCGTCCCGCGTCGTCCACCACGGCGATGGTCAGTGACGCGGTCGTTCCCGCTCGCACCGATTCATCTGCCGACGCCAGACCGCAGTACACGCGCACGAGCGCCACGGCGCGTCCTCCTCCCCGGACTCTGCTCATCTAGGACCAAACACTGATGGTCCCTGTTGAGGGGTCAGTCGCGCCAGTCCACAGCGGCAGAGATCTTCCCGATGATCGAGCGCCAGCCGAGACTTGCCTGTTGTGCCCCGATTTTCTTCAATCGGCGGCGGCCGAGATAACCGCCCATTCCGCCGGTCTCCGCCTTGCGCAGAGACTCATCGAGGTCGTCCAACGGTGAACCAGGCGCCAATGCCAAGATCACCGGCTTGAGCCGGAGGCCGTGACCCAGATCACGCGCCACCTCGCCCGCCGCGATCAGGAGCGGCAGGTCCCACGTGTCGTGTCCGCCGCGCAGGTTCTCGACGACCAGGTCCAGCTCGTACCGGTCCTCGGGCAGCGGGTCGATGTCGGTCGACTCTACCCGGTCGGCGACAGTGCTCCAGCTGTCCAACTGGGTCATATCGTGCGGAGCACCCGAACGAATGAAGCTGACCAGCGATTCCGGCGTCTTGAAGGTGAGCAACCGGCCGCGGTGGCTGAGGAAGATGGGAACTTCCTCGTCATCCGGCTCGGGCTCGTCGTCCTCGAAGTCGGCCGGGTCGGGCTCCTCGGCGTCGTCATCCGACTTGCCGTCGGCCTTTTTCGTCTTGTCGTCGTCCTCGGCCAGCAGGGCCTGGAACTCTTCGTCGACGATGACCTCTTCTTCGGCATCCTCGGCGGCGCGGGCCGCGGCGGCCCGCTCGCGGACCTCGAAGGGGTCGTCCTCGTCGATCTGGGTCTCGGTCGGCGTCAGCTCGGACGACTTCCGGTACGCCCGCAGGGTCAGCCCCACGCCACCGGGCATCGCGATCTCCACCGGGGAGATGCGAACCTCGTCCCACAGCTCACGTCCGGACAGGCCGGCGGTGGCCTCGGACTCGTCGGACTGGGTGGCCACGGTGACCTCCGGGTGATTTTCGGGCGGACTATCAGGGTGACTCTGCGCACAGACACCCTAGTCGAGGTTCCAAAACCGGCTTACAGGGCGTCCGGATGCGCGGCCGAACGGCGAACTTCGATCTGGTCGAGCCGTACTCAGAAGCCCTTGGGGTGCCAGACCGTCTTCGTCTCGAGAAAAGCCGTCATCGGCCGCAGCCCGGGGTCGGCGGTGAAGTCGGGCTCACCGGCCGGGCGTAGCACCCGTTTGAGCGTGCCCCCGGCCGAGCGTTCCAGGTCGGCCGCCAGCTCGGGGTCGGTGACACCGGTCAGGTCGAGCCCGTTGACGTCGTCGTGCGACGCCAGCCAGGGCGCCACCTCGGCCGGGTCGCCGGTGAGAATGTTCACCACGCCGCCGGGCAGATCGGACGTGGCCAGCGTCTCGGCCAGGGTGATCGCCACCTGGGGGCCGGTGCTGACCACGACCGCGGTGTTGCCGGTGACGACGGCCGGCGCGACCACGCTGACCAGGCCGAGCAGCGACGGCGGGGCGACCACGCCGACCACCCCGGTGGGCTCGGGCGAGGACAGGTTGAAGAACGGGCCGGACACCGGGTTGGCGCTGCCGGTCACCTGGGCCAGCTTGTCGGCCCAGCCCGCGTACCAGACCAGCCGGTCGATGGTCGCGTTGAGCTCGTGGCCGGGTACGTCGAGGGTCTTGAACTCGCCCCGGCGGGCCTCCAGCATCTCGGCCGCGCGGTAGAGGATCTGCCCGCGGTTGTACGCGGTCGCGCCGGCCCAGCCGGGTTGTGCCTTGCGGGCCGCGACCACCGCGTCCCGAGCGTCCTTGCGGGAGGCGCGGGCCACGTTGTCGCCGTCCACGAGATCGGTCCGTCCTGACTCGCTCCGCGGGAACTTGCCGCCGATGAAGAGCTTGTACGTCTTCCGAACTTTCAACCGCTCAGACAAGGTACGCCTCCAGGCCGTGCCGGCCGCCCTCCCGGCCGTAGCCGGATTCCTTGTAGCCGCCGAACGGCGAGGCGGGGTCGAACTTGTTGAACGTGTTGGCCCAGACCACGCCGGCCCGCAACTTGTCGGCCACGGCGAGGATCCGGGACCCCTTCTCGGTCCAGATGCCGGCCGACAGCCCGTACGGCGTGTTGTTGGCCTTCTCGATCGCCTCGGCCGGGGTACGGAAGGTCAGCACCGAGAGCACCGGCCCGAAGATCTCCTCGCGGGCGACCCGGTGGGCCTGGGTGACGCCGGTGAAGATCGTCGGGGCGAACCAGAAGCCCCGGTCGGGCAGCTCACACGGCGGCGACCAGCGCTCGGCGCCCTCGGCGTCGCCGGCCTCGGCCAGCTCGGTGATCCGGGCCAGCTGGGCGGCCGAGTTGATCGCGCCGACGTCGGTGTTCTTGTCCAGCGGGTCGCCGACGCGCAGGGTGGCCATCCGGCGCTTGAGCGACACCATCAGCTCGTCGAACAGCGACTCCTGCACCAGCAGCCGCGACCCGGCGCAGCAGACGTGGCCCTGGTTGAAGAAGATGCCGTTGACGATGCCCTCGACGGCCTGGTCGACCGGCGCGTCGTCGAAGACGATGTTGGCCGCCTTGCCGCCCAGCTCCAGCGTGAGCCGCTTGCCGGTGCCGGCCACCGAGCGGGCGATCTGGCGGCCCACCTCGGTCGAGCCGGTGAAGGCGACCTTGTTCACATCCGGGTGTTCGACCAGGTAGCGGCCGGTGTCGCCGGCGCCGGTGACGATGTTCACCACGCCGGGCGGCAGGTCGGCCTGGCGGCAGACGTCGGCGAAGAACAGCGCCGACAGCGGCGTGGTCTCGGCCGGCTTGAGCACCACGGTGTTGCCCGTGGCCAGCGCGGGCGCGATCTTCCAGGCCAGCATGAGCAG
Organism: Actinoplanes sp. NPDC089786; assembly: GCF_040684855.1. Classification (NCBI taxonomy): domain Bacteria; kingdom Bacillati; phylum Actinomycetota; class Actinomycetes; order Micromonosporales; family Micromonosporaceae; genus Actinoplanes; species Actinoplanes sp. NPDC089786. The sequence goes on from NZ_JBFBGU010000001.1 coordinate 956,865, forward strand.
CGGGAAGTTCCACGGGATGACCTGGCCGGCCACCCCGAGCGGGCGCGGCGACGGCCCGAAACCCGAGTAGTGGAGTTTGTCGGCCCAGCCGGCGTAGTAGAAGAAGTGGGCCGCGACCAGGGGGAGGTCGACGTCGCGGGACTCCTTGATCGGCTTGCCGTTGTCGAGCGACTCGAGCACGGCCAGCTCGCGGGAGCGCTCCTGGATGATCCGGGCGATCCGGAAGAGGTATTTGGCCCGCTCGGCGCCGGGCCGGTCGGACCAGGCCGGGAAGGCTCGGCGGGCGGCTGCCACGGCCCGGTCGACGTCTTCCGGGCCGGCCAGCGCGACCTCGGCCAGCACCTCCTCGGAGGCCGGGTTCACGGTCTTGAAGCTGGCCTTGCCGGGGCCGAACTCGCCGTCGATGAACAGGCCGTACGACGGCTCGATGGTGACGATCGAGCGGGACTCGGGCGCGGGGGCGTAATCCAGGAAGGACATGATCAGTCCAGCGTGAAGTAGTCGGGGCCGGCGTAGTGGCCGGTGGTGAGCTTGGTGCGTTGCATGAGCAGGTCGTTGAGCAGCGACGACGCGCCGAACCGGAACCAGTCCGGGCTGAGCCAGTCGTCGCCGGCGGTCTCGGCCACCATGACCAGATACTTGATCGCGTCCTTGGTGGTCCGGATGCCGCCGGCGGGCTTGACGCCGACCTGGCGGCCGGTCTGCTCCCGGAAGTCGCGGACCGCCTCGAGCATGATCAGCGTGACCGGCGGGGTGGCGGCCACCGGCACCTTGCCGGTCGAGGTCTTGATGAAGTCGGCGCCGGCCCACATGGCCAGCCAGGAGGCGCGGCGGACGCTGTCGTACGTGCCCAGCTCGCCGGTCTCCAGAATGACCTTGAGATGGGCCGGGCCGCAGGCTTCCTTGACCGCCACGATCTCGTCGTAGACATGCCGGTAGTCGCCGGCCAGGAAGGCGCCCCGGCTGATCACCATGTCGATCTCGTCGGCGCCACCGGCCACCGCGTCGCGGGTGTCGGCCAGCTTGACCTCGAGCGGCGCCTGGCCGGACGGGAACGCCGTGGCCACGCTGGCCAGGTGGACGCCGGAGCCGCGGAGCACCTCGGCCACCGGCGGGACCATGGCCGGGTAGACACAGACGGCGGCGACCGGCGGGCAGGTCGGGTCGGCCGGGTCGGGCCGGACCGCCTTGGCCGCCAGCGCGCGCACCTTGCCGGTGGTGTCGGCGCCCTCGAGCGTGGTCAGGTCGACCATCCGGATGGCCAGGTCGATCGCCGCCGCCTTGCTGGTGGTCTTGATCGACCGGGTGCCCAGGGACGCCGCCCGCGCCTCGACGCCGACCTTGTCCACGCCGGGCAAACCGTGCAGAACTGAGCGTAACGACGCGGTCGGGTGGAGCGTGGCAGTCATGAGTCGGATGCTACGCGCTGGGCCTGCGGGCTGATCCGGTAAAGAACCAGTAGGTTGATCGCCGTGGACGTACTCGTGGTCGATCACCCGCTCGCCCTCTCCCGGCTCACCGCGATGCGCGCCGCCGAGACCGACAGCGGCGCCTTCCGCGCCGCGTTGCACGAGCTCACGACCATGCTGGTGTACGAAGCAGCGCGCTCCTTCGCGATCGAGAAGTTCCCGATCTCCACCCCGGTGGCGCCGACCGAGGGCGTCCGGCTGGCGAGCCCGCCGCTGATCGTCCCGGTGCTGCGCGCCGGCCTGGGCATGGCCGACTCGGCGCTGGCCCTGCTGCCCGAGTCGTCGATGGGGTTCGTGGGGCTGGCGCGCGACGAGGAGACCTTCGAGCCGCGGGCCTACATGGAGTCGCTGCCGGGCGACATGAGCGGCCTGCCCGCCCTGGTGCTCGACCCGATGCTGGCCACCGGCGGCTCGCTGGTGCACTGCTGCCGGCTGCTGGCCGACCGCGGCTGCGACGACATCATCATCTGCTGTGTGCTGGCCGCGCCCGAGGGCATCGCCAAGCTGGAGTCGTCGGGTCTGCCGCTGCGGTTGGTCACCGCGTCGATCGATGACGGACTGAACGAGAAGAAGTACATCGTCCCGGGGCTCGGTGACGCCGGCGACCGTCAGTTCGGCGGCATGCCGCGGTTCTGATTCGCTGAACTTTGCGGTAACGCGAGATTTCCGCGCGAAGTCGAGTTCGTCACATTCGCGCCCCCGGACCCGCGTTGACGTCCCCGTCCATTTCCCCTTTGCCGCCCCGGCCGTTGTAATAGCCGAAGTGGACGTCGCCGGCGAGCATCATCACCACGCTCCGTCGATCTCGCGACAACAGAAGGCCCCCGGTGGCCAGGACGGCTCACACCGTCGTCACCATGGGCCGTGGGCCTGGTGGGATGAGGTACTGTTCCCGCCGCCTGCGTATACCGACAGTCATTTGGAGGACGCCCATGTCCGGGCCTCAGGACGCCATCCCTCCCGCCAAGCCTGAGATCGGCGATGCCGAGATCGAGGCCGCCGTACGCGTGCTCCGCAGTGGCATGGTCGTGCAGGGTCCCGAGGTGGCCGCGTTCGAGCAGGAGTTCAGCCCCGTCGCGGGCGACGTGCACTGCGTCGCCGTGAACTCCGGCACGTCCGCCCTGCACCTGGCGCTGCTCGCGCTCGGCTTCGGTCCGGGCGACGAGATCATCGTGCCGTCCTTCTCGTTCGCCGCCACCGCCAACGCGGTGCGCCTGGTCGGCGCCGAGCCGATCTTCGCCGACATCGAGCCGGGATCGTTCAACCTCGACCCCGACGCGGTCGCCGCCGCGATCACCCCGCGCACCGTCGCGATCATGCCGGTCCACCTGTACGGCCACCCGGCCGCCATGGACCGCCTGGTGCCGCTGGCCCAGCAGCACGGCCTGGCCATCATCGAGGACGCGGCGCAGGCCCACGCCGCCGAGCTGAACGGCCAGAAGGTCGGCAGCTTCGGCGCCGCCGGCTGCTTCAGCTTCTACCCGACCAAGAACATGCACTCGCTCGAGGGCGGCATGATCACCACGCCCGACGCGGAGATCGCCCGTACCCTGCGGCTGCTGCGCAACCAGGGCATGGAGGCGCGCTACCAGAACGAGATCGTCGGCACCAACACGCGGCTCACCGACGTGGCCGCCGCGATCGGCCGGGTGCAGCTGGGCAAGCTGGCCGGCTGGACCGAGAAGCGCCGCGCCAACGCCGCCTACCTGGACGCCAACCTCCAGGGTGTCGTGGTGCCTCCGGTCGCCGCGGGCGCCAAGCACGTCTACCACCAGTACACGATCCGGGTGCAGGGTGACCGGGACGCGTTCCAGGCCGGGCTCAAGGAGCTGGGCATCGGCAACGCGGTCTACTACCCGATCCCGATCCACCGGTTGAAGCCGTTCCTTGACAAGGACGGCAATGTCGGCGACTGGAAGCTGCCCGAGACCGAGCGGGCCGCGGCCGAGGTCGTCTCGCTGCCGATCCACCCCAGCCTGACCCAGGAGCAGCTCGACCGCGTCGTCGAGGGCGTCAACACCGTGGCGGCCCGGGCATGAGCGGGACGGCGGGACTCCGCGCCGGCCTGATCGGCCTCGGCGCGATGGGGCGGAACCACGCCCGGGTGCTCAACCTGCTGGACGGCGTGGAGCTGGTCGGCATCCTCGACCCGGCCCCGAACGCGACCGGCCCGGCCGGCGTGCCGGTGGTGGCCGACCTCGACCAGCTGCTGGCTCTCAAGCTGGACTACGCGGTGGTGGCCTGCCCGACCGGTCTGCACGAGGAGATCGGTCTGCGGCTGGCCGCCGCGGGTGTGCACGCGCTGATCGAGAAGCCGCTGGCCCCCTCGGTGCAGGCGGCCACCAAGCTGGCCGAGGCCTTCGAGAAGGCCGGTCTGGTCGGCGCCGTCGGCCACATCGAGCGGTACAACCCGGCGCTGCAGAGCCTGCGGTCCCGCCTGGAGGCGGGCGAGCTCGGCGACATGTACCAGGTGGTCACCCGGCGGCAGGGCCCGTTCCCGGGCCGGATCGCCGACGTCGGCGTGGTGATGGACCTGGCCACGCACGACATCGACCTGACCGCGTGGGTCACCGGGCGTGACTACGCCAACGTCTCGGCCCGCACCGTCTCGCGCAGCGGCCGTCCGCACGAGGACATGGTCTCGGCGGTCGCCTCGCTCGGCGACGGCCTGATGGCGACCCACCTGGTGAACTGGCTCAGCCCGTTCAAGGAGCGGTCCACCGTGATCACCGGCGAGCGCGGCAGCTTCATCGCCGACACGCTCACCGCCGACCTGACCTTCTACGCCAACGGTGCCAACACCACCGAGTGGGAGGCCATCCGGGCGTTCCGGGGCGTCGCCGAGGGCGACATGGTCCGGTACGCGATCCCGAAGCGTGAGCCGCTGCTGGTCGAGCACGAGCGCTTCCGCGACGCGGTCGAGGGCAAGGAGAGCGATATCGTCACGCTGCGTCAAGGCACGCGTACGGTTGAGGTCGCCGAGGCCGTCCTCCGGTCCGCTGTGGACGGCGTCACGGTCGCTGTTCCGACACGGTAGAGTCCCGGCGGTTCGTACGCTTCGGGCACGAAAGGCAACTCCATGACTACCCCCGCTCCGGCGCCGCGCCTGCTGGTGATCGTCGCCAACGGCATCACGGGTGATTCCCGGGTGCAGAAGACCGCGATCGCCGCGGCCCGGGCCGGGTGGGACGTGACCTTGCTCGGCGCCGGCGGCCGTCGTGGCCGCCGGCTCGAGTCGGTGATGGGCTCCGTCAAGGTGGTCCGTCTGCCGGTCACGGCCAACTTCGCCGCGCGCAGCAAGGGCCACCCGGTCCGCCGTCTGGTCACCCAGACCGACATCCGCAACCGGGAGGGCCTGGCCGGCGTCCGCGCCGCCCACCAGGCCTGGCTGCGCGAGAGCACGGCCCGCATCGGCCGGCTGCGCGCCGCCGGTCCGGCCGGCAAGCCGGTGGCCAAGGCGCTGGGCGGCGTGGTCCGCGCCCGTCGGCTGTGGCACCAGCTGCGGGTCAAGGCGTTCTACTGGGAGCAGGGCCAGACCCTGCGGCCGACCGGCAACTGGCGCCGGGACTGGCCGTCGCTGGTCGACCTCGACCTGACCTTCGGGCCGGTGATCGAGGAGTTCAAGCCCGACCTGATCCACGCCAACGACATCACGATGATCCACACGGCGGCGCTGAGCGTGGCCCGGATGCGGGCGCGCGGCGAGAAGGTCGCCTGGCTCTACGACGCCCACGAGTACGTGCCCGGCATCGACTCGTGGAAGCCGGCCGAGGCCCGGGCCTACATGAACGTCGAGAAGGAGTTCATCAAGCAGGCCGACGCGGTGGTCACGGTGTCGCCCGAGATCGCCGACCTGCTGCGCAAGGACTACAGCCTGGCCGAGACCCCGTTGGTGGTGCGCAACACGCCGATCCGCGAGGGGGTCGGCCGGACCGATCCCAAGCCGTCGGTCCGCGAGAACGCCGGTCTGGCCGATGACGTTCCGCTGATGGTCTACTCCGGCTGGCTGGCGCCCGAGCGCGGCCTGGGCACGGCCATCACGGCCATGCCCGACCTGCCCGGCGTCCATCTGGCCATCGTCTCCGGCCGCAACACCCCCGAGCGCGAGAAGCTGCTGGAGCGGGCCGAGCAGCTCGGCATCATGGACCGCGTGCACGTGGTGCCCTACGTGCCGCAGTACGCCGTACCCGACTATCTCTCCTCGGCCGATCTCGGCCTGATCTGCTCGCAGCGCACCCTCAACTACGAGATCTCGCTGCCCACCAAGTTCGCCGAGTACCTGCACGCCGGTGTCCCGATCGTGGCCAGCGACGTGAAGACGCTGGGCGCGGCCGTGCGCAAGCACGACATCGGCGAGGTGTTCGTCGCCGACGACCCGGTCACCTTCGCCGAGGCGGTCCGCAAGGCGCTCGCCCGTCGCGACGAGCTGATCTCGCACATCACCGAGCCGCTGCTCGAGGAGCTCTCCTGGGAGCACCAGATCGACGGCCTCACCGACCTGTACGCCAAGATCTCGCCGAAGAAGCCGGCCGGTCCGCGGCCCGACGTGTCGTGGGCGGTGGACGAGACGACCGCGCCCAAGCCGGTGACCAGCAAGCCGAGCGAGCTGGGCGCGTGGCGGCCGCTGGCGCCGACCACACCGATCCGGCTCGGCCTCGGCCCGGCCAACTACGCCGGCCAGATGGCGACCTTCGCCCAGGCCATCTGCCGTGAATATCCCGAGGTCTCGGCCGAGGTGACGATGCGGCACAACCGGGAGACGTTCCTGTTCCCGGCCGACGTCTACGTCGAGACCGACCGCCAGGGCGAGTTCGAGGTCCAGCTCGAGCAGATGCGGCGGATCATCGGGCGGTACACCCACCTGATCGTGGACGCGTTCCTGCCGGTCTTCGGCTACCTGAACGGCGACACCATCGAGGGTGACCTGCCGGCGCTGAAGCGGGCCGGCATCAAGGTGGCGCTGCTGGCGCACGGCAGCGAGATCCGGCACCCGGGCCGCCACCTGAAGCGCCACGAGTTCTCGCTGTTCCGGGACGCGCCCGACGGCATCGTCCCGCGCTACACCGGCCGCGCCGACAAGAACAAGAAGATCGCCGAGGCCAGCGGGCAGCCGCTGTTCGTCACCACCCCCGACCTGCTCGACGACCTGCCCACCGCCACCTGGGCGCCGCTGGTCGTCGACGTCGACGCGTGGACCAGCGACGTGCCGGTGATGGAACGCTCCCGCCCCCGGGTGCTGCACGGGCCGTCGCAGCGCTGGACCAAGGGCACCGACCGGATCCTGCCGACTCTGCAGACGCTGCACGACAAGGGCGCCATCGAGTTGGTGCTGGCCGAGCGGGTCAGCTGGGACGAGATCCGCGAGATGGTGAAGACCTGCGACATCGTGGTCGACCAGTTCGCGGTCGGGTCGTACGGCACGTTCGCGGTCGAGGCGATGGCCGCGGGCCGGCCGGTGATGGGCTACCTGGAGGACCGGGTGCACACCACGGCCGGGGTGCGGCCGCCGATCGTCAACGCCACGCCCGACACGCTGGGCGCGGCGCTCGAGTCGCTGCTGGACGATCCGTCCCGGACGGCGAAGATCGGCGCGGAGTCGGCCAACTACGCCCGCGAGACCCACGACGGTCGCCGCACGGCGCGCGCGTTCGCCGACTTCTTCGGCCTGGTTTAACCGGCTCGACGGGCGTGGAGGATCGCGCCGTGGGTGCTCTCCGGACTGGAGAGCACCGTGGTCGCCTCCACGGCGAAGCCCGCCTCGGACAACCTTTCCGCGACCGACGAGGCTGTGCGGTGGTGGACGTGCACGTTCATGGGGTGGCCGCCGTAGCCCTCGGTCTTCAGGCGGGTCTGATCGCCCGCGTGGAAGGCCAGCAGCAGGGGCCCGCCCGGTCGTAGGGTCCGGTGGAAGTGGGCCAGCACGCCGGACAGGGCCTCGTCGGGGACGTGGATGAGGGAGTACCAGGCCAGCAGGCCGCCGAGCGTGTCATCGCGCAGCGGCAGGTCGGTCATCGAGGCGACCGCGAAGCGCAGCGCGGGATGGTCGCGGCGGGCCTGATCGATCATCCCCGGTGAGAGGTCCAGGCCGAAGGCGTCGACGCCCAGCGACGTCAGGTGCGCGGTGATGCGGCCGGTGCCACAGCCGACATCCGCGACCGGGCCCCGGGACGAGGCGCGCTCGGCGAAGGCGGCCAGGGCCGCGCGTTCATAGGGCGCGTCGGCCAGGAGGTCGCGGAGCAGCGTGGCATAGCTCTCCGCGACCGTGTCGTACGACGTCCTGGCGTTCTGGAGCCAATCCGAGGTCACGTCACTTGCGCTTGATGAGCGAACGCAGCTTCTGTTCGAACGGGATGAGCACGCGGTCGCGGGTGTACTGCTGCGCGTGCTTCAGGGCCGCCTCACGGGTCTCCGGCGTCAGGTCTTCGGCCGCCTTGCCCGCGGCGATCATGGCCTGGGCCACGTCGACCGGGTCGAGGCTGTCGGCGTTGAACCACAGTGGATAGCCGGCCAGCACCTCGGCCGCCGCGATGCCGGGGGCGTGCACCGACACGATCGGCTTGGCGTTCGCCATGTACTCGAAGATCTTGCCGGACGTCACGTACTTGGCCCCGCCGGCCAGGAAGACCAGGACGTCGCTCTCGGCGTAGGTGTGGGCGACCTCGGTCTTGGAGACCGGTCCCCGGTAGATGATGCCGGTGTCCTCACCACCCACCCGGTTCTCCTCGTCGATGCCGAGGACCTGCATCAGCCGCACGTGCCCGGCCCGGAAGAAGCCGAGGTGGCCGTAGAGGTTGAGGGTGGCGTCGGACAGCGACGGGTGGTTGCGCGCCTCGATGAACGCCTCGACCATCTCCTGCACCGGCTGGGCCGGCGTCAGCGTGCCCACGTACGAGAACCGCAGCGGCCGCACCGACTTGTGTGGCGCCACACCCTCCTCGAGGACGTCCTGGTCCCAGCCGTTGGGGACGATCATCATCTTGTCGGCGTCGGCCGGGTACCGCTCGGCGTGCCAGTGCCGGAGCGCCTCGTTGACGAAGATGACCGCGGACGCCTTGTGCAGCACCCGCTTCTCCCAGGCCCAGGCGCCGTGGCCGGCCGGGTAGAGCGGCTTGTCCTCGAACAGGTCGAGCGTCCAGGCGTCGCGGTAGTCCACGACGTACGGCACGCCGGTGAACTTGTTGATCAGGTAGGCGGCGGCGAAGGCGGCGAACGGGTTGCCGGTCGCCACCACCACGTCGAACTTCTGCTTGGCGTGCATCCGCAACGCCTTGGCCACCGCGGCCATGCCCCACGAGTGGTAGTGCTCGGGGAAGAACTTCTGCGTCTTGTTGTAGAGCGCCAGCGCGAGCATCGGCGAGTTCCGGCGGAACCGGCTGAACCGGCGGATGTCGCTGGCCCAGACGAACTGGCTCAGCCACGGGCGCTCGACCCGGACCCGCGGGTCGATGGTCTCGGCCAGCTTCTCGTCGACCGAGCCGATCGCCTCGTACAGGAACTTGAGCGGCGCGGCGAAGACCGTGACGTCCCAGCCGTCGGCGACCAGGTGGTTGGCGGTGGCCCGGGCCCGGTAGACCCCGCTGGCCCGCGACGGCGGGAAGTAGAACGAGAGGTAGAGGACTCGCGGACGCCGGCTTCCATCCGTGGTGGTCATCGCTCTCCCATCGAGGCCGCCGGGGCGGTGTCCAGGTTGTACGCGACGCGGGGCACGTCGAAGATCTGCAGGAAGGTCACCGCGGCCGGCATCGACGCCGGGTCGGTGACCACCAGCAGGTCGACCCCGGCCCGGGAACCGAGGTGCTGCCGGATCAGCGCGGGCGGGCGGGCCGCCGGCCGCCGGCGCAGCAGGGGAAGGAACGTGCGCTGGTGAAGCGGGGTGGCGACCCGCCGGTCCCAGGCGCCGGCGGCGCGCTGGGACAGGCGCTTGACCGGGCCCAATCCTACGAGACGGAACGCCGCCCGTGGGCCCCGGACGAGCAGCGCCTGCTCGGCCCGCATCCAGCCGTACCGCTTCTCCAGCTTGTCCACGTCGATGACGCGTATCCGCTTGTCCAGCCGCTCGTTCTTCCATGCGGCGAAGTCCCGGACCACGAGCGTGGCTTCGCCGCCGGCGTCGAGCACCCGGACGGCGTCGATGGCGGCGGCTCGCTTGCGGGTTCCGCCCTCGGCCAGGAAGAGCACGTGCTCAGTCATCGGTGTCCCCGAACCAGGCGCGATGGTGGGCTTCGGCGGTGGCGGCGTAGCCGTACCGGCTCTCCAGCCGGTGGCGGGCCCGGCCCAGGTCGATCTTGTCGGGGAACCGGTCGCGCAGCCGCCGGAAGCCGGCCACCAGCGCGTCGCTCGCCTCCTCGACGTCGATCATCTCGCCGGCGTCCTCCTCGATGCCGGCGAGCGTCTCCTCCGGACCACCGCAGCGGGTGACCAGCACCGGCATCCCGGCGGCGGACGCCTCCACAATGGTCATCCCGAACGTCTCGAACCGGCTGTTGTGCACCAGCAGGTCGTGTTCGCGCATCAGGTCGAGGGCCCGGTCGGGCGGCTGGAGCCCGAGGAACGTCACGGCGTCGCTCAGGCCGAGCTCCTGGACCTTGGCGCCCAGCGGGCGGCGCAGCTCGCCGTCGCCGACCAGGGTCAGCTCGAGCGTCTCGTCCTCGGCCCGGCATCGGGCGAACGCCTCGAGCACCCACCGCACGCCCTTGCGCTCGGTCAGGCTGCCGACGTAGAGCCAGCGGCGCAGCTCGGTGACCGGCTTCGGCCGCCGGACGTCGAAGGACACCGGGTTGGGCATCAGCTGGATCTTGTCGCGGTGGTGCGGGAACGCCTTGATCAGTGGGTCGCTGACCGCCGCGCCGACCGCGAAGAAGCCGGCGCACCGGGTGAGCAGTTCGTCGTACATCTCCTTGGCCTCGGGCTGGGCCAGCACCCCGCCGAGGAAGGTGGCGTGCTCGGTGACGAAGAGCCGGGCGTCGGGCGCCTTGTTCCGCAGCGCGCCCCAGCCGCCCTGGAGGCCGACGTGGGCGTGCACGACCGGGGCGGGCAGCGGCTTGCCGTCGAGCACGGCGCTCAGCGTCTCGGCATGGCGGCGGCCGATCGCCGCGTAGCCCGGGCTCACGGTCAGCGGCACCGGGGTGTGAATGAGCCGGGCGCCGCCGGCCGTCGGGATCGCGTGCGGTGGGCGGTGGGTCCGGCTGAGCAGGCTCTGGTACGCGGCCTCGATCGGCCCGCCGTCCAGCCGGTGTCCCCACTCTTCGCAGTGGTACACGGTCATGTCGGTGCCCGGTCCGGTGGCGTCGACCATGGCCCGCACGAAGGCGCCGCGGAACGCGTGGTCCGCGCCCGGGTACCAGGGTGTGACGACCGCGACCGGTGAGGGGTGTGATGGGGTGGTCACGGATGCCTCGTCAGCTGCGTTGCAGCACGTCGACGACCCGCTGGGCGGCGTGGCCGTCACCGTAGGGTGCGCCGCGCTCGGCGTCGGGGGCCGGGCGGGTGGCCAGCGACGACCAGTCGGCGCCCAGCGTCCACGGGTCGGGCACCAGGTGGTTCCAGCCGTTGGCCAGCGTCTCGGGCCACTCGGTCTCGGGCCGCAGCGTGGTGCACGGCCGGGCCAGCAGGTAGGCCTCTTTCTGCAGGCCACCGGAGTCGCTGACCACGCCGGCCGAGCCGAGCACGCCGGCCACCATCCCGGCGTACGGCAGCGGCCGGCCGGAGTGCAGCGCGCCCTGGTTGAGCTTGAGGCCGAACTTCTCGGCCCGGGCGACCAGCCGGGGGTGGGCGAGCAGGGCGACCGGCACGGGCAGCCCGGCCAGCGCGTCCAGCAGCGCGGCCAGCCGCTCGGGGTCGTCGGTGTTCTCGGCGCGGTGCAGCGTGGCCAGCAGGTAGGGCTGCTCGGGATCGATGCCGGCGGGCAGCTCGGGCTTGATCCCGCCGCCGGCCAGCACGTCGTCGCGGACCCGCATGCAGACGTCGACCATCACGTCGCCGACCAGCACCGAGCGCTCGGCCAGGCCCTCGTCGGCGGCGTGCCGCATGGCCTCCTCGGTCGGGCAGAGCAGCAGGTCGGCCGCGTGGTCGGTGAGCACCCGGTTGTGCTCCTCGGGCATCCGCCGGTTGAACGAGCGCAGCCCGGCCTCGAGGTGGGCCACCCGGATGTGCTGCTTCACCGCGGACACCGCGCCGGCCAGCGTGGAGTTGGTGTCGCCGTAGACCAGCACCCAGTCGGGCTGCTCACGCTCGAGCACCGGGTCCATCGCGCTGAGCACCGCACCGGTCTGTACGCCGTGGCTGCCCGAGCCGACGCCCAGGTGCACGTCGGGGTCGGGGATGCCGAGCCCGGTGAAGAACACGTCGGACAGGTCCGCGTCGTAGTGCTGGCCGGTGTGCACGATGACGTGCTCGTGTTCCGTCTCGGCGAAAGCGGCCGCGATCGGCGCGAGCTTCACGAGCTGTGGGCGGGCGCCCACGACACTCAGGACCTTCACGAATATGCTCCTCGGCTCGGATGGGAGGATGTCTCGGCCGCAGCACACGATACGTGAGCCCGGCGTGTCGTCCGGCCGCAGTCCCCACGCCTGGAGGGGGCGGCGTCGTGCTGGAGAGGGCACCATACTGTTAGCCGCCGCGGCGCCTGGCGTGGGCCGCCAGATCACACGCCGCGACTTCACGCGAAGGAGTTCCGTTGGCCACCCCAACTTCCCCGGTCGTCTACGTCGCGTTGGGTGCGCGCCGGATCCGGGCCGCACGGACGCTCGCCGCCGAACTGGCGGCCACCGGCCGGACGGTGCTTCTGGTGGTGGCCGATCTGCCCGAATGGTCCGGCGTTGAGGTGCCCGGCGTCACTGTCCGTAAGGTCGGCTCGGCCGATCCGGGCAAGGCGCTGCGGGTGGCGCGCAAGCTCCTGCTCTCCCGGCGGGGGCCGCTGGCCGGTGCGGGCCTGCTGATCGCGGGCGACCCCGAGGCGTCGCCGATCGCCGACGCCGCCCACCGGCAGTTCCCGGGTCTCGAGGTACGCACCGACGTGGTGACCGACCCCGGGCGCAAGCCCGCCGCGGCCGACGTGACCGTCGTCACACCCTGGTACCCGTCGCCGAACGACCCCTTCGCCGGCGCCTTCGTGCGGGCCACGACCGAGGCTGTCGGCAAGGAGGCCGGCACGATCACCACCCTGCACGCGGAGAACTGGTTCTACTCGCCCAAGGGCGTCACCGGGAAGCTGATCGGCGTCACCATCGAGCGCGAGCTGCGGCGCGACGCCGGCCTGGTGGTCGAGGACACCACCGAGGGCGAGCTGGTCCGGGCGGTCGTGCCCCAGCAGACCAGCGGCAGCTGGGCGACGTGGGGTCAGGAGCAGGTCGAGCGGCTGGCCGAGGCGCTGCCCACCGGCCGGATCGAGGCGCCGGTGGTGCACGCGCACACCGGGCACTACGCGGGCGTGGTGGCCGCGGCGCTGGCCCGGGACGACGCCAAGATCATCGTGACCGAGCACGCCACCTTCCTCGACCAGATCTTCGAGCACCGCGCGTCGCGCAACGCGTACGGCGAGATGCTCGCCCGCGCCGACCGGGTGCTCTGCGTCGGCCGGGCCCTGCTCGACCAGATCGTCGAGAAGTTCCCGCAGCACGAGAAGAAGCTCTCCATCGTTCCCAACCCGGTCGACTTCGACCAGTTCGCGGTCCGGCCGGCACCCCCCGCCGCCCCGCTGCGCTGGCTCTACGTCGGCCGGATGCTCGAGCACAAGGGCGTGCACACGCTGCTCGAAGCCTTCGCCAAGGTGGCCGCCGAGGACGACCGGGTGACGCTGACCCTGGTCGGCAACGGCAAGCTCGAGGCCCAGCTGCGCGAGCGGATCAAGGAGCTCGGCCTCGGCGCCCGGGTCACCCAGCTGCCCCCGGTCCGGCCCGAGGAGGTCACCGGGCTGCTGCACGAACACGACGTGCTGACCCACGCCAGCACGTCCGAGACGTTCGGGATGACGATCGTCGAGGCCATCGCCACCGGGACCCCGGTGCTGGCCGCCCGCAGCCAGGGCCCGGCCGAGACGCTGCACGGGCTCGATCACGTCGCCGGGCAGCTGTTCGAGGTCACCGAGGACCCGGACGAGATCGTCACGGCGTACCGGAAGCTGGTTGACGCCTGGGACGGCCTCGACCTGGCCGAGGCCCGCCGTCAGCTCCGCGAGCGCTACGGCCGCGAAGCGGTCGGCGCCCAGCTGCGTGAGATCTACCGCGAGGTGCTGGCCGGGCCGGCCGCCGGAACGACCGACGCGGTGGACGAGCCGGCCGCGCCGCCGCCGGTCACCACCGCCGAGACCGACCGGATCACCCTGGTCGCGATCGACCCGCCGGCCCCCCGGACGGCCCGCCGGTTCATCTCCGACCTGCGTGAACGCGGCTACGCGGTCGATGTGATCGCCTCCAAGCCGGACAGCTTCAAATGGTTCGCCGACGACGACGGCGTCAAGGTCTACGGCGTCGGCGAGGCCGAGGAACACCGGTTCCCCCATCGGCTGGAACACGTCGTGGTCAAGGGCTTCCCGCGCCGGGCGCTGGGCTACCTGCGGGCGCGGGCCAAGGACGTCCGCGACCCGATGCCGGAGGCCCTGGCGATCGCCGCGCAGCGCGGCCACAAGTACGTGGCCGACCGCGTCCAGGGGCGGATCTACAACCCGTACTACTCGGTGGTGCGCCCGCGCGTGATGTGGAAGATCGCCCGGCGCCGGGTGCTGCCGAAGCTCGACCTGCGACACACCCGGCGGATCGTGGTCTACGGCATCGCCGGCGTGACCATCGGCTGGGGCCTGGCCCGCCAGAACCCGTCGATCGTGGTGGGCACCGACATGTCCCTGCCCGAGCCGCTGCCGACCGGGCGCGCCGAGTCGTGACCGGAACGGCGCCCGATGTGACGGCGATCGTCGCCGTCTACAACACGATGCCCTACCTCCGCGAGACGCTGACCTCGCTGGCCGGGCAGACGATCGGGCTCGACCGGCTCCAGGTGATCGCCGTGGACGACGGCTCCACCGACGACAGCGGCGCCGAGCTCGACCGCTGGCAGCGCCGCTACCCGGACACCATCACGGTGATCCACCAGGCCAACTCGGGTGGTCCGGCCGCGCCCAGCAACCGTGCACTGGAGCAGGCCACCGGCCGGTACGTGTTCTTCCTCGGCGCCGACGACCACCTCGGCGCCGAGGCGCTGGAACGGCTGGTGCGCGCGGCCGACGAGCTGTCGGCCGACGTCGTGCTGGGCCGGCTCGTCGGCGCCGGCGGCCGCTGGGTCAGCCAGCAGATCTTCGACCCCGGCGACCGCGACGACGTCACGCTGACCAACTCGGCGCTGCCGTTCGCGCTGTCCAACACCAAGCTCTTCCGCCGCTCGCTGCTGGAGGAGCACCACATCCGCTACCCCGAGCAGCTGCGCTCCCAGAGCGACCAGCCGTTCACCATCCAGGCGGTGGTCAAGGCCCGGCGGGTGGCGGTGCGCTCGGACTACAAGTTCTACTACGCGGTACGCCGGAAGGACTCCAGCAACATCACGTACGGCACCCCGCTGCACGACCTGCTCTCCGACACCGCCGTCCTGATGGACCTGGCCGCCGACCTGATCCCCGACGCGGCCGCCCGCCACCGGGTCCTCCACCGGCACTTCACCTGGGAGGCCAGCAAGGTCCTCAACCAGCGGTTCCTCGACTCGATCCGGGCCGAGCAGAGCCGGGTGCAGGACGGCATCAAGAAGCTGGCCGAGACTTACCTGACCGACGACGTGCGCCAGAGCCTGGAGGCCCACCGGCGGCTGCTGGTCAGCGTCGCCCAGTTCGGTTCCCTGGACGACCTGATCACCGTCCTGGCCCACCACCTGGCCAGCAAGAACCAGCCGGTGATCGTCGAGGGCGAGCGGCACTACCTCGGCTACCCGTTCTTCCGCGACCCGGAACGCGACTTCCCGGACGAGTGGTACGACGCCACCGCCACCCTGGGCCCGCGCGTCCACCAGGCCGGCCCGGCCACCGTCCGGTGGGGACGCGACGCCGACGGGCGGCGCTCCCTCGTGGTCGAATGGCAGAGCTCGCTGACCGACCTGGACCGCACCGACGAGCCGCGCCCCCGGGTCTTCGCCGGCGATCACGTGGCCGCGAAGACCGAGATCCGCCCGGGCGGCGCCATCCGCGCCGACTTCATCCTCGACAACGTGCTCGCCGAGGACGTCCACCGCAAGCGCCGGGCGTTGCGCTTCGTGCGTACGGTGGGTGGCGAATTCCACAGCCTTCCGGTGACCGTGAGCGGCCGGGGCAAACCCCTGGCGCGTATTCTGCACCGTCGTGGACTGCGGATGTGGTCGGTGGCGCCGGATACGAACCGTGACGGCCAGCTACGCATCGTGGTCAACCCTGTGACACCGCGCCGGTTCGCCGGCGCCGTTCTGCGTCGGCTTCGCCTGCGCTAGGCCAATTCTGTCCGGCGCGACCGCGCCGCCCCGAGGAGGAAAGACCCCCGCATGAAGATCTGTGTCGTCGCCCTGGGCAAGATCGGGCTGCCGCTCGCCGTCCAGTTCGCGTCCAAGGGACACACCGTGCTCGGTGCGGATGTGTCGGAGCCCACCGTCCGCAAGGTGGCCGAGGGTGTCGTGCCGTTCCCCGGCGAGGCCGACCTGGACGTCAAGCTGAAGGAGGCCGTCGACGCCGGCCTGCTGACCGCCACCACCGACACCGCGTCCGCGGTCGCCCAGTCCGACGCGGTCGTGGTCGTCGTGCCGCTGTTCGTCGACGGCGACGGCAGGCCCGACTTCGGCTGGATGGAGTCGGCGACCAAGGACATCGCCCGCGGCCTCAAGCCCGGCACCCTGGTCAGCTACGAGACCACGCTGCCGGTCGGCACCACCCGCAACCGCTGGGCGCCGCTGCTCGAAGAGGGCTCCGGCCTGGTCGCCGGCCGCGACTTCCACCTGGTGTTCAGCCCCGAGCGGGTGCTCACCGGGCGGGTCTTCGCCGACCTGCGCAAGTACCCGAAGCTGGTCGGTGGCGTGGACGCCGGCTCGGCCCAGCGCGGCATCGAGTTCTACCAGGCCGTGCTCGACTTCGACGACCGCCCCGACCTGGACAAGCCGAACGGCGTCTGGGACCTGGGCTCGGCCGAGGCGGCCGAACTCGCCAAGCTGGCCGAGACCACCTACCGCGACGTCAACATCGGGCTGGCCAACCAGTTCGCCCGGTTCGCCGACACCATCGACGTCGACGTCAACCTGGTCATCGAGGCGTGCAACACCCAGCCGTACAGCCACATCCACCGGCCCGGCATCGCGGTCGGCGGGCACTGCATCCCGGTCTACCCGCGGCTCTACCTGTGGAACGACCCGCACGCGACGGTCGTCCGGGCCGCCCGCGAGGCGAACGCGGCCATGCCGGCGTACGCGGTCGACCTGCTCGCCGCCGCGGTCGGCGACCTGACCGGGCTGGGCGTGCTGGTGCTCGGCGCGTCCTACCGGGGCGGCGTCAAGGAGACCGCGTTCTCCGGGGTCTTCGGCACGGTCGAGGAGCTCAAGCGCCGGGGCGCGGTGCCCTACGTCTCCGACCCGATGTACTCGTCGGAGGAGCTGACCGCGCACGGCCTGCCGCCGTTCGAGGGTCAGGACCTGGGCGCGGCCATCCTGCAGGCCGACCACGCCGAGTACAAGAACCTGACCAGCGACGACCTGCCCGGTGTGAAGGTGCTGGTCGACGGTCGCCGGACGACGGACCCCGACAAGCTCGTCGGCATCCGCCGCATCGTCATCGGCGGTTAGGCACGGAACGATCGCGGGGCGAGACTCCGACCCCGCGATCGCCCCGTCGTTGAGATGGCCCGTGGTTTCTCACGCCCGCCGGGTTTGCGGGTGGCAGAAAAGCGCGAGTCATCTCAGCGGCATTTTGGGGGCGATCGCCGCGGAGCGGAGCCGGTCAACTCTGCGGGGGATTCTCCATGTCACGGGAGATGATCTCGCCGGACCAGTTCACCCAGGCCTTCGGGCGGGCTGGGTTGCCGGCGACCAGCTGGTAGGGCGGGACATCCTTGGTGACCACCGAACCGGCGGCGATCATGGCGCCCTCGCCGACCTCGATGCCGCAGATCAGGGTGGCGTTGGCGCCGATCGAGGCCCCCCGGCGGATCAGGGTCGGGGTGATCTTCCAGTCGGTGTTGTGGGCGCGCGGGCGCAGGTCGTTGGTGAAGACCGCGCACGGGCCGACGAACACGTCGTCCTCGATCGTGACGCCCTGGTAGACCGAGACGTTGTTCTGAATCTTCACGCGGCTGCCCACCACCGCGTTCGAGTCCAGGTAGACGTTGCGCCCGATGACGCAGTCCGCGCCGACGGAGGCCGAGGACCGGATGTGCGCGATGTGCCACACCTTGGTGCCGGCGCCGATCTGGGCGCCCTCCTCGACGTCCGCGCTCGCGTGCACGAAGTAATCCATCCGCGCATCCTCGCAAGCGTGCGCGCAACGGCCGTCACCGGGCGTCAGTCGCACACAGCGTGACCGGCGGATCACCCGGTTGAGTCCGACCTCTGACCTCGGGGGTGATCAGCGTGACCGCGGCCACTATCGTTCCATGGCATGACCTCCATCGCGCTGGCTGAGGAGCTGCTCCTCCTCGCTTACGACGACCAGACCGGCAAGGCGACTGGTTCCCGCATCGGTCTCGACCTCGGCATGGCCGCGGCCGTGATGGTCGACCTGGCGCTGGCCAACCGCGTCGCGTACGTGGACGGGTATCTCAAGGTCATCGACGACACCTCGGTCGAGGACCCGATCGCCGACGCCGTGCTGGCCAAGGCCGCGGCCGACGAGCCGCACACCCCGGCCCAGTGGCTTCAGCGGCTGCGCCACGGGCTGCGCACCCGGGTGCTGGCCGACCTGGTCGCCCGCGGCGTCGTACGAGACGTGGACGAGACCCAGATGGGCGTCATCCACGTGCACCGCTACCCGACGACCGACCCGGCGGTGGAGGCCGAGATCCGCAAGCGCCTGGCCGAGGCGCTGATCACCCAGGGCATGCCGGACGAGCGGACCGCGGCCCTGTGCACGCTGCTGGTGGCGGTGCGGATGGAGCCGGCGCTGCGGCTGCCCCCGGAGGAGGCGGCGCAGGCCCACTCGCGGCTGGAGGCGATCGCCAGCGGCGCCGGGTTCAGCGGCACCGCCAACCTGGAGGACTCGATCGTGCGGCCCAGCGTCGCGCTGGTCGTCGCCACCCTGGGCCGCGCCATCCAGGCCGCGCTAGGCACCCCCCGGCAGGTTTAGGCCTTATTTCACATTCGCTTCCGGGGCGTTCAGACTGTGCCCGAATGTGGAATGAGGCCTAGCGCTTTCGCCGTCTCGTCTTTCAACGCGGCCACGGCTTCGCTCGCGGCCGCGCGGTCCCCGGTCAGGGTCGCGGCCGTCGCCGGGCGGACCACTTCCAGGTACGCCTTGAGCTTCGGCTCGGTGCCGGACGGCCGGATCACCACCCGCGCCGACGCCGTGCTCAGCCGCAGGATGTCGTTCTCGGGCCGCAGGTCCTCGAACGTCATCGGTTCGCCGAGCAGGGTGGCCGGTGGCGCCCCGCGCAGGTGGGACATGGCCCGGCCGATGTCGGCCAGGTCGTCCACCCGCACCGAGAGCTGATCGGTGCGGTGCACGCCGAACTCCACGTCGAGCTCGGCCAGCCGGTCGGCGAGCGTACGCCCCTCGGCCTTCAGCCCTGCCGCCAGCTCGGCCACCAGCAGGGCCGCGGTGATGCCGTCCTTGTCCCGCACCAGGCCCGGGGCGACGCAGTAGCCGAGCGCCTCCTCGTAGCCGTAGGCCAGGTCGTCGTCGGCCCGCACGATCCACTTGAAGCCGGTCAGCGTCTCGCCGTAGGGGACGCCCCGGGCCGCGCAGATGGCCCGCAGCAGGCTCGACGAGACGATCGTGGTGGCGTACGTGCCGGGGGCGCCGCGGCGGATCAGCTGGTCGGCCAGCGCCGCCCCGAGCTGGTCACCGGTCAGCGGGGTCCAGGACCCGTCCGGCCCGGGCACGGCGACGGCGCAGCGGTCGGCGTCCGGATCGTTGGCGATGGCCAGGTCGGCGCCGGTGGCCGTGGCCAGGGCGAGCAGCCGGTCCATCGCGCCCTTCTCCTCCGGGTTGGGGAAGGCCACGGTGGGGAAGTCGGGGTCGGGTAGGGCCTGCTCGGCCACCACGTGCGGCGCGGGGAAGCCGGCGCGCTCGAAGGCCGCGGCGAGCACGTCACCACCAACACCATGAAGCGGTGTGTACGCCACGGTGAGCGCCCGGGGGCCGGCCGGAAGGGTGGCGGCCGCGCGGTGGACGTACCCGTCGATGATCTCCTCGCCGAGGACCCGGCCCGGACCGCCCAGCTCGACCGCCGCCAGCTTGTCGACGGCCTGGATGGCCGCCTCGATCTCGACGTCGGCCGGCGGCACGATCTGTGCGCCCGCGCCCGAGGTTCCGCCCAGGCCGGCGCCCAGGTAGACCTTGTAGCCGTTGTCCTGCGGCGGGTTGTGGCTGGCGGTGACCATCACGCCGGCCACCGCGTCCAGGGCTCGCACCGCGTAGGCCAGCACCGGCGTCGGCAGCGGCCGGGGCAGCAGCAGCGCCGCCCGGCCCGCGCCCTGCGCCACCTCGGCCGTGCGTTCGGCGAACGCCCGCGACCCGTGCCGGGCGTCGTAGCCGATGACCAGCGGCCCGTCCGCGCCCGTGCCGCTCAGCCAGCCGACCAGCCCGGCGGCGGCGCGCGTGACGACGGCCAGGTTCATCCCGTTCGGCCCGGCCCGCAGCCGCCCGCGCAGCCCGGCCGTGCCGAAGGTCAGTGGCCCGGCGAACCGGTCGGCCAGCTCACCGGCGCTGCCCGGCAGCCCGTCGAGCAGCGCCCGGATCTCGGCCCGCGCGACCGGGTCGGGGTCATCGGCGAGCCAGGCCTCGGCCCGCTCCCGCACGTCGTCAGTTGACATGCCCCGTGCATATCACGGCGCCGTCAGGCGAGCGCGTAGGAGCTGAGCATCTCGTCGAAGATCGGGGTGCTGTCGGCGAACGTCGCCTCGGTGGTGGTCAGGAAGAACGAGTACGCCTTGCCGTCCCGGATCACCGCGCCCCACTTGCCGTGCCGCCCCTCGGGGCCACTGCCGCAGGTGTATTCGAGCACCGCGCCGTCGCGGCCGGCGATGCTCTGCGGCTCGAGCGAGACCTGCTTGTAGGGCTTCGGGCAGTTGGTCGACCTGGTCCTGAGCGTGTTCTCGGCGACGCCGAGGAACTTCTCGGGCGTGGCCTTGGACGTCTCGACCAGGATGCGGACCTTGCGCAGCCTGTTCTTGGGATCGACGTAGTCGACCCAGGAGCCGCCGGACTTGCGGCTCCAGCCCTTCGGCACGTTCACGTTGATGCCGCGGTCGTGGTATTCCTGGGTCGGGAAGGCCGCGGGCGGCGGCGCCTGGCTCTGCTGGCCGGCCGCGGTCGGCGTTTTCGCCGGGTCGTCGCCGCCGGGGATGGCGATGACCAGGATCAGCGCGATGAGCACGACGAGCGCGCCGCCACCGGCGATCAGCTGCTGCTTCGGCGACCAGCCCTTGACCGTGGTGACGGCCCGGTCGGCCGTGGTCCGGACGGTGGCGACGGCGTTGTCGACCATCGCGCGCCGCTTGGCCGACGGGCTCTGCACGATCCGCCCGCCGCCGTACTGGTTGCCGGTCGAGGCCGGGGCGCCGTTGTCCCAGGAGCGGCGGGGCGGCACGACCGCGGTGGTGTCGCCACCCGCGGTCGGCGGACCCGGAGGCATCGCCTGGGTGCGATCGCTCTGGTCGACCTTGGCCAGGTGGCCGCTCAGCGAGTCGCCCGGCTGGAGCATCGCCCGGCCGCCGATCTGCCCGCTCGGCCGGGGCGCGTGGATCGGCTGGGTCTCCTGCGCCGGGGGCCGCTGGCTGGGCACCACCGAGTAGGGGTCGGTCGTCATGTGTGGCGGCGACTTGCTGGCCAGCGGGCCGGCGAGTTGCTGCCGGAGCATCGTGCGCGCGGTCTGCGCGTCGAACCGGCGGGACGGCTCCTTCTCGAGCAGGCCCATCAGGATCGGGTCGAGCGAACCGGCCCGCACCGACGGGGTCGGCGGGTCTTCGACGACCGCGTGCATGGTCTCGATCGGGTCGCCCTTGTCGAACGGCGGGCGGCCCTCGACGGCCGTGTAGAGCGTCACACCCAGGGAGAACAGGTCGCTGGGTGGGCCGAAGTCGTTACCCATCGCGCGCTCGGGCGAGATGAAGTGGGGTGAGCCGAGCACCATGCCCGGGGTGGTCAGCTGCACGTCGGTCGGCAGCTTGGCCACGCCGAAGTCGGTGAGCACGCAGCGGCCGTCGGTGCAGATCAGGACGTTGGCCGGCTTCACGTCGCGGTGCAGCACGCCATGGGCGTGGGCGACCTCGAGCGCGCCCAGCAGCGCGATGCCGATCTTGGCGACCACGCGGGGCGGGATCGGGCCGTCCTCGATGATCATGTCGGCCAGGCTGCGGGCCTCGAGCAGCTCCATGACGATCCAGGGCCGGCCGCCCTCGTGCACCACGTCGTAGACCTGGACCACGGCCGGGTGTTGCAGCGCGGCGGCGGCGCGGGCCTCGCGCATGGTGCGTTCGTACATCGAGTCGCGGTCGCTCGGCGCCAGGCCGGGCGGGAGGATGACCTCTTTTACGGCGACGTCGCGACGCAGCAGGGTGTCGGCGGCGCGCCACACCGTACCCATGCCGCCGTGGCCCACCGCGGCCCTGAGGGTGTACCGATCGCCGATGAGCGTGCCTGGAGCTGCGCGTCCGCTGGTGGGAGCGTTGCCGCCGCTCCACGTCGGAATCTGAGTCACAGAGATGCCACCGAGGGATCTAGGGGCCGGGGGACCGAACCCCGCTATCTTGCCGCTTCGTACCCCTTTTCGGAAAGTCGATGGGGCATTCGTTACGGTCCTGATGACGAGGCGTAAAGGCGTTGTCGCGCAGTGTCGACGACTAGTATCGGATCGTGGAAGCTGAATCCGGATTCACCATCAAACCGGTGTATAAGGAGCTTGTTTCCGGCGATCTCGGCGAGCCGGGCGAGTTTCCGTACACGCGCGGTGTCTATCCGACCATGTACACCCAGCGACCATGGACGATGCGGCAGTACGCGGGCTTCGGCACGGCCGCCGAGTCCAACGCGCGCTACCACCAGTTGCTGGCCAACGGCACGATGGGCCTGTCCGTCGCGTTCGACCTGCCCACCCAGATGGGGTACGACTCGGACGACGCGATCGCGCACGGCGAGGTCGGCAAGGTCGGCGTGGCCATCGACTCGCTCGACGACATGCGCCGGCTCTTCGACGGCATCCCGCTCGACCAGGTCTCCACGTCGATGACGATCAACGCGCCCGGCTCGGTGCTGCTGCTGCTCTACCAGCTGGTGGCCGAGGAGCAGGGGGTGCCCGGGTCGGCCCTGAACGGCACGATCCAGAACGACATCCTGAAGGAGTACATCGCCCGGGGGACGTACATCTTCCCGCCCAAGCCGTCGTTGCGCCTGGTCTCCGACACCTTCGCCTACTGTCACGCCGAGATTCCGAAGTGGAACACCATCTCGATCTCCGGCTACCACATGGCCGAGGCCGGCGCGACTCCCGCGCAGGAGATCGCGTTCACCCTGGCCAACGGCATCGAGTACGTCCAGGCGGCGATCAACGCGGGCCTGGCCGTGGACGACTTCGCGCCGCGCCTGTCGTTCTTCTTCGTGGCCCGCACGACGCTGCTCGAAGAGATCGCCAAGTTCCGCGCGGCCCGCCGGATGTGGGCCCGGATCATGCGCGACGACTTCGGCGCGACCAACCCCAAGTCGATGATGCTTCGCTTCCACACCCAGACGGCCGGGGTCCAGCTGACCGCGCAGCAGCCCGAGGTGAACCTGGTGCGGGTGGCGATCCAGGCGCTCGGCGCGGTGGCCGGCGGCACGCAGTCGCTGCACACCAACGCGTACGACGAGGCGCTGGCCCTGCCGACCGAGAAGTCGGCGCGGCTGGCGCTGCGGACCCAGCAGGTGCTGGCGTACGAGAGCGGGCTGACCGGCACCGTCGACCCGTTCGCGGGCTCGTACGCGATCGAGGCGATGACCGACGAGGTCGAGCGGATCGCCAACGAGCTGATCGAGCAGGTGTTCTCGTACGGGTCCGCGGTCGAGGCGATCGAGCAGGGTTTCCAGAAGCAGGAGATCGAGACTTCCGCGTACCGCATCGCCAACCAGGTGGACGGCGGCGAGCGGGTGGTGGTCGGGGTCAACCGGTTCGTGGCCGACACCGAGGAGCGGTACGAGCCGTTGCGCGTCGACCCGGCGATCGAACGGGGTCAGGGCGAGCGGCTGGCTACGCTGCGTGCGGAACGGGACGGCCCGGCCGTGGAGAGCGCGCTGGCCGACATGGCGAAGGCCGCGGAGGGTACGGAGAACGTGTTGCCGTACATGAAAGAGGCGTTGCGGCGGCGTGCGACCGTCGGGGAGGTCTGCCACTCGCTGCGCGGGGTGTGGGGGGTCTACCAGCCGGTCGAGCGGTTCTGATGCCTTTTTCCAAGTTCGCTTCCGGGGCGTTTTGGCTGGTGGGGAATTTGGAAAAGGGCACAAGGTCGTCACCTGGGAGGGGGATCACCCGTTGGGTGGTCTAGGCTGTCGCGCCTCAACGGACTATTGCCGAGGGAACTGTGACCACTGTGCTGACCGTGCCGGAGGGCACAACCGTGGGTGATCAACCGGGTCCGCTGCCGGGCCGGCTCGACCACTGGCTGGCCGCCCGAGGCGCCGATCTGGTCACGTTCCGTCGCCATCTGCATGCGCACCCGGAACCGTCACACCACGAGTTCGAGACCGCCGCGCTGATCGTCCGCGAGCTGACCGCCGCCGGGCTCAAGCCGGAGCTGCTGCCCAAGGGCAACGGCGTGCTCTGTGACATCGGGACCGGCGACCGGGTGATCGCCTTCCGCGCCGACCTCGACGCGCTCCCGCTGCCCGACATCAAGGACGTGCCGTACCGCTCCACGGTGGACAATGTCACCCACGCCTGCGGGCATGACGTGCACACCACCGTGCTGCTCGGCCTCGGCCTGGCACTGGCCGAGCTGGAGCGGGAGGGCGCGCTCCCCGGCCGGATCCGGCTGATCTTCCAGCCGGGCGAGGAGAGCATCCCGTCCGGCGCCCCCGAGGTGATCGCCGCCGGCGCGATGAAGGACGTCGCCGCGATCTTCGCGCTGCACTGCTACCCGCAGCTGCCGGCCGGCCTGGTCGGCGTGCGCTCCGGCCCGTTCACCGCGGCCGCCGACATGGTCGAGGTGACGCTGACCGGCCCGGGCGGGCACACCGCGCGGCCCCACCTCACCGCCGACCTGGTGCACGCGCTGGGCCGCGTCGTGGTGGACGTGCCGGCCCTGCTGGACCGCCGGGTCGACCCGCGTGCCGGGGTGTCGATGGTGTGGGGCGCGGTGCACGCCGGCGAGGCGGCCAACGCGATCCCGGGCACCGGCTACGCCCGCGGCACCGTCCGGATCCTCAACCGGGAGGCCTGGCGGGCGGCGCCCGACCTGATCACCAAGCTGATCAAGGACGTGGTGGCGGCGACCGGGGCCGAGGCCGAGGTGACCTACACCCGTGGCGTGCCGCCGGTGATCAACGACCGGATGGCCTCGGCCGTGGTGGCCGGTGCGGCCGGCGCCGCGCTGGGCGCCGACCACGTCGTCGAGGCCGAGATCAGCATGGGCGGCGAGGACTTCTCGTTCTACCTGGAGCACGTGCCCGGGGCGATGATCCGGCTCGGCACCGGCACCCCGGGCAGCGACATCCGCCACGACCTGCACCGGAGCGACTTCGACGTGGACGAACGCTGCATCGGCCACGGCGTCCGGGTGATGGTGCACACCGCCCTGGCCGCGCTGGCCACCGGCGCCTTCTAGTCGTCTCCGGCCGCCGCGGCCACCGCGGGCTGGGGCGTCGCGGTCGCCGGGGCCACCACGGTCCGGCGGCGCCGGCGCAGCGCCCAGATCAGCAGCCACACCGGCACGCCGACCACGATCAGCCAGGGCAGCAGCGCGCCGAGCACGGTCACCAGCACGCCGAGCGAGGCGAGCAGCGCGTTCCAGCCGCCGCGCAGGCCGGCCAGGAAGCCGGGCGGCTCGTCGCCGGGCGGCCCCACCTGCGCGGCCGGGCTGAGCAGCACCACGGTGATCGTGGAGAGCGCGGTCAGGTCGGCCAGGCGGCGCTTCTTGGCCTCCAGCGAGGCCAGGTCGGACTCCCGGGTGGCCACCTCGCGCTCCAGCATCACCAGGTCGTTCAGCGACTTGGCCTGGCCGAGCAGCCGACGGCCGCTGTCCACCCGGGCCTGCTGCACCTTGATCCGGGCGTCGAGGTCGACGGTCTCCTCGGTGACGTCCTGGGTGTTGATCTCCCGGGACTCCTCCTTGCCGTCCTTGCCCAGCTTGGCCAGCTGGTCGACCACGCCGCTGAACTTGCCGGCCGGTACGCGCAGGGTGAGCGTGGCGTTGGCGCCGCCGTTGTCGCTGTTGCGGTTGTCGCCGCCGACGAAACCGCCGGACCCGGCCGCGATCCCGACCGTGCGGGCGGCGGCCTCGTTGACGTTCTCGACGCGCAGCGTGATCGACCCGGTGTAGATGATCGAGCGCTGGTCGACGCTCAGGTCGGGCGCCTGGGCCGGCTCGTTCTTGCCCTCGGCCGGCGCGACCTGGGCCTGGTCCTGGGCCCCTTGAGCCGGCGCGGCCTGCTCGTTCGGCTGGGCCGGCGCGACCGCGGGCGCCCCGCCCGAGTCGCCCCGGCTCTCTGAGGCGGCGTTGTCGGCCGAGTCGGCGCCGCAAGCGGTGGTGGTCAATAGGAATCCGGCCGCGAGCGCGGCCGTGATCAGTCGTGTGATACGCATGGCATCCTCCGAACCCCGTTTCGGTCAGCGCGGGTCAGACGTGCGGCACACGCTGTGCGGTTCCGGCAGACTGCGGGTTGAGGAGTCACGATTCGGCTGCGGAGGGGTCCCGTGCAGATCACGAAGTTCACGCATTCCTGCCTGCGCATCGAGGGCGACGGGGTGCTCGTCGTCGATCCCGGCGGTTTCAGCGAGCGGTCCGCCCTGGCCGGCGCCGACGCCGTCCTCATCACCCACGAGCACCCCGACCACCTGGACGTCGAGGCGGTCACCGAGGCCGTGCGGCAGCGGCCCGGCCTCACGGTGTTCGTGCACCCCGACGTGCTCCCGAAGACCGAAGCGTTCGCGGCGGCGGTCACCACGGTCGAGCCGGGCGCCGAGTTCCTGGCCGCCGGGTTCACCGTGCGGGCCTTCGGCGGGCAGCACGCGGTGATCCATCCGGACGTCCCGCGGATCGCCAACATCGGCTATCTGATCTCCGACGGCACGGCCAACCTCTATCACCCGGGCGACTCGTACCACGTGCCCGAGGGCACGACGGTGGAGACCCTGTTCGTCCCGCTGCACGCTCCGTGGGCCAAGGTGTCCGAGACGATCGACTTCGTGCGTACGGTACGCCCGGAGCGCGCCTTCGCCCTGCACGACGGCCTGCTCAACGACAACGGGTTCGGCATCTACCAGGGCCTCATGGACCGTCTCTCCGGCACCACGTACGCCCGCCTCGCGCCGGGCAGCACCATCGGCTGATGGCGGCCGCGACCGACGCCCTGATCCGGCGGATGTACGAGGACCCGCCGGACGGCTTCGTCGCGGCCCGGTCCGCGGCGATCGCCGCGGCGAAGAAGGCCGGTGACACCGCCGCCGTGAAGCGGCTGACCGCCCTGCGCAAACCGACCGTGGCCGCCTGGCTGGTGAACCTCCTGGCGCTGCGCAAACCGGAGCTGATCGACCAGCTGGTCGAGCTGGCCGAGGCGTTGCGGGTGGCCCAGCGCACCCTGAAGGGTGACGAGCTGCGTGAGCTCTCCACCCAGCGCCGGCAGATCGTGTCGGCGCTGGTCGGCGAGGCCCGCAAGCTGGCCGTCGCGCGCGACCGCGGGCTGGCCGGCAAGCTGCCGCTGGGCGAGGTGGAGGCGACGCTGAGCGCGGCGATGGCCGAGCCCGACGTCGCCGAGCAGGTGCGCACCGGGCGCCTGGTGCGCGCGGCCTCGTACGCCGGCTTCGGTGAGGTTCCGCGTCCCCGCCTGCGCCTGGTCACCGATCTCGAGGAGTCCACCTCGGAATCTTCTTCGGACGCCGACGAGGACTCCGAGGACGATGACGAGGACGAGCCGGCGATCTCCGCGCGGGAGCGTGCCCTGGCCGACCGCCGCCGCCGGGAGCACGAGGAACGCCGCCGGAACGTCAAGAAGGAGCTGACCGCGGCCCGATCGGCCGAGAAACGCGCCGACGACCAGCTCGAGAAGGCCGAGTCGGCCGAGCGTGACGCGGGTCATGCCGTCGAGGACCTGGACAACGAACTGGCCGAACTGGAGCGTCGCCGAACCGAGGCGCAGGCCGAGGTGGGCCGCCGCAAACTGGCCCGGCGGACCGCGGAACGGGAGGCCGCGGCCGCGCGGCGCCGGGTCGGTGACGCCGAGGCGGCGCTGGAAGATCTGGATTCCTCCACCCCGGACTGATGTGCACATTTCCGAACGGGTTCCGGAAATCTCGGTACGGGCTGTTGGGGTGATTTTCAGGATTCACGCGTAGAGAGCAGAATCGCCACGTGACCCCCGAACAGGCCGCCGCCACCGCCCGACCGGGACTCGCGAAGCTCGTGGGCGCGTTCGCCGAGTCGCCGCAGACGCTGCGGCGTGCCCGGCTGCTCGGGTTGTCCGGGTGGGCCTACCACGTGTCGGCCCGCGCGGGCGCGCTCGGCGACGTGCGGCCCGAGACGGTGACCGCGGCGATCGGGTTCATCGCGCCCGAGGCGGTCACCGACGGCTGGGAGGCGACGGCGAAGACCTCCGAACCGATGGAGGTGGCCACCTGGCACCTGCACGAGCTGTGCCGCTGGGGCGCCGACGAGCTGGGCGGCTTCCCGCGGGTGGGCCGGCTGCTCGAGCTGTCGCGGCGGGTGGTGTCCGCCGTGGACGCCGCCGGGTTGCCGCTCTTCGCGGCCTGGCGGGCCATGCCCCTCCCCGATTCCTCACCCGGCGCGCTCGCGGCCGTCCAGTTGCACCTGTTGCACGAGCACCGCATGGGTGTGCAGGTGGTGGCGATCAGGGCCAGCGGCCTCACCCCGCTGGAGGCGATCATCGCCGGGCCCGAGGGCGAGACCGGCGCGGTGGCGTTCGGGTGGCAGCCGCCCTACCCGCCGGCCGGCCCGATCGTGCGGCGTCTCATGTGGGCCGAGTCGGTGGCCGACGCGCTCGCCGGGCAGGCCTTCGGGGCCCTGAACCGTGAGGAACGGGTCGAGCTCTGCGGCCTGCTCGAGTCCCTGGTCCATCGCCTCACCTCGTAAACACCTACCGACCAGGGCGCTCGTGTGGTCGGATGCTCTGGTGAACGCGCTGCCCGCCGGCTGGTCGACCCGCCGGCCCACCCTTGACGACGTGCCCGACCTGGTCAAACTGACGCATGCCAGCGATCTGGCGGCGGTCGGCGAGCCCGACTTCGGCACCGACGACGTGCGTGAGGCGCTGACCGACGCGAACACCGACATGACCGTCGACTGCTGGGTCGCGCTCGACCCGGACGACACCATCGTCGGCTGGGCGTACCCCCACAATCCGACCGGCGGCGGCCGCGACTTCATCGAGGTCTACACCTGGCCGGGGCGCGGCGAACCGTCCCAGCGGCACCTGCTCGACCTGATCCTGGCCCGGGTGGCGGAGCGGGGCGCGGCGTTCGGCCACGACCCGTACGAGGTCCGGGCCGGCGCCATCCCGACCGAGCACGAGTACATCGCCGCGCTCACCGACGCCGGCTTCGAGTTCCACGCCCAGCACGCCCGGATGTCGATGTCCCTGCGGGGCGTGTCCACGACCCCGCCGGAACCGCCCGAGGGCGTGACCGTGCGGGTGCTCGACCACGAGGACGAGGCCGAGCTGCGGCGGTTCCACGCGGTCATCCAGGAGGCGTTCCGCGACTCCGACCACCAGGCCACCGAGTTCGGCGTGTGGATCCAGCAGGTCCGGGCCCAGTCGACGGTGACCTGGTCGGAGTGGTTCGTGGCCGAGGTCGACGGGCAGATCGCCGGGGCGTTGCAGTCCGCCGACGGTGACGGTTCGGCCGAGGACGAGGGCTGGGTGAGGTCGCTCGCCGTGCTCCGGGCGTACCGGCGGAGGGGTGTGGGTGAGGCGCTCCTGCGCCGAGCCTTCTCGACCTACGCCGCGCACGGCCGGGCCCGGGCCGGTCTCGGCGTGGACATGGCCAACCCGACCCGGGCGGCGCGCCTCTACCGCGCGGTCGGCATGCACCCGCTGTACGAGGCCAACATCTACCGCCGCCTGGCCTGAGGGTCAGGCCTCGGGTGGGGCGGTGCGGGTCGGACGCTGGCGGAGGTCGCTGACGTAGTCGTCGGGCGCGCCCGCCTTCTCCGCCGCGTTCGCGATCTCGGAGAGGTACCAGGCGGTCGGCATGCCGCCCTCGTACCCGTCGAAGACGTAGACCCACGCGGTGAACTCGCCCTCGAGCGAGGCGACACGGACGGTGAGCTTCTGGTACTTGCCCGCCGTCACCCCCTCGACCTCGTCGAGTTGCGCCGCGTCCCACGGGTGGACGTCGTAGACGGACACGAAGACCCGATCGCCGGGTGACTCGACGATCGTCGTGACCGACCCCTCCCAGCCCATTTCCCCCTCACCGGCAAAGGTGAGGCGCCAGCCTTCGATCCACCCCACGCCAACCATCGGCGAGTGCGGACAGTAGGCCCGCATGCGGGCAGGGTCCAGGTTCGAGCCATACGCGGCGTAATGACGCACGGCGATGACGATAACCGGAGAGGCGGGTGGGGGAGAATACGAGGGGTGCGTGTCGGCAGGCATGCCACGTATTTTTTGGAGGTTTGATCCCTGTGACCCGGATTGTGATCATCGGCGGCGGGCCGGGCGGGTACGAGGCGGCCCTGGTCGCCGCGCAACTCGACGCGGACGTGACCCTCGTCGAGGCCGACGGGGCCGGTGGCGCCTGCGTTCTGTCCGACTGTGTCCCCAGCAAGACCTTCATCGCCAGCTCCGAGGTGGTCACCGGCTACCGCAACAACGAGAGCTTCGGCGTCAGCGGCCCGGGTCTGGACGGTGTCACGGTCGACGCGGCGGCCGTGAACACCCGGGTCAAGAAGCTGGCCCTGGCCCAGTCCGGCGACATCCAGGCCAAGCTGATCAAGGCCGGGGTCGACGTGGTGACCGGCCGGGCCAAGCTCGGCGAGGACACCCTCGGGCACACCCACCAGGTGCTGATCACGCCGGCCGGCGGCGAGCCGTACGCGGTGGATGCCTCGACCGTGCTGCTGGCCACCGGCGCCACCCCGCGCGTGCTGCCCAGCGCGGTGCCGGACGGCGAGCGGATCCTCGACTGGCGGCAGGTCTACGACCTGGCTGAGCTGCCGGAACACCTGATCGTCATCGGGTCGGGGGTGACCGGCGCCGAGTTCGCCAGCGCCTACCTGGCGATGGGCGTACCGGTCACCCTGGTCTCGTCCCGCGACCGGGTGATGCCGCACGAGGACGCCGACGCCGCGATGGCCATCGAGCGGGTCTTCCGTGAGCGCGGCATGACGATCCTCAACCAGTCCCGGGCCGAGTCGGTCGTCAACTCCGGCGACGGGGTCACGGTCACGCTGTCCGACGGCCGGGTGGTCGAGGGCTCACACGCGCTGATGGCCGTCGGGGCGATCCCGAACACCGCCGACCTGGGCCTGCCGGAGTACGGCGTGCTGGTCTCGGACGGCGGCCACGTGACCGTCGACCGGGTGTCCCGCACCAACGTGCCCGGCATCTACGCGGCCGGCGACTGCACCGGCGTGCTGCCCCTGGCCAGCGTGGCCGCGATGCAGGGCCGGATCGCGATCTGGCACGCCATGGGCGAGGCGGTGGCGCCGTTGCGGCTGCGTACCGTCTCGGCCAACGTCTTCACCGACCCCGAGCTGGCCACGGTCGGCGTCACCCAGAACGACGTGGACGCGGGCCGGGTGCCGGCCCGTCAGGTGATGTTGCCGCTGACCGGCAACGCCCGGGCCAAGATGGCCGGGCTGCGGGACGGGTTCGTCAAGCTCTTCTGCCGGCCGGCGACCGGCCAGATCGTCGGCGGCGTGGTGGTCGCGCCCAAGGCGAGCGAGCTGATCCTGCCGATCACGATGGCGATCGAGAACAACCTGACGGTCGATCAGCTCGCGCACACCATCACGATCTACCCGTCGCTGTCGGGGTCGATCGCCGAGGCGGCTCGCCAGCTGATGCAGCACG
Organism: Actinoplanes sp. NPDC089786; assembly: GCF_040684855.1. Lineage (NCBI taxonomy): Bacteria > Bacillati > Actinomycetota > Actinomycetes > Micromonosporales > Micromonosporaceae > Actinoplanes > Actinoplanes sp. NPDC089786. Next base: position 988,695 of record NZ_JBFBGU010000001.1, read on the forward strand.
AGCTGCAGTAGCTTTCTCTTCCTTGCGCCCGCCGAAGAGGGCCAGGATCCAGCCGGCCGTGCCGAAGATCACAGCGGCGGTGGCGGCGATCGCGAACAGCCGCCACGCCGACTGGGTCACCGCGGTGCCGCCGATGTGACCGACCAGCCCGCCGTAGGTGGCCCAGGCCACCGCGGCGGCGCCGTCGTAGGCGATGAACAGCTTGATCGGGTAGCCCCGGCGGCCGGCGTGGTAGCCGCCGGCCATCCGCCCGCCCGGCACGAACCGGCAGAGCAGCAGCACCAGCGGACCGGGCCGGCGCAGGCCCCGGGTGAACCGCTCGGCCGCCCGCTTGGTCCGCGACGGGTGGTCCTCGCCGTCCTCGTCCTGCTTGGGCCCGAACCGGGCGCGTAAAGCGGACAACCGATCACCGAGCCAGTGGTTTCCGACGTGACCGGCTGTGCGTCCGAGCACGAACGCGATCACGTCGCCGGTGAACATGCCGAGCGCACCCACCGCGATCACCAGGGGCAGTTCGAGCCCGCCGTACACGGTGAGTGCTCCCGTGGTGATCATGATGGCCTGGATCGGTACCACCGGGATCACCGCGTCGACGGCCAGGAAACCGAAGAGCGCGAGATACACCCATGCCGGTGTCGCCATGGCGGCCAACAGATCGGTCATCGGGAAATGCACCTCACGGCAATCGGCGTCACGTCATTTTGCGTCCGCACCCCTGTGAAGGCGCTGAGTCTCAGCATGCGCCGAGTACCCCGACTCGTGACGGTGATGCCCGCCACGCTACGTGTAGACGGGGGCTGGCCAGGCAGGTTCACCGGAGTGTCGCGCACCTCGTAAACCTCGTCATCCGGAATACGCACGGTGGGCGTAACGTGAAAGCCGCGCCGCACCATCGGGCGGCGATTGGGCCGTCGGCGGGTCCCGTGCCGACGGCCCTCCTCCGAAGTCTTCTGATGACTTCTGTTACCCGTGCGCAACGCCCTGCGCATAGATTCACTCCATGGCGGATCTATTCGAGGAGTACCGCCTCGGCCCCGGCTGGGACGAGATGTTCGGTGAGCCGGGCATGCCGCGCGAGAGCTACGAGGCGCTGCATGCCACGCTTCAGCCGCTGTCCAGCGCTGAGCTGGGCGTACGCGCCGAGGTGCTGGCCCGCGCCTTCCTCGACCAGGGCATCACGTTTGCCCTCAAGGGCGTCGAGCGTCCGTTTCCGCTGGACATCGTGCCGCGGATCATCGCCGCGGCCGAGTGGCGCGCCGTCGAACGCGGCGTCGCCCAGCGGATCCGCGCGCTCGAGGCGTTCCTGGCCGACGTGTACGGCGCCGGCCAGGTGCTCGCCGACGGGGTGGTGCCGCGCCGCATCATCGCCACCAGCGCCCACTTCCTGCGCCAGGCGGCCGGCATCAACCCGCCCAACGGGGTGCGCATCCACGTCTCCGGGGTCGACCTGATCCGCGACGAGCAGGGCGCCTTCCGGGTGCTCGAGGACAACGTACGCATCCCGTCCGGGGTGAGCTACGTGATGGAGAACCGGCGGGCGATGGCCCAGGTGCTGCCCGAGGTGTTCGCGGCGACCCGGATCCTGCCGGTCGAGTCGTACCCGGCGATGCTGCTGCGGGCGTTGCGGGCGGCCGCGCCGATCGGGGTCAACGACCCGACCGTGGTCGTGCTGAGCCCCGGCGTCTTCAACTCGGCCTACTTCGAACACGCGCTGATCGCCCGCGAGATGGGCGTCGAGCTGGTCGAGGGGCGCGACCTGGTGTGCGTGGGCAACGACGTGGCCATGCGTACGACGGCCGGCGAGCAACGCGTCGACGTGATCTACCGGCGCATCGACGACGACTTCCTCGACCCGGTGCACTTCCGGGCCGACTCGGTGATCGGGGTGGCCGGGCTGCTGAACGCCGCGCGGGCCGGTCGGGTGACGATCGCCAACGCGGTCGGCAACGGGGTCGCCGACGACAAGCTGCTCTACACGTACGTGCCGGACCTGATCCGGTACTACCTGAACGAGGAGCCGCTGCTGCCGAACGTGGAGACCTACCGGCTCGACGAGGACGGCGTACTCGATCATGTCCTGTCCCGCCTCGACGAACTGGTGCTGAAGCCGGTGGACGGGGCCGGGGGCGCGGGCATCGTGATCGGGTCTCAGGCCACGTCCGCCTCACTTGCCGCCGTGGCCGCCGAGATCAAGGCGAATCCGCGGGGCTGGATCGCCCAGCGCGAGGTCAAGCTGTCGATGGTGCCCACGCTGATCGGGAACCGGCTGCGCGGCCGGCACGTCGACCTGCGGCCGTTCGCGGTGAACGACGGCTCGAACATCTGGGTGCTGCCGGGCGGGCTGACCCGGGTGGCGCTGCCCGAGGGCGCGCTGGTGGTCAACTCCAGCCAGGGCGGCGGGTCCAAGGACACCTGGGTGTTGGCCGACGCCTCCGACGCCTTCTACGAGACGCCCCACCTGCCCGCCGAGCCGGCCCCGCTGCCCGCCGCGGCCAGCCCCGACCTGGGCCCCGGCGCCACGGCCGCCGAGGAGCAGCAGCAACAGCAACAGCAGGGGGTGGCCGAGCCGTGCTGAGCCGGATCGCCGAGTCGCTCTACTGGATCGGCCGGTACGTCGAACGGGCCGAGGACACCGCCCGCATCCTCGACGTGCACCTCCAGCGCATGCTGGCCGACCCGTGGACCCAGGAAGACTCCGCCTGCCGGTCGCTGCTCGGGGTGATGGGCAAGCCCATCCCGGACGGACTGGTCACCTCGGCCGAGGTGATCAACCTGCTCGGCCTCGACGACCGGAACGCCAGCTCGGTGGTGGGCTCGCTGGCCGCCGCCCGCGAGAACGCCCGCGGCGCCCGCGAGACGGTGTCGTCGGAGATGTGGGAGTGCCTCAACGCCACCTGGCACGGGCTGCCCAACGCGCGCCGGCGGGTCGAGCAGCAGGGGGTGCACTCGTTCTTCCGCTGGGTGCGCGAGCGCTGCGCGGTGATGGCCGGGCTGACCGACGCCACGATGAGCCGGGACGAGGGGTGGCTCTTCCTGGTGCTCGGCCGCAGCGTCGAGCGGGTCGACATGACGGCAAGGCTGCTGCGTACGCACGAGCGCGCCGGCGGCAGCATCCCGTCCTGGCTGACGCTGCTGCGATCATCCGGCGCCTGGGAAACCTTCCTGCGTACCTATCGGGGCGCTCTCGACGATCGACACGCGGCCGAGTTCCTGCTGCTCGACCGCCTCTTCCCACGCTCGGTCTTCGCCGCCCTCTCCACCGCCGAGGGCTGCCTCACCGACCTCGAGCCCGACCCCGGCCGCGCGGGCGTGGCCACCGACGCCCAGCGGATCGTCGGCCGGGCCCGCACCAACCTCGAGTTCCGCGGCGCCGACGAGCTCATCGACGACCTGTCGCCGGTGCTCACCAGCCTGGAACGCACCTGCTCGCAGGTCAACGAGGCGGTGTCCCGGCGCTACTTCCGGCAGACCTCGGCGGTCAACTGGGTCCGGGGAGTGGTGGCCTGATGGACAGCTGGCGGCTCCGGCTGCAACACAAGACCGGGTACGACTACGCCGGGCCGGTGTCGTCGTCGTACAACGAGGCCCGGATGTGGCCGCGCAACGACGCCCGGCAGGCCGTCCTGGACGCGCGGGTCGAGGTGTGGCCGCCGGCGCGCACCTACCGGTACGAGGACTACTGGGGCACCGTGGTCACCGCGTTCGACGTGCACGCCCCGCACGAGGCGCTGACCGTGACCGCCACCTCCACGGTCGAGACCCTCCCGCCCGGCGACCTGGTCGACACCGGCTCCTCCTGGGAGGACATCGCGGTGCCGGACGTCGTCGACCGCTGGTACGAGCTGCTGCTGCCCACCACACGGACGACCATCGACCAGTCGCTGACCGAGATCGCCGCGGACATCCGCGCGGCCCACGCCACCCCGCACGCGGCCGCGCTGGCCGCCTGCGAGTTCGTCCGGGCCGAGGTCACCTACGAGACCGGGTCGACCGGCGTGCAGTCCGACGCGATGCACGCGTGGCGCCAGCGCAAGGGCGTCTGCCAGGACATCAGCCACCTCACGATCGGGCTGCTGCGCTCGATGGGGATGCCGGCCCGGTACGTCTCGGGCTACCTGCACCCGCGGCCCAGCGCGGCGATCGGCGAGAGCGTGGTCGGGCAGAGTCACGCCTGGGTGCAGTGGTGGGTCGGCCGGTGGACCGCGTTCGACCCGACCAACGGCGTCCCGGTCGGCGAACGGCACGTGGTGGTCGGCCGCGGTCGCGAGTACGGCGACGTACCGCCGCTCAAGGGTGTCTACGCCGGACCGAAGAGCACCGGGCAGGGCGTCGAGGTCACCATCACCCGCTTGCGCTGACTCGCCGGCCACGCCGGCTCGGGTTCTGTTTCGCTGGTCACGTTGGCTCGGGTTCTGTTTCGCTGGCTACGCTGACTCCGGTGACCACCAAGCCCTACCACCACGGCGACCTGCGGCGGGCGCTGCTGACCGAGGCGGCCGTCGCGATCGAGGAGAGCGGCGTCGCCAAGCTCAGCCTGCGTGACCTGGCCCGCCGGGCCGGGGTGTCGCACGCGGCGCCGACGCACCACTTCGGCGACAAGGCCGGGCTGCTCACCGCGCTGGCCGTTGAGGGCTACCACCGGCTGGCGGCCGAGCTCGGCGCGGCCGAGAGCTTCCTCGACGGCGGGGTCGCGTACGTGCGGTTCGCCGTCACCCACCGTGCACACTTCGAGGTGATGTTCCGGCCCGACCTGTACCACGCCTCCGACCCCGCGGTGGTGTCGTCCATGGGCGGCCCGTCCCCTTCAGCCGCTTCGGCCGCTCCATCGGCTTCAGCTGCTTCGTCGGCCTCGGCCGCTCCATCAGCCTTGGCCGCTGTCGGCTTCGTCGGCTTCGTCGGCTTCGTCGGCGGCGGAGGAGGCGGCGCGCAGGGTGCTGCGGCAGCTCAATCAATAGTGCAGATCGTGGCGCCGGCCGTGATCGTGGCTCCCACCTCGACCGACAGGCCGTTCACGGTGCCGGCCTTGTGGGCGGTCAGCGGCTGTTCCATCTTCATCGCCTCGACGACCACGATGACGTCACCCTCGGCCACCTCGTCGCCGTTCTGGGCGGCGACCTTGACGATCGTGCCCTGCATCGGGGCGGTCAGCGCTGCTTTGCTGACGGCACCGGCCGCGGCCGCGGCGCCCGCCCGCCGGGCCGGCTTCCGGGCCGCCGCCGGGCCCGGCGCCCCGCTCGTGAAGGCCGGCAGTGTCACCTCGAGCCGCTTGCCGCCGACCTCGACCACGATCGTCTCGCGCTCCGGCTCATCGGCCCCTTCGGCCGGCGCGGCCTGGAACGGCGGCACCTCGTTGGCCCACTCGGTCTCGATCCAGCGGGTGTGCACGGTGAACTCGTCGGCGAAGGCCGGGTCGCGCACCACCGCCCGGTGGAACGGCAGCACCGTCGCGATGCCCTCGACCACGGTCTCGTCCAGCACCCGGCGGGCCCGCTCGATCGCCTCCGGCCGCGTCGCGCCGACAACGATGATCTTGGCCAGCATCGAGTCGAAGTTTCCGCCGATCACACTGCCGTTCACCACCCCCGAGTCCACCCGTACGCCCGGACCGGACGGCCAGCTCAGCGCGGTGACCGTGCCCGGGGCGGGCAGGAAGTTGCGCCCCGCGTCCTCGCCGTTGATCCGGAACTCGATCGCATGCCCGCGCGGTTCCGGATCGTCGGTGATGGTGAGTTCCTGACCGTCGGCGATCCGGAACTGCTCGCGTACCAGGTCGAGCCCCGTGGTCTCCTCGCTGACCGGGTGTTCCACCTGGAGCCGGGTGTTGACCTCGAGGAACGAGATCGTCCCGTCCGGCCCGACCAGGTATTCCACCGTGCCGGCCCCGTGGTAGCCGGCCTCCCGGCAGATCGCCTTCGCGCTGTCGTGGATCTGGGCGCGCTGCTCGTCGCTGAGGAACGGCGCCGGCGCTTCCTCGACCAGCTTCTGGTGGCGGCGCTGCAACGAGCAGTCGCGGGTCCCGACCACCACGACGTTGCCCCGCGTGTCGGCCAGCACCTGCGCCTCGACGTGCCGCGGCCGGTCCAGGTAGCGCTCGACGAAGCACTCACCCCGCCCGAACGCCGCGACCGCCTCCCGTGTCGCCGACTCGAACAGCGCCGGGATCTCCTCGATCGTCCGGGCCACCTTGAGCCCCCGGCCGCCCCCGCCGAACGCCGCCTTGATCGCCACCGGCAGCCCGTGCTCCTCGGCGAACGCCACGATCTCCGCGGCGCCACCCACCGGTTCGGCGGTCCCCGGCACCAGCGGCGCGCCGGCCCGCTGAGCGATGTGCCGGGCGGTCACCTTGTCCCCGAGATCGCGAATGGCCTGCGGCGTCGGCCCGATCCAGATCAGATTCGCGTCGAGTACGGCCTGAGCGAAGTCGGCGTTCTCCGACAGGAACCCGTAGCCCGGGTGAACGGCATCGGCCCCGCTGCGACCCGCCACGTCGAGAAGCTTGTCGATGCGCAGGTAGGTGTCGGCCGCGGTCTCGCCCCCCAGCGAGTACGCCTCATCGGCCAGCCGGGCATGAGGCGAATCCCGATCACTGTCGGCATAGACGGCGACACTGCCCAGCCCCGCATCCCGGCAGGCTCGAATGACGCGGACCGCGATCTCGCCCCGATTGGCGACCAATACCTTGCGCACGTGCCGAGCCTAGATGAGCTTTCCTCGCGGTGCGCCGCGGCTGTGGACGTGGCGTTGGCTGTGCCTGTGGACAGGCCAACAGGGGCTGTGCCTGTGGACAGCCAACAGAAACGTCACATTCGACGGCTACCGTGACGCCCACCCAGTGCCGGGGTGGGGGAGGCGGCGGCCCGTCTCGCAGCGCAGCCCACCCCCCGGCGAGGTGGGCCGCGCGAGCGGCCGGAGGTGGGCCGCGTCAGCGGCCGGAGGGTGACCGCTTACGCAGGTGGAGCGGAGCGACCCTCGGCGGGAGCAGCGGTCTGCACCACCCACCCGGCTGCGACCGGCCCTTGATCTTGGTGTTTGGTCAAACTTGTCTAATAAACTTGTCGGCATGTCGGCAACTCGCATGATGATCCTCGGGCTGGTGCAGTGGATGCAGCCGGTGCACGGCTATGACGTGCGGCGGGAGCTGCTGAGCTGGAGTGCCGACAAGTGGGCGAATGTGCAGCCGGGGTCGATTTATCACGCTCTGCGCAAGTTGGCTGATGAGGGGCTGCTGCATGAGGTGGCCACCGAGCAGGTGGGGGCGCGGCCGGCTCGGACCACGTATGGCATCACGGAGCGGGGGGCGGCGGAGTTTCAGGCGTTGCTGCGGAACGAGTGGTGGAACCTGACCGGGCCGGCCGATCCGTTCATGGCGGCGTTCTCGTTTCTGCCGGCGCTGCCGCGTGATGAGGCTGCGGCTGCGCTGCGTAATCGGGCGACTCAGTTGCGGGCCGGGATCGAGCAGCTTCGGGCGGCCAACGAGGCCGACTGGGTGAAGACCAAGCCGGTCTTCGTGAGCTGGATGTGGGAGCGGTCGATCGACATGGGTGAGGCGGAAATTCGCTGGTGCGAGCGTACGGCGAAGCTGATCGAGGACGGGACGCCGTACGTGCCGGAGAGCTTCACGCCGCAGCGGCCGGGCGAGGCGCCGGCGGGCTGGGTCGAATAATCAAGTTTGACTAGTCCAGCTTGAGAGGCCTAGCCTCCTTCGTATGATCCAGACGAAGGGGCTACGTAAGTCGTTCACGTCCCGGCAAGGCCGGGAGAAGAAGGTGGTCGAGGCCGTCCGCGGCGTCGATCTCGAGGTCGCCGCGGGGGAGATCTTCGGCTTCCTCGGCCCGAACGGCGCCGGCAAGACCACCACCCTGCGGATGCTCGCCACGCTCATCGAGCCGGACGGCGGCTCCGCCACGATCAACGGCGTCGACCTGCTGCGGGACCCGGGCGAGGTGCGCCGGCGGATCGGGTACGTCGCGCAGGGCGGCAGCACCTGGGACGAGTCGACCGCGCGCGAGGAGCTGGTTCTTCAGGCGCGGCTGTACGGGGCTTCGAAAAGCGCCGCCCTCGAACGGGCGGCCCGGGTGCTGGACGGCTTCCAGCTCGCCGAGTACGCCGACCGCAAGTGCAAGACGTACTCCGGCGGCCAGCGGCGCCGGGTCGACATCGCGCTCGGGATCATCCACGAGCCGAAGGTCGTGTTCCTCGACGAGCCGACGACCGGGCTCGACCCGCAGAGCCGGGCCCACATGTGGGACGAGGTGCGCCGGCTCCGGGACGAGGGGATGACCATCTTCATCACCACGCACTACCTCGACGAGGCGGACGCGCTCTGTGACCGGATCTCCATCATGGATCACGGAGTGGTGGTCGCCTCCGGGTCACCGGCCTGGCTGAAGCGTGACATTTCCGGCGACGTGGTGCGGGTGTCCACGCCGGTCGTCTCGGCGGCCGCCGAAGCCCTCGACTCGGCCCCGTTCGTGACCAAGATCGAGACGCATGACGACAGCGTGCGGCTCTACGTCGACGACGGGGCCGCCGCGATCCCGCTCATCCTCCGGGCCCTCGACGCCGCGTCGGTCGAGCTCAGAACCATCGAGCTGCACCGGCCCAGCCTCGACGACGTGTTCCTGACCAAGACCGGCCGATCGCTGCGGGAGAGCTGAGCGATGAAACTGCTGCGCGACATCTCACTGATCTTCAACCGTCAGATGCAGCTGCTGCTGCGGAACCCGGTGTGGATCGCGGTCGGGCTCTTCCAGCCGGTGATGTATCTGCTGCTGTTCGCCCCGCTGCTCAAGCCGGCGCTGGGCGTGCGCACGGACGCTGAGGCGTACGAGATCTTCGTGCCCGGCCTGCTGGTGCTGCTCGCCATCTTCGGCGGGCTGTTTCAGGGCTTCGGCCTGATCGCCGAGTTGCGGGCCGGGGTGATCGAGCGCTCCCGGGTCACCCCCGTCAGCCGGCTCGCCCTGCTGCTCGGGCGCTCGTTGCGGGACACCGTGTCGCTGATCGCCCAGGCGGTGATCATCACCCTGCTGGCGTTGGCCTTCGACCTGCGGGTGTTCATCGGGAACCTGCTGTTGGCGTACCTCATGCTCGCGCTCATATCACTTATGACGTCGGCAGTGAGCTATGGCGTTGCATTGGCCGTGAAGAGCGAGGACGCGCTGGCGCCGCTGATGAACACGGTGGCCCAGCCGGTGCTGCTGCTGTCCGGCATTCTGCTGCCGCTGACGTACGCCCCCGGCTGGCTCCAGGGCATCGCGAACTGGAACCCGTTCTCCTGGGCGGTCGACGGGACGCGGGCGCTGTTCCGAGGCGATCTGGGCTCACCCGACGTGTGGCAGGGGCTGCTCATCATGGCGCTGCTGGCGGTGCTGGCCGTGACCTGGGCGGCGCGGCTGTTCGCCCGCTCGGTCCGCTAGAGGTTCCGGGCCGGTTCCGCTAGAGCTTCCGGGCCATCGTGATGCCGTCTCCGATGGGGACGATCACCAGCTCGACCCGTGTGTCCGCCACCGCCGCGGCGTTGAAGTCGACGACGCCCCGGTCACGCTGGTCCCGCGGGTCGAGCACGCGGCCGCTCCACAGGACGTTGTCGACCAGGACAAGGCCGCCCCGGCGCATCCGTGGCACGAGCGCGTTCCAATAGGTCGTGTAGTTCTCCTTGTCGGCGTCGATGAACACCAGGTCCAGGTGTTCCTCGGCCGGCAAGGCGGTGATCCCGTCGGCCGCCGGCCCGATGCGTAGCTCGATGCGGTCCTGCACGCCGGCCCGCCGCCAGTAGCGCTGGGCGATGTCGGTCCACTCGGTGGAGACGTCGAAGCAGATCAGCTTGCCGCCCTCGGCCATTCCCCGGGCGATGGCCAGCGACGACAGCCCCGTGAAGGTGCCGATCTCGACGGCGTTCCGGGCCTGCGTGACCGCGGCCAGGATCTTGAGGAAGGCGGCCTGCTCCGGTGCGACCTGCATGCCGGCCGCGTCGGGCAGGTTGGCCCGCGTCTCGGCGATCAGATCGGCCGTGATGGCGTCGGGCGGCGTCGAATGGGCCAGGAGGTAGGCGTGCAGGTCCGGGGTGAGCTGAAGCGGTTCGTACGTCACTCTTAGTCTCTCCACAGCTGCGTGATGGACACGTTGAGTTCGCCGAGCAGGCGGCGCATCAGCGGCAGCGACAGCCCGACCACGTTGCCCGGGTCACCTTCGATCCGCTCCACGAAGGCCCCGCCACGCCCGTCGATCGTGAACGAGCCGGCCACGTGCAACGGTTCCTCGGTCGCCACGTACGCCTCGATCTCCGCGTCGGTGATGTCCGCGAAGTGCACCACAGTCGTGCCGACATCCTCGGCCTGCCGCCCCGTGACCAGGTCGGTCAGGTGATGCCCCGTGTGCAGCACCCCCGACTTGCCCCGCATGGCCTGCCACCGCTCAACCGCCTCACCCGCGTCGGCCGGCTTGCCGAGAATCTGCCCTTCGAACGCCAGCACCGAGTCACACCCCAGCACCAGCACCCCCGGGTCAGCCTGCATCCGCGCCGCGACGGTGCGAGCCTTCATCCGAGCCAGAGCCAAACTCAGCGTGTACGCGTCCTCGGCCTCGACAACAGACTCGTCCACGCCGCTGACCAGCACATCAACGTCAATCCCGGCAGCCTTGAGCAGAGCGCGGCGGGCCGGGCTGGCAGAGGCGAGAACAAGACGGTACGAAATGTCGGTCAGCACAGCCTGCACGCTACAGACCACAGCTCACAGTGACCCCCCACTGCACCGATGTGTCTCCGAACTTCACCGCACACGCCGCCGCCGAGCGACAAGCAGAGCGATCAGCCCTCCGACGAGCACCACGCCGCCCCCGACAACGGCGGCAATTGCTCCGACGGGTACCCCGTAAGAGTCCGTCTCGGGCGAGGCTTGACCGGTGCCGGTGCCGGTGCCGGTGCCGGTGCCGGTGCCGGCGGTGGACGTGGCCGGGGGAGCGTCACTGGCCTGACCGGTGGCGGGGGCGTCGGCAGTCAATGCTTTGACGATATTGAGCACCCCAAACCCACACTCATCATCCCGCCCGGATGGACCGATGTCAGTCGCAGTTGACGTAAGTCGCTCTACGACCTGTTGCGCTGACAGATCCGGGAACTTTGCTCGAACGAGCGCAGCAGCCCCTGACACGATTGCCGTCGCAGGCGATGTCCCGTCGAAGGTTGCATAGCGGTCTTTGGGCTCAGTGCTGGTGATGTCCATTCCTGGGGCACAGATCTGGACAGGCGATCCCTTCATTGAGATCGCGGCGTGTTTACCGCTTTTGTCGATCGCGCCGACCGCTAAGACGCCGTCTAGGGATGCGGGATTTCCAAAGGTGACCATCCGCGGCCGATTCCCGCTGCCGGCGACGATAAGTTTATCACTGGCGAGCGCCTTCTGGACGGCGTCTTCGAGCGCGATTGAAGGGCCGGCCGCTGACGATATGTTAATGACCTGCACCTCTTGGGAAGAAAGCCAATCGAGGCCCTTGGCGATCGTCGCGCTGTTACCGTTGTCCTCCGCGTTGGATTCCTTGACGGGCAAGATTTTCGCTTCGGGCGCGATGCCGACCACGCCCGCTTCACCGGACCGGCCGTGTCCCGCGATTAGCCCAGCCATCTCTGTTCCGTGTCCGTCAGTATCGGTCCTGCCCGTGCTGTCGCCTCCGGATACCACATCGTGGCCCGACAGCAAGTTACGGCGCAGGTCGGGGTGAGGCGCGACGCCCGTGTCAATGACGCCAACCGTCACACCTTTGCCGGTGCTGATCGCGTTGGCTTGGGCAATGTTGAGATAGCCGAGATGCCACATCGACTTGCGAATGTCATCTGCCCGCGCGGGTGTTGAGGGTAAAGTGATCGTGCCGGCCAGAGCGGCTATGGCGGCGATAGTTAGAGCTTTTCGCATGACTTCTAGTCGAGTCCGATTGCAGGGCCGGGATCGACAGGCTGCTCTTTCGAAGGCATCAGGACAGGTGGTACTCCCTCGGCCGTAGCCCATGGGTTATCGGGATCCCAACGCCGACCCTGCGAGCCCGAATTATCATCGGCCGAGTTGGGTGATCCCATCGGCATAACCGAGTTCCCGGCACTCTGTCCAATTACGCCCCCAACGGGATTCACGCGCTGCGGCGCAGTCCGCGAGACCGGCCCCTGAGGTGCGCCAATGACTCCGCCCGGCGGGATTGCGCCGCGCGGCCCCGCTGGCGCTGCACGTGACAATCCAGAGCTAACACCGCCTTGCGCGCCACCGATCGGACCTGGTCCTGCGGGGGCTTTCCCGATAGGCCGGATCGGTGCACCGGGCAAGCCAGGTACTGCGCCGATTGTCGGACCGGGGAGGCCCGGTGACGGCGTTACGATTGGTGACTGAGGCTGTGGTCCAACAAGGGGCGGCTGGTTCCCCCCGAGCACAAGCCCAGGATGACCGGGTGCCGTCGGTGTCACGCTGCCCACACTGGCCGGAAACTGCTGACTAGGTCTCGCGAGGTGAGACGGAGACGACTGCGCGCCTGTGTCAGGGTCGAACGGGACGACAGGAGGAAGCGGAGGTGCGGAATATTCGCTGCCGTTCCTAATCTCTTTGTCGTCACTGACGCTCTTGGACGGGTCATATGGCTTCGGCTGGCGGAGTTGGGACTTTGCTTCGATTAGGTCGATGCTCAGGTTGGACATTAGGCCGCGGGCGCGGGTCTCCAGTTCGGCCTGGCGGCCTGTGGGCACCGGGTTCCTCGGTGTGGGACGCGGCATTGCGCCTTTGCCGCCGACCGGCATGGCCGCGACTTCTTTAGCGTGTTCGTAGTCGACGAGCTTGGACTCGTTGGCCAGGTACTCGGTGACCACCCGCTCCAGCTCGGTGCGGGTCGAGCTGATCGACAGGGTCGCGCTGCTCAGGGCGCTGTGGTTGGCGATCGCCGCATCGTAGGTTTCCTTCAGGTGGCCCAGCAGCTCGTCCAGCCGGGCGACATACGCGGCGGCCGCCGGGCTCTTGCCGGGCGGCCACGCCGTGGCGAGGTTCTCCCGGTAGCTCCGGACTGCCGACATGTGCTGCAACGTCAGCTCGTAGGACTTGCGCCAGCCGTCGACCAGCTGCCAATGCGGCGTGGTGTCCTGGTTCTGCAGGGTCATCCACATGTCGACCATTGACGCGTTGGCCCAGTTCGTGCCGCCGTAGCCGCCGCCTCCGCCGGGATCAAGCATCGGGGGCCACCTCGCCCATCGGGGTCACCGCGCTGTGGAAGGCGTTGTCGACGTCCTTGACGCGGGCCTGGGCGAACGCGTCGCTGCCGTCGTACTCCCGGCTGATCTCCTGCGCCGCCGTCGCGAAGGTGTTCGTGCCGTTGGCGAAGTTGTAGACGTTGATGTGGGTCGCGTCCTGGACCCTCAGGTGCTCCTCCATGAAGCCGACGAGCTCGGGGAACGTTGCCGCCGGTGGGGGCAGCTCGGTGAGCATCTTGTCGGTCACGCTCGTGAGGTGGGGGACGTAGTTGGTCTCCACATCGGTTCGGAGTTTTTTCGCGAACTCCTCCATGGCCGCGATGTCGGCCTCGATCGTGCCGAAATCTGTGTAGCCGTAGTCGCGGAGCCAACCTGGCCCGCGGTCCTCCTCCGCCAGCATCGCCGCTCCCTCCCCGGACGGAACACCGTGAAGATCCGTTCACGTACGTCGATGTGTTCGGATCCACCGCGAGAGTAGCGGCTCCGAGCGCCCCTCAGGACGCCCTGTGGACAAAGCCCGACGCGCGCCAGGAGGAGGGCCCTTTTACCGGGCGGGCGCTGCGGGCCCACTCCGACCGGGGCGGATGTGAGACCGCGTACATGGAGGATCTTGAGGCCCGGGCGGCGACCACCGCGAGCAGCGCGGCCAGCTCTTCTTCGGTCGGTGTGCCTCGGACGACGCTGACCTGCGGTTCCGCATCCATCGACAGAGCCTACGACAATCTCGGGGAGGGCTCGGTGACACGAATCCCACACTCGGCTGATCGATTAGCTGCGCCTAGACATGACCGGGTATTTTCTGCGTGATGTCTACTTCCCCCCCGCTCATTGTCGCTGACCGTTACCGGCTCATCGCGCCGCTCGGTCAGGGCGGGATGGGTCGTGTCTGGCGGGCGAACGACGTGGTGCTTCACCGCGAGGTCGCCATCAAGGAGCTCGTGCCGCCGCCGGGGTTGACCCATGACGAGCGGCAGGAGATGCGCGAGCGGTCGCTGCGTGAGGCGCGTGCGATCGCCCGGCTCAACAACGTCAACGTGGTGCGCGTCTTCGACGTGCTGCGTACCGACGCCGACCCCTGGATCGTGATGGAGTACGTCCCGTCACGTTCGCTCCAGGACAAGCTGGCCGCCGACGGGCCCTACCCGGCCGTACGCGCCGCTGAGATCGGTCTTGGGGTTCTCAACGCCCTGCGCGCGGCGCACCGCAACGGCGTCGTGCACCGCGACGTGAAGCCCGGCAACGTGCTGATCGGGTTGGACGGCCGGGTCGTGCTCACCGACTTCGGGCTGGCCACGCTGCCCGGCAACCCCGATGTCACCCGGACCGGCCTGGTGCTGGGCTCGCCGGCGTACATCGCTCCGGAGCGCGCCCGCGACGGCACCGCCGGCCCGGCCGCCGACCTGTGGTCGCTGGGCGCCACGCTGTACGCCGCGGTGGAGGGCTCGTCGCCGTTCGCGCGGCCGTCCGCGATCGCCACGCTGGCCGCCCTGGCCACCGAGAACCCGCCGCCCGCCCGCAACGCCGGCCCGCTCAAGCCGGTGCTCAACGGCCTGCTGCGCAAAGATCCCGCCCACCGCATCGACGCCATCGAGGCCGAGCGCCTGCTCCAGCGGGCCACCGGCCGCCGCTCGAAGCTGTCGTTCCCGATGAGCCCCACGATGCGCCGCCCCGGCGTCGGCCGTGAGCGCTCCGGCCCGCCGGTCGTCCCCGGCCCCACCACCGGCGCGGCTCCGGTCGTCCCCGGTCCGCGCCCGCCGGTCTCCCGCCCGCAACAGCCGCCGGCCGCCTCGGGTGGCACTCCGCCCCGTGGCCGCCCCGTGCCGCCTCCCGTCACTCCCGGTCCGCCGCCGGCTACGGGCCGCCCGGTCTTCGCGCCCGGCAAGGCCTCGGTCGGCCGCCCCACGCCCGAAACTCCCACGCGCCTTGACACCCCGCCGGTAAGAGAAGATCAAATTCCAGGCGGGGGTACGCGCTCACGAGGCTCGACAGGCGCAACAACGGGGCGAGATGGCTCTGCGGCGACACCGGGTCCCGACCCGTCGAGCGCAAATGGCGCGCTTGCTCACGGCACCCGGGGCACGTACGGAACGGTCCCCGGCCCGCAGAGTCCCGCCCACCCCGGTTCCCCGCAGCCCTCGGCGGCCCAGGGTTTCGCCCCCGCGCCGAACCCCGCCGACCAGACCAGCAGCGGCCCACCCCTCTCCGAGGCTGAGGCCGAGGCCCGTCTGGCCGCCGCCTCCCAGCAGTACCTGGCCGCCCAGGAGGCCCGCCGAGCCGCCCGCGGACTCCCACCGTCCCGCCAGCGCCCGACCGCCGAACCGACCACGGTCGTCCACCCCACCCCGTCCCCGCCGGCCACCCCGCAGAGCGCTGCCACGGCCCCCGCGCCCGCAGCCCCGCAGAGCGCCCCCGCGGCCCCGCAGCGCCCGTCGTCGGCCCAGCCGCCGCTGACCACGTCGCCAGCCGGCGCATCAGTCGACACCGGCGCCACCTCAGTGGTGCGCCGCCGCCCCGAGGCGACCCCCACCGACGACCGCACCGCGGTGGTCAGCAGCAGGCCGCCCACCCGCAAAACTCCCGCGAGGGGCGCAGGCGGCCCTCTGGCCGACGAGCCCAACACCCCCGTGGCACAGCCCTCAGAAGCCGCCACGCCCACCAAGCCCGAATCCGCGGACAAGCCCGGCCACCCCGACCCGTCGACCGGCCGAGCCGCAACGCCCGAAGCCAAATCCGCCGCTCCTGCTGCCGACACGGCCGCCCCGGCCGCTCCCGCCGAGACGGCCGCTCCCGCCGAGACGGCCGCTCCCGCCAATAGGGTCGCTCCCACCGTCGGGGCGGAAAGTCCCGGAGTTGAGTCGGCTGCTCCTGCCGCCGAGATGGACGGTCCCGGAGCCAAGTCGGCGGGTTCTGCCGTCGAGGCCGCCGTCGAGGCAGAGGCGAAGCCCGCCGCGGCGACCAAGGCCGATCAGGCAAAAGCGACCACAGCCAGCGCTCAGCCGGCGGCCGAGACGAGCACGAGGTCGGACGCCGACGCGCTCACCGAGACCAGCGGCAAGGTGGCGGGTAAGGCTGGGCCAGCTGCTGCGACCAGCGCCGAGCCAGCTGCTGCGACCAGTGCCGAGCCGGTGGCCGCGACGGCGGCGGATGTCGTCGATGCGAAGGGCTCGTCGAAGGCCGGCACTCCGACCAAGGACACATCTGAGGCGACAGCGGGCGCTAGCTCAACGACGGAGGCCCCGTCGGAGGGTGTTGTTGGGTCGGAGGGCGTGACTGAAGCGGCATCGCAGGACGTGGCTGGGTCGCAGGGCGGCGGGTCCGCCTTGGCGGGTCAGGCTCAGTCCACGGATGAGGCCTTGTCGGCCAAGGCTGCGATCGACCCCAAGACTGCCGACGCCAAGACGACCGGCCCAAAGGCGACTGACGCCAAGACGACCGGCCCTGAGACGACCGCCCCCACGACGACCGACGCTGAGACGACCGGCGCGGAGCAGCTCGGTGCCAAGGCGACCGGCGCCAAGACGACCGAGACTACGGGCGCTGACGAGGGCGGCGTCGGTGCTGCCGGCTCATCGCAGGTCACCAGCGGCGCCCAGGCGGCGAAGGTCCCCGAGACGGCGACGGCCGGCTCGACGACGGCCAAGGGCGCTCGGGCGAAGAAGGGGCGTGGCCGCACCGCCGCGGCGAAGGCTGCCGCCACCGCCGGGGCGGCCGGATCCGACGCGACCAGAACGCCCGCCAGCGACAGTGACGTGGCGCAGACGGGCGAGCAGGGCACGGTCGCCGCCGATCCCGCGAAGGCTGCCGCGACCAAGGCAGACAGTGACGGCTCGCCGACGGCCGAAGCGGGCGGGAAGGCTTCTGCCCCCGCGGAGTCCAGGCCGTCCGCAGCCGCGCAGACCGACGCGACGTCGGCCGCTGCATCAGCGGCCGCCGAGCTCGAGACCGCCGAATCCAAGGCGGACCAGTCTGACGCAGCGCAGACCGATGCCGACCTGTCCGACGCGGCGCAGACCAAGGCCGACCAGTCCGACAAGGCGCAGGCCAAGGCCCAGCAGGCCAACGCTGGGGAGACCAAGGCAAATCACGCCGAATCGGATGCGGGGTTGGCCGACACGCCCGGCACGGCGGCCGAAACCGAGCCGACCACGCACGCCGCTTCAGCGGCCGGGCCAGCGGTGGCAGCGGGCGCGACGACCGAGAGTCCGACGGCAGGTCAGACCGGCACGGACCAGGCCAAAACGAAAGCCGAGCCGGGGACGGCGAGTACCCCTCAAACGCCCGCCGATACCAACGCCAGGCTGGCCGCCGCCGAGGTCGCCGCTCAGATCAACGAGCGGAGTGGCGCCCAATCCGAGATCTCCGTGCCCGCCGCCCGCAAGCCCGCGTCGGCCGTTGATGGCAAGACGACCGGCAAGCCCGGGTCGGCCGTTGATGGCAAGACGACCAGCGGGCCCGCGTCGGGCGCCGATGACGCGACCACCCGCACGCCGGTGTCCAACACCGAGGACAAGACGGCCCGGGTCACCACCGCCGCGCTGGCCAACGCCACGCGTAGTGATCTGAGCGGGCTTCCGGATGAGCCGGGTAGCGCGAAGACCGCCGCCGGCACCGCCGTCATCGGGGTGCGGCCGGATCAGACCAGTGACACGCCCTCGTTCCCGCGGTCGAACCGGCCGGCCTGGCAGCCGCTGGTTCCGCCGACGATGCGGTCGCGAGGGGTGACGATCTTCGGCACCACGTTGACGCGGAAGCAGACCGCGATCGGCATCGCCATTCTGGCCGTGATTCTGCTGCTGGTCGTCGTACTCGTGCCGCTTGCCATGGCTGGTGACGAGGAGCCGACCGGAGCGCCGGAGCCGCCCGCGGCGACGGGGAACGTGGCGCCGCCGGCCGGGAACGACGGTGACGCCGAGAACAAGACGCCGCCGGCCACCGGGAAGCCGAGCACACCGCCCGCCACCAAGCCGTCGGCGCAGGTCGTGGTGCCGGCGGGCTGGACCGTCTACAACGGCGACGGGTTCTCGGTGGCGTTGCCCAAGGGGTTCAAGGCGCAGCAGCGTGGCTCCGAGGTCTACTTCCAGGACGACACCGAGCACCGCCTGCTGATCATCGACCAGACCGATCAGCCGAAGCCCGACCCGGTCAAGGACTGGGAGGAGCAGGAGGAGGACCGCCGCGGCAACCAGTACCGCGACTACCAGCGGATCCGGCTGGGCGCGATCTCGGGCTACTTCCAGAAGGCGGCCGACTGGGAGTTCACGTACACGACCACGTCGGGGAACCCGCAGCACGCCCAGAAGCGCGGCATCATCGTGAACTCGAAGAAGGCGTTCGGGATCTCGTACTACACGTCGCCGGACAACTGGGACGCCAACAAGGCCGTGCTCCAGCAGATCTACAAGGGGTTCAAGCCGGCGTGATGCGAGTGAACGTCCGATTCAAGGGGTACTGATCCGTCCGGACACGGATGGAGGTGCACCATGGTTCGCAGAAAACACGGCAGCATGCCCACACTCGCGTTGTGGATGCTCGTCGCCGTGGCCGACGTGGCAGTGCTTGCCGCGGCTGCCAGTCCGCTGGTGACCGTCCTGGTCATCGCCGCTCTGGTGATCGTGGCCGGCGGCTTCGCCGCTATGCGGTTGATCGGCAATCGCGAAGCCAGCGTGCGCTTGATCGGCAGTCGCGAGACCGGCGTGCGGTTGATCGGCAGTCGCGAGACCGGCGTGCGGTTGATCGGCAGTCGCGAAGCCGGTATGCGGATGATCGGCAACCGCGAACCGGCGAGGGCCGTGGCCCGGAGGCGAGCCTGACCCCACCGCGTCGGAGCCGACACCCAAAAAGGTGGGAAGCGGTCAGAAAGTGGATAGCGGTCAGAAGGTCGCACAGCTGGGACCCGGACAGATCGACTACGCTCGCGGGCTGTGTCGATCGACGGTGTGACAAGCATCTGGGACGAGCTGTTCAGCGCCCAGCCCGACCCGCCCGCCCTGCTGGCGCTGATCACCGCGCTGGTGGCGTTGGCCGCGGTGGCCATTCGTCCGGTGTGGCGGATCGCCCGCAACGCGGTGACCATCGCGCACGAGGGTGGCCATGCGCTGGCCGCGTTGCTCACGGGGCGCCGGCTGCGGGGGATCCGGCTGGAGTTCGACACCTCCGGCCTCACGCTGTCGGCGGGGCGGCCGACCGGGCCGGGCATGATCTTCACGCTGCTGGCCGGTTACATCGCGCCGTCGCTGGTGGGGCTGGCCGGCGCCTGGATCCTGGGTGGGAACCGGATCACGCTGCTGCTGTGGCTGGCCATCGTGCTGCTGCTGCTCATGCTGATCAACATCCGGAATGTGTTCGGCGTGATCTCGCTCCTGGTCACCGGCGCGATCGTGTTCGCCGTGTCCTGGTACGCGTCGCCCCAGGTGCAGGCCGCGTTCGCCTACGTGGGGGTGTGGTTCCTGCTGGTCGGGGGCGTGCGGCCGGTCGGTGAGCTGCAGAAGTTGCGGCGGCGGGGGCGGATGCCCGAGTCCGACGCCGATCAGCTGGCGCATCTCACGCGCGTACCCGCGGTCATGTGGGTCGGGTTCTTCTATCTGGTGACGATCGCGGTGCTGGTGGTCGGGGCGTTCATGCTGGCCGGGCAGTGGTTGCCGGAGCTATCGGCGAGCTGAGGGGGACGGTGACGGCGCCGGCCTCTCGGACGATGCCGGCGCGTCGCGGGCGCTCCAGGTGACCAGCACGAAGAGGATCGCGGCGGCCACGACGCCCCACTTGATCAGCTTGCCGAGGTTTCCCCAGTAGAGGGCGCGCGCCTTGGGGACGCTACCCTTCGCTCCCTTGAGGAGGACACGCGATGCGCGGAAGCCGCTCCACACGTAGCCGAGTCCGAACACCGCGATGCCCACGAGGATGGCCGTGAGCAGGGACATCGAGCTCAAAGACATGCGGTATAGGGTGCGCGCGTCCTAACGCATTGTCACTAGCCCGAATGGTCGGTCACAGTGGGATGTTTCCATGTTTCTTCGGCGGTAGCGTCTCGCGCTTGGTCCGGAGGGCCCGCAGCGCCCGGGTGACCTGAGCGCGCGTCCGGGCCGGGGCGATGACCGCGTCCACATAGCCGCGTTCGGCCGCGATGTAGGGGTTGGCCAGCGTGTCCTCGTACTCCTGGATGAGCTCGGCGCGCCGGGAGGCGGGGTCGTCGGCGGCGGCCAGCGTGGAACGGTAGAGGATGTTCACCGCGCCCTGGGCGCCCATCACGGCGATCTGCGCGGTCGGCCAGGCGAAGTTCATGTCGGCACCGAGGTGCTTGGAACCCATCACGTCGTACGCGCCGCCGTACGCCTTCCGGGTGATGACGGTGACCTTGGGGACCGTCGCCTCGGCATACGCGTAGATCAATTTGGCCCCGCGCCGGATGATGCCGTCCCACTCCTGGCCGGTCCCGGGCAGGAAGCCGGGCACGTCCACGAAGGTCAGCACGGGCAGGTTGAACGCGTCGCAGGTGCGCACGAACCGCGCCGCCTTCTCGGACGCCGCGATGTCCAGCGTGCCGGCCAGGTGCATGGGCTGGTTGGCCACGACGCCGACCGGTCGCCCCTCGACCCGCCCGAAGCCGACCACGATGTTCTGCGCGTACAGCGGCTGCACCTCGAGGAAGTCTTCCACCACCGCCTCGATCACGGTCTTGATCTCGTAGGGCTGGTTGGCCGAGTCGGGGATCAGGGTGTCGAGGGCGAGGTCGGCGGGGGACGGGTCGAGGTCGGCGTCGAGGGGGTAGGTGGTCGGTTCGTCCAGGTTGTTGCTGGGCAGGTACGACAGGAGCGCGCGCACGTAGTCGATGGCGTCCTCTTCGTCCGACGCCAGATAGTGCGCGTTGCCGCTGCGGCTGTTGTGGGTACGCCCGCCGCCCAGTTCCTCCATGCCGACGTCCTCGCCGGTGACCGTGCGGATCACGTCGGGACCGGTGATGAACATGTGCGAGGTCTGGTCGACCATCACGGTGAAGTCGGTGATCGCCGGCGAGTAGACCGCGCCGCCCGCGCAGGGGCCCATGATCAGGGAGATCTGCGGGATGACACCGCTGGCCCGTACGTTGCGGAAGAAGATGTCGGCGTACAGCCCGAGCGCGACCACCCCCTCCTGGATGCGCGCGCCGCCCGAGTCGTTGATCCCGATGATCGGGCAGCCGATCTTCATGGCCAGGTCGAGCACCTTGACGATCTTCTCGCCGAAGACCTCGCCGAGCGAGCCGCCGAAGACCGTGAAGTCCTGGGAGAACACGCACACCTGCCGGCCGTCGATGGTGCCGTGGCCGGTGACCACGCCGTCGCCGTACGGCCGGTTCTGCTCGAGCCCGAAGGCGGTCGACCGGTGCCGGGCCAGCTCGTCCAGTTCCACGAAGGAACCCTCGTCGAGCAGCAGCGCGATGCGTTCGCGGGCGGTCTTCTTGCCGCGGGCGTGCTGTTTCTCGATCGCGCGTTCCGAACCGGCGTTCGCCGCCTCCTGGATGCGCCGGTCGAGGTCGGCGAGCTTGCCGGCCGTGGTGTGCACGTCGATCTGCTGCTCGCCCGGGGTGGGGGCGTCCTGCTGGAGGGTCACGAGGTGATCGTATCCAGACCGTTCGGAGGATGGGACGGTGGCGTTTCGTACCGAATGCCCTATTCGTTACTCCACCCGTGACGAACTGGATGACCACGGCCGGCCTCGCCCTGATCGCCGGGGGAATCGCCACCCTGATCGGGTTCCGGCACGTCCTCTGGGGTGGCGGCGGGGTCGAGGCCCGGGGCGAGCGGCGACGGGGCGGGTCGACGATCACGGTGCCGGCGCAGATCCGGGCCCGCCGCCGGCGGCAGGTGCTGGCCGCCCTGCCCGCGGCGCCCACCCGAGCCGCGATCGAAGCGCCGCCGGCCCCGATCGACGTGCCGAGAGTCCCGATCGAGCTGCCGCGGGAGGGAAAGCGGGAGGGAAAGCGGCCGGGAGTCCCGACCGGGCTGCCGCGGGAGGCAAAGCGGGAGGGAAAGCGGGAGGGAAAGCGGCCGGGGAAGGACGGACCGACCCACGCCGTCAAGGGCCGCTTCCGGCCGCGCAACGGGGTGGTCGACGAGCCGACCAGCGCGTTGGCCGCCATGCCCGCCGCCGAGCAATCGGCGCCGAAGCAGCGCCCGATCCGCGAGGGCGACCGGATCGAGGGCTGGGTGCGCCCGGAGTACCAGGACGAGGAGCCGGCGTCGGGCGACTACTGGACGCCGATCCCGGACGAGTCGTACGGCTGGCCGACCCCGGTCGAGCGCCTGCCCCAGGCCCCGGTGCACCCGTCCCGCTTCGACCCGATCGACGAACCGGAGCCGACCGGAAGCCTGCGGTTCGGCCCCGTCGACCAGCCGGAGCAGCCGGAGCAGCCGAGGGTCGTGCCGCAGTGGCCGCCGGCGCAACCGGCCGGTCGCATCGAGCTGCCGCGCCACTGGTCCACGCACAACGTCCAGCCCCGGGCGGTAAGGCGGGCCGGAACTGAGCCGGGCGAGCCGGAGACCCCGCCACGCAGCCGCCCGCGGCCCCGGCCCCGCCCGTCGGCGAACACCCAGCCGGAGCGCAGCAACGTCTACCGGAGCAGGCACGCCGCCGACCCGGGCTGAGCCGGCGACGCCCCGGAGCTAGCCTGAGCGGATGTCCTCGCCGTACCGGGATCTGGAGCGCCCGCCGCTCAGCCAGCGCAGCCTCGAGCGCGCGCTCGTCGTGCCCGGCGGCCTGTGGCGCCGCCTGGACATCCGGGCCCGGACCGGGTCGACCAACGCCGACGCCACCGAGGCCGCCCTGGCCGGCGAGCCGGAGGGCCTGGTCGTGGTGGCCGAGGAGCAGACCGCCGGGCGTGGCCGGCGGGACCGGGGCTGGGTCTCACCGCCGCGGGCCGGGCTCACGCTCAGCGTGCTGCTGCGCCCGGGCGACGTGCCCAGCCGCAGCTGGGGCTGGCTGCCGCTGCTGGCCGGGGTCGCGCTGCGCGAGGCGGTCCACCGGATCACCGAGCTGGACGCCGACCTGAAGTGGCCGAACGACCTGCTGGTGCATGATGCGAAGTGCGCCGGGATCCTGGCCGAGGTGGCCGGCGACGCGGTCGTGGTCGGCCTCGGGCTGAACGTGACCACCCGGGTCGACGAGTTGCCGCCGGTCACCGGGCTGCCGGCCACCTCCCTGCAGATCGCCGGGGCCAAGAGCGCCGACCGCGATCCGCTGCTCAAGGCCCTGCTGCGGAGCCTGGCCCAGTGGTATTCGGGCTGGCGCGAGGCCGGTGGCGACGCCGAGATGTGCGGGCTGCTGGCCGCGTACCGCCGAGGGTGTTCGACGATCGGGCGGGACGTCCGGGTGTCCCGGCCGGCCGGGGGCGACCTGGTCGGCGCCGCGGTGGACGTGGACGCCGACGGGCAGTTGGTGGTCCGTTCGGCTGACGGCGCCGAGAACCGTGTCTCGGCCGGTGACGTGCGACACGTACGCTGACCGCGTGCCTTTCCCGGACGACGTCCTGACCGAGGAGGAAGAGGTCGTCCTCCACCTCCGCCCCCATGCCAAGGCGGCCGTGCCACCGGCCCTCGCGCTGCTGTTCTCGCTGGCCGTGACCATCGTCGCGTGGGTGATGCTGCCCGACAACAACGGCGGGCTGATCGGCGTCTGCGTGGTCGGCGCGCTGGCCCTCTTCATCGCCCTGACCAAGGGCGTCGCGCCGCTGGTGGTCTGGCGGTGCACGCATTACGTGTTCACCGACGAGCGGGTGCTCACCCAGGAGGGCGTGCTGACCCGGGAGCGGCGGGACGTGCCCCTGGCCCGCGTGAACGACCACGTGGTGCGGCAATCACTGTGGGACCGCATGTTCGGGTGCGGCACGATGACCGTCGACTCGATCGGCGACACCGCGCTGGTGCTGAAGTCGGTGCCGCGGGTGCAGGAGTTGCAGACCACCCTCTACGAGCTGATCGAAGAGGACCACCTGCGCGAGGACGAGGAGGACGACGAGCTCAGCGACGCTCCGCCCGCTCCTGCTCCTCCAGCTCAGAAAGCTGCGCGTCGAAGTCTTCCTCGGCGCTGAGCTCGGCCAGCCCGGCGGCCACGTCCATCTCGGCGATCGCGGCCTCGTGGCCGTCCACCGGCGGCTTCAGGAACACGAACGTGCGGTACGCCCAGAAGCGGAACAGCGTCGCCACCCCGGCCGCGAACAGGGTCACACCCATGAGCAGCCACCGGTGGTCGGTCTCGGTGAGCCCGAAGCCGTACTTGGCCACCGCCACCGACCCCGACTGGATCACCATGCCGACCAGGTTGAAGCCGAAGAACAGCGCGTACTCACGCCGGAGCGCGGTCTTCGTGTGGTGGCGGTAGGTCCAGTACCGGTTGGCGAAGTAGGCCAGCGTGGTGGTGACCACGGTGGCGATGACGGTCGCCTTGACGGCGCCGATCGGCATCGCGACATAGGTGATCGCGAAATACAGGGCGGCGTTGGCCGCGCCGATGACCCCGAAGGCGAAGGCCTCGGGAGCGATCCGGCGCAGTCGTTCCGTCAGCATGCGGGCTGAAGGCATTCGGCAACCTTACGGGGAAGGGGACGCGGGAGAGGGGTCACGATCGCGTGACTGAAGCCGAAGTCACAGGCGAGGCGCCGTCATCGACATCGGCCGGGAAGACGAAACGGCGGTACGACCAGAAGCGGAACAGGGTGCCCAGCGCCGTGCCGACCAGCTGGCCGGAGATGTTGTCGGCGGCCTGGGTCCGCAGAACCGGCCAGACGTCGCCGAGCAGGTTGTGGGTGATCGTCAGGCAGGCCAGGCTGATGCCCAGCCCGACGCCGTTGATCACGAAGAACAGGGTGTATTGCCGGGCCATGTGGGTGTGCCGGCTGTTCCGCCAGGTCCAGAACCGGTTGCCCAGGAACGCGACGGTCGTGGCGACCAGCATCGAGATCGTCTTGGCGACTCGGCTCTCGGTGTCGGCGCTGAGCAGCAGGTTGAAGATCGCCAGGTCGATCAGGAACGCGACGCCGCCCACCGCGCCGAACTTGCCCACCTCGCGGATCAGGCCGAGCAGCCGTTCTCGCAGCGTGTACTGCGGCTGCGGCGAGGTCTCGGGCACGCGTTCGAGAGTACCGGCGGTCGTCAGGGGTCGCCGTTGTCGTGAGCGACTCTTAACAGGTCGGTGCTGAATGGTGACGTTGCCTATACGGGGGGTAGCGAACCGTGTCCACCTCTGTCAGTTCGGCGGCCTTCGATCGGCACGACGCGCAGCCGTTCAGATGGGCAGCGACCCGCACCGCCTCGCGGGGTGCGAGCCGCCCGCGGACGTGCCCGCTGAGCCGTTCGCCGGTGAACCGGCACTGCGGATGATCGGCGACCGCGACGTGTTGTTGCAGGTAGAGGCCGCGCAAGCCCTCGCGGGCACGGTGCGCCAGGACGGCCACGGCATTCGGGGTGAGGCCGAGCCGGGGAGCGATCTCGGCCGGGCCGGCGCCCTCGACCTCGGTCATCCATAGCACGTCCCGCCAGCGCGCGGGCAGCTGCTGGAAGGCCTGGGCGGCGTAGGTGCGCTCCAGCCGTTCCAGGGTCGGGTCGAGGAACGGCTCGCCGGCGTCGTACCGGGTCAGGTCGTCGGTGAACTCGAGGCGGCGGTCGCGCCGGGCGCGGTGGTAGCAGACGTGCCTGAGGGTGGTGGCCAGGTACGCGCGGAAGGCGGCGAGCGGGCCACGGCCGGCCCGCAGGGTGGCGAAGACCCGGGCGAAGGTCTCGGCGACCAGATCGTCGGCCTCGGCCGGATCGCGGGTCAGCGAGTACGCGAGTTGCCGGGCCGCGTCGCGGTGCCGCTGGTAGAGCGTCCCGTACGCCGCGGTGTCGCCACCCCGCACCGCCGCGAGCAGATCGGAGTCCGTGTCGTCCATGCCCGCGATCGTCATTCCTGCCTCCTGAGCCGGGAGCGAGAGGAAAGCCCGATTAGCAGACAGCTTAGGGCGTTAAGTCCGATTTGTGAAAGTGCCCTCGGCGAGGCGAAATGAACGGCTTGTTGCGCGGAACTGCGCTCAGCATTGAAGGAACGATAGGTAACGAGCACGGACGCCGAAGATTGTGTGGTTATCCACAGCTACAGCCGATGAACTGAACGTGTTAGCGGCTTAGTCTGACGTGACTCCAAGAACGCGGCCGCCCACACGGCCCGCTTCGCCATTGGTCAGAGCCGACCGAAGGAGATCACGTGCCTGATGCGCCGACCGCCCACAAGAGACTCCTGAGCTGGATCGACGAGGTAGCCGCCCGCACCACCCCCGACCGAGTGGTCTGGTGTGACGGCTCCGACGCCGAATGGACGAGGATCACCGACGAGCTGGTCGAGAGCGGCGCGCTGGTGCGGCTCGACCCGAGCAAGAAAGAACGTTCTTTCTGGGCCCGCACCGACCCCGGTGACGTCGCCCGGGTCGAGGAGCGCACGTTCATCTGCTCCGCCGACGAGGCGGACGCCGGGCCGACCAACAACTGGATGGCGCCGGCCGAGATGAAGTCGGCGATGACCGAGCTCTACACCGGCTCCATGACCGGCCGGACGATGTACGTCGTCCCGTTCTGCATGGGCCCGCTGGACGCGCCCAACCCGATGTTCGGCGTCGAGCTGACCGACAGCCCGTACGTGGTCGCCTCGATGAAGATCATGACCCGGATGGGCAGCGCGGTGCTGGAAGCGATGGGCGACGACGCGCCGTTCGTCCCGGCGCTGCACTCGGTCGGCGCACCGCTCGCGCCCGACCAGCAAGACGTGCCCTGGCCCTGCAACGAGACGAAGTACATCTCGCACTTCCCGGAGACGCGGGAGATCTGGTCGTACGGATCGGGCTACGGCGGCAACTCGCTGCTCGGCAAGAAGTGCTTCGCGCTGCGGATCGCCAGCGTGGCCGCCCGGGACGAGGGCTGGCTGGCCGAGCACATGCTGATCATGAAGCTGACCTCGCCCGAGGGCCGGGTCCGGTACATCGCCGGCGCCTTCCCCTCGGCCTGCGGCAAGACCAACCTGGCCATGCTCGAACCGACGCTGCCGGGCTGGAAGGTGGAGACGGTCGGCGACGACATCGCCTGGATGCGGTTCGGCGCCGACGGCCGGCTGTGGGCCACCAACCCGGAGTACGGGCTGTTCGGCGTCGCCCCGGGCACCGACTTCCACACCAACCCGAACGCGATGCGGACGCTGGCCCGCGGCAACTCGGTCTTCACCAACGTCGCCCTGACCGACGACGGCGACATCTGGTGGGAGGGCATGGGCGAGCCGCCGGCCCACCTCACCGACTGGCGTGGCCAGGACTGGACGCCCGCCTCGGACGCGCCGTCCAGCCACCCCAACAGCCGGTTCTGCACGCCGATCGAGCAGTGCCCGATCCTCGCGCCGGAATACGACGACCCGCGCGGCGTACCCATCGACGCGATCCTCTTCGGCGGGCGCCGCCGCACCACGATCCCGCTGGTCAGCGAGGCCCGCGACTGGACCCACGGGGTCTACCTGGGCGCGACGCTGTCGTCCGAGACCACCGCCGCCGCGGTCGGGCGGACCGGCGTGGTGCGCCGCGACCCGATGGCCATGCTGCCGTTCATCGGCTACCACGCCGGCGACTACTTCCAGCACTGGCTGGACATGGCCAAGGGCGCGTCCGGCGACGAGGCCAAGCTGCCCAAGGTGTTCTACGTCAACTGGTTCCGGCGCGGCGACGACGGCCGCTTCCTGTGGCCCGGCTTCGGCGAGAACACCCGGGTCCTGAAGTGGATCTGCGAGCGGCTCGACGGCGGCGGCGAGGCGGTCGAGACCCCGGTCGGCCACGTGCCCACGCCCGAGGCGCTCGACCTGACCGGCCTCGACGTCCCGCGCGCCGACGTGGCGGCCGCGCTGGCCGTGGACCGGGCCGAGTGGGAGGCCGAGCTGCCCCAGATCACCGAGTGGTTCGAGCGCTTCGGCGACAAGCTGCCGGCCGTGCTGTGGTCCGAGTTGGACGCGCTGCGCGCCCGGCTCGCCTAACCAGCAGTGGTAGCCCAGGGCGGCTTTCGCTCGCCGAATACCGCTCTGGGCTACCACTACTTACGCTGGCGGGCATGACGGTCGAGAGCAGCGTGCGCCCGGTCGCGGTCCGTGCGCTGACCTGGTTGCTGGCGGCGACGGCGGCGGCCACGGTGGTGGTCGAGCTGCTCAACTTCTGGTACGCCCCGGAGCCCGGCCTCGGGCTCTGGGTGCGGACCGGGTGGGCGCTGCTGCGTACCCTCGGATGGTTGATCTTGATCGCGCAGGTCCGCCGGGGCCGGGCCGGCGCCCGGCCGTTCGGGCTGATCCTGGCCGTCACGACCATCTTCGCGGTGGGCCGGCTGGTGGTGCCCCAGACCGGCGCCCCGGTGTTCGCGGGCGTCGTCGGGTTCGGCGTGCTCGTGGTGCTCTGCGTGAGCGTGGTGGCGCTGCTCTACCGGCATCCCGCGGTCGGCGAGCACCTGGTGCGGCACCCGCGCAAGGTGACGTTCGGGCGCGACGGCCTCACCTGGGACGAGGGCGCGCCACGCCGGGAGGTCAGCGGCTGGCTGATGACCGCGCGGGTGTCGGCCTTCACCTACAGCCCGCTGATGCTGGTGCCGTGCCTGATCTCGGTCGGTGAGCTGGGCGACAAGCCGGAATACCTGCTGGCCGTGATCTTCTGGTTCGTGGCCGGGTTCGGTGTCAGCTACGTCGTGCTGCTGACCACGTTCTTCCTGCTCCGGGGCAAGCGGTTCGCGCGGGTGGTGCTGGCCTGGGCCGGCGCCGCGGTGCTGCTGATCGACCTGCCGCTGTGCTACCTGCTGCTCGGCCTGGACGGGCTGGTCCGCGACGGCGCGCCCCTCGTGGTGGCGGTCGCCCTGTCCTCGTACGCCTTGATCCGGACGAGAAACGACCGGCCCTAGACCCGGAAGGTCCCGACCAGGTTCTGCAGCTCGGCCGACATCCGGGCCAGCTCCTCGGCGGCGGTCTGGGTCTCGGACACGCTCTCGGTGGTGACCCGGGTGGTGGTGGCCAGCGTGTCGATGCCGGTGGCGATCTCGCCGACGCTGGTGGCCGCCTCGCCGACGCCACGGTTCATCTCGGCCGTCGTGGCGGTCTGCTCCTCCACGGCCGCCGCGATCGTGGTCTGGTAGTCGCTGATCTTGGTGATCACCATGTCGATCTCGCCGATCGCGGTGATCGCCGTGCCGGTGTCGGCCTGGATCGCGGTGACCCGGGCGCCGATGTCCTCGGTCGCCCGCGCGGTCTCCTGGGCCAGGTCCTTCACCTCGGACGCCACCACCGCGAAACCCTTGCCCGCGTCGCCGGCCCGGGCCGCCTCGATGGTGGCGTTCAGGGCGAGCAGGTTGGTCTGTTCGGCGATCGCGGTGATCAGCTTGATCACGTTGCCGATCTCGGCCGACGACTCGCCCAGCTTGGTGACCGTCTCGTTGGTGGTCTGAGCCATCTGCACCGCCTGACCGGCGACCGCGGCGGCCTGGTTGGCGTTCTCCGCGATCTCCCGGATCGACGCGCCCATCTCCTCGGCGCCGGCCGAGACCGTGTCGACGTTGCGGCGGATCTCCTCGGCCGCGGTCGCGATCCGGGTCGCCTGGTCGCTGGCCCGGCCCGCGCTGCCGCCGATCTGCGTGCTGGTGGCCGAGAGCTGGGTCGCCGCGCTGGACAGCGACTGCGACGCGGTGCCGAGCGTCTGCACGGTCTCGCGCATGCTGCTCGTGGCCCGGTTCAGCGAGCCGGCCATCCGGCCCACCTCGTCGTTCGAGCGCACCTCGACGACGCCGGTCAGGTCGCCGTCGGCCACCTCGGCCAGCGTGGAGTTGACCTCGCTCAGCGGCCGGGTGATCCGGATGATGGTCAGCGCGCCGAGCCCGACGGCGAGCAGCAGGCCGGCGAGCATGCTGATGATCACCAGGTTGCGGCTCACCGTGTAGGTGCGGTGCGCGCTGGCCGCGGCGTCCGACGCGTACGACTCCTCGATCGACCGCAGGTCGGCGAATGCCTGCTTGACCCCGACGACCAGCGGCGCCGCGCTCTCGTTGTAGGCCCGCTCGAACCGGGGGTGGTCACTGTCCAGGGCGGCCGGGATGAGCTGGTCATCGCGGACCTGACGGTACGACTGAAGGGCCTGCCGCAGCCGGTTCACCGCGCCCTCCTGGGCGGGCTCCAGCCCGAGCGCCCGATAGGCCGCCATGCCGGCGTCGACCTGCTTGGCCGCCGCCAGGGAGGCGTCCCGCTGCCGCTCGGCGCCGGCCCTCGTGGTCGCGATGTTCGACAACGCCAGCGCGAAGAGCGCGTCGTCGAACGACCCCTGGGTCGCCGCCAGCTGCATCGCCGGCTGGAGATTCTCGGCATAGATGGCGTTGGCGTTGGTGTCGACCCGGCTCAGGCCGACGATGCCGAACGTGCCGGCCGCCAGCCCGGCGAGCAGGGCCAGGCCCAGGGCCAGGCCGATCTTGACGCCGACCCGGAGGTTCCCGAACCATCGACCACCAGTCAAAGAAGCCACCGATCAACTATCGGACAAGGGCCGGGTGGGACGGGGCGATATGGCGATGATTCGTGGGTATCCGAGGCGGGTGGACTTCGACGTGGTGGTGGTCGGCGCCGGACCGGCCGGCGCCACCGCGGCGATCGCCGCCCGCCGGCGCGGCGCCGGCGTGCTCCTGCTGGACCGGGCCGATTTCCCGCGGGACAAGCCGTGCGGGGACGGCATCGCCGCCGAGGCGCTCGACGTGCTGGCCGGCCTCGGCGTCACCGGCCTGGACGAGGGCTATTCGCCGGTCGAGCGGCTGCGGCTGATCGGGCCGGGCGGCGCGGCGGTGGAGCGGCCCCTGCCCCGGCCGGCGCACACCGTGCCGCGCCTGGTCTTCGACGAGCGGCTGGTGCGGGCGGCGGTGGCGGCGGGCGTCGAGTTCCGCCGGCACACCGTGCGTGAGCTGCGGCGGGAGGGCGGCCGCACGGTGCTCGACGGGCTGATAACGGCCGGGACGGTGATCGGGGCGGACGGCGCCGGCTCGACCGTGCGGCGGCTGTGCGGGCGGCGGCCCAACCCGCCGGGACACGTGGCGTTCGCGATCCGCGGCTACGCGCCGGCGACCGGCGCCGAACAGGTGATCATGACCACGGAGGCGCGCTGGCCGGCGTACGCGTGGTCGTTCCCGATCGGCGACGGCACCGCCAACGTCGGGTACGGCGAGGTCCTGCGCGGGGCGCCGCTCAGCCGCGCATACCTCCTGGACCGCCTGGCGACGATGCTCGGCGTGACCGGAGCACAGCACGTGCGCGCCCACCACCTGCCGCTGTCGACCCATCGGCCGCCGCCCGCCGACGGCCGGGTGCTGCTGGCCGGCGACGCCCTCTCGCTGATCAACCCGCTGACCGGCGAGGGCATCTTCTACGCCGTGCTCTCCGGCGCGCTGGCCGGCGCGGCCGCCACCACCGCCGACCCGGGCCGCGCCTACACCCGCGCCCTGCGCGCCCGGCTCGGCCGTCACCTGCGTCACTCCGGCTTCGCGACCTTCCTCACCCGGCGGCCGTCGATGGTCGACGCGGCGGTCCGGGCGGCGGCCAAGGACCAGGCGGTCTTCGCCCGGATGACCGATCTGGGACTCGCTGACGGTCTTTTCGACTTTCGCACGATCGGTCGGATCGGCCGGGAACTGTACCGCCCCACTTGAGCGCTGGCGCGGGATGACTAGGCTTTGGGGCGATGAATCTGCGGTCCCTCATCTACTCGTTCTACGAACGGCGGCTGGCCAGGAAGCTGGCAGGCATGCCGGTGCCGCAGCATGTCGGCGTCATGTGCGACGGCAACCGTCGCTGGGCCCGCGAGATGGGCTTCGTCGACCCCAACGACGGCCACCGGGTCGGCGCGTCCCGCATCAAGGAGCTGCTCGCGTGGTGTGACCAGGCGACCATCAAGCACGTCACGCTCTACCTGCTCGCCACCGACAACATGCGCCGGCCGGCGGCCGAGCTCGACCCGCTGCTGACCATCATCGAAGACCTCGCCACCGAGCTGGCCGAAGAGGGCAACCCCTGGCGGTTGCGGATGGTGGGGGCGCTCGACGTGCTGCCCGCCACCACGGCCGCGGCGATGAAGGCGGCGCAGGAGAAGACCCGCAAGCGCACCGGCGGCGTCGAGGTGAACATGGCGGTCGGCTACGGCGGCCGGCGCGAGATCGCCGACGCCGTGCGGTCGCTGCTGCACGAGCAGGCGGCGGCCGGCCGGACCATCGAGGAGATGGCCGAGATCCTCGACGTCGAACACATCGCCGAACACCTCTACACCCGCGGTCAGCCCGACCCTGACCTGGTCATCCGCACCAGCGGCGAGCAGCGGTTGTCCGGCTTCCTGCTCTGGCAGTCGGCGCACTCGGAGTTCTACTTCCACGACGCCAACTGGCCCGACTTCCGCCGCATCGACTTCCTGCGGGCCCTGCGGTCCTACGGCACCCGCCAGCGCCGCTACGGCGCTTAGCCCGATCTAGAAGTGCCGCAGGCCCTCGCGGAGGAAGTCGGCCACCGCGACCGGTGACTCCAGCGTCAGGTCGGCCGCGCTGGACACCTCGGCGCCCGTCTCGGGGTTGGCCACGGCCACACACATGCCGAAGAAGCCGGGGTCGACCGCCTCGCGCGCGCGCAGCGCGTCGAACGCCTTGATGTCGCTCATGTCGTCGCCGAAATACCAGGCGCAGCCGGCCGCCTTGACACCCTCGCTGATCACCATGCCCTTGTCCTGGTCGACCGGGGGCTTCAGCTCGGACACCATGCGCCCGCCCTGGATCCGCAGGCCCAGCGCCTCGGCCTGCTCGTGGGCCCAGCGCCCGACCGCGGTCGCGAGCTGGGGCGCCGTGCGGTAATGCAGGGCGACCGAGAGCCGCTTGTACTCGACCAGGATCTGCGCCGGAAGCTCGGTTCGCGCGCGCTCGGCCAGGTCGGACATGGCCGGCACCCAGGGCAGGGCGGCCGGCTCGGTGACCACCTCGCCCTCGTGCCACACCTCGAGCCCGTAGAGCCCGTAGAGGTCGACCCGAGCCAGCCGCTCGAAGCGGGACCGCAGGAAGCTCACCGGGCGGGCGGACACGATGGCCACCCGGTCGACCACCCCGGCCAGGTCGTCGAGCACCGCCAGGACGGAGGGGACCGGCTGGGAGGCGTCGGGGTCGTCGGTGACGGGGGAGAGGACACCGTCGAAGTCGAAGAAGAAGGTGGAGTCCTTGGCGCGCTCGGCGGTGAAGCGCCAGGCATCGTCGGGGGCTGGTGGATGAGAGGGACGTGCGGTCTCTGCCACGACCCTCAGACTACCCGTACAGCCGGGTGGTTCATGCACGTGAAGTTCTCAACATCCACCGTCCGGCGCGGCGTGTGATCGTGCCACTACCGCGTTGCGCGGATGGACGCTAGCGTTTCAGGTATGGCCGGGGGTCAACCCCAGCCAGCCGGCCGCCCGGACCTGCGACAGAGAGCGCCACGGGGCCCGCATCCCGACCCCGTGCTTAGGCGATGGGCGCCGGAGGTGGCGGACCGCGGGCGTACCGGGTTGCACGCCCGCTGGAGCAGGCCTGTGACATCTCGCCGTACTGACGCCGGGAGCCCCTCCCTCGACCCGGCCGCCAAAGTCTCCGGCACTCGAGCCGCATCGGGCCGACGTAGGGCCCGTGACCGGCACACCGACCAGGAACCCGCCCCCACCGGGCGGGTTTTTGTGCTGGACACCTCGGTCCTGCTGTCCGACCCGGCGGCGTTCCGCCGGTTCACCGACCACGAGGTGGTCATCCCGCTCGTGGTGATCTCCGAACTGGAGGACAAACGGCACCACCCCGAGCTCGGCTGGTTCGCCCGTCAGTCCCTGCGCATGCTGGACGAGCTGCGCATCAAGCACGGCCGGCTCGACCAGCCGGTCCTCTGCAACGACGAGGGCGGCACGCTGCGCGTCGAGCTCAACCACGCCGACCAGAGCGTGCTCCCGCTGGGGTTCCGCAACGACTCGAACGACACCCGGATCCTCTCGGTGGCGCTCGGGCTGGCCGCCGAGGGCCGCGAGGTCACGCTGGTCAGCAAGGACATGCCGCTGCGGGTGAAGGCCGCCTCGGTGGGCCTGACCGCGGACGAGTACCGGCACGGGCAGGCGAGTGACCCGACCTGGACCGGCATGGCCGACCTGAAGCTGGCCGAGGACGACGTGAGCCGGCTCTACGGCGGCGACGAGCTCCAGCTGGAGGAGGCCGAGAACCTCCCGTGCCACACCGGCCTGGTCATCCACTCGTCCAAGGGGTCGGCGCTGGCCCGGGTCAACCCCGACAAGACCGTCAAGCTGGTACGCGGTGACCGCGAGGCGTTCGGCCTCCGTGGCCGCTCGGCCGAGCAGCGCATCGCGCTCGACCTGCTGCTGGACGAGTCGATCGGGATCGTGTCGCTGGGCGGCCGGGCCGGCACCGGCAAGTCGGCGCTGGCGCTCTGCGCCGGCCTGGAGGCGACGATGGAGCGCAACCGCCACAAGAAGGTGGTCGTGTTCCGCCCGCTCTACGCGGTCGGCGGCCAGGAGCTCGGCTATCTGCCGGGCAGCGAGGCCGAGAAGATGTCGCCGTGGGCGCAGGCGGTCTTCGACACCCTGGGCGCGGTGGTACACGCCAACGTGATGGAAGAGGTCATGGCCCGCGGGATGCTCGAGGTGCTGCCGCTGACCCACATCCGCGGCCGGAGCCTGCACGACGCCTTCGTCATCGTGGACGAGGCGCAGTCGCTCGAGCGGAACGTGCTGCTGACCGTGCTCTCCCGGATCGGCCAGGGGTCACGCGTCGTGCTCACCCATGACGTGGCGCAGCGGGACAATCTGCGGGTCGGCCGGCACGACGGTGTGACCGCGGTCATCGAGGCGCTCAAGGGCCACCCGATCTTCGCCCACGTGACGCTGACCCGATCGGAGCGTTCGCCGATCGCCGAGGTGGTCACCGATCTGTTGGAGGACATCCCTCAGTAGGCGGGTCTGTGCTCTCGGTAGTGACCCTCGAATGGGGGAATCTGCCCGCTTTTGATGCGTAACGACCTGTGAGCTACTTCACAAGAGCGCGCCGTCGTTTCACATCGACTTCACCTTGGGCCATGGTGTCTGGCGAGCGCCATCGCGTGGCCCACCTGGTTGAGATCGACTTCGTGGCCACCGCCTCGATCGACCCTGGTCGAGGCGACGGCCCTGGAGGGGGTCGCGGTGCTCGCGGCACGGTCCGCCACCGACGTGCGTCGTCGGTGACTCTCCGTGTCGCGCCATTGCCCCCTACGAAGGGATCCACTTCGTGAATCGGCTCTGGAGCCGGGTCGGAGTTCGCGTCATCTCGGTCGGACTGCTCGTCCTGGGCATCGTCGGCGGCGTGTACTTCGGGCAGAACCGGGTCACCCAGCAGCAGGGTTCGAAGGCGCGCCTCGTCGTCCAGGCGACCGTGGACGAAGAGCACCTGCTGAAGCAACGCCAGTCCCAGCACGCCGCCGCCCGCGCGTGGCAGCGCCAGGCCGAGAGCGACGCCGCCGCCAAGGCCGCCGCCGAGGCCAAGATCGCCGCCGGCAAGGCGCGGACGCTGGAGAAGAAGGCGATCGACAAGAAGGCGGCCGACAAGAAGGCCGACGAGGAGAAGGCCGCCGAGAAGGAGTCGTCGTCGTCCGGCGGCAGCGGCAAGGAAGTGCCGTTCACCGGCGACATCCCCGCTTCCTGTGACGAGTTCTCCGGCAACCGCGCGATCGGCTGCGCGCTGATGCTCGACAAGGGCTTCAAGATCGACCAGTTCCCCTGCCTGAACAAGCTGTGGCAGAAGGAGAGCGGCTGGAGCGTCAAGGCCTACAACTCGAGCTCCGGCGCCACGGGCATCCCGCAGGCGCTGCCGGGCAACAAGATGGCCTCCGAGGGCGCGGACTGGAAGACCAACGCGGCGACCCAGATCAAGTGGGGCCTCGGCTACATCAAGGGCCGCTGGAACACCCCGTGCGGCGCCTGGTCCCACTCGCAGAGCGCGGGCTGGTACTAAACACTCGACACGGAGAGGGAGGTACGCGGGCGCGTACCTCCCTCGTTTCTGCCCGGACTTTGGTCAAATGTCCACATGGTCCGGAAATTGATGGTGCTCCTGGTCGCCCTGCTCCTCGCCCCCGCCCCGGCGTCGGCCGCCGATGTGGTCGTCGGTGGTGACGCCGCGCCGCAGGGCAGATTCCCGTGGATGGTCCGGCTCTCGATGGGCTGCGGCGGCGCCCTGATCGCGCGGCAGGTGGTGCTCACCGCCGGGCACTGCGTCACCGGCAGTGGGCCGAACACCGACATCAAGGTCACCGCGGGCGCCACCGACCTCAAGTCGTCCAAGGCGGTCACCGCGCGATCGGTCCGGGTGATCCGCGCGGCCGGCTTCAAGGGCGAGACCAAGGGCGACGACTGGGCCGTGATCAAGCTGGACCGGGCGCTCGACCTGCCGACGCTCGAGCTGGCCGGCGTGGCGACGCCGGACGGACCGTACACGGTCATGGGCTGGGGTCTGACCAGCGAGGACGCCGACAAGCAGCAGCGGAAGCTGCGCTATGCGACCGTGCCGTTCATCTCGGACGACGCGTGTGCCAAGGCGTACCAGAAGGCCGACGTCGACCTGGTCAAGGACGAGTCGATCTGCGCCGGGCGCAAGGGCGTCGACACCTGTCAGGGTGATTCCGGCGGTCCGATGGTCGCCAAGTCCGGCGGCAAGTGGGTCCAGGTCGGCATCGTGAGCTGGGGCTACGGCTGCGCCCGCGAGGGCTATCCGGGCGTCTACACCCAGGTCGGAACCTTCCGTGCCGCGATCGGCGCGGCCGTCCACAAGCTGGGCTGAGCGGTGGCCGTCCGTGCGACGGCCTGTCACCATGGGCGACATGGCTATCGGGTGGGGCGACACGACCGACGACGCCGCCGCGACCAGATTCGGCACGGTGGCGTTCTACGCGTCGCTGGGCCGCGCGTTCGTGACGATGTGCGGGGTGATCCCGTTCCTGTTCCTGGTCGAGGTGCTCGACATCGGCATGGGCGGCCAGCTCGACGTGGCCGGCGGCATCATCCCGCACCAGATCGAGGGCCTCGACGGCGTGCTGTTCAGCCCGTTCCTGCACGCGGGCTGGGACCACCTGTACGGCAACGCGGTCCCGCTCATCCTGGTCGGCACGTTCGCGCTGGCCGGCGGGGCCAAGCGGTTCATCTGGTCGACGTTCCTGATCATGCTGATCAGCGGGCTGGGCGTGTGGTTCATCGGCGACCCCGACAGCGTGGTGGTCGGGGCCAGCGGCGTGATCTTCGGCTACCTGGGCCTGCTGGTCGCCCGCGGCTTCGTCGAGCGCAGCTGGTGGAACCTCGGCGTGGCCGCGTTCATCGGGTTGCTCTACTGGTACCAGCTCTACAACGTGTTGCCGACCGACCAGCCGATCTCCTGGCAAGGACACCTGCTCGGCCTGCTCGGCGGCGCGATCGCGGCCGTCGTCTTCCGCCGCCGTCGCCCCCGGGCGGCCCAGCCGCTCCTGCCCGGCCCCAACCTCTACGGCGACTGACTCTCCACAGTCCCGCGATCGGGGTGTGATCTGAACCACGGATCGTGAACCTCGTGAATACACGGGGGAATCGTCTCTGGTCGTGGCTGGGGCATCCGGCCACGCTGATCGCCTTATTGGTGCTGGTCGTCAACGACCATCTGCTCAAGGGCCTCTGGCCCGGCCCGGTCACCGGCAAGCTCAGCGACGCCGCCGGCCTGGTCCTGGCGCCGCCGCTGCTCGCCCTGCTGGTCCGGCGCCCGGCCGCCGCGCTGTGGTCCGTCGGGGTGGGCTTCTTCCTGGTCAAGACTTTCCCGTACGGTGCCGAGCTCGCCTCCGCGGCCTGGAGCCTGGCGCACGGGCCGTCGATCGTCCGGGCCGACCCCACCGACCTGCTGACGCTGCCGTTCCTGGGGGTGGCGTGGTGGGCGTACCGGACAGCCGTTCCGGCCGCGCCCCGATGGCTGCGCGCCTTCCGCGTCGCGGTCGTCCTGCCGCTCGCCCTGGTCGGGGTGGCCGCCACCAGTGCGGTGCAGTGGCCCGAGGCCACGCGGGTGACCAGCGACCCGGACGGCATCCACCTCTACACCGAGGAGACCGTGCCGGCCGAGGTGGTCAGCCGCGACAACGGCCTGACCTGGACGGAAGTGGTTCGCCCGGCGGCCTCGCCGGTGCACGCCCCGGTCACGCCACCGGTGCGGCAGACGCAGAACTGCTCCGGCGCCGAGCCGCTGGTCTGCTACCGGGTGGTGCCGAAGGCGCTGGGGGTCGAGCGCAGCGTGGACGGCGGCCGCACCTGGTCTACCGACTGGTTGGTAACCAAGGACGACCGCGCCCTGCTGGCCCGG
Source organism: Actinoplanes sp. NPDC089786 (assembly GCF_040684855.1). NCBI lineage: Bacteria > Bacillati > Actinomycetota > Actinomycetes > Micromonosporales > Micromonosporaceae > Actinoplanes > Actinoplanes sp. NPDC089786. Next base: position 1,027,302 of record NZ_JBFBGU010000001.1, read on the forward strand.
CACTACCCGGACCTCGGCCGCCTCGACGACGAGCTGGCGTCGGTGGCGCTCGCGGTGCACGACCGCCGGTCGGGCGGGCACGTGGTGCTGGTGGCCGACGGACGCGACGGCTTCGCGATGCGTGAGCCGGGTGGTCGCTGGCAGCGGATCGGGTTCCCGGCGTCGTCGGCCGACCCGCCGCCGGCCCTGGGCGAGAAGACCGGATCCCAGCGGGTCTTCGAGCTCGGCACCATGATCGCGGTGATCGTCCTGCTCGGCGGCCTGGTGATCCTGACCGGCGGCGCGGTGGCGGCCGGCCGCGGCTCGAACGGCCGCAGCGTCTGGTGGCTGGCGCCGGGACTGGTCGCCGGCGGAGCGGTGATCATGATCGCCTTCGCCTACGCCGGCCTCGAGGAGTGGCCCCTGTCGATCTTCCTGGTGGTCGGCCCGGCGGTGACCGGCGTGGTCACGATCGGCCTGGCGATCACGGTGACGGCCCAGGTGAACGGCCGCGGCCCGGACCGTGGCCGCTGGACGCTGATCACCTGGGCGGCCGGCCTGCTCACGGCCCTGCTGGCGCTGGGGGTGTGGTTGGCGCCGGGATCGGTCGGGTCGCACCTGCTCGTCTCGGCGCTGTGCTGCCTGCCGGGCGCGGTGCTCGCGGTGCTGGCGGCTCGCCGGATCAAACCCGCTCCGCCGATGACCTCGAGCCCGATGCCGTACGGCGAATGGTCGTCCTCCCACTTCAAGGTATAGCGGAGTGCCCGTCTTGCGGCAAGACCCCGGGTTTGGCGCACAATCTCCCGCGTGACCAGCGAAATCATGGATCTGACGGACATCGGCTCGAACCAGATCGCCCGGGCCGGCGGCAAGGGAGCACACCTGGGGGAGCTTTCCCGGATCGAGGGCGTCCGGGTGCCGCCCGGCTTCTGCGTGACCACCGCCGCCTTCGAACGGATCGTCACGCCGCTGATCGGGGAGCAGGCGGGCGCGGAGATCCGCCGGATCGTCGAGGCGGTGGAACTCCCGGACGACCTGGTCGCGGCGATCACCGACCGGCTCTTCGCGCTGGGCGACAAGGCCGCCTGTGCCGTCCGGTCCAGCGCGACCGCCGAGGACCTGCCGACCGCCTCCTTCGCCGGTCAGCACGACTCGTACCTGAACGTGATCGGGGCCGACGCGGTCCTCGACGCCGTCCGGCGGTGCTGGGCCTCCCTGTTCACCGACCGGGCGATCAGCTACCGCGAGCACCAGGGCATCGACCACCGGACCGTGCGGATGGCCGTCGTGGTGCAGCGGATGGTCGTCCCGCGGGCGGCCGGCATCCTGTTCACCGCCGACCCGGTGACCTCGAACCGGACCATCGCCACGGTGGACGCCGCCTTCGGCCTCGGCGAGGCGCTGGTCTCGGGCATCGTGAACGCGGACGTCTACCGGGTGCGGTCCGGCGAGATCATCGCCCGGACGGTGTCGGCCAAGCGACTGGCCGTCCAGGCCCGGCCCGAGGGCGGTACGGAGGAACGGGCGGTCGAGCCGGAGCGTCAGGAACAGCCGGCGTTGACCGACGCCGAGGTGCTCCGACTCGTCCGGCTGGGCCGGCACATCGAAGCGCACTTCGGCCGGCCCCAGGACATCGAGTGGTGCCTGGCCGGTGACGAGTTCCAGATCGTGCAGAGCCGCCCGATCACCACGCTGTTCCCGGTGCCGGTGGCCGGCGACGACGGGAACCACGTCTACGTCTCGGTCGGCCATCAGCAGATGATGACCGACCCGCTGAAACCCCTCGGGCTGGCGTTCTGGCAGATGACCACGCCCCGGCCGATGGCCGAGGCCGGCGGGCGGCTGTTCGTCGACGTCACCCCGATCCTGGCCGTGCCCGCGTCCCGGGACGCGCTCATCGACGGCCTCGGCACCCGGTCGGACCCGCTGATCGGCGACGCGCTGCGGACCATCGTCGAGCGCGAGGGCTTCCTGCCGCCGCCGCCGGCCGAGGGCTCGCCGTGGACGCCGCCCGGCAGCACCGCGGCCGACCCCATCGAGGACGGTCCGGCCCTGGTCACCGAGCTGACCGAGCGGGTCCGGGCGTCGCTGGCCGAGCTGGCGCGCGACATCCGTACCCGGACCGGGGTTGATCTGCTCGACTTCATCCGGGCCGACGTCCAGGAGCTGCGCCGGATCCAGGCCGAACCGCGCAACATGCAGGCGATCATGGCCGGGATGGAGGCCAACTGGTGGCTGAACGACCACCTGCTGGAGTGGCTGGGTGAGAAGAACACGGCCGACACGTTGAGCCAGTCGGTGGCCGGCAACGTCACCTCGGAGATGGGGCTGGCGCTGCTCGACGTGGCCGACGCGATCCGGCCGTACCCGGACGCGGTGAACGCCCTGGAGCGCGGGTCGATCGAGGAGCTGCCGACGGTGGTCCGTGACGCCGTGCGGGCCTACCTGGACCGGTACGGCATGCGCTGCGCCGGCGAGATCGACATCACCCGGCCGCGGTGGAGCGAGCGACCGGCCGAGCTGGCGCCGATGATCCTCAGCAACATCCGGAACTTCGAGCCCGGCGCCCATCAGCGGCTCTTCGAGGAGGGCCGGCGGCAGGCCGAGGAGAAGCGCCGGGAGCTGGTGGCGCGGCTCCGGGAGCTGCCCGACGGGGAGAGCAAGGCGGCCGAGACCGAGCGGATGATCGACCGGGTACGCACGTTCAGCGGCTACCGCGAGTTCCCGAAGTACCACATGATCAGCCGCTACTTCCTCTACAAGCAGGCCCTGCTCGAGGAGGCCGACCGCCTGGTGCGGGCCGGGGTGCTGGCCGACCGCGAGGACATCTACCACCTGCGGTTCGACGAGCTCCGCGAGGTCGTGGCGACGCGGACGGTGGACGACCGGCTGATCGGCGAGCGCAAGGACGCCTTCGCGACCTACCGGACGCTCACCCCGCCCCGGGTGCTCACCTCGGACGGTGAGGTCGTGACCGGCAGCTACCGGCGCGGCGACCTGCCGCCCGGCGCGCTGGTCGGGCTGCCCGTCTCGGCCGGAACCGTCGAGGGCCGGGCCCGGGTCGTCCTGGACATGGCCGGTGCCGACCTCGAACCCGGGGACATCCTGGTCACCGCCTACACCGATCCCAGCTGGACGCCCGCCTTCCTGGCCGTGGCCGGGCTGGTCACCGAGGTGGGCGGCCTGATGACGCATGGCGCGGTGATCGCCCGGGAGTACGGCCTGCCGGCCGTCGTCGGGGTCGAGCACGCGACCCGGCTGATCCGGGACGGGCAGCGGATCCGCGTGCACGGGACCGACGGGTACGTCGAGATCCTCTAGCTGAGGGACGCGGCCAGGGCTTCCAGGTGTTTCGGGTCGGTGTTGCCGGTGACGATGATCGTGCGGGTCGGGTCGCTCAGGACCAGCGCGGTCTCGCCCGGCCGGGCCAGGTAGCTGCGCCAGGCCGCGTTGCCGGCCCGGACCGTGCCACGCGGCTTGGCCTCCTTGCCCAGCTCGGCCGGGAGCAGCTGGGCGGCCGGGACGTTGCTCTCGATCAGCAGGGCCGAGTCGTCGTCGGGCGCCACGTAGCCCAGGCGGAGGGTGGCGCCGTTCGGGTCGTCGCGCCAGGTGGCCGAGATGGTGTGCCAGTCGTCGCCGAGGTCGCCGGGGACCGCCACCGGGAAGACGGCCGCCGTGCGGGCCTGCTGGATGGCGTCGGCCGGGTCGACCGTGACCGGGGAGTCCCCGCCCAGCACCAGGCGGTAGAAGGCGAGCAGCAGCACGATCGGGATCAGCAGGACGATCAGGGAGATGGCCATGTCGCGGGGCGACCGGCCCTCGCGGCGGCCCAGCCGCACCGGCCTGTCCGCCGGCTCGACCGGCTCGGCCGGTCGACCGGCCTGCTCCTCATCCACGGGACCATTGTTAACCATGTCGCGTGCACGGGACTTTGCGGCTCGGCTCGTGTGAGGATCGGGACATCCACAATCGCAGAGTCGCGAGGAGGCCCTCCGTATGCCCGGCGCCCGTGTCCCGCAGGATCTCGACCGCAACATCGCCCTCGATCTGGTCCGGGTCACCGAGGCCGCGGCCATGGCCGCCGGCCGCTGGGTCGGTCGCGGCGACAAGGAGGGCGGTGACGGCGCCGCCGTCGACGCCATGCGCAAGCTGATCAACTCGATCCAGATGAGCGGCGTCGTGGTGATCGGCGAGGGCGAGAAGGACAACGCCCCGATGCTCTACAACGGCGAGCGGGTCGGCGACGGCACCGGGCCCGAGGTCGACGTCGCGGTCGACCCGGTGGACGGCACCACGCTGATGTCCAAGGGCATGCCCGGCGCGGTCGCGGTGCTGGCGGTCGCCGAGCGCGGCGCCATGTTCGACCCGAGCGCCGTCTTCTACATGGAGAAGATCGCGGTCGGCCCCGACTGCGCCGACGTGATCGACATCAACGCCGGGGCGACCGAGAACCTCCGCCGGATCGCCAAGGCGAAGCGCTCCACCATCGCCGACGTGACGGTCTGCATCCTCGACCGCCCGCGGCACGCCGACCTGGTCAAAGAGGTGCGGGACGCCGGGGCGAACATCAGGTTCATCTCGGACGGCGACATCGCCGGCGCGATCTCGGCGGCCCGGCTGGAATCCGACGTCGACGTGCTGATGGGCATCGGCGGCACCCCCGAGGGCATCACGGCGGCGTGCGCGCTCAAGTGCCTCGGCGGCATGATCCAGGCCAAGCTCTGGCCGCTCGACGAGTCGGAGCGCGAGAAGGCCATCGCCGGCGGCCACGACCTCGACCGGGTGCTGACCACCGACGACCTGGTGACCGGCGACAACTGCTTCTTCGTGGCCACCGGGGTCACCTCCGGCGACCTGCTGAAGGGCGTCCGGTACCGGGCCGGCGGCGCACACACCCAGTCGATCGTGATGCGGTCGAAGTCGGGCACCATCCGGGTCATCGACTCGTGGCACCGGCTCGAGAAGCTGGCGCTCTATTCCGCGGTCGACTTCGACGGCCACCTGCCGACCGTGGCCCTCGGCGCCGAGTCGGAGATCCCCTAGCCGGAGATCTCCTAATCGGTGTCGCGGGCGGCCCGCGCTTCCTCGATGCGGGTGCGGGCGCCGTCGAGCCAGGTCTGGCAGACGTCGGCCAGTTTCTCGCCGCGCTCCCACAGGGACAGCGACTCTTCCAGCGAGCTGCCGCCGGTCTCGAGGCGTTCCACCACGCCGGCCAGTTCGGTGCGGGCCTGCTCGTAGGTGAGCTGCTTGTCGTCGGTCATTCGGGCTCTCCCACCGTCACTTGCACCTCGCCGGCGGCCAGGCGTACGCGGAGCTGGTCGTCGGGTTTGACCTCATCGGCCGCGCGGACCACGTGGCCGTCGGCCCGCTGCACGATCGCGTAGCCGCGTTGCAGCGTGGATCTCGGGGACAGCGCGCGCAGCCGGGCCACCGTGTGGCGCAGGTCGTCGTCGGCGCGGCGGAGGCGGTGTTCCAGGCTGCGCACGGCGCGGTCGCGCAACCCGGTCACCTCGGTCGCGCGCTGATCGATCAGGGTCTCGGGGCGGGCCAGGACCGGCCGCGAGCGCCACGCGTCGAGCCGGTGCTGTTCGCGGTCGAGCAGGGTGACCACGGCGCGGTCGAGGCGGCGCCGGGCCGAGGCGATGAGCTGGCGTTCCTCGTCGAGGTCGGGCACCAGCCGCTTGGCCGCGTCGGTCGGGGTGGACGCGCGGGCGTCGGCCACGTAGTCGAGCAGCGGCGCGTCGGTCTCGTGGCCGATCGCGCTGACCACCGGCGTACGCGCGCCGAACACCGCCCGGCACAGCGCCTCGTCGGAGAACGGCAGCAGGTCTTCCACGCTGCCGCCGCCGCGGGCGATGACGATCACGTCGACCGTGTCGTCGCCGTCGAGCACCTTGAGCGCGTCGATGATCTGTGGCACCGCGGTCGGGCCCTGCACCGGCACGTTGATCACCCGGAAGTCGACGGCGGGCCAGCGCCGGCGGGTGTTCATCAGCACGTCACGCTCGGCGGCCGACGCCCGGCCGGTGATCAGCCCGATGCGTTGGGGCAGGAACGGCAGCCGCCGCTTGCGTTCCCGGGCGAACAGGCCCTCGGCCCCGAGCAGCTTCTTCAGCCGTTCCAGCCGGGCCAGCAGCTCGCCCAGGCCGACCTGGCGGATCTCGTCGGCGCGCAGGCTCAGCGTGCCCCGGGCCGGATAGAACTCGGGCTTGGCGTGCAGCGTGACCCGGGCGCCCTCGGCCAGCTCGGGGGCGCCGGCGTCGAGCACGTCGCGGTGGGAGGTGACGGTCAGGCTGAGGTCGGCCGACGGGTCGCGCAGGGTGAGGAAGACCACCGTGGACCCGGGCCGGCGGCTGATCTGGGCGACCTGGCCGTCGACCCAGACCCAGCCCAGCTTGGCCACCCAGGCGCCGACCTTCTGGCTGACCACGCGCACGGGCCACGGCTCGTCGGCGGTGCTCCTGGGCTCCTGGGTCACGGCATCAGGGTACGGAAGTGGTCCGACAGTTCCGCGCGCCCCGGGTTCGGTCATACTTCGTCGATGGCTGACGCGGCACCGGACGAACGGGAACAACCCGGCGATACCGCCCCTGGAGACGACGAGCGCGGCGGTGGCGGCCGGTTCTGGAGCTGGGTGCTGGGCGCGGTGAGCCTGGTCGGCGGCCTGACCTGGATCCTGCTCAACCTGGGCGCGCCGATCCCGCCGGTCGACATCGCGGTGGGCGCGGTGGTCGCGCTGGGCGGTCTGGTCCTGCTCATGCCCCATCGGGTACGCCTACCGCTCCGTCCCGCCGGGCTGACCGGGCTGGGTGCGGGCGTGGCGGGCACGGTGGCCGGTCTGGCGGTGTCGGCGACGGCGGTCTGCTGCCGGTACGCGTACGTCGAGGGCCGGGGTTTCCCCTTCAAGTGGCTGTCCCGCGGTGGGGCGGCCGACGACCCCGAGACGGCCCGCCGGGTCGCCACGGGCGCGGGCTGGGACGTGGACTGGCCGACGCTGCTGATGAGCGTGTTCGTCTGGGCGTACGCCGGCCTCCTGATCCTGACCGTGATCACGCTGGTCCGGCGCAGGCGGTAAGTCCGTTTCGCCCCATAGCTTGGCTCTTCGGGGCGATACTCGGGCCGTGAGCAGCGCGGCGAACACCCAGGTGGACGAGTTCGAGGACGAGGCGCCCGGGCTCTGGACGTCCTTCGCGACCGCGCTGCGCCTGATCGTCGGCTGGTTCTGCCTCGCCATCGGGGTGCTGAACCTGCTGGTCGAGGTGGACCGCAATATCGGCGACCCGCCGGACACGGCGTACTTCTTCTTCCACGTGATGCTCATCGTGGGCGGGATCACCCTGCTCGCGGTCAGCTGGCTGGGACGCAGCCCGGGCCTGTCCGGTTACCTCACCGGTGGCCTGGTCCTGGTCGCGGGCATGGTCGTGTCCGGGGTGCCCGTCTCGTCGTCGGTGTGCTGCATGACCGCCTTCGACATCCGGCACGGCTGGCCGTTCACCTTCGTGGCCCGGGACGAGGGCGTGGGCGCGGCGGCCGGCTGGCACATCGACAGCCAGCACCTGCTCGCCGACCTGCTGTTCTGGGGGTACGTCGGGCTGATCGCCCTGGTCATCGTCGCCCTGATCGGCCGGGCCGGGTCGCCCGAGCCCGACCCGGCCGGCGCCGAGCCCGCCTCGGCCCCGCCCACCCACGCCGAGCACCGCGCGCTGGCCACCGAGGCCGTCGACGACCCGGCCGAGCCCCGGCCGGGCGCTCAGTAGGCCGGTCCTGTGCAGGCTGTGTGCAGGCCTGTGGACAACCAGGCTCCGTACCACCAGGTCTGGCTACCATGGTCGGGTGACCGAATCTCGTAAGCGTGTGCTGCTGGCCAAGCCCCGGGGCTACTGCGCCGGCGTCGACCGGGCCGTGCAGACGGTCGAAGAGGCGCTGAAGCTCTACGGCGCGCCTGTCTACGTGCGCAAGCAGATCGTGCACAACAAACACGTGGTGACCACGCTCGAGGCGGCCGGCGCGATCTTCGTGGAGGAGAACGAGGAGGTCCCCGAGGGGTCGACCGTCGTGTTCTCCGCCCACGGGGTGGCCCCCGAGGTGCACGAGCAGGCCCGCGAGCGCAACCTCAAGTCGATCGACGCGACCTGCCCCCTGGTGACCAAGGTCCACCAGGAGGCGAAGCGATATGCCGCCGACGACTACGACATCCTGCTCATCGGCCACGAGGGCCACGAAGAGGTGGTCGGCACGGCGGGCGAGGCGCCGGCCCACATCCAGCTGGTCGACGGGCCCGACGGGGTCGACCAGGTGACGGTTCGCGACCCGAACAAGGTCGTGTGGCTGTCGCAGACCACGCTGTCGGTCGACGAGACGATGGAGACCGTGGCCCGGCTCCGCACCAAGCTGCCGATGCTCCAGTCGCCGCCGAGCGACGACATCTGTTACGCCACGTCGAACCGCCAGCAGGTGGTGAAGCAGATCGCCCCGGAGTGTGACGTGGTGATCGTCGTGGGCTCGACGAACTCGTCCAACTCGGTGCGCCTGGTCGAGGTCGCGCTGGGCGCCGGGGCGCGGGCCGGCCACCTGGTCGACTTCGCCTCGGAGATCCAGGACGAGTGGCTCGCCGGGGCGACCACGGTCGGGGTGTCGTCCGGCGCGAGCGTCCCCGAAGACCTGGTCATGGAGGTGCTGGTCCATCTGGCCGAGCGTGGCTTCGGCGAGGTGACCGAGTTCACCACGGTCGAGGAGCGCCTGACCTTCTCGCTGCCCAAGGAGCTGCGGCGCGACATGAAGGCGGCCGCGGCGGCGGCCCAGGGCTAACCGCTGACCAGTTTCTCCAGGTGGGGCACGATCGCGGCCGGTGCGGGCATGGCCGCGATCTCGGCCGCGACCTCTTGCGCCGCGGTGCGCACGGACTGGTCGGTCAGCAGGCGGTTCAGGTGGTCCGCGGTGATGGCGTCGGCGGGCACGGCCAGGCCCGCGCCACTCCGCGCCAGCATCTCGGCGTTGTGCTTGCGGTCGCCCGCTCCGGGCACGGCCAGCTGGGGCACGCCCGCGGCGAGACCGCCCAGCACACTTCCCGCGCCCGCGTGATGGATGAAGGCCGCGGCCCGCGGCAGCAGCTCGTCGAGCGGCACGCGGTCGACGGCCCGCACGTTCGGCGGCAGCCCGCGGGTGCCGGCCGGCCGGACCAGCACGAACTCGGCGTCGATCCCGCCGGCCGCGGCGATCACGGCCGGGCCCGGATCACCGTCGTTGGGCCCGGTCAGGGTGCTGCGGCTGACCAGCACCCGCGGCTTGCCGGCCGGTTCCCGGAGCCAGCCGGGAATGGCGCCGCCACCCGAGAAGGGGACCGGCCGCATCGGCAGGGCGCCGGCCGGGGCCGGGCGCATCGAGGGCGGCGTCACCGCGATGGTCAGCTCGGGCGCCGGGACGTCGAGGCCGGCCAGGGCCGAGCTGGTGATCACCGCCTGGAACAGGTCGGGCGCCGGCCACAGCGTGTTCTCCTGGAGCACGGACGGGATGGCGAGCCGCCCGGCCACGATCGCGCCGGCCTCGCTCAGTGACTCGAAGACGATCAGGTCGGGGCGTTCCCGCCGGGCCAGCTCCATCAGCGGGTCGACCAGGGCCAGGTTGGCCCGGCCGAAGAGCTCGCCGACGAAGCCGTGCCCGGCGGTGCCCTTCATCTCGGACCGGGCCAGGCCGGGGCGTCGCAGCGAGACCCGGATGGCCGCGCGGGCCAGGCTGAACGACCCGCCGATGTCGGCGGTGCGCAGGCCCCGCACGTCGGGCACGTCGACGCCGCTGGCCAGGATCACCTCGTGCCCGGCGTCGCGGCAGGCCGCGGCGAGCGGGATCAACGGCAGGAGATGGCCCTGGAGCGGGGCGGCGACGAACACGATGCGCATGGACGCGTTGTATCACGGGGTGACTGAGCGGTCGCTGAGGTTGGCGACCGGCTCCAGAAGCTCGGGGGCCTGCGGCTGGCGCGGAGTCAGCTCGACCTGCGCGGGCGTGGCGATGTCACGCTCGGCCACGCCCATCTCGGCCAGCTTGCGCGCGCTCACCAGCACCCGCGACTCGAGCGAGCCGACCGCCTTGTTGTACGACGTGACCGCGCTGCCCAGCGCCGCCCCGAGCTTGCCGACGTGATCGCCCAGAGTGGACAGTCGCCCGTACAGCTCACGGGCCAGCCCGTGCACGGCCACGGCGTTGCGGGCCAGCGATTCCTGGCGCCAGCTGAACGCGACCGTACGCAGCAGCGCCACCAGGGTGGCCGGCGTCGCCAGCACCACGTTGCGCCGGAAGGAGTGTTCCATCAGCGTCGGATCGTGTTGCAGGGCCGCGTCCATGAACGCGTCGGCCGGCACGAACAGCACCACGAAGTCGGGTGTGGACTCGAAGGCGGTCCAGTAGCGCTTGGCCGCGAGCTGGTCGACATGCGTGCGGAGGGCGCGCGCGTGCTGGTCGAGATGATTGTCACGGGTACGTTCGTCACGCGCCTCCATCGCCGACAGATAGGCGTCGAACGGCGCCTTGGCGTCGACGACCAGGCTGCGGCCGCCGTGCAGCCGGACGACCAGGTCGGGGCGTACCCCCTGATCGTCGGTCGTGGCCGTGACCTGCTCGGCGAAGTCGCAGTGTTCGAGCAGCCCGGCCGCCTCGACGATCCGGCGCAGCTGATGTTCGCCCCAGCGCCCGCGCACCTGTGGGGCCCGCAGCGCCGACACGAGCTGGCGGGTCTCGGTGCGGAGTTCGCCGGACACCGCACCCATCGCGCGCACCTGCTCGCGCAGTTCGGAGTAGGCGTCGATCCGCTCGTGTTCCAGCTCGGTGACCCGCTGCTCGTAGCGGCGCAACGCGTCGTGCAACGGCGCGACGGCCCGGGCCACGGCCTCTTGCGACTGCGCGGTCGACTCGTAGGTCAGCGCCCGCATCGACTGTTCGAGCCGGGCCTCGCCGTCCCGCCCGGCCTGCAGCGTCGCCTCCAGCCGGGCGATGTCGGCGGCGGCGCGCAACCGGGCGGCCAGCCAGCCCAGCGCGGCGCCCACCGCCAGGCAGATCACCACCACGGCCAGCGTCGGGAATGTCACGTATAGCACTTTGCCACACGTGTACGACAAGATTTCCCCGGGTACCTTTGTGACATGAAGGCGTTTCTGCTGGTCATCGTCATCCTGATCGCGATCGCCCTGTATTTCACGTGGCGGCGTGGCCAGGCCGGGCAGGTCACCCGTCTGGAGGACGCCCGGGCCGAGGCCCAGCGGTGGTACGAGCGGCTCGGCGGCCAGGTGCTCAACCTGCACGGCGACGACGCGGCGGCCCGGCAGGCCCTGGCCGACGCCGGCGAGCGTTACAACGCGGCCGGCGGCCAGCTCCAACAGGCCCAGTCGATCCGGCAGTACGAGCTGGCCAAGGAGACCGCGCTGGAGGGTCTGGCCTACGTCCGCGCCGCCCGCCTGGCGATGGGCATCGACCCCGGTCCCGAGGTCCCGGCGCCGGCCGGTGCGCAGGGCGTCGGGCAGCTCACCAAGGAGCGTGAGGTCGACGTGCAGGGCACCCACTACAAGGCCGGCCCGCAACCGGGCGCCGACACGCCCTACTACTACCCGGGCGGGCGCGTGCAGGGCCGCCCGGTGCCGGCCGGCTGGTATTCACAGCCGGTGTGGCGTACGGCGCTCGGCGCGGCCGGCGGCGCCCTGGCCGGCATGCTGATCTTCGACGCGCTGTTCTCGCCGGGCTTCGGCGACATGGGCTACGGCGGCGGCGACTTCGGTGGCGACATGGGCGGCGGCGACATGGGCGGCGGGGACTTCGGCGATTTCGGGGGCGATTTCTAGTCCCGGACGGGAGCATGGGGTCATGTCGGTAGAGCCGGACGAGGTCGCCGCCCCGGCGGACGACACGATCGTCTTCCACTCGTCCCCGGTTCGAACCTTCCTGGTCATGACCGGCCTGTTCATGCTCGCCTACCTGGTCGTCTCCCCGCTGGTCGACCTGCTGCTGGGCGCCGACGACGACCCCTGGTGGCTGACGCTGGTCCAGGCGGCCGTGATCTCGCTCGTCGTCGCCGGCGCTTTCGCCTTCTCCTCGAGAGGCTCGCTGTCCACCTGGGTGCGGGTGTCCAGCGCCGGTCTGGAACTCGCCGCCCAGGGCAGCGACCCGGTCTTCCTGACCTGGCCCGACATCGAGCACGTGGTGGTGCGCCGCTCCGGCACCCGCACCGTCCTCGAGGTCACCCCGGTCGACCTCGACCGCGTCCACCCGGTCGAGAACGCGGACGTGGGCGGGCCGGCGATGGACGGCAAGGCGTTCACCGCCGACCTCACCCAGCTCTGGCCTTCGCCCCGCACATTGAGGCGTGAACTGGAGCGCCGGATGCACTAGAACGCGCTGGCTATGACCAACTCAGGCGTCCGCTCGGGCAGGTAGTCGAGCTTGGTGATCCGCCCGGCCGCCTTCAGGTCGCCCTCGATCAGCGCCAGCCGGTCCAGCACCGCCGCCGGGCCCAGCGCCTCGGCCAGCGGCACCTCGGCCTTCATCGACAGCTTCCGGTCCGACTTGGCCCGCCGGATCTGCCGCAGCGCGTCACCGGCCAGGTCGATCAGCTCGGCGTCACCCTCGGGCGCGACCCGGGTCAGCTCGTACTTGGTCGGCCAGGTCGCCTTGTGCACCGACCCGTACCGCCACCACGACCAGACCTCTTCCGTCACGTACGGCAGGAACGGCGCGAACAGCCGCAACTGCACCGACAGCCCGGCCGCCAGCGCCGCGCGGGCCGAACCGGCGGCCGGCCCGTCGGCGTACGCCCGGTCCTTGACCAGCTCGATGTAGTCGTCGCAGAACGTCCAGAAGAACGCCTCGGCCGCCTGCAGCGCGTCGGTGTGCTGGAAGTTGTCCAGCGCCTTGGTCGCCGTCTCGACGACCGTGGCCAGCCGGGCCAGCGCCGCGCGGTCGAGCGGCTCGGTCACCGGCTGTCGTAGCGCCTCCTGCGCGCCCAGCCCGAGCGCGAACTTCGAGGCGTTGAGCAGCTTGGTGCCCAGCCGCCGGCCCACCTTGATCTGCGCCGGGTCGAAGGCCAGGTCGGTGCCGGGGCGCCCGTTCGCGGCCCAGTAGCGGACCGCGTCCGAGCCGTTGTCGACCAGCAGGCCCATCGGCGTGACGACGTTGCCCTTGGACTTGGACATCTTCTTGCGGTCCGGGTCGAGGATCCACCCCGAGAGGATCGCGGTACGCCAGGGCAGGACGCCGCGCCGCAGGTGGCTGCGGACGACCGTGGCGAACAGCCAGGTCCGGATGATCTCCTGGCCCTGCGGCCGCAGGTCCATCGGGAACACCTTGTCGAACAGCTCCGGGTCGGTGCCCCACCCGCCGACGATCTGCGGGGTGAGCGACGACGTGGCCCAGGTGTCCATCACGTCCGGGTCGGCCATGAAGCCGCCCGGCTGGTCGCGCTGCGACTCGTCGTAGCCCGGCGGGCACTCCGAGGACGGGTCGACCGGCAGCGACGACTGGTCGGGGATGAGGAAGTCGTCGTGGATCGGCTCGCCCGCGTCATCCAGCCGGTACCAGACCGGGATCGGCACGCCGAAGAACCGCTGCCGGCTGACCAGCCAGTCCCCGGTCAGCCCGTTCACCCAGTGCTCGTAGCGGTGCTTCATGTGCTCGGGCACCCAGCGCAGCTCGCGGCCCTTGGCCAGCAGCGCCTCACGCAGCTCGGGGTCGCGGCCGCCGTTCCGGATGAACCACTGCCGGCTGGTGACGATCTCCAGCGGGGAGTCGCCGTTCTCGTAGAACTTGACCGGGTGGGTGATCGGCTTCGGCTCGCCGAGCATCCCGCCGGTCTCGGTGAGCAGCCGGACCGTCTCGCGCCGGGCCTGGTTGACGTTGCGGCCGGCCAGTTCGGCGTACAGCTCGGCGGGGACGCCGGCCGGGGCGTCCGGCCGGAAGCGGCCGTCGCGCCCGATGACCACGCGCGTGGGCAGGTTCAGGTCACGCCACCAGACGACGTCGGTCAGGTCGCCGAAGGTGCAGACCATGGCGATGCCCGTGCCCTTGTCCTTCTCGGCGGCCGGGTGGGCGTACACCGGAACCTCGACCCCGAAGACCGGCGTGCGCGCCGAGCGCAACCCGGCGAATCGCTCGTCGTCCGGGTGATGGACCAGGGCGACACAGGCCGGCAGCAGCTCGGGCCGGGTCGTGTCGATCTCGATCGGCCCGTCCGGCCCTTGGAAGATCAGCCGGTGGTACGCGCCGGCACGCTCCCGATCCTCCAGCTCGGCCTGCGCGACCGCGGTCCGGAAGCCGACATCCCACAGCGTCGGCGCCTCGGCCGTGTACGCCTCGCCGCGCAACAGGTTATCCAGAAAGGCGCGCTGCGAGACGAGCTGCGACTTGCGGCCGATCGTGGTGTACGTCATTCCCCAGTCGACCGACAGCCCGAGCCGGACCCACAGCGCCTCGAACGCCTTCTCGTCCTCCTCGGTCAGCTTCCCGCAGAGCTCGATGAAGTTGCGCCTGGAGATGTTGATCGTCTCCTTGGCTTTCACCGACGGCGGTTCCCATGACGGGTCGTAGGGCAGCGATGGATCGCACCGGACCCCGTACACGTTCTGGACCCGCCGCTCGGTCGGCAGCCCGTTGTCGTCCCAGCCCATCGGGTAGAAGACCGACCTGCCGCGCATCCGCTGGAACCGCGCGATCAGGTCGGTGTGCGTGTACGAGAAGACGTGACCCATGTGCAGCTCGCCGGATACGGTGGGCGGCGGCGTGTCGATGCTGAATACATTCGTCCGCTCGGCCTGCCGGTCGAACCGATAGGTTCCGGCCTCCTCCCACCGTGCGGCCCACTTGTCCTCGAGGCCGTCCAGGGAGGGGCGATCCGGCATGCGGCCACGCCCAGGGTCAGTCATGCACCTCAGGGTAGGACCGCGCCGACCTCCCGGGCACCCGACTTACGTCTAACCGCCTTGCCCCGCCTGCGACGATGGCGACGTGAACAAGATCCCCACCGTCTTCCTCCGCGACCCGGCCGACCGGAAGCGCACCCTGCCCGAGGTCAACCCGGTCTGCCAGTGGGTCCTCGACGGCGAGGGCGTGCCCACCCGCAAGTACGACGGCACCTGCGTGCTGCTCGACGAGGACGGCGTGTGGTGGGCGCGCCGCGAGGTCCGGCCCGGCCGCACCCGCCCGCCCGGCTACCGCCCCGTGATGACCGACGAGGCAACCGGAAAGACCGTCGGCTGGGAGCCGATGGCCAATTCCGCCTACGCCCGCTACCACGCCGAAGCCGTCCCGGCCGGCCACCCTCGGGCCCCCGGCACCTACGAGCTGATCGGCCCGAAGGTCAACGGCAACCCCGAGAACGTCCCGGCCCACACCCTGGTGGCCCACGCCGAGGCCGAGGTCTTCGACACCCCGCGCGACTTCGAGGGCCTGCGCTCCTGGCTCCTGGCCCACCCCGCCTACGAGGGCATCGTCTGGCACCACCCCGACGGCCGCCGAGCCAAGCTCAAGCACCGCGACTTCGCCCCGTGACGCTCGCCCGCGAGAAGTCGGGCGAGCGTCACGGAATGCTACGGTGAGGTCATGACTGCGGTGCCCGACTGGATGCGGCCGCCCCGCCTGGAGGGGTGGTTTGCCGACGACCTCGACCACCTTCCTGAAGCGCCGCGGCACACCGAGCTGATCGATGGAGCACTCGTCTTCATGATGTCCCCCCAGCGTTCCTGGCACGGTCGGATTGTCACCGCGTTGGTGGTCGCCCTCAACGAACAGACGCCATCGGGTATCGAGGTTGAAAGAGAGATGACGATCAGGCTCGACGAGCGGAACCGCCCCGAGCCAGACCTCGTCGCGACGACGGCGCCTTATGAGCCGGACCGCACCTTTTACGTCCCTGACGAGGTTCTTCTGGTCGTCGAAGTCGTCTCGCCCGAGTCGGCGCACCGCGACCGGACGGTGAAACTGCGCAAGTACGCGGACGCCGGCATCGCGCACTACTGGCGGATCGAGGACGAGGACGGATCGCCGGTAGTCCACGCCTACGAGCTCGACCAGCCCACTAGGTCGTACGTACCGACCGGAATCCATCGACACGAGCTGGACATCACGATGCCGTTCGCCATCAAGCTCGATCTGGATGGGCTGGTGCCCGGCCGCAAGAGCTGACCGGGCGCCACTTTCCGTGATCAGACGTTGAAGCGGAACTCCACCACGTCGCCGTCCTTCATGATGTAGTCCTTGCCCTCGATGCGGACCTTGCCGGCGGCCTTGGCGGCGGCCATGGAGCCGGCGGTCATCAGGTCGTCGTAGCTGACGATCTCGGCCTTGATGAAGCCGCGCTGGAAGTCGGAGTGGATCACGCCGGCGGCCTCGGGGGCGGTCGCGCCCTTGGAGATCACCCAGGCGCGGGCCTCCTTGGGGCCGGCCGTCAGGTAGGTCTGCAGGCCGAGCGTCTCGAAGCCGACGCGGATCAGCTGGTTGAGGCCGGGCTCGGTCTGGCCGGTCGACTCGAGCAGCTCCTGCGCCTCGTCCGGCGGCAGGTCGATCAGCTCGGACTCGATCTTCGCGTCCATGAAGACGGCGTCGGCCGGCGCCACCAGGGCGCGCATCTCGGCGAGGAAGGCCTCGTTGTTGAGCTCGTCCTCGTCGACGTTGAACACGTAGATGAACGGCTTGATGGTGAGCAGGTGGAGTTCGGCCAGCAGCGCGATGTCGATGCCCGCGGCGGCCGCGCCCTTGTGGAGCGTCACGCCCTCGTCCAGCAGCTTGAACGCGGCCTCGGCGGTGGCCGCCACCGGCGCCCGGTCCTTCTTGAGCTTGGCCTCCTTCTGCAGGCGGGGGATCGCCTTCTCGACCGTCTGCAGGTCGGCCAGGATCAGCTCGGTGTTGATCGTCTCGATGTCGTCGGCGGGCGAGACCTTGCCGTCGACGTGCAGCACGTTCGGGTCGGAGAAGGCGCGGACGACCTGGCAGATGGCCGAGGCGTCGCGGATGTTGGCGAGGAACGCGTTGCCGCGGCCCTGGCCCTTGGACGCGCCGCGGACCAGGCCGGCGATGTCGACGAACGACACCGGCGCCGGGATGATCTTCTCGCTGCTGAACAGCTCGGCGAGCTTCCCCAGCCGATCGTCGGGCAGGCCGACCACGCCGACGTTCGGTTCGATCGTCGCGAACGGGTAGTTCGCGGCGAGAACGTCGTTCTTGGTCAGGGCGTTGAACAGCGTGCTCTTGCCGACGTTGGGCAGGCCGACGATCCCGATGGTGAGGCTCACAGCGGGCCAGTCTACGTGTCGGCCGGCAAGCCCAGCGCGATCATCCGCTCCGCCGGGTTGCGCCACAGCGACCGGACCGTCTTACCACTCATCGCCATGTCCGAATCCCGCCAGCCAGGTGACCCTCGGCCGGGGCAGACTCGGTGTCATGGAGTTGGACTTCGAGCGCTGTTACCGCGCCGTCAGCAGCCGCGACCAGCGGTTCGACGGCTGGTTCTACACCGCCGTGCGTACCACCGGCATCTACTGCCGCCCGTCCTGCCCGGCCGTCACGCCGAAACGCGAGAACGTCGAGTTCCACCCCAGCGCCGCCGCCGCTCAACGGGCCGGCTTCCGGGCCTGCCGCCGCTGCCGCCCCGACGCCGCGCCCGGCTCACCCGAGTGGGACGTGCGCGCCGACGTGGTCGGCCGGGCGATGCGCCTGATCGGCGACGGGGTGGTCGACCGCGAGGGCGTGCCCGGCCTGGCCGGCCGGCTCGGATACACCGAGCGGCACCTGCACCGCATGCTCACCGCCGAGCTGGGCGCCGGACCACTGGCCCTGGCCCGCGCGCAGCGGGCGCAGACCGCCCGGATCCTCATCGAGACCACCGACCTCGGGCTGGCCGAGATCGCGTTCGCCGCCGGTTTCGGCAGCGTGCGGCAGTTCAACGACACGATCCTCGAGGTGTACGCGCGTCCGCCCGGCCAGCTGCGGGAACGGCGGCCGAAGGCGGCCACCGAGGCCGGCACGATCTCGCTGCGGCTCGCCTTCCGGGCGCCGCTGCACATCCCGTCGCTGCTCGGATTCCTGGCCGCCCGCGCGCTGCCCGGCATCGAGGAGGTGACCGGCACCGCGTACCGACGGGGTCTGAACCTGCCCCACGGAAGCGCGACCATCACGCTGCGGCCGGGTGATCGCTGGGTCTCCGCCGCGCTCAAGCTCACCGACGTGCGGGATCTCGCGCCCGCGGTGGCACGCTGCCGGCGGCTCTTCGACCTCGACGCGGACCCGATCGCCGTCGACGGCACGCTGGGTGAGGACCCGGCGCTGACGGCGTCGGTCGAGGCGGAGCCTGGGGTACGGGTGCCGCGCTCGGTCGACGGATTCGAGATGGCCGTCCGGGCCGTCGTGGGCCAGCAGGTGAGCGTGGCGAGCGCGCGGACGACACTGACCCGCCTGCTGGCCTTCTCTTCACCCGGCGCCTTGTCGCCCGGCGTTTCGTCGCCCGATGTCTCCGCGCCTGGCGTCTCCGCGCCCGGCGGCTCCGCGCCCGGTCCCTCTTCGCTCGGCGCCCCTTCGCCCCGGGCCGTTGACCTGGTCGGCTTCCCGTGCGCCGAGACGGTGGCCCAGATGCCCGATGAGGCCTTCCGGATGCCCGCGGCGAGGCGCGCGACGATTCGGGCGCTGGCCGAGGCGGTCGCGGACGGCAAGGTCGACCTGGAGCCGGGCGCCGACCGCGAGGAGGCGGTCGCGCGGCTCATGGAACTGCCGGGCATCGGGTCATGGACGGCAGGTTATGTCGCGATGCGAGCGATCGGCGACCCTGATGTGTTCCTCCCCACGGATGTTGCCGTCCAACGTGGAGCCGAGCTATTGGGGCTGCCCGCCGCGCCGAAAGCGTTGGCCGAGCACGCATCCCGCTGGCGGCCGTGGCGCTCGTACGCGGTCATGCGCCTCTGGCGAAGTTATCCACAGGCCGCTCCGGAGGCGACTTCGGCACGGCAGTCTGAGAACCCCCGATCGACGACCGAAGGAGCTTCCTGATGTTGCACTACGCGACCATGCCCACCCCGGCCGGCTCGTTCACCATGATCGTCAACGACGACGGCGCCGTGCTGGCCTCCGGCTTCACGCCCGACGCGGCCAAGCTGATATCGCTGATCCATCGCGACCTGGTGACCGACGTCCGGCCGGTCAACGACCTCGGCCCCGCCACCCAGGCGGTCAGGTCCTATCTGGCCGGTGACCTGACCGCGATCGACGACGTGCCGGTGCTGCAGAAGACCGGCGGCCTGTTCATCGCCAACGCCTGGAAGGTGATGCGCGACATCAAGCCCGGCACCCCCATCAGCTACACCGACTTCGCCCTGCTGTCCGGCCGCCCGACAGCGGTGCGCGGCGCCGCGCAGGCTTGCGCCACCAACGCGGCGGCCCTGTTCGCCCCGTGCCATCGGGTGCTGCGCAGTGACGGCAAGCTCGGCGGCTATCGCTGGGGCCTCCCGGTCAAGCAGTGGCTCCTCAACCACGAGTTCACGGCCTGACCAGCGCCGCGCCGCCTGACCAGCGCCGCGCCGCTCGGGTCGGCGCCGTGCCGCCTGACACGATGCCGAGCCGCCTGGGCCTGCGCCGAGCCACCTGGGCCGGGGGAGTCGGCCGGGCCGGGGGGAGTCGGCTGGGCCGGGGGAGCCGCCGGAACCGGGCCGGGAACCGTCCGCCGGCCCGGCGCGTCGGTAACGGCATGAGAAAGCGCGCCGGGCTGCTGATCGCCCTCATCATCGCGGGCCTCGTCACCGTGATCGCGGCTGATCCCGCTCCTGGCCTGGCGAAATTGAAGCGGCGCGACCGTTGGCCTGGGTGCGTTGGCCGCCCGCCGCCGACGCGGCTGATCCCGCTCCTGGCCTGGCGAAATTGAAGCGGCGCGCCGGAGCTCAGCGGCTACTGTCCGGGCATGGCAGAGATCTACGTGAGCACCGACATCGAGACGGACGGCCCGATTCCGGGGCGCAACTCGATGTTGAGCTTCGCCTCGGCGGCGTTCAACGGCAGCGGGGCGATGGTGGGTACGCTCACCGCGAACCTCGCGACGCTGCCGGACGCAGTCCCGGATCCGGACACCATGGCGTGGTGGGACGGGCAGCCGGAGGCGTGGCGGGCGTGCCGGGTCGACCCCCGGGATCCGGCCGAGGCCATGGGTGACTACCGCGCTTGGCTGGAAGGGTTGCCGGGCAAGCCGGTGTTCGTCGGCTACCCGGCGGCGTTCGACTTCATGTTCGTGTACTGGTATCTCGTCCGGTTCGCCGGTCGCAGCCCGTTCTCGCATTCGGCGCTCGACCTCAAGTCGTTCGCGATGGCGGTGCTGGGCACCGAGTTCCGGGGCACCAGCAAGCGGACCATGCCGAAGGAGTGGTTCGGGGCGGCGCGCCACACGCATGTCGCCCTGGACGACGCGATCGAGCAGGGTGAGCTGTGGTTCGCGATGCGGCGGGCGGCCCGTGGCTGACGAGACGCGGTTCCCGTGCCCCTGCTGCGGCTATCTCGAGTTCGGGGAGCCGCCCGGTTCGTACGACAGCTGTGAGATCTGTTTCTAAAAGGACGACTCGATCAAGCTTCGTTGGCAACAGGCTGTCGCTGCGGGAGTCGCGGCAGATCTACGCCGGCGACGTGGGACGCCACCTCCGCGCGGTGGGGGTCAGTCCTTGACGGCGCCGCCGAGGCCCTGGGACAGGTGGCGGCGGACCAGGAGGAAGAAGATCAGGACGGGGATGGTCATCAGGGTGGAGGCGGCCATGATGGCGCCCCAGTCGTTCTCGTCGGGCTTGAAGAAGATCAGCAGGGCCAGGGGCAGGGTCTGGCGGTCGGTCGCGCTGATGATGAAGGTGCGGGCGAAGAGGAAGTCGTTCCAGGCCGCGATGAACGAGAAGACGCTGGTGGCGGCCAGCCCGGGCGCGACCAGGGGGAACAGCACGCGGGTGAGGATGGTCAGGCGGCCGGCGCCGTCGAGGGACGCGGCCTCCTCCAGTTCGACGGGCACGGCGGCGACGAAGCCCCGCATCATCCAGATCGCGAACGGCAGGGTGAAGGCCGTGTGCACGAGCATCAAGGAACCCAGGGTGTTCAGCGCGCCCAGGTCGCGGACCAGGAAGAACAGCGGGATGGTCAGGGCTTCGATGGGGGCCATCTGTGCGATCAGGAACAGCACCAGGATCGTCGTACGGAAGCGGAATCTGAATCTCGACAGGGCGACCGCGGCCAGGAACGCGATCAGGCCGGAGGCGACCACGACGACGACCGCCACCAGCAGGCTGTTGAGGAAGTACAGCGCGAAATCGTCGACGGTCAGGACGCGGCGGAAGTTGTCCACAGGCAGCGCCGAGACGACCATCCAGAGGATCGGGAAGGCCGTGGCGAACGCGACGGCCAGGGCGAGGAGGTTCAAGAAGCGCTTCACAGCGGCTCACCGGAACGGCGCAGCGTACGCAGGTAGAGCAGCGTGATCACGAGCAGGATCACCATCATCACCACGCCGATCGCCGAGCCCAGGCCGTACTCGCCGGCCGCGAACGCCTGCTGGTAGGCCCAGACGTTGAGGGTGAGGTTCTGGCCGGCGATGCCACCGCCGGCCGTCATCACGTAGATCTGGGTGAAGACCTTGAAGTCCCAGATGATCGACTGGATCACCACGATGGCCAGCAGTGGCCGCAGGATCGGGACCATGATCTGCCAGAACGTGCGCCACGCCCCGGCACCGTCGATCGCCGCGGCCTCCAGCACCGACGACGGGATGGCCTCGATGCCGGCGTAGAGGGTGACCATAACGAACGGGAACGAGTGCCACACCACCACGGCGCCGACCAGCGCGAACGCGACCATCCGGTCGTACGTCCAGTTGTAGGCGCCGAGCCCGAGCAGCTGATTGACCAGCCCGAGGTTGGTGTCGAAGAGGAACATCCACACGGTCGAGCCGGAGATCGCCGGCACCGCCCAGGCGGCCATCGCGGCCAGCGACAGCAGCAGCCGCGGCAGCCGGCCGATCTTGGTCAGCAGCACCGCGAGGCCGGCGCCGACCGCCAGCGTGGCGAGCACGCAGGCGGCGGCGAACACGACCGTCGCGCCCAGCACCGACCAGAACCGCGGGTCGGTGAACAGCGCGGCGTAGTTGTCCCCGCCCACGAACCGGGTCGGCCGGCCGCCGCTGACCTGCGCCTGGCGGAAATCCAGGGCCGAGATCAACCCCAACTGCCAGACGGGGTACGCGAACAGCGGCACCAGCACGACCGCCGCCGGCAGCAGCAGCCACAGCGGCGTGAACCGCCGGGTCACGGCTTCAGGGCCGCGTCGATCTGCTTGGCGGCCTCGTCGGTCGCCTGGTCGACGCCGGCCTTGCCGGTCACCACCTTCTGGATCATGGTCGGCAGCACGGCCTGCGCGTCGATCTTGCCCCAGCCGGGGTGCAGCGGCACGAACTTCGTACCCGCCTTGATCGTGTCGGTGAACGGCTTCAGGAACGGATCCTTGGCCGCGACCTGCTCCAACGCGGGCGTCAGGGTCGGCAGGTTGCCCATCGCGTCGTACATCTTGGTCTGATATTTGGCGCTCGCGAGCAGGGTGAGGAAGTCCGCGGCGAGAGCCGGACGCTTGCTGTTCCGCATGATGCCGAGGTTGTTGCCACCGGCGAACGCGGGCGCGATCGAGCCGGGCTTGGCGCCGGGCAGCGGGACCACGGCGTACTTGCCCTTGACCGCCCCGGCGTCGACGGCGCCACGGTTGAAGTTGCCCAGGATGGCCAGGCCGGCCTTCCCGGCGGCGAAGAGCTCGACGGTCTTTCCGCCGGTCAGGTCCGCGCACTGCTGGGCGGGGCAGATCTCCGGGGAGATCAGGCTGGTGTACGCGGACAGCCCGGCCCGGGACGGCGCGGAGTTGATCTGCGCGATGTCGCCGCCCGCGTCCCACACGTAGGGCAGGGCGGCGAACGTGTACTTGCCACCGGCGGCCACCCCGACCATGTCCGGCTTCCGGGCCCGGATCGCCTTACCGGCCGCCGCCACGTCGGCCTGGCTGGCGGGGGCCGTCAGGTTCAACTCGGTGAAGAGGTCGGTGCGGTAGTAGAGCGCGCGGACGCCGACGTACCACGGCACGCCGAGCAGCCTGTTCTGGTAGGTGGCGCTGGCCTTGGCGTCGGCGCCGAGGTCCTTGCCCTCCGGCCACGCCGTCACGGCCGGGCCGAGGTCGGCCAGGCCGCCCGCGGCCGCGTACTCGGCCAGGTCGGTATTGCCGTATTCGACGACGTCGGGCGCGCTGGCCGGGTCGTTGAACGCGCCCTTGAACCGTGCGCCGCGGGTCTCCACCGGGATGTACTGAACGTCCACCGTGGCGCCCGCGTGGCCGGCGACGAACTCGGCGATCGCCTCCTGGACGACCTTCTCCTTCGGCGCGCGGTTGGGCTCGTCGAAGAGCCAGACCTTGAGCGTTCCGGTACGTTCGCCGCCGTCCGACGGAGCGTCGGTGGGCGCCGAGGTGGACGGGGCGCAGGCGCCGACCAGCAGACCGGCAAGCACGAACGGGACAAGTCGCTTCATGACGGAGCCTCCCAGCGCGGGTGTTGCCCATACGCGCTCAGAGCTGCTCTGAGCGCGTATAGGCAACACCTAGGATTTCGGGACTAGGTTCGTAAGTGGCTCGTTGATTCGGCTACTGTCCTCAATGGCCAAGTCATAGTCAAGGCTCGATCCCCTATCGATGCGGAGTTGAGTGTGCTCATCGGGGTGGTGCTGCATTCCGGGCATCGGGCGCGGTTCGCCGAGGCCGCCGCGACGCTCGGCGGGGTGACGCTGGCCTGGGCCACGTACGACCACGAGGACGAGATCCGCGACCTGGTCGCCGGCATGCTCGCGGCGCACCGTCCGGACGGCGTGCTGCTCGGGCTCGTACCCCATGCCCGGGCCCGTGATCTGCTGCCCGCCGACCTGCCGGTGATGGTGACCCGGCCGGCCGCGCTCGACCTGGCGCTGGCCTGGGCGCGGGCGCGCGGCGAGGGCCGGCCGGCCACCCCGGTCAGCGTGGACACCTTCACCGACGAGACGGTGGACGAGGTCGCGGCCGCGCTGGGGCTGCCCGCGGCCGAGATCGCGCGGCTGCCGTTCGACCCGTCGCAGAGCACCGACGACGTGGTGGCGTTCCACCGGTCGCACGTCGAGCGAACCCGGGCTTCGTACGTGATCAGCGTGCGCACCGCGGTCAGCGCCGCCCTCGACGGGTCGGTCCACGTGCTGAACGCGCTGGCCACCGCCGGGACCATTCGCGCCGACCTGCACGAGCTCGCCCTGCGCATCCGGTCGCTGCGCGCCGACCGGGGCCGGTTCGCGGCCGGCCTGTTCCTCGCCTCGGCCCCCGGCGGCGACTCCGACCGGGCCCGGATCGGCCTGCTCAACCTGCTGGTCAACGCGCCCGAGTTCGCCGACGCGTGGACCGGCGAGCGCGGCCGGCGTGGCGTCGTCGTGTTCGCGCCGGCGTCCCTGTTCGAGTCGGTGACCCACCAGTGGACCGGCCTGCCGGTGCTGGCCGAGGCGAGGGAACGTCTCGGCGTACGCGTCGCGGCGGGTTTCGGCATCGGCGCCTCGGCCAGGTCGTGCGTGGAACTGGCCGAGAAGGCCGCCTCGTTCGCCGAGCGTGACCCCGAACCGCGCGCCTACCTGATGACCGAGGAGGGCGTGGTGCTCGGCCCGATGGGAACGTCGTCGTCCCGCCTCGCCTACACCTACCGCGACCACGGCAACCTCGACGACCTGGCCGGCCGCGTCGGCCTCAGCGCGGCGACCCTGTCCCGCCTCGCGGCCCTGGAGCGTTCCCTCGGCGACCGCACCCTGTCACCCAGCGACCTGGCCCGCGCCCTCGGCATCACCGACCCGAGCGGCCGCCGCCTGATGCGCAAGCTGGTCGAGTCCGACCTGGCCATCGACGAGGGCAGCACCCAGCCCCACCCCAAGGGCCGCCCCGCCCGCCTCTACCGCCTCACCATCGCGGCCGCCCTCGGCCCCCGCTGAACGACGTACGGGTCCCTCGAGCACGACCGGGGTGGGCCGCGTCAGCGGCGGGCGGGACCACTTACGCACGTTGCAGGGAGGCGGCCGCGGAAGCGGAGCGTGCGGTCGCCGGACCGACCTCGGCGGGAGCAGCGGTCGGCACCACCCACCCCGCTACGACCTGATCTTGACCTTGATCCAGGAAGGGGCTTGACGTATTCCGTTATGGGAATATGATTTCCCCATGGCACGAGCGGCTACCACCACAGATGCGTTCAACGCGGTTGCTGAACCCCGGCGGCGGCAGATTCTTGATCTGCTGGCTCAGCGGGAGATGCCCGTCAACGACCTGGTCACGCTGCTCGGGCTGGCTCAGCCGCAGGTGTCGAAGCACCTGCGCGTCCTGCGGGAGGTAGATCTCGTGCGGGTTCGCGACGAAGGGCGGCAGCGGATGTATCGACTGAACTCCGAGCCGCTCAAACCTATCCACGACTGGCTCCGGCGTTACGAGCAGATGTGGGACGAGCGGTTCGATCTGTTGGAGCAGGTGCTCGATGAGCTCAAGGAGGAAGACGATGACAACGACGACTAGCGGTACGGCCAAGGTGACGCTTCCGGCCGACAACCAGATCCTGATCACGCGCGAGTTCAACGCGCCGCGTCACCTGGTGTGGAAGGCCTACACCACGCCCGACCTGGTCAAGCGGTGGTGGGCGGGGCAGCGCGGCAACGTGACCAGCGCCGAGATCGACCTGCGGGTCGGCGGCAAGTGGCGGTACGTGATGGATGCCGGCGCCGGCTTCGAGGTGGCCTTCCACGGGGAGTTCCGCGAGATCGACGCGCCCTCGCGGCTGGTCAACACCGAGGCGTACGAGGGCATCCCCGACCCGGACGGCCACGCCGGCCTGGTCACGGTGACGTTCACCGAGAAGGACGGGCGCACCCACCTGGAGATGCTGTGCGAGTACAACGACAAGGTCGACCGTGACGCGGTGATCGAGTCCGGCATGGAGGGTGGCATGCAGGAGTCGATGGATCAGCTCGAGATCGTGGCGGTCGACCTGTCCTGACTGCCCGCCCGGCCGGCCAGCGCCATCACGGTCAGCCCGATGGCGCTGGTGAAGACGAGAACACCGACGAAGGGGGCGCTCGTCACGGTCGCGAAGAGCAGGCCGGTGAGGGCGAGGCTGGTGCTGCCGCCGACCGCGTCCGTGATGCTCTTGGCCGCGGTGTTGAAACCCTCACGACCGGGTTCTGAGTACGCGAGGACGAGCGTGCTGATCTGCGGATAGAGGGTGCCCATGCCGAAGCCGCCCAGGAACCAGCCGACCGCCACCATGGCCGGTGGCAGGTGCAGGCCGGCGGTGATCAGTTCGGTGGCGGCGCCGGCGGCGAGCAGGACGGCGCCGGCACGCAGGGCGACCACGGGGCGCAGCCGGTCACCGACCCGGGCCTGCACGGCCGAGGCCAGCGCCCACGACACCGCCGCGGCGGTCAGCGTGACGCCAGAGAGCCAGGCGGGCAGGCCGTACCGATCCTGGAGCAGCAGAGGAAGGTAGACCTCGGTGCCGAAGAACACCGCACCGGCGGCGCCGCAGAGCAGGACGGCGGCGGGCAGGCCGCGTCGGGCGCGGTAGGTCCCGGGTGGGACGAGGCCCTTCGCCGCGACCACGATCACGGCCACCGCGACCGGGGCGACGGCCCAGGCCAGGCGCAGGTTGAGGTCGGCGGTGTAACTGAGGCCCACGACGGCGGCGGCGAGCAGGACCGCCGCGCGGATGCGAGCGGGATCGAGGAAGGAGCCGACCGACGAGGAGGGAGCGTTGCGCAAGGCGGGCAGGACCAGCACGGTGGCGACGGCCACCAGGGCGAGCACGCCGAGGAAGACCCAGTGCCAGCTCAGGGCGTCGGCCACCACGCCGGCGACGAACGGGCCGACGATCGACGGCAGCACCCAGGCCGAGGCGAACGCCCCGAAGATCTTGATGTGCAGGTCGGCGGGGTAGAGCTTGGCGATCAGCACGTACAGGGAGACGGTGATGCCGCCGGCGCCCAGGCCCTGGAGGAAGCGGCCGGCGACGAAGACGCCCATGGTCGGGGCCAGCCCGGCCACGGCCAGCCCGGCGGCGAACAGGGCGATCGCGGTGAGCAGAGGCTTCGCCGGTCCGCGGCCGTCGGCCCAGGCGCCGGAGGCGACCATCGCGATCACCGAGGCGGCCATCACGGCCGAGAACGCCAGCGAGTAGAGCGCACGTCCGTTCAGGTCGGCCGTGACCACAGGCATGATCGTGGTGACCGCCAGGGACTCGAAGGCGGCCAGGAAGACCAGGCTCCACGAACCGATCGTGGTCAGGGCGTAGGGGCGGCGGAGAATCACCCCCCGACGCTAGAACCTCAACCCCGATCGAGGTCAACGGACTTGCGTTGGGCGTCACGCGCGGCCCGCAGGCGGCCGGGCAGCGTGGCGGCGACCGAGAGCAGGCCGAGCCGCAACGCCAGCGCCCGGTGGGGGTGCTCGTGGCCGTTCGCCTCCAGCCGGGCCAGCCAGCGCTTCTCCAGGTGGCGGCGGCTGACCAGCATGCCGATGCTCAGCCCGCCCAGGACCAGGGTCACGGCGAGCCGCCGGGGGTCCATCGGCTCGGGCCGGTCATCCGCCATGTCGCCGTCGGGAGCAGCGCCGCCGTCGGGAGCAGCGTCGTCGGCGGGGGCATCGGCGTCGGCGGGGGCATCGGCGCCGGCAAGCGCGTGAGCGGTGGTGGTGGCGGGCGCGGCGGTGGAGGCGGCGTTGCGGACGCCGGCGGCCAGGCCGATCGAGACGACCGAGGCGATCGCGCCGGCCCGGGCCAGCCGCCGCGGCCGGACCGGCAGCTCGCCGGCGGCCACCCAGGCGGCGGTCAGGGCTCCCTCGGCGAGGGCGGATCCGACGGCACGCACGTAGGTCAGGGCCATGTGTGCACGGTAGTGCGGCCGGACAAGCTTGACCCTCCGGCGGCCGGAGAGTGCAGAGTGATCCGTATGCCCGCCACGATCACGATCGGTGAGTTCAGCCGCCTCACCCATCTGCCGGTCAAGACGCTGCACCACTACCACGAGGTGGGGGTGCTGGTGCCGGCCGAGGTCGATCCGGCCACCGGGTACCGGCGGTACACGCCCGAGCAGGTGGCCGCGGCGCATCTGGCGCGCCGGCTGCGGGACGTGCGGATGCCGCCGGCCGAGATCCGGGCTGTGCTGTCCACCGCGGGTGACGATCGGGAGGCGGGGATCGCCGCGCATCTGGACCGGCTGCACCGCGAGCTGACCGAGACGGCCACGGCGGTGGCGTCGCTGCGGGCCTTGATGGCGGCCGGCCCGGCCCCGGCCGTGGTGCGGCTCCGGGAGTTGCCGGCGCTGGCGGCGGTGGGCACGAGCGCGGTGATCGACCGGACCGAGATCACCGCGTACTGCGCCGAGACCTTTCCCCGGCTGTTCGCCGAGCTCTCCCGGCTGCACGCCGAGCCGGTGGGCCCGGGCGCCGCGCTCTACGGATCGGGCTGGTTCGAGGACGGCGGCGGCCGGGTGACCGCCTACGTGCCGGTGAGCGGCCGCCCGACCGGCGGGCCGTTGCCGGACGACGACCGGATCGGGCTCGGCGCGGTCCCGGCCGGCCGCTTCGCGATGGCCCTGCACGCAGGCGCGTTCGACGACCTGGACCTCACGTACGGCCTGCTGGGGCAGCATGCGCTGAGCGGCGGGACGGCCGCGGACGGCCCGATCCGCGAGGTCTATCTGGTGACTCCGGCCGACACGGGCGACCCGGCCCGGTGGCGGACCGAGATCTATTGGCCGCTCCGCGAGGAAAACGAGAACGAGGGAGACAACTGATGCTGCGCATCGAACAGATCGTCATCGACAGCGCGAACGCGGCCGAGCTGGCCGGTTTCTGGTCTCGGGTGCTGAGTCGCCCGGTCGACCCGGGCGCGAACGAGTTCTTCGCCACCATCGGCAAGCAGTCGCAGGACGGCGGGCCGGCGCTGATGTTCCTCAAGGTGCCGGAGAGCAAGGCCGGCAAGAACCGGCTGCACCTGGACCTGAGCGGCCCGGACTGGCGGACCGAGGCGGACCGGGTGGCCGGCCTGGGCGCGGTGAAGCGGTCCGAGCACGCCGAGTACGGCACCGAGTGGATCACGTTCGCCGACCCGGAGGGCAACGAGTTCGATCTCGGCGCGGGTCTGGCCGCCTGATCCTGTCCGGTTCCGGCCATGATCTAGCGCCGTCACCGATCGGTAAGGGTTTCCACGCTTTGAGCGGGATGTACTGGTGCCCATGAGCATGCGTGCAGTCCGCTGGCCCCTGGCGGCGGCCCTGGCGGTTCTCGTCGGGGCCGGCCTCTACCTGTTCCAGCCCTGGAAGCTGGTCACCGATCACGAGGTGAAGGAGACGCTGGCCGCCGTGCCGGCGCCTCAGGAATCGGCGGCCTCATCGGCGGCCTCATCGGCGGCCTCATCGGCGGCCTCATCGGCGGCCTCATCGGCGGCCTCCCCGGAGGCCTCCCCGGAGGCCACGGCCGCGCGCCGGGCTGTGGTGCGGCAAGGCTCGTTCATCAGCCACGAACACGACACCAGCGGCCAGGCCCGGGTGGTCGCCGAGCCGGACGGCTCGCACGTGCTGGAACTGGTCGGCCTCGACACGTCGAACGGTCCTGACCTGCGGGTCTGGCTGTCCGAGCAGCCGGTGCGCACGGGCCGGCCCGGGTGGCGGGTCTTCGATGACGGCGACTGGGTGGAGCTGGGCCGGCTCAAGGGGAACCGGGGGGACCAGGCGTACGCCATCCCGGCCGGCACCGACCTGGAGCAGCTGGAGAGCGTGACCATCTGGTGCAAGCGGTTCTCGGTCTCGTTCGGCGCGGCCGGCCTCACGCCGCTATGAGCAGCCCGATCCCATCCCGTTCAGGGCCGCCGCCAGCTTCCTGAGCTCGAGCTCGGTGAGGTGGTCGAAGATGTGCCGGCGCACGCTGGCCAGGTGGGTCGGCCAGGCCTCGCGCAGCCGCTCGAAGCCGGCGTCGGTCAGCACCGCCTCGAGCCCGCGGGCGTCTTGCTCGCAGCGGACGCGTTCCACGTAGCCCAGCACCTCGAGCTTGCCGGCCAGCCGGGTCATTCCGCTCAGGGACATGTCGCAGGCGCCGGCCAGCTCGCTCATCCGCAGCCGGCGGCCGGGCGTCTCGGACAGGTGGCGCAGCGCGGAGTATTCGCTGAGCGTCATCCGCTCGCCGCGCTCGAGGTCGGCGTCGAGCTTTCGCGGCAGAACCATCATCAGTCGCCCCAGAGCGCGCATCACCGCCTCTTCCTCGGCGGTCAGCGGCTCGGGCGGCATGGTTCAGATGGTACGTCGCCGGCGGCTCCGGCCACTTGATCAGGGAAAGAAGGGCAGGGAAAGGAGGGAAAGGGTGGTGGTAGGTCCACTGTGGCGGAAGGCCGGCGCCGCCATCCTGAGAGCGACGGCTCGCCGGGGGCGGTGGCCGCTTGCAGGGGGAGGCAACGGTGCCGGATTCGAAGAAGCGTGTGGTGAGCCGTCGGGTCGTGCTCGGCGGAGCGGCGGCCGGGGTGGCCGGCAGCTGGCTGGTCCCGCCGGGTGCGTCCTGGGCCGGCGAGAAGTTTTCGGACACCAGGATCGACGCGGTGGCGTCCCGATGGGATCGGCGGCTCATCGAGTTACGCCGTGACCTGCATCGGCATCCCGAGCCCGCCGGCGAGGAGCGGCGGACCGCGGACGTGGTGGCGCGGTGGCTCCGGGCGGCGGGACTGACCGTCACCACGGGCGTCGGTGGGCACGGTGTCGTGGGTGTTCTCACCGGGGCCCGCCCGGGCCGGACGGTGGCCTATCGCGCCGACATGGACGCGGTGCTGCCGAACGGCCAGCTCGGCGGTGGCCCGGACACGGCTCACGTGTGCGGCCACGACCTGCACACGACGATCGGCGTCGGGGTGGCGGTGGTCCTGGCCCGGCTGCGGGAACGGCTGGCCGGCCGGGTGATGTTCGTCTTCCAGCCCGCCGAGGAGGCGCTCGCCGGGGCGGCCGCGATGCTGGCCGACGGGGTGTTCGACCGGGTGCGGCCGGCCGAGATCCACGCGCTGCACTGCGGACCGTGGCCGGTCGGGAGGATCATGGTGATGCCGGGTAAGGGGATGCCGGGCCTGGACCGGGGGAGCGTCAGCCTCACCGGCCCGGACGCCCTGGCCCGGGCCGAGCGGCTCGCCGACGGCATCAACGCCCTGGGTACGGTGGCCCGGCCGCTGACGCCGGCGGATTCCGAGCGGTTCGTCGCCGACCTCGAGACGCCGCATGGTCCGCTGGAACGCTTCGTGGTCACCTCGGCCGACGCGAGCGAGTCGGCGGGTGGCGCCGAGGTGCGGGTGTCGTCGCGCTGCTGGCCGCTGAACCGGTACGTGGAGGTGCGGGAGGCGGTGGGCCGCCTGGCCGAGTCGGTCGGGGCGGCGTCGGTGGCGTTTCCCGATGCTCCGTTCCCCGGCCTGGCCACCCCTGAGCGGGACGCCCGGCGACTTCAGCAGTACCTGCGGCGGACGGTGGGACCGGATCGGACCGGGACGCTGTACGCGTCGATCCCGTTCAACGGCGAGGACTTCGGCCTGTTCCTCGGCCGGATGCCCGGCACCTACAGCTTCCTCGGCGTACGGACGCCGGGCGCCGGCATCATGACCAGCTACCCGCACGTCGGCACCTTCGACCCGGACGAGCGGGCCATCGGCCTCGGCGTCCGCGCGATGGCCGGCTGGCTGGCCGAGCGGGCCGGCGGCCACTGAGGGAAGCCAGCACAACGGACGGGCGGGCGCCAGGTGACGCGCTCGCCGGTCCGTCGTTCGGGGGACGCCGGGGTAGTTGAATCCGCCGCCGGACCCGGCACAATGCTCTGGTGCAAAACCAGACAACTAGTGACTCATGGCAGCATCTGCTCGAAATGCCACGAAAGTCTTGGTGGGCCCGGCTGCCGTTCGGTGTGCGGATGACCGCGGGAGTCAGCGCCGTGCTCATGGTGATCGGCGGGGGCACCGCCGCGATCGCTCAGTTGACCGAGGATGAGCCCCGGCTGATTCAGCAGGTCGGTGACGATCGGGCCGTGTTCGCGGCCCCGCCCGCGGCGACGCCGGCCGAACCGGACACGACGAGCACGAGCGCCGCGCCGGCGAAACCCGAACCGGTGGCGGCGGCCCAGCAGCAGCCGGAGGCGGACCGGCCGCGGCAACCGGCCGGGGTCGCCGCGCCGGTCCAGCGGAAGGCAGAGCCGGCCCCGCCGGTGGTGAAGCCGCGGGCGGTCGAGCCGCAGCCGGTGACCAAGGTGGCGCCACGCATCACCACCCGCACGGAGACCGAACGGCGGATGATTCCCTTCCGTACCCGTCTGGTCCGTGATCCTGCCCTGCCCCGCGGGGCCAAGCGGATCCAGACGCCGGGCGTGCCGGGCGAGGAACTGCTGCGGTACGCCGTGACGATGACCGACGGCCGCCCGACCGAGCGCCGCCTGCTGGACGCCCAGGTCACCAAGCAGCCGCAGCATCGGGTGGTGGCCTTCGGGACGCGGCGCAACGACTGCCGCGACGACCGCTGTGGCCCGCTGTGGCGCAAGTCGGGCTGCGAGAAGACGACCGAGAGCGCCGCGGCCGACCTCGGCCTCACGGTCCAGGACCTGAAAGAGGTCGAGCTGGAGCCGGGGCTGCTCTGCTGAGACTTTAATAGGGAGCGTGACTGCCGACGCTCCCACCATTCTCGCCACCAGCGCCTCGTTCTGGCCCGGCCGCTACGGCCCGTTCTCCATGCGGCCGGGGCCGATCCACTACTACGCCGCCGAGCTGGCCAACGCGACCACCGCGCCGAAGATCTGCTTCCTCAACCAGGCGACCGGCGATCCGGAGGCTCGCATCGGCGCGATCTACGCCGCGCTGGCCGGCACCGAGTTCGTCCCGTCGCACCTGGCCCTGTTCCCGATGCCGAACATCGAGAACATCCGCGAGCACCTGCTGGCGCAGGACGTGGTCTGGGTCGGCGGCGGCAGCGTGGCCAATCTGTGCGCGGTGTGGCGGGTGCACGGGCTGCCGGACATCCTGCACGAGGCGTGGCAGGCGGGCGTGGTGCTCGGTGGGGTCTCGGCCGGGTCGATCTGCTGGCACACGGGCGGCAGCACGGACAGCTTCACGTACGAGCTGAGCGCCTTCACCGACGGCCTGGGCTTCCTGCCGTACAGCAACGGCGTGCACTACGACGGCGAGGAGCGGCGGCGGCCGCGGATGCACGAGTTCGTCAGCGACGGCACGCTGCCGGACGGCTACTGCACCGACGACGGCGCGGGGCTGGTCTACCGGGGCACGGAACTGGCCGAGGTGGTCGCCGACCGGGAAGGCCCCCGGGGGTACGAGCTGAGGCGCACCCCCGAGGGCCAGGTGAACGAGACTTCCTGGCCGGCCCGGGTGCTGCCCGACCGGTGGCCGGGCCGCTGGGGACAACCCACCTAGCCTGCGGGAACGGGAACAGGCTAGGGCAGTCTCCAGATCTGGTTGGCGCCCGCGGTGCACGTCCAGATGTGGATCTGCTGGCGGTCGGCGGGGTTGTTCTCGCTCACGTCGAGACACTTGCCGGACTGCGGGTTGACGATGGTGCCGTTGGACTGCGGCGTCCAGTTCTGGGCACCGCTGGTGTTGCACGTCCAGAGCTGGACCTTCGTCCCGTCGGCGCTGGCGCCGCCGGAGACGTCCAGGCACTTGCCGAGGGCCCGGAACGTGTTGCCGGTCCGGGTCCAGCGCTGGGCCGTGCTGTTGTTGCAGGTGTAGAGCTGGACCTTGGTGCCGTCGGCGGTGCCGGCGTTGTCCACGTCGAGGCACTTGTTGGCCAGGCCGACGATCGGCCCGACGCCGGTCGGCGGCGTAGTGCCACCGAGCTCCTTGATCCGCACGTTGCGGAAGGACACGGTGTCGCCGTCACCATGGTTCTGCAGGCCGATGTGGCCGGCCAGCGACCGTACCGGATTGGTGTTGGTGAAGTCGTTGATCTTGACGCCGTTGAGGAAGATCTGCAGGTGCTCACCCTCGACCAGCAGCTCGTAGGTGTTCCACGCGCCGGGCGGGTTGAGCGCCGCGTCCCGGGCGGCCAGGTCGGCCGCCTTGAACGTGTAGACCGAGCCGGTGGTCCGGTCGGTCGCGTCGGTGGCGTCGATCTGGATCTCGTAGCCGTTGTCCACCGCCGACCACGGATCGGTCGATCGCGGGAAGCCGATGAACACGCCGCTGTTGTCGTCGTCGGCCATCTTCCAGTCCAGCTTGAGCGAGTAGCTGGTGAACTGCTTGGCCTGGTACCAGAACAGGCCCATGCCGCCGGTCGAGGTGAGCGTGGCGTCGGTGTTGGTGAACGAGCCCGGCCCGGCCTGGGCCCAGCCGGTCGTCGATCCGTTGTACAGCGCGGTGTAGCC
Source organism: Actinoplanes sp. NPDC089786 (assembly GCF_040684855.1). Taxonomy (NCBI): domain Bacteria; kingdom Bacillati; phylum Actinomycetota; class Actinomycetes; order Micromonosporales; family Micromonosporaceae; genus Actinoplanes; species Actinoplanes sp. NPDC089786. Next base: position 1,061,718 of record NZ_JBFBGU010000001.1, read on the forward strand.
GGTCTCGGGGCGGCAGTCGGCGTTGGCCTGGCCGGCCGCGTACCGGATACCGCCGAGCAGTTGCTGGCGGAACAGCGGGTCGGCGTACGACTCCTGGGTGTGGCCGGTGCCGGTGTAGAAGGAGCGGCCGCCGCTCAGCGTCTTGCACCACGTGATCGGGTGGTCGGCGCCCATGTTGCCGCCGCTGTAGGTGGATTCGTCCAGGGTGGACAGCACATGGGCGGTCGACCGCGGGTTGGTGCGGTAGTTGTACCACTCGTCGGTGCGGTTCCAAGCCTGCGGCAGGTGCGCGGTGGCGGCGTGCCCCCGGTCCTGCGTACGGATGGTGGCCGGCTGGATCGCCGGGTGCGAGTCGAACCAGGCGCCGACCAGCTCACCGTAGAACGGCCAGTCGTACTCGGTGTCGGCCGCCGCGTGCACGCCGACGTAGCCGCCGCCACCCCGGACATACGACTCGAACGCCGTCTGCTGGGTGGCGTTGAGCACGTCGCCGGTGGTGCTCATGAACACCACGGCCTCGAAGGTGGCCAGGTTGGCCGGGGTGAACGCGGCGGCGTCCTCGGTGGCGGTCACCGTGAACCCGTTGGCCGCGCCCAGGTCGCGGACGAGCTGGACGCCGGCCGGGATGGAGTCGTGCCGGAAACCGGCGGTCTTGGAGAAGACCAGGACGTCGTACGGGTCGTCGGCGGCCACTGCCGGCGCCGCCGCCGGGATCAGCAGCATCGCCGCGAGAATCTGACCGATCATGGCAACACCCACTTCTGGCTGGCCGCGCCCAAGCAGTCCCAGATGTGGATCTGCTGGCCGTCGGCGGGGTTGTTCTCGAGGACGTCCAGGCACCGGCCGGACTGCGGGTTCTTCAGCGTGCCGTCGGATTGCGCCGCCCAGACCTGCGCGGCCGAGTTGTTGCAGGTGTAGAGCTGGGCCTTGGTGCCGTTCGCGGTGGCGCCACCGGCCACGTCCAGGCATTTGCCGAGCGCCTGGAGCGAGCCGTTCGAGGCCACCGTCCAGTTCTGCGCGCCGGAGGTGTTGCAGGTGTAGAGCTGGATCTTGGTGCCGTCGGCGCTGTTGGCCCCGGCCACGTCCAGGCACTTGCTCGCCAGGCCGCGAACCGGCCCGGTGCGGGTGGCCGCGGTGGAGTTCAGCGTGAACGCGTCCAGGTCGTAGAGCGCCGCGGTGCCGCTGCCGGCGAAGGTCAGGTAGAGCGTGGTGGTGGCCGTCGACCCGCCGCTGATCGTGCCGGTGACGGTAGTGAAGGTCTCCCAGCCCCCGGTCACCGGGACGGTGGCCTGCCCGAGCACGGCGCCGGTGGGTGAACCGGCCCGCACCTGCAGCGTCCCGCCGGTGCCGCCGGACGACACCCGTGCGGTGAACGACGTGACGCCGGCCAGCCGGTAGGGCGTGAAGGCGATCCAGTCGCCGTTGTTGATGTCGCCGACCGTCTTGGCGCCCTCGGCGGCGCTCTTGTCGATGACGGTGACGCCGGACGAGGTCTTGAAGTGCTCGGCCTGCCGGTGCCGGGGCTGGAGGATGTGCTGCTTGTGCGTGGTCAGGCCGCCGGCGTCGGTGTACTCGGCGTCGAAGACCGCGAAGATGTTGGCCGCGCTGTCGTGCTCACCGTCGACCGGGTTGGTGATCTGCCCGGAGCAGCCGGTGACCGAGGTGATCTGGTGGCCGTGGCTGTCGTGGCCCAGCACGTACGTCATCTTGGCCCGGGAACAGTTGATCGAACCGTCCTCCGGGTCGGTGACCGTGAACGAGAACGGAACCGTGTCGCCGTACGAGAACAGCGATCCGTCCGGCGGGCTGGTGATGGTGATGGCCGGCGCGGTGTTGCCGACACCGACCTGGACGCTGGCCGTGCCGGTGGCGCCCGAAGGGTCCCGTGCCGTCAGGGTCACGTTGTAGGTGCCATTCGTGGTGTACGTCTTCGTCGGGTTCGCCGCCGTCGACGAGGTGCCGTCGCCGAAGTTCCACGAGTAGGTGATCGCGTCACCGTCCGGATCGGACGAGCCGGCCGACGAGAACGACACGGTCAGCGGCGCCTGGCCCGAGGTCGGCGTGGCCGAGGCCACCGGGATCGGGGCCCGGTTGCCACCGGCCAGGTAGTCGAACCGGTAGAGCGCCGAGTTGGCGTCACCGTTGAAGTAGCCGGTGCCGTAGTCGAGCACGTAGAGCGCGCCGTCCGGCCCGAACGCCATGTCCATGACCTGCTTGCCGGCCCAGGGGAAGGCGTCGATGGCGCCGCGGGAACCGTCGCCGTTGAGGTGGATCGGCTTGATCCAGCCCCGGCCCAGTTCGCCGGCGAAGAACTGGTTGTCCATGTCGGCCGGGAACTTGGTCGGCGAGTTCAGGTTCGGGTCGAAGTGGTAGACCGGGCCGGCCATCGGCGATTCCGAGCCGCCGCCGAACTCGGCCGGGGTGCCGGCGTCGCCGCCGTACCGGATCCAGGCCGGCCGGGCCGCCGGCAGCGTGGTCTGCCCGGTGTTGCGGAACGAGTTGTTGGTCGGGCCGCCCGAGCAGTTGAATTTCGGGCCGGTGGCGTTGGTGGCGAAGTTCCACTCGTTGTAGGTCTCGGTCGACGTGTTGGTGCCGGTGCAGTACGGCCAGCCGTAGTTGCCCGGGCTGGTGATCCGGTTGAACTCGACCTGGCCGCTGGGGCCCCGGTTCGCGTCCGTGGTGCCGGCGTCCGGGCCGTAGTCGCCGAGGTAGACGACGCCGGTCTGCTTGTCGACGCTCATCCGGAACGGGTTGCGGAAGCCCATCGCGTAGATCTCGGGGCGGGTGTTCGCGGTGCCCGGCGCGAAGAGGTTGCCCGAGGGGATCGTGTAGGTGCCGTTCGGCTGCACCTTGATCCGCAGCACCTTGCCCCGCAGGTCGTTGGTGTTGCCGGCGCTGCGCTGGGCGTCGTACGCCGGGTTGCGGTTGGTGCGCTCGTCGATCGGCGCGTAGCCGGCCGAGTCGAACGGGTTGCTGTCGTCGCCGGTGGACAGGTAGAGGTTGCCGGCCGCGTCGAAGTCGATGTCGCCGCCGACGTGGCAGCACAGGCCGCGGTCGGCCTTGACGTCGAGCACGTCCACCTTGCTGGCCGTGTTGAGCGTGAAGTCGGCGTTCAGCGTGAACCGGGACAGCCGGTTGACGCCCTGCCAGGCCGACCAGTCGCTGCCGGTGGCGGGCGCGTCCCCGGCCGGGGTGCTCAGCGGCGGCGCGTAGTAGAGGTAGATGAACCGGTTGCTCGCGAAGCCGGGATCGACGCCGACGCCTTGCAGGCCCTCTTCGTCGTGGGTGTAGACCGACAGCCGGCCACTCACGGACGTGGTCCCGTTGGCGTCGGTGCGGCGGAGTGTGCCGTCCCGGGCGGTGTGCAGCACCGAGCGGTCCGGCAGCACCGCGATGGCCATCGGCTCGCCCACCTCGGCGACGCCCTTGGCCAGGGTCACCTGCTGGAAGTCGGCCGGATCGATGGTGTGCGCGGTGGCCGCCCGGGGAACGGCGAGCACACCGGCGACGAGGAGCACTGATCCAAGAGTGTAGATAAATCGATGTCTACGGCGCATAGCTCCGCCCTGAGGGGTGAGTCGCCGGCGTGGGGGATTGTTACCGGCGTGTGACCGACCCTAGGCGGCTTTGGGCAAAGCTGTAAATACTTTTGCGTTCCGAAACAAAAGTGTACGGATCTTCACGACGCGTAGTGCAAGATCACGTTGTGGACGTGGTGCGTCTTCTCGGTGCCACGGAACTCGACCTCGTAGATGTGGGTCCCGACCGTGATGGCGATCGTGCCGCTGGAGAAGTACTGGCCGGCCAGGCTCTTGTTGCTCACCACGCTGACGCTGCTGACCTTCGAGTACGGGATGCTCGTGATCGCGAAGCGCTTACCCATGAAGGACTTGTCCTGGATGATCACGCGGCGCGTGGTGAGCCCGATGAACCCGGTGCCGACGCCGACCGCGTCGTACACGGCGATGATCTGCTCGCCCTCGAGAAGGCCGCTCTCGATCTGCTTGTACTGGTCCTTCTTGTCGTACACCGGCTCGCTCATGATTCAAAGCCTAAGAGGCGCCGACCACCGTCTTGTACGCGTCCTCGATGCGGGCCGCGAGGGTCACCTGGCCATCGGTGATGGTGTCGCCTTCGCCCGCACTGAGGCTGATCTGGGTGTGACCGTCCGTGCGCCGGATAGCGGGGCGTATGCGCAGTGTGTCGGCCGCCACCTTGATCCGCTCGGTCAGTGCGGCATGCTGACTGTCGTCACACACCAGTTCCCGGCGGATTTCGATCCCGTCGCGCGTCCAGCCCTGTAACAGAGCGAGCGCATCCGACAAGTAGTCGGAAGAGTTGGCCCCGCGCCGTCTTCTGGCCCGCATCGCCGCACCCCCTTGGCGTCGTTGCCGGCTTGTGGCCAAACTGTCGCCGTGTCGTCATGGTCGGTCCCGACAGTCTTGTCTGCGGCGTCAACTATGTCCACGCCCACATATCCGTGTTCTCCCGACGATCGGGACGGCTTGGGGCAACCTGAACGGTGACTTTTTGTGGCAAGGTCTCACTCCATGCGCTCGGAACGCCCAGTCAGCCCCACGTCATCACCCAGAGTGATTGTGGCGGCAGTGATCATCACCGGCGGCCGGGTGCTGGCCTGTGAACGATCGGCTCCGCCCGAGGTGGCCGGGCGCTGGGAGTTCCCCGGCGGCAAGGTCGAGCCGGGGGAGACCGACGCCGAGGCGCTGGCCCGCGAGTGCGCCGAGGAGCTGGGCGTACGCGTCGAGGTCGGCGAACGCGTCGGCCCGGACGTGCCCCTCGCGCACGGCCGGGCCGTTCTCCGGGTCTTCGCGGTCACGCTGCTCGGCGGCGACGTCCCGCGCGCCCTGGAGCACACCGCGATGCGCTGGCTCGGCCCGGACGAGCTGACCAGCGTGCGGTGGCTCCCGGCGGACAAGCCGATCGTCGCCGAGCTGCCGAAACTCCTACTCGGAGAAGGTCTTCCGTAGCTCGCGCTTGAGCACCTTGAAGCTGGGGCCGAGCGGCAGCGACTCGACAAATCGCACCTGCCGCGGGTACTTGTGCCGGCCCAGCTTCTCCTTGCTCCACTCGATGAGGTCGTCCTCGGCCAGCCCGGGATCGGCCACCACCACCGCGCAGATCTCCTCACCCAGCGTGGCGTCCCGGACGCCGATCACCGCGACCTGCTGGACCGCCGGGTGCCGGGCCAGCGCCTCCTCGACCTCGCGCGGGTAGACGTTGAAGCCGCCCCGGATCACCAGGTCCTTCTTGCGGTCGACGATCGTGATGAAGCCCAGCTCGTCCTTGCGGCCCAGGTCGCCGGTGCGGAACCAGCCGTCGATCAGCGCCTCGGCGGTCGCCTCGGGCCGGTTGTGGTAGCCGGCGAAGACGCAGTGCCCGCGGATCACGATCTCGCCCAGCTCGCCGGTGGGCAGGAACTCGATCCGCTCGTCGACCTCGGCCCGGGCGATCTCGGCCTCGACGCCCCAGATCGGGTGCCCGATCGTGCCGGGCCGGGTCCCGAAGGCCGGCTGGTTGGTGGTCGCGGTCGGCGAGGTCTCGGACAGGCCGTACCCCTCGTAGATCGGGGAATGGAAGACCTCGGAGAACTTCTCGAGCACGGCCACCGGGAGCGAGGCCCCGCCGGAGAAGCAGAGCCTCAGATCGGGCAGCCGGTCGGCCTTCGGCGCCGCCTCGAGCAGGCCGATGAACATGGTCGGCACGCCGTAGAAGATGGTCGCGCCCTCGCGGACCATCAGGTCGATCGCGGCCTCGCCGGTGAACCGGGGCAGCAGGACCAGCGTGCCGCCGGCCCGGAAGGTGCCGTTCATCGCGACGCTCTGCCCGAACGTGTGGAACAGCGGCAGGCAGCCCATCGAGATGTCGTCGGGTCGCGGGTCGTGCACGTCGAACGTGTTCACGGTCGCGTTCATGACCAGGTTGAGGTGGGTCAGCAACGCGCCCTTGGGCTGGCCGGTGGTGCCGCTGGTGTAGAAGATCACCGCGGTGTCCTCGGCCTCGCGCGTCACGTAGGTGTGCAGCGGCTCCGGCTGAGGGACGTCGGCGGTGCCGACCAGCCGGACACCGGCGAGGGAGGCGGCCGCGCCGGCGGTCTCGATCTGGCTCGGGTGGGCGACCAGGAGGGACGCGCCGCTGTCGGTCAGGACATAGGCCATCTCGTCCGGCGTCAGCAGCAGGTGCACCGGAACGATGACCGCGCCGGCCGCCAGCGCCCCGTAGTAGGCGCGCGGGAAGTCGATGACGTTGGGGATCTGCAGGGCGATGGTGTCGCCCGGGCGTACGCCGAGCTCACGCAGCCCGGCCGCCCACGACCGGGCCTCGGCCCACAGCTCGGAGTAGGTCAGCCGGGTGCCCGCGTGGTCGATCACCGCGACCTTGTCCGGCCGCTTGCGCGCCGCCTCGGCCAGGATCGTCGCGAGCGAGAGAACGGTCATGCTGAGCCTCCTCAGGCCAGGTGTCCGCCGATTTTGGTGTACCCGCGGAGCAGGTCGCGGGAGATGATCAGGCGCTGCATCTCGTCGGTGCCCTCGTAGATGCGGATCAGCCGGACCGCGCGGTACCACCGCTCGATCGGCAGCTCCCGGGTGTAGCCCATGCCGCCGTGGATCTGCATGACCCGGTCCATCACCCGGTTGACCATGCCGGCCCCGTAGAGCTTGGCCATCGACGAGGCGTGCCGCGGGTCGATGCCCTGGTCCACCGTCCAGGCGGCGCGCAGGATCAGCCAGCGGGCCGCCTCCAGCTCCACCTCGGAGTCGGCGATCATCCACTGGATCGCCTGGTTGTCGCCGATCTTCCGGCCGAAGGTCTCGCGTGTGTTGGCGTACTCGACGGCCATGCCCAGAGCGCGTTCCGCGCTGCCCAGCGCGGCCGATGGGATCAGGTAGCGGCCCCGGCCGATCCACTTCATGCCCAGCTCGAAGCCCTGGCCGATCTCGCCCAGGATGTTGCGCGACGGCACCCGCACGTCGTCGAAGGACAGCGAGGCGGGCCGGGCGTCGCCCATCGTCTCGATCGGCTCGGAGGTCCAGCCCATCGTGCGGTCGACCAGGAACGCGGTGGTGCCCCCGCCGCGGACGCCCTTCTCCTTGTCGGTGACCGCGACGACGATCGCGAAGTCGGCGTCGTTGCCGTTGGTGATGAACGTCTTCTCCCCGTTGAGCACCCAGTCGTCGCCGTCCTGGCGGGCGCTGAGCTTGATGTTGGCCGCGTCCGAGCCGGCGCCCGGTTCGGTGATCGCGAAGCAGGAGATGCGTTCGCCCTCGATGGTCGGGATCAGGAACTCCCGCTTCTGGTCCTCGTTGGCGTAGTACAGGATGTTGTCGGCCTCGCCGCCGAAGCTGAACGGCACGTACGTGCGGCCCACCTCGGTCCAGATCAGCGACTGCATCATCGCGGGAAGTTCCATGCCGCCGTACTGCTCGGGCGTGCCCAGGCCCCAGTAGCCGAACTTCTTCGCCTTCTGCCGGAGCTCGACCAGCTCGCTGCGCTCGAGCCCCCGCCCGCCCTTGCGTTCTCGCCGGAGCACCTCGGCCTCCAGCGGCATCACCTCCTTCGCGATGAATTGCCGTGCTGTATCGCGGATCGCGCGTTCCTCATCGCTCAGGGAGAAGTCCATATGGATAAACTAGCGGTGTAAGTTTTCACACGTCCAGTGCAACTTTGGAGGCCCCATGGCTCGGCCGCGGCAGGTTCTGCTCACCCGTGAGCGGATCGTCGAGGCTGCGGGCGTGCTGGTCGACGCCGAAGGGCTGGACGCGGTGTCGGTCCGCCGGCTCGCCACCGAGCTGGGCGTGGCCGGGCCCTCGCTGTACAACCACTTCGCCACAAAGGCCGAAATTCTCGACGCCGTGGCCGACGCGGTGATCGCCCAGGTCGACGTCTCCCCGTTCGCCGGCCACGAGTGGGGCAAGGCGCTGCGGCTGTGGGCCCAGTCGTACCACGCCGTGCTCAGCGAGCACCCGAACATCGTGCCGGTGCTGGCCCGCGGACCGGGCCGCAACCCGGCCGCGCTGGCCATGGCCGACGCGGTCTACGGCGCGCTGATCCGGGCCGGCTGGTCGCCGTCCCGGGCCACGCACATCGGCGCGCTGCTGCGTTACCTGGTCACCGGCTCCGCGCTGGGGTCGTTCGCGCTCGGCTTCCCCGGCGACCCGGAGCTCTACGCGCACTACCCTCATCTCCACCACGCCCACCACCTCGCCGAGCATCGCGAGCGGGTGGACGAGGGCGCGTTCGTCCTCGGCCTGGAGACGCTGGTCTCCGGCCTCGAATCCCAGCTGAAGAGCGAGGCGGAACGATGACTCGGGACAAGCTTCTGGTGAACGGCGCCTGGGTCACCCCGGCGTCGACCGGCGTGATCGAGGTGATCAACCCGGCCACCGAGGAGGTGCTGGGCACGGTGCCGGCCGGCACCCAGTCCGATGTGGATGATGCCGTGGCCGCGGCCCGCAACGCCTTCGACGGGTGGGCCGCGACGCCGATGGCCGAGCGGGGAGCGGTGCTGGACCGCCTGCACACCTCGCTCTCGGCGCGCGCCGCCGACATCGCCCGCACCGTCGGGCTCGAGCTGGGCACGCCGCTCAAGATCGCCCAGATGGTCCAGGCCGGTCTGCCCCTCACGGTTCTCCGGGGGTACGCCGACCTGGCCGTTCAACCGGTGACCGAGCAGACCATCGGCAACACGCTGGTCATCCGCGAACCGGTCGGCGTGGTCGGCGCGATCACCCCGTGGAACTACCCGCTGCACCAGGTCGTGGCCAAGGTGGCGGCCGCCCTGGCCGCGGGCTGCACGGTGGTGCTCAAGCCGAGCGAGCTGACCCCCCTGACCGCCTACCTGCTGGCCGACGCGGCCGTCGAGGCGGGCGTACCCGATGGGGTCCTCAATCTCGTGACCGGCACCGGACCGGTCGTGGGGGCGGCGATCGCCGGGCACCCCGACGTGGACATGGTGTCGTTCACCGGCTCGACCGCGACCGGCCGCGCCATCTCGCACGCCGCCGCCCACCGGATCGCCAAGGTGGCGCTGGAGCTGGGCGGCAAGTCGGCCAACGTGATCCTGGAGGGCGCCGACGTCACCCGGGCGGTGAAGACCGGCGTGAGCAACGCGTTCCTCAACTCCGGGCAGACCTGCACGGCGTGGACCCGGATGCTGGTGCATCGCAGTGCGTACGACGACGCCGTCACGCTGGCCGGTCAGGTCGCCGCCGCGTTCACCGTGGGTGACCCGTTCGACCCGGCCACCCGGCTCGGGCCGCTGGTGTCGGCGGCCCAGCGGGACCGCGTGCTCGGCTTCATCGAGCGGGCCGACGCGAAGCTGGTCTCGGCCGGCCAACCCCTTCCGGACAAGGGTTTCTTCGTCGCGCCGACGGTCTTCGCCGACGTCGACCCGGACAGCGAGCTGGCCCAGGAGGAGATCTTCGGCCCGGTGCTGTCGATCATCCCGTTCGACGACGACGACCACGCCGTGACGATCGCCAACAACTCGCGGTACGGCCTGGCCGGCGCCGTCTGGGGCGAACCGGAGCGGGCGCTGGCGGTGGCCCGGCGGTTGCGGACCGGCGCCGTCGACGTCAACGGTGGCCCGTTCAACCCACAGGCGCCGTTCGGCGGCTACAAGCAGTCCGGCGTCGGGCGCGAGCTCGGCCCGTTCGGGCTGGAGGAGTTCCAGCAGGTGAAGGCGATCCAGCGATGACCGCCCGGGTCTCCGCGGTGGTGGTGCGAGCGGCCGGTGCGTCGCCGGAACTGGCCGAGCTGCTGCTGCCCGAGGTCGGACCGGGCCAGGTGCGGGTGGCCATCCGGGCGGCCGGGGTGTGCCACTCCGACCTGTCCATGGTCAACGGGACGCTGCGCCCGCCGTACCCGCTGGTCCTGGGTCATGAGGCGGCGGGCGAGGTGGTCGAGGCCGGCAGTGGGGTGACCCGCGCCGCGGTCGGCGACCACGTGGCGCTGAACTGGCAGCCCGCCTGCCGGATGTGCTGGTTCTGCACGCACGGCCAGCCGTGGCTGTGCGCGACCACCAGCGGCATCGCGGCCCTGGAGAACGGCAGCACGATCGACGACGTCCCGGCCTACGTGACGCTCGGGCTGGGCGCGTTCGCCGATCAGGTGGTCGTCCCCGAGAACGCGGTGATCGGCGTACCCCCGGAATTGGAGTGGGCGCCGGCGGCGCTGCTCGGCTGTGCGGTGCTGACCGGCACCGGCGCGGTCCGCAACACCGCACGGGTCGCCGCCGGGGAATCGGTGCTGGTGATCGGCCTGGGCGGCGTCGGGCTGTCGGTGGTGGCGGCGGCCCGGGCGGCGGGCGCGGCGACGGTCCTCGCGGTGGACGTCAGCGAGTCGAAGAGGGCGCTCGCCGAAGCGGCCGGGGCGACCGACTTCCTGCTCGCCTCGGAAACCCTGTCCAAAGAGGTGCGTTCCCGCACTGAGGGCCGCGGCGCCGACCACGCCTTCGAGTGCGTGGGCCGGTCGGCGACGATCCGGGCGGCGTGGCGCGCGACCCGGCGCGGCGGCCAGGTGACCGTGGTCGGCATGGGCCGGCACGACGACATGGTCGAGCTGAGCGCGCTGGACATCTTCTCGTCGGCGCGCACCCTGCGGTCGTCGGTCTACGGCAACGCCGACCCGGACACCGAGGTGCCGCGGCTGGCCGCCGACGTGCTGGCCGGCCGGCTGTCCCTGGACCACCTGGTCACCGACCGGATCGGGCTGGCCGACGTGCCCGCCGCCTTCGAGCGGATGGGCCGCGGCGAGGGCGCCCGCTCAGTGGTGCTTCTGGAGTAGCGCGGTGACGATGCGCTGGAGGATGGCGGCGGCGGCCTCGGTGGGCAGTTCCATCGGGGTGCGCAGTGTGTCCCAGGTGTTCCACATGCTGACCACGGTGACCGCGTTGAGCAGTTCCTGGTCGCCGTCGATCTCGGCGGCGAACAGGGTGGACACCTCGTCGCGGGCGCGTTGCAGGTGCGTCTTGCGGTAGCGCTGGAGGGCCGGCGAGAACGGCTCCTTCAGCGCCGAGGCGCGGGCGGCCGGCGCGACCAGGTCGTTGAGCCGGGCCCGTTGCTTGCAGTACGCCTCGATGCGCTCGGTCAGCGGCAGGTCGGCGGAGATCGGTTCGTGGGCCGCGTCCCGGCGTTCGAGTATGCGCTGGGCGCTGGCCGTCATCAGCGCCTCCATGTCGGCGAAGTGGCTCCACAGGGCGCGCAGGGACACCCCGGCCAGCTTGGCGATGCGGTCGGCGGTCGGGCGCATGTCGCCGTCGGTGATGAGGCTGACGTGCGCGTCCACGATGGCGTTGCGGGTACGTTCGGAGCGGGCGGTGCGCCCGTCCACCCGCGGCGTGGGTGTGGTCATCGTGGGCTCCGGTATCGGTTGAGCTCGCGCCGGGCCAGCGAGCGCTTGTGCACTTCATCGGGTCCGTCGGCCAATCGGAGCGTACGGGCCGACGCCCAGAGCCGCGCCAGTGGCGTGTCCTGGCCCACCCCGGCCGCGCCGTGGGCCTGGATCGCCTTGTCGAGGATCCATTCGACCGTGCCCGGCGTGATGATCTTGATGGCCTGGATCTCGGTGTGCGCGCCCTTGTTGCCGACCGTGTCCATCAGCCAGGCCGCCTTGAGCACCAGCAGCCGGGCCTGCTCGATCCGGACCCGGGCCTCGGCGATCCAGTCCTGCACCACGCCCTGCTCGGCCAGCGGCTTGCCGAACGGCTCGCGGGCCAGCGCCCGGGTGCACATCAGCTCGAGGGCGCGTTCGCCCATGCCGATCAGCCGCATGCAGTGGTGGATCCGGCCGGGTCCGAGGCGCGCCTGCGAGATGGCGAAACCGCCGCCCTCCGCACCGATCAGGTTCGTCGCGGGTACGCGTACGTCCTCGAAGAACACCTCGGCGTGCCCACCGTGATCGCCGTCGTCGTAGCCGAAGACCGTCATGCCCCGCTTGATCGTCACGCCGGGGGTGTCCCGCGGCACCAGGATCTGGCTCTGCTGCACGTGCCGGGCGGCGTCCGGGTCGGTCTTGCCCATCACGATGAAGATCTTGCAGTTCGGGTTCATCGCCCCGGAGATGTAGAACTTGTGGCCGTTGACCACGTAGTCGTCGCCGTCGCGGACGATCCGGGTGCCGATGTTGGTCGCGTCCGACGAGGCGACCTGGGGCTCGGTCATCGCGAAGGCCGACCGGATCTCGCCGGCCAGCAGCGGCTCGAGCCACTGCTCGCGCTGGGCCGGGGTGCCGAACTCGGCCAGCACCTCCATGTTGCCGGTGTCCGGGGCGGCGCAGTTCAGCGCGGCCGGGGCGATCGACGGGCTGCGGCCGGTGATCTCGGCCAGCGGCGCGTACTGCACGTTGGTCAGGCCGGCGCCGTGCTCGCCGGGCAGGAAGAGGTTCCACAGGCCGCGCGCCTTGGCCTCGGCCTTCAGCGGCTCCAGTGACGCCGGTGGTCCCCAGCCGTCCGCCTCGTAGGCCGCCTCGATCGGGTAGACGAACTCGTCCATGAAGGCGAGGAGCCGCTTGCGGTAGTCCTCGGTCTTCTCGTCGTATGCGAAGTCCATCTATCCCTCCAGAGCTTCGTGCCCCTGTGTGACCAAAGGCGCCACCATACGGCCGACCGTCTCGAATCCCGCACCGACGGTCTGTCCGTGCACATAGCGGTAATGGACGCCTTCCAGAATCACGGCGAGCTTGAAACAGGCGAACGCGATGTACCAGTGCAGATCGCTGACGTCCCGCTTGCTGCGCTCGGCGTACCGGGCGGCGATCTCGGGCAGGCCCGGGTGACCGGGGACGGTCAGCGGCGCCCGGGGCTCGCCGTTCTGGTCGAGCAGCGGGCGGCCGGCGTAGACCTGCATCAGCGCGACATCGCTGAGCGGGTCGCCGAGCGTGGACATCTCCCAGTCGAGCACCGCGCTGACCGTCAGGTCGTCGCCGATCAACACGTTGTCGAGCCGGAAGTCGCCGTGTACCACGGTGCCGTCGCCCTCGGGCACCTGCACCGCGAGCCGGGCGTGCAGCTCGTCGATGCCGGCCACGTCGCGGCTGCGGGAGGCGTCCAGCTGCTTCTTCCAGCGGCGCACCTGGCGCTCGTTGAAGCCCTGCGGCCGGCCGAAGTCGCCCAGCCCGATCGCCTGCGGGTCGAGCGCGTGCAGGTCGGCCAGGGTGTCGACCAGGTCGAGGGTGAGCGTGCGCATCCGGTCGGGGCCCAGCGCCTCCAGGTCGGCGACGTCCCGGTAGATCCGCCCGGTCGCGTGTTCCATCAGGTAGAACGGCGCGCCGATGACGTCGGCGTCGGTGCACAGCAGGACCGGCGCCGGGGCCGGGAAACCGGCCGCGGACAGGGCCGACAGCACCTTGTGCTCGCGGGACATGTCGTGCGCGGTGGGCAGCACGTGGCCCAGCGGCGGCCGGCGCAGCACCCAGCGGGTCTCGCCGTCGGTCACCGCGTACGTCAGGTTGGATCGCCCGCCGGCGAACATGGTCGCGGTCAGCGGGCCGGTCTTCAGGTATGCCTGCAGCGCGTCGAGGTCGAGACCCTTCACTCGATGCTCCGCTGGATCTTGTTCATCGCGGCCAGCCAGCGGTCGGGGTCGGCGGCCCGCCGCTGGGCGAACTCGGCCACCTCGGGGTGCGGCAGGATCAGGAAGCCGTCCTGCTGGACGCCCTCGAGCACCACCTCGGCGACCGCGCTCGGCTCCATGGCGCTCTGGGCGAGCAGGGCGCTGCTGGCCGACCGGTCGCCGCCGCGCGACATCATGTCGGTGCGCACACCCTGGGGGCACAACGCCTGCACCTTGATGCCCCGGTGGGCGTAGGTGGCCCGTAGCCACTCGGCGTAGGCCAGCGAGGCGTGCTTGGTCACCGAGTAGGTCGCGCTGCCCAGCAACGTGAGCAGCCCGGCCGCCGAGACGGTGACCAGCAGGTGGCCCTGGCCCGCGTCGAGCCAGCGGGGCAGGAGCGCGCGGGACGCGTACACGTGGCTCATGACGTTGACCTGGAAATCACGCTGCCACGCCTCGTCCGGCGTCTCGGGGCCGCCGCCGGTCAGCACGCCGGCGTTGGCGCAGAAGAGGTCGATCCCGCCGAGCCCGTCCCAGGCGGCGTCGATGAGGCGCGCGACGTCGGCCTCGCGCCCGGCGTCGCCCGGGACGGCCCGCCCCCCGATCTCGGCGGCCACCGCCGACGCGGCCGCCTCATCAAGGTCGTTCACGAACACCTGGGCGCCGTCGGCGGCGAACCGGCGGGCCATCGCGGCGCCGATGCCGCCGCCCGCCCCGGTCACCACGACCCGCTTGGGTGAGCTCACTGAACCGCTCCGGTCAGCGTCACGCCACCGTCGATGACCAGCGTCTGTCCGGTGATCCAGGCCGCGTCCGGTGAACACAGGAAGGCCACCGCGCCGGACACGTCCTCGGGGACGCCCAGACGACGGAGTGGGTACTTGGCCGACACCTCGGCCTCCCGCCCCTCGTACAGCGCGGTGGCGAACTTGGTCTTGACCACCGCCGGGGCCACCGCGTTCACCCGCACCTCGGGCGCCAGCTCGACGGCGAGCTGCTCGGTGAGGTTGATCAGCGCGGCCTTGGTGACGCCGTAGAAGCCGATGCCGGGCGCCGGGCGCACGCCGGAGACGGACGAGATGTTCACGATCGAGCCGCCCGCGCCGGCCAGCCCGCCACGCAGCGCCTCCTGCACCCAGCCGAGCGTGCCGAGCAGGTTGACCTCGACCATCTTGCGGGCGGCGTCCAGATCAAGATCTTCGAGCGGGCCGTACGCCGGGTTGATGCCGATGTTGTTGACCAGGGCGGTGATCGGGCCGAACCGGGCGGACGCGGCGGCCACGGCGGCGGCGCGGTGTTCCGGGTCGTCGCCCTTGCCGGCCACGCCGATCGCCGTGTCCGGGCCGCCGAGCTCCTTGGCCGCGGCCTCCAGGGCCTCCGCGTTCCGCCCGGTGATGACCACCTTGATGCCGTCGGCGACGAACCGCTGGGCGATGGCGAAACCGATGCCTCGGCTGGCCCCCGTGACGACCGCGACGCTCATCCATGTCTCCCGTCAAGAATTTGCACTCAGACTGCAAACATTAGTCGCCCGCAGGCCCGCCGCCAACCATCTCCCGCGCGGCGACGGGCCGCAAGCATCCGGTCAGGACGTGGCCGGGATGCCGTTCGCCGGAGGAGTCGCGGGCGGCGTCGTGTACTCGTTGACCGGCCCGTCCTTCTCGTCCGTCTCGTAGGTGGGCCCGAAGTACTCGGCCTTGCCACCGGTGATCTTGGTCAGTCGCATGCCACCGTAACCCGAGTGGTCGTCCTTCGAGAAGCGCAGCGGGGACAGGCCCGGACCGCCGGTGAACCCGTTCTTCTGCACCGCCTCGATGATGCCCTCGCGGGTCAGATCCTTGCCCGCCGCCTGGAGCGCCTGCACGAGCAGGTACGCCCCGGACATGCCGTACACGATCAGGTTGTCGAACTCGGCGTTGCCGTTGTGCTCGGTGTTGACCTTCTTGAACAGCTGGATCCACGGGTTGCTGTCGTCGTTGCTCAGCGGCAGGTAGCCGTCGGCGACCACGCCCTCGAGCAGCGCCGGCGCGCTCGCGCCCAGCGACCTGGTCAGCGTAGTCGGATCCGCGCCCACATTGGACACCACGAACTGCGGCTTGTAGCCGATCTTGGCCGCGGTGCCGAGCGAGAGGGCGGTGAAGCCCGGGATGGTGCCCAGCATGATGACCTCGCAGCCGGCCGCCTTGAACGCGCCGATCTGCGGGCCCACGTTCGGGTTGCTGGT
The DNA here is from genome assembly GCF_040684855.1 of Actinoplanes sp. NPDC089786. Taxonomy (NCBI): domain Bacteria; kingdom Bacillati; phylum Actinomycetota; class Actinomycetes; order Micromonosporales; family Micromonosporaceae; genus Actinoplanes; species Actinoplanes sp. NPDC089786. The sequence continues at coordinate 1,077,510 of NZ_JBFBGU010000001.1, forward strand.
CACGTAGGTCTGCTTGGCCGCCACCGGCGCGCCCAGGCCCTTCTCGAAGCCGAGCAGGCTGTCCCGGCCGAAGTCGTCGTCCTGGCCGAGGAAGCAGGTCTTCTTGCCGGCCCAGGTGGTCTTGACGTACGTGCCGAGGATCTTGCCCTCGACCGTGTAGTCCGGGTTGAAGCCGAACGTGCCCGGATACTTCTGCGGCTGGTCCCAGCTGTGGCTGCCCGAGCTGACGAACAGGTCGGGCACCCGGTTGGTCTTGAGGAAGTCGAGGACGCCGGTGTGGGTGGCCGTACCCAGGCCGTTGAAGATCGCGAAGACCTTGTCCTGCAGCACCAGTTCGCGGACCACCTGCTGGGTGGTCGCCGGGTTGTAGGTGTCGTCCATGACCTTGTAGTTGATCTTGCGGCCGTTGACGCCGCCGTTCGCGTTCACGTAGTCGAAGTAGGCCTTGCTGGCCGGCGCGATCTTCGAGTAGCCGGCTGCGGCCGGTCCGGTGAGCGGCATGTGCGTGCCGATCAGGATCTCGGTGTCGGTGACGCCGGGAGTGTTGCCCCCGCTCGTTGCTCCGCCTTGATCATCTCCGCCCGAGCAGGCGGCGGTCGCGAGGATCAGCGCGACGACGGCGACTGGCGCGATACGTCTCATCTTTTTCTCCTGAGGACTTTTGAAGGGAGGGAAGCGATCCCGCCGGGGAACGCGAGCATCACGACGATCAGCACCACGCCGAAGATGGCCAGCGGGAGGTTGCCCTCCAGGCGCTGGGCGACCGCGGCCGAGACGTCGATCGAGTCGGTGAGCGAGTGGGTGGTGGCCGGCAGCACGACCAGCAGCACCGCGCCCCACAGCGCGCCGGCCAGCCGGCCCAGGCCGCCGATGACGATGGCCATGACCAGGAAGAGGGACAGGGCCAGCGGGAACGCGCCCGGGCTGACGCTCTGCGAGAGCACGGCGATCAGCGCCCCGCCCAGACCCGCGCAGGCGGCGCTGACGACAAAGGCCATCACCTGGGTACGCGCGACGTTGATGCCGGCCAGCCGGGCGGCGGCCTCGTCGTCCCGCACCGCCTTGAGGTTGCGGCCGAACCGGCTGCGGATCAGGTTGGCCAGGAACAGCAGCGTGAGCAGGGCGCCCGCCCAGGTCAGCCAGGCCTGCCAGCGTTCGTACGGGAAGTCGTAGCCCAGCGCCGGCGGCGGCGGATCGACCGACACCGACAGGCCCTGGTCGCTGTTGAACGTCGTGTCCCAGGTGCTGGTGATCGCCGGCACCACCACGGCGACCGCGAGCGTGAGCCCGGCCAGATACGGCCCCCGTAAACGCGCCGCGGCCAGTCCCACCACCGCCCCGACGGCCGTGGTCACCGCGATCGCGGCCAGCACCGCCACCAGCAGCGTCCACTGCCCGTTCCCGGCGAGCTCGTTCTGGGTCATCGCCAGCGTGTAGGCGCCGACCGCCATCAGGGCGCCGTGGCCCAGCGACAGCTGCCCGTTCAGTCCGGTGAGGATGGTCAGGCCCGCGGTCACACAGAAGTAGGCGCCGACCGTGGCCAACTGGTAGTTCCGGAACGGCGACAGGACATAGCTCAACGCCAGGATGATCGCGGCGCCGACGAGGATGAGCGCAACATTCCGCATGAGAGAACGAACGTTCTTTCGCTCTCCGGCCGGCGCCGCCGCGCGGGCCCGCCCGTCCGGGCCGGCCGCCGGCTTTCGCGTCGTCGCGGTGCCCTCGCTCATGCCACCCTCGCCTTCACCGAGCCGAACAGGCCACCGGGGCGGCCCAGCAGCACCACGAGCAGGAGGACGAGCACGGCGATCGGCGCCACGGTCGCGCCGAGATAGCCGCTGACGTACGAGAGCAGCAGGCCGACCACCACGCCCCCGACCACCGCGCCGACCGCGCTGTCCAGGCCGCCCACCACCGCCGCGGTGAACGCCGACACGAACACCACGTCCATGGCGTTCGGATGCAGCCCCAGCTCGGTCGGGATGACCAGCATCCCGGCCAGCGACCCGACCGCCGCGGCCAGCGCCCAGCCCAGCGTCAGCATCCCGCCGACGTTCACGCCGAGCAGCCGGGACACGTCCGGCGCGAAGGCCGCCGCCCGCATCCGCAGCCCGACCGCGGTGCGGGTGAACAGCAGCACCAGCAATGCCACCACGGCGAACACCGCGCCGAACACGAACAGGTCGAAGCGGGACAGCAGGGCGATCCCGCCGACCACGAACGCGTCCCGGTCGAACGGCGCCCCGGCCGGCCGGAACTCGTTGCCGTAGATCATCCCGAGCACCGCCTGGATCACCAGGACCAGGCCGAGCGCCACGACCACGCCGTTCAGCGGCGACGAATGGTCGACGAAGCGCATCACCACCCGTTCCACCCCGGCGCCCAGCACCAGGCCGCCGACCAGCGCGACGGCGAAGCCCAGCCAGTACGAGCCGGTCGTGTTGGCCACCGAGTAGCCGGCGTACGCGGTCGCCACGGCCATCGCGCCCTGGGCGAAGTTGACGATCCGCGCCGCGCGCCAGATCAGCACCAGGGAGAGCGCGAACGCGGCGTACACCGCGCCGCGGCTCAGCCCGTCGAAGGTGAGGAAGATGAAGCGGTCCACTCGGCCTCCTCAGAAACCCAGGTACGCGTGCCGGAGTTCGTCGTCGGTCCGCAAGGCCGCCGCGTCGTTGCGGGTGACGATGCGGCCCAGCGACATGACGACGCCGATGTCGGCGATGCTCAGTGCGCTGCGGACGTTCTGCTCGACCAGCAGCACGGTCATGCCGCTCCGGTTCCGCAGGTCGCTCAGCAGCGTCATGATCTGGGCGATGACCTGCGGCGCCAGGCCCAGGGACGGCTCGTCCAGCAGCATCAGGCGCGGCCGGCCGATCAGCGCCCGGCCCAGCGCCAGCATCTGCCGCTCGCCGCCGGAGAGCTGATGTCCCGGGTGGCGCTTGCGCCGGGCCAGCGGCTCGAACAGCTCGTAGACCTCGTCCAGGGCCTTGCGCGCGTCCGCCTTGTCGGAGCGCCACAGGCCGCCCAGCCGCAGGTTCTCGTCGACGGTCAGCTCGGTGACCACGCCGCGGCCCTCGGGCACGTGCGCGACGCCGCGGCGCACCATCTGCTCGACCTTGGTGGCGCGCAGATCGGCGCCGTCCAGGCGTACCTCGCCCTTGGTCGGCTTGACCAGGCCGCTGAGCGTACGCAACAGCGTGGTCTTGCCCGCGCCGTTCGCACCCATCACGGCGACGATCTGCCCCTGCTCGATGCTCAGATCAAGGTCATGGAGTACGGGCGCAGCGCCGTAACCCGCGGTCAGTCCCGTGACTTCCAGCAACGCGGTCATGCTGTGCCCACCTTTGGCATGCCCTTCTGGCCCTCGCCTGCGATGCCGTCGGCATGCGCCGGCTGGTGCCGCTCGGTGCGGGCGGTCATGCTGCCTCCCCGAGGTAGGCGTCGGTGACCGCGGCGTTGGTGCGGATCTCATCCGGCGTCCCGAAGGCGACCGGCTTGCCGAAGTCGAGCACCAGGATGTCGTCGCAGATCTTCATCACCAGGTCCATGTGGTGCTCGACCAGCAGCACGGCACAGCCCAGCCCCTTGATCAGCTGGCCCAGCTCGGTGATCTCCTCGGCGCCCAGCCCGCCGGCCGGCTCGTCGAGCAGCAGCAGCCGCGGCTTCGCGACCAGCGCGCGGGCCAGCGCCACCCGCTTGCGAACGGCGTAGGGGAGGCCGCCCGGCAGCACGTCGGCGTACTCGGCGACCCCGCAGATCCGCAGCGCCTCCATCGCGTCGTCACGCAGCCGGCGTTCGTCCCGATCGGAGCGCGGCAGCCCGAACAGCGCCGCCGCGAAGCCCGCCCGGGCCGCGTGGTCGGTGCCGGCCAGCACGTTGTCCAGGACGGACAGGCCGCCGAACTGGCCGACCCCCTGCAGCGTGCGGGCGATCCCGATGCGGGTGAGCTGATGTGGTTTCGGCCGCAGCGGCCGGCCGTCGAGGGTGAGGCTGCCGCCGGTCGGCGGCACGAACCCGCACACCACGTTGAAGAGCGTGGTCTTGCCGGCGCCGTTGGGCCCGATGACCCCCACGGTGCGGCCCGGCGGAACACGCAGCGACACGTCGTCGAGCGCCACCAGGCCGCCGAACCGCACGCCGATGCGATGAAGGGCCAGGCCCTGATTGTCGTCGTCGGGATCGTGCTCGGCCATCGACCCACCGCCTCGGCTCTGAGGGCGTTTCCGTGGTACGCCGTTCCGCGATACAGAGCGTCCACAGAGGAGAACGCTCAGTGGCAAACTAATTACACTGAGAGTGTAAGTTTCTCGAACCTCTTGTCAATGGTCTTGTTGCGTCGATGTTTCGTCCCGGCCCCGTCATTCTGCGCCATCCATCGATCAATGGCGATGTATTGATCTTCCGATAGGGTCACGGGGTGGCGTCGAAGCGGCCCTTCTACTCCCTCTACGCCCACGCCTACGACCTGTTGATCACCGACCCGGTCGAGCCCTGGGTGGCCGCGGTGCACTCCTCGCTGGCCCGGCCCGCGGCGACCATCCTGGACGCGGGTTGCGGCACGGGCCGGCACGCCGCCGCCCTGATCGAACTCGGCCACCGCGTCGACCTGATCGATGTTTCGGTCGAGTTGCTGGCGCTCGCCGCGGCCCGATGCCCCACAGCCCGGACTTGGACGGCCGACCTCCGCGCGCTCGGCACTTGGCCGGCCGCCACGACGGCAGCCTCGGGCGATCTTGGGTGTGCCTATGACGCGGTGACCTGTCGCGGCGTGCTCAACGACCTGATCGATGACGACGAGCGGCTGTCCGCGATGCGTTCCCTGGCCGGCTGCCTGATCCCCGGCGGCGCGCTGTTCCTCGATGTCCGCGAGCGGGACGCATCGCGGCGACGCGCGGACGGCGTCCCACGCTCGAAGCGGGTCGACCTTCCCGGCGGCGGCTTGCTCACCTTTGCCGCTCGCACGACCTGGGACGACGGGCTGCTCCGAGTCGACGAGACCTACACGCTGGACGGGCGGGATTCGCACTACGACTTCGTGATGCGGCCATGGACCGAGCCGGAGTTGCGCGACGTTCTCGGCACCTGCGGCCTCCACGACGTGCGGATCAGCGCCGGGGCTGGTCGACGCACGCCCGACCGCCTCTTCGTCGTCGCGCGGTGACCGCCGTCGAGGGCGTTCGGATCGGGGCGGTGGTCACCGATCTCGACGGAACCGTGGTGCGGCGCGACCGGACCGTCAGCCCGGCCACGCTGCGTGCGGCGGCCGCGCTGGAGGCTCGCGGCATCCCGTTGATCGCGGCCACCGCCCGTACCCCACTCGGCCTGAAGTCCTTGTCGACGCTGGTTCCGCACCTCGCCTTCGCCGTCTGTTGCAGCGGCGCCGTCGGACACGTGCCGGCGAGCGGGGCGACAGCCTGGTTCGACGTCCTGCCCCGCGTCGTGATCGCCGACCTGATCCGAACCGTGAAGGCGGCGGCCGTTTTCGACGGCGACGAGTGGCGGATGACCGCCGCCTACCGAACGATGCGCCCGACCGGCCACCAAGGTCGAACCTCGGTGGTGGACGCCGCCGCGCTCACCGAGGTGGAGGCCTGCTCGATGGTGCTGTGCCACCCCCACCGAACCGCCGCCGAACTGGTGGCCGACCTGATCACCGCCGGATTCGGGCCGGAGCGGGTCACGCTGACCTATGCCGGCCCGCGATTCGTCGAGGTGACCGCGCCGTCGGTCGACAAGGCGAGCGGCGTGGCGCGGGCGCTCCGCACCATCGGCGTGCCGCCGGCGCAGACCATAGCCTTCGGCGACATGCCGATCGACATCCCGATGTTCTCGGCCGTCGGGCATTCCGTCGCCATGGCCGACGCGCCGCCGGCGGTTCTCGCCGCGGCGACCTTCCATACCGAGAACGCCGAAAACGACGGCTTCGCCCACATGCTCACCCGCCTCGGCATCCTGCCCGCCTGACCCCGGCACCGCCCACAGCAGAACTCGGCGCCGCCCGACCGAAGCCATGTCGCCCGGCAGAACGCGGCACCACCTGGCGAAAGCCATGCCGCCCAGCAGAACCCAGCGCCGCCCGGCCGAAGCCGCGCCGCCGGCCGAAACCGCGCCGCCCAACGTCAGGCGACGCCGGCGGGGCGGAACTGGACGCTGACCCGGGGCCCGACCGGCCGGGCCGTCTTGGGGATGGCGTGTTCCCACGTGCGCTGGCACGACCCGCCCATCACGATCAGATCGCCATGCCCCTGAGGAAGGCGCAGGGTGTCGTGGCCCCCGGCGCGCGGGCGCAGCATCAGATTGCGGGGTGAACCGAACGACACGATCGCGACCATGGTGTCGTGGCGCGCCGAGCGGCCCAGCGTGTCGCCGTGCCAGGCGACGCTGTCGCGGCCGTCGCGGTAGAGGCACATGCCGGCGGTGACGAACTCTTCGCCCAGTTCGTCGGCGTAGTAGGCGTTGAGCCGGGCTTGAGCCTCGGTCAGCGTCGGGTGGGGCAGGTCTTCGCGAGCCGAATACCACCTGAGCAGCCGCGGCACGTCGACCACGCCGTCGTACATCGGCCGGCGCTCGGCCCGCCAGTCGACGTCGGCCAGCAGTGTCTCGAAGACGGTGTCGGAGCCCTGGACGAAGCCGGGCAGCACGTCGACCCACGCGCCCGCGGTCAGGGTGTGTCGAACGAGACGGCCCGGCAGCGGCTCGATCGCCGCGGCCGGGCCGCCCATCAGGTCGAACATCGACGGCTGGTAGGCGGTCACGCCGCCACTCTACGCCGCCCTCGTACGTCTGTGCTAATGGTCGTCCTTCTCCGGCTCCGGGTGGTGGTAGGTCACCCGGTCGGTCGGCAGCGGGAAGACATGGTCGTCACCGAACGGCGACGGCCCGCCCTGCTTCTGCGACAGGATCTCGGCCACGTCGAGCTTGCCGTCGGGGCCGAGGTCGGGCGGCTCGGGCAGGCGGGCGCTGGAATACGGCGTGGTCGTCCCGGAGGCGACGCCGGTGACGCCCATCGTGTTGCTCGGCGCCATGTTCTCGCTGCGGGAGGCCGGGGCGTGCTCGCGGTCCTGCTTCTCGAGCTCGTCCCGGCGGAAGATCTTGCGGCCCAGCCAGACCAGCGGGTCGTACTTGTTGTCGACCACGCGTTCCTTCATCGGGATGATCGCGTTGTCGGTGATCTTGATGTGTTCGGGGCAGACCTCGGTGCAGCACTTGGTGATGTTGCAGTAGCCCAGGCCCTGGTGGTCGCGCGAGTAGTTCTTGCGGTCGGTGCGCGCGTCGAGCGGGTGCATGTCGAGTTCGGCGGCCCGGATGAAGAACCGCGGCCCGGCGAAGGCTTCCTTGTTCTCCTCGTGGTCGCGGACCACGTGGCAGGTGTTCTGGCAGAGGAAGCATTCGATGCACTTGCGGAACTCCTGGGACCGCTCGACATCGACCTGCTGCATGCGGTATTCGCCGGGCGCCACGCCGGAAGGTGGCGCGAAGGCCGGCGTCTCCCGGGCCTTCTCGTAGTTGTACGACACGTCGGTGACCAGGTCGCGGATGACCGGGAAGGTCCGCAGCGGCGTGATCGTGATCGTCTCGTCGTCGGTGAAGGTGGACATCCGCGTCATGCAGCCCAGCTTGGGCATGCCGTTGATCTCCATCGAGCACGACCCGCACTTGCCGGCCTTGCAGTTCCATCGGCACGCGAGGTCGGGGGTCTGCGTGGCCTGCAGCCGGTGGATGACGTCGAGGACCACTTCGCCCTCGTTCACCTCGACGTCGAAGTCCTGGATCTCGCCGCCGGACGAGTCGCCCCGCCAGACCTTGAAGTGGCGCTTGGTGCCCATTACTTCGCCTCCCCAGACAGGGCGTCGTACGCCGCCAGCTCGTCGTCCGTCATGTACTTCGACAGCTCGGTCCGGTCGAACAGCTGGATCAGCTCGTCCCGCATCTTCGGGACCGCCTTGCGTTCCAGGTGCACGTCGCCCCCGGAGTCGAGGGAGCAGATCAGGTTGAGCAGCCGCCACTGCGGGTTCATCCCGGGGAAGTCCTCGCGGGTGTGGCCGCCGCGCGACTCTTCGCGCTCCAGCGCCGCCTTCGCCGTGCAGATCGACACGATCAGCATGTTGCGCAGGTCGAGGGCCAGGTGCCAGCCCGGGTTGTACTTGCGGCCGCCGATCGCGCCGACGTTGGCCACCCGCAGCTTGAGCTCTTCGAGCCGCTTCAGCGCGTCGGTCAGCTCGCCCTCGCGGCGGATGATGCCGACCAGGTCACCCATCACCGCCTGGAGGTCCTGCTGCAACGTGTACGGGTTCTCCCCGCTCTGCCGGCTCAGCGGCGCCAGCGCCGTGTCGACCGCCTGCTCGACGTCCGCGGTCGCGACCTTCGGCCGCTTGGGCAGAGCTTCCGTGTACGCGGCCGCGTGTTCACCCGCGCGCTTGCCGAACACCAGCAGGTCGGACAGCGAGTTGCCGCCCAGCCGGTTGGAGCCGTGCATCCCGCCGGACACCTCGCCCGCCGCGAACAGCCCCTCGACGTCGCCGAAGGCCGCGCCCGAGTCGGGGTCGACCTCGACGCCACCCATCACGTAGTGACAGGTCGGCCCGACCTCCATCGGCTCCTTGGTGATGTCGACGTCGGCCAGTTCCTTGAACTGGTGGTACATCGACGGGAGCCGGCGCTGGACCTCTTCGGCGGGCAGCCGGCTGGCGATGTCGAGGTAGACACCGCCGGCCTTCGAGCCCCGGCCGGCCTTGACCTCGCTGTTGATGGCCCGCGCGACCTCGTCCCGGGGCAGCAGCTCGGGCGGGCGGCGGTTGTTGTCCGGGTCGCTGTACCAGCGGTCCGCCTCCTCCTCGGTCTCCGCGTACTGCTTGCGGAAGACGTCGGGGACGTACTCGAACATGAACCGCTTGCCCTCGGAGTTCTTCAGCACCCCGCCGTCGCCCCGGACCGACTCGGTGACCAGGATGCCCTTGACGGACACCGGCCAGACCATGCCGGTCGGGTGGAACTGCAGGAACTCCATGTTGATCAGAGTGGCCCCGGCGCGCAGGGCCAGCGCGTGCCCGTCGCCGGTGTACTCCCAGGAGTTCGAGGTGACCTTGTAGCTGCGGCCGACGCCGCCGGTCGCCAGGATCACCGCGGGCGCCTCGAGCAGCAGGAACTCGCCGGATTCGCGGTAGTAGCCGAACGCGCCGGCCACCCGGTTCCCGTCGAGCAGCAGCTCGGTGATCGTGGTCTCGGAGAAGACCTTGATGCGGGCGTCGTAGCTGCCGAACTCGCGCTTGTCCTCCTGTTGCAGCGAGACGATCTTCTGCTGCAGGGTGCGGATCAGCTCGAGGCCGGTGCGGTCGCCGACGTGCGCCAGCCGCGGGTATTCGTGGCCGCCGAAGTTGCGCTGCGAGATCTTGCCGTCCTTCGTACGGTCGAACAGCGCCCCGTACGTCTCCAGCTCCCAGATCCGCTCCGGCGCCTCCTTGGCGTGCAGCTCGGCCATCCGGAAGTTGTTCAGGAACTTCCCGCCGCGCATGGTGTCCCGGAAGTGCACCATCCAGTTGTCGCGGCTGTTCACGTTGCCCATCGCGGCGGCCGCGCCGCCCTCGGCCATGACGGTGTGCGCCTTGCCGAACAGGGACTTGGAGATGATGGCCGTCCGCTTGCCGGCGAGTCGGGCCTCGATGGCCGCCCGCAGGCCGGCGCCGCCGGCGCCGATCACGACGACGTCGTAGTGGTGTCGTTCGATTCGTGTCGTCACGTCAGGTCGTCCCTCAGCCAACGAACCGCAGGTCGGAGTACCAGCCCGCGGACAGGCCCATGATGTAGAAGTCGGTCAGCGCCAGCGTGCCCAGGGTGATCCAGGCGAGCATCATGTGCCGGGCGTTCAGCTTGGACACGAAGGTCCAGAAGCGGTAGCGCACCGGGTGCTTGGAGAAGTGCTTGAGCCGGCCGCCGGCGATGTGCCGGCAGGAGTGGCAGGACAGCGTGTACGCCCACAGCATCACCACGTTGCCGACCAGGATGATGTTGCCCAGCCCGAACCCGAAGCCGTCGCCGCTCTTGAAGGCGATGATCGCGTCCCAGGTGTTGATCAGCGAGATGATCGCGGCGGCGTAGAACGCGTACCGGTGAAGGTTCTGCCCCAGCAGCGGGAACCGGGTCTCGCCGGTGTACTTCTTGTGTCCGTCCGGCACCGCGCAGGCCGGCGGCGACAACCAGAAGGCCCGGTAGTACGCCTTCCGGTAGTAGTAGCAGGTGAGCCGGAAGAGCAGCAGGAACGGCAGTGTGAAGGCGGCCTCCGGGATCAGCCAGAAGCTCGGCAGCGGGGTGCCGAAGTGAGCCGCCTCGGGGATGCACCGGTCGGTGATGCACGGCGAGTAGAACGGCGTCAGGTAGCCGTACAACTCGACGAAGTACCACTTGTGCATGAAGACGCGAACGGTCGCGTAGGCGACCCAGGCGCTCAAACCCAAGAACGTGATCAGTGGTGCGACCCACCACCGATCGGTACGCAACGTCTTCGCCGCGATCGCGGCGCGCGCACGCGCCGAGCCCGGCCTCGTTGCCGTCGTCGTCATTCCCATCTCCCTGACCTCGCCCAGAACTGCTCCACGCTGGGGGCGCGCAGATCAGCGCAGCCGCCGGGCGTCCACGTGTGTGGCACACGTTACGCCGAGGTTCCGGAACGCACCCGCTAAGGTCTGCCTCGGTTCGTCACATTCGCCGTTTCCGCAGCTCGGGGCCGCTTCAGCCGCTCGCGTTACCGGTCAGGTTCCAGCTGGCCAGGTGCAGGGCGGGCGCGGTGATGCGGTGGCCGGCCCAGCGATCCGGGATCGGGACGGCCTCGGCCCCGATGCCCAGCACCTGACCCGGGCCGAGCGCCTGCGGGTAGTTCTGGGTGAACCGCATGTTGCTCACCGCGGCCACCACCTCGCCGTTCTCCACCAACCAGACGCCGTTTCGGGTCAGGCCGGTCATCACCAGGCTCTTCTGGTCGAGCACCCGGGTGTACCAGAAGTCGGTGATGAGCAGCCCGCGTTCCAGGTTCGCGACGAGCGGGCGCGCGGACGGCGCCGTGGGGCCGCTCTCCACCGCGGCCGTGGCCGCGGCCGGTCCCGGCCGCATCGCCGGCTGGTGGGCCATCGGGCCCCAGACGAACGAGATGGCCGACGAGTGACCGGTGGTCGACGCGCCCGCCTCGGCGGCCGACCGCCGGTCGTGCGTGACGCTCGTCGTGGTCCCCGCGTCGACCAGGGTCAGCGGCCGCAGCGGCGTGCCGTCCAGGTCGAACGGCAGCAGCCCCGAGGGGTCGTCGACGATCGTCACGGCCGGGTCGAACTGGGCCTCGCCGAGCCGCGCGAAGGATTCGCCGTGCGCGAACGACCGGCCGTTGAAGCCGTACATCGCCAGGTTGTTGAGCAGGTCGCTGACCGCGTCGGGCTCGAGCACCACCGGGTAGCGCCCGGGCGGGAGCTCGATCGCCGCGCCCGCCGCCCGGGCCTTGGCCGCGGCCCGGGCGCCCAGTGTGGCGCCGTCCAGGGTGGCGAGGCGCTCACCGGCCAGCCGGGCCACGCCGTCGACGCCGTTGTCCCGGGCGATGCCGTCCATGTCGGCGCCGGCCGCGCGACCCGACACCGACTGGCCGGCCGTGTTCGCGAACGCGCCCGAGCGGTAGAAGGTGCGGCAGTAGCCGGCCGTCTCCAGGCCGCCGGCCGCGTCCACGAACGCCCGGACCCGAGCCGCCCGCTCGTCCGGGCCGGCGCCCGCGGTGGCGTCGTCGAAGCCGTTCTCCGAGCCCAGCGGTGACGGCGGGGTCAGGCCGGCCCAGCCCTCGTCGACCGGGGTCAGCCGGGCCGCCGCGACGGTGCGCTCCACAAGGGACGCCAGGCCGTCGGCGTCGGTGACCGTGGTCGAGCCGGTGGCGGTGCGCCCGTCCAGATGCAGTCGCAGCCGCACGGTGGTGGTCGCGTCGGCCACGTTCTGGTGGATCGCCGAGTTCGCGAACCGGGTCAGCGCCTCGGCCGAGTGGTGCACCAGCGCCTCCGCCTCGGCCTCGGCTCCGGCCGTGGCCCGGACCAGGTCGAGGACCCGGCTCGCGGTGGAGAGTTCGCTCATCCCCGGACCCCCACGCGCACGTTGGTGAACCGGGCCGGTGCGGCCGGGTGGCCGGTGTGCCCGACCTGACCGGGCTGGCCCTTGCCGCAGTTGGGCGTACCCCAGGAAACGATCTCCGACGAGAGCATGTCCATGGACTGCCAGAACTTCGGCCCGATCCCGGTGTAGGTCGGGTTGCGCAGCATCCGTCCCCGCCTACCGTTCTTGATCTCCCAGCCGATCTCGCAGCCGAACTGGAAGTTGAGCCGGCGGTCGTCGATCGACCAGGAGCGGTTGTTGTCCATGAACACCCCGTCGTCGGTGGCCGCGATGATCTCGTCGAGCGTGTGGGGTCCCGGCTCCAGGCCCACATTGGTCATCCGCACCATCGGCAGCCGCGACCAGCCGTCGGACCGCACGCTGCCGGCGTAGTCGAGCCCCGCCATCGCCGCCGAGTCGCGACCGGCCAGCACGCCGACCCACCGTCCATTGCGGACGGCGTCCCGTGCCGCCGCGGGGGTGCCCTCGTCGTCGTACCCGAAACTGCCCAGCGCGCCCGGGATCGTCGGGTCGATCGTGATGTTCATCAGGTCCGAGCCGTACCGCAGCGTGCCGAGCTGGTCGAGGTCGAGCCAGGACGTGCCCGCGAACGCCGCCTCCCACCCCAGGATCCGGTCGAGCTCGATCGCGTGCCCGACCGATTCGTGGATCTGCAACGCCATCTGCTCACCACCGAGCACCAGCGTCGTCTCACCGGACGGGCACAGCGGCGCGGTCAGCAGCGCCCGCGCCTCCTCGGCCATCCGCGGCGCGTTCTCGACCAGGGCCAGCTCGTTGACCAGTTCCCAGCCGCGGGTGCCGTACTGCCCCCGATGGGACGGCCACGACCGCCGCTGGATCTCGCCGTCGCCGAACGCGCTGGCCGTCACTCCCGCGCCACACTCGCGCAGATGTTGGTCGATGCGGTGCCCGTCGCTCGACGCGAACCACTTGCGCGTGTCCCACACCTGGTAGAGGCCCTCGGCCTGGTCGGCGCCGGCCTCCTTGGCCGCCTTGGTCGCCTCGACCAGCAGGTCACCCTTGTTGGACAGCGGCACCGACAGCGGGTCGATCTCGCACGGACTGGCCCACGACGCCTCGCCCGCGCCGGTCGGCACCAGGTCGATCGGCGGCCCCGGCACCGACGCGCTGGCCGCCGCGATCTGCGCCGCCCGCCGCCCCGCCGCCCGCGCGGCCGAGTCGCTGAGATCGGGCACCGCGTAGAAGCCCCACCCCGACCCGACCAGCGCGCGCACGCCGATTCCCGCACTCTCGTCCGAGGTCAGCCCTTCGACCTCACCGTCGCGAGCGCTCATCGACTCGGTGCGCCGCACCATCACCCGCGCATCGGCATAACGCGCCCCGGCATCGAGGGCGGCCTGAACCGCCGCACACGCCGCGTCGAACTCAGTCATCCCGCGACCCTATGCGCAACCCTCCATCCCCACACTGTGGGCCTCTCTTCAAGATCAAGTTCGAGGGGATCCTCTTGAAGATCAAATTCAAGGGCCGGTCGTAGCGGGGTGGTGGGTTCAGACCGCTGCTCCCGCCGAGGTCGGTCCGGCGACCGCACGCTCCGCTTCCGCGGCCGCCTCCCTGCGACGTGCGTGAGTGGTCCCGCCCACCGCTGTCGCGGCCCCAACCCCGCCCGGACGGCTAACGTGGCGCCAGTTCCGACCAGGCGGACAGGTGGCGTCGCGGTGGTCCGCCAGGAAGAGCGGCTCCGGCATCGAGATCTCCACTGTCAGATGGCAGGGTGAGCGGGTGACGGTGGAGCTGCGGGCGGCGCGGGACGGTGACGCCGAGGCGGTCGGGACGATCTGGGCGGCCGCCTGGCGGGACGGGCATCTCGGGCACGTGCCGGACGAGCTGGTCGCCGTGCGTACCCAGGAGACGTTCTTGAGCCGGGCCGCCGAGCGGGTCGCGGACACCACGGTGGCCGAGGTCGACGGGGTGGTGGCCGGGTTCATCATGGTCGACCGCGACGAGGTCGAGCAGGTCTTCGTCGACGCGCGACACCGGGGGAGCGGCGTCGCGGCCGCCCTCCTCGACGAGGCGGAACGGCAGGTCGCCGCCGACGGTCACCCGCGGGCCTGGCTGGCCGTGGTCGAGGGCAACGCGCGGGCGCGCCGCTTCTACGAGAGGGCCGGCTGGCGGGACGACGGTCCGTTCCAGTACGCGGCCCGCCACGGCGACACGAGCATCCCGGTGCCGTGCCGCCGTTACGTCAAGCACGTCTAGGCCGCGGGGCCCAGAGCGTGCCTCGCACTTGGCCGGGTTGTGAAACGCGGCCTAGCGCCGGACGACGCGGCGGGGCTTGGTGGCGCGGGACTGGGCGAAGGCACTGAGGGAGCGGGAGCGGTAGTCGCGGCCCAGTGCGGTGGCGATCCAGTAGCCGAGCAGCGTGCCCACGATGGCGAAGCCGCCGTAGAGCCAGATCTGGGAGAAGAAGTTGCCGGCGCCGCCCGCGAACGGGCCGTCGCCGCTGATGAACGGGCCGACCAGGATGGTCAGCAGCATGCCGATGACGGCCGCGGCGGCCAGGTCGGGGAGCCACTCGGCGGGACGGTGGCGCTGGGACCGGAGGAACGTGATCACGGCCAGGGCCAGGCCGATGACGCCGAACATCACCAGGGAGACGCTTCCCTCGGCGGCGTCGTCACCGTCGAACCAGAGCCGGATGATCAGCCGTGCGACCACGTTGATCGCGAACAGCACGACCGCCACCAGCGCGATCGTCATCCACCGTCGCTTCACCGCTACCTCCCCGTACCCATCAAGATTGTGACCCTGAGGCGCCACACACCAACCGTGGCTCGGGATCGTACTTCCAAGTGAGCTTCGCCCGCTCGACCTCTTCGCCATCCTTGCGGATGACGCGCCAAGCGTCCTGGGTGAAACCTGGGAGTCCGCTGGTCGCGATGCGGGAGTTACAGCTGGGTGCGGCCGAGGATCATGCGGTACGCGAAGACCGCGAAGGACAGGCTGCCGACCAGGATCATCACCAGGGCGATCCAGTCGCTGCCGCTGAGCAGGTAGTCGCCCTCCTCGGTGCGGGCCCCGGCCGCGAACAGCATGATCACGGTCCACAGCACCCACGGCAGGCCGACCGACCAGCGCCGCCGCGTGGTGTGCAGGACGAACCAGGCGAGCGCCCAGTTGGCCACCACGGCGAAGAGCACCGAGGCGCCGATCGGCACGCCGGCGATCCGCAGCGGGGTCAGGTAGAGCTCGACGATCGCGGTGACGACGGTCGCCACGACCGCCACCACGAGCCCGGCCGCCCGCACCAACCCGCTGTCCGACGGTGGTGGTGGCGGCTCGGGCGACTCCTGCGTCGGGGCCAGGGAAACGGACACCGTCATCGACGGTCCGACGCGAACAGGCCGCTGAACAGGTCACGCTCCCAGGAGTGGGTGCCGCTGACCTCGCCCCGCTCGCCCTTGGCCAGGGTGAAGTACTCGATGCCCATGAACTCGCCGCCGAAGTCGCCGGCGATGCCGTACAGCCAGGAGTTGTCCGGGATCTGGGTGGCGTGCGCCCGCATCGCGGCCACCTTCTTCTCGTACTGGTCGGTGCCGTCGATCTGGGCCGCGATCTCCTCGTCCGGGTGCCCGAAGGGCAGATCTTCGACCTTCTCGACGTCGGCGAACGGGTTGTTGTCGAGCCCGCGGAACGCCTCCATGCCGCCCTGCAGGACGCTGCGCGGCATCGCGGTGAAGTAGATCTTCGCCGGGGCGGCGTCGCCGGCCAGTTCGGCCGCCCGCATCGCCACGCGGTGGGACATGATGTGGTCGGGGTGGCCGTAGAAGCCGTTGTCGTCGTACGTGATCATGACCTGGGGGCGTACCTCACGCATGATCTCCACCAGGTAACCCGCGGCCTGGTCGAGGTCGGCCTGCCAGAAGCAGCGCGGGTGGTCGTTGGTCGGCAGGCCCATCATCCCGGAGTCGCGGTAGCGGCCGGCCCCGCCCAGGAACCGGTGGTCGGTCACGCCGAGCGCGGCACACGCCCGCTCGAGCTCGGCGATCCGCCAGCCGCCGAGCTGGTCGGCCTGCTTGGCCTCGAGCTGGGCCAGCTCGGGCACGTGGATCTCGCCCTCTTCACCCAGCGTGCACGTGACCAGGGTGACTCGCGCACCCTCGGCCACATAGTGGGCCATCGTGGCGCCGGTTCCGGTCACCTCGTCGTCGGGGTGCGCGTGCACCAGGAGCAGGCTCCGGGGGTCTTCCTCCATCACCCGGGCAACTCTACGGGCAACACTGCGCAAGGACGGGCGCGGAGGGCCCTTGATCAGGGATGCTGGTTGCCGTGGACTTTCCCGATCTCGCGGGGCGCACGGGGGGCTTCCGGCACGGCGCGCCGCACGACGTGGTCGTCGGCGGCGACGGCGCCCGCGTGGTGTTCCGGCGCTCGGCCGGCCGCTTCGACGCGGCCGCGTCACTCTGGGTGCTCGACGTCGCCGGCGGCGTGGAGCAGCAGGTGGCGCCCGGCCCGGTCGAGCGGTTCGGCGCCGATCGAGACGCCACGGTCGCCGCGTACGCGATCGACGGCCGGCTGTTCCGCGCCGACCTGCGCACCGGCGACGTCGAGGCGGTGGCCACCGCCGAGCCGGTCATCGACCCGTGCCCCGACCCGGCCGGGGTGTCCATCGGATACGTCACTCCCGGCGACTGCCTGCGCATCGCCGGCCCCGACGGCACCGACGAGCTGCTGGCCGGTGAGCCCGCGGGCAGCTCCTGGCGAGACCCGGGCGGCGTCCGGTGGGGCGTCACCGACCCGGCCGGGCGCGAGTTCGGGCGGCGGCGGGGCTGGTGGTGGTCGCCGGACGGCGCCCAGGTGCTCGCCACTCGTACCGCCGGATCGGTCTCCCTGCACCTGCTCGACCTGGACGGCGGCTGGGTCGACGTGCACTGGGACCGGGAGACCTATCCCTACCTGGTCGACGTGCAGTGGGCGGACGGCGGCACCCCGCTGATCACCGTGCTGCGCCGGCTCCAGCAGCACGGGCTGGTGCTGTCGGTCGACCCACGCACCGGGGAGACGCAGGTGCACGCCGAGCTGGCCGACGCGCGCTGGGTGGAGCCGATCCCCGGCACGCCCCGACATCTGCCGGACGGCCGGGTGCTGGTCGGCGGCGAACTGGCCCACGACGGCTTCGACGCGCGCTGCCTGTTCGCGGACGGCAGCCTGCTCACCCCGCCCACGCTCTACATCCGCCGGGTGATCGGGGTGGTCCCGCGGGCCGACCTGATCGTCGAGGCGACCGAGGGCGACCCGTCGACCCGCGACATCTTCCGGGTGCGGGCGTCACTCGGCGGGGGCGGCGCCACGGCCACCCGGCTCGGCCCGGCCCGGCCCGCCGCGGTCGGCGGGGACGTGCTGGTGATCGGCGACGAGGTGCGGCGTGGCGACGAGGTCGTGCACCAGCTGCGGTCGTACGCGGAGCCGCTGCCGTACTCCCCGCAGCCGATCCTGGCCCGCGTGACCGACCGGCGCCTGCCCGCGGCCGTCCTCTACCCGCCCGACCACGTGGACGGGACGCGGCTGCCGGTGCTGCTCACCTTCGGTGACGGTCCCGGCCGGCAGCAGGTGACCCGGGACGCGGCCGGGTGGCAGGAGCGCGCCTGGTGGGCGGGTTGCGGTTTCGCGGTGGTCAGCGTCGATCCGAGGGGTACGCCCGGAGTGGCGCCCAGCTTCGAGAAGGCGGTGCATCGCCGGCTGGCCGACGTCGTGCTCGGCGACGTCCTCGACGCGCTCCAGGACCTCACCGGCAAGCACCCCGACCTCGACCTGGCCCGGGTGGCCGCGCACGGCACGGGACTCGGCGGCTGGCTGGCCGGCCTGGCCGTGACCCGCCGCGCCGAGGAGGTCCGCTGCGGCGTGGCCCGCGACCCGATCACCGACTGGCACGACGTGCCGGTCGCGTTCGCCGAGCGCTACCTGGGCCGCGCGTCCGACGCCCCCGAGATGTACGCCCACCACGCCCTCGCCCCCGACCTGCCACACCCGGCGCTGCTGGTCTCGGCCGGCGCCGGTCTGGACGCGGAACTGACCTTCATCCGGGAGCTGCTGGCATGAACGAGATGTGGGACGGCAACGTGGTCGTCCGCCCCGGCCCGAGCCCCCGCCACCAGCTGATCATCGAGGCGCTGGCCGGCGCGCTCCGGGTCGGCCGGAGCGACCTCAACGTCCTCGTCGGCGTCACGGTCCGGCTCAGCGACCAGCGCATCGTCGTCCCCGACATCGTGGTCACCGGCCCGATCGACATCGACGACCCGATCGTCGACGCCGCCGCCGTGCACCTGGTGGTCGAGGTGGTCTCACCGGTCAGCACGTCCCTCGACCACACCCTCAAGATGCACGGGTACGCCGAAGCCGGCATCCCGTGGTACCTGCTGGTCGAGCAGGACAGCAACGCCCTCCGAGGCCACTACCTGGTCGGCGGCGTCTACCAGGAGCGCTCGGTCCTCCAGCTGGAGCAGATCCTCACCGGTTGACCCGTTCCCCGACCTCGCCCGAGTCCCACAGGGCCAGCAGGCGCAGGTTGTCGTGCGACTGGCTGCCCGGGTCGGTGGTGTAGACGAACAGGGTCTGGTCCTCGTCGCCGGGCAGGGCCAGCGCCTCGTAGCGGATCATGATCGGCCCGACGGCCGGGTGGGTCATGCGCTTGGTGCCATGGGTGCGCTCATGGACCTGAAGACCGTTCCACCACGTACGGAACTCAGCGCTCTTGATCGTCAGCTCGCCGACCAGCTCGGTCAGCCGGGCGTCGTCCGGGTGCCGCCCCGCATAGAGCCGCAGCGTGCCGACCACTTCGGCGGCGACCGTGGGCCAGTCCAGGAAAAGCTCACGCGCGGCCGGGTCGAGGAAGACCCAGCGGGTGTAGTTGCGGTGCTTCGGCGGCAGCCGCGTCCAGTCGGTCATCAGGGCGCGGGCCAGGCTGTTCGACGCCAGCACGTCGGTGCGGCGCCCGACGATGAAGGCCGGGTGGTCGGTCATCGAGGCGATCATCTGGTGCATGGCCGGCCGCACCCGCTGCGGCGGCACCTGCTCGGCCCCGCGCCGGACCGGGCGGGCCAGGTCGCCCAGATGCGCACGGCCGGCGGCGTCGAGCCGGAACACCCGCCCCAGCGCGTCGAGCACCGCCTCGGACGGGCTGGCGTGCCGCCCCTGCTCCAGCCGGGTGTAGTAGTCGACGCTCACCCCCGCGAGCAGCGCCACCTCTTCCCGGCGCAGCCCCCGGACGCGCCGGCCCGGCTGCGGACCGAGGACGCCGGCCGCCTCCGGGCTGGTGTCGGCCCGGCACTTGCGAAGAAACTCCCCCAGGTCGGCGCGCATGCGTCCATGGTCGCTCGCCCACCCCCGGCGCGGGTAGACCTTGGGTGGGCACACCGTGCCCAGTCAGGCCGCCGGCCCTGTGGGTCAGCGCCGGGCCGGCCGGCCCCGGCCACATGCGAGCGCACCCAGCCCTGACCGGGCGGAGCTAGCTGTCGAACTCGCCGTCCTTGGCGCCGCCGACGAAGGCCGCCCACTCGGCCGCGGTGAACCGCAGCTTCGGCCCATCGGGGTCTTTCGAGTCGCGCACGGCCACCTCACCGCCGGCGAGAAACGCGACCTCAACGCAGTTTCCGTTGGCCCCGCTGCGGGTGCTCTTGAACCACTTGGCGTCCGGGAGATCCATCTACGCCGCCTCCTCGATGATTTGCCTCGACATCTCGATGCTCACAGCCTGGGCGGTCAGCCGGTGGAAGTGATCGCGGTAGCGGACGACGTCTTGTTCGGCCTCCAGGAACAGGCCGCCACTCGCGTTCTCGGTGTAGACCATCGGCGGGTCGGGCTCGGCGAACTCCAGGATAGAGAACTGGCCGGGCATTCCCAGATGTGCGCCGGACGAGAACGGGATGATCTGAATCGTGATTGCGGGCGAGGCGGTCGCCTTCAGCAGATGGCGCATCTGATCCCGGTGCACCTCGATCCGGGCCGCGATCTCCTCGTCGGTCGCCGACGTCATCGAGCACCACCTCGGCCGCGTCGTCACCGACGACGAGGCCGCGAGGCACAGAACGCTGCTGGACCGGTTCGTCGCCGATCTCCACGCGGGCCGGCTGCGCTCGGGCGCGGCGGCGATGGTCTGGGCAGTGGTAGGGCCGCGTTAGCGGCGGGCGCGCCTACTCACGCACGTCGCAGGGAGGGCGGCCGCGGAAGCGAAGCGTGCGGCCGCCCGGACCGGCCTCGGCGGGAGCAGCGGTCTGTACCACCCACCCCGCTACGACACGAGGCTCTTGATCTGCAAGAAGAGAGGATCGGGAGCAGCGGTCTGTACCACCCACCCCGCTACGACCGGCGTTTGATCTTGATCGTCAGCGCACCTGGATGGAGCGGATGGAGTTGTTGTAGCGGGTGCTGGCGATCGTCGACGTCGCCGTGGCCGGATCGTCGGCCGCGCCCAGCGTGAGCAGCAACGGCACGTAGTGGTCGGCCGTCGGGTGGGAGATGTGCGCGGCCGGCGCCTTGGCCTGGAAGTCGGCCAGCGTGTCGACGTCGCCGCGGGTGAGAGCGTCGTCGGCCCACTCGTCGAAGGCCCGGGTGTAACCGGCCAGCGCCGGATTCCGCATGGCGGCGAAGCTGTGCGTCATGAAGCCCGAGCCGATCACCAGGACGCCCTCGTCGCGCAGCGCCCGCAGGCGGCGGCCGAGGGTGAGCAGCGCCGACGGGTCGAGGCTGGGCATCGACACCTGCACGACCGGGACGTCGGCGGCGGGATACATGGCCATCAGCGGGATGAAGGCGCCGTGGTCGAGGCCGCGGCCGGGGTCGTGGTGGACCGGGCCAAGCGTGCCGGCCACGCGGCGGGCCAGGTCGGTGGCGTCGGGGGTGGCGTACGGCAACGTGTAGTAGCGCTGGTGGAAGCCGCCGAAGTCGTAGTAGAGCGGGGTGCCGGCCGCGGCGCCGCAGATCGTGACGGGGGCGTTCTCCCAGTGGGCCGAGACCACGACGATCGCGCGCGGTTTCGGCATCGAGCGGCCCCAGGCGTGCAGGTCGTCGAGCCACTGCGGGTCGTCGAGGGTGGGCGGGGCGCCGTGGCTGACGAACAGCGCCGGCAGCGGGCCGTCGGCGGGCTCCCAGACGCGCTGGTCACGGGCTTGGGGCAGGACGCGGGCGAGCAGGGCGTCGTAGGCGCCGGCGGGTCGGGTCATGACGGGGCTCCTTGAAGTCTCAAGTAAGCCTAAACCGGTTCCTCGCGGGTGAGGTAGGTGTGGTGGGTCGCGAAGCCAAGCTTGCCGTACAGGGCGACGGCCGCGGCGTTGCGCTCCTCGACCTGCAGGTAGGCCTTGGTCGCGCCGTGCTGGGCGGCCCACTGGGCCATCGCGCGGACGACATGCGCGGCCAGGCCGGTGCGTCGGGCGGTGGGCGCGGTCTGCAGCAGCGCCACGCCGTGCCAGCGCTGCACGCCGGTCACGGTTCCCCGTGCGACCGCGAGAAGGTCACCCTGAGCGTCCCGGACCTGGGCGAAAACCGTTTCGGGTACGCCCGTGAGCACGCGTTTCGCCGCCGTCGGCAACGTGCCCTTGTGGTCGGCGACCATCGCGTACCAGTCGTCGGACGGGCTGTCGGCCAGCGCGACCGGCGGCAGATCGAGGCGCACCGGATCGGTCAGCAGCCGGGCCAGCGTGGCGGTCTGCACCAGCGTGAGCGGCCGCGCCGACCACCCGCGCTCGTCGAGGGCGGCGTTCACCGGCGACGCCAGCGGCATCGGCGCGTTGATCAGCGCCCGCTGGCCGTGGTCGGCGTACCACCGCACGACCGCGTCGATGGCCTCCTCCAGGGTCCGGTCGGGGTCGCCGACGGCCAGCGCCGAGTTGGCCCGCCCGGTCCAGTTGTCGGCCGCCCGCAGGATCCAGCTGCCCAGCCTGGCCTGCACCGGAGCGGGCCAGGCGTCGTTCGCGGCGAGTTCCAGCCCGATGACGTCGGCGGCCGGCGGGCGGCGTGCGGCGGGCACGCGCTTGGCCCGGTGGACCTCGTGCAGGGGTACGCGTACGGTGCCCTGGGCGGTCGCAATGGTGAGATCCGTCTCGGTCAGGTCCACAAGCTCCCCGAGGGCGTCGGAGAACAGCGTCCTATCGGCAGAAACGCCTACAATTCGGCGCACCACCACCCGGTGTCCCACATCCTGCCGTCGGAGCACGCGCGACCTCCCTCCGGCGAGATACTAGGCTTTGCATTGCTGCCGCATCGCCCGCGGCTGGGTTGCCGAAGGGCCAGAAGGGAAATCACTGCCGTGACCTACATCATCGCTGAGCCCTGCGTCGATGTGCTCGACAAGGCGTGCATCGAAGAGTGCCCCGTCGACTGCATCTACGAGGGCAATCGGATGCTCTACATCCACCCCGATGAGTGCGTGGATTGCGGCGCCTGTGAACCGGTCTGCCCGGTGGAGGCCATCTTCTACGAAGATGACGTCCCGGAGCAGTGGAAGGACTACACCAACGCCAACTACGAGTTCTTCGAGGACCTGGGCTCGCCCGGTGGCGCCTCGAAGACCGGCAAGGTCGAGAAGGACGCGACGTTCGTGGCCGCCCAGCCGGCCGGCCTGAACGGCGAGCACTGACCTTGCCGCTGTCGTCGAAGCTGCCGGATTTCCCCTGGGACCTGCTCGAGCCGGCCAAGAAGGTCGCTTCCGCACATCCCGGCGGCCTCGTCGACCTCTCCATCGGCACGCCGGTCGACCCGGTGCCGCCGGCGATCCGGGCCGCGCTGGCCGGGGCGTCGGATGCGCCGGGTTACCCGCAGACCGCCGGCACGCCGGCGCTGCGGGAGGCGATGGCTTCCTGGGTACGCCGTTCGTGTGCCACCACGGCGCCGGTCGGCGTGCTGCCCACGATCGGCTCCAAGGAGCTGGTCGGGTGGCTGCCGACCCTGCTCGGCCTCGGCCCCGGAGACGTGGTGGCCATTCCGGAGGTCTGCTACCCGACGTACGAGGTGGGTGTGCAGCTCTCCGGGGCCACGGCGGTCCGGGCCGACTCGCTGACCGCCCTAGGACCCGATCCGCGCGTACGCCTGCTCTGGATCAATTCGCCGTCGAACCCGACCGGCAAGGTGCTGCCCGTCGCCCACCTGCGCAAGGTGGTCGCCTGGGCGCGTGAGCGCGGCGTGACCGTGGTCAGCGACGAGTGCTATCTGACGCTGGGCTGGGAGACCGTGCCGGTGTCGATCCTGGCCGACGAGGTGTGTGACGGCGACGTCACCGGGCTGCTGGCCGTGCACTCGCTCTCCAAGCGGTCCAACCTGGCCGGTTACCGCGCCGGGTTCGTGGCCGGCGACCCGGCGCTGGTCGGCGAGCTGCTCGCGGTCCGCAAACACGCCGGAATGATCATGCCGGCGCCGGTCCAGGCCGCGATGGTGGCCGGTCTCGGCGACGAGAACCACGTGGCCGAGCAGCGCGCCCGGTACTCATCCCGCCGGGTGATCCTGCGTGAGGCGCTGCTCGGTGCGGGATTCCGCATCGATCATTCCGAGGCCGGGCTCTACCTCTGGTCGACCCGGGACGAAGACTGCTGGGCGACCGTGCAGTGGCTCGCCGAGCGCGGCGTTCTCGCAGCTCCGGGGGCGTTCTACGGCCCGGCCGGTGCCCGTCACGTGCGGGTCGCGCTGACCGCCTCGGACGAGCGGGTCGCCGCCGCCGCGGAATGTCTCGCCCCCTGATCCACCGGGTTATCCACAGTGGGCCCGGCACGGGTACCCACACCTTCCACGCTGCGGTTACCCTCGATGCGTTGCCAGCTAGACGGCGATCACGGGGAGGCAGCGATGAGTGATCCCTCCATCAATGTGGAGACCGGCGAACTCAACAACTTCGCCAAGGACGTGCGGTTCGAGGCCGACGAGGTGTTCCGCCCGGCGGTGAGCCGCGCGGCGACGACGCTGTCCGGCGTCAACTTCGGGCAGAAGAACGCGAGCGGCGCCGTGCACGCGGCGAAGACCCGCTATTCCCAGGCGATGAGCACCCACATCCGCAATCTGAACGCCTACGTCGAGGCCGCCGGCATCATGGCCGCCGCGGCCGAGATCGTGGCCCGCGAGTTCGACGCCGTCGACGCCAACAACGCCGAGGCCGCCGCACGGGTCAACGCGATGTTGCGCTCGGCCACCGACGAGGCCCACCGTAAGGCGTTCGAGCAGTTCAAGGGCATCGAGGGGGCAGTGTGAGCGACGCGCCGCTGACCTCGAGCTGGTGTACGGCCTGGGGCTCGTTCAACACTCCCCGCCTGTGGGCGATGGTGGCCGAGGAAGACGACCCCGACGCCTGGCGCCAGGTCGCCACCTGGGGTGACATCGCCACGGCGGTGAAAGACCACCGCAGCCGCCTGCTCGCGGCCAAGGAGGCGCTGATCGCCGCCTGGCCGCCGGAACAGAACCTGTCGGCCGACGCGTTCGTCAACGAGCTCGACAACCTGCTCAGCAAGATGGATGGTGCCCGGCAGGACGCCGACGCCACCGCCGACGGGCTGGCCAACATCCTCGAGGCGCTGCGTCAGGCGAAGAACCAGATGCAGCCGCTGTACGACGAATATCGGGAGAAGAACGACGACTGGGTCCCCGGCTGGTTCGACAACGCCGAGGACGAGATCGACGAGAAGGCCCGCCGGGTCATGATCCAGGCCGAGCAGGTCGTCGAGCAGAACGTGCCGTCGATCAAGGTGCCCGACGAATACAAGATGGACCCGACCGCCAAGTCCGGCTACACGCCGCCTCGCGAGAACACCGCGGGCGACGGGAACACGCGCTTCAGCCCGGTCGGCAGCGGCGGCGGTTCCGGCTCGGTCGGTTCGTCGGGCGGCAGTTCCGGCTCCGGTTCCGGTTCCGGTTCCGGCCATTCGGATATTCCGGTGCCACATGACCCGGTGCCGCCGATGCCGGGCATGGATCCCATTGATCCGAGCGGCGGTTCCGGCTCGGGCTCCGGCCCCGGTGGCGGTGGTGGCTCTGGCGTGGGCGGCGGTTCCGGTGGGCCCGGTGGCGGCGGCCCCGACCTCGCCGGCGTCACGCCCCTGCCCGGTCCGCCGCCGATCGCCCCGCCTCCGCCGCCTCCGCCGCCCGGTGTGCCGCCGATCATCGGCCAGCCGCTCCCGCCGGGCCCGCCGCCGCTCCTGCCCGGGCCGCTTCCCGGTGGCGTGCCGCCGTCGATCTCCGGCTCCGGCCCCACCACCGGCGGCACCAAGCCGCCGATGTCGACGAACTTCCAGAGCGTGGGCCGCGGCGGTGGCCGTGGCGCGCTGCCCTCCGGCGCGGTGATCGGCGAGAACGTCGGCCGCAGCGGTGGGGGAGCGGGTCGGGCCGGCAACCTGCCGGCGGGCAACGTCGGTCGCAGCACGGCGGCCGGCGCCCGCACCGGTCAGAAGCCGCCGCGCCCGTCCTGGTTGCCGCCCGACGAGCCGAACGGCGGCCGGAACGTGTCGTCGCAGAACGCGCTGTCCGGCTCCCGCCGCGGCCACCGCGAGGAGGACGGGCCCGAGGGCAAGCGCTTCGACCCCGACAACCCGTGGGAGGTCGAGTCCGGGGTGGCGCCGGTGATCAAGCCGGAGACCGGCACCCCGCGCCACGACCCCGGCCCGAACGTGATCGGCGGCTACCGCGGGTGATTCGCTCGGTACGCCGGACCGGCGCCGCCCTGGCCGCGGCGGCGCTGGTCCTGGCCGGTCCGGCGCCGGCCCGGGCTGATTCGGTCCGCGACAAGCAGTGGTATCTCGACACCCTGAACGTGGCGGCGGCCCAGCGCATCAGCAAGGGCGCCGACGTGGTGGTGGCCGTGCTCGACACCGGCGTCGACGCGAAGCACCCCGACCTGAAGGGCGCGGTGCTGGCCGGCAACAACACGACCCGCCCCGGCGCCAAGGGCAACGCCGACACCGAGGGCCACGGCACCGGCATGGCCGGCATCATCGCGGCCCGCGGGCGCGGCACCCGCGGCCTGGTCGGCATCGCCCCCGCCGCCAAGATCCTGCCGATCCGCCCCGCCACCGACCCCGAGTTCGCCGCTGACGGCATCCGCTGGGCGGTGCGGAACGGCGCCCAGGTCATCAACATGTCCTTCGGCCTGCCCGACTCGGAAACCCTGCACTCGGCGATCCGCGAGGCCGCCGAGGCCGACGTCGTCCTGGTGTCGTCCGTCGGCAACACCGGCGACAAGGGCAACGCCCCCGACTACCCAGGCGCCTACCCCGAGGTGATCGGCGTCGGCGCGATCGGCCGGGACGGCAAGGTGGCCAAGTTCTCCCAGCACGGCGCCCAGGTCGACCTGGTCGCCCCCGGCGTCGACATCGAACAGGCCGGCGTGGCCGGCTCCTACCGCAACGGCTTCGGCAGCAGCAACTCAGCCGCCGTGGTCTCCGGCGCGGCGGCCCTGATCCGGGCCAAATACCCCGACCTGAAGGCCCAGCAGGTGGTCGACCGCCTGACCGGAACCGCCGACGACAAGGGCGACAAAGGCCGAGACGACTTCTACGGCCACGGCGAGATAGACCTGGTCAAGGCCCTGACCGCCCCCCAGCCCGCGTCGTCGTCGCCAGCGTCCCCACCCGCCGGCGCTCCCGCCGCGGCCCCGCCCGTGCAGTCAAGCGACACCGACGAGGGCGGCATCCCGCCCCTGGTCTTCATCGCCGCGGGTGTGCTCCTGCTGATCATCGCGGGCGGCGCGGTCACGATGGCGGTCCGCCGCTCCCGCACGTGACCGGCCCGGCCGTCGCCTTCACTGACCCCGCCCCGGCGACGTAGCTGACAAGACCCGTCACTGGGTTCGCGCCCGAGCCCGCGACTCGTGAGCAGAGCCGGCCGGTCCGGCGGCGGGGATGTCATTTGTTCCGAGCCGATCGACGGGCTACGGCCGGGACAGAGGCGGGACCGGCCGGGACGACCCGGCGGCGGGGCGCGGAGAGCTTGGATCTCCTGGCCCGCCTCGATGACAGGGCTTTGCTGTGCACGTACTCATACCGGGTTTGGCCTTTGCTGGTAGAAGACGGCCTTGGCGTGGGGAAGAAGGAGCCCCGGTAGGTTCGGGGGATGGCGGAGAGAGCGGGCGACCAGGCGACCGTGACGGTTCGGGGCGAAGCGATGCGGGAGGTGCCGCCGGAGCAGGCGGTGGTGTCGGTGACCGTGTCGGCGCGGGAGAGCAGCCGGGAAGTTGTGTTGCAGCGGCTGACCGAGCGAGCCGCTGAGCTGCGGAGTTACTTGGATGACGTCGGCGAGGCGATT
Organism: Actinoplanes sp. NPDC089786; assembly: GCF_040684855.1. Lineage (NCBI taxonomy): Bacteria > Bacillati > Actinomycetota > Actinomycetes > Micromonosporales > Micromonosporaceae > Actinoplanes > Actinoplanes sp. NPDC089786. Next base: position 1,104,873 of record NZ_JBFBGU010000001.1, read on the forward strand.
GAGCGGCGTGAGTCGGGCAGCGTGCAGATTCATCCGGAGCTCAAGCGTGGCGGTGGCAAGGTGGTCGCCTTTCAAGGGGCGGCCACGACGACGGTGACCGTGACCGACTTCGCGGCGCTCGGTGATCTGCTGCTGCGGCTGGGGCGGCTGGAGTCGGCCAGCGTGTCGGGGCCCTGGTGGCAGCTCAAGCCCGGGAGCCGGGCCGGCGCCGATGTGCGGGCCGAGGCGGTGGCGGATGCGTTGCAGCGGGCGCGGGAGTATGCGGCGGCGGTCGGCGCTCGGGTGGACCGGCTGGTCGAGATCGCTGACGAGGGCGCCGGCGGGGTTCAGCCGATGATGCACCGGAGTTTGGCGTTCGCGGCCAAGGCCGAGTCGGCCGATCTGGAGCTTGAACTCGACCCGGCGGTGCAGACCGTGCAGGCCTCGGTCGTCGTCCGGGTCACGATCACCGAGCCGACGGCCGTGCACACCGAGCCGGTGTCCGATTAGGATCAGGAACTACGTGATCACTCTCGGTTGATGTTGTGACCGTTCCGTGACATCTCGGGTGGCACCTTCCGGCCGGTGGACGAGGGTGGCACAGATCGGGCCAGAGCTGCGAAAACGGGCCCCTGAATCAGGGGCCCGTCAGCACGGCGCAGCTCGCCAGAGCGGTCAGACCGCCGTTCAACAGAGCGTGGGCAGGCGATGCGCCGGAGCACATAGTAGCGCCTTGATGCAACTTGCGTTAAGTCCGCACGGGGTTCTGATTCGCCAGACGTTCGACCGGACGTTCGGGCTGTGTCGACATGTGGCGGTATCGAGGCTTATAAGCCGCCACATTGTCGCGGAGCACTGATCGCGCCCGCTCGGTGGCCATCTCGTTGAGCTGTTCGTCCCGGGTGGCCGCGTCCACGCCGCCGGCCACCACGCGCATCGTGGCCTCGCCGTACACCCGCGCATCGGCGACCCCACGCTCGTAGGCGATCAACGCAGCGTGCTCGCGCTCGCGGGCCAGGCGGGCCTCGGCCCGCTCGTACGCGTTGCCCCGGGAGACGAATTTGAGCCCCACCGCCGCGCAGTCCAGGGCGACCAGGAGCAGCGCGATCCCCAGGTAGAACACGCCGATGCCCCAGAAGTCGCTGGTCACCAGGTGGGCCATCGCCTTGGTGCGGGCGCCGAAGCCGGCGTCGGCCCGGATCGCGGCCGCGTTCCGCTCACGCTGGTCGGCGATCAGGCGGGTGAGCGAGACCAATTCTTCGGTACGCGCGTCCCGGCCCGGTTGCTGGCTCACCCGGAGCGAGGCCGCTTGCTTGTCCAGGGCCGCCGCCTGATCGTCCAGGGCGCGGGACCGGCGTACCAGGGTGTCGCAGTCCCCGCCGGCCGGGCAACCCGCCTTGCGCGAGATCCCGTCGCCCTCGGAATCCGCCAGGGCCTGCCGGTACAGCGCCCGGGCGTCGCGGCGCTTCGCGACCGCCTGCACGGTCAGCTTCGCCACCGCCGCGTCGTCCTCGGCGGCGCGCTGCCGCAGCGAGGCCAGCCGCTGGTCGTACGCCCCGAGCGCACCCGACGACGACATCGCCAGGATCTGCTCGTTGTGCACCCGGTTCAGATGCGCGTCGATCTCGCCCCGGTAGCGCGCCAGCATCAGCGGCTCGGTGATGATCACCGCGAACAGCAGCGCCAGCCCGACCCGGCCCAGGTAGAGCCCGATCGTCGGCCGCTTCAACAGGTGGCGCGGGTCGGCCGAGTCGAGGTTCTGGTAGCTGATCGACACCCGGCCGACCACCGCGCGGTCGTAGGCCACCACGCCGACCGCCACCAGCGGCCCGACCAGCCACTGCCACCACGGGTGCGTGTAGTTGGCGCTGGCGTCCACGAACGCCGCCCCGCCGACCGTCGCGTACACGAAGTAGAGCAGGACAAACACGCCGATCGCGTTGTAGAGGACCCGGTCGGAGTGGGTGTTCACGCTGTCCGGGTTGACGTTGGCCACCCGGAGGAGCACGTCCCGGCGCCTCGGCATGCACCCGAGTCTTACCGATTCCCTGTGCGTCCGTCCCCGATTCGGGTAGACGGAGAACATGACCACTGACATCCCGACCATCACCCTGAACGACGGCCGCACCATCCCACAGCTCGGGTTCGGGGTGTTCCAGGTGCCACCCGACGAGACCCGCGACGCGGTCACGATGGCGATCGACGCCGGCTACCGGCACTTCGACACCGCACAGATGTACCGCAACGAGAAGGGCGTCGGCGAGGCGATCGCCGCGGCCGACCACGACCGGGCCGACATCTTCATCACCAGCAAGCTGAGCAACGCGGCCCACCGGCCGGACGACGCGCGCCGGGCCTTCGACGGCACGCTGAGCGCGCTCGGCACCGACTACGTCGACCTGTTCCTGATCCACTGGCCGCTGCCGACCCTCTACGACGGCGACTTCGTGCAGACCTGGCGCACGCTCGAGGAGTTCTACCGCGAGGGCCGCGCCCGCTCGATCGGCGTCTCCAACTTCACCCCGCACCACCTGCGCCGCCTGCGCGCGGAGACCGACATCCGCCCCGCGGTCAACCAGATCGAGGTGCACCCCTACTTCACCAACGACGAGACCCGCGGGTACGGCGCCGAGAACGAGATCGCCACCGAGGCCTACTCGCCGATCGCCCAGGGCGAGGTCCTGACCGACCCGACCATCGAGTCCATCGCCCGCGAGGTGTCCCGCACGCCGGCCCAGGTCGTCCTCCGCTGGCACATCCAGCGCGGCGACATCATCTTCCCCAAGAGCAAGACCGAGTCACGGGTACGCGAGAACGCCGCGATCTTCGACTTCGAACTCGCCACAGCCGACATGGCGGCCATCACGTCCCTGGACAAGGGCGAGAAGGGTCGTACCGGAGGCAACCCCGACACCAACGCCTGGCTGCCTCCCGCCTGACAGAAGCGATCGCGCGAAGCATCTTTCAGGGGACGCGGCCGCCGTTCCGGCTTACCCCATTAGGGAGCAAGCAGAGAATTTGGCGTGTCGCGTCCCTTTGATCTGTTCGACTTTCGCCGTGATCGCTTCACACAAAGCTAACGCCGAACCCCATTTTCGTGGTGTTCCCATGATCTTCCCAGCCGCCTCGTGTTGAGAGTGGCGGCCAAACCTGATAGCCGTGCGTTTCCCCAGCCAGCAGGTCTGTGGTTGGGCTCGTGCGGCCTGCCCGGGAATCGATCTTCACCAGCCCGGCCGATGGGTCTTCACCCGGCCGGGCTAAGCCGTGTGGAGCGGACCATCCAACCCACGTTTGCCATAGGGCAAACCGAAGCACTATCGCCAGCGCATCGGGAATTCCGCCATCTTTGTCGCAGCGCCGCACCGATCACCGGGTCGGCGAACACCAACAAGCGAGTGCACCGAAACGCCAGCTTCCCGCTGCGTTCGCGGGAAGCACGAACCCGGTTCCTGGAGGAACTCAGATGCGCAAGATCACCAAGCGGGCCGCTGCCATCATCGCCGCTTCCGTTCTCGCTGTCGGTACCGGTGGCGCGGCGTTCGCTTACGCGGCCGGCTGGTTCAACGGCTCTGGCACGGTCGTCGCCGCGTCTTCCACCATCCAGCCGATCTCCGTGACGGTCGACCTCGGCAACACCGACGCCACCCGCCTCTACCCCGGGAAGAGCGTCCAGGTCAAAGCGGCGACCGTCAACAACGCGAACGACTACCCCGTTCAGATCAACAGCATCGCCGTCGGATCGGTCTCGACGAACAAGACCGGATGTGGGCAGAGCCAGGCCGGCCTGACGTTCACCGACATGCCGGACGACGTGATTCCCGCGCGTGGCTCGAAGAACAACGTGGTCCTGGGCTCCATCAAGCTGTCGGACTCGGCGGATCCGGTATGTGCCGGCGCGGTCTTCACTGTCACCGCGACGATGAACGGTGAGATCGCCGCGCACTGACTTCCATGGGCGGGACGGGATCGCCTGTCCCGCCCATCTTTGCTTCTGCAGATAGAGACGATGATGAGAAGCTGGCGTGACGCCGTGGCAATCCTGGTGATCGGTGCTGTTGCCTCGACCGCCTTGTCGGGTTGTCGTAGCGGGGCCACGGAAGAGATGGTCCCTTCCGCGCACGGACAGAGCTACGGAAAGCTCAGCTTCGACCTCGAAGGCGGCTCGCTGACGGGCCTCTTCCCGGGCGCGCGGCGACGGATCAGCGTGACGGTGGTCAACAAGTTGGAGCACCCCATCCGCCTTCGCAGCCTGGACGGCCGACTCAAGTCGTCGTCGCGCCGTGAATGCCCGGCCACCTCGGCCAACCTGAACATCGGCGGCTATGACGGCGTCCTGCCGGTGACGGTCAAGGCTCACGCGCGGGCCAAACTCGATGGGGCGGTCCCGGTGACCATGCCGAAGAACGTCTCACCGAAGTGCTCCAGCACGCGGTTCTCCATCGTCCTGTCGGCGACCGGATCGCAGGCGGCCCGATGAACGCCCAACGTAAGGTCGTCTTCGCGGTCGTCACCGCCGGTCTGGTCGCGGCCGGAACTGTGGCCGCTCAGGCGGAGTGGGCGATTCCCGTGTCGGCGTCGGTCAAGGCTCGCGCGGCGACGATGCCGCAAGGCGTGACGCCGAGCGTGGAGAAGGACGGTAAGGCCGCGGTCGTCAGCTGGAGCACCCAGGAGATCGCGCAGGGCGCCGACATGACCGCCTACGTCATCACCGCACACAGCGTCAACAAGCCTCCGCTGCCCGACGTGGTCCATGAGGTCACCGGCACGAGCAAGAACTCGCAGTCGGTGAAGTTCAAGGCCGCCGAGGTCGCGGGCGGCAAGTGGAAGTGGACGGTCACCCCGAGGTTCCACGCCTGGGTCGGCCAGGAGAGCGACCGCAGCGACCCGCTGGACTTCTCCGGTGTTCCGGCCACGGTTGCTCCGGGCGAAGCCGCACTGGTGGTGGCCGTTCCCGACCCGGCGACAACGCCCGCGACGGTGGCTTCGGTAAAACCGGCCGAGACGGCCGACGTGAAGCCGCCGACGACCGTGGCGAGCCTGCCGACGAAGGAAGCGACGACGGCGCCGCCGCCGGTGGTCAAGGAAGAAGAGCCGCCGTCGGCCGAGATCGAGCCCAGCCCGCCCGACGTTCAGGAGACTCCGGCCTCGCCGGGGACCGCGCCACAGACCCCATAGAGACAAAGAGCCCCATGGCGCCGGGGGCTTCGTCGTGTCGAATTCCTTTCACCATCGACACGGACGAGGTAATCCGGTGCGGTAGCCATAACCGTTCAAAGCTCAAAGACCCCCGAACGCTCGCCTGATTCCATTCATCCCGGCTCTCGCGCATCATCCGTAGACCGGCAGGTGCGCATGCACGTGCGGCCGATAAAGAGCCACCTGGCAGTTTGAGCGGGATCGCCCAAAGTGCTAGGCAAGGCCTTTCCGCAGCATGCCTGGCCTGTGGAAACGGTCTGTCGTTGGCGCCGCCGCCGGTTTCATGTTCGGGATCCTCCCCCGTTGGGGTTAGGCCGGTCAGTTCGCGACGACTGCGATTGTGCGGCCTACTGCGGACGTAATCCCGATCAACAAAGCGGGCCCCATCAGGGAATCTGGAGTCTGCCGCTGGTGCACATCCCTCGCCGGGCGGCGTCGTCTCAGGAAAATCGGAACCGGAACGCAGGAGGAACTCGCCGTATGCGAAATGTCAGCAGCCGGCCTGCGACCACGACGACCGTCCACCAGAGCAATGACATGGCGGTGGTGCCGGAACTGGACGAGCCCACGTGGGAAGTCAGGCAGCCGAATTCGGGACGGTCGGGAATGCGCAGGTTCGACGGCCGTACGCGGTCGATCCTCACCGCGGCGGCAGTGGTCGCCATCGTGGTGAACGCGGGGGTGGCCTGGGCGTACTGGAGGATCACCGGCTCGGACACCGGGGCGCGGGTCGGTGTGGAGCTGACGCTGCGGGGGCGGTCCGACTTCAACCGGCCGCTGGGTGCGGGTGAGACCGGGAATCTGACCGTCACGCTGACCAACGACTACGACTTCCCGATCCGGATCACCAACGTGAGGCCGGCCCCGGGCGGCGCGGTGGCCGACGACGAGCATCGGGACGCCGGTTGCAAGGACCCGAAGGTCACGATGACCCGGGACATCTTCGACGTCGAGTGGGACGTGCCGCGCAACACGATCGGCGCGTTCACCATCCCGGCGGGCCTGGCCCTGGCCCCGGGCGAGCCGGCCGCCTGCCGTGGGGCCACGTTCACGGTCCCGTTGCAGGTGAGCGGCTTCAGCCAGGGGGAGTAAAAGGGGCGAAGCCGGCACGTGATCAAGGAAAGCCCACTAGCTTTCGGGGCGTGAAAAAGCTGCTGCTCAGCCTGGCTCTCGTCCTGCCGATCCTCGCGCTGCCGCAAGCGGCCGCCCAGGCCGCCAACACGGGGGCGAAGGCCGCCCGGGCCGCCGACCAGGCGGCGAAGGCGCCCGGGAAGGTCACGGTCACCCCGTCCACGGTCCTGCCCAGGGTCGCCCCGTGCAGCGGCGTCAACGACTTCACGGTCAGCGGCAAGGGCTTCAAGCCGTACGAGATGATCGATCTGACCGTGGGCGGCCTGGCCTACGACAGCTTCCAGGCGGACGCGGCCGGCGCCTACGAGCAGGAGAACGAGATCAAGGCGGTGCCGTCCGGCTACCTTCCGGTGAAGCTCACCGGCAACAAGGGCAGCAAGGCGCAGGCCGAGATCCGGCTCGGCTGGGCCGGCTGCTGGATGCGCTCGCACGGCGTGCTGACCGTGCGCGGCGCCGGCTTCGCGGCCGACGACCAGATCGACGTGATCCTGGACGGCGAGATCGTCGAGGTGGCCGAGAGCGACGCGCGCGGTCGGTTCGAGGCGAAGGTCGACTGCCCGGCGGGCGATCCCACGCTCGAGGTGGAGGGCGAGAAGCGCAGCCTGACCTTCAAGACCGTCGATTGTTGATCGAGGACTTGACGGCGCCGTTATCGCGGCGTAACCAGAGCGTGCCTGGGAACACGCACAACTGCGGCCTAATCTCGACCGACGTCTGGATACCGTCATACGGTGCAGACGATTCCCGAGTATGACGAGCTGATCGGCGAGGCCGACGGCGTACCCCTGGTGGGCTGGGAGTTCGGCTGGCAGGACGGCCGTGCGGTCGGCTTCGACCCGTCCTGGTCGTTCCCCGCTCTGGCTCGTCCGCTGGTCAGGCGGGCGAGCAGCCTGCTCGACCTCGACACCGGCGGCGGTGAGCTGCTCGCCGAGCTGGCGCCGCTGCCTCGACACACGGTCGCGGTGGAGACCTGGGCGCCGAACACGCCGGTGGCCCGCGACCGGCTGACCCCGTTCGGCGTCTCGGTGCTCACCGAGCTGCCGGGCGGCGAGAACGAGTTCGATGTGGTGCTCAGCCGGCACGGCCGGCTCCCGGCCGACGACATCGCCCGGCTGCTGGCCCCGGGTGGCACGGTCCTCACCCAGCAGGTGGGCAGCGACGACCTGGCCGAGCTGAACGCCGCGCTGGGCGCGCCGGCGCCGTATTCGAAGCGCTGGACGGCCGAGGTGGCGGTCGCGGCGCTGGAGTCGGCCGGGCTCGAGGTGACCGATGTCCGCGAGGAGCGCCCCGATGTGGCCTTCCACGACGTCGGCGCGATCGTCTACCAGCTCCGCGCCGTGCCGTGGCAGGTGCGTGACTTCTCCACCCAACGGTACGACCGCCACCTGCGCCGGATCGACGCGCTGATCCGCACGACCGGCCAGTTCAAGGCAACGGCCCATCGCTTCCTGGTGGCGGCCAGGCGCCCTTGAGCGGCAGTCCGAAGGACACGGGATCCGCGCCGAGGAAGGAAACCACCTCGACGATGGATGAGCCCGAGAACCGCAGCACGTCCACCGAGATCCACACCCATTCGCCGTCCTGCCACCAATAGGTGCCGTGCGCGAGCTGCCCGTTCGCCCGCGCCGGAAGAAATCGCCACCGATTTCGCATCGGTGACGACAGCAACCACGCCCGGATGGCGTCCGGACCGCGGTAGAACTCCGGCAGCGGCGGCATCGAGTAGGTCGCGTCCGCGGCGAGCAGCCCGACGATCGCCTCGACGTCGGCGGCTTCCCACGCGGCCGCGTACCGATCGGCAAGGTCCTTGGTCTTGGGATCTTGCAAGGCGATCTGCTGGCTGACCGCGGGCCGGCGTGCGTCGAGCGTGTGCCGGGCGCGCTGGAGCCCGCTGTTGACCGCCGCGACCGTGGTGTCGAGCTGCGACGCGACCTCGGCCGCGGAGAACCCGAGCACCTCACGCAGCACCAGCACGGCGCGCTGCACCGGCGACAGATGGTGCAGCGCCGCGACGAAGGCCAGCTCGACGCCCTCACGCTGCTCGGCCGTGGCCGCCGGATCAAGAAGATCAGTGGGGTACGGCGTGAGCCACGCCACCTCGGCCAGCGGCGCGCCGGGGCTGAGGTCGGCCGGCAGCTCCCGCCGCGACCGCTTCGCCAGCATGGTCAGGCACCGGTTGGTGGCGATCCGGTAGAGCCACGGCCGGATCGGTCCGCGCCCGTCGAAGCTGTCCAGGCTCTTCCACGCCCGGACCAGCGAGTCCTGCAACGCGTCCTCGGCGTCGTGAACCGACCCGAGCATCCGGTAGCAGTGCGCGAGCAGCTCTGATCGGTGTGCCGCGACCTGCTGCTCGAAGTCCACGGCGGAAAGCCTACGAGCTGGTCAGCCAGGCCAGCGTCTCGGCGATGAACGACGGCTTGTGCCGCAGCGTCGCGCTGCCCACCGACAGTTCGGTGCGGATCACGTCCGGGTCGCCGGTTGGCTCGGCCCGCGGCCACACCCAGAAGCGCTGCTCGTCGGCGAGCTGCTTGGCCCGCGCGGTGTACGCCTCCAAGGTGGTGTCCAGCAGCAGGTGCATCATCGGCGTGTGGGGCGGGTCGGGCACCACGCGCACGGTCGGCGCCTCGGCCAGCGCCGCCGCGATGGCCCGCGCGTGTTCCATCCGGGCCGGCATCTCGGCCAGCGCCCCGGGCAGCAGGTTCAGGGCGGAGGCGGCGGCCGGCCACAGCCCGTAGAGCGTGCCGCCGAGCCGGTGCCGCCACTCGCGCACCTCGGCCATGTCCTGCTCACGGCCGGCGAGGCAGCACCCGGACAGCGCGCCGACGCCCTTGTAGAACGAGACGTACACGGTGTCGAAGAGCGCCGCGATCTCGGCCGCCGGCCGGCCGTACCCGGCGCTCGCCTCCCACAGCCGGGCGCCGTCCAGGTGGGCCGCCGCGCCGCGGTTCTGGGCCCAGGCGGTCTGGGCGACCAGCTCGTCCCAGGCCGGCAGTTGGCCGCCGAGGTCACGCTGGGGCAGCTCGAGGACCAGGGCGGCGACCGGCTCGGCCACCCCGTTCAGGTCACCCGAGATGAGCACCTTCTCACGGGCGCCGGCCGGCCGGCCGACCAGTTGGTGCAGCCGGGCGTACGCGCCGTTCTCGTGCTCCTGGACGTGGCAGTACGGGTGCCAGACCACGGTCCGGGTGGTGCGCCGGTCGGCGTGCACCCGCAGCATCGCCGGTTGGGCCATGGTGCCGCTGGGCAGGAAGACGGCGGCGGGCTTGCCGAGCAGGCCGGCGACGTGGTGTTCCAGGTCGGTGACCGCGCCGCCGTCGCCGTACACATCCTCGATCGTGTCCGGCGGGATGGACCTCAGCAGGTCGGCGGGGCGCTGCAGGCCATTCCCGTGGAAGGAGTCGGTGCAGTGGGCACGTCGCAGCGTGATCTCGTCGTCCACCGCACCAGTCTGTCAGTGTCGAACCGGCATCAATAGCGAAAACTGATCACCTTCGGGGACCCGGACGGCCAGGGGGTGGATCGGCCCGTCGAGTTCCAGCCGGAGCTGTCCGGCCCCGCCCGCGTCCAGCGCCTGGAGCAGGAAGTCCCGGTTCACCGCCACGTGCCCGTCCACATCGGCGGCCCAGTCCGCCACGGTGGCGAGCTCGACCCGGTCGCCGACATTCAAGATCACCAGGGGGTACGGGGATCCTTCGTATTCCCGCATCACCACCGGCTGGGCCTCGACCGCCGCGCGTAGTTCGGCCACCTCGACCGTGACCGCCGGGCCGCTGGGCGAGCGGACCAGCCGCCGGAAGTCCGGGTAGTCGCCCTCGATCGGCGTGACCTCGACCCCGTCGACCGTGACCCGGCCCGGTTCGAGGGTCACCGTGCTGACGTCGTGGTGAAGGGCCGAGGCCGGCACCACGGCCCGGGCCGGTGGCCCCTTGACCTCGGCGGTCGCGGTGGCGACGGCCAGCCGGAAGCGGTCGGTGGCGACCAGGGTCAGCGTCCCCTCGCCGGCCTCGACGAGGATGCCGCCGAGCAGTCCGGCGTCGGGCGGGCCGACGGCGAAGCGGACGGCGTCGACGAGCCGGGCGAACTTGTCGGCCGGCAGGGTCACAGTGGTCATCGGAACCTCCAGGTTCAGCAGGGCGCGGGCGTGGGAGAGTTCCCGGCGGGCGTCGAGCAGACCGTCCTCCAGCCGGCTCAGATGCCGATCGATCAGCGCGGTGACCGCCGCGGCGTTCGGCAGCGCGCGTACCGCGGCCGTGATCTCCGTGATCGGCATGCCCACCCGCCGCAGGCTGGCCACCAGCCGCGCCGCCCGCACCTGCTCGTCGGCGTAGCGCCGATAGCCGGTGAACGGGTCGACCTCGGCCGGCACCAGCACCCCGGCGCTGTCGTAGAATCGCAGCGCGCTGACGGTCAGCCCACTGACCCGGGCCATCTCGCCGATCCCGCGCATGTCCCTCTCCACCCCGATCACGCTGCCGCCTCGACCAGGTCGAGGGTCAACTCCGCAGTGCGGTCGCGGCCACCTCCTTGACCGCCGCCGTGAGGTCGGTCAGGACGTCGGACTCTATCCGCCAGCACTGCCAGTAGAGGGGCACGTCCAGGTGCTTGCCCGGGGTGAGCTCGACGAGGCGGCTGTCGGCGCGGGCGATCTGTTCCGGCACCAAGGCCCAGCCCAGGCCCAGGCGGACCGCGTCGACGAACGAGGCCGCCGCGGGGACGTAGTGCACCGGCGGATCAACACCGGGACCCATGAACCGGTGCTGCAGCTCGTCCTTGCGGTTGAGCAGGATCACCGGCGTGGTCGCGAAGCCCTGGAAGTCCAGCGACGGCGCGGCCACCGCGAGATAGCGCATCGCGCCCAGCCGCTCGACCCGGCAGCCCTGCACGGCCACGTGCTGGGAGGTCACCGCGGCCATCACGGTGCCGGCGCGCAGCAGGTCGGCGGTGTACTCCTGGTCGTCCTGATGCAGGTCGAAGACCAGGTGGGGAAGCCGGGCCAGCGCCGGCATGAACCAGGTGTGCAGCGAGTCGGCGTTCACCACCACCGAGACGCGTACGCGGGAGCCGGCCAGCCCGCCGCGCGCCGCGGCCAGGGCCTCCCGCTCGAGCAGGCCGACCTGACCGGCGAAGCGGACCAGCGCCCGCCCGGCCTCGGTCGGCTCGCACGGCTTGGCCCGGCGCACCAGCACCTGACCGACGTCCTGCTCCAAGGCCTTGATCCGCTGGCTGACCGCGGACGGGGTGACGTGCATCGCCCGCGCGGCGGCGTCGAAGCTGCCCGCCTCGATCACGGCCTGGAAGGTCGCCAGCTGCATCGCATCCACGTAAGCAATGCTAATGGCCGGTAAGAAACCTTAGCTGTCCTTACGACAGGCGAGACCGTAGCTTCGGGTACGTGCTCAGTTCCGCCCTCGCCGGGTTCGTCGCCGCCGTCGCCCTGATCGTCGCCATCGGCGCGCAGAACGCCTTCGTCCTGCGCCAGGGCCTGCGCCGGGAACATGTACTCCCGGTGGTTCTGACCTGCGCTCTTTCCGACCTGGCCCTGATCCTGGCCGGCATCGGTGGCCTCGGCGCGCTGATCACCGCCCACCCCGCCGCGGTGAGCGTCGCGCGCTGGGCCGGGGCGATCTTCCTGTTCGCGTACGCGATCCTCGCCGCCCGCCGCGCCTGGCGCCCGGTCGCGCTCAACCTGGCCGACCAGGCCCCGGCCACCCTGCGCGCGACGCTGCTGGCCTGCCTCGCCTTCACCTACCTGAACCCGCATGTCTACCTGGACACGGTCTTGCTGCTGGGCTCGGTGGCCCAGCAGCACGACCACCGCTGGCTCTTCGGGATCGGCGCCGCCGCCGCGAGTCTGACCTGGTTCACCGCGCTCGGCGTGGGCGCCCGCAAGCTCGCCCCGATCTTGGCGCGCCCGGCCGCCTGGCGGGTGCTCGACGGCCTCATCGCGGTCGTGATGGCCGCGATCGCCGTGACGTTAGTCGTTGGCGTGCAGGGCTGAGTTCAGCACGATGCCGGTTCCCTTGCGGGGGCGGGCCTCGAGCGCGCCGGTCACCGAGTTGCGCCAGAACAGCAGGTTGTCGACCCCGGCCAGCTCGCGGGCCTTGACCACCCGGCCGTCGGGCAGGGTGATCTTCGACCCCGGCGTGATGTACGTCCCGGCCTCGACCACGCAGTCGTCACCCAGCGAGATGCCCACGCCGGCGTTCGCGCCGAGCAGGCTGCGCTCGCCGATCACCAGCTTGTCCTTGCCGCCGCCGGACAGCGTGCCCAGGATCGAGCTGCCGCCGCCGATGTCCGAGCCGTCGCCGACCACGACGCCCTGCACGATCCGGCCCTCGACCATCGACGCGCCCAGCGTGCCGGCGTTGAAGTTGACGAAGCCCTCCTGCATGACCGTGGTGCCGGTGGCCAGGTGGGCGCCCAGCCGGACCCGGTCGGCGTCGGCGATCCGCACGCCGGCCGGGATCACGTAGTCGGTCATCCGCGGGAACTTGTCCACCCCGAACACGGTCAGGTGGCGCCCGGCCGCCCGCTCGATCACCCGCAACTCGTCCACCCGGGCCGGCGGGCACGGGCCGGCCGAGGTCCAGGCCACGTTGGCCAGGTGGGCGAAGATGCCGTCCAGGTTCAGCTCGTTGGGCCGCACCAGGCGATGCGACAGCAGGTGCAGGCGCAGGTACGCGTCCGAGGCGTCCTTGATCGGGTCGGCCAGAGAACCGATCACCACCTGCACGGCGACCGTCTCGAGCCCGACCAGCGGGCCCGGACCGGTCAGGCCCGGAGGCAGCGCGGTCTCGGCGTCGGCGGGCGCGTCGCCCAGGCCCAGCGAGCCGGCCGGGAACCAGGTGTCGAGCACCTGACCCTCGGTCACGGTGGCCAGGCCGATGCCCCAGGCGGGCGAGGTCGAGATCTCGGGAGTCACGAAACCGACCCTACCGGTCATCACGAGAGCGGTTCATCCACGGCCGGTATCGTGCGGCCCATGGCCAACCCGCTTACCCAGGACGTCCTGGTCGACCCGGTGGTGCTGACCCGCGCCCTGGTCGACCTCCAGTCCGTGTCCCGCGAGGAGAAAGAGATCGCGGACTGCGTCGAGGAGGTGCTCCGGCAGTCGCCGCATCTCAGCGTGGACCGGCTCGGCCACACCGTGATGGCCCGCACCGACCTGGGACGTGAACAGCGGGTGGTGCTCGCCGGCCATCTCGACACGGTGCCGATCAACGACAACTTCCCGTCCACCGTGCAGGACGACCTGATCTTCGGCTGCGGCGCCTCGGACATGAAGTCGGGCGTCGCGCTGGCCCTCCACCTGGCCGCCACGCTGCCCGACCCGCGCTACGACCTGACCTACCTCTTCTACGAGGCCGAAGAGATCGACTCGCGGTTCAACGGGCTCCGGCTGGTCGCCGAGGCCCGGCCCGACTGGCTGCGGGCCGACTTCGCGCTGCTGCTCGAGCCGACCTACGGCATCGTCGAGGCCGGCTGCCAGGGCACCCTGCGCGCGCTGGTCCGCACCACCGGCCGGCGGGCACACACCGCGCGGGCGTGGCGGGGAGTCAACGCGATCCACGCGATGGGAGGCCTTCTGCAGCGCCTCACTGATTACCGTCCGCGCGCGGTCACCATCGATGGGTGTACGTACCGTGAGGGACTCAACGCGGTCCGGATCGCCGGCGGCGTGGCCGGGAACGTGGTGCCCGACGCCTGCGAGATCGAGGTCAATCTGCGGTTCGCGCCCGACCGGACCGAGAAGCAGGCGCTCGAACATGTGCACGAGGTGTTCGAAGGATTCGACGTGGAGCTCACCGACTCGGCCGCCGGGGCGATGCCCGGGCTGAGCGCCGCGCCGGCCCGGGAGTTCCTCACCGCGGTCGGCGAACAGCCCGAGGCCAAGCTGGGCTGGACCGATGTGGCCCGATTCGCGGCGCTGGGCATCCCGGCCCTCAACTACGGTCCGGGCGACCCGCTGCTCGCGCACGCGCCGGACGAGCACGTCGAGATCGGGAAGATCCGCGACGGCGCGGCCACGCTCTACCGCTGGCTGGCGGCCACGGACTAGGACCGGCCCGGCCGGTCCGGCCGGGCGGACGGGTCCTAGACGATGGGCAGCTTCACGCGACCGATGGCGCGCGGGCGGATCTCGATCGTCCTCTCGCTCTCCAGGTCGGTGCGTGGCGTTGACATCGCCATGCGGCGTTCCTCCACCACCAACCGGATGCGCCGTTGCATGCGGCGCTGTTCCTTGATGCGTTCGTATCGCGTCGTCACGGTGGCTCCTCTGCCGGCCGGCCGTGGGTTTTAGTTTCCCCAATCTGGCAAAAAGGTATCGGCGCCGCAATCCTCTTACCGAAACACGTCTACTTATTCACCGGGTCATGCACCCTCGCACTACCGTTGGTGCCATGACTGACAGCACCAACGGGCGACCCCGAACGGCACCGGAGCGTCATCGCGGCGCGGTCACTCTGCGGCGCGAATCGATACCGCCGAGCACCGCCGACGAGAAACTGCTCGACTCCCATCACCGCGGTGAGTGGAAGACGAAGGACGCCTGGCGCGCGCTGCGCATCCTGTCCGAGTTCGTCGAGGGGTTCGACACGCTCGCCGACCTGCCGCCCGCGGTCAGCGTCTTCGGCTCGGCCCGCAGCAAACCCGACAGCCCCGAGTGCGAGCTGGCCGCCGACCTGGGCGCGGCGCTCGCCGAGGCGGGCTACGCGGTGATCACCGGCGGCGGCCCCGGCGTGATGGAGGCGACCAACCGCGGCGCCACCGAGGCCGGCGGGATGTCCGTCGGCCTGGGCATCGAACTGCCGTTCGAGCAGGGCCTCAACGACTGGGTCGACATCGGGATCGACTTCCGCTACTTCTTCGTACGCAAGACCATGTTCGTCAAGTACGCGCAGGCCTTCGTCGTCCTGCCCGGCGGCTTCGGCACCCTGGACGAGCTGTTCGAGGCCATCACCCTGGTGCAGACCAAGAAGGTGACCCGGTTCCCGGTGATCCTGATGGGCTCGGCCTACTGGGGTGGCCTGCTCGACTGGGTGAAGCGCACGGTGCTCGACGACGGCAAGATCAGCGCGGCCGACCTCGACCTGATCCAGGTCACCGACGACGTGGACGAGGCCGTGCAGATCATCGTCGACGCGGCCCCGATCTCCTCCTCGAACTCCGCGGTTCTGGAGGAAGACTGAGTGGCCCGGATCTGCGTTTTCTGCGCCTCATCGACCCGCGTCGACCAGCGCTGGCTCGACCTCGCCACCGAAACCGGCAAGGAACTCGCCGCCCGCGGTCACACCCTGGTCTCCGGCGGCGGCAAGGTCGGCATGATGGGCACGGTCGCGGCCGGCGCCCGCGCGGGTGGCGCGTACACCTTGGGGATCATGCCGCAGGTCCTGGTCGACTGGGAGGTCGCCGACATGGACTCGGACGAGATGATCGTCACCGAGGGCATGTCGGCCCGGAAAGACCTGATGCTCGAGCAGTCCGACGCGTTCCTCACGCTGCCCGGCGGGCTCGGCACCCTCGACGAGCTGTTCGAGGTCTGGACCACGGCCACCCTGGCCCTGCACACCAAGCCGATCGTCGTGATCGACCCGGACGGTTTCTACACCGGCCTCTTCGGGTGGCTGGCCGGCCTCACCGACGACGCCTTCATCCGTCGCGAGGCCCTGACCATGGTCACGGTCGCCGGCTCCGTCCCGGCCGCCTTCGACAGCATCGAAGCGGCCCTCGATCACCCCTGATTGAAACGCCCGGAACGTGGAACACTTCGTCCCATGCCGCCCCAACGGCCGACTCTGATCCAGGTTGCCCAGCGAGCCGGTGTGTCCCGGAGTACCGCCTCGTTCGTGCTGGCTGGACGGCACGTCGACATGCGGATCTCCGAGGACGCCCGGCAACGCGTGCTGCGCGCCGCCCAGGAACTCGACTACCGCCCCAACCTGATGGCGCGCAGCCTGCGCACCAAGGTCACCAAGACGATCGCGCTGGTCTCGGACACGATCGCCTCCGACCCGTACGCCGGCCGCGCCATCCACGGCAGCCTCGCCGCCGCCGTCGCCCACGGCCATCTGCTCTTCATCGGCGAGACCGAGGGCGACCCGGTGATGGAGGAGAAGCTGATCTCCGACCTGCTCGACCGCCAGGTCGACGCCTTCGTGTACGCGAGCATGTCCACCCGCTACGTCCGGCTGCCAAAGCTGCTGCGTGGCCGCAAGGTCGCGCTGCTCAACTGCCTGACCCGGGCGGCCACCCCCGCGCAGCACACGGTCATCCCCGACGAGGTCGCCGCCGGCTGGAGCGCCGCGCAGGTGATCGTCGAGGCCGGCCACCGCGACGGCATCCACCTCGTCGGCCGCCTCGCCGAGCAGGTCTTCGCCGGCCGGGAACGGGTCGCCGGCCTCCGCGAGGGGCTCGGGCAGGCGAAGGCCCGGCTGGCCGGGACGATCGACTGCGACTGGTGGCCCGAGCCGGCCTACGAGGCGGTTCACGCGGCGCTGACCGGCGGGCTGCGGCCCCGGGTGCTGATCTGCCTCAACGACCGCATCGCGCTGGGCGCCTACCAGGCCCTGGGCGAGGCCGGGCTCACCGTTCCGGATGACGTGTCGGTGCTCTCTTTTGATGACTCCGACCTGGCCGCGTGGCTCCGGCCACAGTTGACCAGCATCGCGCTGCCGCATTACCAGATGGGGTGGCAGGCGGTGGAGCTGCTGCTCAGCCCCGAGGCGGAGCCGGCCGTGGTGCGGGTGCCGATGACCGTACGCAGCCGGGCATCGGTCGGTAGGCCGGTCGACCTGACCTAACGGGCGAGGGACACCCCCCATCGACGGCACTACGGTCCACTGTGATTCAACTACCTCCTTGGATCGGTGGTGCCCGGCGTGACCCAGAAGCGCGTACTCCTCATCGGCGCCGTCCTGGTCGCCGCCGGGATCGGCGCGCCGGCCACGTCGGCCATCATGTCGCCGCACAACGCGGTCGAGCACGAGGCGCCGGCCGCGCCCGCCCAGCCGCCACAGACCAACGCCGAACCGGTCGAACCCGGGCTCGAGCCGGTCGTCGCCGGCACTCCGGCGCCGACCTCGAACGCGCCGGTCACCCAGGACGACGTGCCGGTCCAGGTCGCCGAGCAGCCGGTCGCACCCGCCGAGAACGCACCGGCCCCGCGACCGGTCAGGACGGTCGCGCGGCCCAAACCGCGGCCGGTCGAGAAGCCGATCGACAACACGCCGGCGCCGCCCGCCGCCCCGCGCCCGACCGTCACCCACCAGGCGCCGATGCCGATCTCCAGCGACGACGACGAGCCGATCCCCGGGCAGTGAGCAGGGCTGTCGTACCCGCGTGGTCTCATTGACGCCGTGAGTACCCAGGCGACTTCCCCGGCGGCCCGTCGCCCGGCGTTTCGTCTGGTGCGCCGGCCGCCCGCCGCGGTTCCCGTGCTGCGCGCCGACCCGCTCCAGCAATACGTGATCGGCCACACCGACGGCCCGCTGCTCGTCCTCGGCGGCCCCGGCACCGGCAAGACGACCACGCTGGTCGAGGCGGTCGCCGCGCGGATCGCCTCCGGCGTCGACCCCGAAGGCATCCTGGTCCTCACCTTCGGCCGCCGGGGCGCGGCGTCCCTGCGCGACCGCATCGAGGCGCGCACCGCCGGCGACGAGCGACGCATCGTGCACGAACCACTGGTCAGAACCTTTCACGCGTACGCCTTCGGCCTGCTCCGCCGCTCTGCCGCCGAACGCGGCGAACCGTCCCCGCGCCTGCTCACCGGCCCCGAACAAGACCTGATCATCCGCGAGCTGCTGGCCGTCGTCGGCGAGGAACCCGACCCGTACGGCTGGCCCGACGGCCTCCGCCCCGCCCTGCCCACCCGGGCCTTCGCCCAGCAGCTCCGCGACCTGATGCAACGCGCGGCCGAACGCGGCGTCGCCCCCGTCGACCTGGCCCGCCTGGGCGAGCGCCTGGGCCGCGACGACTGGCCCGCCGCGGCCCGCTTCATCCGCGAATACGTCGCCGTGCTGGCCCTACGCGACGTCACCACCAGGGGCTCGACCGCCTACGACCCCGCCGAGCTGGTGCGCGCCGCGTCCGGCCTGCTCACCGACGACCCGTCCCTGCTCGAGGCCGAACGCCGCCGCCTCTCCTATGTCTACGTCGACGAGCTGGCCGACACCGACCCCGCCCAGATCGAGCTGCTGTCCCTGGTCGCCGGCGGCGGCGTGCCCCTGGTCGCGTTCGCCGACCCCGACTCGTCGATCTACGGCTTCCGAGGCGCCGACCCCGCCGTGGTGCAGTCTTTCCCCCACCTTTTCCGTACGCCGTCAGGCGCCCTGGCCGAAACCCTGACCCTGCACACCAGCTACCGCGCAACCACCCCCCTCCTGACCGCCACCACCAACGTCACCACCCACATGCGCGGCCCCCAACGCCACCGCCACCTCCACACCCCACCCCCCGCCACCTCACCCGAAGCCGCCCCACCCGGCGCGGCCTCGCCTGGAGCCGGTGCGGCCTCGTCGTTGCAAGGCGGTGCCACGGCGCCTGCTCGCATTCCGGGCCAAAGCACCTCACCAGCGACCGACGATCTCTTTCCCTCGGCCGTCACCTCTTCTTCTGCACCCAGCGATGCCTCTGCGGCCACGCCTCCCTCCGCGACGCCCGGCCCTGAGACCGGGGCGGACGCAGGTGACGCTGGTGATCAGACTGCGGCGAGTCCGAGCGGCCCGAGCGTGGCAACTGCTGGTGGCGAGGGTGGCGCGTCGATCGCCCAGGGAGCGTCCGACGCGGCGGGTGGCGCGACGTCGGGTGCGGCGGCGGAAGTGCGGACGTTCCGGTCGCCCAGCAGCGAGACCGGGTACATCGCGCATGTTCTGCGTGAGGCGCACCTCATCCATGGGGTGCCCTGGTCGCGGATGGCCGTCCTGATGAGATCGACCTCGTTGCAGCTGGCTTCGTTGCAGCGGGGGTTGACGGCCTCGGGGGTGCCGACCGTCACCCACGCCGAGGATCTGCCGCTTCATCTGCAACCCGCGGTGGCGCCGTTCCTGCTGCTTCTGCGCTGTGCGCTCGACCCGGCGCTCCTTGACGAAGAGGCGGCGGTCGCCCTGTTGCACTCGCCGCTGGGTGGGGCCGATCCGCTGGCCGAGCGGCGGCTCCGCCAGGGGCTGCGCGCGCTGGCGCTGGCCGCGGGGGACCGCCGACCCTCCGGTGAGCTGCTGCTCGACGCCGTCCGCGACCCGGCCGGCCTGGACATGGTGGAACGCCGCTGGGCCGCGCCCGCCCAGCGGGTCTCGCGCCTGCTGGAGGTGGCGCGGGAAGCCGCCGCCGAACCGGGCGCCTCGGCCGAGCAGGTGCTGTGGACGGTCTGGCGGGCCAGCGGCCTGGCCGACCGCTGGTACGGCCTGAGCACCCGCATCACCGCGATCGACCCGGCGGCGGACGGCGGCCGGGCCCGGCAGTGGCGGGCCGAAGCCGCCGACCGCGACCTCGACGCGATGGTGGTGCTGTTCGACGCCGCGGCCCGTTTCGTCGACCGGCTCCCCGGCGCCCGCGCCGAGGTGTTCCTCGACCACGTGCTCGCCCAGGACCTGCCGGCCGACTCGATCGCCCCCAGCGCCGACCGTGGCGACGCGGTCCGCCTGCTGACCGCCCACGCCGCCAAGGGCCTGGAGTGGGACGTCGTGGTCCTGGCCGGCGTCCAGGAGGGCATCTGGCCCGACCTGCGTCTCCGCGGCAGTCTGCTCGGCTCCGAACGTCTGGTCGACTACCTGGCCGGCCGCGCCGCCTCGGGCGCCGAGGCCGTGGTCGGCCAGACCTCGGCCCTCCTCGACGAGGAACGCCGCCTCTTCTACGTGGCCGCCACCCGCGCCCGCCGCAAGCTGGTCGTGACCGCGGTCGCCTCCTCCAGCGTCGGCAACGCCGACGGCGAGGAACAACCGTCCCGCTTCCTCACCGAACTGGCCGGCCGCCCCGAGGCCCCGCCCCCGGACGACACCCCGCCCCCGATCGACCCGGACGACCCCGGCCCACCCGAACCCCCGGCCCCCGAAGACGGAGGCCCCGACGCCCCGGATCCCGACGACCGGGGCCCCGACGCAAAAGACCCCCAGGCAGAAGACTCCCACGCAAAAGACCCCGACGACCGAGGACCCGACGCAGCCGGCGACCCGACACCGGCCGACACCGGCGACGACGCCGTGACCGACGACACCGCGTCCGGGTTCTCACCCGCCGCGGCCTGTGGACAACCGACGAAATCGTCGGAGTCGACGGCTACGTTGGCGCCCACCCAGTGGAAGGGTGGGGGAGGTGGCGGTGCGCGCGCGGCGGATCTTTCCGGCGACGAGCACGACGAGCACGACGAGGGCTCAGAACAAAGAGCGGTCGAGGTCGGGGCGGGCCAGGCGCCACGGGCGCTGACGCTGGCGGCATTGGTGGCTGAGTTGCGTACCGTCGTGGTCGCCAAGGACCAGGCGCCGAGCCGGCGCCGCGCCGCGGCCGAGCAGCTCGCCAAGCTGGCGCGGGCCGGAGTGCCGGGCGCGCATCCGGACGAGTGGTGGGGCCTCAAGGGCCTGTCCGACGACCGGCCGCTGGTCGACCCGGGCGAGCCGGTCAAGGTCACACCGTCGTCCATGGAGTCGGCGTTGCGGTGCAGCCTGCGCTGGCTGCTGGAACGGCATGGTGGCGCGGCGCCGCCGGGCCCGGCTCAGGGGGTCGGCAACCTGGTGCACGCGGCGGCCATGCTGGCTGAGGACGCCAACGTCGATCGGGAGCGGCTGGTCGAGTATGTGTCGGCGCGGTTCGACGCGATCGAGCTGGCCGCCCGGTGGCTGGCGGGGCCGGAGCAGGAACGGGCCCAGGGCATGGTGGACAAGCTGCTGCGCTGGCTGGCCAAGAATCCGCGGCGGCTGCTGGCCATCGAGCATGAGTTCACCGTGCGGCTGGATGACCCGGAGCGTCCGGTCCAGCTGACCGGGCGGGTCGACCGGCTCGAGGTGGACGAGCACGGGCGGCTCGTGGTGATCGACCTGAAGACCGGTAAGTCGACCGCGGTCACCGCCTCCGACGTGGCGGGGCACGCCCAGCTGGCGGGCTATCAGGCGGCCGTGGACGCGGGGGCGTTCGACGGGGTGCACGAGAGCCGGGAGAGTGGCGGCGCCGCGCTGGTGCAGCTCGGGCCGAGCAAGGACGCGCGCGAGCAGATGCAGGTGCCGCTGGCCGAGGCGGACGATCCGGAGTGGGCGTACGCGATGGTCCGCCGCACCGCCGACACGATGGCCGCGTCCACCTTCTCCGCGGTGGCCAACAACCGGTGCCGGGTGTGTCCGGTCCAGACCAGCTGCCCCATCTCGGGGCGGGGCAGACAGGTAGTAGAACCTTGACCCAACCGTCCCTGTTCACCGAGGGGCCGCCCCGCCCGCGACGCCAGGCCGACGCCGGACCCCGCTACACGCCGCTCGAACTGGCCCGCCTGTTGCGCCTGCACGCGCCGACGTCGGAGCAAACCGAGATCATCTCGGCCCCGGTGGAGCCGATCCTGGTGGTCGCCGGCGCGGGCTCGGGCAAGACCGAGACGATGGCGTCGCGGGTGGTCTGGCTGGTCGCCAACGGGTACGTCCACCCGGATCAGATCCTCGGCCTGACCTTCACCCGGAAGGCGGCCGGCGAGCTGGCGCACCGCATCCGGACCCGGCTGGGTCAGCTCGTGCGCCGCCTGGGCCGCGACGACGCCCTGGCCGGTGAGGCCACCGTCGCCACCTACCACTCGTACGCCGCCCGGGTCGTCACCGAGCACGGCCTGCGCGCGGGCTTCGAGCCGTCGGCCCGGCTGCTGACCGAGGCGGCCCGCTGGCAGATCGTGGATTCGCTGGTCCGCTCGTACACGGGTGAGATGACCGGCCTGAACCGCGCCCCGGGCACGGTGACCGACGATGTGCTGGCGCTGGCCGGCGAGATGGCCGAGCACCTGATCGGCCCGGACGAGCTGGCCGCGTGGACCGGCCGGTTCACCGGTGAGGTGCGGTCGCTGCCGGGCCGGGTCTACAAGGACGTCACCGACATGCTCCAGCGGCAGCTCAACCGGCTCACCCTGCTGCCCCTGGTCCGGCGCTACGACCAGCGCAAACTCGACCTGGAGGCGATGGATTTCGGCGATCAGATGGCCCGGGCGGCGCGGGTGGCCCGAGACCATCCGGAGGTCGGCGAGATCGAGCGCGGCCGGTTCCGGGTGGTGCTGCTGGACGAGTACCAGGACACCAGCCACGCCCAGGTGGTGATGCTGAACGCGCTGTTCGGCGGCGGCCACCCGGTGACCGCGGTGGGCGACCCGTGCCAGTCGATCTACGGCTGGCGGGGCGCCTCGGCGGGCACCCTCGACCGGTTCCCGGGCGAGTTCGCGCGCACGGACGGCCGGGACGCCCGGGTGCTGACGCTGAGCAAGTCGTGGCGGAACCGGCCGGAGATCCTGGACGTGGCCAACGCGTTGTCCGAGCCGTTGCGCGCGGCCGGCGCCCGGGTGGCCGAGCTGGTTCCGGCGCAGCGGACCGCCGATGGCGTGGGCGGACGGACGGTGACGTGTGCGCTGCTGCCGACGTACGTGGACGAGGCCGAGTGGATCGCCGACTCGATGCTGACCGCGTGGCGGATCGCCGCCGGTCGGCGGGACGCTCCGGCCGCCGAGATCCCGGTGGAGATGCGGCCGACCAGCGCGGTGCTGGTGCGGGTGCGCAGCCAGATCGCGGTGCTGGAGGAGGCGCTGCGGGCGCGGGGCCTGCCGGTCGAGGTGGTCGGCCTGGGCGGTCTGCTGGACACCCCCGAGGTACGCGACGTCGTGTGCACGCTGCGGGTCCTGGCCGATCCGGCCGACGGCGCGTCGCTGCTGCGCCTGCTGACCGGCGCCCGCTGGCGGATCGGACCGCGTGACCTGGTGGCGCTGCACCGCCGCGCCCGGTCGCTGGCCGCGGCCCGGGCGGCGGCCACCGCGAAGGAGGAGGACGAGATCGTCGGCGATCGGCTGGACGACGCCACCCTGGTCGAGGCGATGGCCGATCTGGGGGCGGCGCAGGTCTACTCGGCCGAGGGCTACGCGCGGCTGCGGGCGTACGCGAGGGAAATGGCCGAACTGCGCAAGCGCCTCGACCAGCCCTTGCCCGACCTGGTCGCGGACATCGAGCGGACGATCGGCCTGGACGTCGAGGTGGCGGTCCGCGGCTGGCAGGCGGGCGACGCCGGGCTGGCCCGCGGTCACCTGGACACGCTCGGCGACGTGGCGGCGCGCTACGCGGGCGACTCCGACGGCGGCACCCTGGCCGGCTTCCTGGCCTTCCTGGCCGCGGCCGAGGAGGAGGAACGCGGCCTGGAGCCGGGCCAGGTCGACGTGGTCGAGGGCGCGGTGCAGATCCTGACCGCGCACGCCGCCAAGGGCCTGGAGTGGGACGTGGTCGCGGTGGCCGGCCTGGGCAAGGGCATGTGGCCGGGCCTGGTCCGCAGCTCGGACCATTACCTGATGGGTATCGGCGTGCTGCCGTTCCCGCTGCGCGGCGACTCGGACGGGCTGCCGCGGCTGGACCTGTCCGAGGCGGTCGACCAGCGTGGCGCCGCGACCGCGCTGGGCGCCTTCGCGGCGGATTGGCGCGAGCACGACGAGCGGGAGGAACGACGGCTGGCGTACGTGGCGGTGACCCGTCCCCGCCGGCTGCTGCTGTGCTCGGCCTACTGGTGGGGCGACGGCGTGAAGAAGCCGCGCGGCCCGTCGGTGTTCCTCGACGAGATCCGGGAGAGCTGCCTGGCCGGCGCCGGGGTGGTCGACGTGTGGACGCCGGAGCCGGCGCCGGACGCGACCAATCCCAGCGCCGAGCTGGTGCCGTCGGCGGAGTGGCCGGCCGACCCGCTGGGCCTGCGCCGCCCGGCGATGCAGGCGGCGGCCGACCTGATCCGCCGGATGATCACCAACCCGGAGGCGGACGCGGCCACCGCCTTCGCCGAGCTGGCCGAGGCCGACCCGTCGATCGCCGAGCGCGCGGGGCTGGCGGCCGACATCGTGGGAATTCCCGACAAAGACGGGGGAACTCCCGAAAAAGCCGACAGCGCGATCGAGCGTTGGCGCACCGAGGCCACCATGCTGCTGGCCGAGCAGAGTGAGCGGGCCCGGCAGGACGGCCCGTTGCCTGTCGCCGTGCCCCCGCACCTGTCGGTGTCCCAGCTCGTGGTGCTGCGCCGCGACCCGGAGCAGCTGGCCCGCTCGTTGCGCCGCCCGCTGCCGCAGCGGCCCACCCCGTACGCCCGCCGCGGCACCGCCTTCCACGCCTGGCTGGAGCAGCGGTTCGGTTCGATCCGGCTGATCGACTGGGACGAGCTGCCCGGCGCGGCCGACGACGACGCGGCCGGTGACGAGGAGCTGACCGCCCTGCAGGACGCGTTCCTGGCCGGCGAGTGGGCCAACCGGACGCCGGTCGAGGTCGAGGTGCCGTTCGCCACCACGGTCGCCGGTGTGGTCGTGCGGGGCCGGATGGACGCGGTGTTCGCCGACCCGGGCGGCCGGTTCGACGTGATCGACTGGAAGACCGGCCGCCGCCCGGGACCGGCCGAGGCGGCCGCCTCGGCCGTGCAGCTGTCCGCGTACCGGATCGCCTGGGCCTCGCTGGCCGGCGTGCCGGTGACTCATGTGCGGGCCGGCTTCCACTACGTCCGGGAGGGCGCCACGGTCCGCCCGGCCGACCTGATGGAGCCGGCCGAGCTGGCGGCGCTACTCGAAGACCTCCCCGAGCAGGCCTAGCAGCGCGGCGGCGTAGGCCTCCTCGGCGGAGGGCCCGGTGAACACCTCGGTGGTCCGGACCGAATAGCCGTCGTCCGTACGGTGAAGGCTCCGGAACGTCCCGCCGAGCAGATCGCGCAACTGGTCCTCGCGCGGGAGCCAGACCGTTTCTTCGAGCTCCACGTCGTCCAAGGCCCACTCGGTGGTGCCGTTGAATCCGATCACCCGTCCCTCGGGCACCTGGTGCACCTCGATGGTCATGTCGCTGAGCACGAACACCTCGTCGTCGAGGTCTCGATCGGGGATGGTGAACCGGTCGCCGGGGCCCGGTTTCCACTCCAGGCCGGCCTCTTTGAGCTGCTGTGCCATCTGCACGCCGATCATCGGACGGCTCCCTTCACCGTGTTACGCTCGCCCCGTTGTCAGTTTGGTTCCCAAGTACCTAGGAGCGCCTGTGGGGATTCTGCCCCAGGTGCTCTTTGTCGTAACCCGGTCTTCCGGTGCGGGCGATCAGTACGACAGCACGAGACTCACGAGGTGTGGGTCTTATTACCTTCGTCCTCGCTAACTTGGAGCTGCGAGGGCGATCGACCGTGGAGGACACGATCATGGTTACAGGCGTTGTGAAGTGGTTCAACGCGGACAAGGGCTACGGGTTCATCACCCCGGAGGACGGCGGCGCTGACGTCTTCGCCCACTTCTCCGCGATCCAGAGCAACGGTTACCGGAGCCTGGACGAGAACCAGCGGGTCGAGTTCGAGGTGACCCAGGGCCAGAAGGGCCCGCAGGCCGCCAACATCCGCCCGCTCTGACCCTTCAGACGAGCAAAACCCCAGGTCGGCGCCGTCTCCCCAAGTGGGGGCACGGCGCCGCTTGCATTTGTTCGCAGTCAGAGGCAACCAATCGCCTCGCTGCGGCGTCATAGGGGTATGCAGACCGCACGCCGTGAGTTGACCTTCGTGCTCGGCCTCGCCCTGTCGGGCGTGACGCTGGTGATGCTGGTGGCTTTTGCCCCCTGGTACAACCTCGTGCTGAGCTGATTAACCTTCGTGGTGTTCACTGGACGACGTGAGTGACGGCACGACACCCCTTGGTCCCTGGCAACGGTCAGGTTCTTCGTGGGCTTCGGGCACGGTCACCGCGCCCCCTCCACCGCCTGACCTGCCGCCGCCGCCCGCTCCGCCGAAGCCCGGCGGCAGCGGCCCGGCCCGGCGCAAGCGCCAGATGCTCATCTTCGGCGGTGTCGCCGGCGCCATCCTGGCCGTCGGCCTGACCATCCTCCTGATCGCGGCGTTCTCCGGCTCCAGCAGCCCGTTCGGCGGGGGCAAGGCCGACGCGCCGACCGACGTACGCCCGCCGCTGGCCCAGATGTGCCCCGCGCCGACCGTGCAGCCCAGCGACCCGCCCCCGGCCGGCCCCAGCGCCGCCCCGCCGGCGCCGGCCGGGCCGCGCACGGTCGACGAGGAGGCCGGGATCTCCTACAACGCGTACGGCGCGCCCTGGGAGCGCTGGCACGAGGTGTGGAAGGCCGGCACGCTCGAGGTGCCGTACAAGGTCGGGCAACACTTCGTGACCGAGGAGTACTCGGCCGGGCAATACCACGCGTCGATCCTGTCGGCGGCGGTCCCGGCCGCGGACAACGACGCGGTGACGTTCAACCTGGAGTGCGTGGGCAAGCAGGTGGCGGCCGACGTACGGGCCGAGTACTACCCGCAGCCGAACACCATGGATCCGCTGCGCGACGGGCTGACCCGGCTGGGCGGCCGGCCGGCCTACGTGGCCGAGTTCCGGTTGCACTTCTCGGCGGCCGGGCTCCAGGCCAAGGACGAGCGGTCGGCGGTCGCGGTGATCGATGTCGGCAAGCCGACCGCGGCCGTGCTCTACATCTCGATCCCGGGCACGCACAAGCAGTTCGACTACGTCATCGACGACGTGCTGAAGTCGGTGCGCCCGCTGTAGCGAACCTCAGGCGGCGGTGAAGGCCTCGGCGGCCTCGTGCAGCGCCTTGACGGTCGCCGGGTCGCCGCTCGACTCGCGCAGCGCGCGGGCCGGAACCACCCCGGCCGGGCCGACCTCGCGCAGCCAGAACGCGGCCTGGGCGGTGCGGTTGACGGTGTGGAAGAGGCTGATCAGCTCGGCCGCGGCGGCCACCCGGCGCGCGGCGGTGTCGCTGCTCAGGACCGGCCCGGCGGCCCAGGCCCGGAACTCGCCGACCGAGTTGGCCCCGGCCAGGTAGGCGGTCAGGTCTTCACCGAGCACCTCGTCGCAGACCTCGACATTCGCCGAGACCTCGCTCGCGCGGAGCGACGGGCGCAACAGCGAAGGGCGTAACGCGGTCGCAGTCATGCCGTCTACGTTATCTCTCCGCGACCATCCGGGCGAGCGCCCAGAAATAGATCATTGACGTGGTCGGCCAGCACGTCGAGGGCCGGTTTGCCCATCTCGATCGCCGCCACGAAGGCCGCCCACGAGTCCAGCGGGAAGTCGTCGACCCGCGGCATGGTCGCCGAGGTCAGATAGACCGGCAGCAGCATCGCGTTGTGGAACAGCCACGGCACGTAGCTGCCGTCCGAGTCCCAGCCGTGCAGCTCGCGCGTGCGGTAGAGGTGTTCCCGCAGCTCCTCGCGGCTGGACCAGCTCAACATGTGCGCGTCGTGCTTCAGGTTCTTGATGTACGGGTTGAAGAGGTGCCCGGGCCCGAAGCCGAACGTCTGCCGCCACGACGCCCAGAGCAGCGCCTCGTCCCGGCCGCCGAGCGTCAGCACGTCGCCGGTCTGGCTCTCCAGCAGCATGCTGTTCAGGTACGGCCACAGGGTCAGCGGGATCAGCAGCCGGCTCGCGTCGGTCCGCAGCATCGCCTGCACGATCGGCCACGCGTTGGCCTCCAGCGCGTCCCAGTCGGCCAGGTGTGGCACCGCCTTCACCGCGGCCAGCATGCTGTACAGCGACGGGTTCCGGTCGCTGTAGAAGAGGCGCCGGGCCACCCCCCACGGATCGGTCGGCCGGAGCAGAGATTCCGGTGATGGGGTACGCGGCAGGCGCTGGCTCTGCTCGACGAACTCGCCCAGGCTGACGAACCGGACCCCGGCGCCCTGCGCGCTGTAGCCGATCCAGCGTTGCAGGTCGGCCCGGAAGCCATCGGGCGACTCGGCGGTGCGGGTGCCCACGTCGTCGAGCACCATCCGCACCTCGACGCCGAGCCGGGCCAGCGACCCGGCCACGAAGGCCTGCACCATGTGGATCACCGAGGCGCGCGGGCGCAGCCGGACCGGCCACAGCACCCGGGCCGGCCGCCGGGTGCCCTGCTGCTGGTTCACCCAGCCGAACCGCCGCTCGAGCTGGAGCAGCAGCCCCGGCACGTCGGCGGGCGGCGCCGAGTCGGGCTGGGTGACCAGCTGCCGCTCCCACTTGTGGTGCCGGATCATGTGCCGCCGCCCGGCGACCCGGGCCGGCACCAGCACCCCGGCGCGGTCGGCCAGCGCCGGGAACAGCCGCTCGGTGTCGATGCCGGGGAAGCACTCCACGTCCGTACCGGTCAGCGCCTTCAACCGCTCGCCGACCCGCAGCGCCTGGTCGGGGTCGGCGTCGAACAGGCCCCACAGCACCCGGATCCGGCGGCGCCGGGCGACCAGCGCGATCGCCGAGGCCAGGGTGCCGGCCCAGTCGGTGCTGCCGAGCACGCACACGGTGTCGCCGCGGATCAGGCTCGCGGTGCCGTCGACCAGGTCGGTGGCGGCCATGATCCGGGCCGGGTCGTGCAGCAGCCGCGGACCGCGGACGTGCAGCGTGGGCCGCCAGAACCCGTGTACGTGGAAGACCCGGATCGCGCCGTCCGCGCCGGCCGACGCGCCGTACCCGCCGCCCAGGTCCAGCGGCAGGCTGACCGCCAGACCACCGGCGTGCCGGACGGCCAGCTCGATCAGCGGGTCGAAGTTGGTGGTGATCACCCGGTTGTCGAAGGCCACCGCGGTCTGCGCCAGCAGGTGTCCGAGCGCCTGCACGCCGCGCGGCAGCTGCCAGCCGTAGCGCTCGTTCTCCAGCGCCTCGCCGACGCCACGCTCGACGCGCTGGCCGAGACCGCGGGTGGCCAGCGGCGACTCCATCGGGTCCTCCGGCGCGTACGCCTTGAGCACGGCCTGCTGCGCGATCACGTCGAAGGCGCCGGCCGAGACCCAGTCCGAGAAGACCCGGCGGTACGCCCGGTAGATGTCGATCGACGGCGCGTTGCCCAGCCGCGCCCGGGCCTGGGCCAGCGCCCGTTGCAGCGAGCCCTCGTCGTTGCGGCCGGCCGCGTACTGGTCGGCGATCTCCAGCAGCCCGGGCACCCGCGGTACCACGCCGGCCGACACGCCCGAGCCGAGCATCAGCGTGATCTGCTCGGAACCGGTCAGGCTGGCCGACAACCGGGCCAGCAGCAGCGCCTCGCCGGTGCTCAGCTCCTCGTCCGGGCCGTCCACGCCGGTCATCGGCCCGCCTGCAGGTTGTGCCACAGCTCGCCGGGCCGTTCGGTGAACACCTGCCGGGTCGGCCGCCGGCTGACGATCAGCTCGCCGCGCTCGAGGTGGTCCTCCAGCTCGCCGGGCCGCCAGCCGAGATAGCCGACGAACACGCGCATGGTGTCGACGGTGTCGGCCAGGTCGTCCGGCGCCTCGGACAGCGCCATCGTGCCGAGCCGCTCGTCGGAGTCACGCTCGCGCAGCGGGGTGAACCGCAGCGGGTGCGGCGCGCCCGAGCGCAGCATGGTCAGCACGATGTAGCCGTCCCGAGCCACCGGGCCGCCGTGGAAGAGCATCGCCGGGGTGCTGATCAACGAGCGCCAGGCGGCCGGGAACTCGGGCGGGACCTCCCGGTCGGGGCGGGTCAGGCAGACGCCCAGCGCGCCGGTCGCGTTGTGCCGCAGAACCAGGATGGCCCGCTGCCCCAGCTCGTCGTCGATGAACCAGGGCGCCGCGTAGAGCACCGTGCCGGCCAGGTCACGCCGGGGCAGGCGAGCATTGTGCACCAGCGCGATGGCGGCGCCGTAGTCGCGGGCGCGCATCTCGGGGCGTTCGAAGCCGCGGCGGAGCATCGAGTCGCGTACCGAACGCCAGATGGTCTCCACGGTCAGAGCCGGCGGCGTCGCCTCCCGCGGAGCGGGCTGGTAGCCCTCACGCAGGAACCGCAGCAGCTCGCCGGTGAACGCGGTGTGGATCTCGCCGTGCGGCGCCCGCGCCCGCCGGTTGGCCGGCGCCGAGACCACCAGGCAGGTGCCGTCGGTGGCGGCCTTGTCGGCCACCGCGTCGGTGCCGGTGAAGCCGGTGCCCAGCTCGGCGTCGGCCCGCCCGGAGTAGCAGCAGTCCAGGATGACCAGCCGGCGCCGGGCCCGGGTGCCGGCCACCGCCCAGCGGATCCAGTCGTACGGCAGCCCCTCCTCGTGCGGTGCGTCCGGGTCGCAGGCGGACAGCGCGAGGATCAGCTTGTCGTCGTCGGCCGGGTCGACCAGCCCGTGGCCGGAGAAGTAGACCAGCAGCAGGCCGTCCCGCTCGGTCGCCGCGGCGGCCTCACGCACCACCCGGCTGACCTCGCCCGGGCTGGCCGGGTCGAGCAGCACGTGGCAGTTCTCCGGCGGCACACCCCAGTAGTCCACGTCCTGCAACAGGTCGCCGAAGCCGGCCACGTTGTTGCGCACCGCGGGCAGCTGCGGCAGGTGCTGATAGCCGGACACGCCGATGAGGACGACCTGGGACAGCGCCGGATTGGCGACCTCGCTCATGACCTATGCCCGCTCCAGCTCCCGAAGCGCGGTCTCCAGCGCCTCCGGGGTGGACGCCTCGATGCGGGTGGTGGAACCGTCCGGGTGAACGTGGGTGACCACCAGCTCGGGCGGGCGCGGCCGGGACTCACGCCATTGTTTGATCGCGAGCACCAGCTGGGCGGCCGAGAACCCGGAGCCGATCACCAGCGTGAGCACGTCGATCAGCGGGCCGAGCTCCTCGGCGTCGTCGTTCTCGGCGCGGGCCAGCCGGCCGTCGGCACGCGCGCCCGGCTCCTCGCGCAGCCATCGGAACAGCGACTCGGCGTCGGCCTCGGCATCGCACGTCAACTGCAGCTGAACTGCCATCGAGAAATTGAACCCCTTCGTTGCCTGGACCCAGCGAAAGTTATCACCGCGGTTCCAGGCACTTACGTGGCCCGCCGCCGGCCGGGCTAGATTCATGGTGTGGTGCGCAAAATGAAGATTCCCGCGACCAAGTATCCGGTCGAACGACTCACCCTCGACAACGGTCTGCGGGTGGTTCTGTCACCCGATCGCAGCGCTCCGGTGGTCGGTGTGGCCGTGGTCTACGACGTCGGCATCCGCTCCGAACCCGAGGGGCGCACCGGATTCGCGCACCTCTTCGAACACCTGATGTTCCAGGGGTCGGGCAACATCGACAAACTGGAGCACGCCCGCCATGTGCAGGGGGCGGGCGGCAGTTTCAACGGATCCACCCATCTGGACTACACCGACTACTACGAGGTGCTGCCGGCCGGCGGGCTCGAGCGCGCGCTGTTCCTCGAGGCCGACCGCATGCGCGGGCCCCGGCTCACCGAGGAGAACCTCCGCAACCAGGTCGACGTGGTCAAGGAAGAGATCCGGGTCAACGTCCTGAACCGGCCGTACGGCGGCTTCCCCTGGCTCAAGCTGCCGCCGGTGATGTTCTCGACCTTCCCCAACGAACACGACGGGTACGGCTCGTTCGCCGACCTCGAGAGCGCCACCCTGGCCGACGCCGAGGAGTTCTTCGAGCGCTACTACGCCTGCGGCAACGCGGTGCTGTCGGTGGCCGGCGACTTCGACCTGGCCAAGGCGACCGAGCTGGTCAAGCAGCACTTCGGTGACGTGCCGGCGCGGCCGGCCCCGGAGCGCCCCGACTTCGACGAGCCCGACCTGACCGCCGAGCGCCGCGAGGACTACACCGACCGGCTCGCGCCGCTGCCCGCGGTGGCCAGCGGCTGGCGGGTGCCCGACCCGATCGGCGACTTCGCCGGCTACCTGCCCTACGTGGTGCTCGCCGAGGTGCTCACCGACGGCGACGCCTCGCGCCTGGTCGACCGGCTGGTGCAGCGCGACCGCGCGGTCACCAGCATCGGCGGCTACCTCGGTTTCATGGGCGACGAGTACGCCGTCCGCAACCCGACCGCGCTGCTGCTCCAGGCCCATCTGCCACCCGGCGGGGACACCGAGAAGGTGCTGCGGACCGTGGACGAGGAGCTCGAACGGCTGGCCGCCGACGGGCTGCGGCCGGGCGAGCTGGCCCGTACCCAGGCCCGCATCGCGACCCACCACCTGCGCGAGGTCGACGGCGTGCTCGGCCGGGCCCAGCCGATGGCCGTGCTCGAGCAGCAGCGGGGCCGGCCCGAGCTGATCAACGAGGTGCCGAAACTGATCGGTGAGGTGACCGAGGAGCAGGTCGTGGCGGCCGCCGCCACCCTGCGCCCGGAACGCCGCGCCACCATCGAGGTCAAGCCGGGAGCCGGAGCATGAGCGCGCACGATTCCTCGACCAGGCACAGCCTTCCCGGCCTGGCGGCGGACGCCAAGATCAAGCTGCCCCGGTCGGCCGAGCGCACCCTGGCCAGCGGGCTGACCGTGATCGCCATCCGGCGGCCCGCGGTCCCGCTGGTCGAGCTGCGCCTGCGGGTGCCGTTCGGCCGGGCCCCGCTGCCCCGGGCCACGCTGCTGTCCCAGGCCCTGTTCACCGGCACCGGCGACATGTCCAGTGTCGAGATCGCGGCCGAGCTCCAGGCGGTCGGTGGCGGGCTCTCGGCCGGCCTCGACCCCGACCGGCTGCTGATCACCGGCAACGCGCTGGCCGCCGGCCTCGACCGGACGCTGGAGATCCTGGCCCAGGTGCTGACCGACCCGGCGTACCCGGCCGACGAGGTGGGCACCGAGCGTGAGCGGCTGGTCGACCACATCCAGGTCGCCCAGAGCCAGCCGGGTCACCTGGCCCGGACGGCGCTGCTCAAGCGGATCTACGGCCGCCACCCGTACGCGGTGCAGACGCCCGAGCCCGAGCAGGTCCGCGGCGTACGCCCGGCCCAGCTCCGCGCCCTGCACGCCGACCGGGTCCGGCCCGACGGCGCGGTGCTGGTGCTGGTCGGCGACATCAACCCGGAGAAGGCGATCGACGCCGCCGACAAGGCCCTGGGCAGCTGGACCGGCCCCGGCAAGGACGGCAACGTGCCGCCCATCCCGGTGCTGGAGACCGGGCCGCTGCTGCTGGTCGACCGGCCCGGCTCGGTGCAGTCGTCGCTGCGGATCGCGCTGCCCGGCGTCCCGCGCACCGATCCCGACTACGCCGCGCTGCTGCTGGCCAACCTGGTCTTCGGCGGCTACTTCTCGTCCCGCTGGGTCGAGAACATCCGGGAGGACAAGGGCTACACGTACGGGCCGGCCAGCTCGATCGAGCACTTCGTGGCCGGGTCGTCGCTGGTGGCCGCGGTCGAGGTGGCCACCGAGGTGACCGGGCCGTCGCTGCTGGAGACGGTCTACGAGCTGGGCCGCATCGCCAGCCTCCCGCCCGGCGAGGACGAGCTCGAGCAGGCCCGGCGGTACGCGCTCGGCACGCTCCGGCTGGGCATGTCGACCCAGGCGGGCCTGGCCGGCCTGGCCAGCATGTACGCCAGCTTCGGCCTCCGTCTCGACTACCTGGTCCAGCACTCGGCGGCGCTGGCCGCGGCCACGCGTGAACAGGTCGCCGAGGTGGCCTCGCGTCACCTGGCGCCGGCCCGGGCGGTCACGGTCGTGCTCGGCGACGCCGACCGGGTCGAGGGCCAGCTCGCCGCCCTGACCACGGTGGAACGCGGGGCCTGATGACGCCGCCCTCCGCCGACCACCGCGGCGAGCGGATCCCGCCGCTGGCCCGCACCACGCTCGACCGGGCCGCCCATCACCGGCGCGACCCGGACTGGCTCGCCGCGGCGGCCAAGTCCGGGCTGGTCCTGGTCGTGGACACCGCGGCCGGCGGGCGGGCGCTGGCCCAGGACAACCCGGACGGCTCGGCCTCCCTGGTGCTGCTCGACCCGGCGACCGCCCCGGACGGCGACCGGTACTTCCTCGGCGTCGACCCGGACGGCACCCCGCTCTTCACCGTGGACGCGCCGCTGCCGGCGATGACCGAGGCCAAGGGCGTGACCCTGCGCGACGTCGGGCACCGGCTCGACGACCGGGACGCGGGCCTGTTCAGCGCGGCCGCGGCCCTGGTCAACTGGCACGTCTCCCACCTGTTCTCGCCGAGATCGGGCAAGGCGACCGAGGTCACCGAGGCGGGCTGGTCACGCACCGACCCGGACGGCAAGCAGATGTGGCCGCGCACCGACCCGGCGATGATCGTGCTGATCCACGACGGTGTCGCCGGGCCGGGCGGGCGCTGCCTGCTCGGCCGCAACGCCCAGTGGAAGTTGCCGGACGGCAGCCTGCGCTTCTCGACGCTCGCCGGGTTCGTCGAGCCGGGCGAGTCGGCCGAGGCCGCCGTCCACCGCGAGGTGCTCGAGGAGGTCGGGGTCAAGGTCCGCGATCTCCGGTACGAGGGCAGCCAGGCCTGGCCGTACCCCGGCTCGCTGATGCTGGGCTTCACCGCCCGGGCCGACGCCGCCGATCCGATCGTCGTCGACCCCGACGAGATCGCCGAGGCACGCTGGTTCACCCGCGAGGAGATAGCCGCGATGCGTGCCGACGAATACCACGACCCGACGACCGGAGCGCCCGTCCGGTTGCCGATGAGCGCTTCGATCGCGCTCTATCTGATCGAGACCTGGCTGGGCGGTTTCGACCAGTAGGGGAACCTCTTGATGGCGGTATCCCGGTCCTGATCCCCTGAAGTCCGTAAAGTCCGCTATGTGATCTCGACTTCGGCTGGTCAGCTGGTGCTGACCTCACTGCGGGACGAGGACCGGGCGCCCGTCCAGGCCCGTCCCGGACCGGCCCGGCTGATGCGTGAGGTGTTCGCGGTCGCGGTCCGGCGCTGCTTCGCCGGCCGCGACCCGCGGGACGTCACGCCGTACGTCCGGGGACTGCTCCAACGGCGGGACGTCCGGACCGACGGGGTGACCGCCCGCGAGCTGGAGGCGGTCATCCGCTCCGTGCTCGGCGACGCCGACCTGGTCGCCGGCATCCCGGACGAACGCCGCGTCGGCATGATGATCATGGTGGTCGGCGACCTCGCTCAAGGCGCGGTCGCGGACGGTGCGATCAACGACGCCGAGCTGCTGGAAGCGCTGGTGGCTCAGGCCGAGACCCGGGTGGCGCGCTTCGACCCGCCGGCCGACGGCCGTCCCTGGCGCCGGAGCGCGGTCCGATGACCGCTCTGGCCTTCCTCCGCGCCACCGCCACCAACACGGTCGCGCCCGAACCGCCCGGCGAGCACGCCGACGAGATGTTCGCCGCGGCCTTCCGGGCGGCGGTCAAGCTTCGGTTCCGTACGGACGCGCCGCTGG
Organism: Actinoplanes sp. NPDC089786; assembly: GCF_040684855.1. Lineage (NCBI taxonomy): Bacteria > Bacillati > Actinomycetota > Actinomycetes > Micromonosporales > Micromonosporaceae > Actinoplanes > Actinoplanes sp. NPDC089786. The sequence goes on from NZ_JBFBGU010000001.1 coordinate 1,140,390, forward strand.
CCGCGGTCACCGGCTCGGTGCGGGCCGCCACCCGCCGGCACGGTGAGCTGGTGCCGGTGCGGGAGGCGGAGATGTTGATCCGGTCGGCGCTGGGCGAGCAGGTGCCGATCGCGGAGATCGACCGGTCGTCCACGGTGCGGACACACGTGCTGCTCTTCGCCGCCCTGGTCGAGGAACTCGCCCTGACCGACGACGAGCTGGACGAGTTGCTGGCCGGCCTGTGAGGTTCCCTAAGCCGCCTTGATCGCCTCGAGGTGCTTCTTGACCTCGACGATGCTGGGGTTGGTCAGCGCCGAGCCGTCGTCGAACTTCAGCGTCGGAACCGTCTGGTTGCCGCCGTTGACGCCCATCACGAACTCGGCCGCGGCCGGGTCCTGCTCGATGTCGACCACGTCGTAGGCGATGCCCTCACGGTCCAGCTGCGTCTTCAACCGGTAGCAGTAGCCGCACCACGTGGTGGAGTACATGGTCAACATCGGTCGGTCTTCCCTTCGGCCAACTCACTCGGAACGGTGCCTTCCGGGAGAACGTCGTACCCGGGTGCCATGATTCCCGACTGTGACAGCGGAACGTGTGCTCGCCGGGCTCGATCCCGATCAGCGTAAGGCGGTGACCGCTCCCGCGGGACCGGTCTGCATCCTGGCCGGCGCGGGCACGGGCAAGACCAGGGCGATCACCCACCGCATCGCCTACCGGACGACCACCGGCGAGATCAGCGGCCGACACGTTCTGGCCGTCACCTTCACCGCGCGGGCCGCCGCCGAGATGCGGGCCCGGCTCACCGGCCTGGGCGCCGCCGGGGTCCAGGCCCGCACGTTCCATTCGGCCGCGCTGCGGCAGGTGCGCTACTTCGCGCCGCGGCTGCTCGAGGGCCGGGCGATGCCCGAGCTGCTGGAGAGCAAGGCGCGGCTGGTCGCGCTGGCGGCGGCCCGGGTCAACGTCCGCGCCGACCGCACCGGCGCCCGCGACCTCGCCTCCGAGATCGAGTGGGCCAAGTCGTCGCTGGTCGAGCCCGGTGAATACGCGGTGGCCGCGGCCAAGGCGCTGCGCGAGCCGCCGTACGACCCGGCCAAGGTCGCCGACGTCTTCTCCGCGTACGAGGACATCAAGCGCCGCCAGGGCGTGATCGACTTCGAGGACATGCTGCGCGCCGCGGTCTGGGGCATCGAGGAGCACTCCGACGTCGCCGAGCAGATCCGCGCGCAGTACCGCCACTTCGTGGTGGACGAGTACCAGGACGTGAACCCCCTCCAGCAGCGCCTGCTCGACACCTGGCTGGGCGGCCGCGACGACCTGACCGTGGTCGGCGACGCCAGCCAGACCATCTACTCGTTCACCGGCGCCACCTCGGCGTACCTGATCGACTTCCCCCGGCAACGGCGTGACGCCGTGGTGGTCCGGCTGGTCCGCGACTACCGCTCCACGCCCCAGGTGGTCGGCCTGGCCAACGCGGTGATCAAGCAGGCCCGGGGGAGTGAGGCCAAGCTCCGGCTGGAACTGGTCGGGCAACGGCCGCCCGGGGCCGAGCCCGAGCTCAAGATCTTCCCGGACGAGCCGGGGGAGGCGGTCGCCGTCGCCCGCCGCTGCAAGGAGCTGATCGGCACCGGCACCCCGGCCAGCGAGATCGCGGTGCTGTTCCGCACCAACGCGCAGTCCGAGACGTACGAGAAAGCGCTGGCCGAGGCCGAGGTGCCCTACGTCGTCCGGGGCGCCGAGCGGTTCTTCGAGCGGGCCGAGGTGCGCCAGGCGATGGTCGCGCTCCGGTCGGCCACCCGGTCCATCCCCGGCGAGACGCCCCTGGTGCTCGCCGTGGTCGAGGGGCTCTCCGCGCTGGGCTGGGCCCGCGACCAGCCGCCCGCCGGTGGCGCCGCCCGCGAACAGTGGGAGGCGCTGGCCGCCCTGGTGGCGCTGGCCGAAGACTTCGCCAAGGCGCCGGCCATCCAGCAGGTCGGTGAGGCCGTGGCGATACAGCGCGACCCCTCGCTCACCGATTTCGTGGCCGAACTCGCGCGCCGGGCCGAGCAACAGCACGCGCCCACCGTCGAGGGGGTGACGCTCGCCTCGCTGCATTCGGCCAAGGGCCTGGAGTGGGACGCGGTGTTCCTGGTCGGGCTCTCCGACGGGACGCTGCCGACCACGTACGCGAAGACCAACGAGCAGGTCGAGGAGGAAAGGCGCCTGCTCTACGTCGGGGTCACGCGGGCGCGGCAATGGCTCTGGCTCTCGTACGGGCAGACCCGCTCCGGCGGCGGCCGCGCCCGTCGCCCCTGCCGTTTCCTGCCCCAGCTGGAGCGTCGCGGCAGCGGCGGACCGGAGCGCGCCGGGGTGTCCAGCGTGAGTCGGAAACCTGACCGCCGATCCAAGGTCTCGACCTGCCGGATCTGCGGCGCGACCCTGCTCGCCGGCGCCGACCGCAAGCTCGGCCGCTGCCCGACCTGCCCGTCCGACATCGACCAGGATCTATACGATCGGCTCACCGAGTGGCGCACCCGAATGGCGTCCGAACTGCAGGTTCCCAAGTACGTGGTGTTCACCGACGCCACCATCGTGGCCCTGGCCGAACGCAAGCCCTCGACCCCACCGGAACTGCTCGCGATCGCCGGTATCGGCCCCCGCAAGCTCGGCCAGTACGGCGCCGCTGTCTTCGCTCTGGTGGCTGGTCGGAGCCCCGATGATCTTGCCCAGGAAAACTTTGAAAACTAGTCCGTTAATTCGTTTGCTCTCGCTGCTACGCGAGGCATAGCCTCAGTGCACACCTCGAGGAGCGCACCTGCTCCATGGGGTTCCAGAAGTCAGATCGAGCGCAACACATTGGAGGAGGTGGCACTGATGGAGATCTACACGACTGGACGACCGTCCGTGTTGCTGGCTCCTGCTTGCGCTTGGTCGCCCGTGTCTGCTTCGGCATTCCGGGCTCCGCTTTCGCAGGTGCACCAGGTCCAGATCCAGGCCGAGCTGGGTCAGGCCATGCGGCGCGACGAAGGCATCAGCAACAAGGTGACCCTCAAGGGTCGCAATGGGTTCGTGGGCAGCAATGGGTCCTCTGTCGTGAAGACGGATGGTGCCAGCGGTGTCCCGCCTCGAGGAAGGCCGGTCTGATCCACAGACCTAGCCGGCTCACCTCGAGGCCGCGGAACCCGATTACCGGGATCCGCGGCCTTACTTATTTCCCGGCCCTACAACCGGGATGCAACACCTGTACGGCGATCCAGAAGATCGATCGAAGAGAGAGGTGACCGGGCTTTATGAGTCTGGCGCTGGCCCCGCTCGACGTGAGCGTCGAGATCGAGGCAAACCTGCCCTGTCGGAAGTTCGACCCGGACCTTTGGTTCTCCGACTCGCCCGCCCAGCTTGAGCTGGCCAAGTCGCTCTGCGGGGACTGCCCGCTGCGCGTCGAGTGCCTGGCTGGTGCGGTCGAGCGTGCGGAGCCCTGGGGTGTCTGGGGCGGCGAGATCTTTGAGCGTGGCGCCGTGGTTCCGCGCAAGCGGCCCCGTGGTCGTCCGCGTAAGGCGGACGTCGCTCGCGACGCCGAGCTCAAGGCACAGACCGAGGAGCGTCTCGCGGCCAACGGCCTCGAGCGCGACGCCGTCCGACTGGCGGCATGACGACATGACCACGACCACCATCCACACCCCGACCCGAAAGACGACTGAGATGACTTCGAATGGATCCGCGAAGATGAGACTCATCCAAGAAGCGCTGTCCCGAGCCCGAATGCGTCGGCCTCAGGCCAACCCTGAGGCGCACCGCTCCGCTCGCCGAGTAGCCATGGAAGCGCGTCACCGCGCCGCTCGGGAGCTGGGTGGTCGTCCGTTCTGATCGACAGCTCAAGCTTCACCCACAGGAAAGGCCCCGTCGGCACGGACGGGGCCTTTCCCCATGCCCGCCCTTCGAGTGCCGCCGGGCCTTGGCGTGCCGCCGGGCCTTCGCGTGCCTCGGCTCTACAGCGTCCGCCCGGCTTCGCGTGGCGCCTGGCCGACACCCATGACGCCGGCGGCGGCTGAACCGGGGCGGGCGCCTAGCTGGGTTCGCAGCCGGTTGGGCTGCTCCACCCCGAATCCTGACCGCGCCGAGGACTCATCGCGTCAGTGGCTCGTTCTTCGGCGGGCGGATTTCCGCGGCGTTCAGGCGACCGGGGCGAAGCCGGGGAGCCACTTCTGCAGGATGGCCCGGTAGGGGGCCTTGGCCTCGAGTTGGGACAGGACGCCGATCGAGCCGATCGTGACCCGGTGGATCAGGAGGTAGGACGGCGGCAGGTTGAGTTTGCGGCTCAGCTGAAAGGCCGGCGACCGCGGGTTGGACAGGCGTTGCGCCTCGCCGCGCATCCAGGCGCGGGTGAAACGGAACTCGTCGACCGCGACCGGCTCGATCATCGGCCGGAGGAAGGTCAGCACCGCCTCGGCGTCGATGTCGTCGTCCGGTTTGATGAAACCCTCGTCGCGCAGCCCGTCCGCGACGCCCTGCGCGTCACCGGCCAGGGCCAGCCGGACCAGCCGCCCGATGGGTTCCGGATGGCCGCCGGGCAGCCGCGCCACCGCCCCGAAGTCGATCACGCCGAGCCGCCCGTCCGGCAGGATCCGGAAGTTGCCCGGGTGTGGATCAGCGTGCAGCAGCCCGCAGCGGCCCGGCGCCGAGAAGTGGAGCGTGGCCATCAACCGGCCCGCTTCGTCCCGTTCCTCCTCGGTGCCGTCGCTGATCACTTTCGCCAACGGCGTGCCATCGACCCACTCGGTGACGAGCACCCGCTCGGCATGGGCCAGAACCCGCGGTACATAGATGTCATCGTCGCCCGCGAACGCCTCGGCGAAGGTGGCCTGCGATTCCGCCTCCATCGCGTAGTCGAGCTCTTCGACGATCCGCGCACGCAGCTCGTTGACGAGTGGCTTGATGTCCATGCCAGGCTGGATGATCTTGAACATCCCGGCCAGCCGGGACAACTGCTTGAGGTCGGAGACCAGCGCCTCGGCCGCCCCCGGGTATTGGATCTTGACCGCTACCGGCACCGTCTTCGGCTTGGCGCCCTTCCGGCTGGGCGGCAACTTCCAGACCGCCCGGTGCACCTGCCCGATGCTCGCGGCGGCCGCGGGCGAGTCGTCGAACTCGGTGAACCTCTCTCGCCAGTCGGCCCCGAGCTGCTCGGCGAGCGCCTTGTGCACGTTCGCCACCGGCATCGGCGGCGCCGCCTCCTGAAGCTTTGTCAGTGCCTGCCGATAAGGCCCCGCCATCTCGTCGGGCATCGCGGCCTCGAGCACGGACAGCGCCTGCCCGAACTTCATCGCCCCGCCCTTGAGCTGCCCCAACACGCTGAACAGCTGCTCGGCCGTCCGCTGCTGAATGTCGGCCGAGATGACATCGGCCGCAGCACCCACTGCCCGCTTGCCCAGCCCCAGAGCAGTCCGCCCGGCAAACCCGAGCGGCAGAGCGGCCAGCCTGGCAGTACGGGCAGCCGCCCGCCGAGGTATATCGCTCATCCGATCATTGTTACCGACCAGCAGGGCATCGTCCGCCCGGTGCGCTCTATATGCCGTCTCCTAACCCAAAAGTCCGTTTCACCCAGTGCCGTTCGGGGCAACCGATCAGGCCAGGCCGAGGCCACGCCGCCCGGTCGGGTTGAGGTCGGCCTCCTGGAAGCGGTTGGCCCAGGTCTGCTCGTAGTGTTCGGCCGGGAAGTCGCTCGGGCTCTCACCCGAGGCGAAGGCCGCGCGGACGTTGGCGGCGTAGGTCTCGTTGCGCGGGCACCACGGCGCCGCGGGGATGTACATGACGTTGCCCCAGCCGCGCTGGGTCTCGACCGGAGCGACGCTGTGGATCATGTCGCAGTGCCACCAGACGGAGTCGCCGGCGCGGACGTCGGGGATGCCGGACAGGGCTTCCATCAGGAGCGGGTGCCACTTGTCGTTCGCCGGGAAGACCTGGTTGACGGTCACGCCGCACATGTCGTCGTCGGGGACGTCGCTCAGCAGCGGGCGCAGCATCAGGTAGGCCATCGCGCCCGGGATCGGCACCGTGTGCAGGACGCCCTGGTCATGGTCCATGTCGGACAGGGCGGTCCACCCCTGGAAGGTGCGGAACGCCGAGCACATGGTCGAGCCCGGGTACTGCGGGCCGGCGGTCCGGTGGGCGGCGTCCCACGGGTCGTACTGCTCGACGCTGCCGTCGAACAGGTGACGGAACGTCTTCTGATAGGCCTCGGTCATCCACAGGTCGAGCGTTCCCGGGTCGAGGTGAGTACCCAGGCCCTGGGAATCAGCCCCCTCGGGGCGCCGGCGGATGCGGTCGGGGTAGAGCGAGTCGCGCTCGGGGTCGAACCACCGCACACCCTCGGACTCGTGCTTCCACTGCGAGTTCAGGAACGCCTGGACGGTCGCCATCCGGTCGCTCTGCCGCGCCTGCATCTGGGCCGGCGACCAGTAGATCGGGTAGATCTCGGGTTTCGACCCGACGCTGCCGAAGAAGTCGTCGCCGGGGCCGCGGTAGTTCTCGAAGAACCGGTTGCTCTCGACGTAGTCGACGATGTCGCTGTCCCAGCCCAGCGCCTGCTCGCGCGCGAAGTGCCCGCGCACCACCAGGCAGCCACGCCGCCGCAGCAGCGCCACCTGGTCTGCCGTCACCGCGCCGGAGGCGATGTCGGCGTAGTCGATCACCGGCCAGACCGTTTCGCCGCGCTCCCGCGCCGCCCGGATGTCGTCGACCTCGGCCCGGACGCGCTCCTCGACCACCGCGAAGATCTCGTCGACCGTGCGGCCGGACGCGGCGATGCGCGCCCGCAGTGCCGTCTTGATCTCACGGATGGCGGCCTTCAGGTCGGCCGGTGTCTCTTCCCAATGAGGCAGGGCGGGCAGGGTCATGGTCGGCGCGGCCACGGCGGTCAACTCCTTCTGGTCAAGGCTCTTTACTTGAAAGGAGCATACGGGGTGGCGCACTTTCTAGGCAAGGGTCCTGTCTAGAATCTCCGGCATGGATCCGGTGCGGGCTCAGACCGACGAGAGCGTCCTGCGGGCCCTCACCCAGACCCGCCGGGTGACCAGGGCCGAGCTGGCCACCTCGATCGGCATCTCCAAGCCGACGGCGGGCGAGAGCGTGCGCCGGCTGACCGAGCGTGGCCTGGTGATCGACACCGGCGAGCGCACCGCGGGCGGCCGCGGCAAAGGTCGCGTCGGCTCCTACTACGCCCTGTCCCCGTCCGCCGGAACGGCCCTGGCCATCAGCATCGCGTCGGCCGGCGTGACGGCCGAGTGCCTTGATCCGTACGGCGACACGATCGCCCGCGCCGTCCGCGAGATCCCCCACCCGTCCCAGGTGTCGTCGACGCTCCAGGCCGCGGTTACCGAGGTGGTCACGGCTTCGGGCGTGATCTCGGTCGCCGGGGCAACCCCGGTGCCGCTGCCGGCCCCTCGGCGCCCCCGGCTGGCCGTGGTCAGCGCCGCCGACCCGGTCGACCGGGCGACCGGGCGGCTGGTCGAGCTGCCGGATTCGCCGTTCCTGGTCGGCGCGCTCGACCCGGTCGCGGTGCTGGCGCCCTTCGTCGACGGTCCGGTGATCGTCGACAACGACGTCAACTGGGCCGCCCGGGCCGAGCGTGGCCGGGCCGGCGCCGACTTCGCCTACCTCTTCCTGGGCGAGGGCCTGGGCTGCGCGATCGTCAACGACGGCGAGATCAGACGGGGTCGCGGCGGTCTGGCCGGCGAGATCGCCCATGTGATCACGACCGGGCCCGGCGGCCGGGCGGTGTGCTTCACCGAGGTCTTCGCCGACCTGGGCCTCCGCCGGCCGGGAACCGCCGCGATCGACGTGCCCCGGCTCCTGGCCGCCTGCGCCGGCCCGACGCCGGCCCGAGCCGCCCTGGCCGAGGCCGTCACCGGCGTCGTCGCCGCGGTGGTGGCGCTGACCGACCCGGCCCAGATCCTGATCGGCGGCGCCTGGGGCCCGGCCCTGATCGACCCGCTCCGCGCCGCGGTCGCCCAGACCCCGCGCCCGGTCCCGCTGACCCCGGCGACGGCCACCCCCGACCCACCCTTCGCAGGCGCCCGCGGCGAAGCCCTCACCCTCTTGCACGCGGCGATGGTCATCGCAGGAGTTGCCTCTCCTGAGAACACTGGCACGCCGGATGGGGCGACCAGGAGCGCCGGCGGTGGTGGCCCGGCCGGCTGATCTCGACCGCCGCGCCCAGGGACTCCGGCGTGCCGCCGTCCAGGAAGGTCAGGGCCTCGGCCGCCGCGTAGGCCGTCGCGGCCAGGATCACGGCCACCGTGGCCGGCTCGGAGGTCACCGTGGGGTCGGCCCACTCGGGGTCGCGGTCGTGGCGGTGCAGGTCGACGCAGCGCAGGCACGGGCCGCCCTGCGCGGGGACGAAGGGCCCGATCACCGCCACCCCCTCGCGGAGCCCCAGCTGCAGGTGGGGGCGCCGGCGCCGGGACAGCGACGCCGCGAGCAGGCCCACCGGCTCGCGGTAGCGGAGCTGGAGCTGGAGATCGATCGCTCTGTTGCGTACCCGGGTGGTGTTGATCTCTGGGGACGCACGAAGCAGGGCCGAAGCGACCGCCTCATCCCGCGACCGGCCGAGATCGGCCGCGCTCAGCGGGCCGCCGGGCAGCTCCGCGGCCGTCACCTCGCCGGGCAGGTCGGTCTCCACGTGGCCGATCCCGGCCGAGGCCAGCGCCACCGCCACCCCGGCGCCGAGGCGGCCCTCGCCGGTGACCCGCACCACGGCTCGCGCCCGCCGCCGCAGCACCGACGCGGGAGCGGGAACGCCGTGATGGGCCAGCGCCGCCGCCTCACCCGCGAAGCTCACGACGTCTCGTGGCAGCACCGGGACCAGCAGCCCGTTGTCGGCCAGCGTCTGCAGCAGCGCTCGCGTGGTGGCCGGCGCGAGCCCGAGGCGGCACGCGTGGTGGACGACGAGGCGATCGGTGCGGGTGCCGTCGACGAGGTCGAGCACGGCCGCCGGATCGACGCCGGGTAGCTCGATCACCACCGGCCGGGACGTGCCGAGCTGCAGGCCGTGGGGGCCGCGGCGGAGGCGAGGGACACCGGGGATCAGAACCGGACGCTGCGGGGGCATGAGTGACAGGGTGTCACTGAGCCGTTGCGGTCAGAGGAGTTATCCACAGGGCGATGGCCACCCTACGCACGGTTGTCCACAGCTGTGAGCAAGTTATCCACAGGGATGTGGCTACTTACTCAACGTGTGCGCGTGACCACAAGTTACGCCTCCAACGAGTGAGGGGCGGCCGAAGCCGCCCCTCGCCAGTCGGTTACCTGGATCAGGCCTTGGCCTTGCCCAGGATGCGGTTGACGGTCGTGCCGCAGACCGGGCACTTGCCCTTGGCCATGTTCATGCCCGTCTTCGAGACCTCCACGGTGCCCTGGAAGTCGCGCTTCTCCTTGCACTTCACGCAGTAGCCGTTGTACGTGTTGTCGGCCACGGTTCCTCCTCGTCATGTATGCCGGCCCGGCCGGCCCGGTGCCCGGCTCGCGGCGTGTCGCCGCGACCTGTGTTCGGCGCTGGACCGCTCCGCGACCACGGGATGCGGCCGCCTTTCCGCGGCGGACGATACCCAGGTCAGGCCGTTTCCATGTCAGCGCAACGTCGGCTGAGTTGCCGACAGCGAGAGTGTGCGTCGCGATCACGCCCTTTTTAGGCAGATATGCCGGGACACGCCGGGGAATACGCTCAGAAGCTCCCAAACGGGACGATGACCATGTCCGGTGATCCGATTTGTGGTGGGGTACGGCCTACCCTGTTGCGTTCTGGAAAAATCTTTTCGGTCACTCGGGTACGAAGCTCGTTTTTCCGGCGCGTGTCGTTCGCCGTACCCTTGCGGTGACATGGGTCTCACGGATTAGCGTCTTTACGTGAACCCGAATCTGGGCCCCGCGAGCCGGTGATGGCCCGGACACGCAAGCCTGTCGTCGAGGTGCGCCGAAGTCAGCGCAGGCGCCGGACCGTGTCCGCCTACCGCGACGGCGAGCGCGTCGTGGTGCTCATCCCCGACCGCTTCTCCCGCGCCGAGGAGACGGAGTGGGTCGAGCGGATGCTCGCCCGGCTGGCCGCCCGCGAGGAGCGCGTACAGCGTAGCGACGACGAGCTGACCGCCCGCGCCCGGCGTCTGACCGTCCGCTACCTGCCCGACCACGCCCGTCGCGTCGACCCGGCCAGCGTCCGCTGGGTCACCAACCAGAACGGCCGCTGGGGCAGCTGCACCCCCGACGACGGCACCATCCGCATCTCCCACCGCATCCAGGAGATGCCCGACTGGGTGCTCGACTACGTGCTCCTGCACGAGCTGTCCCACCTGGTCGTCCCCAGCCACTCGGCCCGCTTCTGGGACCTGGTCAACCGCTACCCGAAGGCCGAGCGCGCCCGCGGCTACCTCGAAGGCATCAGCGCCGCCACCGGTCTCGTCCTCGGCGACGAGTAGATCAAGATCCAGATCAAGGGCCAGATCCAGATCAAGGGCCGGTCGTAGCGGGGTGGGTGGTGCAGACCGCTGCTCCCGCCGAGGGTCGCTCCGCTCCACCTGCGTAAGTGGTCACCCTCGGGCCGCA